>NZ_PHQX01000001.1:0-1398506 GCF_002803515.1 Stenotrophomonas lactitubi | reverse complement strand
GATCCGGCAGCCGGCCGCATCTGCGTGGACGGCATCGATGTGCGCGACGTCGATCCGGCTGAGCTTCGCGCACAGCTCGCGCTGGTGCCACAGCAGCCGACATTGTTCGCCGCCAGTGCACGCGACAACATCCGCTATGGCCGGCTGGAGGCCAGCGACGCCGAGGTGGAAGATGCAGCCCGCGCCGCTGAGGCCGATGCCTTCCTGCGTGCGCTGCCGGAGGGCTACGACAGCGAACTGGGCGAGCGCGGTGCCCGCCTGTCCGGTGGCCAGCAGCAGCGCGTGGCAATCGCCCGTGCCTTGCTGAAGGACGCACCGATCCTGCTGCTCGACGAGGCCACCAGTGCGCTGGACGCGCAGAGCGAATACGGCGTGCAGCAGGCACTGGAACGATTGATGGCCGGGCGCACCACGGTGGTCATCGCCCACCGGCTGGCGACCGTGCTGAAGGCCGACCGCATCGTGGTGATGGACCACGGTCGCATCGTGGCCGAGGGCACGCATGCGGAGCTGCTGGCTGAAGGCGGCCTGTATGCCGAGCTTGCACGCCTGCAGTTCATCGATTGATGACGGCCGGCTAACACCGGCCGGCTCACTCTGACGTCGTAGCGATGAACCACTGAAGGAGGTCGAACATGTCGTTCCGTCAGTTCCCTGCTGTCGACAGCAATGGTGAAAGCCACATCATCATCGAGTTCAAGCCCGAAGCCAGCGGCAGCGGGCATGGCTCCGAGACGACGCCGCGTTATGAACTCGACGACGGCCGCCAGCTGGTGCGCAACGGCCGCGAATTCACCACCAGCGGTGGTGAGGTCAGGCTGTCGATCTAGCGGTCCGCTGTAGCGCCGAGCCCAGCTCGCCTCAGCCGTTGGCTCCGTCAAAAAAATGTTGGTCATTTTTTGACCAACCATCTTGACAGCCTTGCCCGCCAATGCCTGCAGCCGGTTATCCACATGTTTGCGCAGAAGCCATCCACACGCCCTGTGGATGAATGTTCTATGCAAGCACCCGGCCGATCCCGCTGGCATCCACCTCGGCGGCGGCCGCCGCAATAGCCCTTGGTTCGCTGCCTGCCACGAAACCGATGCGGAAATGCACCTCGCCGGCGGGCGTGCGCGAGGAATGGATCGAGGCCAGGCTGATGCCATGCTGCTCGAACACGTTGAGCAGTTCGCGCAACGACCCCGCGCGGTCTTCAGGCAGATGCACCGACAGTGCGTTGCGCTCGGTCAGGTCGGCCAGCAGATAGCCGACGCGCTCGAAGGTGTAATTTCCCGCAGCCAGCGCCTGATCACCGAAGGCACTCCGGTTGGCCCCAAGCAGGTGTTCGCGGAATGCGCCGCGCGCGGCATCGTCGCCCTGCCCGACCTGCGCCTGCAGCGTCTGCAGCTGGCCGATCAGGCGTTGCAGCATCGGCGCCACATAGGGATTGCCGAACTGGATGTCTTCGTAGATCGCCGGATTCAACGACAGGATGCGCGAGATGATCGCCGTATCCAGTTCGAACGAAGCTGATCGATACGGCAACATTGCTGCCAGCGTGCCCAACTGCGGCTGGTACTCGCGCAGCACACCCGCCTGGGCCAGATGGGTCGCATGCACCATCGCCTGCACCAGCGCCATCATCTGGTCATGGTGCTGCGGCGTGGCCCGCACACACTCTGCCTGCAGTGCCAGGCACAGCGCGTCCACCCAGGGCCGCCAGTGCTGCAGACGCGCCTCGCAGACAACCATCACCCGGCCTTTCAGAGTCGGCGCCTTGGGCGGCGCCGTCATCGGATGCAGGCCCACCACCTCGGCGCGCGAGGCCAGCATCGCCTGCACTGGCGCTTCCTTCACCGAGGTCACATCCAGCCACAAGCGTTCCTGTTCGCGGCCAGCCGACAGGCGCGCGTATTCGGCAATCAACGCGGGCGTGTGCCGGATCGGTGCGGAGAACACCAGCACATCGGCCTGTTCGAGCAGCTGCTCCGGCGCATGCGAATCCGGATCGGCCGGATCGTGGCCGATCACCTGAACCTGCATATGCTGTTCGAAGAACCGGGTCAGCCAGCGCCCATAGGCGCCGGCACTGCCGACGATGCCGACCGTGCGCGGCGTGCGTTCGTGCAGCCCGCTCATGCCAGCCGTTCAGCGCGGAAGCGCATCCCGTCGGCCAACGCCGCCGGTGCGGCCGCGATCACGTCGAACTCCTCGAAACCATGGGCCAGAGTCGCCTCCAACGCCGCATGGGTGCCGGCAATGGCGCGCGAGATGGCCATCTGCATCGGCTCACCGCGCAGCAGGAAGGACACCATCAGCGACATCAGCACATCGCCGGTACCGGCCACGTCGACCGGCAGCAGCGGCGAGGTCCAGCGCCAGGTTTCCTCGCGACCCACAGCCAGCGTCACCAGCTCGCCCGGATTGCCGCCGACGCTGTGGGCCAGCACCCACTGCGGGCCGCGCGCCAGCAGCGCGCGCGAGGCAGCAATGGCATCGGCTTCGGCCAGCGCGGGCATGCCGGTCAGGCGACCGAGTTCGAAGGCATTGGGGGTGACCAGCCAGGCATGCGGCAGCAGGCGTTCAGCGAAGATCGCTTCCAGGCCTGGCTCCACGTAGGGACCGGTGTGGGTATCGCCGATCACCGGGTCCAGGCAGTAGCGCAGCTGCGGGCATGCGGGCAGGATCTCGTCCAGCCAATCAGCAAACGCGGCACCATTGGCGGCGCTGCCGAAGTAGCCGGACACCAGCATCTTCGCCCGCTGCGGGAGACCACGTTCGCGCGTACCGAGCAGCAGGTCGGCAAACCAGTCGCTGGGCAGCACACGGCCACGGGTGGTCTCGTAGAACGGCGCATTGCTCAGCAGCGTGGTCGGGATCGAGGCCACGCGCACGCCAAGCGCGCGCATCGGGGGCAGCGCGGCGCTGTTGCCGGCATGGCCGTAGACCAGTTGTGATTGGACCGAAATGACATCGATCGGCGAAGGGCCGTCGGGCCGCTGGCGGCGGCCGTGGACCAGGTGGTTGTCGAGGGATTCGCTCATGCCCGCATTCTACGCCCAAGGGGGTTTTCGGCAGGGCTGCGCCCTGCACCCGCCGAAGCGGTAGTGCCGGCCGCTGGCCGGCAACCTAAACAGCAACAGCAACAGCGGCACTCCGGGGGATGGCGGGGCACTGTGGGTTTGCGGGGACGCCGTGAATCCGTCCATGGAGGCTTGGTCGCCGCATCCATGCGGCTCACACCCCGCAAACCCACAGTGCCCCGCCTTCGACAGTTCCCCGCGAGCAGTAGATCCACGCCATGCGTGGATGAATCTCTGTCGAAATCGAATATCTCAAATCTGAATCGAAGAGCATCCACGCATAGCGTGGATCTACGTGTCGACCAAGGTCGACACCCACCAACAGCAGCGGGCAATTGTCGAGGGCGGGGTGGGTCCGGTTGCGGGGGCGTGAGCGCCATGGATGGCGCGACCGAGCCTACAGGGACGTATTCACGGCGTCCCCCGCAACCGGACCCACCCCGCCAACTCATAGGAAACCAGCTTTTGCTTCGGCCGTTGCCGTTGCCGTTGCCGTTGCCGTTGCCGTTGCCTCGGCGGGTGCAGGGCGCAGCCCTGCAGAAGAACACCCTCAGTGTGCAGCAGGCCTGGACGGCGGCAGCCATGCCGCCACAATGCCCAGCAGCGGCAGGAACGCGGTCAGCTGGTAAACGAATTCGATGCTGGTCTTGTCGGCCAACAGACCCAGCACCGCCGCGCCGAGGCCGCCCATGCCGAAGGCGAAGCCGAAGAACAGACCGGACACCATGCCGATCCGGTGCGGCATCATTTCCTGCGCGTAGACCACGATGGCCGAGAATGCGGAAGACAGCACGAAGCCGATCAGCACCGCCAGTATCGTGGTCCACAGCAGATCGGCATGCGGCAGCATCAGCGCGAACGGTGCCACGCCCAGGATCGAGGCCCAGATGATCGGCTTGCGGCCAATACGATCACCCAGCGGCCCACCAAAGAAGCCGCCCGCTGCGGACGCCACCAGGAAGGCGAACAGATGCAGCTGCGCCTGCGCCACCGGAATGCCGAAATGATGCATCAGGTAGAAGGTGAAATAGCTGCCGATGCTGGCCATGTAGAAGTACTTGCTGAAGATCAGCACCAGCAGGATCGCCAGCACCCGGGCAATCGTGCGCGGTGGATGGCGCGCGGCGATCACGCCATGTGTTGCTGGGCGGGGAGCGCCCAGATGCAGCGAGTACCAGCGGCCGACATAGGTCAGCAGGGCAATGCCGATCAACGCTGCACCGGCGAACCACGATGCGGAATGCTGGCCGTAGGGCACGATCACCGCTGCGGCGATCAGCGGCCCCAGTGCCGTACCGAAATTGCCCCCTACCTGGAAGACCGACTGCGCCAGGCCATGACGGCCGCCGGAGGCCAGGCGCGCGATGCGCGAGGCTTCCGGATGGAAGATGGCCGAACCGATGCCGACCAGCGCGGCGGCCAGCAGCACCATCGCGTAATTGGGCGCGAAGCCGAGCAGCAGCATGCCGCACAAAGTCGAGGCCATGCCGATCGGCAAGGAATACGGGGCGGGCCGGCGGTCGGTGGCGAGCCCGACCAGCGGCTGGAAGATCGAGGCAGTGAGCTGGTAGGTCAGCGTGATCAGGCCGATCTGGGTAAAGCTGAGGTTGAAGCCGCCCTTGATCACCGGATAGATGGCCAGGATCAGCGACTGCATCATGTCGTTGACCATGTGCGAGCTGGAGATCGCCGCCAGCACTCCTGGCGATACGGGGCGGGCGGATACGGCGGGAGAAGCCAGAGTCGACATTGCGCACGGTCAGGATGGGGGCGAGCCGTGCATGCTACGGTGGCCACCCGCTCCCTTCTGCCGCGTTCTGGTCATGGCCTATCGCAAAAAGGACACCCCCTGCCCCATCCGCGAAACCGCGCCGTGGAACGACGTGCCGGTACATCGTCCGGTGACCTGCCGCGCACGCGACTACCGCGCCGGCACCCATGTCTCGGCGCACAAGCACCGCCGACACCAGCTGGTCTATTCCATGTCCGGGCTGATGGTGGTGCGATCGGAGGTCGGTCGCTGGGTGGTGCCCTCCACTCGCGCCATCTGGATGCCGGCGGGCATGGCACATGCGGTGGACTGCATCGCCGACGTGCACATGCGCAGCCTGTACATCGAACCGGCATTCGCCCCGCACCTGCCGGCAGAGGCGTTCGCCGTGCAGGTGGCGCCGCTGCTGCGCGAACTGCTGCAGGCGGCCAGCCTGATCGACGGACCGCATGAAGAGGACAGCCGCGATGGCCGCGTAGTGCGACTGATGCTCGACGAGCTGCACCGCATGGACGTACTGCCGTTGCACCTGCCCGAGCCCGTCGACCCGCGCCTGCACAGGATCTGCCAGCACATCCAGAAGCATCCCGGCGACGAGGCTACTCTGCAGGACTGGGCGCAGGCGCTGGCGATCGACGTGAAAACCATCCAGCGCCACTTCGCCAGCGAACTGGGCATGACCTTCGGCCAATGGCGGCAGCAGGCACGCCTGTTGGCCGCGATGGAACGGCTGGCCCGCGGCGAGAAGGTGATCGATGTGGCGCTGGCGATGGGCTATGAAAGCCCGAGTGCGTTCACCAGCATGTTCAAGCGCCAGCTGGGTCAGACGCCGGCGGCGTTTTTCCGTTGAGCCGTTGAACGGCATCCACGCATGGCGTGGATCTACTGCGCTACCTACAGGTAGGGATTCTGCTTGTCAGGACGCAAGTGGAAAATCCGTCTCATTCTCGCAACCGCATCCATGTTCCGATAGCGCCCCACGGAAGAGGAAGGGCTTGTGACGAAAGCATGGAGTATCACCCGATGGCTTGCGGTTGCTGTGTTGCTGGCCCTGACGGCAATGCAACCATCCGCATATGCGAGCGGCACGCAGTTCCGTTTCTACTCGGATGAACAGAAGGACGGTTTTCATTTCTTTCTCGAGATCCAAGGTCGAAGCGACGATGGCTACATCCATGTTCGTTGGAAGGGACAGCCCAAGGATGCCGCCCTGCGGAACCCGTACTACGTCGAAATGAACCGCGCCCAGAAACGCTTCTACGTCCGGCCCAAAGAACGGGATGGGCACCCCTGGTTCGAGCTGGATGTCGTGGGTGATCGCGGAACGCTCCTGTTCGAGGGGCGCCGGCTGTACGGAAAAGCTGATTGGGAAATCCTGTAAAGCAACCGCAAACGAAAACGCCGGGCAGAGCCCGGCGCTGTCGTTCAACATGTCCGTTGACAGATCAGGACGTCATCCGATCCCAGAAGCCCTTCACCCCATCGATGAAGGTGGCCGACTTCGGCGAATGCTTGCGCGCATCCTCGCCGTTGAAGGTGGCCTCGAACTGCTCCAGCAGCTTGCGCTGGTCGCTGGTGAGATTGACCGGGGTCTCCACCACCACGCGGCAGTACAGGTCGCCTTCGCTGCGGCTGCGCACCGAACGAACACCCTTGCCGCGCAGGCGGAACAGCTTGCCGGTCTGGGTCTCGGCCGGGATGCGGATTTCCGCTTCGCCACCGAGGGTGGCTACGCGCACGGTGTCACCCAGCGCGGCCTGCGAAATGCGGATCGGCACTTCGCAGTGCAGGTCGTCGCCGTCGCGCTGGAAGATGTGGTGCTCACGCACGCGCACTTCCACGTACAGATCGCCCGGCGGCGTCCCCGCAGGCCCAGCCTCGCCCTCACCCGCCAGGCGGATGCGGTCGCCGGTATCCACGCCCGCCGGCACCTTCACCGACAGCACCTTGTCTTCTTCGACACGGCCGTTGCCGTGGCAGGTCTTGCAGGGCTTGGCGATGATCTGGCCACGGCCACCACAGTTGTGGCAGGCCTGCTGCATGGCGAAGATGCCGCGCTGGATGCGCACCTGGCCGCGCCCATGACAGACATTGCAGGTCTCGACCTTGCCATCTTCCGAGCCGCTGCCATCGCAGTCGCCGCATTCGGCCAGGGTCGGAATCTCGATGCGGCGTTCGACGCCACGCACCGCTTCTTCCAGGTCCAGCTCCATCACGTAACCGATGTCGGCGCCGCGGCGCGCCTGGCGCGGACCGCCGCCGCCGGCACCACCAAAGATGTTGCCGAAGATGTCACCGAAAATGTCGTTCATGTCCGGGCCGCCCGGACCACCACCGCCACCGCCCATGCCGTGTTCGAACGCGGCGTGGCCATGGCTGTCGTACATGCGACGCTTGTTGCCGTCGGACAGTACTTCGTAGGCTTCCTTGCACTCCTTGAAGGAGGCTTCGGCCGCCGCATCACCCGGGTTGCGGTCCGGGTGGAACTTCATCGCGCAACGACGATAGGACTTCTTCAGTTCTTCGTCGGTGGCGGTGCGGGCAACGCCCAGCACTTCGTAGTAATCGCGCTTGCTCATATCGTGGATCGCATTCCGGAAAGTCGGGATTCGTCAAAGCGGAAGAGCGGAACCAGGTCCGCTCTTGCGTCGGGCGCCCCGACGCGCCAGAGGGCGGTCAGGACCCTGATACGACAACGGGACGCTGGCAAGCAGCGTCCCGCGTCGGTCCGGATCAGGACTTCTTGTCGTCCTTGACTTCGGTGAACTCCGCGTCCACCACGTCATCCTGTGCCTTGCCCGCATTGCCGGCGTCGGCACCCGGGGCTGCACCGCCCTGGTCGGCCGAAGCCGCAGCGAACAGCGACTGGCCAGCTTCTTCCAGCGCCTTCGACTTGGCTTCGATCTGTGCCTTGTCGTCACCCTTCATCGCGGTTTCCAGATCGGCCAGGGCCGCTTCGACCTTGCCGATCACTTCGCCGCCGACCTTGCTGCCGTGCTCGGTGATCGCGCTGCGGGTGCCGTGGATCAGGGCGTCGGCCTGGTTGCGGGCCTGCACCAGCTCCTGGAACTTCTTGTCTTCTTCGCGGTTGGCTTCCGCGTCGGCGACCATGCGTGCGATCTCTTCCTCGGACAGACCCGAACCGGCCTTGATCTCGACCTTCTGTTCCTTGTTGGTCTTCTTGTCCTTGGCCGACACGTGCAGGATGCCGTTGGCGTCGATGTCGAAGGACACTTCCACCTGCGGCAGGCCGCGCGGGGCCGGCTCGATGCCGGACAGGTCGAACTTGGCCAGCGACTTGTTGAAGCGGGCCTGCTCGCGCTCACCCTGCAGCACGTGCACGGTCACGGCCGACTGGTTGTCCTCGGCGGTGGAGAACACCTGCGAGGCCTTGGTCGGGATGGTGGTGTTCTTTTCGATGATCTTGGTGAACACACCGCCCATGGTTTCGATGCCCAGCGACAGCGGGGTCACGTCCAGCAGCAGCACGTCCTTGACGTCGCCGCCGAGCACGCCGCCCTGGATCGCAGCACCCAGTGCCACGGCTTCGTCCGGGTTGACGTCCTTGCGCGGTTCCTTGCCGAAGAACTCGGTGACCGCCTGCTGCACCTTCGGCATGCGGGTCTGGCCACCGACCAGGATCACTTCGCTGATATCGCTCGAACGCAGGCCGGCGTCATTCAACGCAACGCGGCACGGCTCGATCGACTTCTTGATCAGCTCTTCCACCAGCGATTCCAGCTTGGCGCGGGTCAGCTTGATGTTCAGGTGCTTCGGACCCGACGCGTCAGCGGTGACGTACGGCAGGTTCACTTCGGTCTGTTGGGCGCTGGACAGCTCGATCTTGGCGCGCTCGGCAGCATCCTTCAGGCGCTGCAGGGCCAGCGGATCCTTGCGCAGGTCGATGCCCTGGTCCTTGTTGAACTCTTCAACCAGGTACTCGATGACGCGGTTGTCGAAGTCTTCACCACCCAGGAAGGTGTCGCCGTTGGTGGCCAGCACCTCGAACTGCTTCTCGCCGTCGACGTTGGCGATCTCGATCACCGAAACGTCGAAGGTGCCGCCGCCCAGGTCGTACACAACGATCTTGCGATCCTTGTTGTCGCCCTTGTCCAGGCCATAGGCCAGCGCGGCCGCAGTCGGCTCGTTGATGATGCGCTTGACGTCCAGGCCGGCGATGCGGCCGGCGTCCTTGGTCGCCTGGCGCTGGCTGTCGTTGAAGTAGGCCGGCACGGTGATGACCGCTTCGGTGACCTTCTCACCGAGGAAGTCCTCGGCGGTCTTCTTCATCTTCTCCAGCACCTTGGCCGAGATTTCCTGCGGCGCCATCTTCTTGGCATCGCTGGTGGACACCCAGGCATCGCCATTGTCATGGGCCAGGATGCCGTACGGGACGTGCGCGATGTCCTTCTGCACTTCGGCGTCGGTGAACTTGCGGCCGATCAGGCGCTTCACCGCGTAGAAGGTGTTCTTCGGGTTGGTCACGGCCTGGCGCTTGGCCGAGGCACCGACCAGGACTTCGCCGTCCTTGGTGTAGGCGACGATCGACGGGGTGGTGCGATCGCCTTCCGAATTTTCGATGACGCGGGCCTTGCCGCCGTCCATGATCGCCACGCACGAGTTGGTGGTGCCGAGGTCGATACCAATGATCTTGCCCATGGGGGACTCCTTGAAGGATGTTGTTTTTGTCAGTCCGGCCGTTCGGCCGGTGGATGAATGGGATGTGGGGGAGGCTCGTGGAACATTCAAGCCATCCCCCGAACGCTGTGTTTCCGCTCGCCCAACACGTTCAGCGTCGGTCGTGCCGATGCCCCGTCCGGGGCGAGGACACCCTCGCCGGGCCTGGCCCGGCGCGCGGGGTCAATCGGCGGCAACCACCACCAGCGCCGGCCGCAGCAGGCGCTCGTTGAGCAGGTAACCCTTCTGGAACACGGTCACCACGCTGCCCGGGGCGGCGCCGGGGGCGGCGACCTGGCTGATCGCCTGGTGGTGTTCCGGGTTGAACGGCTGGCCGGTCGGGTCCAGCAGGACCAGGCCGTTGTCGGCGGCAACCTTCAGCAGCTGCTTGTAGGTCATTTCCAGACCTTCACGCAGCGGATGGGCATCGTCGCCGGCGGCCTTGAGGCCGGCATCGAGGCTGTCGAATACCGGCAGCAGCTCGCCCAGCAGCTTTTCGTTGGCGAACTTGCGGGCCTGCTCGATATCGCGGGCCACGCGCTTGCGCTGGTTGTCGAGGTCGGCGCGCTCACGCAGCGCTTCGACCTTGACCTGCTCCACTTCGGCACGGAGCTGTTCGATCTGTTCGTTGACGCCCTCGGCGGCAGCTGCGTCGGCGGCGGCCTGCTGGGCGGCGATGTCTGGCTGATCTTGATTCATGTCTGGGTCCCTGGCGGTCACTCTCCGCCTCCACCCACCCTAGTGTGGGCGGGATGCTGCGTTTCAAGCGTCCGATGCACCTGGACTTCGCCCGCCGGGCGAAAAGGCCGCACCGAGCACATCGGCGGTGGCCTGCACCAGCGGGATCATGCGGTCGTAGGCCATCCGTTTCGGCCCGATCACGCCCAGCACACCCAGTACCTGGCCATTGGCGGTGTATGGCGCGGTGACCAGCGAGACGCCCTGCAGCGGCACCACGCCGGTTTCTTCGCCGATGAAGATGCGCACGCCGGGGGCCTGGATGGTCCGCTCCAGCAGCTGCAGGATCTCGCGCTTGCTGGAAAACAGCTCGAACAGTTCGCGCAGGCGCTCCAGGTCGGACAGGTCCTGCACCCCCATCAGACGGGTCTGGCCGGCCACCAGCATGTCGTCGGCCGGCGGCTGCAGGGCCTGCTCGGCCAGCTCGATGCTGTGCGCCAGCACCTGTTCCAGCTCGGACCGCGCGTCGCGCAGCTCCAGAAGCAGGCGGGTACGGATCTCGGCCAGGGGCAGTCCGGCGAAGTGGGCATTGAGGTAGTTGGCCACCTGCTCCAGCTGCCCCGGTGCGAAGTCCTGGCGGGTCTCGATCACCCGGTTCTGCACCTCATTGTCGGCAAACACCAGGATCGCCAGCACCCGGCGCCCGTCCAGTGCCACGAAATCGATCTGGCGGAAGGCGAACTGCTCACGCCGCGGCGCGCTGACCACGCCAACAAAATGACTCATCGCCGACAGCAGCTCCGAGGCACTGCCGAGCAGGGCCTGGGTACTGCCGCCTCCGGCCAGCTCCTGACGCAGCCGGGCCAGCTCACCTTCGCCCGGCGGCTGCATCTGCAGCAGGCTGTCGACGAACACCCGATAGCCATGCGCGGTCGGAATCCGGCCCGCCGAGGTATGCGGCGACGCCAGCAACCCAAGATCTTCCAGGTCACCGAGGATGTTGCGGATGGTGGCGGGACTGACCTCCAGGCCGGCCACGCGCGCCAGCGTCTGCGAGCCCACGGGTTCGCCGTCCTGGATGTAGCGCGCGATCAGCGTGCGCAGCAGGTGCCGCGCGCGTGGGGCAAGTTGGTCGGGAGAACCGTGCATGGAATCAACCTGTGAGACAGGGACATTAGATAATGGCGACGCATCCCCTTGGCAAGTCATTGGACGACCCCGCCGCGCGTGCTAGCGTTGCGCGGCTGCAGACACCCCCTTACCCATGCTCAGACATCTTTCAATCAAGGATTTCGCCGTCGTCCGCGCCACCGAACTGGAGTTCGGGCCGGGCATGACCGTGGTTTCAGGCGAGACCGGCGCGGGCAAGTCGCTGATGGTCGACGCCCTGGGCTTCCTGTCCGGCCTGCGCGCCGACAGCGGCGTGGTGCGCCATGGCGCCGCCAGGGCCGAACTGTCGGCCGAGTTCGCGCTGGACCAGCTGCAGGCCGCCCGCCAGTGGCTGGCCAGCAACGAGCTGGACGATGAAGACCAATGCCAGCTGCGCCGCGTGATCCGCGCCGACGGCGGCTCACGTTCGTGGATCAACGGCCGTCCGGTCACGCTGGCACAGCTGGCCGACCTGGCCGGCCTGCTGGTGGAGATCCATGGCCAGCACGAGCAGCAGGCCCTGCTGACGCGCCCGTCGCAGTTGGCCCTGCTGGACGCCTATGCCCGCAACGAAAGCGAACGCCGCCAGGTACGCCGCGCTGCCGCCACCTGGCAGGCGCTGGTCGATGAATCCTTGGCACTGTCGCAACAGGGCGATGTGAGTGACCGCATCGGCTTCCTCGAACACCAGCTGCGCGAAATGGACCGTGAGGATCTGGAACCGGAGTCGATCACCGCGCTTGGCGCCAGCCATCGCCGCCAGGCCCATGCCAGCGCCCTGTTGAGCGCCTGCCAGACAGCTACGGACCAGCTCAACGGTGACGAAGGCCACTCGGCGCTCGATCTGCTGCAGCAGGTGCGGCATGAACTGGCGCGGGTGGCCGAACATGACCCGCGCCTGGGCGACGTCGATGCCTTGATCGACAGCGCCTCCATCCAGCTGCACGAAGCCCTGGCCCTGCTCGACCGGGTACATGACGACCTGGATGCCGATCCGGACCAGTTCGAGGAGAACGAGCGGCGTCTGGGCCGCCTGCACGATCTGGCACGCAAGCACCGCGTGCCGATGGATGAGCTGGGTGCGCAGCGCGAACGCATGCATGCCGAAGTGGAGCAGCTGCGCGGCGCCGACGAACGCCTGCAGCGCCTGGCCGGCGAGATTGAAAAGGCCGCAGCGGCCTGGCGTGTCGAGGCCGCGGTGCTGACCACCAGCCGCCGCACCGCTGCTGCCGAGCTGTCGGCCACCACCACCGGCATCATCGCCGAGCTGGGCATGGGCGGCGGCCAGTTCCTGATCGAGCTGGAGCCGCAGGACAACGGCAAGCCGGACCCACAGGGTGCCGAGCGCGTCGAATTCCTGGTCGCGGCCAATGCCGGCCAGCCGCCGCGTGCGCTGCGCAAGGTCGCTTCCGGCGGCGAGCTGTCACGCATTTCGCTGGCCATCGAGGTGGCCGCGCTCGACCTGGACGCGGTACCGACCATGGTGTTCGACGAAGTCGATTCCGGCATCGGTGGCGCAGTGGCTGACATCGTCGGCCAGAAGCTGCGCGCCCTCGGCGAAAAGCGTCAGGTGCTGTGCGTGACCCACCTGCCGCAGGTTGCCTCCAAGGGCCACGCGCACTACCGGGTCAGCAAGGCACCGGTGGAAGGCATGACCCAGAGCTCGGTGGAGAAGCTGGACACCAAGGCGCGCGAGGAAGAGCTGGCGCGCATGCTGGGTGGCGTGGAAGTGAGCAAGGAAGCCCGCGCCGCCGCGCGCAAGCTGTTGCAGGCCTGAGGCTGGTGGCGCCGAGCGTGGGCTCGGCTCTACAGGAATCTCGAACGGAACCGACGTGTAGAGCCGAGCCCATGCTCGGCTTCCGCGCGGCAGCGCGGCGCATGTCACCCCAGCGGTCGCGCCAGATCCACCGTTTCCACCAGGAAATCGAGGAACGCACGCACCCGCAGCGGCAGGTAGCCGCCCTGCCCCAGGAACACGGCGTGCACCTCTTCCAGGTCGCCCGGGTTGGCGTCCTCCAGTACCGGCAACAACCGCCCTGCCGCGAGGTCGGCCTGCACCTGGAACGCCGCCAGCCGGGCCATGCCCAGCCCGCCCAGCACCAGCTGACGCAGCGCATCGCCATTGCTGGCGCGCGCATTTCCGCTGGGCAGTACCCGCTGCTGCTGGCCATCCTGCAACAGCGGCCAGCCCTGCACCGACCGTGCGTGGCCGATATCCAGCCGGTTGTGCGCCAGCAGCGCGTCGACATTGCCCGGCAATCCATGTCGTGCCGCATAGGCCGGTGCCGCCACGATCATCATCCGCGTCGCCCCCAGCCGGCGTGCGACCAGGCTGGAACTCTTCAACGGGCCGGCCCGCACCGCCACGTCGGTGCGCTGCTCCAGCAGATCGATCACCTCGTCGGTCAGGGTCAGGTCCACCCCCACCTGCGGGTGCCGCTGCAGGAATTCCGGCAGCAGCGGCAGCAGGAAGTGCTGGCCGAACGGCACGTTGGCATTCACCCGCAGCCGCCCGCGCGGCTCGGCGTGGGCGCTGGCGCAGCGTTCGGCCTCTTCCAGATCAGCCAGCACGCGCAGGCCACGCTCATAGAACGCACAGCCCTCCGGGGTCAGCTGCAGCTGGCGGGTAGAACGCTGCAGCAGGCGCGTACCCAGCCGTTGCTCCAGGCGCGCAACCAGCTTGCTGACCGCCGACGGCGTCATCTCCAGGCTGCGGGCGGCAGCGGAAAAGCCGCCGGTCTCGATGACCCGCACGAACACTTCCAGTTCGCCGGATCGGTTGATGTCGGTACGTGCCATGGCAATGAATTTGATTCACAGATGATTATCCATGCGCAGTCTAGTTCACAGGTGAACGCGGACGCACCATGGCCGTCCCTCCCACCGGGTCATTCCGATGAATCGTCTGAGCCAACTGACCGCCACCGCCCTGCTTGCCCTGTCCGGCGCCGCCGCCGCCGCGTCACCCGCGTCACCCGCGCCGCACTGGGTCGCCAGCTGGCAAGCCAGCCCGCAGCCGGTATGGAGCGCTGATTTCCTGTTCCCTACCCTCATCCCTGGCCAACTGCAGGACCAGACCTTCCGGCAGAGCGCTCGCATCAGCCTGGGCGGGGCGCGCCTGCGGGTCCGGCTGAGCAATGCCTATGGCACCCAACCGTTGCGGATCGGCGCTGCCAGCGTGGCTGCACATACGGGTGACACGCCGCAGCCGCTGCGCTTCGACGGCCAGCCCGGGGTCGTGATTGCGCCGGGGCAGGACCGCCTGAGCGATCCGCTCCCCCTTCCCACGGCTGATCGGCAGGCCTTGCAGGTCAGCGTCTATCTTCCCGACCCCACGCCGCTGCAGACCTTCCATTGGGACGGGCGGCAGACCAGCTGGATTGCGCCGGGTGACCAGCATCGGCTGCCTGCATTGCATGGCGCCAACAGCACCACGGCCCGCCTGCTGTTGTCGGGTATCGACGTGGAGGCGGCGACCAGCGCGCGCAGTGTGGTGGTGATCGGCGATTCGATCACCGATGGCGCCACCGCCAGCCTTGACCAGGACCAGCGCTGGACCGATCACCTCGCCGCGCGGCTGGCGCCGGAGGGCGTAGCGGCGGTCAATGCCGGCATTTCCGGAGGCAGGTTGCTGCGCGATGGTATGGGCCAATCGGCGCTGGAGCGCTTCCAGCGTGACGTGCTCGACCAGCCCGGCGTCGCCAGTGTGATCGTGCTGATCGGCATCAACGACATAAGTTGGCCAGGTACGGCCTTCGCCCGCGGCGAGACGCGGCCGACCCTGGCCGAGCTGCAGGCCGGCTACCGCGTCCTGGCCGAACGCGCCCATGCCCGCGGCCTGCGTATCCTCGGCGCGACCCTGACGCCGTTTGCCGGTGCCCTGCCCGGCACCCCGCTGGACGACTACTACGCCCCTGGCAAGGATGCCCAGCGCCGGCAGCTCAATGCCTGGCTGCGCACGGATAGTCCGTTCGATGCGGTGATCGACCTCGACGCCGCTCTGCGCGATCCGGCCGATCCTTCACGGATGGCGGCTGCCTACGACTCCGGCGACCACCTGCACCCGGGCGATGCGGGGAACCGGGCGATGGCCGAGGCGGTGGATCTGGAGGTCCTGATGGGGCCATCCACGCGTGGCGTGGATCTACTGCGGCGCTGAGCCCACATAAGCAAAACCCCGGGCATGCCCGGGGTTTCGTCGCAATCAGCTGGCTGCGGGGCTTACTTGCGCTTCTTGCGCACGTACAGCACCAGCGAGTGCTCTTCCAGCTCGTAGCCGTGATCGGCGGCGATCTTGCGCTGCAGCTCTTCGATCTCGGTGCTTTCGAACTCGATGATCTTGCCGCTGTCCACGTCGACCATATGGTCGTGGTGGCCGCCGCGGTCGAGTTCGTAGACGGCCTGGCCGCCTTCGAAATTGTGCTTGAGCACGAGGCCGGCAGCCTCGAACTGGGTCAGCACCCGGTACACCGTGGCCAGGCCGATCTCGTCGCCATGCTCCAGCAGCTGGCGGTAGATGTCTTCGGCGGTCATGTGGTGCTGGGCATTGCGCTGCTCGAGCAGCGCCAGGATCCGCATCCGCGGATGGGTCACCTTCAGGCCGACTTTACGCAGGTCGTGGGTTTCCATAGGTCTCCGTTCATTGGCGATTTAGCGCCAGCTGCCTCGGATTGGGTCGCGGTGGCACGCCGGGAGTGTATCATCGGATTGATTTCCCCAACCGCCAGTCCCGATGCGCAATCTCCTGTTGGTCGCCGCCGTCGCCTTGTCCACCACCGGGTGCGGCATCATCTACAAGCAACCCATCTACCAGGGCAACCTGATCCGGGAAGATGCCGTTGCCAAACTGCAGGTCGGGCAAAGCAAGCAGCAGGTCACTGCCCTGCTGGGCACCCCGTCGGTGCCGGATCCGTTCCACGCCCAGCGTTGGGACTACACCTCGACCGAGCGCGTGAACCGCCTGGGCCGTACCGACGTGAAGAATTTCGTCGTGTACTTCGAAAATGACGTGGTCACCCGTTGGGATGGCGATTACTTCCCGGCCAACGACAAGGCCCTTGCCCAGCAGACCGTGCGCCAGTTCGGCCGCAATCTGCCGAAGGACAAGAAGAAGAAGGGCGGCCGCTGAGCCACCCTGCCCGTCCTTCGGGACGGGTGTTGAGGATCAACCGCCGCGCGCGCGTCGCCGGCGGTTGTCCTTCGGGTCGGCCTGCAGGACACGCAGCAGCTCGACACGATCGCCATCCAGCAGCAGCTGCTGCGGCCGCGCCAGTACGCCATGCACTGCAGCCGCCGGACAGTCGGCACTGCCTTCGAGCCCGGCCGCTGCCACCGCATCAGCCACGGTCGCCCCTTCCTCCAGCTGCAGCCGGCGCGACAGCACCTGTTGTGGCCAGGCCAGCACGACCTCGACCTCGATCATCGTTCAGTCCTCGTCGGCGACGCGGACGAAATCGTTGACCATGCGATCGGCCAACCCCTGGAAGCCGATCGCCAGCGCGGGGCCCAGCAGGCGTGAGCTCGGCTCGAAGTCCAGGGTGAGGGTGACCTTGCAGGCATCTTCAGCCAGGGCATGGAATTCCCAGCGGCCGTGCAGCTGCTTGAACGGCCCCTCGCGCAGCTGCATATCGATGCTGTGCGGACGTTGCAGGGTGTTTTCGGTCTGGAACCAGGTGCTGAACGAACCCAGGCCCAGGTCCAGGCGAGCGACCAGCCGGTCTTCGCCCTGCTCGAGGATGCGGGCGTCGGAGCACCAGCGGAAACGGCGCGGATAGGCCTGGACATCGTTGACCAGATCGAACATGCGCGCGGCCGAATGTTCGACCAGGGCACTGCGGCGGATAGTAGGCATGAATACAGGACGCTTCGGCAATCGACCGGGCGGGCCCGAATCGGAGACAATACGGAAATGAGCAAGAACACCGGCAAGGATAAAGCAAAGAGCGCGACGGCCAACAAGACCATCGCGTTGAACAAGCGTGCCCGTCACGAGTACCACATCGAAGACCGCTTCGAAGCCGGCCTGGCCCTGCAGGGCTGGGAAGTGAAGTCGATCCGCGCAGGCCGCGGCAACATCGTCGACGCCTACGCCTACGTGAAGGATGGCGAGATCTTCCTGATCGGCGCGCAGATCACCCCGCTGATCCAGGCGTCCACCCACGTGGTGGCCAACGACCGGCGCGAGCGCAAGCTGCTGCTGCACCGGAGCGAGATCGACAAGCTGGTCGGCAAGGTGGAGCGCGATGGCTACACGATCGTGCCCACCGCGATGTACTGGAGCAAGAACAAGATCAAGCTGGAAGTGGCGCTGGCCAAGGGCAAGCAGACCCACGACAAGCGCGATGCCGCCAAGGATCGTGACTGGGCGATCGAGAAGCAGCGGGTGATGCGTCGCGGCAACCGCGACGCATAAGGACGCCGGCCCGATTTCGTGAGGAGCCGAGCCATGCTCGGCTTCGGCAAAGAAGCAGCCGAGCGCAGGCCCGGCTCTACAAGACGCTGATCAACCCGCCAGCAGGCCCTGCCCGCGCAGGCGTGGTGACAGCGCCGCGTGCATCACCGCCAGGTGCATCACCACCGACAGCTCCGGAGTATGACGATCGTCGCCGGCCCGCCACTGTTGCGCCAACCGGGCGGCGTCGACCGGCAGCAGGGCAAGCAGCTGGGCATCATCCAGCGCATCGGCAGAGGCCTGCAGCTGCCGGGCCAACTGCCGCGACTGCCACACGTGCACGCCGATGCTGAGGCTGGCCAGCGACATCAGGGTCAGGGCCAGGCCGTGCTCGAACCACTGTGACAGCACATCCGGGCCCCACAGCAGCGCGGCGAGCACCGCCAGCGCCGGCAGCCGCCAACCCAGCCAGTGGAAGCGGCCACGCCGCGGCCAGTGCACCACCACCGCACTGGCGATCAGCGCAGCTGCAGCCGTGGCCGGGAGCTCGGTTGCCCACGTTCCAGCCAGCAACACCGCCAGCACCGCCCAGACCCAGCCGGGCGGCAGTGCCCGCCGCTGATAATCGGCCCCTACCGGGCCAACCAGCTGACGCAGGCTGCGCTGTTGCATTGCTTCGGTCACCGGCCGTCTCCGTCTCTGTGATGGCTCGAATGGTCGTGGCCAGTGTGTCGCAAATTCGTGCCAACGACGTTAGCAATCCGCTATGACGGTGGCTCTACAACATGTTGCGGATTGACGTGGTAACGGTTGGGCCCCTGCCGCTCAGGCGACAGACAGATCCTTGCTGAGGAAGACCCGGCTGGTGCCCGGCGGATCGCAAGGCACCTGGCCGAACACGGTCCAGCCATGCTTCACGTAGAAGTCTGGCGCCTGGAAGCTGATGGTGTAGAGCACGGCGGAACGGCAGCCGCGCCTGCGCGCCTCCTCTTCGTCGGCGGCAAGCATCTGCGACCCCAGACCGTTGCCGCGCTGTGCGGGCGGCAGGTAGAACAGGTCGATGAACAACAGGCCCAGCGAGGTGCCCCGCAAACCAAGTCCAAGCTGCGGGGCACTTATTCAACTTTCCATTAAGCCGAAGAACTCAGAACGAGACGCAGCGCGTGGTGCCGCCGACGACGATGCTGCACGCCAGCCTGTCCCTACGCGTAGCACCGGACACATGAATACCGTGCCGGTCTGCCCAATACAGGAAATTTACAAGATCGCTGGACGGTGCGCCATTAAAGTTGTACTCCCTCACACCACCACCAGCAAATGCAGACGTGTCTTCGGGAATTGAATTGTTATGCGCGTCACGAGCGGTATTCGGCATCTTTTCCCAGAGTTTGGTGCCGTAGTTGTACGTGATCATCATTGACGACTGGTCTGGGAACTCCAACCGAACGGTGACCTGCGCAGACTGCGGGTTCAGCCACGCGACGGGATTGAATACTCGATAGACGCTGTTGGCCCCGGCAATGAGCGATGGATATTTCCAACGCATCATTTCATGGATACTGTTCATCTTCGAAGAATCGGCGAGAGCTTCATAAGCGCTTTGCGGATACTCGGTAGCAGCGGCTGCGGCGACTCTGGCTGACCTCGCTGAAATTTGCCCTGCGCCAAAAAGCTGGTTGACCGTCACCCGGAATTCAAGCGAATTCCCGTTGCTTTGGTAAAGGTAAACCAGCTGAGCGTAATACTCAGCGAGGTCCGCAGGTGTCGCAATTTCCGACATCTTCAGATTGGGCATGATCAGGTAGCTTCTGATGTCGCCAGTTGACAGGCTGAAGACAGAAACGGGTCCGAAGTCAATTTCCCCCCTCGCTGCTTCCTGCATCTGCTGATCACTACACCCTTCGCACTGGGCAGCGGCAACAGCCTGAGCGCTTGCAGCGCCAGTAGACGCGAAGAAAATAACTGAAGCGAATATCGCTTTCTTGAGCATTTAAAACCTTCCTTAGTTTCCGAATAGGAGCCAACCCACCCCAAGCAGCACCACGACAAAAACCGCTATCGAGAGGGCCCTGATTGGGCGAGACACGTCATTGAAGGCGAAAGCGGCTAACGTGGTGGTAAGTAACGAAATAGCTATGGAAATCCAGAACAAATTCCCCAGGGCGACCGTTGCCGCTGCGAAGAACCACAGCGCAACTAAGCTTAAAAGAACTACGAGGGAGCCTTTCCGTTTCAGATGCATAGTCGATCTCGAGTTGAGGCAAATCCATACCTGCCCATGTATTTTTTAACCCCAATGCGATTGATTGTCAATCGCATTTACGAAGGCGCCATGTGCCACCCGAGAGGTCATGCCTGAAGGTAGCCGGCTTCTGCGGATAGGCCGCCGGGCAGCTCTGAGGGGCTCAAAGGTCCGGCAGGCCCAGTAGCCTGGTGCTGGACGCTGCCAGCGACTGAACGGCCTCGGCGCCAGGTCGGCGCGCGCGTGACTGTTCAGGAAGATTGCCGTATCATTCCCATCGTTAGGCGGGCTTTTGGTCAACCCTTGGTCAACCAAGGGCCTGAAAGCCTTGCAATACTTGAAGAAACCGGGGGTGCATTGTCCCCGTGACGCCATCGGCGCCGGTTTCGCAGACACCAGAATAACGAAGCCCATCAATGCTTTAGCTTGATGGGCTTTTTCGTTCATGCCTGCCACATGGGCTGAAATGGGCATCGATTGGCAGCGTTTGGTCAACTTCTTGGTCAACATTTGATGTTGACCGTTGCCACCCTCAACGCGCCGGCGGATCCCCAAGCTGCTGGTTCTCGTCCTCAAGGTGCTTGATGACCCGACCCATGACCGTATGCAGTTCGTTATGTGGTTGATCCACCTGGCCCCAGATCCTCGTCATCCGCAGGCTTGACTTGGCGCCCATGGCCTCCCAGACGATGTCGACGAGATGGTTGAGCGCCGCTCGCACTTCCTCGGAATGTATTCGGGCGTGCAAAGGGATGATAGCTGCGGAGGATTCGCGCAATTCGTCCTCAACCTTGGCCAATGCCAGATGCCTGTCCTCACGTGCCTGCGCGCCTTCCGGCAGGTACTGTGCGGCGCCACTGCCTTCCCCGAAGGACTTCACCTTCAGCTTGTACGCATCGGTGGCGGCCCGCATGAAGGCGATCACCATTGGCTGGAGCGCTAGCAAGTTCTCGCGCTCCGCATCCAACCTGCGCATGCGCAGGGCGTCGTAACGCTGCTCCCGGCGCAGGATTTCTGCGTGCCGTCTGCGGTCCTTCTCGGTGATGTGGTCCTGGAGCCATTTCAAACCGAAGCCCAGAATCAGCGTAGCTACCGGCACCAGCCACTTCCAGTCGTAGCCAGCACTCGCCGCTGCAGTAGATGCCGGCGCCGCCTTGGCGGTCGCCAGGAAAAGAGCTTCCAGCATCTTCAGTTCCCCTGGGTCCTGTCACAAGTTTGCCTGAACGATTTGACGATTTGATCAAATCGGCGGTTTGAGCAAATCGCCAAAGCAGCCGAGGGACGGCGAGCAGGCCCCTACTCCATCCAGGCAAATGGTCGCTTGAGGGTCTCCTTGGCCAGTCGGTTCGCTCTTACGGCTTCCCTCCAGCGAGAGATCTCAGCCACATCCTGCCGCAGCCTCGCCTCGTGCCTGGTCACCCACATCTCGGCGCCGGCACGACCTTGCTCGTAACTGCTGCATCTGCGGAAAGGCCCTCCGGGCCCATGCCGATGGCGATCCAGCGACGCAATCCACGTGTTGTCGTCTACACGCTGGGACATGCTCACCAACCACACGCCCTCGCACGCGATCACGGTCAGGGGTTCGTCCGCCTTGCCGGCGGAGCTTGTTGTCCAGTAGAAGGATTCGGGAAGTGACATGGACGGAAGGATACGAATGGCGGTCGCAGCGCCTGCGATTGTGAGCACTTTATTGCCACGCGTCGTCCAGCCGCCCTACGCTGCCAATCGGTGCTCGTAGAAGGGATGCCGCTTGTCGTCGAAGATCCGATAGAGCTCGGCCAGGTCGGCGGGATCCGGGTTCAACCAAGCGTCGACGTGCTCAGCTTTGATGTTGATGATCGTCCGGTCGTGGCCGGCGGCGGCCACCTCGGGTTCCGGGTCGTCGGTGATGGCCGCGAACGACAGTAGATCCGGTTCCTTGCCGGCCGGGTCCACCCAGTGCGACCACAGGCAGGCCACCAGCATTGGCTCGCGCGTGCGCGGGGTGAACTGCACCACCTGGTTCTTGCCGTCCGGCCCCTCCACATTCTCGTAGAAGGTGTCGACCACCATCAGGCCATGAGTGTGACCGAAGGCCGGCGCCCAGAACTTCTCCAGGCTGTCGCGGCGGGCGTTGTAGGTGCCGGGGAAACGCTGGTCGTAGTTGGCCGGCTTCCCGGCCAGTCGGCACTGATAGCGCATCGGCTTGATCGTAAGCTTGCCGCCCTCAGAGACGATCACCGGGGCGTAGACCCCGGGGAAGATCCGGCTGTCCCGGTCCTTGCCGTCGGCGCGCTTGAGGTCGGCCAGCTTGCCCATGGCGCGCTCGATCTTGTTGCCGGCGATCCGCACGTCTTCTCGGGCCTTCTTCGTCTCCTTGGCCTGCAGCGATCGCTCCGCATCGGCCAGGCGCTTCCGGTTGGCGAAAAGCTCCTGCTCCAGAATGGCGGCCTCGGCCTGGTTCCACTGCTGGATCTCTGCCCACACCGCTCGCTCTGCCGCGCTGGTGCCGGCCCGGAACGCATCATCCATCGCCTTCGGGGTCTTGGGCCGCTTCTTGCCCGGGTCGTGGGCGTAGAGCGCCGCGAACTCCTGCAGCGACACGGTGGCACCGGTCATGCGGACCAGCTTCTGGTATGCGGCGGTGATCTGGGCGGAATAGCACATGGGCGGATTACAGCACGCCGGCCTTATCGCGCTGTGAGAGTCCCAGGCCGCTGAAAGGGGCCGCCGCGGCGGCCCCGTGGACCTTACAGGTCCGGCAGGCCCAATCGTCTACGCAGAGCGGCCAGAAGCACGGTCGAGGTCCGCACCAGCGCATGCTGGTCGCGGGTCAGCTCGTCATACATCTGGAGCACCTCCGGGGGGACCTGCCCTACCCGGCCTGCCTTGAAGGCCTCCATCGAGACTACCTGAGCCTTATAGCGCTCATCTTCCATGCCCTTCTCCAGCATCTGGCGGCGGGAGTGCCGCCCCCTGGATGCCTTGGGCCCCACGTCCAAGCCTGTTGCAGGGGAAAGAAAACCAGCACCACTGTCCATGGGCTGGGCGTTCTCCTGCTTTCCTTCTCCAATGGCCACCGCCTGAAAGTCCTTCTTGTCCATCGGTTACTGACCCCTGTATCGGTAGAGCCGGCACCATCGCCGGCGTCTTCACACTGCTTTCACCCAAGCAGATCCGATCGGGTCAGAACGTTGCAGCAGCTACTCCGTGACGGCTTTGTTCAGGCGAGCGGCCAACTTCGGGTTGAGGATGATGCCGGCCTCGGCCCTGGCGCTGTAGCGTGCCCGGTTCTTGATGGACTGCTGCAGACCGCTCGAGGTGATCGCCAGCTCCGGGTTGGCCTTGTTGAATGCGCCGATCTTGCTGAGCACCGAAGCCCGGTCGCTGGCATCGCCGTTGCGCAGGGCCATGGCGAAGGCGTTCACGAGCGACTTGCGGCGGTCGAGGATGTGCTGCTCGTAGTTCTTCAGCGCGCGGGTGGTCTCGTACTGCCTGGACACCTTCTCCGGAGCGAAGCCGTTCGCCTGCAGCAGGATCTCCCAGGGCGACAGATCCTCGACGACCGGATCGCCGCGCAGGGTGTTCACGCCCTGGGTGGCGTAACGGCCAGCCTTGATCATGTCCTTGAGCCCCTTGGGCAGCATGGTCTCGACGCCGCGCATGATGTGACCCTCATCCACCTGCTGCTTGCCGACCAGCACGTTCTTCAGGACGCCGCCCATCGGCCCCGCGGCCTGCTCGAGCAGGTTGTTGAACATGCCGCGGCCGTCGAGCTCGCGATCGGCGTCGCGGATCCACAGGCTGTCCAGTCCAACTCGGCCGGAAATGTTCGCGCCGGTCAGCTTGTCGGCCGGCCCGTGCAGCAGTAGATCCGCGCCGCCCTGCCCCAGCATGCCGGTGAGGAAAGCCCGCAGCTCGGTCTCTGCATCCCACGGTTCGTCGTCATCCCCGAAGGTGGCCTGGATACCATTGAGCGCCCCCATGATCATGCCCATCATCGGCAGGCCCATGGCGCCGGAGAACAGTGCGCTCATGCCCAGCAGGCCGGTCAAGTTGCGACGTGCCACCTGGCGCACTTCGGGGTCCTGGCCCTTGGTGGCCTGCCACACCATCCGCCCGAGCGCCCAGGTCATGTTCAGGCTGTACTGCCGGAACATCAGCAGCACCTTGGCGGTGCCGCTCTGCATGAAGCGGGCGCGGTTGGCGTTGCTGTAGTCGAAGTGCGTGTCGAAGATCGCGTCGCGGGCAAACTTCACCGCCTCGTCGAACGACTTGCCATCCGCGCGCGCCAGGCGGTAGGCGGCCATGCCGGTTGCCTCGCGGTTGACCACCTCGGTCTTGTGGAAGCCCCAGCCGATGATCTCCATGGCCTTGCTCCAGGCCGGGTTGTACCCCGTCAGGCCGCCCTCGGCGATGCCGGCAAGGTTGTGGGCCTGCGTCTTCTCGATGGCACCGGAGGCTTCAAGCGCCTGGTAGGCGCGGAGCTCGTCGGGGTCGGTCAGGGTCTTCTGGATGTTGCCCACAGTGCGCACGGCGTCGCGGCTGGCGGCCAGCAGGTAGTTCATGGCCTTGATCCCGCCGTGTCGTGCGGCCAGGTAGGGGTAGCTGACCAGGGCGGTCTGGGTCACGTTGACCAGCGCCGCCGCCGGCGTGGCACCCAGGTAGTAGGTGAAGCCGAAGGACGAGATCAGGTTGGTCAGCGCCGAGTCGGTCGGGTTCATGATCCATTCGTGCCGCTTCCCCAGCTCTTCCAGGAGAGCGTCGCCGGCCACGATCTTTCGCGTGTCGACGCTGGGGGATGCCTGAATCTTCTTCTGTGCGTCCTTCAGGTCGGTCAGAACACCCTGCAGCTTGTGCGCGTATCGCAGTCGGGCGAGCTGGTGCGACCCGTGCTGCATGTTGAAGGCGAACGCGCGCACGGCATCAGGGTCGAATCCAGGCACCGACTTGCGGTGGATCTGGTGCTTGCGCATCGACAGCTCCGGCATGGTCTGCAGATACAGCTGGTACACCTGGTCCTGGACCGCGTCGGACACATGCGCCGTCCGTAGTTGGTCGATCACATCGGCAACAAAGGTACCGCTCGGTGCGTCCGTCGCCTTGCCCTCCATCTTCATGCCGCGGGCCGTAATAGCCCACTCTCTGCGCTCCAGATCCTTTACAGCCCGATCCAGCTCGTTCTGCGATTCGAACATCAGGAAGGTGTTGGTGCCGTCCTTCTCCGCTGCAACGAAGAATTTGCCGAAGCGCTGCAGGGGAAAGTAGACGCCCTGCAGCCGCGCAGATTCGAATTGCTCACGGATCTTGTGCACCAGCATCCGACGGCTGCTGTCGCTTATGACCTGGCCGCCCACCAAATCACCGCCCTTTAGGTCCTCAATACGCTGGACCAAGGCCTCTTCCACCGCGTCGGACCTGGATCGATAGGCATCACGGAACTGGCTGTAGAGCCTCTGCGCTTCAGGCGACAGCTGTGACCACTGCTCAACCAACGGAGCGTACTGTCGGCGCCGCCGCGGCTCTGCCTTCAGCATGGCCTTCAGTGCCTTGATCTCATTCATGATGTTGGTCTTGGAGTCGCCGCTGCGCTCCCGCATCTGCTGCTGCTTCACCTTGATGGCATGCAGCACGTTCTTGCGGTTGACCACCTGCAGCCCCTTCTCGCCGGGCATCCGGAACTGCAGGGGCTGGTACTCGCGGGACGGATCTACGCCGTCCATGGTGGCCTGGTGCATCAGATCGAAGAGGCGCCGGCTTTCCGCCTTGTTCTTGCTGGCCCACTGGCGCGCCGCCTCTGCGATCGTGTCCGCCTCCGCCTGTAGCTTGTTCCGATCGGCCTGCATCTCGGCCAGGTAGTCCGAATAGCGATCGATGGTCGGAAAGTAGTCACGCCCCAGCTCGGTTAGGTGCCGGGTGGCCAGCGCACCGAGCCAGGTGGACCGCAACGAGTCTTTCACCTTGCTCAGGCTGAGGTCTTCCAGCTTCTGCCGGGCGCGCGCCAGCACGCCTTCGCCTTGAATTCCCCTCTGGATCGCATCGATGTCCTCGAGCGCGTCTGTCGGCGGCATGCTGAAGAGGCGGCCGCGGGCCGCCCGCGTAACCTCGGCACCGTTGGGCAGCACTACGCTCCAGGTGCGCGGCCCACTCTCAACCGGATCGGCCAGAACCTGGCCACCGGTGCGCTCCGCCTCAGCGCGCGCGGCACCAAGGGTCAGGAAGTCAGCCGGTCGGCCGCGCTCGTCGGCGAGGTACCACTGATCGTTGCGGCGGAGAAATCGGCCACCGTTCTGCTCGAGGAAGGCCTCGCCGCGGCCGTCGATCTGCGGCTGTGCGAACGAGTACGACCGCACCATTTCCCGCTGTGCCTGCGCCGACATGCCGGCACGCAGGAAGCCGTCGGCCTGGCTCAACAGGTCCCGAACCTCAGCCTCGGACCACTTCAGCGACGGCATGACGCGCCGCAGGAAGCGGCGGACTGCGGCGGCGACGCGGCTGGTGAAGCTGTTGCGGATCCCGCGTTCGGCCATGACGGCGATCGCTTCCTTGGCGAAGGTCTCGCGATCGACAGTGCCGTAGCGCCTGGTCACGTCGGCCAGCACCGACTTCAGTGCGGCGGTGCCGGATCCGTCCGCTGCCAGCTTGTCGATCGCATCCACGATCTGGGTCCAGTCCTTGGCGCCCACCACGGACTCAACGCCGTAGTGCCCGATTGCCTCGTGCGCCAGCACCTGCGCGAAGCGCTGCTCGGTGGCGATGTTGCCGGCGTTGATCCAGACCGTGGGGCGCCCGTCGTACACACCCTCGGCGCGGCGATAGCCCGGATCGACCTTGGCGCTGGCCGGGAAGTCCTCGGCCGAGCGCACCACGACCACGCTGGGCGCGTTCTCGCCCCAATGTTGGGTCAGGTCGGTTTTGAGCTGCAGCGCGCGGTCGAAGTCCAGGCCGCCGCTGGCGGCCGGAGCTGCGGACCGGTTTACCCGCCCGCCGGGCCCAGGTGCTTCAGCTCCGGATCCTTCGCCAGCTGCTCCTTCGCCCACTGGCCGGAGGCCCGGTACTCGGCCTGCAGCGACTCGATCTCGGAGGGCGTCAGCATCGAGACGTCCCTTGTCGAGGGTGAGGATGGTGCGCGCTTCGGACTCGGTGAGGCCTTCGAAGCCGTAGCCGAACTGGTCGCGCCACCAGGGTTCGATTGATCCGAAACGTTCACGGACATCGGCCAGGCTTTGGGAGTTGAGGGCGATTTTCCGCGAATAGTCCTTGCCGGTCAAAGCGGTGGCCAGCACCACCTTGCCGCCGTTGTCCTCGATGTGGGTCTTCAGCTGGGCCAGGGTGCCTCCCTGGGTCAGCGTGTCATCGATCAGGACGTAGTCGCGGCCCTTCTCGACCTTGCCGGTGAACGGGGGCTGGTTGGCCAGCCGATGCAGTGCATCCCCGCCGCTGCGGTTGACCTTCGCGGCCTGGACGATGTCCTCGGACACCTGCAGTCCCAGCCGCTGGGCCAGCACCTCGGCGGCCATCCGCGGGATGCGGTTGTTGCCCGTCGCTTCCTGGGACTGCACAGCCACCACCAGGGGCTTGCTGCCCTCCGGCAGCGCAGCACGCACGTCCTCGACAAACACCGGGGTGATGACGTCGCGCGCCACGCGCAGCGCCGCGGTGTCGTCACCAGCCTTGGCTGCCGCGTAGTCGGCATGCGCGCTCAGGCGCCCGGGGCGATGGGCTGTGACGACATCGGGGAAGTCGGCGTCCCACCCACGGCGGGAGAAGAGACGGACACTGCCTGTCGGGCTCTCTTCGTGCTTGACCTCTGCGAAGAAACGATCGAACGCTGCGTTCATGGCTTGGCGCTCGGCACCGCCGGGGAACGGCCGCGCGAACTCGGTACCGACCGGCACCGCAAAACGCGGATCCGATCCGAAGGACATGAAGGCGCTGGCCCGGCCGGCGCCCTGCAGGCGGTCCTCAACGTAGGAACTGAACGCACGTGCCAGGAGCTCGTGCGGCGTGGTCCAGTAGTTGCCCACGCGGCCATCGTCCAGCTTTCGGGCCTCGGTCATGAACGAGGTCGGCACGTTCTTGGTCTTTGCCGCGCCGGCGTCTGCCGACTGCCACAGTTCCACCCGACGCTGGTACGTGCCCATCGCATCGCGTAATCGATCGAGCGAGCCGGTGCGCTCGGAGTTGAAGCCGGTGCGGTTGGTAACCGCCTTCAGGACGCCATCGAGGGTGTCCAGCTCTTCGTTGGTGAACCGTACCCCGCCGCCCTTGGTCGGCTTCGCGTCGGTGCTGAACGCCTCACCGTTGAGCAACCTATCTGCTGCAGCGTCGAAAGTCGCCAGCTCCTGCTGTGTTGCCGGTCGCTTCCGCGATCCCCACGCCCGCTCCTTCTCGATGTGAGCGCGCAAATCGCCCAGTTGCTTCTGCACCTGGTCACGGGCCTTGCCCAGGAAGGATTCAGCGCGCGCCGTGTCCTCGACATACTGCTCGGCACGGGTTCGCATGGTGTCCATCAGCTCCTGGAATGCCGCGCGCAGCTCCGGACGGACGTTCCCCCGGAAGCGGCTTGCATTGCTCAGGTAGTCATCAACGCCCGACGCCTTCATGACCTTGTCGCCGCGACTGTTGGTGATCTGATCTGATCCCCGGCCATCCTGCCGGCCGAGGTAGTGGTCCAGCGCGTGCATCCACTCGTGGGCCAGCGACCCGGCACCCTTGAGCTTGGTCAGGTTGATCACCGCGTAGTCGCGCTCGTAGTGCGCCCGAGCGCCGCTGAGGCCGTGGCCACGTGCACCGAAGGCCAGGCCGATCTGGCCGTCCAGGCTCATCGCCCGCGGAGGCAGGTTCAGCAGTTCGGACAGGTCGACCAGCGCATCGAAGGCATGATTCATCACCTCCTGGCGTTCGTCCTGGTTGTTCCACTTTCCGAACTCAACGCCTCGGAAGCCGAAGGTGTCCATGAACTGCTGGCCCTGGACATCGCCATCGCGCCGGGCCTCACCGACGCGCATGACCTTGTCCGGCCGCGGCAGTGCGTCCTCGCCCACGGTGGTCTTGGTATCGATCAGTGCTGGCGCGTTTTCGGCCATGTACTGCAGCGCGGCAGCGCGGGTGTCGAAGCCGTCCTTGAGGTACACGCGCTTGCGGTCGGTGACGTCCCGCGCGATCGCCCAGCTACCAGGCTCGCGCTCTACGGCGCGGTGATTGCGAGCCAGCTCGACCATTGGGATTGCCGCTTCGGCCTCGGCCTGACTGGCATAGGTCTGCCTGCTGGCCAGCGGATTGCCGAAGGTACCCTTCTTCGACTTGAACAGACGCCAGGTCCCGGGGTTGCGCGCGTCCTCCATAGCCAGGTACTTCTTCGACCAGGCAGGGCCCGCTTCCGGATCTGCCCGGCGCTGCGCGCGAGCACCAGTTGGCTTGGCCAAGTCCTTTCGCGCGCCGCCCAGTTTCTCGCCCAGGTCTTCGATGGGGCCCGAGACAGTCTCCTGAGACGGCTGTTTCACCGTCCCGGCGTCGGTCTTCGCCGCACCCTTGGCAGCTGGCGCGGCAGCTGCAGCTGCCGTTGCCGCCTTCCGCGGCTTCGGTACCGGCTTGCCGAGGACCCGCTCGAGGTCGCGGGGACTCGGGAGGGTGTTGTGCCAGCGCGGCCCCTCGCCTGGCAGCGGATTGCCCGCGGCGTCAACGCCTTGGACCTGCACGGACCAGTTGCCACCCTCGCGTGGCGGCTCGAATGCCAGAACGCGGTCCCGGGTGTTGGCGTATCCATTCACGATACGGCCCGGTGTGAAGTACGCGCCCAGTGTTCCCGCATCACCGCGGTCGTAGTGGGGTGATCCAGCGATGCGGCGGACCTTGGGCGTGTAGATCGGTTGCGGCGTGACGCTTTCGGTTTCGCCCGCACTGCTCACGCTTTGCGCCTTTTTGCTCACGGCCTGGTCGTTTTCAACCACATTTTCGGCCGTTTGCGCCACCGACTGTGCGACTTCGCTCGGGCCGGTGCCGCTCGCCGCCGGGGCCGCTTGTGGCCTGGTGACGCGACGCGTGGTCTTCTTCGGATCTCGCACCCACGCCTTGAACTGTTCCTGGGACATCTCCTTTATCCCACCGAGGCCAGTCCAGCCCTTCGAATAGTTGGCAAGGTAGGTGTCACGCGCCTCCTGCTCGTTGGCGGTGCCCATGATCACCTTGTGCTCGTCGAAGGAACCATCCTTGTTGACCTGATCAACCACGAACACTGGCAGCGCTGGATCCTCCGAGCGATCGGTCATGAAGACGTCGACATGGTCTTTGTCCTTGCCGACCGTGCCCTTGAAGTAACCGTAGTGGTTCTTCAGCGCTGGCCAACGCGGATCGCGCTGGCTGCCAGCAGGGTTCTCGATGCTGATGTCGTGTCCGTTGATGCGGACGTGGCCTTTCTTGTAGTTGCCAGCCTCCTTCTGTGCATCGGTGGGCGTCGGCAGATCGTTCTGCGGGTTGGTGGCCGCCTCTGCAGCTGCAGCCGCCACTCTGGGCGCCGCAGCCGGTGCAGGTGAGTTGTCCTGGGCAGGCTCCGGAGCCGCCACAGCCTGACCTGCGGACGGGATGACCGACGTTGGTTCGATCGTGCTGGGGGCAAGGCGCGCGCTGTCGGCACGCGGCTCAACTACCGGTGCTCCAGACGCACCGGTTTCAGCTTGCGCCAACGCATCGCCCGTTGCGACCTGCAGCGCACCACCTTCGTCCAGCCGTGTCTGCCGTGCTGCGCGATCTACAGTCACCGCATCGGCCTGCTGCAGGGCGGCCTGCGGCGCTGCCGACTCGGTTGCGGGCTCACGCGCCAGCGCATCTGCTCCGTCGATCGCCGGCGTGCTGCTGTTCTCGGCCGGCGGCTCCGTGAAACCGCGACGGCGTTCCGCCTTCACCTCTTCCAGCAGCGGCCGCACGCGGCTGCTTGCCAGGCCGTACTGATCGCGCATGGAACGCAGCAGCGTCGGCGTATTGATTCCACCGTGTGTCTCCACCTGGTACTGCAGGCCGTTGTGCAGCAGCTGCTTGATGTCGACCTTGGACGGCTCGCGCAGCGCTTCGCCAGTCTCCCGGTCGACCCATGGCGGCGCGACGTTCGGAGTTGACGCTGATACAGCGGCGGCCGGAAGTTCCGGGGTTTGAAGGCCCTGCTGCGCGTCTTGCGCAGGAGCGCTGCCGACGCCTGAATTGTCCTGCGTGGGCACCGGCGCTGAGACCTGATCCGATTCCGCTGACTGCCGCGCCTGGGATACCAGATTGGCGATGCCCGCCATGGAGTCAGGCGCTGCATCCGGGAACGGCACGATCGGCCGCGGTCGTGCTGCGACGCGGCCAGCATCGAAAGGTGCGGACATTCCGCGGCCCTGCGGGAAGCGCATCTCAGGTTCGGCCAATACCTCCGGCCGCAGGCCGCCGCTGGTCACCGTGCCATCCGGTGCGACCGTCATTGTTTCCGGTGGCGGCAGTGCGAGGACCTGCGGCGGAATCGGCGGTGGCGGCAGCGACGGCGGTGTGGCGCGCGGGCGGCGTGCCAGGCGTTCCCGCTCCGCATCGGCTGCCACCGCGGCCTGGTTGTCGCCGCGGCTGGCCACCGCACCGCCGGCGGCCATGCCGCCGCCGAGCAGGCCGCCGATCGCCGCACCGGTACCGGCCGCTTCAGGGACACCCTCCCACGCTGCCTGGGTCGGGTCGACCTGGCGCTGGCCAAGGTTGCCGGCCAGCTGCGAGCCGCCCTCCTGGATGCCCTCTTCCACAGTCTCGCGCGCGGCGCCTGCCAGCATCGCTTTTGGCTTCCGCGCCAGACCCCGGGTGAAGACGTCGGCTTCGAACGGCGCTGCAATGCGGCCGGCAACCGCTGCGATCGGAGCGGTGATGGCTTGTGCCTCCATCGACGCACCGCGTGCGATGGTTTCCTTCGCGGTCTGCGGGTCACCGCCGGCGGCGACCATGCGCCTGTACTCCGGGTTGGCATCCCACACCGACTGCGGCTGTGCCATTGCCTGCTGGTAGGTCTGCTGGCCCGCCGATCCGGTCTCCATGATCGTCGTCATGCCAGTGGCAGCGGTGGTCGCTGCGCGACGTCCTGCCGCAGTGGCGGCGGTTTCAGCAGCCTCGGTACCGAGGCCCTTGGCCAACGCACCCGCCAACGCTCGCTCGCCCGCCTGCGCGGCTGCAGCGCGCGTGCCGGCTCCCATCGCGGCGACGTTGGGCACCTGCTCGGCCAGGAAGTTGCCGATCAGCCGCGGGGAGGACAGCACCTTGCCAGCGCTGGCGAAGAAGCCCTTGGTGTCCTGCAGTTCCTGCTTTTCCTGCTTAAGCGCGTCGGACTGGCTCTCCCCGAGGTACTCGGTGGCCATCTGCGTCGCCTTCGACAAGCCGGCGCTGTCGGATCCTGCGCGGCGGCGACCGACGATCTCAGAAGGCGTACCGGGCACCAGCGCTGCAGTCTCTGAGGCACCCTTTACGCCCAGCCGGTCCAGAACCCGAAGACCCTGCCGCACGATGTTGGTCGGCTCCATGGCGTTCCGCTGCTCCACGGCGCCGCCGATGATGTTGGCCGCGCCGGCGGCGATCCCCAGGCCGGTGTCCTTGATGGCCTCGCCCCAAGAGCGCTCCGGACGCTTGGCAACCTTCTGGAACGGGTCACCCTGCACGGGGGAAAGCGTCGGTCGGCGCGCAACCTTGTCGGTGGCTGCGGGGGCGGGTGCTGGCGCCGCTGCTGCTGCTCCGGCGCCAAAGGGATTCCCATCGACCTTTTCGAACGTTGCCATCAGAGATTCACCTTCGAGTAGCTTCCGTCATTGTTCTGCACGTACCAGTTCCCGTCTGGGGCCTTACGCGCTCCAGCCACGGGCGCGGCTTCTTGTGGGCGCAGCCCCGCATACAGTGGATCCGCATCGAGCTGGGACAGAGCGGCCGTCTTCGCGGCTTCGTCCATCGTGACGTTCCCGGAAATGGCGTTGAATCGATCGGTGTAGGACTTCAGGCGGTCGGCATCGGTGAGCTCGCCGGTCTGGCGCGGTGCCTGGGCGGCACGCACGTTCTGGCCGTCGGCGCCCGTTACGGCCCGCCAACTACCGTCGCCACCTACAACACCCATGCTGCCGTCGGCCGCCACCGAGATCTCTGGCCGGCGAGCAATGCGGGCGGTTTCCAGCGACGCTTGCCGGCTGGCAGCGTTGTCCTGCATCTGTGCGTTGAACTGACCGCTCTGCAGCGCGCGGTTGGCGTCGCCCTGAGCCGCGACCGCGTTGACCTGGCCAGCAGCAAGGTCGGCCTCATCCTGTGTGCGGAGTGCAGATGCGCGCTCGCCCTGGCGCGCGCCGGCCTCGCCGAGGATTGCCTGCGCTACTGCGGCGCGGCCGCTCGGGCTGCCTTTCAGGCTGGCGCTGCCCATGGCTCGGGTGAGCTTGTCCACCGTGGTGTCGGCGGGATTCTCGATGATCCCGCCCTGACGCCCTCGCTGCACGATCTGCGGGGTTGGCCGCGGTGCCACCACTGTCGGTGCTGCAGGTGCAGCCGCAAGGGGTGACACCGTAGGTGCCAAGGTGCCGCTGGTCGGCGCGGCAGCAGCACCGCCGCTGGCTGCGATCGTTGCGGCGGACCCGGTGAACACCGAATTGCCGTTGGCATCCACGGTGCGGGAGATGCCCGCCGGCAACGTGGCGGTGCGGCCGTCCTGCGTCGTGTAGGTGCTCGGGGCAGCTGCTGCGGGAGCGGTGGCCGCCCGGGGAGCTGCAGCACCTGCAGCACCCGCCAGAGGCGCCGTGGAACTCACGCTGGAACTGACACCGGTGAAGTTCGCCCCGATCGACGGACGCCCAGCCAGGCGCGAACCAGCGAGACCTGCAGTCGAGTCGACGCTCGAGGTCACGCCGCCGAACGTCGGTTTCGGCTTCGCCGCGCCGCCGAGTCCCACCGGCGCGATGCGGCTCAGCGCGCTGCCAGCGCCACCAATCGGATTGAGCTGGCTGGGCGCCCTCAACGGCTGGCCCTGTTGTGGCGACGGCGCAGCGCCGACGGCGGCGCGGCCTGCATCACGCACGAACCCTGCAGCTTCGCGACCTGGTGCCGTCACGGCGTCGGCGACGGTGCCGGCCGCGCGCAGGCCTGCACCGGCGGCCTGCCGCGCCATCGTGGCGGTCCCAGCGACACCGCTCCGCAACGCCGAGCCAAACGCAGTGCCTGGGCTCGGGCGGGGTGCAATGCGTGGCTGCCCGGGCGCGGCGCCGGCGGGGTTCAGTTCGTCTCGATCGTTGATGGCCATGCGATTCCCCTTTTGAAAGTTGAGGCGGATCAGGCGTCCGCGATCTCGCCCTGGAAGCTGTAGTTCTGCGAGCAGGAGTTGGATTTGCTGCGGCCGCTGGAAACGCTGGCCCCGTAGTTGACGGCGCTCATCGTGCTTGCGGCGAGCTGGCTGGAGATCTGGGCCTTTGCCCGCTGGATCTCCGCCGACTGCGCCAGCAGGCCGAGCATTTGCTGGACGCGCATCTGGGCCTGCTGCAGCTGAACGTCGACGTCGGCGCGTTCCCTCGCCAGTCCGAGCTCGAAACTGCGATCGGCCGCGGCCGAGGCCGTCTGCTCCACACCGGCGTCGGCGCTGTAGATCCGCGCCTTCGCGTCGAAGGCCTGGCCGACAGCTGCCAGTCGAGCGCGCTCGCCGCTCAGCGTCGCGTCCCAACGGGTGATGCCGGCGCGCCACACGTCCAGGTCAACCCCGTGCTGAGCCATGCGCAGGCGCTCGGCCTCAAATTGCATGTTGTTGCTGGCCGTCCAGGCATCGACCCGCTTGGCGTTGGCGTCGACCAGCGTGCGATACAGATCCGCCCGTTTGCCCTCACCCTCCACGCTCGCCGTATAGCCCTGCCACTCGGCGACGTGGGCACGCCAGCGCGCCTCATAGGCGTCAACCTGCGCGCGATACTTGTCGATGCCGAAACGGTTGATGTCGGCCTGCACCTTCACCGCCTCGACGCGGGTGCGATAGAAGTCGGCCAAGGTGGTGACGCCGCGCAGCTGCGATTCGTAGAGGCGCACCCGCTGCTCATTGATCTCACCGCGTGCTCGCTCACCTTCGATCTGGGCCCGGAACACCTCGACCTTGGCCAGCTCCGCCTGGATGCGATCGCGCAGCACCTGGGCGTCGGTTTGGTAGGCCTGCAGGCGTGCGTTGAAGACCGAGATCCTGGCGTTCAGCACGGCGATGACGGTTTCGCGCTGGAACGTCGCCGCCTGCAGCATCAGCTTCTGCTCGTCGGTGTGCAGCTGCGCCAGCGTCCCTTCCAGCGCCGCGCCCTGAGCTATGGCCATACGTTGGTTGGCCAGCGATTCTTCGAACTGCTTGATCGCCGCATCACGAGAGGCCTCGGCCACGGCGCCCTGCCCGGTTTGCCGGACCTCCAGGATCCTTCCGGCCAGCATGCCCTGGGGCTCGGCAAAGCCACGGGCGGCAAACTCCGATACGGCCTGATCCACGTTCCGCTGGGTGTCCAACTCGATGCGGCTGCGGGCACGCTGGAAGATCGCGTCTTCGATGATCCTTGGTAGCGCCTGGCTGCCGACGATCATGGGCTTCAGCGTGGCGGTGAGCGTATCCACCAGCGTGCTGACGTAGGGCGCAGCCTCGAACTGCCAGGTGTCGTTGAACGGCGGCTCGATGAAGATGGGCTTCTCCGCGTCGAACTCCGGCAAGGCAATGTTCGGCACATCGGGCAGGTTCAGTGCCTCGAACGTCGGCACCTGCGGCAGGACATAGGTGGGCTCCATCGGCAGCACGATCGGCGCCGGGTCCACAGGAAGAGTCGGCTCGACCACGTTCGGCGTGGTGGGCTTCGCTCCAAACGCCAGCGTCGGTGGTTGGGCGTCGAGCTCGGGCGCTTCGCTGATCGAGATCGGGGCGGCAACGAAGCCCGGCGCGCTGGGTAGGGGCACATCCGGGGCGCGGAATTCCAGGGCCCCTTCATCCAGGTCGGGGCGGCGCGGCCGCTGGAACGTGGCCTGCGGATCCGCGAAGCGGAAGTCAACGTTGAAGTCGATCGGATCCAGCCGGACGCTGTTGAGGCCCTGCAGGTTGGACACGGCCATGTTGTACGTGGTCGAGCCCAGCTCCATGAACTTGTCATGCGCGCTACCGACCAGCGTGATTGCGGCATCCGCCGACAGGTCAGGACACCAGGTAGTTGCCATTCATGCTTCTCCGGTCAGCTCCACAGGACGTAGATCGATACGTCCCAACTATTCGAACCCTGCGTTGCTACGGCGGCGGCCCCATCGGGGCCGTTGTAGCTGGTCGGGTTGCCCATGTAGTACGAGTCATAGCGGTCGCTGGCATTGAGATAGCGCATCTCGAGCGTGCGACCGTCCACGTCGCCTTCAATCGTCAGCATGAAATCGCCACCTGGGACGAAGCCTGGAAGCAAGGCCGCCTCTTCGCCGTCCACGTATCCGTTGTTGAAGGTGAGAATCCAGTCGCTGGGCTGAGGGTCTTCACCGCAGTCCTGAACAAGGTTGAATGGCTCGCGCCAGAAACAAGGTCCTGCCATGGTCATCCCCTGGTCCGGCGATCAAGATAGATCGGCCTGAAGTCGATGGCTGCGAGCTCGAAGTCGGCGCCGTCAACGTTCTCGATCACGAAGTCGAAGTCGACGGCCTTGATCCCCTTTCCCAGCTTCCAGCGGGTTTCCCGCTCGCTCGACGCCGGACGCTCCAGGATTCGGTATATGGCCGCTTCCTTCTGACCGCTCTGCTCGTTGACCGTGATCACATGCAGCAGCAGAGCCCCCGAAGCGGTGTAACCGACGAATGCCTCGGGCAGTCGCTTCAGGCGGCGCGTGCCCAGAGCAGAAAGGCCCAGCCGCAGCCGCGCAGCGATCGGTGTGCCGTCGTCGTCGTCGCCATCAAGCCGATGCAAGCCGTCCGCAGCCGCGGCGTAGTAGCGACCGCCGATCTTGGCGAAGCTGTTGAATGGATACTGGGTGTAACGACTCAGTGCGCGGCTTTCGGTGTTCATGACCCATGCCACGTACTCGCCAGTGTCCAGCGCCAGTCGGGTCACGAATCCCACCCCATCCCTCAGCAGTTGGGCCAGCTCGGCCGTGGCGCCGCCGGCGGCGCCGACGAGCAGCTGCTCGTCCACCATGACCACGCCGGTACCGACCTCGAATGCCGCGGTGTCTGCCAACATGCCGTCCACCACGCGCTCTGCGGCGCGCTGCAGGCTGGCCACCACTTCCGTGCCCAGAAGTCCATCGATGACTGTCTCAGTGCGTAGCGCCTCGGTCAGGGCGCCGAACCAGAGGCCGCCGACCAGGGCATTGAGCGCGTCTGCGTAGGAATTGGCGATCCCCAGCACCAGCAGGCGATCAATGACGCGCTCCAGCTTGATCGCATCAGCGTGGATCTCGGAGCTGAAGCTGACTCCCTCCTCGACCAGCAGCATGAACACCACTGCCGCTGCGTCTTCCAGGCTCAGCGTGTCCACCGTCCTGCAGCTGGCCAGCAGCGCGCTGCGCCGGCTCTCATCGATGGAGAGCACTTCGTTCAGCACGTGCGTTGGCATGCTGCTCCGGGTCTCTCCGACGGCCAGCGATGAACGCGGCGAAGCGAACCAGCGCCCGCCGAAGGCGGAGATCATCCGCGGTCGGGCAGAAAGGCCCGCGTAGGCCATCGGCGCGGTGACCTGCCGACCACTGTCATGAAGGACCAGGCGCGCCCCGCCGGCGCCGCGCCCCGACGCAGTCTGGAAGCCTCGGGCACGCAATCGGATGGCCGCTGCACCGCCGCCGACGTCCCGGTAGTAGCCCCGCCCGGAAGTGCCCAGGTTCAATGCGGCAGCGCCGTTGGCAGGGATAACCGGGTCCACGCCGCCGCCGAAGTAGATCTGACCACGTCCCGACGAGCCCAGGCTTAGCACGACACTTCCGGCGGCACCAACTCCTTGGCCAACCCCTACGACCCGCAGTGCCAACAGGGCCGCGGCACGCCCATCCGTGGTGGTGTGCTCCAGCTGCAGGAACTCGATGGTCATTCGATGAAATCTCCAGTCGCATAGATCGCGCAACCGACAACCACGAGCCCGTGGCTGGTTTGTTGCGACGTGTAGAAGCGATGGCCGTCGTGCAGGTAGTCGACGCTGCCACCGACGCGCCTTACCTCCCACGTGTCCTGGGAGTCATAGAAGCGGATAGGCGTCATGCGACGCCCGCGTTCTAGAACGCAAGCCTGCAGGCGCCCTCCCTCGCTTTGATGGAAGTACAAGCCGTGGCGGATTCTGGCTGGATCGGACACCTCCGCTTCGTCCAGGACGGAAAGCCCTACGACGACCCCCACTGCCCTACTCATGGTCAACCGCATAGCGACATCACCATCGAGCTCGTCGGCGCTGTCGGCGCCGGCGTTCCACTGGAAGACTGAGTCGTATTCCACGCGCGGAGGTACGGCCGGCATCGCCGGCTCTGCCTTCTGTTCCGGGTAGGTCGTGCAGGTGACAGGCCCGGGTGGCGCGGTCTGCACGAACACGCTCCTGCAGATCATGTACCGAACGTAGGTGACCCCGTTCTGCTCTTCATAGCCGAGAATGGTGGCGTCCTTCGGCAGCTGCACGGCGCTGTCCTTTGGCGCTGGCATCCGACCCTCGCTGCATTCCTGCCGCCAGTAGCCCTGGGCCGGCGATGCGCCGCAGATGGTGTAGGACGCCCGATACGGCACCGCCGGCTTCGCGGGCTGAGGAGGGACGTACCTGGAGACTGGCGGCTTGGACAACATGTCAGCTGGCCTGATCGGCAACCACGTTGAAGATGCTCACGCCCGTGCTGTTGCTGCCGTTGGCCGTCATCACGTCACTGCTGAACAAAACTGCAGCATTCGAGGCGGGCCCGCCCGCTGTGCCCTGCAGGCGAACACCGGTGGAAGCCCCGCGCCCGTCATCACCTGCGGCGCAGAAGCGATAGAACGTCGGCGAAAGGCTCGGCGCGCCGGCATTGGCGCCGTCGAACTGGATCAACCCCTCCCATTCTTCGCTCGGGGCCTTTGGCAGCACGTTGCCAACGGGCGCGGAGAAAGTGAGGCCGTCGCCGTCGACCGACAGCTTCGCCAGCTGCGTGTGGCTGCCAACCATGTCCAAGGCAGCATCGGCACTGGCCGGTACCGGGCCGGCGAACACGTACAGGAAGCCCTCGTCCAGAGCATTTTTGACCTGACCCAGGAGGGCCTGCGCGAGCGGGATGGAGATCGTCATGGTGCTTATTCCTTCGTCAGAGTGGGGGGATCGCAAACCACCATTCACCGATTTCGATACCGGTGTCGGTGGCCATGGCCAAAGTGGGCAGGCGCATCTGGAAGTCGCCCGGGCTGTCGTCGTCCAGACCGATCGCGCCGTCGATCCGCGGGGAATCGAAGGAGACTCCGCCGGCATCGGGCGCATTGCCGACCAGCCGGAACCAACCTGCAGTGCCGGCAGCGAGACCACGCAGAACCCAGCGCTGGGCAGCGTCCTTGTAGACGTAGCGGCCGTTGCGCACGAAGCTCAGGCCATTGGTCGACACGCCGGCCTGCCAGGCACCACCGTCGAGCGTGATACGGGCCAGGAGCGCCCCTGTCGCCGGCATATCTGCCGTCTCAGGTTGGGGCCCGGTGCGGATCTCGATACAGCCGCCTCGGAAGATCGCTTCGAATGCCGATGGGCCGAGGATCGACGCCTCGAACCCCGTGGAAGTGTTCACTGCCATGAAGGCTCCTAAATGGGCTTGGGTAAGACGGTCAGGGGGTAGAAGCGCCGGTCGTCAGCGGTAACGCCGAGCAAGGCCCCCAGGTCGTGACCCGTCACGTAGTTCAGAGCGCCGGTGTAGGCGCCGGGTATCGAGACGCAGTAGCGCCCCTTGCTGTAGTTCCAGCCGCCGGCCCAAGGGAACCCCAGGAAGTCGTAGACGCCCTGTTGGTCCATCATCAGCGGGACCAGCAGCGAAGACCCGGCGAACGCAATCAATCCCTCTCGAGGGTGCTTGTTCCAGAGGACGCCGGACTGGTTCGGTGTGCGCGGTCCCCATCCAGACCCGCCGGCGCCGACCCAGTAGCTGCCGAACACCAAGCCGTCGGTGACCGCGCCAGGTGCACGTGTGTCCAAGCCAGGGAAAGGCGCTGCGGTACCGGAGCTCGGATCCCATGCCACCGCCTCTGCTTCGCCATACACCATCCGGCCGGCCATGTAGGCAAAGGGCTGGATCGTGTGCGCCCCGTTGAATCCCTGGATCCGCCACCCTGAAAACAGGTTGTGGCGCACGTCCATGTAAGCCATCAGGTGATAGTCCTGGCGATCATTGCCGACCGCGAAGTCCCGATCGATCAGGGTGATCTCGCCACCGTCGAACTCCAGTACCACCGACACGCGCACCATTCCCTGGTAGTTGTTGGCCTCCACAGCAAACCGCCCCTCGCTCCGCCGCAGCGCCAGGTAAGCGTCCTTCCGCTCCATACCGGCGAAGTCGGACACGACCAGGCCACGTGTGGGTGCGACCAAGGCGAAGTTGCCGCCGCTCCCTGCGTAATTGCCCTGCAGGTAGGCAGCCTGGACCGCTGTGTGGGTGATGCTGCTGTCGGAGATCTCCACCTCCTGGGTCATCGTGTTGATCAGCGGAACGCCCGCTGTCTGCTCACTGTTGACGGTGCGAATCGCTCGCGTTCCGTCGCCATTGAAGAACCAGGCCATGGCCGCATCGGCGAAAGTGTTCCCCGACGTGCTGCCTTCTGGGTTGATCTGCCCTGGGGTCATGCCCAGTAGGCGGTGGCTGCCGGGCTCGATGACCCAGTCACCCTTCTGCGGCGTCCCCTCGTTCCGACGGAGCCTGAAGGCCACGAAGGCCGACTGCGCCGTGGTGGGTTGGCCCTGGGCGTAGTTGGTGAATGCCACCACCAGCTCCTGAACGCCAGCCGACGTCTTGCGCACGCAGGCGGAGTTGATCCGCCACGACAGGTATTCCGGCGGATCCTGCTGCAGCTCGTCGCGGTAGGCAATCCGGTCGAACAGGGCCTGGCCCTGCTGCAGCACCCAGCGCGCGCCGATGTCGAGCAAGGCAACGTCGTGCACGTACCGCGAGCAGAATCCGTAGAACGAAAGCGCCAGATCCTCGCCGTCCTTCCAGTCGATGTTCCCGAAGAAGTACAACCCATCGGGATACAGATCCGGCCGGTTGTAGCTCTCGTAGCGGGCGCCCTGGATCTGGTCGACCACGTCCCATCGGCGCCAGTACCGGGTCACCACCCGGCTGCCGGCGAACTCCAGCCACGCGGTCGGGTCATTGCCTGTCGGGTCCACCTGCGTACCGCGTTGCGCGGGATCGCCCGTGGGCACATCCCATCGTGGCCAAACAATGAAGCCCCCGCGGGGCTCCGGCGGTTCCTCTTCCGGTGGCGGGCCCGGAGTAATGATCGTGACCCGCGGGAGCTCGCCGATCTTCTCTGCCAGCAGCACCGTGCCGTCCTCCAACTCCCGCCGCAGGTTCGCGATCCCGAGGCCATTCCGTTTGGCCTCGTCGATCACGAAGCCCAGCAGCTTCCTTGCTTCGGGCACGTGTTGAGCTGCGACCTCTCGATCGCCCACAACTACGATTGGCGTCCACCCGCTGTACCGCGACCCGCTCATCAGCTGACGTCGCCCTCGTCCTTGGCGGACAGCACATACTCCAGCGCCAGCTTGTCGCCAGCGAGCTGGTTGGTGCGAGGCGTGGCGAAGCGGGTGGCAGCGACCAGGATGTTCGCCGTCGCGCCCTTGGCCGAGCCAGTCAGCAGTCCGATGCCGTAGAGGTTGTACGGTCCACCAGCCGAATAGATCAGGGTCGCCGCAGCCAGGGCGGCGCTGTTGCCGATGGCCTCGGCCGTGGAAGGCGTGGTAGTCCACGGCAGACGGCTGGCGTTGGTGTAGGCCGTGAATTCGGTGGCCACGTCCTTGAAGGTGGATCCCTTCCAGTCCGCTGCCGGCGTCACGTTGCCGGAGAACGGCGCCAGGTAGAAGGCGGTCTGCTGGCTGGCAGCGCCGAGTGCGCTGTTCAGGATGTAGTTCAGGCCTTCGCTGACCAGTCGGTTCGGATCGACTTGCCACGGCCCGAACGCACCGCCGGCCGGCGCATGGGCATGTCGGAAGACACCGCCGATGGTCGCGCGCGCGCGGGGAAGGTAGATGCCCGCCTCGGTAACTTCGTAACTGTGCTGGCGGATGGCGCGAACGGCGTCGCGCCCCACCGTGCCCAGGTTCTGCAGGGCCTTCATGACGTTCATCGGGTTTCTCCTTCGGTGGTTACCATTTGCCCGCGGGGCAGGAAGCCCCTTGGAATCGGGTCTTGCTTGCCAGGGGACAGCTGCAGAGACTGCAGCGCAGGAAAAGGCGACGTCCCAGCCGTTCGGCGTTCGGACAGGCACGGCAGATCTCCAGGCGACGTTTCACGTCGTCCGGCTTGGCCAACACAGCCATGGCTCAGGGGTCTCGGTGGATGACGTGGGCGACTGCCCGGTCGGTGACGGCCAGCGATTGGCCCTTGGGTGCCCGCAGCGCTGCCACGAGTTGGCTGAGGCCACCCTGGTCGCGCAGCAGCAGTGCGGCATGGTCGGCATCATCGACGACCGCCTCCCCCTTCTTCAGCACCTGCACCTGGCCGCCAGGCAACCCGACGCAGAAGTACCCGTCACGGGCGAGCCAGACCAGCACCGGTGCTGCGGATTGCAGCCCGAGCACGTCACCGTTGACGACCATGGCCGAGCCCGGCACAGCGCCACTGCCGCGCGCCACTGCCTGGCTGAAGTCCTTGGGGTCGGCGCCGGCGTACCAATAGGTACGCGCACCTGCTGCAACGTAGAGGCCAGCACGGTCCGGCAATCCGTCGCCGATAGGCTCCATCAGATCGATCGGGGCATTGAAGCGCATGCGGCTGGCCGCTGGCCGGAACATGCCGTAGCGCAGTGCCTCCGACCACAGCACCTCCTGGCCACAGGCAACGAACTGCCGGCCGTGGCCGCCGCGCACGATGTGGCCCGAGGGCAGCGGCCGCAGAAACTGTGTGGTGAGCGCCCTTCCCTCGCCTGCTGACAGCACGGGTGCCGAGCGGGTGCCGGCCGGGAGCACGGCGTACTGCCGCAGTACCTGATCATTCGGCCCCGAGACGTACACCGCAACCGAAACCGTATCCGGTGCCACTGGCAGCGGAATATCGCTCAGCTCGAACCCGCCGCCCTCGGCAATGTCGATCGCCGCGGCCAGGGTGCTGCCCGACTCGCGGCCGAGCCGATCCATGAACGTCACCGCGACCTGATACTGCCCTGGAGCCAGCGCACTTGCGGCGGACGGTGTCAGTACCGGCTGGCCCGCGGGGTGCTCAGGCGACCAAGGATGTCCCTGCAGGTCGATGTCGAGGACACCGCTGGCCGTGCTGTTGCTGAAGAAGACGCGATCGCCGATCAGCGCGTAGCTCAGCGGATCCAGGCCAACGTCGATTCCCAGCGCTTCCACTTGCTCATCCTCGTGGAGGGCATGCAGCTGCCCACCATCGACGAAGAGCCCGTACTGCAGGTGCCCATGGCTCCACAACGAGTGGGTCAATGCACCGGGGCGGAAGCGCTGGTGCCCGCGGCGCCGCTGCGGCCTGCCAGCGGCGTCGAGGTCGACATTGTCAGCCTCACGAAGGGCGCGCGGGATCCCGTCATCATCGGTCGGCAACGCCCCTTCCCCGGCGACGTTGTTGATGCCCAGTGGCCAAGGGCCACCCGGGCGAAGGTCGTCATCGCGAACGGGCATGTCAGAACCACATGGGTTGGGTGCCGGTGGTGGGGTCGATCGACAGCTGCTGCAGCGCGCGCGCGGTCGGGCGCTCGCCGAAGTAGCTCTCAAACAGTGCAAGGTGGCGGTCGGCGTCCGCAGTGCTCCGTTGCTCGGAATCGCGCTTGTTCAGGGCACGCCAGCAGGCCCAGTGCACCAACTTCCGGTGATGGATGGCGTCGATCACCGGCTCGTCCTCGCCGTCCTCCATCGCCTCGGCTGCCTGCGGCACGCGCCACAGCGTGAGCTGCAGGACGTCGACCTCTGTAGGTACCGGGCTCACCGACACCTCGCGGGCCTGTCGATCGCGCACCAGGTACGCGGGGCACCCTGCCTCAGTGCGCCAGTGGTGATGCCTTCCATCCAGGGCGGCGCTGGTGGTCCTGCAGAGTGGGTCGGACAGGTTGCTGGCCAACACCGCACGTCGGATCACGTAAACGGTCGGATGAAGCGGATAGTCGGCCCGGCCGGGCTCCAGGTTGATGTGACAGATTTCGGGGCGGCCACTCTCCACGAGCAACCGCGCCCGAATGCACGCCTCTTCCACAGCTTCGTTGAGGTGCCGGGTCAACGCGTCGTTGCTCCACAGATATGGAGCGCGGTCGTCGTCGAGCTCTTCCCGGCATTCCTCGATCAATTGGCTGAGGGTGCGCGCCTCCACGTCAGGCTTCCTCGAGCGCCTGGCCAAGCACCTTCAGGGTGGTGCCGCGCTGGTCGGGTTCCGGCTTGGCCAGTTCCAGGTCGAGGGCGGCCTTGATGACGACCTTGTCGATACCACCCTTGGCCAGTTCGGCCTTCAGCTTCTGCCAGGTCAACCCGTTCAGATGGGCCGCGGCTTCAACGATCTCCGGCGGCAGAGCAGCTGCGACGTTCGCGCCCGCCGGCGGCTCGCTGCTGCTGCTGGTGCTGCTGGTGCTGGTATCAGTGCCCGAGCCACCGGCATCGGTACCGATGCTGCCGCCTGCCGGCGGCGGCGGAAGCTGGTCTGCGGCCTGGCCGGTCGGCGGTGCTGGCTTGGCGACGGTCTGCAGGCTCTGTGCCCGGGCGATGTAGTACGCCTCGGGAATGCCCAGCAGGCGCTGGATGTGGTCAGAGTCTTCGATGTCGGCGACGTGCTCCGAGTCGGCATTGGCGGGATCAATCGGCACGAAGAAATACACGGTGCCTTCCAGCTCAACAGGCGCCTTCGGACGCTTGAATTTGCATGCAATCAGCATTGGATGCTCCTGGTAGGCGGGGCTGCAGCCGCAGCCCCGCTACGGTTGGGGGCTCAGGCCGGGAAGCTGGCCAGGCGCAGGATCAGCTCGCCCTGCTGGGCACCCGGGGCGGTATTGAGCTTCACGTAAACCGGACGATTCACCGGCTTGGAGCCCAGGGCCTCCGCGATCAGGTGCAGGGCCACCGGGGTGAATGCCGCGGTGTCCGCAACCACCGCGGTCGGGGCGATGACGGTGTTGCCGGCCGCCGATGCGCCGTCGATTGCGTCGGGAATGAAAACGGTGACGTTCTGGGCCGCCAGCTTGTCGGCGGCGTCCAGCTTGGCGAACAGGCCCGAGCCCTGGCTGTGCAGCTTGTGGTTGGCCGGCAGCTCACCGATCAGCACCAGGTCGCCATCCGCGGCGGCCTCGACGGGCCAGCTGTAGTCGTTGACCACCACCAGGCCGGCGGCCGGCGACGATGCGCCGCTGTTGCGGCCAGTTGCGAGTTTCGTGGACATGGATTTCTCCTGCGAAGGATGTGGGTTCTGAACGCAGGAGCCCCGACATGCCGGGGCTCCTGCAGTGACGTTTACTGCGGGTTCGGATCGGCCGCGGCGGTATCCAGGGCGATCGTGCCGAAGTCCTTACCGTTGAAGCGGGTCTTCTTGATGCCGAAGATCGCGCCGGCGCAGATCTCGATGTCGTTGCCGTGATCGAGCGGAACCTCGGACCAGTCGAAGCGCAGTCCATTGCCCGGCGAACCGAAGGCCAGCACCAGGGCCTGGCGGCCAAGGAACAGCGCGCGGGCCGCTGCGACGTTGCCGCCGGCACCATAGTCCCCGAAGCGCACCACGGACTTGTGCTTGTGCAGGATCGTGTTGCCGATCATGCCCAGGTTGTCCTTGAAGATCGGGTTGCTGGCACCTTCGGAGGCTGCAGCAGCCTTCTGGATGTCCAACCAGTTGCCCGGATCCGTGGAGGTCTTCAGGTCATGCGCCTGGAAGGGGTGCATGACGGTGACGAAGTGCTCGCCGCCGGCGATGGTGATCGGCTGGATCTCCGCCACCTGGGTCGAACCGCCACCCTGCGATGCCGCCTTGGTATTGGCGCGCTCGATCAGGACACGGCTCATCTTGCCGGCCGAGGTCAGCGAAGCCTTGCTGGCGCCATCACCGAACAGGATGTGCGAGCTGTCCGGTGCCTCGAACGCGTTGCCCGCACGACCGGTGTAGTTCAGCGGGACGTTGTAGTCCTCATTGATGCCGCGGGCGCCCGAGCCGTACATGAAGAAGAGCTCGTCGTAGAAGCGCGCCCAGAACTCGGTCAGGCGGTTGCGGCCGACCTTGCGCAGGTCGTGAACGGTGCGCTTGCGGCTCATACGGCCACCGCAGCTGACCGGCTTGCGGGCCTGGTCGATGAAGACCTTGTCGGTGAAGAAGTCGAGCTTCTCGCCCCTGCCCTCGGCCTTCTGGTCGCCTTCGATGACGCCACCGGTCAGCTGCACGGAAAGGTCGTAGCTGATGGTGTCGCCGGCTTCCTGCTCCAGGTCGGTCTGCAGCATCACCGGCATCGAGGTCTCCGACCCCTTGCCCATCATCTTGCGCGTCCAGTAGGACTGTTTGGATACCGAAACCATGAGGTCCGCGGACCACAGCTTCCGGGCCTTCGGGTCGTTCAGACCCACGATCGTCTGTGCCATGTTGCTTCTCCAGGGAGATCACGGCACTTCTGCGCCTCTGTCGTTGACCCGCACTACTGCGCAGGTTTTTGAGGATGTTCAGCCCGTTGTGGGCGTTGGCCGACGCGCTACTCGCTGCAGCGCGCCGCCAGTTGGTTGCTGCTCACCGGCTCGGGTGATGGTCACCGGCGTGTTGGATTCGATGATCACCCGCGAGCGTTTGCCGCTCTTCTCGGTGAAGGTGATCGACGCACCCGACCCGGAGGGGATCAGGACCACGTCGCCGGGCTCCAAGGTGGTGTGCAGCTTGGGCATGGGGCTCAGTTGTCCGCCACGAAGGAACCGGGCACGTCACGCAGGATGCGATCGCGTTCGCTCTCCGACTTGCCGGCCAGGAACGACTCGATGTCCTCGATGTTGTCCATGCCGGCAGCGGCGTCAGCCGTCGATCGGGAGGTCGGGTCGGCAGCGGCGGGCACGGTACTCAGGGTAGCCGGGACAGCGCCCAGCGGTGCGGCACGATCCGGCTTCGCCGGCGGCTGCGCCACGGGCGGCGCGGTCGCGGCGGTCGAGGCCTGCAGCAGGCCCTCGCTCACCAGCAGATCCCGCGCGCCAGCCAGGATGTCCCAGTCGGTGACCTGCCGCCCTGCAGCGGCGGCTTCGTTTACCACGCTCTGCATGGCCTGCTCCCACGCGGCGAAGCGCATCGGGCTGGCGGCAATGCCGGCGTTCTCCGGGCGGGAGAGGAACTGGCGCTGCAGGTACGCCCAGGACTGGTCGGCGTTCTGCTGGCTCATCTGCTGCTGCAGGGTGGCCATGTCCTGGGCACGCTCGACGCGGCTGCGCTCGTCTCGCAGATCCTCGTACTGCTGCTCGTAGGCTTCGTCCTCGACGTCGCCGGCCTTGTACTTCTCCTTCAGGGCCTGCAGCTTGCCGTTGATGTCCCCGATTTCCTTGCCGTAGTCGCGCTCGTCGGCCGCGTACGTGGGAACGAACGGCGTCGCAGGCGCCGGCTCGGATACTGCAGCCGGTGCTGCAGGCGCACCTTCTGCAGCGGCTGCCGCATCAGGCGGGGTCGCTCCTTCAACGGGAGCGGCAGCAGCTGAGGCGTCAGCTGCCGGCGTCGCTGCACCGCCAGCGGCGGCGGCCGGCTCGGCCGCGCCGGTTGCCGCGGCTGCGGCGCCGGGGGTGGTCTCGTCAGCGCTGGCAAGCGCCGCGCGCTCGCCCTCGGTCATTTCCAGTTCGTTCGCTGCCAGCGACTGCTGGCCCGCGTTGTCAGGCTGCTGCATGAGCGGTTTCCTCTGGGGGCTGTTGGGTGCTCAGGAGGCGGTCTGCCGCCGGAGCGAGGGGGAGCAGGAGCTCGATCAGCTCGGCAACGTTCAGCGCGTCGCCCTTGGTCTTGATCTGAAGGGCCTTGGCCTTGGCCATGACCTCTTCGCGTTTGGCTTCATCCAGGCCCACTTTCGCCATGCGCTCGCGCAGGGTCACGTCTCGCTCCTGCGATTCCTGCTGTTGGCGGGCCTGCGCCTCGGGACTGTCGACATCCTGGTCGTTGTCCGACTGGCCGGTGATCTTCCGGATTCGTTGCACGACCTCGTCCTTGCCGGGCATGTCGATCATGTCGAAAGCGAGGTCCAGCAGCTGGATGGACATATCCGGGGGCAGCTTGCCCAGCATGTCGAAGAACTGCTCGGCGAAAGCCTGGCGCATGGATTCGCGGAAGTCCTGCTGGTCCACGATGAAGTCGGCCTGGTTGCGGCTGATGTCGTTGTCGACCACCCAGACGTTGTTGAGCGTGTCCAGGCGCAGCTGGTTGATCACACGCCAGTCCAGACCCTTGCGTTCGCCGACGATCCGGAACTGCCGTTCCTCGGTCATGAACTGCTCGGTCAGCGACAGCTGCTTTTCACCGCTGAGCTGGATCCCCAAGCGGTAATTGTCGAACAGCTCTGCTGTTCCCACCGCACCTTCCTGCTGCTTGGCAAGGATCGCCCGGCCGCTGGCCGCGTTGGTCTCGCGGCCCAACAGCTCGCGGTTCACGCCGGTACCGTCGTGGATGTGAGCGGCGTCCAACTCGAGCAGCTGGATCTGCGCCTCTGCCACATCGAGGTTTCGCTCCACCTTGATTTTTTTCAGACCGCCATTGTTCAGTGCAATCACACCGTTGGGCTTGGCGATCTCGCGCTTCACTTCCTCGATGCGGTCCTCATCGATGGCGCCATCCTCATAGAACAGCTGGTTAGTGCTCAGGGCCCACAACAGCTTGCTCATCCGCTTGTTCAGATCTTCCTGCGAGTCGCGCACACCGCGGACCAGGCCGTACTCCATGCCGTCCCGGTTGCGGCGATAGCACCAGTACGGGGTGTAGGGGAACTTCCCATGTCGGAACGGGCTGCGCTTGAGCTGCAGCAGTCCGCCCTCGGTGAAGATCGCGCACCACATTTCCTCGACCACGGCGTCGGACAGGGAGTAGACCGGCGCAGCTTCGCTCTTCATCGCCGCCAGCGCCTGCTGGTGCTGGGCGTTGCTAGGGTCGAAGCGATCGCCGCGGTACTCGCCACCCCACAGCCGCTTATGCGCTACGGGGCGTTTGAACCAGCACTCAATCAGGCGTACCCGCAGCCGGCAACGGCTGTCCAGGGACGCACGGCCCGTGATGCGTCGGCCGGTGACCGTGTGACCGCGACTGTCGTAGCGGCGGAACACCTGCGGCAGGTCCAGTTCCTCGTCGAACGCACCATTGTCGCCGTCGTAGTGGTCTTGGGCCGCTCGATTCACCAGCTCGACCCGGTCGGGGAACATGGCCTCCGCATAGTCCAGATCTGCGAACTTCTCCCGCAGCAGGAAGCGGCAATCGCTCAGATCGAGGGCGCGGCTTACCGGGTCGCGACGCATCTGCCGCCAGGGAATATGCCCGATCATCACCGGCTCTTCAGCGCGGTCCGTCCGGATCGATTCCTCGGTCCACCCGCAGCCGGCGATCGCGGCGTCCTTGAAAGCCTGGCTGCGCGCCCAGGGCACGCGGTTGGTGTCGCTGAGGTACTTCATCAGCTCCGACTTGACCGCGGCGATATCGACATCGTCCTCGGCTCGCGGATGCACCACCCCGTCGATCCTGGTGCGACGCTCGGTGCCAATGACCCAGTCAATGGCCATCTTGATCTTGTTGTAGGTCAGCGGCGCCTGGTGCCGGGCTGCCAGCACCGCCCGGTCTTCTTCCGACCACTGGATGTGGTCGTAGAAGTCATAGTCGAGCATCTGCTCGATGCGGTTGTCGTAGAACGCATCGAGGGCGGTGTACCAGTAGTCCAGCACCTTCGCGTGGAGACGGCGGTTCTCCAGGCTGTCGAGCGAGTGGCCTTCCACGTCGGGCGGAGCCGCGGTGGCCACGTCTGCAGCACCAGGGTCGTAGGCCGGCTCGCTGCGCAAGTTCTCGATCGTCTGCATCAGTTCACCTTCTGCCCGTTGATCTTGATCTGGATCCCCATGCTGGCCATCCCGCCAAGCCACTGCTCGCGGCTTTGCTCCGCCGGCGGGCGAAGGTTCTTTACGTCGTCGCAGAATTCGAGGATGGCGTCGTGGATGCGGTGCCGGTATGCAGGAACGTCCAGGCCATAGAGCGCGACCGAGGCGTTCTGCAGGCGGGCAACCATGTCGCCGATGTGGTGATGCCGGCCACGGTCCTTGTCTTCCGGCCGGAAGATCCAGAAGTCGCGGAACGGCACCAGGTAGGCCGGGCTGCCGTAGGCGATCGCCCCGGTCACCGGGTTCACGCCCTCGACCCGGCGGTTCTCGTTGCGGATGTAGAGGGCGGCATCGTCGTCGCCGTCGCGCACGATGTGGGTCAGGTAGAGGGTGAGATCCCCCTTCTTGCCGCACCACACGAAGCCATCCGGTGCGAGCTCGACCTCGACGCTCATGCTTCCGCTCCCAGCAGCGCCAGCGCGGCGTCGAGTTCTTCCACTACCGCCGCGACGGCCTGGTCGGGCGACAGGACATGGTCCTCGACAACGGTGCCGTGGTTCTCGCCACCTGGCAGGTAGCGCGCGTAGCTGCGGGCCTGCTGCAGGTGGATGGCCAGCTGCTCGACCGTGCGATTCTTCACGTCAGTTCGCCTTCCTACCGAGATCGGAGTGAATCTGGGCGGCGATCGCCGGATGGGTGCCCGCTACGTCCTGGGCAATGCGCTGCAGGACCGTTCGGGCCGTCAGCTCGCTCATCTCGTGGCTGCCCCGGTAGTCGACCATCGTGTCGCCGGACGGCGAGCGCAGCATGAATGCAATGCTGACCAGCTGCCCCTCGTCTGCGGCAGCGACCAGCAATGACAGCAGGTCGACCAGCTCGACCGCCGTGGGGGTGTTCCGCTCGCGCGGGGAAACGTTCATGCAGTTCTCCAGTTGTCGTTGGCCGTGCCGCGCGACTCGCCGACGCGACGGCCGCTGCTGCTGACGTAGCCCTGAGCCGCCTGCCGGATCGCGTCGGCGGGATTGCTGGCCCAGTTGTGGAATGGGAGGTCGGAGTACGTTTCCGTCTTGTCGTTCCAGACCTTGGTGTAACGGCGCAGGGCTTCCAGCCCGCCTCGGCCCTCGCCCGCCTTGGGCGGACCGCAGCGAACCCTGTCGAACCTGCAGCGCGGCAACATGTTGCGGACCATGTCGATGCCCTCGGTGATGTCGTTGATCCGAGGCACGACGACAACTGGCTTGACCCCCAGCTTGCCGGCCACCTGCACGCGGTTCTCGTTGGCCGACCAGTCCTCGTTGGCGCCGTCATGCGGCCAGTAGTGCTTGCCGTATAGGTAGCCGCGCTCCTTCAGCACCTTTGCGTAGTGCGCCACGCCGAAGCCCGAGTTTTCGTAGAAGTCGACGAAGTCCAGCCAGGGCCCGTTCTCCTGCATGAACCAGATGCTCGTCGCATCGCTGCGCCCGATGTCCCAGAAGGTGTGGATGGGCACCTGCGGGTTTATCGGGAGATCGGTGATCCGCCCGCTGCTGTCGGCGGCGGCCATCTCCTTGCCGTAGTACGCACCCTCAGTGCTCGCCTGGAAGGCCTCTTCCGGCGTGCTGGGGTGCTCCCGCTTCATCTTGTCGCGCTGCTCGGCCGCCTTCTTGACGTACCAGGCCTTCTGCTCAGGCCGCAGCGTGTAGTTCATCTCCGCCTCGACCTTGGCGAAGTAGGCCTCGTCTTCGGCCGTGAGCGTGACACCGTCCGGGTCGAGCTCGTTGATGGGATCCCGGAACCACGGATAGAAGTGGAAGCGGTAGTCCATCGTGGTCAGCTTGGCGGTGCCGGCCCGGATCTGTCGGTCCAGCTCGATCGCCGTCTGGCAGCGCTCGTAGAAGTCGCCGGCGGCGCCATAGGCGGTCGACTCGATCACCACGATGTTGCCGGAGGCGATCGCATTCAGTGCACCTGATGCCACCTCCCCTGCCCGCTCCGGATACATGGCGCACATCGGCCCGTACTCGGAGATGTGCAGGAAGGTCAGCGTGCCACCGCGATGGGACACGGAGACCTCGATGCTGGAGCCGTTCGCCAGCTCCAGGACGCCATCGCGCATGTCGCGCCTGACTGCCGGCCGGATCTTCTTCAGCCAGTCCGGCAGGTTGTCATAGGCGTACAGCACCTTGCTACGGAAGAACTTGGCGGCATCGCCGGCGGTGTGTGCGACCACACCGGCCTTCGTGTTCTTCTTGAACAGCGCCATGTCCAGGGCACGGATGCAGGCCCAGGTCGTGATGCCGTGCTGGCGCGACTTCAGCGCCAGGTTCAACGTGTGCAGGTTGTCGTCGAGATCGGCCTGCACCTCGTTCAGCTTGAACTGCACCCGTCGACCGAACTTGTCGGTGATGTAGTACAGGTTGTTCAGCCGCCACCACCGATCACCCAGCTTCTCAATGATTCGGCTGGCGTCCTGGTCGCTCAGTTCCTCCACGGCTTACTTGCTCCGCGAGCTCGAAGGCCCGGGGCCGGTGTCGGATCCATCGATGAGATCCATCACATCGCCCAGGATCCGCGTCTGGCTCTCGATCGGGCCGCCGTTCTTGCCGGTGTGCTCGACTTTCTTGGCAAACATGCCGAAATGCGTGCCCAGGGTCTTCACCGCATCGAGGCGGCTGACCAGCTTGATCTTCTTGGTCAGCCCGACTGCGCGGCGCTCGTCGCCCCGTCCCTCCCACTCTTCGAACACCTCCACGCCCTGGACCAGGCTGGCCTCTTCGACCGTGAGCTCGCTCATTGGCTTCAGGTTGCCGTGCTGGTCGAAGAGGGTCCGGATGTCGCCCAGAGCCATGAATGCCAAGCGAGCCAGCACCGCTTCCTGGTCGACCCGCTGCGACAGCAGCAACTCTTCCTTCCTGCTGGCCAGATAGGCCTGCACCTTGGCGTTGGCCAACAGCCTCGCGGCGGCGGCGCTGGCCGCGGCGCCGGTGGCCTTGTAACCGGCGCGCATGTAGGCCGCGGTGCCATTGAAGTCGACCAGGTACTCGTCCGCGAACCGCCGTTGCTGGTCCTGCAGCCCCGTCGCCGGGTCAATCTTTCCGGCCACTGGCTGGGTTCCTCTCAGGTTGGATCAAAGCTGAACTGCAGGGCCGTCATCTACCCCGAGCGGGAGCTCTACGCTGGACGGCCAATTGAACTGGGACGGTTGCGGCAGCAACGGGCGCACCTGATCCCAGGTCACGACCCCGGCTGGCGGATCTAGCACCAGCGCCACCAGTTTCTCGTTGACCGCGTCGCGCCATGCCACCATGGCCCGCGCCTCCAGCCGGTACCGCTCCACGCCGCTGTTGAAGTAGCCAACGCAGCTCTCGATGCTGTCGTAACCGCGCTCAACAACCACGCCTGTCATCCACGCCCATGCTGCGTCGCGGATGGCGCGATGGTGGGCTGGTGTGTTCGGCTCATAGGGTGGAAGAACCGGCAGCGGTGTGTTCGACTCCAGCCATTCGGTCGGCCACAAGTAATGGCCGCGCGAAATGAAAGTGTCAGTTTCCACACAGTAGAGAACATCAGGATTTTTAGTCAGCTGGTACACATTAAATCTCTGCATCTGCTGTGTACTGGCCGGTAATGATGTAAGAGGATGGATTCGCCAATCCACTACCTTCAATATCCACAATAAAACCACTGTCGGTGACTTGTACGACACTTGGTGCATTTGTAGAAGAGAGCCAACTACTTGCGGCCGGGTTGTAGTACCCCCAGCGGCCTGCAAGACCACCTGAAACTTCCGCACCCATGAAGAAGCGCAAAGTTGGGGGCGCGCGCATAGTTGTCGGGAAACAAATACTGGCGCGCATAGCAGTTGTTGCGAAACTGACAGCGGGGCGGTGAAGGCAAGTCAAGCTATTGTTGGCCGGGGCTTCTGCTACAGGGAACGACTTTTGGTAGTAGCGCTGGCACAGGAGAAGTTCCAAAGCCTGAGAGCGCATCTCGAAGGCAGTAGCCGTCGCGCCTTCTTCAAGCTGCATGCTTGAAATCTCAAACAGTCCAATTTGGCCCGCCAACTGCCCGCCGTGGGCAGTGGTATCGCAAAGCCAAAACACCAGCAATACGTTGCTGTTGGTTCCAATAGTCTTGCCCGCGATAGATGGGAGGGTGAGCGTTACTGAGAACTTTTGGAACGCGGTGCCGAGCGTGACAATCCCTCCATCCACATTCGTAAGCGAAGAGCCTGCGGTTCCGAAAATCTGCTGGCAGGTAACGCCTACTCTTTTCCCAGCCACGTTGCTTCGCATGTAGAAAGAAATCGTAACTTCTCGGCCTGCGAGGGTTTCGACACCTTCGATGTGCTGACCGATCCATGCCGAAGTAGTTCCAGAAACAACATTGAAGCCGAGGTATCGGGTAGCGTCAGGAACTTCGCCGACTGCATGCCCACCGACCCCCCAATTACTTGCGGAGCCGCCAACAGCAGAGCATCGCCAACGGTCGGCGGTGTATACCGCTGCGTTTTGCACGGTGCCGCTATTGCCACGCTGAGTGAATGCAATGTTCCCGTTGATGAGCCGATTTTTTCCAAGAAACCCGGAAACTGCCGATCCGGGCAACGTATCCGCCGCAGCGAGTTCCTCGATACGGGCCGTAGCTTGGTTGAGGATCAGTGGAATTCGAGTAGCCATCAGGTCGTCGCCTGTACGTTGAACGTGCCGCCAGCCCGCAGGCCAATCGCCATCTCGTAGGTCGAGGTCAGGGCGACGTTGAACACCCCGCCAGCCCGGAGCCCAATCGCGAGCTGCAGCGGAACACCGACCAAGATGTCACCGGCGGGCAGCTCCCTGGTGCGGTTGCTCGCATCGAGGACGAGCGGACGCCGTGCTGCCATATCAGGCCCGGACGACCGGATTACCGATCTCGGCGTTGATCTCGCCCACGTCGGTGGCCACGCCCAGGATCTGCAGGATGTGGCCCGCCGTGGTGGTACCCGATGCCAGCGGCACTACACCGCCGGGGGTGGTGTGACTCAGCACGTAGGTCGCGCCCGGGGTCAGCCCCGAAAGCGAGCTGTTCGGCCCTTCGAAGTACACGGTAGCGTCGCTGCCGATGGCGCCGACGCCGGCGCGCACGAATCCATGGGCGCGCTTGCCGGCATTGGCGGCGCTGGCATCGGCCTTGCGCACCTTGGCGGTGCCGGCGTCGTCCCAAATGTTCACGTAGTCGCCGGCGGCCAGCACCTCGCTGGCCGGGTAGATCTTGGTGTCCGCGCCAATGCCGGCCGGCAGCAGCGAGTCGTCGAAGCGGCCGTCCGGGCCGAGGGCCGCAATCTTGCCGGCGTCGGCGGCGCCAGCTGACGCGGTGACGCCTTCGACCTCGGTGGTGATGTTGTTCTTGAGCTGCAGGGTCTTGTCGGCCATGGGTTCAGATCCGCGCGATAGGTGAGTCGAAGTCGATCATCAGGGTGGTGGAGTTGAGCGCGCGGCCAACGCACAGAAGCCATCCGGTTGTGCCTGGGTTCTGCGTCAGCGTGCCGTCGGCGCCGCACCACACCGCGCCGTCGTGCCAGGCCCAGCTGGCTTCCTCGATCGTGCCGGCCAGGCGCACCGTGACGTCACCGGTGTTCACTGACTGCAAGGCGATGCCGACGCATGCCTGGGCGTGCTCCAGCACTGCCGTGTCCGGGTGGTAGGCCATGCCGCTGTCCAGACGGACCACGCGGTGGCCATGGATCTGCTGACCTACCGGATACGTCGCTTCCGGTGAGGTTCCATCACGGCCGGCCGGGCCAGCTGGGCCCTGCCCACCGCGTGCTGCGACCTCGACCGTTCGTGTGTCGGCCTGGATCGCCTCGACCTGGGTGGGCTTTGCTGCTGCGACGACCGGGGTGCGAGGATCCCGGATGGCGACGGCGCCGCGGCGCTCAACCACGATCACGCGCGCCGCCCCTTCAGTGGCTCGGATAACAGGCATCAGCGGGTGGTCTCGCCTTGGACTGTGACCTTGCCGGCCACCAGCGGGATCACGTACTCCGGATCCGCACCTTCAGGCTTGAACAGCTCCAGGCTGTAGCAATGCTTCACCTTGCGCTCGTTGGCTGGATTCAGGACCTCGGTGGCCACGGCGGACACGGTGATCGAAACCACGCCATCCACTGGATCAGCGATGACCAGCGACCCACTCGCGGTGCTGAGCTCCATCACCAGGGTGTCCGCCTGTGTCAGCCCGAACTGGCCCGCCAGCGTCCGCACCTGCATTCGCGCCTGGTAGCCGGTCAGGTCGAACGGGCTCCCATCCGGGTTGGTGTAGGTGAAGTCGTCCTCCCAGGTCGCGCCGCGCACGACCGTGAGGCTGAAGCTGGCGGGCGTCCTGCTCACAGGGTCAGATGGGCGTGCAGCGCGTTGATGAGGTCAAGGGTCACCGCCGCTGCGTCCCGCTGCTGGAACAGGTCCTCGAGCAGCGGCGAGGCACCGATGGCGCGCCCCGTCGATGGGGGGGCGTCCGGCTTCGCATCTGCCAACACCGGCGCGAGGCGACGCGCCAGCTGCTCGATAGCGATGTGCAGATCCCGCTGATTGCGCGCCAGGTCCTTCACGGCGGCTTCGATCGGAGTCTGCGGATCCGCCAGTGGGGTGGCACCGGCTTGCTGGTTCAACATGCTGCTCTCCTATGGCGCCGGGATGGCGCTCAAAGCTGGATTACGTTCTTGGCGTCGAGCCGACGCAGGCACTGTTCGCAGGCCTTTCGCCGCACGTCGCAGGTACGGAGCTTGTCGGCCAGTTGGCCGACCACGTCACCACCGATGTTGTCCCAGGCGTCACCGGCGGCAGGATCTGCAGTCACACGCACGCCGGTGTCCTCACCTGCATCGACACACGGGCGGAAGCACATCGCGTCGCACTGGGCCGGCACGCGCTGCAGGTGCTGCGCGCAGCCGGCCAGCACCATCAGTGCCGCGATCGCGAGAGCGTGGCGCAGCTGCATGACGTCAGCGCTGCGGCCAGTGCCAGCGACCGGGGTGGCTGCCGGATTCCTCGCTGGCCTCGTCCCGGCTGGTGACCCACAGCACGTCATTGCCATCCAGGAACACCTGAGCGTTGATCTGGCCGTTCGGCTGGACCGCCACAACCATCGCGGGCAGCACGTCGCCGGCGGCGGCCTTGTTACCAATGTGCGCCTGGGCACCGACTGGCCAGGTGTTGTCGAGCAGGCGCTCCTGGATGGCCGGGCCATCGGTACGGCGCGCATTGATGCGGAGCGCGTCGGTATTGCTCAGGGTGTAGTGGACGATCCGCCCGATCGCTGGTTTCTGGGTCACTTCGCGGTCCTGCTGGTCGGCCCGAGGGCCTGGTTGATGGCATCGACCCGGGCCTGGCCCGGGGCGCAGTTGGCTGGCAGCGGCTGCGCTGCAGCTGCTGCTCGGTAGATGGTTCTGGTTCGCTCGCCGCGTGCGGCGATCGTCTCGAGCCGCTGCAGCAGCTGGGCGTTGTCGGTCTGAGCCTGGCGCGCGATCTCCGCCGTCACCCCGAGCGTGTCTTCGAGGGTGGCGGCGCGCGCTGCAGCTGCAGTCGCGCGGCGATCGCCGTACTGCCTGACGTTGAGCCACAGCGACAGGGCCAGTAGGCCGGCCAAGATGGCCACCCACTTCCAGGCTGCCCACCAGGCACTGACCGCCGCCCTGGTGATCACTGCAGGCGGCCCTGGCAGGTGGCCATTTCCCACTGCCGGCGATCGATGATTCCGCCGCACTTCGAGCTCCACTGAGGCAGAGCGCAGTCACGCTTTGCGCCACCGATGGTGACGTACCGCCACTTCCACATTTCGGTGCAGGCAGGCTGGCGCTCGCCGGCGTTGAGCCGCTTCGCCGCGGTGCTGGCGCAGAAGGCCGGTGTCCCGATGTTGTAGGCGAAGTGGCCCCAGGCCTTGATCTCGTGGAATTCGAAATCACCGCGAACGCACCGCCCCATGTGGCCCAGCATCGTCCGCACGTAGGCCGTCTCGAGCCTGGTGCAGTCTTCGTCGGTGTAGCGCTTGCCCTTCACCACTGCCGGGCCGGTGATACCGGCGCAGACGGTCAGAATGCCGGCCGAGTCGTCGTACGGCGTGTAGCGCCGCCCTTCGTGGGCCGAATCGTTCGTTCCCAGGGCAGCTACCAGCGCGCCAATCAGCGCCAGTGGTGCAGCGGCGAAGCCGATCCGCTGCTTGGTACTGAGCGTGGTGTCAGCCACGGCGGCGGATCCATGCCCAGAAGCGCCTGGCATTGCCCATGCGCGCGGACCACCAGGCGGACCAGTCGCCCCAGTTCTTCACCATGACGGTGAACGTCTGGACGACGGTGAACACGATCGTGCCGATCAGCGCCCAGTCGCTCAACGTGTAGCCCGGCGAGTAGGTCGCTGCGGTGACGCTGGCTGCCGCCCCGATCTTCGAACCCGCGACCGCCAGGTCCGTAGTGATCTGCTCTTTGATGCCCACCGCGGTTCCCCCAATGAAAGGAGGCCGGCATGGCCCACCACTACCGCGGTTGCAAGGTCGCGCGGACACCAGCGGCGCGTCTCACGACGGCCTATGTGCTGGCTTGAGTGGTGGCCATGACTACCGGCCGTTTGGTAGCGGGAGGTGGATTCGAACCACCGACCTCGTGGTTATGAGCCACGCGAGCTGCCGGACTGCTCTACCCCGCAAACAAGAAAGCCGCTGATCAACCAGTGGACTCCCACGTCCTGGTCAATCAACGGCCTTTGAATTGAGGCGCCCATAAGAACGCCCACTGTAGGAATTCAACCCTACTTTCGGTTCCCGAGGCAACTGCGGTTCCTCATGAGGAAGAAATCTTCCTCATGAGGAACGACTGAGGTCATCTAGATAAACGTTTCCTCTGCCGCCGATCAGTCTTTGTAACCGGGTGTTGTGGCGTAATCATGGTTTGGGTGGAGCCAAGTGATGTCGAACTGCAATCCCTGTTTCCGCCCTTCCTCGATCGGGTACATCGTGTCACGGATAGCCGTAAGTAAGGCCTCCACTACCGTATCCGCCAAACCATTCCCTACATAGGGACTCAACATATGCGGGGCTTTGACATGGACACTGCGAGCGAAATGGTATGGGCTTGCGGCGATGTCCGACCACCAGATTTTCACCCGCAGATCGAACTGTCGGCCGTGACCCGTATCCATCCGGAGCACGTACTCCCAAGCGACCCGACCATCAAGGACGTCGCCACGCGTCTTGAGATCTGTTCCGATGAAGCTCGCGGCTGCACGCAAGGCCTCCTCCGCTGTAACGATTTGCCCCTGCAGGTTGAAGAACTGTCCCGACATTGCTGCTCCCTGTTCTGGCCAACATGGCCCTAACAAACCTTAACAAATGTGATAATCCCGGCCAATACAGGGAGGATGTCGCAATGGTTGAGACGGTTTGGGGAATGACGGACCTGCAGCTACGACTGTTCACCGCGATAGGTCAACTTAGCTTGGCCGGCGGCGTCTTCTACGTCGCCCTGCGGCAATGGCTGACTGCCCGTGAGCAGGCCGCTACGGCGAAGAAGAAGCTGAAGGCGGACCTCTTCGATAAGCGCATGGCTGCGCTAAACGAGGTGGAAAGCCCCATTATCGAGATCCTGAAGGATGTGCCAGACCACACCAGAGCAGTCAGAGTGCGAACCGGTGCGCGGCGATTCCGTTACCTCTTCGGAAACGACGCGTACATGGCCGCCGTGGAACTCGGCGAAATGGCCACGGACCTGGCCAATCTCCGGAATGACCTCAACTTGCCCCATGTAGACCCGTACAAGCGACAGGAGATGGCCAGGAAGTACCAGCTCTTCAGCGCGCTTCTCGACCCCAAGCTGTCAGTGCTTCACGACTTTTGCACTGCTGAATTGACCCTATCCGAATAAGGGCGCCAAAGCTGCTCTGGTCACCACATCGCTTGCCGGAACCCCCGTCGGCCTCCGTGAAGCGCCTCCTGTAATACGGCGCTGGCGCACTTGTGTGCCTTGATGTAGTTGCCCTTGCGCATCTTCGCTGACTTGGCCAGCCCGGCGAACGGCTGCCGCCGCTCGGGCCACACCAGTTCGTGGGCTGCGTCGTAGATCACCAGACGCAGGCGCCAGCGATCAGCCGGCTTGCCAAGATCCAGCGGCCGCGGTCGCATAGCGCGGATGTCCTTGGCCACCTGTCGGTATGCAGCAAGGGACAGCCTGGCGAACGCCGATGGCCCCATCCGAGTCGCGACAGCCAGCGCGGTGTGCTTCTCAAGGGGGTTTCGCATGTAGCCGACCGCGCCGGCGATGTCGCTGCTGCCCAGTGGCGCCAACGTGCTGCGCCCCTCCACGGGCATGCGGTAGCTCCCGCCAACCAGCAGGCGAGACAGCATCTCCAGGACGTCGCCCTTGCCGTCGTCATCGAATCCATCCGGCGCTGCGCCCCGGCGCCGCTGTGCTGTGCCATCGTCCAGAACCGGCAGGATGGGTGCGCGCCGGCACCAGGCGTCCAACGCAGCGGCCAGAGCACCGGCGGGATCGGGGCCGACGAACACGGCTGAGGATGCCCCGCAGCTGCAGCACTGGATCTGTGCACCGCGGGGAAACAGGCTGGCCGGGACGGTGCCGCACCGACCACACTCGAGAGGCGCGGCGCTGTCGAACACTGCGCTCCGCGGCCCGCAGTGCCGGCACTGGAACTGCACTGGCTGCGACTCGCGGCCAGGCCAGCACACCCTCGCCCTGCCGTTGCAGTTGGCACAGGAGGGGATCTTCGTCCCCTTGAGTAGCGTCGCCTCGAGCTCGCGCGCGACGGCGAGTGCGTTGGTGCCGACTGCAGCTTCGTTCATGGCGCCTGTTCCTGGATCTTCTTTGCCACCGCTGCAGCGCGCGCGGCGCGCGCCTTGGCCAGCACCTGCGAATAGGCCTCGGGGTGCTGCTCATCGAATGCAGGGAGAGTCCCGCGGGCCCACCTCCCCTCGCCCAGTTGCTTCAGCCACCCGTCGGTCGCACAGAAGCGGCGCGGATCCACGCCATGGGCCCGGACGCCCTTCGCAGTCGTGAAGCCATCGAGTTCGAGGTCGGCCAGCACCTTCAGCGCGCCAACCTTCCAGGGTGTCAGCTGGATCGGCGCCGGCACACCCGCGGCAACCCGCGGCACGAACTCAGGCAGCTCACAGCGCTCGGTGGGGTTCCAATCGAACCATGCTGTGGGTCCCCACTCGCGGAGATCACCGGATGCGCGGTCCCACGGGGCGGGCTGGTGCAGGCCATGCCGCTGCACCTCGCGCTGGATCTGCTGCCCGGGCTCCGTCTTCCACCGGGCGGTGCAGCTGTCCGGGACCAGGACCTGAACGCCCAGCGCATCGAGCATGCGTGCAATGCCGTAGTTTGCTGCCGTCGTACAGGGAACCAGCACCGCCCTGAAGTCCGGGCCCCGCTGGTCGGCGTTGCTCCAGTGCACCGGTAGGATCTGATCGGCCACCTTGGAGTTGAGCTGCAGCTTGGCCTCGATGCCGAGCTGGTGCCCGGTCGTCTTCCAGACAGCGAGGATGTCGAAGCCGGCCGTCTCGGGGTATATCTCCCAGCCGCCAGCCGCGGTCAGGGAGTCGATCAGGCACCTGCACAGGGCAGCCTCGGTCGGGAACTGCGCCTTCAGCTCTGCAGGTTTCATTGGCCCTTCCTCTTGAATGCCTTGGCCATGCCGTCGTACTTCACGACATCGGCGACCAGTTGCGAGTCCTGAGCAGCACGGGCGGCGAGCTCTGCCTCGCACGCCGGTAGCGGCTGCGCTCGGAGCTCTTCGAGCCTGGCGCGTGCCTGGTTGGCCTTGTCCTGGGCCCAGAGCGCCTTTGTCGCGAGCGGCCGTTCCTTGGCCGCCCGATCAACGTTCGGCAGTCCGCCAGCCGAACACCTGCGCTCGATCTCCTGCAGCAGGGCCGTGGTGGACACCGCGCTGAGGTCGACGCGGGTGCCGGCTGCGCTGCCGCTCGATCTCCAGCCGCTCATGCCAGGAGCACCTTGATCGGGTAGTGGTGCTCGACCTCGCGCTTCTTGATCCGGAATTCCTTGGTCTGCTTGCCTTTCACGTCGACAAACTCGACATCACCGGTCCGCAAGAACACCAGGAAATCCAAGACGTACTTCGTGCCGCCGGGAAGGTGCATCGGCACCTGACGCAACCAGTAGTGCACCTCGCCGGCCTGCTGCCGCAGTTTCAGCTGTTCGAAGTAGCGCGCCTCCCGCTTGGAGTCGAACCGAATCCCATCGACCATCGTGACCACGTTGCCGTACTTCGATCGCTTCGGTGCCGCAGCCACTTCTTCCGGGCGCAGCGCCGGCGCCGGTTTGCTCTCGACAGCGCGCGCCTTCTGCAGCAGCTGCTGCATTCCTGCAGGCATGTCCTCGACACGGCTATATCTCAACCCGCGGTTGCTCATGCGCCAGCGTCCTCGCCCTGGTTCAACAGTCGCGCGGCACGCTGCTCGAACGCGGAGATCTGAACGCGGACACGCTGCTCGAACGCGGTGTAGTCGCGTGCGATATCGGCGAGCAGGATTTTGCACTCGGCCTGCAGGAATGCCAGCCGCTGGTCCACGGTGATCTGACGGAACTGGTGTTGCGCCGGCAGGGGCTGCGCCGCGACAGAATCGCCAGCTCCAACGGCTCGCGTGCCAGGTGCCAGTGGTCGCTCCACGCGCGCCAGGCCCGCGACAGCAGTCCACGTCGGTTCCCCACGGCCGTACCTCGGGTTCTGTCTATCCTCGCCCTGGACGACAAGGACCTCGCCGAGCATGCCGCGCAGGATGCCGGCCACCGCCGCCGGTGTGATCGCTGCACACTCCCTGGGATGGCCCATGGCCAGGGCCAGGGTGGTCATGCCTTCATGCACTTCCGAGGCAGTCATCGGCTCACCGCCTTGTTGCAGGGCGTACAGCACCTGCTGGCGGTGGTAGTTGCGCAGCTGGTCCGGGTCGATCATCGGTCCAGCCCTGCAGCAGCCATCTTGCCCGTCGCCGGCGGATGGTCGTCGTTGCCAGGCTCTGCGGATCCCTTGCCGAAGATCTCCGCGATCTCCCGCTCAGCACGACGCAGGGCTTCAGGACTGGCCGGTACCGGCGGCGACGCTGCGGCCTGGCCGAGCACCGCTACTGGCTCTTCCGGCAGCCTCCCGCCGCGCATCACGTACTCGCGTGCCTGGTCGTAGGCCTCGCGCAGCAGGCGGTCGCTCTTGTCCGCGCTCGAGGTGCGGTACCGGTGACCGTCCAGGTACTGCCACACCAGGCGCGTGAAGCCATCCCGGCGGCCGGTGTCGTTGCGAACCGCGGCGAAGCTCGGCACACCGAGGCAGCGCAGGCGGAATTCCGGCAGGGTTGGTGGCCATGGGTCAGCCGAGGCGATGCTCGACCCCAGGCCAGCGGCCAGCTGCTCACCGGTGAGCCCGGCAAGCCCCTTCGCCCACGTCGCGGCCGCGCCGCCACTGGGATCCTCACCGTAGGCGCTGGTCCAGCGGTACCCGTAGATCTCAGCCATGCGCACCCACAGCGTTCGCGTAGCCCGGGCCGTCAAGGGCGCCTGCTGCGCCGGCGGCTGCGTCTGCCTCTGCAGCGGCGTCACGGAGCTCGTCCTTTTCTGCTCGACGTCGGACTCGTTCGGCAGCAGAGCCTGAATTGTTGGCATGATCGGTCCCCTCGGGTTTCGGTGTTACGGGCAGTGCCAGGCCTGCAGCCATCGTCTGGCGCAGGGAACGGTTGAGGTCGTGGCCGTCGGCCGTGAGCTGGCGGAACCGCGGCTGCAGCTCCAACCAGCTGCTGATCGTCATCGGCTTGCCCAGCACGCGGCGGTGCCGCACGAACCTGGCCAGGACTTGCGGGTCCAGACCCGGCGGCAAACGGGGGATGCCCATCAGCTCGCGATCGACCTCGTCGGCGCTGAGCTGCGGCATCACCGCTTCGTCGTCGCGTGCTTGCGCGTTTGACGATTCAATGACCTTTACTGATCTTTCATGACCTTTAGGGTCCGTCTCGCGTACCGGTTGAGTACGTGAGACGGACCGGTCAGGTCCGTCAGACGTACCGGTCGAGTTCGCGAGACGTACCGGTCGTTCTTGCGTACCGGTGTTTCCCGCGTACCGGTCGGCGTCTTCAGTCTCATCCGACCAGTCCGTGTCGCGGACCGGTTCGGCATCCGTACCGGTGTGTGTGGCGGACCGGTCAGCACCTTCGACGTTCTCGGACCGGTCCGTCTGGCGAACCGGTTTAGATGCGCGCCGCGGCTTCGACGCGAACGCGTTCTTGTCCAGACGGCCAAGGTTGAGGCTGTACCGGTTGCTGTACTTGGTGCCGCCGGCATCACTGCCGCCGCGGCGAATGGTCAGCACCTGGTTGTCTTCCAGCCACGCGATCGCGCTGAGCAGTGCTGTCTTGCTCAGGCAGGTCTTCTCGATCAGCGTGGTGAGGCCCGGAAAGGCCATGCCGAAGTCATCTGCATGCCACGCAATCGCCATCAGCACCGCCTTTGCGGGCGGTGGCATCTGCAGTGGCCAGCAGAGCTTCGTGATTTCGTTGCTCATTGCGCAGGCCTATCCCGTTACGGGCAGCCCACCATGACGACGGCGTTTGCCCTGCTAGGCGCGGTCCATTCGTTGGGGCTGCTGAACTGCGCACGAACCTGTCCATGGATGGCACCTTGGCGCGGCTCCGGCGCTGGCGTATTGAGGCGTTCCAACTGGCTGGAGACACGCTCCGCCGTCACCGCGCACTGCAGCTGTGCATCGAGCAGCTGCTGCAGCAGCTGCTGCCGGCGTTGCTCCGTCGGAATGGCGCGCACCTCGTAGCCGAGGTCGGCGGCCATGGCCAGGAAGAGCTGGTGGCGATCAAATCGACGCATGAGTGCCCACAGCTCGCCGATCTTGAAGAACTCGGCCTTGTTCGGGTTGAGGCAGCTGTTGAACTTGGCAACCGCGCTGGCCCAGTCCTTCAGCTTCTCCTTGTCCCAGAAGCCGTTGTCCAGGAGGAACTGGATCATTTCGTTGCGGGTGTGGGCGTCGACGTCACAGGTCGCCTTCAGAGCGGCCAGAGCGTCCTGCAACCAGGTTTCTTCAATCCAGGGCATGGGAGTCCTCGGGGTTTTGATAGCCGCGCGATACAGGTAGATGCAGCGCGCGCCGTGTGCGAGATATGTGCGAGATATGTGCAAAATGCGCGCAAAAGGGGTGCAATTTACGCGCAGACAAACTTCTGAACGGATGGCAGAATCGGGAGCTCTCAGCCTCCCCTGGAAGACCGTATGACCCCCGCTGAAATCGAAGATCGCTTCGCCAAGTACGACGAACGCATCGCAGCCTTGGAAGATGCCCACGAAGCGCAGAAGTGGACGATCACGGCGCTCATTGGCAGTCATCCCAACTTGAAGCTGTTGCTCGGAATGATTCGCCGCGCCATCCAAGGAATGCGCGACAGAAGCGCCAGCGCAGCCCACGACCCTTCGTGCGAGCGGATCCTGCAGCAGCTGCTTGAAGCCGAATCGACGGTTCTTCAGGCGATGGTGGCGCGTGAACGGGTCCTGGGTCGTAAGAAGGCGGAGCAGGCGCAGGAGCCCGAACCGGAGCGGGAGCGGTAGCAGCCGCCTGCTGCTTCTCCAGCGCGCGCACTTTGCGTTCGAGCGCACCGACTCGTTGCAGCACCGCGAGCATGACTGTCGGGGTGTTGGGTGGCAGGGCCATTTCCCTGGCCACCTTGGGGCCGCGGCGCTCGCCGGTCATGGCAGCACCACCGAATTGGCGGCGATCTCCGGGTAGGCTTGGTGGTACCACCCAACCACACGTACCACGGAGATCACCATGGACCAAGAGATTGCCCAGCGACTCGCAGGGCTCGAGGCTGCCGTCGTCCAGCTGAATGAGCAGAACGCACGAATAGCTGGTGTCATCGGCAATTTCGCCAATGCCAACCACAGCTCATTCCAACAGCTCCTCCTGAAGGAGCACATGTCCGGCGGGATGCAAGCAGCCCAACGCACCATCACGGATGGCCTCCTTGCGAATGCTGATCAAGCCACCCGACGAAACGTCGAAGCAGGTCTGCAAGTCGCGTACGAAGCGTTCGCCGCGCAGGGCTCCGATCCAGCGTTTCTTGAACAATTTTTGATCGCTGCGCGCTCAGTTTTTCCTGGCATTGAGCTAGCGCCTGCCGCGGAGTGATCAAGCGCGCGGCCTGCTGCTCAAGCAGGGCGATGCTGGCATTGGACTCTGCCTGCGCTTTCTGGATCAACTCGTTGCCAGGCAACTGGTACGTCGCGACCTGGGCTTCCAGGTCGCGCACCCTTTGACGCAGCGCGCGCAGTTCCCTGCGATCCCGCCCGTGGCCTTTGCCCTCCCCTTCGCGAGGGTTGCTGAGGTGTCGACGGGCCATCAGGCTGTCTCCAGCGGCACGATGCGGCCGGCGTCCACGTCACCGCTCGGCTCGGCGCGCAGTTCCATAACCGGATCCATAACCGGATCCGCCTGCGCGGCCACTTCGGCCAGGCCGCCCCGCTCCAGGCCTTCGAAGGCGTTCAGCGCCTCGATCAGCTGCTGCAGGCTGGCGATCGTCGGGTTGGTGATCTGCCCGTGCGCCAGCTTTGTCAGCCACGAATAGCCGATGTCCGGGTTCTGCCGGGCGATCTCGGCGTACTTCCCTTCATGCGCACGCAGGCGCACCACGGTTTGATGCAAGAGGGTATCGGCGTCCATGCCCCTAGATATAGCAAAAGTTTGCTCAGGTGGAAAGCAGTACTTTGCCGAGGCCGATCAATATTCTGCTTACATGAACATTGATTCGAACCTGGTCCTCGCCGACAACGTCCGCCGGCTTATGGAAGCGGGCGGCGAGACTCAGGCGAAGGTCGCCAAGCGCGCGGGACTATCCCAGCGCAACGTTGGCAACGTCGTCACTTACGGAAAGACCCACGAGACCTCCCCTACCGTCCGCACGGTGGACGGCCTAGCGGCGGCGTTCGGAGTACCAGCATGGATGCTGTTTATTCAGGATGTCCCGCTCGAAGTCCTCACCGCGCAACGGCTCAACCAGGTCATCCAGGACTACATAGCAGCACCTGAGCCGGGCCGAACCAACATTGAGCGCGTTGCAAACGCCGAGGTGCGGTACGCGGGTCTGCCGACCGGGGCGCTTTCGACGAAGGCCGGCTAAATTGGCCTTCACCCCCAACACTGATACGGAAGCCGGTGAGCTCGTCGAGAGCCTGGTCCAGTTCCTGTTCGGGGGCGAGCGAACAACGGAAGCAATGCGCGCCGGTGTCGAGCAAGCCTTTCGACGCGCCCGGCACCAGCACGGTTCGGTGATCTACGACCGACGGGAATGGTGGATCGGCACTGACGATTTCGCTCAGTTCACGGTGGACCGAGGCCCTGCACCCGCATTCTCCGTGCCAACCGTCGATGTCATTCGCCACGCGGATCTCAGCGTTTGGGAGAGTGCACTGGCCCGTGAGGCCGGCAACCAAGCGCTGACTTGGCCCCTGCCATTCGACGCCTTGGAGCGCGTGGCGGGCTTCACGCCGGAAGCGGTCAGCACCGGCTGGATTCTCTATGCCCTGTTGGGCCGCGCAGGCCGCCAGGCGGGCAAGATAGTTCTTAAACTATATCTGTAGCAAACTTTTGCTTGACACGTTAATTTTTGCGCAATACTTTGCTCAACATCCCAAGCACGGATGGTTGAGCACATGTCTGCACTGTCTTCGTCGCTGTACCTGGCACTGGGGGCTCTCGGAGCCACCGGCCTTGGCGCGTTCTTCTCCCCATCGTCCCCTTCCACAGACGAACCCGGCCAGACCGTCCGGGCACCAGCTGCGCTGGTGATCACCAGCCCGCGCATCTGCGCGGCGCTGGAGGTCTACACCCTGGCCAACGAGAACGACTGGGGCCTGCGGGCCACGATCGCTCAGGCAGTGCTCAACGGCTTCAACGAGACCGGCCGCGTGCCGGACTGCGCCGCCGGCGTCTCTGCGGCGCTGGCCAAGGACTTCTCCTCTTACCGCTGGCAGCTTGCGCTCGACGCCGTCGACGCCGTGGCCAGCGGCAGCTATTCCGTTTCCCCTGACGCCTGCGCCCGGGCCAATACCGTCGTCCCCCTGTCGACGGAAGCCACCTTCCCTGTGGTGGCCCGGGCGCGGTGCGTCATCTATGACCTGGCTTTCGTGGAGGTGCACTGATGGCCGCCACCGAACGTCGCTGCCGCGACTGCGGCTGCACCGACCTGCGGGCCTGCCCCGGTGGTTGCTCCTGGGTGGACGCCGACCTGTGCAGCAGCTGCGCGGCGGCCGCTGGCCCGGGCGCCGAAAGCGCCATGGCCGTCGTCGTGCGCCAGCGCCTGCTGATCGCCGGCAGCAGCATCAAGCTCAGCCGCACCGAGGCCGTGGTGATGCAGGTCCTGGTCGCGGCCCCGGATTGCCTGGTGGAAGTCGACGCGCTGCATGCCGCGATGTACCCGGGCAGCAAGCCGCCGTCGCGGGAGTCCAACGTCTTGCAGGTGCTGGTGTCGCGCCTGCGCCGCAAGCTCGCTGCCGCTGGCCATAAGCACGCCATCGAGACCATCCGCCTGCGCGGCTACCGCTTCGTGATGCCCCAAGGCGGTGTCGCATGAGCGCCCCCTCCAACATCGCGGCAATCCGCCACGCAGTCAGCGCGCTGCACGGCGCCGCTGACGACGGTGCAGACACTCGTCGTTACGCCGATGCTCTGCAGGAGGCCGGTGCAGCCATCAACGAGCTGATGGACGAAGCGCGCCGATGCTGTGCTGGCACCGGCGATCTGTCTGACCTCCGCGCCGCCCTCGCCCGCGTCAAAGGCGGTGCCGCGTGAGCGCGCTTCAGGACCAGGACTGCAGCCTCGACTGCTTCAACTGCGGTGAACAGAGCCCAGGGGCGGCGAACAGCAGTCTCTGCGTGAGCAAGGCTGGACAAGCTGGTTGGGTCATCGGTCTCGACCTCGATTCAGGCGGTGCGCCGGTCTACAGCTGTCCGGATTGCGCAGCGTTTCTGGAGGCCCCCGTCCCCGTCTGCCTCCCACACACCGGAGGTGCAGCATGAAGACGGAAGAGATGATCGCCGAGGCCACCGGTGCGCTGTTCCGGCGCGTGCTGGCCATCGGCACCGCCGCCGGCTTCGTGCTGGGCGTGTTGGCAACCCTTGGATCTCGGGCGGTGCTGTCATGAGCTCGGTAACCATGACCGTCGATGCAGAGATCGACCTCGATGACCTGATTGGCAATCTAGGCTCCGCCAGCAAGGATTACCTCGCCGGCCTCCTGAAGGTCGAAGGCGAAGCCGCGCGCGCGCCAGATGGCCGCACGTTCGAGCAGATCATCGAAGCCGCGTTCAACGAGCTGCGCGCGATGTCCACCGTGCCGCCGGCACTGGCCGACCTGTTCTGGATGGTGCACGGGAGGGCCATGTCATGACCGCCGACCTGCACCTGCTTGGCCATGGCGTCGACGCCATTGTGCAGCACGACCTGGACCGCATGCCGCCGGCGATCACCCCTGCAGCGCGCGTGCAGCGCTACCAGCGCGCGGTGTGCGTCGCGCCGCCGGACCAGTGGCGCGCGCTGCGGATCCGCTTCGGCTCGATCTTCAAGATCGCCTGGGGCGCGGGGTTGAAGCCGGACCTGGCCACCTGGGCAAGGAAGTTCAAGCGCATCGCCGAGGCCTGCCAACCATGAGGCTCTTCCACGTCCACATCCCGGGCGTGGCTGGACCGCACAGCGTCATCGCAGAAGCCGAACAGGCCGCGATCGACGACGCGCTCTACACCCTGGGGCTTTCCGAGCTGCCCGAAGGCAGCAGCGTCACTTCTGAACAGACCGGAGACACCTGATGTTCTTCCGCAACCTCACGATGTTCACCTATCCGCAGCTGCAGATGTTCGACTGGCAGGACGGCCTGCAGGCGCGCGCGCTGAAACCGGTTGGTCCGCTGGAAATGTGCTCGGCCGGCTTCATTTCGCCGTTCGGCCGCGAAGAGAAGGAGCAGCTGTCGCACGAGATCGGCCGCTGCATGTGGATGACCATCGGCACCGAAGAGAAGATCCTGCCGCCCGCGGTGGTGAACAACCTGCTCGAGCTCAAGCTGCAGGACATCGAGGAACAGGAGGGACGCCGTCCCGGCGGTCGCGAGCGGAAACGCATCAAGGACGACCTGCTGCACGAGCTGCTGCCCCGCGCCTTCGTTCGCCCCACTCGCACCGACCTCTATCTGGACCACCAGCGTGGCGTTGTGCTCGTCGACACCAGCAGCCGCAGGACGGGCGAGAACGCCATCAGCCAACTGCGCAACGTGGTCGGCAGCTTCCCTGCCCTGCCCTTGAACGCAGAGGTGTCGCCGAGGGCGATCCTGACCAGTTGGGTTGCCGGTGAGCCCCTTCCGGATGGCCTGACCCTGGGCGAGGAATGCGAACTGCGCGACCCGGTCGAAGGCGGCGCAATCGTTCGCTGCCAGCACCACGAACTGCGATGCGACGAGGTCGACCTGCACCTGGAGACGGGCAAGCAGGTCACCAAGCTCGCCCTGGTGCTGGAGGACCACCTGTCCTTCGTCCTCGGCGACGACCTGATCGTTCGAAAGCTCCGCTTCCTGGACGGCGCCGTCGAGCAGCTGCAGCACGGGGACGAAGAAGGCCGGCGCGCCGAGCTCGACGCCCGCTTCGCTCTGCAGATCGCCGAGGTCGGCCGGCTGTACGACCTGATCCGCGAGCAGTTCCGCCTCACCACCTACGCATGAGGTTGCCATGCACCCGACTTCCCTGATCACCGGCCGTTTCCCTCTCAACATGTTGCTGGCTCATGCGCTGGCTCAGGCACGCGTGGCCAGCCCGGAACTGGCAAGGCACCTGCGCCGCATTGCGCCACGCCACCGCACAACCTGGGCGCCGGCCGGTGGTGGCCACGCCGAGCGCGCGCGCCGCGTACGCCAGATCCAGGCCGGCTCGCTGACTGCGGCCAATGGCCTGATCCCCACATACACGGGGGATCACTCATGAACCGCGTTCGCGCCTTCCTGTGTGCCCTGTTCGGCTGCGCGCGCGACTGGCCGGATATGGAGTCGTGCGGCCGCTGCGGTAGTTACCTGGATCTGCAGGCGCCGCCGCGCACGATGGGCCGCCGCGTGCTGGACCGCCTTGCCACCGCACTGATTCGACGCGGCGCCCGCACGCCCTACTTCCACCTGGTCAACGCCGACGGCACGCCGTACATGGATCGCTTCTGGCTGCTGCGCATCTGCCGCGCCGGCGTCGACGACCGTGGCCAGCCCCGGCCCTGGTTGGCCTTGCGCCTGCACCACATCCGCAGCAGTGACCACGGCGGCGTCTTCCATGATCACCCCTGGTCGTTCTTCAGCCTGATCCTGCGCGGCGGATACTTCGAGCACCGGCCCTACGACGGGCCGCTGCCGGCAGTACCTGACGCGGTGCCGTCCGCGATCGCCGAGGAACCGTATTCGTCGACCTGGTACGGCGCTGGCCAGCTGTTGTTCCGCCGTGCTGAGGGCTGGCATCGCATCGCGCTGGCCGAGGACCTGCAGGCTGAAGGCACCTGGACGCTGGTGCTGACCCTGCCGCCGCGCGCCTGCAGCTGGGGCTTCCGCATCCGCGGCCACAAGATCGAGCACCGCGCGTACTTCCGGAAGGAAGCCGTTCGGCAGCGCGCGCGGCAGCAGACCCACGTTTCAGGGCGTTCCGGGTGGAACCCGTGACCCATGGCGCGCACGTCACACCCCAACGCGCGCCGGCGCTGGACGGCGGACGAGGACGAGACCCTGCGGCTGAACTGGCCGCGGTTCCCCGCCTTCCTGATCGCGCACGTCCTGGAGAGGCCCAAGGCAGCGGTGTATCGACGCGCCGCAGCGCTGGGGCTGCAGAAGGCCGAGGACTTCCACACCCAGCCGCTGGCCGCGCTCTGGAACGGTACGCAGGAACCGGGATCGATCGCTTCGCGAATCAAGCCCGGCAGCACCCCGCCGAACAAGGGGCTGCGCCGTCCTGGCTGGTACGCAGGCCGCATGCGCGACACCCAATTCAAGAAGGGTCGGCCAGCCAGCGAGGCGCGCAACTACGTGCCGATCGGGACCGAGAAGGTCGATCCGAAACGGAAGGTGCTGATGCGCAAGGTCACAGACGACCCAGCCCTGTTCCCGGTCAATCGCTGGCGCCCAGTGCACGTGATGGTCTGGCAGGCAGCGAACGGCCCGGTACCGGAGGGACACATCGTGGTGTTCCGGCCGGGCCTGAAGACGCTGGTCGCCGCAGAGATCACTGCTGATCGCCTCGAGACCGTAACCCTCGCCGAGAACATGCGGCGCAACAGCTACCACAACCGGTTCCCGCCGGAACTGAAAGAACTTGTCCACCTGAAGGCGCGAATCACCCGCCGAGTCAGGAGGCGAATCAAGGAGCAAGATGATGAAGAACAAGGTCAGTGATGTCCGCGACCACCTGGTTGCCATGCTCGAACGCCTGGGCGATGACGACCTGAGCGCCGAGCAGATGGGACAGGTCATCGAGCGCGCCAAGGCTACAACCATCGTGGCCACCACCTACATCGGCGCGGTAAAGGTCGAGCTCGACGCAATCCGGTTGGCCCATGAAACCGGAAATCTGACCGCAGCGGTGGCCGAGCCCCAACAGCTGCCCACGCTGCCCGCAGGCCCGAGGCGCTGACGGCATGGCGGGCATACAGCACTTGGTGAACGTATCCGGCGGAAAGGACAGCACCGCCGTGTATCTGCGTGCCTTGGAGCTGGGCAGGCCGTTCCGCGCCGTGTTTGCCGACACCGGCAACGAAGACCAGCGCGTCTACGACTACGTGGCAGAGCTGGCTCACAAGACGGGGGGCCCGGAAGTCGAAACCGTCCGTGCTGACTTCACACGACAGCTAGCCCAGCACCGCGAATACATCCTGGAGAAATGGCCAACGCAAGGAATCCCCGGCGACGTGGTGCGCCAGGCTGCGGCGCTACACGAGCCTACCGGCAATCCGTTTCTCGATCTGTGCATCAGCAAAGGCCGATTCCCGTCCCGCATGGCCCAGTTCTGCACCGAGGAACTGAAGACCCTTCCGATTACGACACAGGTAGTCGGTCCCATGCTGAAGGCTGGGCCAGTTCTGCAATGGCTCGGGATTCGCGCTGAGGAATCAGCCCACCGCGCCAAGCAACCCCGCTTCAATCGCCATGAGTCCGGCTGTCACGTGTGGCGTCCGATCTTCGACTGGACTGTCCAGCAGGTGTGGGACCAGCACCGCCGGCATGGCATCGAGCCCAACCCACTCTATGCCCTCGGGATGGGGCGCGTCGGCTGCATGCCTTGCATCAACTGCCGGAAATCGGAGCTCCGCAACATCGCTGACCTCTTCCCTCACCACATCGACAGGATCCGCGACTGGGAGGCCGTGGTCGCCGCGGCCAACAAGCGGGGCAGTGCCACCTTTTTCCCAGCGGTGACAGATCCAACCGACGTGGATCGCCCTGGCACCTATTCGCGGATCGACACCCTCGTGGAGTGGAGCCGCACCAGCCGGGGTGGAAGGCAGTACGACATCTTCTTTCAACAGCAGGGCGGAGGCGGCTGTTCGTCCGACCTTGGCCTCTGCGAAACGGAGGCAACCATGGAACAGGCCCAAGCCCATCGGCCGCCGCTCACCAAGAAGTCGCAGGTTCTGCAGGTGATGCACGCCGGCGGCCGCATCGTCGCGGGGCACCGCCCGGGCTTGTTGCAGCTGCTCGACGCCGATGACAGCCCAGTGCCTGCCTGGCAAACCGCCCTGAAGGCTGCCCAGCCCTCACCCGCAAAGTCCGGAGATACCCATGAACCGCAGTGACGTCCTCCCCCGCTTTCTCGCTGATACGGCCACGCACGAGCTGCGCGTTGTGGTCAATGACGGCGTGCACCGCCACCTGCAGTTCCGGCGCCCTGGCACCTACTGCTACGGCTTCGACATCGTGACCTGGCCCGGGCACCTGGCGATCTCCGGCGACATGGGCACCGCAGTCTTCAACCGCCTGCGCGACATGTTCGAGTACTTCCGTGCCAAGCCCGCGGAGCACGAAAAGGCCGGCGGCCTGTTCGTGAACGATGGCTACTGGGCCGAGAAGTGCGTGGCCAACGACGGCGAGAAGAAGGAGTTCAGCGCGCGCCTCTTCCGTGACCTGGTGACGCGCCTGTTCAAGGAATACGTCGAGGAACGCGTGGACCCAGACGATCTGGCGGATCCGGACGAGTCGACCCCGGAATGGGTGGCCCGGCTGTGGCAGGAGCTTGAGCGCGAAGTGCTGAGCGACTCGGAAGATCACGATGCCCTGAGAAACGCGATCAGGGCCATGTCGGACTTCGAGCCAACCGACCCGGACTACAGCGACTTCCGGATCACCGACGCCTGGGAATACGCATCGTCCCTGCAGCAGTACACGTTCCACTTCCTCTGGCGCCTGTACGCGATCGCCGGAGCGGTCCGGGCATACGACGATGCCGCCGACGCTGCCGAGCCGACGGGCCTGCCCTGCGACATTGCCGCGCCTGCGCCGCTGGCGGAGGCCGAGCATGGCTGAGCCAATCAAGGTGACCGTCACCAACCCCAGTACGGGTGAAGTCCTGCAGAAGCGGATCCTCATGAACGACTATGCGGTGGTCTGCGCCGGCGATCGGTACGTCAAGAGCGTTCAGATCATGGGATCCACGCACATGATCGCCATTGCGAAGGAGAAGCCCAATGGCTGACACCGCAACGCACGCCGGCGCCGCCGCCGACCATAACATCCATCCTGACCTGGCCAAGGAGCTGCGCACGATCGCGGCGGTTCCAATGGATCTGCGCCGGCCGGCGCTCCGGCGTTTAGCCGAGCAGATCGGCAACGTCGCCATGATCGATCTGTTCGGCGAGTTCATTGGCCTGGCCAACCAGGTCGCCTTCAACGCCAGCGAGCAGGCCAAGGATCTGCTGGTGCTGCACGGCCACGTGTGGCCGCACGAGGCCGAGCGCGTCAACATGCCCTGCATCTTGGGTGCCCTCAACGGCATCGTGCTGGCCGCCGGCATCGACCCTGGCCCGCTCTGCGGCGGCTGTGCGTTCCGCGCCGGCACCGTGGCCAACCAGTGCCTCCCGACCACGGAAGACGCCGACTACTGCTCCACCCCGGGTGAGTGCCCCTTCTTCTGCCACGAAGCCGTCGACGAGCACGGCAACACCATCAGCGCCTGCCGCGGCTTCGCCCAGCGGCGCGCCGCCTTGAATGCTGCCGAGCGCAACACCGAAGACCAGGAGCCCACCGCATGAGTACTTCTGACCGCCTCCCCGTGCACTACCACGTGCACCTGGACGTCGCCGGCGCACTGTCGAACATGACCGATCAGGATCTGGACGGGCTCTTCCAGCGGAATCCCCCCGGTGAGCCGGTAACTGCAGCCGAAGCTCGCCGGGTGCTGACCGACCACCTGGCCAATGGCCGCAGGGTCATCCCGCTCGCTCCCTGTGAGGGCTTCGACTACACCGGCACCGGTTGCCCGGGCCATCTGGCAGCAGCTGAGGCACACCATGGCTGATGCAGGCATTGCCGATGGCACTGCCACCCGGATTCTGCAGCTGCTGCAGGAGGGGCCGGGCCTGGCCGGCGAGCTCGCCGCCGAACTGCAGCTGCCTTCGAACCGCGTCAGCAGCTACCTGCACCAGCTGGCCAAGACCGGCCGGGTGCAGCGCGCGCCCTTCCATGGCCCTGACGAGCGCCCATCGGTCCTCTGGAGCCTGCAGGTGTCGCCCCATGAGTAACCACGGACCCTCGTCACGAGGATTGTCGAGGACCGGATCCCCCGCGAACCTGCGGCCGGTCCGATTCGTCACGCTGAAGCAGTTCGAGGCACTGACCGGCTACACGGTCGATGCCATCAACTCGAAGATCAAGCGTGGCGATTGGCTGGAGGGCGCCGTGTTCTTCAAGGCGCCAGATGGAAGAAACCTGATCGACCTGGAGGGGTACGAAGAGTGGGTAATGCACGGCAAGGCGGCGTCAGGCCAGCTACACAGAGCAGCATCGCAATAGACTTCTACTACCGGGGCAAGCGGTGCCGTGAGCGGATCAAACTCCCTCCGACCGCACGGAACCTTCGGTACTGCGAGAACCTGCTGGGTCAGATCAAGGTCGAGATCGAGAAGGGCACGTTCGACTATGCCGCCCACTTCCCCGGCAGCAAGCGCGCGGTGCAGGTGGCGGCGAAGCCGGCGGCTCTGGATACCTTGGAGCAGGTGCTGACACGGTGGCTGGCACAGAAGGAGCCTGAGCTCGAGCACAGCAGCCTGATTGGGTACCGCCGCATCGTCGACAACATCCTGGTGCCGCGATGCGGAACGATCGCGCTGCGTGACTTCGATCGTATCGCGCTGAAGGAACTGGTGGCCACATTCGACGAGTCGACCTCGGCCAAGCGCATCAACAACGTCCTGGGCCCGCTCCGCGGTGCCCTCGATGAGGCCGTGGCCGATGACTTGATCCCGAGCAACCCTCTGGACGGCTTCAGGGTGAAGCGGCGTGCCAAGGCCAACGCGCGGGAAGAGGTCGATCCCTTCACACCGGAGGAAGTCCAGGCGATCCTTGCCGCCTGCCGCGAGGACCAGGTCCGCAATTACTGCCAGTTCAACTTCGCCACGGGCCTGCGGACCTCGGAAATGATTGGTCTCTGCTGGTCGGACATCGATTGGCGCAAGGGCACCGTCAAGATCCGGCGCGCATGGGTCATGGGCAAGATGAAAGCCCCCAAGACCGAGTCCGGCGTGCGCGAGGTGCAGCTGCTGCAGCCGGCGATCGATGCCCTGAAGGCTCAGCGGGCCCACACCGCCACCGCCGGCGAGTTCGTCTTCCACGATCCCAGGACCAACTCGCGGTGGGGGTCGGATCAGAGCATCCGCGCCGGCGAATGGCAGCGCGCGCTGCGCAAGGCAGGGGTGCGGTATCGGTACCCGTATCAGATGCGCCACACCTTCGCCTCCCAGGCGCTCAGCGCCGGTGAGAACGTGATGTGGGTGGCGCGGCAGATGGGGCACCGGGACTGGACGATCACCGCCAAGAAGTACGGCCGGTGGATCCCGTCAATAGTGCCCGATGCCGGCGCCAAGGCTGCTGCGTTGTGGGTCGCCGCCTAGAGCTGCATAGCAATATGGATGAAGCGCCCGCCTTACCGGTTAGCCGCTGGCACGCCCGTGAGGGCGTGCCATGCGATCCCCTGTTACTTGATGGACCACACCTTCACAGCGGCCTCCGCCATCTTAAACTGCCGGTCTTCCACGTCTTTTGGAGTCCACTGCGAGTAGTTTGAGATCATCTTGGTGAAAGCAAAGCTCGACTTTTCGAGCTCTTTACGCTTCTTGTCGAACCCCTCGTTTCCTATGGTGCTATTAATCTTCTGCGAGACAATTGCAAGATTCCCGAGCCGTTTTACGTATGCACGCGCATCCTCCTGACTCCAGCCAGACCACTTATCTGCAGGAGTCTGAGGAAGAACGTGTTCAAGGTTCACTTTCGTAACATCAGGATTTGGGACCAGCTCTGAATTAGATGCACCCTCAAGCATCCGAAGGTAGTAGCGCGCCAGCGACTGCTTGGAGATCGTTGCGACGGCGAATGCTGACATGAACGAGGAATCATTCGGCAAAACAGAGAATTCCTTGAGAATCTCATCAATGTTTTTCAGCCGCCCTTCCGTCACACCCTTGGCCGCATCCGCATAGATCCTCTCCAACGTACCGCCACCTGCACCTCCGACTATCTGGAAGCGCACGGCGACAGCCACCAAGGTTTTGAAAGCTCTAGCTGCGGCGGACACTGAGAACTTGTCAACGATCGCGAGCAAGAGCGGACGAACTTGGACCATACCAAGCAGGTTGAACGTAGCGACTGCATCTCTGATTCCTGAGTCGTACTTAAGCCAAAGCTCGTGCTCGGTATTGATCAAGGCAGCATACGTGCGCGCGGTCATGCTCAAATCGGATGCAAACTGGAGAGCGGCCTTCTTGGTCGTCACCTTTCGCTTGATTAGCCCGAACAGCTCTTTCTCTCTGACAAGGCCATACCGCGACATCGCGAAGTGTCGAAGATATGTAACCACCAAGGGGTCGTCAGAGACGCTCTCCAAGATCGTCACCATCGTCAACCATCGATTCTTGGACTCTTCAATCTTATCGGCCGACCTATGAAACAGGTAGTTCTTCAGAAGGTCAGAAATCGCGAGCTCCAGACCACGGTCATTGAGAGTCTCAAAAATAACAAACGCGTTGCTGTCATCCGGAGCAATTACCAGAATCACCTTGAGATTTGACTCCAAGTAGTCCAGCCACTCATGTAGCTCATCGTCCGGCTCATGCGAGAGCGCGTAAAGGTTATCGATGAAGTCTCGCATGACAGCGGACGCGGACAGCAACCTCTTGTGAGACTGGCGGGGATACCTAGCCTCATCGATCAGTCCTTGCCCTTCAATCAACTCTTGATAGAGCTCGTTGTCCACTTCGTTTAGCGTGAGCTTCGGCTCGCGCTCTTTCGTTTTGCGATCAACGCTCGCCAGGAAGTCATTCCTAATGGAAGTCCCCGCCTCCAGATCTCCTTCGGAGACAAACTTGTTTCGAATCGTCGCGATTAGCAGACTGACTGTGGTCAGTCTCTGCTGACCGTCAACGACGTCGAAGCGACGATCAACTGGCCCTGTGATGACCACCGAGCCCAGGAAGTACTCCTTCTCGCTGTTCTTGATCGCATCCCCGATGTCCGACAGCAAGGCGCCCACATGCTCAGCTTCCCAAGCATAGGATCGCTGGTAGGCCGGAACGTGAAATCGACGTGTCTTTAAAACGTTGCTGATCCCATCCAGCTGGATGCTAATTTCCTGCACTTGAGACATACCCCCCCCTTTTCAGGTTGCGATCCATGCACGCACAGCGCGGCCAGTGCGAGAGTGGCCTTTCGCCGCTTGCTGAACGAATAGTGCAGGAAGGATGACTGTTCAGCAAATTTCGAGTAGAATCCGGACCGTTAGGCGGGTTCTTGGTCAACATTTGGTCAACCAAGGGCCTGAAAGCCTTGCAATACTTGAAGAAACCGGGGGTGCATTGGTTTCGACGGGGGTTGTGAAGTCGCCTGGCGCATGCCGAGGGGGTAGCTTTCCTCGTAAATCCAGCTGCAAAACTCTAGTTGCCAACGACGACAACTACGCTCCGGTCGCCCTCGCAGCCTAAAAACTGCGGTGCGTGACCTTCTGCCGACTTAGGCGGAGCCTCGAAACTGCTTGTGTCCATGCTCGCAGCGTAGAGTCATTATCATGGAATCGCGCTGGGCGGCTGCCTGTCAGTCCGGCACAAGAACACAACAGGCTGGTCCTTGGATGCGCTTTGCACGCCGTGCTGTCCCGGGATGAGATTCAACGGTGAGCTAAGCATGTAGTGCTGGGGATGGAGTGCCTTCGGACGGCGGTTCAATTCCGCCCACCTCCACCATTTGTACCGCCCTTCGGGGCACGAAAAGCCAGATCTCCCGTCGATTGGGATCTGGCTTTTTTGTTGTCCGTTTTTGAGCACAACGGCAGGGATTGTTGCAGTTCACCATGCTCTTGGCCGGCAGCCCCGCCCTACCCCACACTAGGGCCATATCTCCCGTCGTCCACGACATCAAGAAGGATCTGCCATGAACACGCCGCTACTCGCCCTGCTGCTGGGTGTGACCGTATCGACCGCCGCTGTTGCCGCACCTCCTGCTTCCAGCACCGCTGCACTGGAAGCCCTGCTGGCCTGCAAGGCCGGCTCCGACTTCACTGAAGCGCAGGTGGACCAGGCATTCCATGCCGCCGGCCTGAGCCGCGACCCCGGTAGCGTGTTCGAGCCGAAGGACAAGCCCGTGGCGCTGTTCGGTGGAACCGTGGCCAGCGCGGATGTGAGCATTTCCAATCCCTACAAGAGCCTGCATGTGTATCTGAAGGGTGTCGATCACCAGCGTTTGGCCCGATCCTGGGGAGTGACGACGGTCAACGAGGAGGCCGAGACCGAAGCGCCCTCCTACCTCAAGAAGGTTGATGCCAGGCACACCCTGCATGTCGGCGCCGCTGACGACTACGAAGGCTATTCGGCCTCGGTGACCTGCCAGATCCATTCGTGACCGGATCGGCTATCGACTTAAGCGCCTGCCGGCGCTACAGCCAGCGCCGGACCTGCTGCCGGAACGCTTTGTACTGGGCGCCGAAACGCTCGCCAAGAACGCGCTCTTCCGGATGGATCTGAAAGCGCGTGATGTACAGGACAAACAACGGCACCACTGCGAGTGCCAGGAGGTTCTGCAGATACAGCATGCCTCCGAGCAGGAACGCGGCTTGCCCCAGATACATGGGGTTGCGCGTATAGCGATAGACCCCTCTGGTGATCAGAGCCGTGGATGACGCCGGCCGCATCGGATTGACCGTGGTACCCGCACGCTGGAATGCCAACTTGGGCAACAGGTTCATCACTAGACCCGCGGCCATCACCGCCACCGCAGCCCACCATGGCGTGGGCAGTTCCGTTGCGGGCAGCCAGCGGCTGATGCCGAGACCGAGCAGACCGCACAGCAGCATTACAAGAGGTGGAGGAATACGGGTTTCCAGCAATCGCATCGGCCGTCCCGGCATCGGATGTCCGAACCAGTGTCACACGCGGATGCTGGAGTCGCACATCGGCCAGCAATGACCGAGCTGCGCCCTGCTTCCGCGTTGACACGCCTGCCGCTAGAGTGGCGCCAGCGCAGGGAGTCCACATGGCAAGAACAGGCATCGGCTTCATCGGCCACACCACCTTCGTCCTCATTGCCCTGCTGACCCTCAGCGGGTGCGCGACGCTGCGCCAGTTCGGCCCATCGGTGCAGGTGGGCACGGTCACGCCGGGCCAGTACATCGCACTCAAGCGCGGTGACATCCTCACCAGTGGCAAGCTCAGCGCGGCCACGATGGAGACCCTGCGCGTGGCAGGCCTGGACGAAGGCGCCTGCGCCAAGCCGGGCCCGCAGTGCATCGAAGCAATGGAGGCCAGCATCGTCGTCCGCGAGGAGGACAAGCGCTCGTCGCTGGCCGAGCTGTGGGTGCAGTACGCGATGACGATGCCGGCGCCGAAGCGCGAGTCAGCGTCGGTGGCGCGCAGCAAGGCCGCGGCTGCCCAGCCCGACCCGACCTTGCAACCGCGCCTGGATGCGTGGATGCAGATCGCACGGCAGTCCTATGCGTATCTGTTCTTCACCGAACGCACCGCCAACCAGCGTGGCTTCGAAGACCGCCAGACCCAGGTTCGCGACTACTACAACCTGGCCGTGCAGGAATCCGCCGTGCTGCTGTTCGAGGCCTATTCGAGCAAGCAGGTGCGCAACGACAACGGGCGATTCCAGTTGGGTCGGTGGACCTTCGTGCTGGCGCCTGCCGACGATGGCGCGGCCGCGGACACGCGCGAACCGATCGAACTGGTACCGGCGGCATCGATGTCCTTCACCGGCACCCTGCGCAGCGTGCATCGCCGCGATGGCTTCGGTGCCGAACTGGTGGCAGTGATGGCCGACCCGGCCAGCACCGGGCTGGCAGCGGCCGCTGCAGGCACCGCACCCGCGGCCGAGCGCGACTGGAGCGAGATGCCGTCGCCGTCGATGACCGTACTGCTGCGCTTCTCGGGCAAAAACCTGTGGGAGGTGCTGCACGACGACGAACCGGAACTGGAGATCCACGACCCCTACCAGGTGGCGGTGGTGGAACTGCACGGCGAGCAGGTACCGCTGGCGGCGAACTTCACCGCGGGCTATGCGCTGTGGCTGGCCCGCTCCAACTTCAGCCGGCAATCGCTGCGTTCGTTGTTCGGTGGCAAGGGTGGCATCGAAAAGCCGCATCTGTTCATGATGCAGCCGTACGATCCGAACCGCCGCGTGTTGCTGATGATCCATGGCCTGGCCAGCAGCCCGGAAGCGTGGGTCAACGTGGCCAACGAGCTGATGCGCGACGATGAGATCCGCGGTGATTTCCAGATCTGGCAGTTCTATTACCCGACCAACATGCCGATCGCACTCAGCCACGATGAGATCCGGCGGATCCTGCACGCCACGCTGCAGCACTACGACCCGAGCGGCCAGGCGCTCGCATCGCACGACATGGTGGTGGTCGCGCACAGCATGGGCGGGGTGATTTCGCGGTTGATGGTGTCCTCCTCTGGTGATCATCTGGTCGACACCCTGTTGGCGACCGCGCAGATGACCCCGGCGCAGCGCGAACTGCTGCGCACGAAGGGCGCGCCGGTGCTGACATTCCAGCCGGAACCGGAAGTTTCACGGGTGGTGTTCATCGCTACCCCGCATCGCGGCACCGATGTCGCCGGCACGCGGCTGGGACGCTGGCTGGGCCGCTTCGTGCGCCTGCCGCTGACCGTGCTGGAGGATGTCGCAACGTTGGCAAACGACGGCAAGGTCGAGCGCAACGATGACAAGCACGGCTACCAGATGAACAGCATCCAGAACCTGGACAAGGACGATGCCTTCGTCAAGGCCGTGGCCGATCTGCCGATATCGCCGAAGGTGCGTTACCACTCGATCATCGCCCGTACCCAGGCTGAAGGTCCGCTGGAAAAGACCGACGATGGACTGGTCCCGTACTGGAGCTCGCACCTGCCCAATGCCGTCTCGGAAAAGGTGATCGTGTCCGGTCACAGCGTGCAGGAAGCTACACCGGCCATCGTCGAGCTTCGCCGTATCCTGCATGAGGACATGGAGGCGCATCCGCTGCCGGCGAAGTAGTGCACGAAGTCCAGCAACCGTGGCCCGCGCTTGCCCATCTTCGGGTGCGGGAAGTGGAGTTCGTCCCCATGGCGGCAACGCCGCATTGAATGAACGGACTGGGGTCTGTAGCGTTGCAGCTGCCCATTCGGGCTACAACGGAGAACACGCATGAAGAGGATGTTCAGGCTGTCTGTTGCTATCGGTGCCGTGGCGCTGGTGTTCGGATTGAACGCTGTCGCGGCCGAGCCGACCCCCTGCGATGAGTGCTACCGCGGTTACCAGATCTGCCTGTCGCAAGGCAAAAGCGAGATCTGGTGTTACGGCGCACTATCCCGGTGCCTGAAAAATTCCAGCGGATGTAACACACCCTACTGACTGCGCACTCCGGTCGATCCAGTATCCCGGTGAAACGACGGATCGGCACCGCCAGTCCCACGCTGATGGGACTGGCATCTGCCAACTGGCGGCCCTATTGAGGGAAAACCCTCATCGTTCCTGCGCATCGCTCTGGCTAAGCTGGCCACTCTCTTCCGCAGGAGGTCCACATGAACACGTCAGAGCCCAGCCGCCAGCCCAGCCCCGATCCGGCCGAGCGCGATGCGTTTTTCCCGTCGCCGTACTCGCTGTCCCAGTTCACTTCGGCAACCACCGATCTGTCCGGCGCGGACTATCCCGATGCCCGCCGTGACGGACGCTGGAAGGTGCTGATGATCGCCGCCGACGAACGTTATCTGCCGACCGCCAACGGCCATCTGTTCTCGACCGGCAACCATCCGGTGGAGACGCTGCTGCCGATGTATCACCTGCACAAGGCCGGTTTCGAGATCGACGTGGCAACGCTGTCGGGCAATCCGGTGAAGTTTGAATGGTGGGCGTTCCCGCGCGAGGACCGCGAGATCGGTGGCCTGTACGAACGCTACGAGCCCCGCCTCCGCCAGCCCCTGCGTCTGGACGACGTAGCGGCCGCGCTCGACGCCGGTTCGGACTATGCCGCAGTGTTCATTCCCGGTGGTCACGGTGCGTTGATCGGCCTGCCGGAAAGTCGCGCAGTGAAGGCCACCCTGCAGTGGGCGATGGACAATCAGCGCCACATCATCACCCTCTGCCACGGCCCTGCCGCGCTGCTGGCGGCCGGCGTGGATGAAGCCGATGGCGGCTCATTGTTCCGCGGCCATCGGATCTGCGCGTTCCCCGATGCGATGGACCGGCAGACACCGGATATCGGCTACATGCCTGGTCAACTGCCGTGGTTCTTCGGTGAACGCCTGGCCCAGCAGGGCGTGCAGATCGTCAACGAAGGCATCGATGGCAGCGTGATGCAGGACCGCCTGCTGTTGACCGGCGACAGCCCGCTGGCGGGCAATGCGCTGGGCAAGCTGGCCGCACGCACCCTGCTGGATGCGTTGGCAACGCGCTGACCGGCATGGACACCACCGTGCAGTCATTGCTGGTGCTGGAACGCGCACCTTCGTTGGCGGCGATCGGCGCGTTGCTGCGCAGCACCGGCGCGCCACTGGGCTATGACCGCACGTTGATGTTCGCCACCGGCACCGATCTGGAACGCGGCGCGCAGCGCCTGTACTGGATCGATGGCGACTGGTTCGGTGAGGGTGCCAGCACTGACGTGGCGCACTACCTGCATGCGTGCCCGGTCAATCGCCATGTGCTGGACAGCGATGCGCCCTTCTTCTGGAGCAAGCAGCAAGGCGTGCGCGGCGAGCGCTACCGGGTCGTGCGGCAACCGCGGGGCGAAGGACTGCACGGCCTGCAGGTGCCGGTGTTCGGTGCAACCGGCCTGGAAGGGGCGGTCAGCTGGGGCGGGCGCACGATCGACGCATCTCCATCGGCACGGTTGCTGCTGGAGCTGATCGGCACCGCCGCCTTCCGTGCGGCGCATCGGCTCTCTGTCGCCCCGGCGGTTGTGCCTGCCGGCACACTCAGCGCGCGCGAGCGTGAGGTCCTGCGCTGGGTTGCGGCCGGTCGTCGCCAGGCCGATATTGCTGCCACCCTGGGGCTGTCCACACGCACGGTGGAAAACCACCTGCGCAGGGCACGCCAGCGGCTGGGCGTGGCGACCACGGCGCAGGCAGTGCGCGCGGCCAGCCGGCGCGGTGAGATCGGCGACTGAACGAGGCGCGACACTTCCGGCTGCTGCGGTCGCATGCTAAACAGGCCAGGCGCATGTGCGCGATTGCAGAAGCAAGGATGATGCTGATGAAACTGCAACTGGCCTCGATGGCCGCATTGATGTTGGCGATTGGCAGCATGGCATCGGCCGGAAGTGCCGTCGCCGGTGTGCCATCGCCACCCGGCAGCACCACCGAATGCGTACCGGTGGAAGTGGAGCGCTACCGCATCCACCAGCACTGCACGGTGACCTTCGTCGATGAAACGGGCAGCGTCTTCGTTTCTGAATACTGGATCGACGAGTACGGCAATCCCTACCTGATCTGAGCAACGAACCCTAACGGCAACGTTGCTGCAGCCGACGGTCACGCCGGGGCGGGCGCACGGAAATCGCCCGCTCCGGCATACCTCCACCCTCTCTTTCCGTGGCATCCTCCGTGAAATCGTTTTCACGGAATGGAGGGATTCCACGATGCTGTCACGTTTCCGCAGATCCGCGCTCTGCGCACTGCTGGTCCTTGCTCTGCCCGCCGTCACCTGGGCAGCCTCGCCCGCCCCGTTGAAGGTGATGTCCTTCAACGTACGCACCCCCGCCGACACCGACCCTGGCAAGCGCTGGCAAGACCGCCGCGATGCCATGGTCAAGGTGATCCAGCAGGCGCACCCGGCGGTGATAGGCACCCAGGAACTGGTGCTGGAGCAGGCCAACTACCTGGCCGAGCACCTGCCCGACTATCGCTGGTTCGGCGAAGGCCGGCGCGGTGGAAGTGGCGACGAACACATGGGCGTGTTCTACGACAGCAAGGTGCTGGCGGTGGAAGAATCCGGCAACTTCTGGCTGTCCGATACACCCGGGGTCGCAGGCAGCATCAGCTGGGGCAACCTGTTCCCGCGCATGGTCACCTGGGCAGTGTTCCGCCGCCTGGATGATGGCCGTCGCTTTTACTTCATGAACACCCACCTGCCCTACCGCGACGAGGACGAACCGCGACGGATCAAGGGTGCAGAACTGATCGCCACGCGCGTGGCCGCGCTGCCTTCCGATCTGCCGGTGGTGCTGACCGGTGATTTCAACAGCGAGCCCGGCGGCGGCACCTACCAAGCCTTCACTCGCGTGCTTCAGGACACCCGGCCCCAGGTCAAAACACCGCAGGGTCCGCGCCTGACCTTCCACGACTTCACCGGCACGGCGACTTCGCAGCTGGACTGGGTGCTGGTACGCGGCTTCCACGCACGCAGCTTCCTGACTGACGACCGCCGCATCGACGGCGTGCTGCCCTCCGACCACTTCCCGCTGGTCGTTGAATTGGACTGGCCGAAGCACTGAGCACTGCAGCGACCCTCGCTACGGCGGGGGTCGCTTGCCCAGCAGGCGGTACAGCGCCTGGTGCTGGTCGCGCGCCTGGCAGATGCGTGCGCCGACGGCGAGGAACACCGCAATGCCGACAAGGCCAATACCCAGCATTGAATCGGGCAGGCGCAGGAAGCCGATCACCGCAGCCATTGCCGCCAGTACCAGCAGCATCACCACGGCCACCGACAGGCCGGCCCCCGGCAGGCCGGGATCGCCCAGCAGCGTCCGTTGGGTCGATTGCTTCTGTTCGCTCATGTCCCGTCCTCCCTTGGTTTCCCCACTAGTTACACGGTGGGCCGCAGTTCCGGCAGAGTCAGAAACGTCATGACCGCGACAACGCGCGCGGCGGCGCACGCGCTACCCTGCCGGCACCCTCAGTGAGCAGAGACGGCACATGACCCATCGCAGCCGACTGGCCGGATTCATCATCGATTGCCAGGACACGCCTGCCGCAGACAGCGCCCGCTTCTGGGCCGCAGCGCTGGGCCTGCAGGCTGAGCCCGCCCGTGGCGAAGGCGACGCAGAGTACGCCGACCTGACAGGTGCGCCGGCAGGCTTGAACGTAGAGGTGCAGCGGGTCGATCACCCGTCGCGGGTGCATCTGGATATCGAAAGCGACGACATCGACGCCGAAGCCGAACGGCTGGAAAAACTCGGTGCGCGCCGGGTCGGTTTCGTCAAACGCTGGTGGGTGATGGAAGCGCCCACCGGCCATCGTTTCTGCATCGTGCGCATGCGCGACCACGATGCCCCGGCCAACCTCTGGCCATAGCGAAAAAAGGGGACGGAAGCAGATGCTCCCGTCCCCTGCCGATCAGCGCGCCTGGGCGACGCTCGGCGCCTGTGGTGACTGGCCCCAGCCACCGAGTGCCTTGTACACGCCCACCACGCTGACGTTGACCTCCGATTCGGCGGCCGCCAGTGCATCGTCGGCCACCAGTTGCGTGCGCTGCGCGTCAAGCAGGGTCAGGAAGTCTTCCGAGCCCTCGCGGTAGCGGATCTGCGCCAGCGATTCGGCACGTCGCGCCGCCTGCGCCTGCTCGACCACGATGGCCAGCCGCGCCTGCTGCTTGGAATAGCGGGTCAACGCGTTTTCGGTGTCTTCCAGCGCCAGCAGCACCGCCTGTTCGTACTGCGCGGCTACGCCCTCGGCCTCGGCCTTGCTGGCACGCAGGCGTGCCTTGACCGTACCGAAGTCGAATGCCGCCCAGCTCAGCGACGGAGTCAGCGACCAGGCCTTGTTGTTGCCGTTGACCAGACCACTGGCATCGCCACCGAGGAAGCCGACGAAACCAGACAGCGACAGCCGCGGGAACAGATCGGCGGTGGCAACGCCGACACGTGCGGTGGCGGCAGCCAGGCGACGCTCGGCGACCCGCACGTCGGCACGCTGACGCAGCAGTTCGCGGGTATCGCCCAGCGGCAATGCCTTGGCAAACGCCGGTACTTCGTGCGGCGCAAGCATGGCCGTCAGCACTTCCGGGCGCTGCCCAAGCAGGACGGCAAGCCGGTTGCGCGACTGCGTCTCGGCCACTTCCAGCAGCGGGATGTCGGCCTCGATGGCCTTCAACCGTGCGCGGCTGCTCTGCACGTCCAGCTCGCTGCCGGCACCCAGTTCCCAACGCGCCTCGGTCAGCCGCTGCGTATCGCGCAGGTTGACCAGGGTGCGCTGGGCCACCGCGATGCGCTTCTGGGTGCCACGCAACTCGAAGTAGTTGCGTGCCACTTCGGCAGCGATCAGCACCTGTGCGTCGGCGAGGTTGGCCTGCTCGGCGTCCAGGTCGGCACGCGCCGCCTCTGCAGCACGGCGCTTGCGGCCGAACAGATCCAGCTCCCAGCCCGCATCGAAGCCGAGCTGGTAGCTTTCACTGAACACCCGCTGCCCACCCAGCTGCGGATCGGGTTGCTTGCGGCGATCGTAGCTGCCGCCAGCGGTAACGTGTGGCGCCTGGTCGAAGCGGCTCTCGACGAACACTGCACGGGCCTGGCTGACACGGGCGACAGCCACGCGCAGGTCCAGGTTGTCCGACAGCGCGCCATGCACCAGTTCTTCAAGCACCGGATCATCGAACTGCGCCCACCAGCTGGCCACCGGTGAGGTGGTGCTGAAGACCGGCTGCTGCGCGCCCTGCAGGACGACGGGCTCCTGCACCGGTGCTTTGTAATTGGGGCCGACGCTGACACAGCCCGCCAGCACCAGGCTGGAGACGGCCATCGCCAGGGTGCGGATCACCATGGCAGCACCTCGCCCAGGTAGGTGAAGCTGCCGCTGGCGCCGGATTCGCCGATCAGCGACATCTGCACGCTGGAGCGTGCGCCCTCGGCGATTTCGATCTCGCCGTTGCCACCGTTCATATCGGTTTTCACGTAGCCGGGGTGCACGGTGTTGACCTTGATCGGCGTGCTGCGAAGCTCATGGGCCAGGGCCAGGGTCCAGCTGTTCACTGCGGCCTTGGACGCGTTGTACGCCGGGATCTTGAAGTCGTAGATGCCCGAGGTCGGATCGGCATGCAGCGTCTGCGAGCCGAGCATGCTGGAGACGTTGACGATGCGGCCGGACTTGGCCTGCTTGATCAGCGGCAGGAAGGCCTGGGTCACCGCCACCAGCGCGTACACGTTGGTGTCGAAGGTGCGACGCCAGGTATCCAGCGACTGCTCCGACGGCAGCTGTGCGGGGTTCTCGATCATGATGCCGGCGTTGTTGACCAGGATGTCCAGACGGCCATGGCGCTGGCGCACCTGCTCGACCGCCTCGGCGATGCTGGCGCCATCATTGACGTCCAGCTGCAGCGCCTCCACCGGCAAGCCCTCGGCCTGCAGCTTCAGTGCCAGTTCGACGGCGGTCTCGCGCTTGCGCCCGGCCAGCAGCGTGTGCACGCCGGCCTGCGCCAGCTGGCGCACGGTTTCCAGGCCGATGCCGCGGGTTGCGCCGGTGACCAGCGCGATCTTGTTCTGATGGGTGTTCATGGATTCATTGCCTTGGTAGGGGGAAGCGGGCGCCGGTGGTTGCCGGCGCCGCTGTTTTCCATGTCAGTGGTGGATGGTCGGCTCGCCGTGCTGCACCAGCTGGCCACCACCGTTGCGGGTGACGAACTTGCGCAGTGCCACGTAGAACACCGGGGTCAGGAACAGGCCGAACAGGGTGACGCCCAGCATGCCGGCGAACACGGTGATACCGGTCACCGAGCGCACTTCGGCGCCAGCACCATGCGACAGCACCAGCGGCACGGTGCCGGCGATGAAGGCGATGGAGGTCATCACGATCGGGCGCAGACGCAGGCGGCAGGCTTCCAGTGCCGCTTCGACGATGCCCTTGCCGCCCATCTCCAGCTCTCTGGCGAACTCGACGATCAGGATCGCGTTCTTGCACGCCAGGCCCATCAGCACCACCAGGCCGACCTGCACGAACACGTTGTTGTCGCCGCCGGTCATCCACACGCCGAACAGCGCGGACAGCAGGGTCATCGGCACGATCAGGATCACCGCCAACGGCAGCGACCAGCTTTCGTACAGCGCGGCCAGCACCAGGAACGCCAGCATGATCGCCACCGGGAACACGATGAAGGCAGCCTTGCCCTGGGTCGCCTGCTGGTAGCTCAGGTCGGTCCATTCGGTGGCCATGCCGACCGGCAGCACCTTGGCGGCGATGGCGGTGAGGTTGTTCATCGCTTCGGCCGAGGACAGCACACGCGGGTCGGCTTCACCGGCCAGGTCAGCGGCCGGGTAGCCGTTGAAGCGCAGCACCGGGTCCGGACCGTAGGTTTCCTTGACGGTGACCATCGAGCCGATCGGCACCATCTCGCCACGATCGTTGCGGGTCCGCAGCTTGCCGATGTCCTCGACGCTGTCACGGAACTGGCCATCTGCCTGTGCGATCACCTGCCAGGTACGCCCGAACTGGTTGAAGTCGTTGACGTAGGCCGAACCCAGATAGGTCTGCAGCGTGTCGAACAACTCGGTCAGCTGTACGCCCTGCGCCTTGGCCTTGACACGATCCACCTCGGCATCCAGCTGCGGCACGTTGGCCTGGTAGCTGGTGATCGGGAAGGCCATGCCCGGGGTCTGCGCAACCGCACCCTGCATCGACTGCACCGCGTTCTGCAACGCGCCATAGCCGAGGTTGCCACGGTCCTGGATGAACATCTGGTAGCCGTTGCCGTTACCGAGGCCAAGGATCGGCGGCGGCATCATGGCGAAGGCAAACCCTTCCTGCAGGCCGGCGATCTTCTGGTTGATCTCCGCATTGATCTGCGCGGCGGTGCGGCCATGGCGCTCGCTGAACGGCTTGAGCGGAATGAACGCGACACCGGTGTTGGGGGTGTTGGTGAACTGCAGGGCATTCAGGCCCGGGAACGAGATGGTGTGCGCCACACCGTCGGTTTCCTGGGCGATCTTGGCGACCTTGCGCAGCATTTCATCGGTACGCGCGATCGACGAGCCCTCCGGCAGCTTCACACCCGCGATCAGGTACAGCTTGTCCTGGGTCGGAATGAAACCCGGCGGCACCAGCTTGAAGATGAAGCCGGTACCCACCAGCAGCACCGCGTACACCACGAACACCGCGCCACGACGACCGAGGATCTTCGACACGCCACGCTCGTACTTTTCCGAGCTGGACTTGAAGAAGCGGTTGAACGGACGGAACACCCAGCCGAACAGACGGTCGATGATGCGGGTCGGGGCATCCTTCGGCGCGCCATGCGGCTTCAGCAGGCGGGCAGCCAGGGCCGGCGACAGGGTCAGCGAGTTGATCGCCGAGATCACCGTGGAAATGGCGATGGTGACCGCGAACTGCTTGTAGAACTGACCGGTGACGCCCGACAGGAACGCCATCGGCACGAACACCGCACACAGCACCAGCGCGATGGCGATGATCGGCCCGGACACTTCGCGCATCGCCTGATGCGCAGCGGCCAGCGGGGTCAGGCCTTCTTCGATGTTGCGTTCAACGTTTTCCACCACCACGATCGCGTCATCGACCACGATGCCGATCGCCAGCACCAGGCCGAACAGGCTCAGCGTGTTGATCGAGAAGCCCAGCAGGTACAGCGCGCCGAACGTACCGACGATCGACACCGGCACCGCGATGAGCGGGATGATCGAGGCACGCCAGGTCTGCAGGAACAGGATCACCACCAGCACCACCAGCGCGATGGCTTCCAGCAGGGTGGAGACCACGGCCTTGATCGAGTCACGCACGAAGATGGTGGTGTCATACACCGCCTCGTACTTCACGTCGGCAGGCATGGTCTTCTGCATCTCGTCCATGCTGGCCATCACCGCATCGCGGATCTCCAGCGCGTTGGCGCCGGGGGCCTGGAAGATGCCGATACCCACCGCGTTCTTGCCGTCCAGCTGCGAGCGCAGCGTGTAGTCGCCGGCACCCAGTTCGACCCGGGCCACGTCCGACAGCCGCACCACTTCACCGTCGGCGCCGCTCTTGAGCACGATGTCGCCGAACTCCTGCTCGCTGCGCAGGCGGCCCTGGGCGTTGATCAGGGTCAGGAACTGGCTGTTGGGCATCGGCTCGGCGCCGAGCTGGCCGGCCGAGACCTGCACGTTCTGCTCGCGCATGGCGCGCACCACGTCGCTGGCGGTCAGGCCGCGCGAGGCAACCTTGTCCGGGTCCAGCCAGGCGCGCATGGCGTAGTCACCACCACCGAAGATCTGCGCGTCGCCCACGCCCTGGATACGTGCCAGCGCGTCCTTGACGTGCAGGCGGGCATAGTTGCGCAGGTACAGGGTGTCGTACTTGCCGTTGGGGGAGGTCAGGTGCACCACCATCAGGAAGGTGGGCGACTGCTTCTGGGTGGTCACGCCTTGCCGGCGTACGTCCTCGGGCAGTCGCGCCTGGGCCTGGGCGACACGGTTCTGCACCTTCACCGCCGCTTCGTCCGGGTCGGTGCCCGGGCGGAAGGTGATGGTCATCTGCAGCACGCCGTCAGAGCCGGCCACCGACTTGAGGTAGATCATGCCCTCAACGCCGTTGATGGCCTCCTCCAGCGGGGTGGCCACGGTTTCGGCGATCACCTTGGGGTTGGCGCCGGGATACACGGTACGCACCACGACCGACGGCGGCACCACTTCGGGGTACTCGCCGATGGGCAGCATCGGAATCGAGATCAGGCCGGCGGCGAAGATCACGATCGACAGCACCGCCGCGAAGATCGGCCTGTCGATGAAGAAACGGGAAAAGTCCATGGAAGAATTCCTGGAAAAGGCCGTCGGCGGGCAACAGCCGCCCTGCCCCTCACCAATCTGGTGAAGGCAGTGACGTCTGCCGCTGGCACCGGCAGCTAAGCGGGGACGCGGATCAGGAGCCGGCGGATCAGTGGTTCAGTGCGGCAGTTGCATCGCGACCCGGCGCCGGCGCAGCGGTGGGCTGCATCGCCACCGCCTTCGCCTGCACCGGCATACCGGGCATGAAGACCTTCTGCACGCCATCGATGATCACCTTGTCACCGGCGGCCAGACCCTTCTCGACAATGCGCAGGCCTTCGGCGGTGCGGCCAAGCTGGATGTCGCGGCGCTGGGCCTTGCCATCCTTGTCGACCACGTAGACGTACTTGCGGTCCTGGTCGGTCAGCACGGCCTTGTCGTCGATCAGCATCGCCTGGAACTGGCCGCTGCCGAGCAGCTGCACGCGGGCGAACAGGCCCGGGGTGAACTGGCGATCGGCGTTGTCCAGCAGCGCGCGGACGCGGATGGTGCCGGTGCTGCGGGTCACCTGGTTGTCGAGGAAGTCGACCTTGCCCGTGTGCGGGTAGCCATCTTCACCGGACAGGCCGACCTTCACCGGCAGCTCGCTGTCGCGCTCGCTCGGGCGCTCGCCCTTGCGTGCCATCTGCGCGTACCGCAGGAAGGTGCTTTCGTCGGCATCGAAATAGACGAACACCGTATCCAGCGAGACCAGCGTGGTCAGCACGCTGGCACTGTCGCCGGCGGTGACCAGGTTGCCGGCGGTGACCATCGCGCGACCGGCACGGCCGTCGATCGGCGCACGCACCTTGGTGAACTCAAGGTTGAGGCGGGCTGCATCCAGCGCGGCCTGCGCAGCCTGCACTGCCGCACCGGACTGGTCGGCGGCTGCGCGACGCTGTTCAGCCGTCTCGGTGGAGATCGCCTGCTGCTCGGCCAGGCGCTTGGCACGCTCGGACTCACTGCGGGCAAGCACCGCCTGGGTGCGCGCACGGGCCAGTTCGGCGTTGGCGCGATCGTACTCGGCCTGGTAGCTGCGGGCATCGATGGTGAACAGGACGGCGCCCTTCTTCACTTCTTCGCCTTCAACGTAGTTGACCTTGTCGATGTAGCCGGACACGCGCGGGCGCAGCTCGACGCTCTGCACGGCCTCGACACGACCGCTGAATTCGTCCCACTGGCTGACCTGCTTGAGCAGTACGGGGGCAGCTGAGACCTGCGGCGGGGGCGATGCGCCAGCTTCTTCGGCATGGCCACCGCTGCAGGCAGCCAGAACGGCGGCAGCGAGGATCGACACGCCAGCCATCGCCAGGCGATGACGGAAACGATGTGGAGTGGTGTTGGGGGAAGTCATGGCATGCATCCGTACGGAGGGGTGGTACAGCTATTTGAGAATTGCTATCAACTTTTGGCGGCGTATCCTGCGACCTCAACCAAGGCTGAGGTCAAGCAACGCCTGCGGTGTCGCGCCACAGCGGCGGTATTTCCAGGTGCAGCAGCCCGCGCGGCAGTTCGGCATCACTGCTGTCGCAACGGACGATCGCGCGGTTGTCGCGGCAACCATCGAGCAGGGACACCACGCGGCGACCGACCAGCAGCGAACTGGGCCATTCGATGCAGGCGTTGGCGGCGTTGGCCGGGGTGCATACCGGGCTGCACACTTCCAGCATCTGCGCGCGAACGCCCACGGCCTGCGCTTCCTGGTGCACCACCTGCGCATACATGCGCAGCGCGGCCGTGGTGATCGAGGTCTCGCCATAACCGGCCCAGGGCTTCAGCCCGGCCGGGCTGCCGATCATCACGTAGCGACGGGCGTGCACGTTGTCCTGCAGCAGCGGCAACAGATGCCGCACCGCGTGCACATGCGGCATCAGGTCAGCCTGCAATGCCGCCGCCAGTGCGTCACCGCCGCGCTCGACCACACGACCGCGGTTGTACGGCCCCCCCATTGCCGCGATCACTGCCGCAAGCGGACGCGGACGCTGCGCCACGCGTTCGGCCACCACACGCGCAGAGCTGTCATCGCTGAGCGAACCCAGCATCGTCTGCAGGCCCGGCTCATCGGCGAACTGCTCGTGCAATGCCGCCAGGCGGCGCGGATCGCGACCGACCACCAGCACGGGGCTGCCGGCCTCCAGCAGGGCGCCGACCACACCCTGGCCGACGGCACCGGTGCCGCCGAGAACCAGGACTTCGGGGGTCAGAATCCCATTCACGGGACATTTCCTCCCAAATCCGGGATAGTCCCGATTCGACGCAGTCGGTCACCCTTCTGCGAAGCAAGGCGCAAGGCACCGCCACGCTGCTGACGCATGGGTGCGGTAAACTCACGAAAGTCCTTGTGTACCAAGGAACTAGGGCGGGATTCGACGGTCATCGCCAGGTCCAGGGCGTTCTGGCCGGCGATCCGGAAGCGGGCAAGAATGTTGCGCAGGCTCATGGCGGACGGGCTCCAATTAGCGAATGGCGCCACGATAGACCTCAAACCCCTACTTGATTAGTCCTGATTAAGGGGAATAATCATCCCGTCCCCGGTCCAATCGTTCTGTCACGATTGCCCCATCCCCGACGTCCAGGATTCCTGACCATGTCCCACGATCTCAACGAGACGCTGATCTTCGTCAAAGTGGTCGAGCAAGGCAGCTTCATCGCGGCTGCCAAATCGCTCGGCCTGCCCAAGACCACGGTCAGCCGCAAGGTGCAGGAACTGGAAACGCGCCTCGGTGCGCGCCTGCTGCACCGGACCACGCGCCGCCTCGGCCTCACCGAGGCCGGCTCGATCTATCACGAGCATTGCCAGCGCATCGCGCGCGAGCTTGAAGAAGCCGAAAGCGCGGTCAGCCAGCTGCAGTCCGGCCCACGCGGCTGGTTGCGCTTCACCGTGCCCTATTCGATCGGCATCACCTGGATCGCGCCGCTGCTGGGCCAGTTCCATGCGCAGTACCCGGAGATCCGCCTGGACATGCACATGGGCAACGAGAAGCTGGACCTGATCGCCGGCGAGGCCGATCTCGCCCTGCGCGTGGGTGCCCTGCCCGATTCCAACCTGGTGGCGCGCAAGCTTGGCAGCCTGCGCACGCAGGTGTTCGCCAGCCCGGCCTACATCGAGCGCTACGGCGAGCCGCTGCATCCGGAAGAGCTGCAGTTCCACCGCATCCTGGCCATGCGCAAGCCGTACCACACGGGCAATTCGCCACGCTTTACCTGGCAGCTGGGCGAGAACGGTGGCGAACTGCGCGACTTCCCGGTAACGCCGCTGATGACGGCCAACGACATGTCTGCGTTGAATGGCGCACTGGTGTGTGGCGAAGGCCTGCTGCTGACCGGCGACGTGATGGCCAAGCCGTTCGTCGAGTCGGGCATGGTGCGCCGCGTGCTGGCCGGCTGGACCGGGCCGGAAGTGGATTTCAATGCGGTGTTCGCCGGTGGCCGCCTGGTCTCGCCGAAGGTGCGCGCGTTCGTCGATTTCCTGGTGGAGAAGCTCAACTTCGACGCCAACTACATGCTGGCGCAGTGCCCCGGTGCGAAGCTGGCGCGGCAGCAGCAGGAACAGGAAGAGGCAGCGCTGGCGAGCAGCGGCAAGCGGATTCTGGAGAAGGTGGCTGCGTCGGCGGCGTAATCCCCAACAATACCGCCCGCAATCTCCTGGTAGTCGCCGACCTTGGTCGGCATGGGTCTACCTGCCCATCCTGGTAGGTGCCGACCTCGGTCGGCACGGCTCTCCACATGCGCTATCGGCGTGCCGGGCAAGACCGGCACCCACAAAAATGCCGCCTTCAAGGGCGGCATTTTCGTTCCGGCCGATGGCCTGACCGGCTCAAGCAACAACGCTAGGCATTATTGTTTGAGGGGAATCACTCGAATCTCGACACGGCGGTTCTTGGCACGGCCGGCATCGGTGCTGTTGTCGGCAATCGGATAGGACTTGCCGGCGCCCAGGGTCTCGATGCGCACGCTCTGCACGCCCTGACCGATCAGGTACTGCGCCACCGAATCAGCACGCTCCTTGGACAGGCGGTTGTTGACCGCGTCGCTGCCGATGCTGTCGGTGTGGCCGACCACTTCGATCATGGTCTGGTTGTAGTCGCGCAGGGTGCCGGCAACGCCATTGAGCGAGCCGTAGAACTGCGGCTTCAGTGCCGACTTGCCGAAGTCGAAGGTGATGCCGTCCGGCAGGTTCAGCGTGATGTTGTCGCCCTGACGCTGCACATCGATGCCGGTGTTGGCGGTGCGCTCGCGCAGCGCGCGCTCCTGGCGATCCTGGTACTGACCCACGGCGGCGCCGCTGAGTGCACCAATACCCGCGCCGATCAGCGCGTGCTGGCGACGCTCGGTGGCGCTGTCGCCGGTCAGCAGGCCCGCGGCCACGCCGATGGCGGTACCGATCAGGGCATTACGGCCGGTGCGGTTCTGCTGCTCGGTCGGGTTGCCGTACGGATCACTCTGCACGTAGGAGCCGCCGGTGGCGCAGGCCGACAGGACGGCCGCACTCATCAGGGCCAGTGCGACGTTGCGGGTGGTATTGCGGATCATGGTGTTCTCCTTGGTTTCCGGTCGGGCCGGCGGCTTGCGGGCGGCAACGAGGATAAACAGCCGGACGCGATGTCGGCATGATGATCGCACCGGCCGACAGGGACGTGTTCAGCTAGCTGTCTGGACCGCTCAGCCAGCGCTTTACCCCGCCGCCGACTGGCGGTAAGCAGCCAGTGCCGCGTCCCGACCTGCCGCCAGGTCCACCAGCGGCGTGCGCGGATACCCGGGCGCGCGTTCGGCCAACAGCTGCGGGTGCTGCCAGGGAGCGAACCGCGCCTTTACCGGCAGCTCCGCCAGCTCCGGCACCCAGCGGCTGATGTAGCGCGCCTGTGGATCGAACTTCTCGGCCTGGGTGACTGGATTGAACACCCGGAAATAGGGAGCCGCATCGGCGCCGGTGCCGGCCACCCACTGCCACCCCATCGTGTTGTTGGCCAGGTCCGCATCCACCAGCGTGTCCCAGAACCAGTGCGCGCCGTGCAGCCAATGCGCACGCAGGTGCTTGCACAGGTAGCTGGCGACGATCATCCGCACCCGGTTGTGCATGTAGCCGGTCTGCCAGAGCTCGCGCAGGCCAGCATCAACGATGGGCACACCGGTGTTGCCGCGCTGCCAGTCGTGCAGCTGGGCGGCACTGGGGTTGGCCCAGGGGAAACGGTCGAAACGCGGGTTGAGATTGTCCGTGGGCGTCTTCGGGAAGTGGTGCAGCAGGTGGTAGGCGAAATCACGCCAGCCGAGCTGGCGCAGGTAGCCGTCGATGTCGGCATCGGTGCCAGCGCTGCGCAGGCCCTCCAGCGCGTGGGCAATGCGCCAAGGAGCGATCTCGCCGAAATGCAGGTGCGGCGACAGCCGCGAAGTACCGACCCGGTCCGGCAGATCGCGCTGCTCACGATAGCCGCGCAGCGCACCATCCTCGAACACGGACAGCGCCTCAAGCGCGCCGGCCTCACCCGGCTGCCAGTGTTCCCAGAAGCCGGAATCCCACTGCAATGGCGGCGCCAGCTGCAACGCGTCCAGCGCCAGGCCTTCAACCGTGTGTGCGGTCAACGTGCGCGGCGCCTCCTGCAGGGCCGGCAATCGCCAATGGCTGAGCACGTTGCGCCAGTACGGAGTGAATACCTTGTAGGGCTGCCCTTGCTGGGTGGCGATGTCCCAGGGCTCGAACAACAGGCTGCCGTTGCAGCTCTGCGCGTCGATGCCCTGCTCGCGCAGCGTGCGTTTGATGGCGGCATCGCGCGGTTGTGTCGCCGGTTCGTACTTGCGGTTCCAGTACACCGCCTCGGCGCCGGTCTGATCAATCAGCGCCTGCAGGGTCGGCAGGCTGTCGCCGGCACGCAGCACCAGCGAGGAGCCGCGTGCACGCAGGTCGGCATCCAGCGCCGCCAGCGAGCGGTGGCGCCATGCGTTCGACGCGGCGCCCGGCGCCCAGTCGCCCTCTTCGTGCGGGGCGTGGATATAGACCGGCACCACATCGTGGCCCGCGTCCAGCGCCGCCTGCAGCGCCGGATTGTCCTGCAACCGCAGGTCCCGACGGAACCATACCAACGCTACCGACACGTGCACTGCCTCTCTGTTGCTGGGCAGCCATGATAGCCAGTGGCGGTGAAGGCGATGCGTGCGACCGGCTCTGCTAGGCTGCGTGCTCTTCCGCCTCCGCCCTGCCCTCGTCATGGATGATCTTCGCGCCACGTTTGCCCGCTTCGGCCCTCTGCAACCGCAATCCGCCGACGCGTGGCAAGGGCCGTTCCCGCTGCCCAGCGATCTGGCCGCGTTCTATGTACGCGTCGGCCCGTTCGGTGAGGTGTTCAATCCTGCCAAAGGCCCCGGCGGCATCACCGTTCCGGGGCTAGAGGTGTGGCTGCCGCCGTTGCAGCGCCTGTGGGCGTATCAGGCGGGCTACCGCTGGAACGGCATCGATGGCGAACCGATCAGCGACTGGCCAGCACACTGGCTGGTGATCGCCGACCGTGGCGCCGATCCTCTCATCCTCGACATCAACGATGGCCGCGTGTTGTTCGCCCGTCATGGCACGGGCCACTGGAACGCCGACGAGTTCGTCGCCGACGTACCGACCTTGATGGCCGCACTGGCGGCAGCCGGCAGCGTTTACCTCGAGGCCGATGAGGATCTGTACAGCGATGACGATGATGGCGGGATCCGTCCCGAACATCGCGAAGCGGCACTGCGCGCTGTCGCTGCAGTGCTGGGCGGCACGGATGAAGCAGAACTGTTCCTGGACGCGATGCAGTAGATCCACGCCATGCGTGGATGGTGTACGGCAAGATTCAATCCACGCATGGCGTGGATCTACTTCATGCCTTCCCTGATCACCCACCCGTCTTTCTTTCCAGCGGCGCCTGCTTCAGCGCTGCTGGGCGGCACGGACGAAGCAGAACTGTTCCTGGACGCGATGCAGTAGAGCCACGCCGTGCGTGGATGGTGCACGGGAAGGTTCAATCCACGCATGGCGTGGATCTACTTCATGCCTTCCCTGATCACCCGCCCGTCTCTCTTTCCAGCGGTGCCTGCTTCGGCGCTGCTGGGCGGCACGGACGAGGCAGAACTGTTCCTGGACGCGATGCAGTAGATCCACGCCATGCGTGGATGGTGTGCGGGAAGGTTCAATCCACGCGTGGCGTGGATCTACTTCATGCCTTCCCTGATCACCCGCCCGTTTCTCTTTCCAGCGGCGCCTGCTTCAGCAGTGCTGAGCGGCACGGACAAGGCAGAACTGTTCCTGGACGCGATGCGGTAGATCCACGCCATGCGTGGATGGTGTACGGCAAGATTCAATCCACGCATGGCGTGGATCTACTTCATGCCTTCCCTGATCACCCGCCCGTCTCTCTTTCCAGCGGTGCCTGCTTCAGCGCTGCTGGGCGGCACGGACGAGGCAGAACTGTTCCTGGACGCGATGCAGTAGATCCACCCCGTGCGTGGATGGTGTGCGGGAAGATTCAATCCCCGCGTGGCGTGGATCTACTTCATGCCTTCCCTGATCACCCGCCCGTCTCTCTTTCCTGCGGCGCCTGCTTCAGCAGTGCGGTCAGGAACGGGTGCAGCACCGAGTCTGCTGCGGCCACCGCGCTGCCCATCAGCAGCAAGGCAACGGCAATGGCGGCTATCGGAACCATGCGCGGGCGCGTGCTCATCGGTCTGTCCTCACTCCCAGCAGCGATCGGTGCGACCCTTGGCGGTCTGGGCGCGCGCGCAGTCACGCGGAGCAATCCGCCCCTCCTGCAACTCCACCCGTTGCTTGCTGCCACTATCATCGCGCTTCAACTCGAAGGCGTCGTACAGGCGTCCGGTGACCGTGCGCGCTTCGTAGCGCAGATGCTGCGGGTCGATGCGCAACACCTGGAACAGCTGGGTGTCCTCGCCTACAGGTTCCATCGTCCTGCGTGCTTCGTCCGACAGCCGGTACTGCTTCGGCCCGGCTACGGTCACCACGTACTGCGGCGTTGCCGCCTGCCCTTCACCGCGACGGCCGTAAGTGTGGTCATGCCCCTGCAGCACCAGATCCACCTTGTGGCGTCGCACCACCGGCAGCAGCACCTTGCGCAGGGCTGCATTTTCGCGGCCCTCACGCGGCGAATAGAACGGCTGGTGCAGCAGCACGATGGTCCACGGCTGCCGGTTGCCGGCCAGCACCTTGTCCAGCCACTGCGCCTGCGCCTTGGCGGTGCCGAGATCCAGCGCCGAAGTGCCATCGACCACGGCCACGCGCACACCCTGCGCATCGAACCAGTAGCTGGTACCCGCCGCTGCATTGGCACCGTTGCCCGGCAGGGCGAAGGTCACCGGCCAATGACGGCCCAGCACGCGGCGCTCCTGCGGGGTATCCTCGAATTCCTCGAAATACTCGTGGTTGCCGATCGCCGGCGCCACCAGCGTCTCCTGCGCCAGCCAGCTGGTGGCGGCGAACCACTCGCCCCATTCGCTGTCGTCCATGTTGTCGCCACCACTGACCAGGTCACCGGCAAAAAGGCTGATCCGCGCATCCGGTGCAGCCTTCTGTGCAGCCCGCACCACGCGGCTGACATGGCTCACGTTCTTGTTCTGGGTATCGCCGAAATACAGCAGGGTCAGCGGCTGGTCGGCAGCGGCCAGCGTGCGCAGCTGGTTCCACGCGCTCCAGCTGCCATTGCCCTGTACGCGATAGACGTACAGGGTGTCCGGCTGCAGGCCATCGATGTCGGCACGATGATGATGCGACAGGCCGTTCTCGGTCTGCAGCACCTGGGTCTTCGCGCGCACCTGGCGGATGCCCTCGATGGCCGGCGAATCGTCGGCCAGTGCGATTTCCAGCAGCGGCGACTGCACGCTGCCATCGGTGCGCCAGGCCACCGCGAAACCGTGGCTGGGGTCGACCGACGGAGAGGCGACGATGCGGTCCGGCACCGATGCGGCTGCGTAGTAACGGCTGCCCGACGGCACCTGGGTGTTGGGCTCGGCTGCCGCCATCGCCACCGATGGCAATGCCAACAGCAGGCCGACCGCAAGCACACGCATCAAACGCGCGCTCACGAACCGCACTCCAGCGGCAGAGCCAGCTGCTTGGCAATGCTCTCCCAGTCGAAGGCCACCACGCCCTGGTCATCGTGCACCGCGTACAGGGCGCCGTGCGGGAACCGCGGCGTCGGCTGCTGCATCATCCAGATGCCATCGGTGTTGGCCACGGTATTGCCCTGGAACGCGCCCACCGGCTTCAGCGTATGGCGGTCGAACAGATGGAACACGCTGCGCTGCTTGCCCTGCTCGGTGGTGATCCACCAGCCGTCCTTGCCGCAGGTGCGCAGCATCACGCCCTCGGCCTGCGCCTTGAACACGTCGCGACCGAAGGTGGTGCCGGTAAAGCGCCCCGCCAGGGTGTAGACCTTGAATTCGCTGGAGTAGCTTTCGTCCTCTTCGGCGATCAACAGGCGATCATTGGCCGGATCGCCCCAGATCGATTCGACCACGCGCAGCGCGCCGGCTTCGCTGGTATCGCCGATGCTGGCCGACAGCGTTGCCTGGACCTTGGTACCGTCACGGGTCACGTGGTACTGGCGCACGCGCTTGTCCAGCTCGGCCAGCGGCGGCAGGATGTCCTTGCCCTGTGCGTCCTCGCCGTTGTCCCAGGAGTCGGTGACGTAGACGCTGTAGCCATCGGCGCGGCGGTCCACCCACAGGCCGTAGGGCTTGCGCAGGTCGTCGGCACCGAAGGTGGCCAACGGAGCGAAGTCCGGCAGTGACAGCACCTGCACGCGATGGTTGTCGCGCTCGACGATCCACAGCAGGTCATCGGTCACTGCGATGCCATTGGGACGATCGAACTGGCCCAGGCCGGTGCCGGTGCTGCCGACATCACGCAGGTGCTGGCCATTGCTGCCGTCGTAGACCACCAGCTTGTCGGTGGCCTTGGCCGTGGCGATCAGCCAGGTCTTGCCATCCGGTGCCTGCCAGGAAGCCGGTGAATCGATGTTGTCGGCTGGGGTCATCGGGGTCAGGAACGCCTCGGCGATGGTCGCCACCTTGCGCTCGACGGGTGCCACAGCGCCCGTCGCTGCAGCCACGGCCGGCGCCTTGTCCGCTGCCGGCGTGCAGCCGGCGGCAAGAACGGCGGCCAGCGAGGCGGCCATCAGGGTCATGCCGCGCACCATCACAGCGCCACCTTCAGGCCTACGGCGTAGGTACGGCCATACTCTTCCAGCTGCAGGGTGCGCGAGCGCGTGCCCTGGTACAGCTCCAACGGCTTGTCCAGCAGGTTCTGCGCTTCGAAGTACAGGCTCACGTTCGCGTTGAACTTGTAGTCCAGCGAGAAGTCGAGCTGGGTGTTGGGTGCCACGTAGATATCGAATGCACGGCCCTTGCCGATGGTGTCCAGATACTCGCTGCGGTACACCGCCGCAAGGCGCGTGCTGAGGCCGTACTTTTCATAGCCGATGTGTGCGCTGTACACGTGCTTGGAGGCGCGCGGCAAGGTGAAGTCCTCTCCGGCGCGATCCTCGATGCCCGCGTCGAATTCGGTGTCCAGCCAGGTGCCGCTGGCGCCCACCAGCAGGCCGTCCAGGCCGGCGGGCAGGAAGGCCAGCTGCTGCTGCCAGTTCAGCTCCGCACCACGCACCGTCGCCTTGCGGCCGTTGATCGGCTGGGTCACGTCGAAACCGCCGTACGCCGGATCGTTGGTGCGTACCGTCTCGACGATGTAACCGTCGATGGACTTGTGGAACAGACCGAGCGAGACGATGCCGGTGCTGCCGAGGTACTTCTCCACCGACAGATCGATGTTCTTCGACTCGTACGGGTCCAGCTCCGGGTTACCCAGGCGCACTTCCTCGTCACCACGGCTGTAGCCGACGCGCGGCGAGATATCGCCGAAGGACGGGCGCGAAACAGTCTTGTTGGCCGAGGCACGCAGCACCCAGTCATCGGCCGCGTCGTAGCGCAGGTGCAGGCCCGGCAGCACGTTGGTGTAGCTGCTGTTGGCAACGCGCGGGGTCACGGTGTAGCTGCGGCCGTTGGCAGCCACATCGACCTGGTTGCCCTCGGCCTTGAAGCGGGTGTTCTCCACGCGCACGCCGCCGATGATGCGCAGCGCACCGACATCCCAGGTGCCCATGGCGTAGCTGGCGAAGATGTCTTCGCTGGCGGTGTAGTCCTCTTCCAGCGAGGTCATCGCATTGGCACCGACGTCCTGCGGACGGGCGCTGAACTGGCCGCCGTTGGCCGCCCAGTACGCGCGCATGGCATCCGAATCCATGCCGTCACCCAGGGTGCCGTGGCGGTGATCGGGCGAGCCTGTGGTCCAGCTGGACAAGGCAATCTTCGGGCCGACGCGCAGCTCGCTTTCGTCGACGTTGACGTCGCGGTCGCGCCAGCGCCCCAGCAGGCCGAACTTGATGCTGCTGTTGTCGCCGTCGAAGCGCACGTTGACCTGCGCGCTGTGTTCCTTGTCGTTCACCTGCTTGGGCGAAAGCACGATGCGATCGAACGCGTAGTTCGCGTTGTCCAGCCACTGCGCATTGTCGAAGCTGTAGCTGGGCAGGCGGCTGCTCTGGTCCAGCGTGCCGTTGAAGGCCTTGCCGTTGAGCTTGAAGCGCGCCTCCATTTCATCGTTCACCCGCTCTTCGGTACGGGTGAAACCAACCTTGTAATCAACCACGGCGTTGGTCAGCTTGTTCTCGCCACCCAGGCTGGCCGCGAAGGTGTTCTCTTCCTTGGTGCGGTAACGCATGCGCTTGTCGATGGAATCCTTCGGCATGCCATCCAGACGGTACTGGTCGGTACCGGTCTTGACCATTTTCGCGTCGTCGAAATTGAAGATCACGCGCTGGCGGGTTTCGGCATCATCGAACTGGCTGTACAGCGCACGCAGGTAGTACTTGCTGTCCTCGTTCGGGCGCCAGTCCAGGTTGAGGTTGGCGCCGATGCGCTTGCGCTCGATCTCATACTTGCGGTGCTGCAGGTTGATCGCGGTGACGTCGCCCGGCGCGGCATCGTCTTCGCCGTCGTACTCCACTTCAGTGTTATCCGATTCGAACTTGCGCTTCTGGTAGTTCACGCCCAGCGCCACGCCGAAGGTGTCATTGAACACTTCGCTGTAGTTGAAAGCGGCCTTCGGGCTGGTTTCGCCGGACAGCTGCTGGTGGCTGGCTTCGATCTTGCCGCGCAGGCTGCGGCCGTCACGATCGAAGGCCGAGGCCGATTCAACCAGGATCGCGCCGCCGATGGCGTCGCCCGGCATGTCCGGGGTTGGCGACTTGACCACGCGCAGGCGCTCGGTCGAATCGGACGGAATCACATCCAGAGGCGCGGCACGGCTGGAATCTTCCGGGGTGCCGATAGCGATGCCGTCGACGCTGACGCTGTTGAGGTTGGCATCCAGGCCACGCACCACCACGAAACGGCCTTCGCCCTGGTCGCGGGTCACGCTGATGCCCGGCAGGCGCTGCAGCGACTCGGCCACGTTCTTGTCCGGGTACTGCCCCAGCGCATCGGAGGACACGGCGTCTTCGATGGCGTCGCTGCTGCGCTTGAGGTCAACCGCGCGTACCTGCGATTCCAGCTGCGCACGCACTTCGATGCGGTCCAGATCGGTCGCCGCAGCGCCGCCGCCGGCCGCTGCAGCAGTTTCGGCCGCCAGCACCGACGGGCTGGCCGTCACCAGCAGTGAGAGGCTGATTGCCAGGCCCAACGTGTTCTTCTTCTGCACAGCTATCCCCAACGGTGTAAAGATTGGGTCAGCACGGTATGTCCGCGAGGTTGCATGGGCATGACACCGGTGGAGCCTAGCCTGCCGGACCCGGCTCGGCAGCACCGCGCATTCCGCTTAAAATGGGGTTCTCCCCTTCTGCCAGACCCTCCCATGAAGATCGTCGAAGTGCGCCACCCGCTGGTGCAGCACAAGATCGGCCTGATGCGCAACGCCGCGCTCAGCACCAAGGATTTCCGCGAACTGGCCAACGAACTTGGCACGCTGCTGGCCTACGAGGCCACCGCCGACCTGGAAACCGAGCCGCACACCCTGCCGGGCTGGTCCGGCCCGGTCACCGTGCAGCGCATCGCCGGCGCCAAGATCACCGTGGTGCCGATCCTGCGCGCCGGCCTGGGCATGCTCAGCGGCGTGCTGTCGCTGATCCCGGCCGCCCGCGTCAGCGTGGTCGGCCTGCAGCGCGATGAAGAAACCCTGCAGCCGGTGCCCTACTTCGAGCGCCTGACCGGCCGCCTGGAAGAGCGCGATGCGCTGATCCTCGACCCGATGCTGGCCACCGGCGGCACCCTGATCGCCACCATCGACATGCTCAAGCGCGCCGGTGCCCGCCGGATCAAGGGCATCTTCCTGGTTGCCGCACCGGAGGGCATCGAAGCGGTGACGGCCGTGCACCCGGACGTGGAGATCTACACCGCCGCGATCGACGCGCAGCTCAACGAAAAGGGTTACATCCTGCCGGGCCTGGGTGATGCCGGCGACCGCATCTTCGGTACCCGCGTGGGCTGAGATCGACCGGGGTCGGAGCGCTTTCGAAAGGAAGTGCTCCACCTGCTCCAGGCACCTTCACGCCGGCTTTGCGGCGACGGGCGAATGCTCCGCGCACCCGCCCTGCCCTGGAGCCACCATGAAAGCATCATTCCTGCTCGCCGCCGCCCTGCTGCTCAGCCTCCCGCTTGCCGCCAACGCAGCCACCCCGCAGCAGCAGCGCATGGCCGACTGTTCGGCCAAGAACAAAGGACTGAAGGGCGACGCCTACAAGTCCGCGCAAAGCACGTGCCTGAGCTCGCACGCAGCCGCCCCGGCAGCCCCCACCACGCCGCAGGAACGCATGAAGAAGTGCAATGCCGACGCCGCCACCAAAAAGCTCGCCGGCGACGCCCGCAAGACCTTCATGAGCAGCTGCCTCAAGGCATTGTAAAAGCAGCGAAGAAAGGCCCATCCACGCATGGCGTGGATCTACTGACCGTCATTTGGAATCTGTCCGTCGAATGGGGTCAGAGCCCGTTGCCCGGCAACGGGATCCGACCCCCGACAGATCGCGAAAATCTGTCAGCGGCGGGGCGGTGTCGGATTGCGGGGTGTCAGCCGCATGGATGCGGCTGCCAAGCCTACAGGGACGTACTTGCGGCGTCCCCGCAATCCGACACCGCCCCGCCACCCCACGGATAGCCCGCTGTTGCTGTTGCCGTTGCCGTTGCCGTTGCCGTTGATTCGGCAGGTGCAGGGCGCAGCCCTGCCGGCAAACCTCACCCCAACGCCCGCGCCTTCAGCTCGCCCTGCTCATGCAGCGTAACGAAACGCCCCTTCTCATCCCGCCCGACCTGCGCCAGCGCCACCTGCGGGTCATGGGTGAAGAACAGATGTACGTTGCGCGCCAGCTTGTCCTCCAGGAACTGCCGCTTCTCGTCGATCAGCAGCTCGGCATTGCGGTCGTAGCCCATCGTGATCGGCACGTGCACCCACGAACGACCGGGAATCAGATCGGCGCAGAACACCACGCCGCCGTGCGCCCCTGCGCCTGCGCGCCCCTGCCCCACGATCTCGGCCAGCATCAGCCCCGGCGTGTGGCCGTCGCTGTAGCTGAAACGCACGCTGTGGCCGAGCACCTTCGAATACTCACCGTCCACCACTTCCAGGCGCCCACTGGCCTGCAGCAGGCCCGGCAGTTCCGGAATGAAGCTGGCGCGATCGCGCGGGTGCGGCTGCAACGCGCGCTGCCAATGCTGCGCACCGACCACGTACGTCGCATTGGGGAACAGCAGTTCCGGTTCACGGCCTTCGCGCCACGCGGCCAGCAGGCCGCCAGCATGGTCGAAATGCAGATGGCTGAGCACCACCACGTCGATGTCTTCGTGCTCGAAACCGGCTTCGCGCAGTGAATCGATCAGCACATGCTGGCTTTCCTGCACGCCATAGCGCTCGCGCATGCGCGGATCAAAAAACGCGCCGATGCCGGTTTCGAACAGCACCGTCTTGCCCTCAAGCGGGCTCGCCAACAACGCACGACAGGCCAGCTCAATGCGATTGAGCTCGTCCGGTGCTGCCCATTTTTCCCACAACGCACGCGGTGCGTTGCCGAACATCGCACCGCCATCCAGGCGCTGGGTATTACCGCGGATCGACCATAGTTTCATGGCGCAATTATCGGCCGCCGCTCGTTAAATAGTCGCTAGCGGGAAAACAAAAACCCCGCCGGTAAAGGCGGGGTTCTCAGATCCGCGTGCGCCGGGCATGGCCCGGCGCTATCGCCGGATCAGGGAGCCGGCACGACCTGGGCGCTGCCGACCGGGTTACGCGGATCGCTGCCGCCAAACAGCTTGTTGGCCTTGCGGTCCCACTCCACCGTCTGCAGGTTGCCCCACACATGGCTGGAACCACGGCCACCGGCGGCGACCTCGCCCGGCAGGTCGATCTTGTGGCCCATCGCCTGCAGCTGCTTGATGGTGCCAGCGTCGAAAGCGTTGCTCTCGGCTTCGATCAGGTCCGGCAGCCACTGGTGGTGGTAGCGCGGCAGCGCGGCGACCTGCTGCGCATCCAGGCCAGCGTCGTAGCCGAGGATGCCCAGCAGCACCATGGTGATGATGCGGCTGCCACCGGGCGTGCCCAGCACGATCACCTTGTCGTCGTTCTCCATGAACGTCGGCGTCATCGAGCTGAGCATGCGCTTGCCCGCTTTCGGTGCATTGGCGGCGTAGCCCATCACGCCAAAGGCGTTTGGCGTGCCCGGCTTCAGCGCGAAGTCGTCCATCTCGTTGTTCAGCAGCACACCCGTTCCCTTCGGAATCAGGCCCGAGCCGTACAGCAGGTTGACGGTCTGGGTGGCGCCGACGCGGTTGCCGTCACGGTCGATGATCGAGAAATGGGTGGTCTCGTCATCTTCCAGCGGCGTCGGGTTGCCCGACAGCAGGTCGCTGGGGGTGGCCTTTTCCGGGTGGATGGTCGCACGCAGGCCCTGCGCGTAATCCTTGCTGGCCAGCACCTTCTGCGGGATCTGCACGAAATCCGGATCGCCGAGGAAGAAGGTGCGGTCACGGTAGGCACGGCGCATCGACTCGACCACCAGATGGGTGCGGTGCGCCGCATCCATCTGCTTGATGTCCCAGCCTTCCAGGATCTGCAGCATGCTGGCCAGGGCGATGCCACCGGAGGACGGCGGCGGCGCGGTGGTGATCTTCCAGCCGTTGTAGTTGAAGACGATCGGCGCGCGCTGCTTCACGCGGTAGCCGGCCAGTTCCTCGGCGGTCCACTTGCCACCGGCCTGCTTCACGCCGGCCAGCAGCAGCTTGCCGGTTTGGCCCTTGTAGAAGCCATCGAAGCCGCCGGCTGCCAGGCGTTCCAGGGTCTGCGCCAGCTCCGGCTGCTTGAACAGGTCACCGGTGGCGATCGGCTTGCCATTGCGCAGGTAGACCTCGCGCGTACCGGGGTAGCGCTCCATCACTTCGCGGCGCGAGGCATAGCCTTTGGCCATGCGCTCATAGACCGGGAAGCCTTCACGCGCGATGCGGATCGCAGGCTGCAGCGAGGCCGCCAGCGGCAGCTTGCCGTGCTTGGCTGACAGTTCGACCAGCGCCGCCGGCAGGCCGGGAATGCCGGCCGACCACGGACCATTGACCGAACGATCGCGGTCCAGGTCGCCCTTCTTGTCGAGGAAGGCCTGCGGCGTGGCTGCGGCCGGGGCGGTCTCGCGCGCGTCCAGCATCACGTCCTTGCCGGTCGCCGCATCGTGCAGCAGGAAGAAGCCGCCGCCGCCCAGTCCAGAACTGATCGGCTCGACCACGGCCAGGGTCGAGGACACCGCCACCGCCGCATCAAAGGCGTTGCCGCCCTGGGCCAGGATGTCGACACCGGCCTGGGTGGCCAAAGCGTGGCCGCTGGCGATGGCCGCGCCATCAGGGCGCTCGGCACGGACCGGGGCATCAGCCCAGGCGACGGAACTCAGCAGCAGGCCGAGCAACAACAAGGGGCGGGCGAACGGCTTCATTCGGATGGGGGCTCCGCATAGAGTTCGGGATGATCGTGCTGCAGTTGGCGCAGCTTGGCCAGCAGCTCGATTTCGGTTTCGACGATGTCCGGATCGGGGTCGATGCATTCGACCGGGCAGACGACCACGCACTGCGGTTCGTCGAAATGACCCACGCACTCGGTACAGCGGGCGGGGTCGATCACGTAGATGGTTTCACCCATCGTGATGGCCTGGTTCGGGCAGGCCGGCTCGCATACGTCACAGTTGACGCAGAGCTCATTGATTTTCAGCGACATGGCGATACTCCACGCCCGCGCCTTGGGACAAGGACCGGCCTGCGCGGGCGCGCGGGCCGGTCAGGTCATCAGCGGCGCCCATCGCAGGGCACCGCCCGGGTCGTGCCGAAGCACGACCGCCTCGGCTCGGTCTTACTTGGCTTCGACGAAAATGTACTCGGCACCGGTCGGCTGGACCACGGCCTGGACGCGGGCGTTGTCGGCGGACTGGCCGATGAAGACGACGCGCACGCCCTTCATGGAATCCGGCGAGACGTCCTTGAACACGACCTGGATCATGTCAGCCATCTTGCCCGAGGCCGACGAACCGAAGGCCAGCATGTTGCCCGGCTGCACGCCACGGGCCACGGCCTGGGTCGCGCTTTCGGTCTGGCGCTCGTACTTGGCCTGGAAGTCCGGGTCGGTTTCCGGCGAGAGGTAGTACAGGAACGGGCTGTTGGTGATGTTGCCCATGTTCTGGATGGCCACTTCCTGCAGGTACTTCTTCCAGCCTGCGTCGTCTTCCTTGGCCGGGGCGACCAGCGCCTGCTTGGCTTCGTCGACCGGAGCGGCTTCTTCCTTCTTGCAGGCGGTGAAAGCCAGGGCAAACGAGGCGATCAGCATCGCGCGCATGGTGTTGTTCATGGGTTTCCTCCCGGAATGTTGCGTGTTGGTGTGCGTAATGGGGTGCGTGGTACTACAGGATCTACTGCTGGGCAGGGCTTACGACTGCGCCGACTTCGCTTCGCGGACCTTGCGCAGCGCCTCGAGCACGGCGGCCGGCACGAAGCCGGACACATCGCCACCCAGGCGTGCGATCTCGCGGACCAGCGAGGACGAGATGAAGCTGTGCTGCTCGGCCGGGGTCAGGAACAGGGTCTCGACCTCCGGAATCAGGTGGCGGTTCATGCTCGCCATCTGGAATTCGTACTCGAAGTCGGACACCGCGCGCAGCCCGCGCAGCAGCACGCCGCCCTGCACCGAACGTACAAAATGAGCCAGCAGCGTATCGAAGCCGATGACCTCGACGTTGCTGTGGTGGCCCAGGGCGCCACGCGCCAGCTGCACGCGCTGTTCCAACGGCAATGCCGGTCCCTTCGAGGGGCTCTGCGCCACGCCCACCACGACCTTTTCAAACAGCGGCGCGGCCCGGCTCACCAGGTCGATATGACCGTTGGTGATGGGGTCGAACGTGCCGGGATAGACGGCGATGCGGCGGTTGGCCACGGTCATGGGCGGTTGCAGATGTTCAGATGAGGTCAAAGTGTAGCAGCGGCACGGCGGTACAGGGCAAAGCGCACCTCGCGGGTGCTGCCATCGCGGTGCAGCAGCCATTCCGGGGGCAGCACCGGCACGTGGCTGGACGGCGACTCCAGGTACAGCCAGGCATCGGCGGCCAGATGCCGCGGCAGCTGGGCCAGCACGTCCTGCCACATGCCGTCGGCGAACGGCGGGTCGATGAACACCAGATCGGCCTGCTGCGCCGGCGCGGCCTGCAGCCAGCGCAGCGCGTCGGCCTGAGCGACCGTGACGCTGTCGCCCGCCTGCAGTTTGACCACGGCAGCGGACAGATTGCGCGCCAGTTGCGCGTCGCGCTCGACCAGGGTGGCGTGCGCGGCACCGCGCGAGACGGCTTCCAGCCCCAGCGCGCCGCTGCCGGCGAACAGGTCCAGCACGCGTGCCCCACCCAGCTTGGGCATCAGCCAGTTGAACAGGGTTTCGCGCACGCGGTCGCTGCTGGGCCGCAGGCCCGGCAGGGTCGGCACCGGCAGCCGGGTATTGCGCCAGCGCCCGCCGATGATGCGGACCTGGCCGTCATTCGCAGTACGGCCGCTCATCGGCGCCCCCGGCGGGAGGTATTCGAGAATTTCAGCATGAGCGGGATTGTAGTTCGGCCGGGCTGCGCCCGGGTACGCGCCAACGCATGCGCGCTGTCGCTCCCACGCTTCGCTGCGCGAAACGCGGGCCCCCCTTACCAACGCCCATACCCCCGCCGCTTCGCGGCCGCCCCCTGACTCAGGGGGCTCTGCCCCAGACGCAATCCGAATCTGACAGATTTCCATCCACGCATGGCGTGGATCTACTGGCCACCGGCCAACTGTCGAAGGCGGGGCACTGTGGGTTCGCGGGGTGTGAGCCGCATGGATGCGGCGACCAAGCCCCCATGGACGGGTTCACGGCGTCCCCGCGAACCCACAGTGCCCCGCCATCCCACGGAATGCCGCTGTTGCTGTTGCCCTGGCCTCTGCGGGTGCAGGGCGCAGCCCTGCCCGACCAACCCCTTGATTTCGGGACAATCACCCTTACCCCTTGGCGAGGCCGCACGCGCTGACGCGGCACCGCACATGGAGCCCTACCCGATGACCGAAACTGTCCAGACCGAAACCCTTGGCTTCCAGACCGAAGTCAAGCAGCTGCTGCAGCTGATGATCCACTCGCTGTACTCCAACAAGGAGATCTTCCTCCGCGAGCTGGTCTCCAATGCCGCCGACGCCGCCGACAAGCTGCGCTTCGAAGCCCTGACCCAGCCCGAGCTGCTGGAAGGCGACAGCGAACTGCGCGTGCGCGTCAGCTTCGATCCGGCCGCGCACACCATCACCATCGAAGACAACGGCATCGGCATGAGCCGCGCCGATGCCATCACCCACCTTGGCACCATCGCCAAGTCCGGCACCGGCGACTTCCTGCGCCAGCTGTCCGGCGACCAGAAGAAGGACTCGCAGCTGATCGGCCAGTTCGGCGTCGGCTTCTACAGCGCCTTCATCGTCGCCGACGAAGTCGAAGTCACCTCGCGTCGCGCCGGCCTGGCTGCCAGTGAAGGCGTGCGCTGGACCTCGCGTGGCGAAGGCGATTTCGATGTCGCCACCATCGACAAGGCCGAGCGCGGCACCCGCATCGTGCTGCACCTGAAGGATGGCGAGCACGACTTCGCCGACGGCTGGCGCCTGCGCAGCATCCTCAAGAAGTACTCCGACCACATCGGCCTGCCGATCCAGATGCCCAAGGAAGGCGGCGAAGAAGGTGCTGCCGTCGAATGGGAGACCGTCAACCGCGCCAGCGCGCTGTGGACCCGCCCGCGTACCGAGATCAGCGATTCGGAGTACACCGAGTTCTACAAGCACGTCGCCCACGATCACAGCGATCCGCTGGCCTGGAGCCACAACAAGGTTGAAGGCAAGCTGGAGTACACCTCGCTGCTGTACGTGCCGGGCCGTGCGCCGTTCGACCTGTACCACCGCGATGCGCCCAAGGGCCTGAAGCTGTACGTGCAACGCGTGTTCGTGATGGACCAGGCCGAGCAGTTCCTGCCGCTGTACCTGCGTTTCATCAAGGGCGTGGTCGATTCCAACGACCTGTCGCTGAACGTCTCGCGCGAAATCCTGCAGTCCGGCCCGGTCATCGATTCGATGAAGGCCGCGCTGACCAAGCGTTCGCTGGACATGCTGGAGAAGCTGTCCAACGACAAGCCCGAACAGTACGCCACGTTCTGGAAGGAATTCGGCCAGGTGCTGAAGGAAGGCCCGGCCGAGGACTACAACAACCGCGAAAAGGTCGCCGGCCTGCTGCGCTTTGCCTCCACCCGTGGCGAGGCCGATGCACAGACCGTGTCACTGGCCGACTACATCGGCCGCATGGCCGAAGGCCAGGACAAGATCTACTACCTGACCGGCGAGAGCTACAGCCAGGTGCGCAACAGTCCGCACCTGGAAGTGTTCCGCAAGAAGGGCATCGAAGTCCTGCTGCTGACCGATCGCATCGACGAGTGGCTGATGGGCTACCTGACCGATTTCGACGGAAAGGGCTTCGTCGATATCGCCCGCGGCGACCTCGACCTGGGCTCGCTGGAGAGCGAAGCCGACAAGCAGGAACAGGAAGCTGCAGCGAAGGACAAGCAGGGCCTGGTCGAACGACTGAAGACCGTGCTCGGCGATGACGTGGCCGAAGTGCGCGTGTCGCACCGGCTGACCGATTCACCGGCGGTGCTGGCCATCGGCGAACAGGACCTGGGCCTGCAGATGCGCCAGATCCTGGAAGCCAGCGGCCAGAAGGTGCCCGACAGCAAGCCGGTACTGGAGATCAACCCGGGTCACCCGCTGATCGCCAAGCTGGACGCCGAAGCCGATGGCGCACGTTTCGACGACCTGGGCCGGGTGCTGTTCGACCAGGCTGCGCTGGCCGCCGGCGACAGCCTGAAGGATCCGGGTGCGTACGTGGCCCGTCTGAACAAGCTGCTGCTGGAGCTGTCGGCCTGATTGACGCCGGTATCGCCCAGACTGGTGGGTGCCAACCCCGGTTGGCACCGCCATTGCCCTGGTGGGTGCCAACCCCGGTTGGCACCGCCATTGCCCTGGTAGGTGCCAACCTTGGTTGGCGCTTGGTTCGACTGCAAAAGCGTGCCAACCAAGGTTGGCACCCACCAGAGCGGATCGCGGTTGTCACCCGAAGCACGGCGAGGTTGATATTGCGCAGAAGCAGGCCACGATTGCCCTCAAGGCCAGCCACCGGGCCCGCCCAGAGCCGGTCGGATCAGGCCAGTCGATCCAGCAGCGAGCCCAGCATCTGGTCCCCGCGGCGGATCACCGCCGCGTTGGCAGCAAAGGCCACCACCTCGGCCTTGGCGGCCAACAGGTCACCCAGCGGCGCGGACGGGTCTGTGTCGCCAGTGGAGATCACGCGGGAGTCCACCCCGCCCTGCGCTGCGGCTTCGCGCTGCAGTTGCAGGCGCGTTGCATCCGCGGTCGCCAGGTTGGCCACGTTGTGCGCGGCCACCTGCACGCCCCGCTGGGCTGCACGCATCCCGCTGAGGGCAACACCGGTCACATCGTTCATCGGGGGTCTCCCAGGCCACCCAACGCAGCCTTCCGCACCGGTTAACGGCCGCGCGGCTGCGACCTTGAGTCCACGCCGGCCAGACAGGCCCGGGTGGTAGCATATCCCTCTGATTTCAGCGCCTTTTGCCAATGCTCAGTTTTTTCCGCCGCAAGAAGCCCCAGGACGCCGCCACACCGGACGCGCCCAAGACCCAGCACTACTCGGCTGAAGAGCTGGCGGCGGCATTCCCGTCGGCCGCGCCGCCCGAGCAGGCCCCGGCCGCACCGGTAGCCCCGCCCGTGGCAGAAGCGCCGGTGCCAACCGCCACGGCCGAAGTCGTCGCGCCCGCAACGTCAGCAGCGCCGCCCTCGCAGGCAACGCTGGAAGCGCCGCAGGAAACCACTGCCGAAGCCCTGCCGGAACGCGTGCTGGCACCGGAGAACTTCGCCGCCGAAGCGGCCGCCGCCGCTGCGGTCCTCGCTCCGCTGGCCCCGGTCATCCCCGCGCAGGAACCGGCCGCCCCCGCCGCCGACCTGCCGGTGCTGGTCGATGCCCCGCCTGCCCCGGCCGGCAAGCCCGGCTGGCGCGAGCGCCTGCGCAACAGCGCATTCGCCCGCAGCTTCGGCGGCCTGTTCTCGCGCAATCCCAAGCTCGATGACGACCTGCTGGACGAGATCGAGACCGCGCTGCTGACCGCCGACGTCGGTGTTGCCGCCACCACCGAGCTGATCGCCGACCTGCGCAAGCGCATGAAGGCGCGCGAATTCATCGATGCCAACGCCCTGCTGGCGGCACTGCGCGCCGATCTGATCGCGATCCTGCAGCCGGTGTCCAAGCCGCTGGTCATCGACCGCAACGCCAAGCCCTTCGTGGTGCTGACCGTTGGCGTCAACGGCGTCGGCAAGACCACCACCATCGGCAAGCTGGCCAAGCGCTTCAAGGACGAGGGCCATAGCCTGATGCTGGCCGCTGGCGATACCTTCCGCGCTGCCGCCGTGGCCCAGCTGCAGATCTGGGGCGAGCGCAACGGCGTGGCCGTGGTCGCGCAGGGGCAGAACGCCGATGCCGCCTCGGTTGCCTACGACGCGTTGCAGGCCGGCAAGGCCCGTGGCACGTCGGTACTGATCGCCGATACCGCCGGCCGCCTGCACACCCAGTCCGGGCTGATGAACGAGCTGGGCAAGATCCGCCGCGTGCTCGGCAAGATCGACGAAAACGCGCCGCACGAAGTGCTGATGGTGATCGACGGTACCACTGGCCAGAACGCGCTTTCGCAGCTGCGCCAGTTCAATGCCGCGGTCAAGGTGACCGGCCTGGTGGTGACCAAGCTGGACGGCACCGCAAAGGGCGGCGTGGTGTTCGCGCTGGCCCGTGAGTTCGGCATTCCGATCCGTTTCGCCGGCATCGGCGAGCGTCCGGAAGACCTGCGCGTGTTCGATCCGGAAGCTTTCGTCGACGCACTGTTGCCCGAAGCGCTGGGTGCCTGATACACCGCGCAGCCACGCATGGCGTGGCTCTACTGCAACCCGGTAGAGCCACCCCATGGGTGACCGGCCGCTGCCGTAGTAGAGCCACCCCATGGGTGGCTGCCTCCTGGAGTACCGATGCCCCGCCAGCCGAACGCCAGCGCCACGCCCGCTCCTGAGCACGGCTTCGTCGCCCGCCTGCTGCACTGGTTCGACGACCACGGCCGCCACGATCTGCCCTGGCAGCATCCGCGCAGCCCGTATCGGGTCTGGTTGTCCGAGATCATGCTGCAGCAGACCCAGGTGGCAACGGTCATTCCGTACTTCCACCGTTTCCTGCAGCACTTCCCCACCCTGCCCGACCTTGCCGCCGCCAGCAACGACGCGGTGATGGCGCAGTGGGCCGGGCTGGGTTACTACGCCCGTGCGCGCAATCTGCATGCGGCCGCCAAGCGCTGCGTGAGCGAACACGGGGGCGACCTGCCGCGTGATTTCGATGCCCTGCACAACCTCCCCGGCATCGGCCGCAGCACCGCCAGCGCGATCCTCAGCCAGGCCTGGAACGACCCGTTCGCGATCCTCGACGGCAACGTCAAGCGCGTGCTCAGCCGCTATCACGGCGTCGAAGGCTTCCCCGGCCTGCCCGCCATCGAAAAGCAGCTGTGGGCCATCGCAGAAGCGCAGGTCGCCCAGGTACCGGCCGGGCGCATGGCGGACTACACCCAGGCGCAGATGGACCTCGGTGCGACGGTCTGCAGCCGGTCCAGACCGGCCTGCGTGATCTGCCCGCTGCAGGCCGATTGCGTGGCCCGTCGCGAAGGCCGCACGGCCGAGCTGCCAACAGCAAAGCCGAGCAAGGTGCTGCCCGAACGCGAGGCGGTGGCCCTGCTGCTGCGCGACAAGCAGCAGCGCGTGCTGCTGCAGAAGCGGCCGGATACCGGCATCTGGGCGCAGCTTTGGACGCTTCCGCAGGCAGATGCGGGCAGCGAGCTCCAGGACTGGTTCGACGTGCACGTCGATGGTTCACTGGAAGATGCCGAGGAACTACCGGTGCTGCAGCACACCTTCAGCCACTACAAGCTGCATCTGCAGGTATTGTCACGGCAGGTGCACGGCCTGCGCGTGGAAGAACCCACGCTGCGCTGGGTCGGCGCCGCCGAACTGTCTGCACTGGGCCTGCCGGCCCCCATCCGAAAACTGCTTGATGGCACGCCCATCAAGGCCCCGAAGCGAACCTCCGCAAAATCCCGCAACCACGAGTGAGTGCCATGCCCCGAACCGTCTTCTGCCAGTACGAACAACGCGATGCCGAGGGCCTGGACTTCGTGCCTTACCCGGGTGAGCTGGGCCAGCGCGTGTTCAACCACATCGGCAAGCCGGCGTGGACCGCATGGCTGGCACACCAGACCATGCTGATCAACGAGAACCGCCTCTCCCCGCGCAAGCCGGAGCATCGCGCATTGCTGGAAACGGAACTGGTGAAGTTCCTGTTCGAGAAGGACGCGGAGAAACCTGCTGGTTTCACCCCGGAAGCCTGATCTGGAGGTAGCGCCGGGCCATGCCCGGCGTTCCCGCATCCGCCGGGCATGGCCCGGCGCTACCGGCCTAGTTCGTGGACTCTTCGCGCTCCTGCACCTGCGCCTGGCGCATCTCCTTCTCCTCCGCCCGCAGCGACTTCACGTCCAGCTTGCGGATGGTCTTGATGAAGCACGGCATGCGCGGGCCGCTGGTCGGGTCGCGCACCAGCACCTTGTCGAACGGTGCCGAGACACGGCCCATGTGGCTGGTCAAGCCGATCGCTGGCGCGTAGGACAGATCCGGGCACGGCCCGCTCAGCTCCAGCAGGTAGGCCTCGCTGGGCTTGGTCCAGACCGCCAGCGCGCTGTCGCCCAGTTCGGTCCAGCCATTGAGGCTGCCGAAGAACTGCATGTCCTTCTGCGGTGCGCCGGCGTGGGCACGATACAGCTCCAGCTTCTCGGCACTGCCCAAGCGGCCAGTGGTTGCACAGCCAGCCAGGGCCAGGCACAGCCCGGCGATCAACAACGGGGTCTTCATGGCGATCTCCACGGGGGAACTGTGCCGATCATGCACCCGCCGGGGTGGTGCCGGCGCAACGGCCGGCAGCCCAGTTCAGCCGTTGGTCGGCGGCATCCCAACCGACCAGGGCCGGCATCCAATTCGGTAGCCGCCAACCTTGGTTGGCGCTCGGCCTGCGTGGGCCATCTTCAGCCAACCAAGGTCGGCATCTACCAAAGCAGATCCCGCGCCGGACTCCGGTAATCGCCCACCTTGGTTGGCGCTTGGCCTGCGTGGGCCATCCGCAGCCAACCAAGGTCGGCATCTACCAAAGCAGGTCCCGCGCCGGAATCCGGTAGTCGCCAACCTTGGTTGGCGCTTGGCCTGCGTGGGCCATCCGCAGCCGACCAAGGTCGGCATCTACCAAAGCAGATCCCGCGCCGGACTCCGGTAGTCGCCAACCTTGGTTGGCGCTCAGACGTCGGCGTGGGCCAGCGCGTGCAGGCGCCCTTCGCGCAGTTCCAGCACCCGGTCCAGGCGCCGCGCCAGCGAGCGGTCATGGGTGACCAGCACCAGGCTGGTGTGGCGGGCACGGTTCAGCTCGAGCATCAACTCGAACACTGTCGCCGCCGTGCGGTCATCCAGGTTGCCGGTCGGCTCGTCACCCAGCACGCAGGCCGGGTGATTGACCAGCGCGCGCGCCACTGCAGCACGCTGGCGTTCGCCACCGGACAATTCGCCGGGCTTGTGATCCAGGCGATGGCCGAGGCCGACCGATTCCAGCAGCGCAGTCGCACGCGTGCTGGCCTCCGCCACTGCGGTACCGGCCAGCATCACCGGCATCATCACGTTTTCCAGCGCGGTGAATTCCGGCAGCAGGTGGTGGAACTGATAGACGAAACCCAGCGCCTGGTTGCGCAGCAGGCCGCGCGAGGTGTCCGACAGCGCGGACATGCGCTGGCCGGTGACATAGACCTCGCCCGCGGTCGGCGTATCCAGCCCGCCCAGCAGGTGCAACAGCGTGCTCTTGCCGGCACCGGAGGCGCCGATGATCGCAACCGTCTCGCCTGCGGTCACCGTCAGGTCCAGGCCATCGAACACCGGGGTCTGCATGCGCCCTTCAGCGTAGGTCTTGCCCAGCGCTTCGGCACGGATCACTTCATCGCCGCGGTTGAAGACCTTATTCATAGCGCAGGGCCTCCGCCGGCTGGGTGCGTGCTGCCCGCCAAGCGGGGTACAAAGTGGCCAGGAAGCTCATCAACAGCGCGATCAGGGTGATCACCACGATGTCGCTGGTCTGCATGTCGGTAGGCAGGCCGGTGATGTAGTACACATCCTCCGGCAGCAGCTTGATCTTGAACACCGCTTCGATCGCGCCGAGGATGCGCTCCAGGTTCAAGGTCAGGGTGATGCCGCCGATCAGGCCTGCGAGGGTGCCGAAGATGCCGATCAGCGAGCCCTGCACCATGAACACCTGCATCACTCCGCCCGGGGTCAGGCCGAGGGTGCGGAGGATCGCGATGTCCGCCTGCTTGTCGGTCACCAGCATCACCTGCGAGGACACCAGGTTGAACGCGCCCATGGCGATGATCAGCGAGAGCAGGATGCCCATCACCACTTTTTCCATGCGCAGCGAGTGATACAGGTTGGCGTTCTGCTGGGTCCAGTCGCTGACCCGATACGCGCCGCCGAGGTTCTGCGCCAGGTCCACGCCCACCTCCAGCGAGCGGTCCATGTCATGCAGTTTCAGGCGGACGCCGGTGGCGCCATCGGAACGCAGTACGCGCTCCAGGTCCTTCATGTTGGCAAAACCCACACCGCGATCGACTTCGTTGTAACCGGCCTCGAAGATGCCGCTGACGGTGAAGCGTTTCATCCGCGGCACCGCGCCGGCCGGCGTGCCCTGCACTTCCGCGAAGGTCACCAGTACCTGGTCACCGACGTCCACGCCCAGCCAGACGGCCAGTTCCTTGCCCAGCAGCAGGTTGAAGCTGCCCGGGGTCAGGCTGCCGTAGCTGCCTTTGGTGACCTTCTTGTCGATCACCGACACCTTCGGCTCCAGCGCCGGGTCGATGCCCTGGATGATCGCACCCTGCACACGCGGGCCGCTGATCATCGACTGGATCTCGATATACGGCGCAGCACCGGCCACGCGCGGATCCTTGCTGGCCACATCGACCACGCGCATCCAGTCCGGCATCGGTTCGCCGTCGCGGCTGATGGTGGTGTGTGCGGTCATCTGCAGCAGGCGGCTGCGGATCTCCTTCTGGAAACCGCTCATCACCGCCAGCGTGGTGATCAGCACCGTCACCCCGAGCGCGATGCCCAGGATCGATGCCATCGATATGAAAGAGATGAAGCCGTTGCGGCGCTTGGCGCGCAGGTAGCGCAGGCCAATGGCCACGGGAATGGGTTTGAACATGCAGGCACGCCAGTCGATTCAGCCTATGGTGCCACCGACCGGGGCTGACGGGAAACGCCGCGTGCGGATACGGCCAGTCGCAGTTCACGTCGCTGCCCGCGATCGAGCACGTCCGGCCAGAACAACAGCCGTCGACGGTGCCAGCCCTCGCGCCACTGCAGCAGCAGCCAGGGCCCGCGCACCACCAGTCGCGGCTCGGCAATGTCCTGCCCGTCCACGCGCAGCGGCTCAGGCAGGGGCGGCAGCTGCAGCAACGCGCGGGGCCGCCGCAGGCGCCAGGCCAGTTCGGCCAGGCCCAGCACCCAGACCCCGATCAGTACGGGAACGAGGTGCTCCGGCGGCAGATCCGAGGCGCGCAGCAGCCACGGCGCGGCGAGCAGTACGGCCAACTGAGCACCGGCCTGAAGCCGCGACGGGCGCCACTCAAGGCTTGAGGGCGAGGATCTTGTGCATGAGGGGGATGGCGTGCGCATGCGGGCAGGCCTCGTAGCCCATGAACCAGCGCCACAACTTATCGTCCTCGCAGTCGAGCAGGAACAGGAAAACCTCGCGCTCTTCGGTCGGCGCACTGCTCCATTCGCGGTCCAGGTAGCGACCGAACAACTGGTCCAGTTCGCGCATGCCGCGCCGGCAACGCCAACGCAGCTTCTTCAGCAGAACATCTTCTTCCATCGTGTTTCTCCAGATACAGCAAAGCCACGCATGGCGTGGCTTTGCTGGGGTCATGCAGCTACCCGGCGCCGTATCAGGCGCGGCGTTCCATCATCAGCTTCTTGATCTCGGCGATCGCCAGTGCCGGGTTCAGGCCCTTCGGGCAGGTCCGGGCGCAGTTCATGATGGTGTGGCAGCGGTACAGCTTGAACGGATCTTCCAGATCGTCCAGGCGCGCACCGGTGTCCTCGTCGCGCGAATCGATGATCCAGCGGTAGGCCTGCAGCAGGATCGCCGGGCCCAGGTAACGCTCGCCGTTCCACCAGTAGCTCGGGCAGCTGGTCGAGCAGCACGCGCACAGGATGCACTCGTACAGACCATCAAGCTTCTTGCGGTCTTCCGGCGACTGCAGGCGCTCACGGTCCGGCGGTGCCGGGGTCTGTGTGCGGATCCACGGCTTGATCGAGGCGTACTGCGCATAGAAGTGGGTCAGGTCCGGAACCAGATCCTTGACCACGTTCATGTGCGGCAGCGGGTAGATCGGCACTTCCTTCTTGCCGCAGTCCGAGATGGCTCGAGTGCAGGCCAGGGTGTTGGTGCCGTCGATGTTCATCGCGCACGAACCACAGATGCCTTCGCGGCACGAGCGGCGGAAGGTCAGGGTCGGGTCGATCTCGTTCTTGATCTTGATCAGCGCGTCCAGGACCATCGGGCCGCAGGCGTCCAGATCGACATCATAGGTATCGGTGCGCGGATTGCTGTCGTCGTCCGGACTCCAGCGGTAGATCTTGAAGGTGCGCACGTTCTTGCCGCCGGTCTTGGCGGGGAAGTGCTTGCCCTTCGTGATCTTGGAATTCTTGGGGAGTGAAAACTCGGCCATGGCTGCTCTCGTTGGCTCAGGCGGCCCGCGCCCGAGGGCGCGGATTGCATGTTAGGCGGGGTCGGATCAGTACACGCGCGGCTTCGGCGGCACCACGGACACGTCATCGGTCAACGTGTACATGTGCACCGGACGGTAGTCGAAGCTGCACTTGCCCTTCTCGTCCACGCTGACCAGGGTGTGCTTCTGCCAATTGACGTCGTCGCGGTCCGGGAAGTCCTCGTGCGCGTGTGCGCCGCGGCTTTCCTTGCGCTGCTCGGCCGAGTTGATCGTCGCCACCGCATTCAGCAGCAGGTTGTTCAGCTCGTAGGTCTCGATCAGGTCCGAGTTCCAGACCAGCGAACGGTCGGAGACCTTTACGTCCTGGAACGAGTCGAAGATCTTGTCCATCTTCTCGCAGCCTTCCTTCAGCGTCTGGCTGGTACGGAAGACCGCCGCGTCAGCCTGCATGGTGCGCTGCATGCGATCGCGGATGACCGACGTCGGCGTATCGCCGTTGGCGTGGCGCAACTTGTCCAGCAGGCCCAGCGCCTTGTCGCAGGCGTCGGCCGGCAGGGTCTTGTGCGCCGCGCCCGGGGTGATCGTCGCAGCGCAACGATTGGCCACCGCACGCCCGAACACCACCAGATCCAGCAGCGAGTTCGAGCCCAGGCGGTTGGCACCGTGCACCGAAACGCAGGCCGCTTCGCCGATGGCGTACAGGCCCGGCACGACCGCATCGGGGTTCTCGCCGTCCTTGCGCACCACTTCGCCGTGGTAGTTGGTCGGAATGCCGCCCATGTTGTAGTGCACGGTCGGGATCACCGGGATCGGCTGCTTGTGCACGTCGACGCCAGCAAAGATGCGGGCGCTCTCGGCGATGCCCGGCAGCTTGTCGTCGATCACGCCCGGGCCGAGGTGGGTCAGGTCGAGCAGGATGTGGTCCTTGTGCTCGCCGACGCCGCGGCCTTCGCGGATTTCGATGGTCATCGAACGGCTGACCACGTCACGCGACGCCAGATCCTTGTAGTGCGGTGCGTAGCGCTCCATGAAGCGCTCGCCGCTGCTGTTGCGCAGGATGCCACCTTCACCGCGGACACCCTCGGTGATCAGGCAGCCGGCGCCGTAGATGCCGGTCGGATGGAACTGCACGAACTCCATGTCCTGCATGGCGATGCCGGCGCGCATGGCCAGGCCGCCACCGTCGCCGGTGCAGGTGTGCGCCGAGGTGGCGCTGAAGTAGGCACGGCCGTAGCCGCCGGTGGCCAGCACCACGCCCTGGGCGCGGAACAGGTGCAGCGTGCCGTCGGACATGTCCAACGCCAGCACGCCGCGGCAGGCACCTTCGTCATCGAAGATCAGGTCGAGTGCGAAGTACTCGATCATGAAGCGTGCGTCGTGCTTCAGCGACTGCTGGTACAGCGTGTGCAGCATCGCGTGGCCGGTACGGTCGGCCGCCGCGCAGGTACGCTGCGCCGCCGGGCCTTCGCCGTACTGGGTGGTCATGCCACCGAACGGACGCTGGTAGATCTTGCCTTCGGCGGTGCGGCTGAACGGCACGCCGTAGTGCTCGAGCTCGATGATCGCCGGAATCGCTTCACGGCACATGTACTCGATGGCGTCCTGGTCGCCCAGCCAGTCCGACCCCTTGATGGTGTCGAAGAAGTGGTAACGCCAGTCGTCCTCGCCCATGTTGCCGAGCGCAGCGGAGATACCGCCCTGGGCGGCGACGGTGTGCGACCGGGTCGGGAAGACCTTGGTCAGGCACACGGTCTGCAGGCCCTTGGCGGCCAGGCCGAACGTGGCACGCAGGCCGGCGCCGCCGGCGCCCACCACGACCATATCGTACTTGTGTTCGGTAATCTTGTAAGCGGACATCTAGTCTGGATTCCTGTCTTGGCGCCTGGGCTCAGGCAACGCCGAGGGCGATGCGGCCCACCGCAAACACGCTGACGATCATGCCGAGCACGGCGACGAACTTCACCGCGGTCTGCAGCACCAGGGCCAGCAGCGATTCGTGGATGTAGTCCTCCAGCACGACCTGCAGGCCGAGCTGGGCGTGCCAGAACATGGCGATCAGCAGGCCGATCAGCGGAACGGCGTTCCACGGCTTGGCGATCGCGGCAGTGGCGGTCACGTAATCCGAGCCCAGCAGGCCCAGCACGAACACCAGGAACCAGATGCCCAGCACAACCAGTGCGGCGGCGGTCAGGCGCTGATGCACGAAGTGCTCGGTGCCGGTCTTGGCTGAACCGAGACCACGCACGCCCTTCAACGGGGTACGGAACTTGCTCACGCGGCACCTCCGAACATCACATAGGCCCACACCGCCAGGGTGATCAGCAGGCTGCCGATCACCGACATCCAGCTGCTGCGGATGAAGGTGGCAATGCGGAATCCGATCGCGAAGTCCTGCACGATATGGCGGATGCCATTGCACAGGTGATAGGCGAACGACCATGTCCACGCGAACAGGAACACGCGGCCATACCAGGCCCCGGCATGGCCGGTGAAGCAGTTCCAGGATTCGGGCCCCATCATCAGAGCCAACAGGCCTCCGGCGATGATGAGGGCACCAACAGACAGAAAGACGCCAGTGGCTCGATGCAGGATCGAGGTGGCCATCTGAATCTGCCAGCGATACACCTGAAGGTGCGGAGAAAGGGGACGTTGTCTGGTCGCCATTCGCTGGGCTCGTTGTCTCGGCTGGGCGGCATAAGGCCGCGTTGGCTCAATGCTGGATCAGAAATCGATGCAGCGTCCGTTTTTTTCCCAATCGCCATACCGCACCGGATCGAGTCCGCCGCGGCCACCGAATTCTTCTTCCACCTCTGGTTGTTCCACGGGCACAGGGACCGGGGGAACCAGCGGGGCTTCAGCTTCGGCGTCGGGAGTGGGGGTTGTTTGGCCTATCATGATGGGTCTCGCAACGCACAAATTTTAGACCTCGTTCACGTGCCTGACAACCTTCCCCCTGCTTTCGTCGCATATCCGCGCCTGCCCGGCCATCAATTGCTGAGCCTGCAGGGCGTGGATGCGGCGGCTTTTGCCCATGCCCAGTTCAGCAGCGATGTGACCGCCCTGCCCCTGCTGCACTGGCAGTGGAGCGCGTGGCTGAGCGCCAAAGGCCGCACCCTGGCAGTGTTTCAGCTGCTGCGGCTGGCCGATGACCATGTGCTGCTGGTGCTCGCCGACGGCGATGCCGATGCGATTGCGTCGCAACTGCAGCGTTTCGTGTTCCGCCGCAAAGTGAAATTGCAGGTGCATGCCGACCTGGCAGTGGCCGGGGCCTTTACTGCGCCGGAAGCCGCTACCGGCGCTGCCATCGCGCTGGCCGGCAGCCACGGCTGGGAGCTGGACCTGGGCAGCGACGCACTTCCCCGCACGCTGCGCATTGATCCGGTCGAGGCCTTCGAGGCCAGCGACGAAGCCGGGGACGCCGCCTTTGCTCTGGCCTGGCGCCAGGCCGACCTGCGCTTTGGCCTGCCGCGACTGGAAGCGAGCCAGCGCGAGGTGTGGACCCCGCAGCAGCTGGGCCTGGACCGCCTCAACGGCTACAGCGTGAAGAAGGGCTGCTACCCCGGTCAGGAAATCGTCGCGCGCACCCATTTCCTCGGCAAGGCCAAACGCGCGGTGCAGCTGCTGCATACCGCAGCACCGGCGCAGGCGGGCGATGGCGTGCAGCAGGATGGCGCCGCGCTCGGCACCCTGGCCAGCGTGGCCGGCGATCTGGCACTGGCCGTGCTGCCGCTGGAGACCGGCGACAGCGAACTGCAGGTGGGTGATGCGCCCGCGCAGCGGATGCCGCTGCTGGACGGGTTGGCGCGCTGAGGCGCCGATCCGGTACGTCATCCACGCATGGCGTGGATCTACCGAGCCCGAGACCCTGTTCCGGTGGGTGCGGACCGTCGGTCCGCACTGCGATGAAGCAGCCGAGCGTGGGCTCGGCTCTACAGGACTACAGGCGCTCGCCGGTTTCCGGGTTGAAGAAATGCAGGCCCTGCGGGTGGATCGCCACCCGGATGTCCTCGCCCACGCCCGGCAGCGACTGCGGCGCCACGCGCATGGTCAGCGCGTGCTGGCCGCTGCTCATGTTGACGAAGATCTCGTTGCCGACCGGCTCGATGCCTTCGATGCGCGCGGTGAACGCATGCGTGTCTTCGCTGCCTGCCGGCTGCAGGTGTTCGGGACGCACGCCCACCGCGATCGGCTTCTGCAGCCACGCCGGATCGATCGTCGCCTGCCCCAGCGGAGCCTGCCACGCGCCATCAACCACGGTCACGCCACCGGCATCGCCCTGCAGCGTACCGCGCAGCACGTTCATCGCCGGGCTGCCGAGGAAGCCGGCCACGAACAGGTTGGCCGGACGGTCGTACAGCGCCATCGGCGTGTCGATCTGCTGGATGATGCCGTCCTTCAGCACCACGATGCGCTGGCCCAGGGTCATCGCTTCAACCTGATCGTGGGTCACGTAGATCATGGTGGTGCCCAGCTTGCGGTGCAGCTGCGCGATCTCGGTGCGCACGCTGTGGCGCAGCTTGGCGTCAAGGTTGGACAGCGGCTCGTCCAGCAGGAACACCGCCGGCTCACGCACCAGCGCACGGCCCAGTGCAACACGCTGACGCTGGCCGCCGGACATCGCCTTGGGCAGCTTGTCCATCATCTCGGTCAGGCCCAGCGTCTGCGCGGCTTCGCTGATGCGCTTGTCGATGGTCGCCTTGTCATGCCCGCGCAGCTTCAGGCCAAAGGCCAGGTTCTCGGCCACGGTCATGTGCGGGTACAACGCGTAACTCTGGAACACCATCGCGATGTCGCGATCTTTGGGCGCCACGTCGTTGACCACGCGATCACCGATGGTCAGCGTGCCGCCGCTGATCTCTTCCAACCCTGCCACCATCCGCAGCAGGGTCGACTTGCCACACCCGGACGGGCCGACCAGCACCATCAGTTCGCCGTCGGCCACCTCGAACGTGGCGTCCTTCACCGCCACCTGGCCGTTGTCGTAGACCTTGCGCACACCCTGCAACTGCACTTTTGCCATTTCACTCATCCAGTCCGCCCGACGCCGGGCTGTCTTTTGGGACTGCCTCGGCCCTCCCGATGGCAGTGATGATTGCGCGGTTGCCGCATGACGGCGACCACTGCAATCGAATACAGTTGCCCATTCTGCCATGTAAACGTTTTCACGTGGCACTATCCGAACGTCGGTGCGCGCCGACCTGCATCGTCGACCGAACGAAGGGTTGCCGCTGTAGTGGTTTCGATTGGAACGGTGCTCCGGCAACCCGGAAAGCCGATCCAGATGAGCCTCGGACAGGCAGTTGCGCGGATGTCCCCCGAACCCAGCCATGAAGCGATTGACAACGATGTCACCCGGATCTGAAACTCGAGCGATGCACGACACACTCTTCCTGTTTGGTGCCACAGGTGATCTGGCCCAGCGCTACCTGTTCCCTTCGCTGCTGCGCCTGCTCGGCGACGGCCTGCTGCCGGAGGATTTCCGCATCCGTGCGCTGGCCCTGTCCGGCCACGACACCGAAGCCTTCCATGACATCCTGCGGCCACGACTGCAGCAGGCGATGCCGATGGCCAGCCAGGAGGACATCGCCTCTCTGCTGCGTCGCATCGACTACCGCTCGGTCGACCTGCGCGACGTCGACTCGGTCGCCGCTGCGGTATCCGACCTCGTCGACCGCCGCTGCGTGAGCTACCTGGCGATCCCGCCGGGCCTGTACATCTCCACCTGCGAAGGCCTGGCCAAGGGCGGCGCACTGGCCGCACCGGCGCGCCTGATGCTGGAAAAGCCGATCGGCAGCGACAGCGAAAGCGCCGAGGAGATCATCACCACCATCGGCCAGTGGATCGACGAAGACCGCGTGTTCCGCCTCGACCACTACCTGGGCAAGGCGGCGGTACAGAACCTGATCGCGCTGCGCTTCGGCAACACGCTGCTGGAAGCGGTATGGAACCGCAACTACATCGAATCGGTGCACATCCTGGTCGCCGAAAGCGAAGGCGTGGATGGCCGCGATGCCTACTACGCGCGCTCCGGCGCCCTGCGCGACATGGTGCAGAGCCACATTCTGCAGCTGCTGTGCATGGTGGCGATGGAGCCGCCGGCGTCGTTGGAAGCCGACCGCATCCGCGACGAGAAGGTCAAGGTGCTGCGTGCGCTGCGCCCGCTGGATGCCAAGCACGCAGCGCGTGACAGCGTGCGTGGCCGCTATACCGCCGGCAGCATCAACGGCCAGCCCGCACAGGCCTATCAGCCACCGGAAGGTAGCGATGTGGAAACCTTCGCAGGCGTCACCGCGCACATCGACAACTGGCGCTGGAGCGGCGTGCCGTTCCACCTGGTCACCGGCAAGCGCCTGCCCGAGCGCACCACCCGCGTGGTGGTGACCCTCAAGCCGGTCACGCACTGGTTGTTCGAGCGTCCGCAGCGTGCGCAGGCCGCACCGAACCGCCTGGTGTTCCAGCTGCAGCCGCAGGAGAACATCGAGCTGGGCCTGATGAGCAGCCTGGCCGGCCCGGAATGGGGCGCGCTGGAACTGCAGCCGCTGGAACTGGAACTGTCGGTGCCGACTGGCCTGCATCGCCGTATCGCCTACGAACGCCTGTTCCTGGACGCCTTCAACGGCAACCACACCCTGTTCGTGCGCGATGACGAAGTGCGCGCCGCCTGGGCCTGGATCGACAGCGTCGCCGATGCATGGAAGGCGGCCGACCTGCCGCTGGAACCCTACCCTGCCGGCCAGTGGGGCCCGGCCAACGCGGTCGACTTCCTGCCGCAGGGCGTGGATGCGCCGGATAGCGGAGCGTCGGAATGAGCGCCAGCAGCCAGCCCGTGCTGGTCGCCGACATCGGTGGCACCAATGCCCGCTTCGCCCTGGCCGACACCTCGCAGGACGCCCCGCTGCTGAAAGAGAGCATCCGCGAGTACGCAGTGGCGGAGTTCCCGTCGCTGGGTGATGCCGCGCGACACCATCTGGAACAGATCGGCGCCACCGCAAGCCGTGGCGTGTTCGCAGTCGCCGGTCGTGTCGATGGTGACGAAGCCCGCATCACCAACCATCCGTGGGTGATCTCGCGCAGCCGCACAGCCGCGATGCTGGGTTTCAACGAACTGCACCTGATCAACGACTTCGCCGCGCAGGCGATGGCGATCTCGCTGCTGCAGCCCGATGACGTGGTCCAGGTCGGCGGTGCCGCCTGGGTTCCGGGCAAGCCGGGCCAGCCGCGCAACTACGCAGTGATCGGGCCGGGGACCGGCCTCGGCGTCGGCGGCCTGATCCTTCGCCACGGCCGCTGTTATCCGCTGGAAACCGAAGGCGGCCATGTCAGCTTCCCGCCGGGAACGCCGGAAGAGATCCGCATCCTGGAGATCCTGTCCGAGCAGTTCGGGCGCGTCTCCAACGAGCGGCTGATCTGCGGCCCCGGCCTGGTCAACATCCATCGCGCAATCTGCGAGATGGCGGGTATCGACCCGGGCCAACTGCAACCGGTGGACGTGACCGCCCGCGCCCTGCACGGCGATCCACAGGCGATGCGTACCGTGGATGTGTTCTGCGCGGTGTTCGGCGCCATTGCCGGTGATCTGGTGCTGACCCAGGGCGCCTGGGACGGCGTGTTCCTGACCGGCGGGCTGACTCCGAAGATGCTCGATTCATTGCAGCACTCCGGTTTCCGCCAGCGCTTCGAACACAAGGGCCGGTTCTCTTCGATCATGGCGCGGGTGCCGTCGCTGGCCGTGATGCATCCCCACGCCGGACTGCTGGGCGCCGCTGCCTATGCCGCCGACGCCGAACGTGACGCACCAGGAGTTGCCGCATGAGCCCCACCTTCCACGACGACCGTATCGAGTTCATCAACCATGGCGATGCCGATGGCTGGATCGAAGCGGTCGCTGCCGAAATGGCACAGGCGATCAACCACGACATCAACGAGCTGGGCCGCGCACGCATCCTGTTGTCCGGCGGTACCACGCCGGCACCGGTGTACCAGGCGCTGGCCGAGCTGGACGTGCATTGGGACCGCGTTGAAGTGAGCCTGGCCGACGAGCGCTGGTTGTCGCCGCAGGATCGCGACAGCAATGCGTGGCTGGTGCGCGAGAACCTGCTTACACGTGCCGAAGGTGCGCACTTCGATCCGCTGGTGCGGATCGGCAAGCCGCTGCCGGAGTGCGTGTACACCGCCAACCTGCAGGCCCAGCACAGCCAGCGGCCAAGCCTGGTCGCACTGGGCATGGGCAATGACGGCCATACCGCCTCGCTGTTCCCGGGCTCGAAGGACCTGACCCGCGCGCTGGAAAGCACCCTGCCGTATGCCGCGCTTGATGCCACCGGCTGCCCCGGTGCCAACCAGTGGCCGCTGCGCATCACCCTGACCCCGCGCGGCCTCGGCCAGTGCCGCCAGCGCCTGCTGCTGCTGCGCGGCAAGCAGAAGCTGCAGGTGCTGCGCCAGGCATTGGACAGCAACGACCCCCAGCAGTATCCGATCCTCAACGCGATCAACCTGGACGGCGCGCGCCTGCGCGTCCACTGGGCTGATTGATGTCGGCGGCGGCGCCCTGCCGTCGCCCGCCTCTCGCCACCTCGAACGCCGGTAGCCAATGAGCCTCCATCCGCAACTGCAAGCCATCACTGAGCGCGTCATCCGCCGCAGCGCCGCCTCGCGCGCCGCCTATCTGGCAGCGATCGACGCCTCCCTGCGCGATGGCCCGTTCCGCAGCCGCCTCAGCTGCGGCAACCTCGCCCACGGTTTCGCCGCCTGCGGTGGCACCGACAAGAGCCGCCTGCGCGGCGGCGTGACGGCCAACCTGGGCATCATCACCGCCTACAACGACATGCTGTCGGCACACCAGCCGTTCGAGACCTATCCCGAACAGATCCGTGCGGTGGCCCGCGAACTCGGCGCGACTGCACAGGTGGCCGGTGCCGTGCCGGCGATGTGCGACGGTGTCACCCAGGGCCGTGGCGGCATGGAGCTGTCGCTGTTCTCGCGTGATGTCATTGCCCAGGCCACCGCGATCGGGCTCAGCCACGACATGTTCGATACCACCGTGTACCTCGGTGTGTGCGACAAGATCGTGCCGGGCCTGCTGATCGGCGCCCTCGCCTTTGGCCATCTGCCGGCGGTGTTCGTGCCGGCCGGCCCGATGACGCCGGGCATTCCCAACAAGCAGAAGGCCGAAGTGCGCGAGCGCTACGCCGCCGGCGAAGCCACCCGCGAAGAACTGCTGGAAGCCGAATCGGCCTCCTACCACGGCGCGGGCACCTGCACCTTCTACGGCACCGCCAACTCCAACCAGGTGCTGCTGGAGGCGATGGGCGTGCAGCTGCCGGGCGCGTCGTTCGTCAATCCGGACACCGCGCTGCGCGATGCACTGACCCGCGAAGCCACCGAGCGTGCGCTGGACATCACCGCGCTGGGCGACGATTTCCGTCCGCTGGGCCGGATCATCGACGAGCGCGCGATCATCAACGCGATCATCGCGCTGATGGCTACCGGTGGCTCGACCAACCACACCATCCACTGGATTGCCGTGGCCCGTGCGGCCGGCATCGTGTTGACCTGGGATGACTTCGACGAGCTGTCGCAGCTGATTCCGCTGCTGGCGCGCGTCTATCCGAACGGCGAAGCCGACGTGAACCGCTTCGCCGCTGCGGGTGGCCCGGCGTTCGTGTTCGGCGAACTGATCAAGGCCGGCCTGATGCATGGCGACCTGGTCAGCGTGGCCCGTGGCGGCATGGCCGACTACGCCCGCGAACCGCAGCTGCGCGAGGGCAAGCTGGTGTATCTGCCGGGCCTGGAACGCAGCGCAGATGAAGAAGTGGTGCGCGGTGTCGACAACCCGTTCGAGAGCCAGGGCGGCCTGCGCCTGTTGCGCGGCAACCTCGGCAAGTCGCTGATCAAGCTGTCGGCGGTGAAGCCGCAGTACCGCACCATCGAGGCCCCGGCCGTGGTGGTTGATGCACCGCAGGTATTGAACAAGCTGCACGCCGGCGGCCTGCTGCCCGAGCATTTCGTAGCCGTGGTGCGTTATCAGGGCCCGCGTGCGAACGGTATGCCGGAACTGCATTCGCTGGCACCGCTGCTGGGCCTGCTGCAGAACCAGGGCCGGCGCGTGGCACTGGTCACCGATGGTCGCCTGTCCGGCGCGTCGGGCAAGATTCCGGCGGCGATCCACGTGACCCCGGAAGCCGCACGCGGTGGTCCGCTGGGCAAGGTGCGCGAGGGCGACATCATCCGCCTGGATGGTGAGGCCGGCACGCTGGAAGTGCTGGTGGACGCGGCCGAATGGGCGGCGCGTACGCATGCGCCGAATACGGCGCCGGCCGCCAATGACCTGGGCCGCAACCTGTTCGCGATCAACCGGCGTGTGGTGGGTCCGGCGGATCAGGGTGCGATCTCGATTTCGTGCGGTCCGGCGGCGGCTGACGGTGGGCCGTGGGATTACGACGCGGAGTATGAGCTGGGGCACGATGCGGCGGCGGCGGCGGCGCCGCATGAGGCGAAGGACGCCTGAGGGATTGAAGAGCGTTGCGGGTATGTCGCAGCGGTAGATTTCCTGGCTGAGGGCGCGGTCAGCCCCAGCCGGGACACGCCGTAAACCCATCCATGGGGGCTCGGTCGCGGCATCCATGCCGCTCACGGTCCCGTCTGGGGCTGACCGCGCCCTCCTGACACTCTCCGGCGCTTCAACGCCGCGAAGCGATCATTGAAAGCACAACAAGAGCGAAAGCAAAGGCAGAAGCAGAGCTATGGGTATCGAACAACATCAGGTGCGGGCGGCGGAGTTGCTGCATGCGGCCGGCATCCTGCCGGTGGTGACGATTCATACGCTGGACCAGGCGCGTGCGGTCAGTGCGGCGTTGCTGGAAGGCGGATTGCCGGCCATCGAGCTGACCCTGCGGACGCCGGTGGCGATGGAAGCGCTGGCGATGCTCAAGCGCGAACTGCCGGATGTGGTGGTCGGCGCCGGTACGGTGCTGACGGTGGAGCAGATGCAGCAGTCCATCGATGCGGGCGCGGATTTCCTAGTGACCCCGGGTACGCCGCCGCTGCTGGCCGATGCACTGGCTGCGGCACCGCTGCCGGTAGTACCGGGTGCGGCGACGCCGACCGAGCTGCTGTCGCTCTACGCGCGCGGCTTCCGTGTCTGCAAGCTGTTCCCGGCCACGGCCGTGGGTGGCCTGGCCATGATCAAGGGCGTGGCCGGCCCGATTGCCGATCTCAAGCTGTGCCCGACCGGTGGCATCACCGAGAACACGGCGGCCGAATACCTCGAGCAGAAGAACGTGGTCTGCATCGGTGGCTCGTGGATGGTGCCGGGCAACTGGATCGACGCCGGCCAGTGGGACAAGGTGCGCGAGAGCGCGGCGCAGGCCGCGAAGATCGTCAAGCGCGTACGCGGCCACTGATGCACTACGGGGTCAGAGCCCTTTCCCGCCGGAAAAGGGACCCGACCCCAGTCTACGAGCGCGCACAGCGCGCGACCCGCTCCTGCCGTTCTTTTCTTCATTCCGCGGTTGCGGTGCACGGAACCTGTCCGTGGCCGGGCGGATGGGTTGCGCAGGGGCGTGAGCCGCATGGATGCGGCGACCGAGCTTACAGGGACGTACTTGCAGCGTCCCCTGCGCAGCCCATCCGCCCGGCCAACCCCATGACCAACCGCACAACCGCGAGGGGCTCAGCCGTTGGCCGAAACCCTTACAGCGGCCGTGCCGGATCCACCAACCCATACTGGCTGGCCATCCGCGCCAACGCGATGTTGTCGTGGATTCCCATCTTCTCGAACAACCGCGCCTTGTGCGTGTTCACCGTCTTCGCACTCAGGCTCAGGCGCCGCGCGATGTCTTCCTGGCGCAGGCCCTGGGTCAGCAGCAATGCCACTTCCAGCTCACGCGGCGACAGGTTGTCGAACGGCGAGCCGTTGCCTTCCACGGTGGACAACGCCAGGTTCTGCGCGATGCTCGTGCCCAGGTAACGCCGTCCGGCGGCCACGTCACGCACCGCGCGCAGCAGTTCCTGCGCATCGCAGCCCTTGCCGATATAACCGGCAGCGCCGGCTTCGAGCAGGCGCTTGGGCAGCGGACCGTCCTCCAGCACCGACACGATCACCACCCGCGTGCTGCGGTGGCCACGGACGATGCGCTCGGTCACTTCCATTCCGCTCACCCCGGGCAGGTGCAGATCACACAGCACCACGTCCGGTTGCAGCTGGCGGATCGCGGGCAGCGCGTCTTCGCCCGTCTCGGCCTCGCCCACCACTTCAATGTCGGTTTCACTCGACAGTATCATCTTCATCCCGGTGCGGACCAACGCGTGGTCATCCACCAGGTAGACTCGAATCGTCATTCACGTACCTCTTCGAATGCGGCCAATACGGGTCAACCTAGGCAGGAGCACCTGACCACTGCAAGCGCGGATGTTGCGCAATTCCGGCGTTCTGCCTTGCGCATCACATTCTTCACGCACTGATCGTGCCCCTTGCCCTGCAGAACCCGTTACAACGAAACAACCCGTCCCTCAGGTAGACGCCCTTGGGAGGGCATCCACGTCACTCCCCTTGCGTGATCGCTTCGCTGGCCGTCGCTGGCGGCGAACCGTGCCGTCGCCATGGATGACGGCGGCTGAACATGACCAGATAGCACCCTACCACCCAAACCAGCGCGGCACACCATCCGGCCAGGATGTCCGAGGGGTAATGCACCCCCAGATAGACCCGGGAAACGCTTACCAGCAGGCTGAACGACGGCGCCAACAGCAGCACCGGCCAGCGCCAGCGGGTATTCCAGGCCAGCAGCACCAGGGTGACCGCCAGGGTCATCGAGCCCATCGCGTGGCCGCTGGGGAAACTGAACGTGGATTCCGGCGCGATCGATTCCCACAGGCTGGGCCGGTCGCGCTGGAAGAAGTGCTTGCTGCCCATGTTCAGCAGCGCCGACCCGACGAAGCTCACGGCCACGAAGGTCGCTTCACGCCAACGCCGGTGCCAGGCCAATGCGCCGACAATCAGCACGTCGGCCGGGATCAGGAACCACTCGTAACCCAGTTTCGACAGCAGCACGAAGATGCGGTCCAGCCACGGCGAATGCAGGCCGTGCATCTGCCACAGCAGCGGCGCATCGAAGTGGAAGGACTCGAACTCGTGCACTTCGTCGGCGAGGGCGACGAATCCGGCCAGCGGCAGCAGCACACCGGCAAACAGCAACAGCAGCCGCCAGGCATTGCGCGCCATCCAGTGGCGGAAACCGGAGGCTGGCTCCGGCGCAGCGAGGATCGTCGGCTTACCCGGCGCTTCGGACATAGGTGCGTTCAACGTAATCATCGATCAGGGCGACGAATTCCTGGGCGATGTTCTCGCCACGCAGGGTCACCTTCTTCTCGCCATCGACGAACACCGGTGCCGACGGTGCTTCGCCGGTACCCGGCAGCGAGATGCCGATGTTGGCATGCCGCGACTCACCGGGCCCGTTGACCACGCAGCCCATCACCGCCAGGGTCATGTTCTCCGCACCCGGGTGCTGGATCTTCCACAGCGGCATCTTTTCGCGCACGTGGTTCTGCACCACCTTGGCCAGTTCCTGGAAGAACTCCGAGGTGGTACGGCCGCAGCCCGGGCAGGCCGTGACCAGCGGGGTGAACGCGCGCTGGCCGGTGGTCTGCAGCAGTTCCTGGGCGACGATCACTTCCTGCGTACGCGACTGGCCCGGTTCGGGCGTCAGCGAAATGCGGATGGTGTCGCCGATGCCTTCCTGCAGCAGCACGCTCAGCGCCGCCGCCGAGGCGACGATGCCCTTGCTGCCGATACCGGCTTCGGTCAGGCCCAGGTGCAGGGCGAAGTCCGAACGCTGGGCCAGGTCGCGGTAGACCGCGATCAGTTCCTGCACGCCGCTGACCTTGGCCGAAAGGATGATGCGGTCGCGCGGCAGCCCCAGCTCGACGGCCTGCTCGGCCGAATCCAGCGCCGAACGGATCAGTGCCTCGCGCAGCACGCGGCCGGCATCCCAGGGCTGCTCGCGATGGTTGTTCTCGTCCATCAGCTTCGCTGCCAGGGCCTGGTCCAGCGATCCCCAGTTGGCGCCGATGCGCACCGGCTTGTTGTAGCGGATGGCGAACTCGATCAGCTGGGCGAACTGCAGGTCCTTCTTCTTGCCGAAGCCCACGTTGCCCGGGTTGATGCGGTACTTGGCCAGCGCTTCGGCACAGGCCGGTTCGGCCGTCAGCAGCTGATGGCCGTTGTAATGGAAGTCGCCGATCAGCGGTACATCGATGCCCATCATCGCCAGCTTGTCGACGATGCGCGGGATCGCCGCGGCCGCTTCGACCGTGTTGACGGTCAGGCGCACCATTTCCGAGCCGGCGCGCCAGAGCTCGGCGACCTGCTTCACGCTGGACGCCACATCGGAGGTGTCGGTGTTGGTCATCGACTGCACCACCACCGGCTTGCCACCGCCCACGGTGACTCCACCGATCTGGACCGATTGGGTCAGGCGACGGGGCCAGGCAGTGGCATCGGAGGGGGCTGTAGGGCGGGTGACGGCGTCATGCATGCGGGCATTCTAACGCCCGCCCCGACCTTGCGGGTGTGTCGCATTCAGGCGGCAGTGCGGCTGCGGCCGATTGTCGCAGGCAGGCTTGCCTGCGAACGCATACGATGGGCGCGAATGACCGGTCCCGACGCCCCGTTTCTCCGAACCCTGTGCAGCCTGCGCTGGTTGGCCGTGGCTGGCCAGGCGGCCACCATCCTGGTCGCCACCTGGGTGCTGGGACTGCCCTTGCCGCAACTGCCGTTGTGGTCGGGCGTGGCCGTGCTTGCCGTGTTCAACCTGTATACGCAGCTGCGGCCGGAGCCGGCCGATACCGCGCCGCTGACCGCCTTCGGCCACATCCTGGTTGACGTGATCATCCTCACCTGGATGGTCAGCTGGAGTGGCGGCATCGCCAATCCGTTCGGCTCGCTGTTCCTGATCCTGATCGCCCTGGCCGCCTTCGCCCTGCCCCTGCGCTGGGCCCTGGCCGTGGCCAGCGCCTGCCTGCTGGGCTATGCCGCCAGCGGACTGTTCGGCCAACCGCTGCCGGCCGGCTACTTCAACGCACTGGACCTCAATCGCTGGGGCGTGATCGCCACCTTCCTGCTGTCCGCTGCGGTGGTGCTGATCTTCTCCACCCGGCTGGCGATCGCCCTGCGCGAGCGCGAGCTGGAACTGTCGGCGCTGCGCGAACGCTTCGCGCGCAACGAAGGCATCGTCGCCCTGGCCACGCATGCGGCCTCGGTGGCGCACGAACTGAACACGCCGCTGGCGACGATGACCCTGCTTGCCGACGACGTGGCCGAGCGCAGCGAAGAGCCGGAAGTACGCGAGGACATGGAGACCCTGCGCGAGCTGCTGGTGCAGTGCCGCGAGCGCGTGCTGGCACTGGCCGCGCCGGCCTCCAACGACCGCCCCGGCCGCGCCCACTCCACGGCCCAGCAGGTGCTGGAGCAGTGGCGGCTGGTGCGCCCGACCATCGACCTGCATCGCAACGACGACGCACCGCTGCGCCTGCCGCTGGACCCGGGCGTCGGCCACCTGCTGATGGTGCTGCTGAACAATGCTGCCGATGCCGGCGAGCAGGCTGGACGACCGCGCGTTGACCTCAGCCTGCGCATCGAAGGCGACGACTTGATCGGCGAAGTACGCGATTACGGCCATGGCTTCGATGCCCGCGCCGCCGTCCTGCCGGGCAAGCTGTTCGGCAGCAGCAAGAGTGAAGGCATGGGCGTCGGGCTTGCCCTGTCCCATGCCACCATCGAACGCCTGGACGGCGAGATGTGGATGCGCCCGGCCCAAGGGGCCGGTAGCCGCGTCGGCTTCCGCCTGCCGTTGGCCCCCCGCGAGGAATGACCATGACTGCTTCTACCCTCGGCCTGCTGGTCGACGACGACGAACTCTACCTGCGCACGCTGCAGCGCAGCCTGGCCCGCAAAGGGCTGGAGACGCAGACCGCACAGGATGCCGCCAGCGCACTGGCATTGGCGCGCCAGCATCCGCCAGCGTTCGCACTGATCGATCTGAAGCTGGGCAGCGATTCCGGCCTGGCGCTGATCCAGCCGCTGCGCGCGCTGCGTGCGGACATGCGGATCCTGCTGGTGACCGGCTATGCCAGCATCGCCACCGCGGTGGAGGCGATCAAGCTCGGCGCCGACGACTACCTGCCCAAGCCGTCGACGGTGCCGATGATCCTGCGCGCGCTGGGCGAGGAAGACGATGGCCCGGCCGATGACGGCGAGATGGAAGTGCCCGATGCGATGACCCCGATCAGCCGCCTGCAGTGGGAGCACATCCAGCAGGCGATGCATGAAACCGGCGGCAACGTGTCGGCGGCCGCGCGCCTGCTCGGCATGCACCGGCGTTCGCTGCAGCGCAAGCTGGCCAAGCGGCCGAGCCCGGAGCGCGATCCGAGCCGGTGAGGCGGCGTCGTATCCGCCGGGCATGGCCCGGCGCTACCGGCGTAACGAAGGGTAGCGCCGGGCCATGCCCGGCGGCATTCCCCGCCCGCGTCAGCCCTTCAGCTGGGCCAGCAGCTCACGGGTCAGCGGGTCGTTGACCTCGACATCCTCACCCTGCAGAGCGGGCAGCAGGCCACTGGCCAGCTGCTTGCCCAGCTCGACACCGAACTGGTCGAAGGCGTTGATGTTCCAGATCACCGACTGCACGTACACCGCGTGTTCGTACATCGCGATCAAGGCGCCCAGCGCCTGCGGGGTCAGCGCGTCGAGCAGGATCATCGTGCTCGGGCGGCCACCCGGGTAATCGCGGTGCGGATCGTCGCTGCCCTGGCCGTTGGCCAGCGCTTCGGTCTGCGCCAGCAGGTTGGCCATCAACGCCTGGTGGTTGACCGTATACGGATCGTCGTTGTGCACGCAGCCGATGAAATCGGCCGGAATGATGCTGGTGCCCTGGTGCAGGGCCTGGAAGAAGCTGTGCTGCACGTCGGTGCCGGCACCGCCCCACCACACCGGCACGGTGTCGGTGGTGACCGGCTGGCCATCGCGCTGCACGCGCTTGCCCAGGCTTTCCATCACCAGCTGCTGCAGGTAGGCCGGCAGCAGCGCCAGGCGCTGGTCGTAGGTCATCACCGCATGCGTGGCAGAGCCCAGCAGATTGCGGTTCCAGATGTCGGTCAGGCCGTGCAGTACCGGCAGGTTGCGCTCCAGCGGCGCGTCCAGTGCATGCGCATCCATCTGCGCGGCACCTTCCAGCAATTGCTCGAAGTGCTCAAAGCCGATGGCCAATGCGATCGGGAAACCGACGGCCGACCACAGCGAATAGCGACCGCCCACCCAGTCCCACATCGGCAGCACGCGCTCGGCGGCAATGGCGAAGGCCTTGGCGGCGCGTTCCGGATTGGCGCTGACCGCGTACAGGCGTTCGCTGCCACCCAGCCAATCGTGCAGGATCTGGCCGTTGAGCAGGGTTTCCTGGGTACCAAAGGTCTTGGAAATGAGGATGCCGGCGGTCTTCGCCGGATCCAGCGTGGCCAGCGTGCGCTGCATGGCGGCGCCGTCCACGTTCGACACGAAATGCACGCGCAGGCGTGCACCCGTGACCGGACGCAGCGCGTCGGCGACCAGGCGCGGACCGAGATCGGAACCGCCGATACCGACGCTGACCACATCGGTCACGCCACTGTCTTCCAGCGCGCGCACCAGCACACCCATGCGCTGGCGGATGCCGCGCGCGGTGGCATAGGCCTCGGCCGCCACCGGCGCATCGACCACATCACCGCGCAGCGCGGTATGCAGCGCGGCGCGGCCTTCGGTCAGGTTGACCTGCTCGCCACGGAACAGGCGCGTGATCGCGCCGCCGACATCACGTTCGGCAGCCAGCGCCAACAGCGCCTGCAACGCCGCGGCATCGTATTTCTGCCGGGCGAAGTTGACATACAACGGACCGACCCGCAGCGCCAGGTCCTGCACACGGCCGGGTTCGGCGGCGAGCAGGTTGGGAATGCTTGCGCCCTTCAGGCGCTGGGCGTGGGAATGCAGCGAGTCGAATCCGTTGTTCGTTGTCATGCGGCCTGGGTCGGGATCGTGTCGTTGGTGTGGGAGATCTGGTTGTTGCCATCAACGTACACCAGCTTCGGCTTGAAGCTGTCGGCTTCCTGCTCGGTCATGCTGGCGAAGGCGGCAATGATGATGATGTCACCGACCTGCACGTGGCGCGCGGCGCCACCGTTGAGCGAGACGATGCCGCTGCCGGCTTCGGCGCGGATCGCATAGGTCGAGAAGCGCGCACCGTTGGTCACGTCCCAGATGTGCACCTGCTCGAATTCACGGATGCCAGTGGCGGCCAGCAGGTTGTCATCGATGGCGATCGAGCCTTCGTAGTTCAGCTCGGAATGGGTGACGGTGGCGCGGTGGATCTTGGTCTTGAGCAGGGACAGGTGCATGGGGGCGCTGCAACGGCAAAGGAAAGAGCGGATTCTAGCACCCGCTTGGCCGTCATCAGGGGGCTGGGACGGGACGCTGAAGACCGTTCAGGCGCCCTCGACCGGTAGCGCTGACGGGGCATGCCCGCAGGCGCCCTGCAGTGATAGGCCGAACACCGTATGGAAGGCCAGCCCGGCGACCAGGCCGAAGCCGCCCGCGGCCAGCACCGACAGGCCGTAGCTGATCACGTCGAAGGTATCGACATAGCGCAGGCGCTGCAGCAGCGGACCATTGTCCGCGCCCGGCCAGGCACAGGTCGCCATGGCCAGCGCGCCCAGACCGAACCCCACGAGCAGGAAGGCGGTCCGGCGCAGACGCCGCTGGGACTGCAGGATCAGCGCCATCGGCAGCAACACCGCGATGGCGTTGCACACGCCCAGCACGAACATCAGCGCACCGCCGGTGAGTGCCGGTACGGGCGTACGCGCGAAGTCGAGCGCGAACAACAGGGCGCCCATCAGCTGGGCAGGCACCATGCCGGCGGCCAGTACCGCCAGGATCGAGGCCCGGGCAAGACAGCCGGTAGTGGTGGGGGTATTCATTTCCGGTCTCCCGTCCATGGGAAGGTGAGAGGCGCCCGCTGCGGGCGCCCCTGAGCCGCATGCGGCTCAGAACTCCAGGTTGTCGATCAACCGGGTGGTGCCCAGGCGGGCGGCGATCAGGGCCACGCGGCCACCGCCATCAAAGGTCGGTTCGGCCAGCTCCGGGGTGCGCAGCACCGCGTAATCCACCTGGAAGCCGGCCGCCTGCAGCGCAGCGACGGCGTCGGCCTCGATGCGTTCACGGTCGTGCCCGGCGACATAACCTTCGCGCATGCCCAGCAGGGTGCGATGAAGGGTGGTCGCCAAGGGGCGCTGCTCGGCGCTGAGGTACTGGTTGCGCGAGCTCTTGGCCAGGCCATCCTCATCACGCACGATCTCGGCACCGACGATCTGGATCGGGAACGACAGCTCGGCCACCATCTGCTTGATGACCGCCAGCTGCTGGTAGTCCTTGCGACCGAACACGGCGACGTCCGGCTGCACCTGCAGGAACAGCCGCGCCACCACCGTACACACGCCATCGAAATGGCCCGGGCGGCTGGCGCCTTCCAGCACTTCACTGACGCCGGGCGCATGCATCTGCGTGGTCTTGTCCACGCCCAGCGGGTACATCGCTTCGACGCTGGGCAGCCACACTGCATCGCAGCCTACCTGCTCCAGCCCGGCCACATCGGCTTCGGGGGTGCGCGGATAGCGGCTGAAATCCTCGTTCGGCCCGAACTGCGTCGGGTTGACGAAGATGCTGGCCACCACCTTGTCGGCGTACTGCTTTGCCAGGGTGATCAGCGCGTGGTGCCCGCCATGCAGGTTGCCCATGGTCGGCACCAGCGCCACGCGCAGGCCCTCGCCCTTCCATTGCGCGATCTGCGCGCGCAGTGCACCGAGTTCGTTGAAGGTCTGGATCATTGGGCGTACGCGTGCTCTTCGTCGGGGAAGCTGCCATCGCGCACGGCATCGGCGTAAGCGCGGGTGGCACCGGCCACCGAGCCACCTTCGGCCAGGAAGTCCTTGACGAACTTCGGACGACGGTGGCCACTGTCCAGGCCAAGGAAGTCGTGCAGCACCAGCACCTGGCCATCGCACTGCGGGCCAGCACCGATACCGATGGTCGGCACGGGAACGGCAGCGGTGACGGCAGCGGCAACCGGCGTCGGCACGCATTCGAGCACCATGATGCTGGCGCCCGCCTCGGCAACGGCCTTGGCGTCTTCCACCAGCTGGCGCGCGGCATCGCCACGGCCCTGGATCTTGAAGCCACCCAGGCGCAGCACCGACTGCGGGGTCAGGCCCAGGTGCGAGCAGACCGGAATCTCACGCTCGACCAGGTAACGGATGATGTCGACCTTGAAGCCTGCACCTTCGATCTTGACCATCTCCGCGCCTGCCTGCAGCAGCTGCAGCGAAGCATCCAGCGCGCGTTCCGGGGTCGCATCGGCACCGAACGGCAGGTCAGCGATCAGCAGCGCGCGCTGCAGCACGCGGGCGACCGCGCGGGTGTGGTAGACCATGTCGGCGACGGTCACCGGCAGGGTCGAATCGTGGCCCTGCACGACCATGCCCAGCGAATCGCCGATCAGGATCAGGTCGACACCATTGGCATCGAACGTGCGGGCGAAGCCTGCGTCGTAGGCGGTCAACATGACCAGCTTCTGGCCATTGCGCTTGGCCTCGGCCAGGGCGGGAACGGTCCAGGGCTTGCTGTCTGCGTGGGTGCTCATGTGCTGATAACCGGGGGAGATAACCCGGGCATTATCACCCTAACGGCGCGATCCCGCAGGCATCCACCCGCATCACTGCATCCCGCACGCGGCCATGGCCGGGAATGGCCAGATCAGCGGCGATTTCGGCCAACGGCACCAACACGAATGCACGCTCGTGCAGGTAGGGATGCGGCACTTTCAGCTCGGGCAGGTCCAGCACCTGCTCGCCGAACAGCAGCAGGTCCAGATCCAGCGCACGCGGGCCCCAGTGCACGGTGGGGTCGCGTACGCGGCCGAAGCGCTGCTCCAGCGCGAGCATGGCCTGCAGCAGTTCGACAGCGGAAAGATCAGTGTCGACCGAGGCCACTGCGTTGACGAAGGGTGGCTGGTCCTCGTTTCCCCATGCAGGCGTCGCGTACAACCGCGACGCCTGCGTCAGCCGGGTTCCGGGCAGGTCGCCCAGCGCGGCGATGGCCGCGCGGACGGTGTTGGCTGCGTCGCCAAGATTGGCGCCCAGCCCGATCCAGGCACCGGTCATGGACTACTCGGCAGCACCGGCAGCTGCGCCGTCCGGACGACGACGGCGACGACGACGCTTGCGCGGCGCCCCACCCTCCTCATCGCCGGCCTCGCTGTGCAGCGAATCCAGCGACGAATCCAGCTCATGCCCGGACTGCGCCTGCGCTTCGCGCCAGAACGCGACGTCGGCTTCGTGCTCTGCCGATGCCACCTGGCGCAGGGCCAGGAAATCGAAGGCGGCACGGAAACGGGGATGGCTGAGCGTGCGCATCACGCGCTTGCGCTGGCGCGAACTGAAGCGCGCCTGCAGCAGCCAGATCTCCTGCATCGGCAGCGAGAAACGGCGCGGCAATGCAATGGTGCTCAACTGCTGCACGGTGACGCGGTCGGCGGCGCGACGCTGCGCCTCTTCCGGTGCCACGCCCTGCTTGAGCAGGGTTGCCTGCGCGCGGCAATAGGCCGGCCACAGCAACAGCGCGAACAGGAACGCCGGCGACACAGGCTCGTCGTTGGCCACGCGTGCGTCGGTGTTGGCCAGGCCCTCGATCAGCATGCGGCGCAGCGCGCCGGTACGGTTCGACTTCAGCGCCTTGGCGCTTTCCGGGAACAACACGTCGAACAGGCCATAGCGTTCCAGTCCTTCGAAGCTGGCCACGCCGTGCCCGGACAGGAACAGCTTCAGGACTTCTTCGAACAGGCGCGCCGGTGCGGCTTCATTGAGCAGGCCGGCCAGCTGCGGGATCGGTGCAGCGGTGCCCTCTTCGATCTGGAAGCCGAGCTTGGCCGCCAGGCGGACCGCACGCAGCATGCGCACCGGGTCTTCCTGGTAGCGCTGCACCGGGTCGCCGATGAGCTTCATCAGGCGTGCCTGCACGTCTTCGAAGCCGCCGGTGTAGTCACGCACCGAGAAGTCCTCGATGGCGTAGTACAGGGCATTGCAGGTGAAGTCGCGGCGGATGGCGTCGTCTTCGATGCTGCCGTACACGTTGTCGCGCACGAGCATGCCGTTTTCCATCTCGCGGTCGCCGCTGCCGTCATCGATGTTGGCACGGAAGGTGGCGACTTCGATGATCTCGCGGCCGAACACAACATGGGCCAGGCGGAAACGGCGGCCGATCAGGCGGCAGTTGCGGAACAACTGCTTGACCTGTTCGGGCGTGGCATCGGTGGCCACGTCGAAATCCTTGGGTTGGCCATTGACCAGCAGATCGCGCACCGCGCCGCCGACAAGGTAGGCGCCGAAGCCGGCATCGCGCAGTCGATAAAGCACGCGCAAAGCATTCGGGCTGATGTCCTTGCGGGAGATCGTGTGCTGGTCGCGCGGGATGACGCGCAGGCTGAACGGTGATGTAGCAGAGGAAATGATGTTGGCGCTTCCGGTTGAAGTTTCGGGATTGCCCAATGGCATCGAGGTGCATATACTAGCGCTCCTGCACCGGCAGCGACACACTGCTCCCTTCGTCTAGTGGTTAGGACGTGGCCCTCTCAAGGCTAAAACAGGGGTTCGAGTCCCCTAGGGAGCACCAGTCGCCGCAGCAGGAACCGAAAAAGCCCGCCTTGTGCGGGCTTTTCTGTTTTCCGGAATCGTGTCATCGACGGGGCTGGTCGCTTGAGCGCCTCCCTGCTATCGGCTTGAGCCGGTGGGGTCACCCAGGGCAGCCTCGCCCCTCCGAAACAAATTCAACCCCGACGCGCTTGCCTGCGTCCGCCATCCGCGATCTGTCGAGAGGCGGCAGGCCGGCCGCTCCAGGACCGTTGGCGCCATGGATGGCGCCATCGAGCCCCCATGGATGGGTTTACGGCGTGTCCTGGAGCGGCTGGCCTGCCGCCTCCCCTCGGAACAGGGAGGCGCTGAAACCCAGGCCGAGCCGTCAGCCTTCCATCTGCTCCAGTTCCTTGCCCTTGGTCTCGCGCACGTAGCGGACGACGAAGATGATCGAGAGGATCGCGGCGACGGTGTAGATGCCGTACGCACCGGCCAGGCCGATGCCGGCCAGCAGCATCGGGAAGGTCACGGTGATCGCGAAATTCGACGTCCACTGCGCCGCACCGGCCACGGCCAACGCTGGGCCGCGGATCTGGTTCGGGAACATCTCGCCCAGCATCACCCACATCACCGGGCCCCAGGACATGTTGAAGAACACCACGTAGACGTTGGCCGCTACCAGCGCCAACCGGCCCATGCCGTCGGACAGCTGCAGGCGACCATCGGCCAGGCTGCCACTGGCGAAGGCGACCACCATCAGCACCAGCGCCACCGACATGCCGACCGACCCGACCCACAGCAGCGGCTTGCGGCCGATGCGATCGATCAGCAGCACCGTCAGCAGGCAGGCGCCGATGCTCAGCGCACCGGACAATACGTTGATCAGCAGCGCATCGCTTTCCGAAAAGCCCACCGCCTGCCACAGCACGGCGCCGTAATAGAACACCACATTGATGCCGACCAGCTGCTGGAACATCGCCAGGCCGATGCCGACCCAGACGATCGGGCGCAACTTGCCGGTAGCCCTGTTGAGCAGGTCGCCGAATCGCGGTTTGTGCTGGTCCTGGGCCAGGCTCGCTTCGATCTCGGCCTGCTTGTTCACCGCGGCGCGTTCACCGTACAACCGGCCAAGCACCGCCCTCGCCTGCGCCGGCCGGCCCTTCATCACCAGGAAGCGCGGGCTCTCCGGAATCACCAGCAACAGCAGCAGGAACAGCAGCGACGGCAGTGCCTGCATCCAGAACATCCAGCGCCATGCCTGCTGCCCCAGCCAGAGCGGCTCGGTCGAGGCGCCCGCCGCCCGGGCCAGCAGATAGTTGCTGAGGAACGCTGCGAACAGGCCGCAGATGATCGCCATCTGCTGTACGGTCGCCAGCCGGCCGCGATAGCGCGCCGACGCGACTTCGGCGATGTAGGCCGGCGACATCACGCTGGCCGCACCGACGGCGAATCCGCCGAGCACGCGTGCGCAGACGAACAGCCAGGACGCGTGTGCAGCGCCGGCGCCCAGCGCCGACACCAGGAACATCACGGCCGCCACGATCAACACGCCGCGACGTCCCAGCCGGTCGCCCAGCCAACCGGCTGCGAACGCGCCGATCGCGCACCCCAGCAGCATCGAGGCCACCTCGAAGCCGAGCGCGGCCTCGCTGGAGTTGAAGGCCTGGCGCAGACCGTCGACGGTGCCATTGATGACGCCACTGTCGAAGCCGAACAGGAAACCACCAAGAGTGGCGGCGCAACTGATCAGGACGATGAAGGCCGTGTTCTCACCGCCGTTGGAGGCGGCACCGGGCTGGATTGGCGACATGAAGGATCCTGCAAGGAAGGGGGCCGACCGAAGCGGGCCGGCGGCCCTGGCAGCGTCGCACAGGGCGGGCATGCCGCCAAATGGGCATTAGGGGCGCCAATCTGCCCCACTTTCACACGGCAACCGACACCGGGGGCCAACCTGTTCTAGAATTGGCAGGTTCAGAAAGCGATTCGCCCCCTACCCATGCCCTTTGTCGTCACCGAAAACTGCATCAAGTGCAAACACACCGATTGCGTGGAAGTGTGCCCCGTGGATTGCTTCCACGAAGGCCCGAACTTCCTGGTGATCGACCCGGACGAGTGCATTGACTGCACCCTCTGCGAACCCGAGTGCCCGGTCAACGCGATCTTCCCGGAAGACGATGTTCCCGCTGGCCAGGAAGGCTTCGTCGCCCTCAACGCCGAGCTGGCGAAGGAGTGGCCGGTACTGACCGTGCGCAAGGACCCGCCGGCCGACGCCGGTGAGTGGGACGGCAAGCCGGACAAGCTGAAGCTGCTGGAGCGCTGAGGCGCCGGCAACGCTGCTTTGGTAGCTGCCAACCTTGGTTGGCACAATGCGCCGACCAAGGTCGGCCTCTACCACGACAGGTACAACCAGCAGGCAATGAAAAGGGCGCCCAGGGCGCCCTTTTCCGTTCTTGCCTTGGTAGCTGCCAACCTTGGTTGGCACAAAGCGCCGACCAAGGTCAGCCTCTACCACGGCAGGCACGAACCCGCAGGTCCGTACCCACCGGCCCGGCCATTACGGGGCCAGCTTCGCCTTCAGTGCGGCAATCAGCTTCACCGGCGCTGCGGCGGTGGCCGGCAGGCCACGCGGGTCGACTGCGGAGATGTACGCACCGGCGTCGACGGCGACCACGCGGACCAGGAAGTTGCTGCCTTCATAAGCCACGTCGTACGAGCCCAGCAGCTGCGCGCGGGTGGCGATGGTCAGGCCTTCCACGCCTTCCAGCGCGGTACCGACCTTGGCGAAGGCGTCTTCCTTGGTGCCGGCAATGGTGAAGCCGGTGGCGCTGACCGCCGGAGCGGCGGCGGCCGGAGCGGCCGGCTTGGTCGCCGAGCTCAGGGTCGGCACCTGGTTGTTGCCGGCGCCTGCCGGCAGGTTCAGGTCCGGCGGCACTTCCAGCGGACGCACTTCCGGGGCCAGGGCGTAGTCGCCCTTGACGCCACGCTTGAAGCAACCGGTGGTGCCAGCAGCAGTGGCGACGGCAAGGAGCGCGAAGGACAGCACGCGAACGGCGGAAACGGATTGGCGCATGTGAATCTCCTGGATCAGACCAAGACGGAAGGTCAGTGGCTGGAAAGGGCTTCGAGGGCGGCGATATCGCCGGCGAGATGGTCGGCGGCAGGCGTGTGTGCAGCCGAAAGCGGCAGCAGTGGCAGGCGCAGATCATGACCGATGCCGATCCGACGCAACAGCGCCTTGACCGGAATCGGGTTGGATTCGACACCGCAGAAGTCGTGGAACGGCTGCAGGCGCGCATCCCAGGATTCGACGGCTTCATGGTCACGGGCAGCGGCCAGGTCGCACATCCGGCGGTAGGCGCCGGGCAGCACGTTGGAGCCGACCGAGATCAGGCCGTCCATGCCGGCCTGGATCGAACGTGCGGCAGTGCCGTCATCGCCGGTGAGCACGGCGAAGGTCGCGCTGCGCAGGTCCAGCAGCGCGCGCACGCGGCCGGTATCGCCCACCGCTTCCTTGATGCCGACGATGTTCGGATGGCTGGCGAGCTCGGCCACGGTCTCCGGCAGCATGTCGCAGCCGGTACGGCCGGGCACGTTGTACAGCACCACCGGCAATCCGGCCTGGTCAGCGACCGCGCGGTAATGCGCGATCAGGCCAGCCTGGGTCGGCCGCACGTACGGCGGGGTGACCACCAGCGCGTGGGTGGCACCGAGCGCTGCGGCGCGGCGGGTCTGCTCGATGGTCTTGGCGGTGCCGGACAGGCCGGTGCCGGCCAGGACCGGAACGCGGCCGGCGATGCGTTCGACCGCGCTGGCCAGCAGCTGGTCGTACTCCGCATCGGACAGGGTGGCTGCCTCGCCGGTGGAGCCGGCAACGACAACGCCTTGGACGCCGCCCTCCAGCTGCAGGTGCAGCAGGCGCTGCCAACCGTCGGGGTCGAGTGCACCGTCGGCCCGGAAGGGGGTCGCCAGCGCGGTGATGAGGCCGGAAAGGGACAAGGACGTGCTGCTCTTGGCTGGGGAGGGAAAACGCCCGCCACGAAAGGCCGGGGGCGATCTGAATGTTACTTGCGGCGCGAAAGCACGGGCAAGTATGCTGGACACCGGTGGATCCCCGCCTCTGGCGGGCATTCAGACTAACGCATGCATTACCCGGAATCGCCTTGACCGACACCACCCCGCGCCCAGCGCCGAGCGAAAACCACCTCCTGATCAACGCCTATACGACGCATCCGGAGTCCCCCCTGTTGTCCGTCACCCGCCGCATCGCCGACAGCGGGTGCAATCTGGTGGATGCACGCCTGGCCACCGTGGGCCGCGATGTCTCGGTGACCGCGCTGGCCACCGGCTCCTGGGATTCGGTCGCCAAGCTGGAAGCGATGCTGACCCGGCTCGAGCGCGAGGAAGGCCTGAAGCTGGTCTGGTACCGCACCGAAGCCAAGCAGGCGCAGTCCAACCTGCTGCCGTACATCGTCGAGGTGATCGCCGCCGACAAGCCGGGCATCCTGTTCCAGCTGGCCGATTTCTTCGACCGCCAGGGCATCACCATCGAGACCCTGCAGAGCACGCGTTACCGCGCCATGCAGACCGGTGCGGAGATGTTCAGCGCACAGGTCACCATCGGCGTGCCGGCCAACATGCACATCGCTGCCCTGCGCGACGATTTCCTCGAGTTCTGCGACCACTTGAACCTGGACGCGATCATGGACCCGATGAAGTTCTGATTGAAACCCGGATTTTTCGCGCGCTCCTCACGGGCGCGTGGCGTTTCATGCAATTGTCGTAGAAAGAACCCAGGCTCGACAGAAGGACCTCATGAACAACGGCGATACCCTGGACAGCACCACCCTCTCCCTGCCGCTGGCCCTGTCCGGCGGCGCCCACGCCACCCTCGGCGATTACGCCGGCCAGTGGCTGGTGCTGTACTTCTACCCCAAGGACAGCACCCCGGGCTGCACCACCGAGGGCATCGACTTCAACGCACTGCTGCCCGACTTCAGGAAGGCGGGCGCGGCCGTGCTTGGCGTCTCCCGCGACTCGGTGAAGTCCCACGACAACTTCTGTGCCAAGCAGGGCTTCGCGTTCCCGCTGGTCAGTGATGCCGACGAAGCGCTGTGCACCGCCTTCGACGTCATCAAGATGAAGAACATGTACGGCAAACAGGTACGTGGCATAGAGCGCAGCACCTTCCTGATTTCCCCCGACAGCCGCATCGTGCAGTCATGGCGCAAGGTCAAGGTCGCCGGCCATGCCGACGCCGTGCTTGCCGAACTGAAGGCCCATCCCTCCAAGTGAGTCCCATCGCCCACTTTGTCCGCCACCACCCTGCCCTGCAGCAGGTCGTGGTGGTTTTTCCCTGTCCGTAACCAGGAACCGATGATGACCCGAGGCAAGCGCATCTACGTGCTGGATACCAACGTGCTGATGCACGATCCCACCGCGCTGTTCAAATTCGAGGAGCACGATGTCTACCTGCCCATGCAGGTGATCGAGGAGCTGGACAACGGCAAGAAGGGCACGACCGAAGCGAGCCGCAATGCGCGCCAGGTCAGCCGCTTCCTCAACGAGCTGGTGCAGGCTTCGGGCCTGGACAACCTGGCCGAGGGCATTCCGCTGCAGCGGCCGCAGGGCCTGCAGCTGCGCGGCAAACAGAGCGTGGGCAAGCTGCGCTTCCAGACCAGCCATTTCGACGCGGGCAAGAGCTTTGGCAAGGTCATCCCGGACAACGCCATCCTCGGCGCGATCCTGGCGCTGAAGGAAGAAACGCCGGAAATCCCGGTGGTGTTCGTCTCCAAGGACATCAACCTGCGGATCAAGGCGGCCATCGCCGGCATCGTTTCGGAAGACTACGAGAACGACCGTGCGCTGGACGATTTCAGCCTGCTCTACACCGGCGCCACCGAGCTGCCGGAAGACTTCTGGAAGCGCCACGGCGACGATCTGCGTAGCTGGAGTGACAAGGGCCGCACCCACTACGAAGTCCTCGCCCAGGACGGCGAAGAGTGGTACCCGAACCAGTACGTCTACCTGCCGGGCGAAGACGAAGTCGAGCTGCGTGTCAGCAAGATCGTCGGCGATGGCAAGGTGGTGTTGTCCCTGGTCGATGACTTCCGCCACGGCAGCCATGCCGTGTGGGGCATCAGCGCGCGCAACCGCGAGCAGAACTTCGCGCTCAACGCACTGATGGACCCGGAAATCGACTTCGTCACCCTGCTCGGCACCGCCGGCACCGGCAAGACCCTGCTGGCGCTGGCCGCCGGCCTGGCGCAGACAATGGACCAGCAGCGCTACCGCGAGATCATCATGACCCGCGCCACGGTCAGCGTCGGCGAGGACATCGGCTTCCTGCCTGGTACCGAGGAAGAGAAGATGACGCCGTGGATGGGCGCGTTGACCGACAACCTGGAAGTGCTGACGCACAACCAGGAAGGCGGTACCTGGGGCCGCCAGGCGACCAACGACCTGCTCGCCAGCCGCATCAAGATCCGCTCGATGAACTTCATGCGCGGCCGTACGTTCCTGTCGCGTTACCTGATCCTGGACGAGGCGCAGAACCTGACGCCCAAGCAGATGAAGACGTTGATCACCCGTGCTGGCCCCGGCACCAAGATCGTCTGCCTGGGCAACGTCGAACAGATCGACACCCCCTACCTGACCGAAACCACGTCGGGCCTGACCTACGCCGTGGACCGCTTCAAGAACTGGCCACACAGCGCGCACATCACGCTGCGTCGCGGTGAACGCTCGCGGCTGGCCGATTACGCGTCGGAGGTGTTGTGAACCGTTGCACCCGTCTGCTGCTGCCATCGATGGCGGTCGCCATCACCACGCTGCTCGGTGCCTGCGCGACCACGCAGGGACCGGCCAGCGTGCCGACCACCGAACGCAGTGGCCAGTCCTGGGTGGTCACCCGCCCGATCATCGCCGCGCAGGTGCTCGACACCTGCTCGCGCCCCAGCCCCGGCCGCGAGGCCGGGCGGGTCAGCGGCTACTGGGCACCGAGCCGGCAGCAGGTGGACCAGCTGGAAGCGAAGCTGTCAGCGCTGGAAACGCAGGTGCCGCATGTCATGGACTTCGATCGCCAGTACGTCGGCATCGAACTGGACGGAAAGCGGGTGATCTACATCAACGCGTTCCACCTGCCTGAAGACAACAGTCTGCGGCCCGCCCGCGAAGCGGTGCGGGTCTGCGATGGTGGCGCGCAGTTCTGGGGCGCGGTCTTCGATCCGGCCAGCGGCACCTTCAACGAGCTGCAGTTCAACGGCGGCTTCGGCGGGCCCTGAGGGCCTGCCATGGGAATCCGCCTGCCCACCTGGGTCTGGATCGGCGCGGTCGCGCTGTCGTGCGTGGCCGGCATGGTCAATGTGGTCGGCTTCCTGGGTTTTGAACACCAGGCGGTCAGCCACATGACCGGCAGCACCAGCCAGCTTGGCATGGCGCTGGCGCAGGGGGATTGGCGCGCGGTCGGCCACCTGTGGGGTCTGCTGATCGCGTTCTCACTGGGCGCGATGGTCAGCGGGCTGCTGATCCAGGACAGCGCACTGCAGCTGGGCCGCCGCTACGGTGTAGCACTGGCGCTGGAATCGCTGTTGCTGCTGGTGGCCATTCCGCTGTTCAAGCAGCATCAGATCTGGGGCGCACTGGCAGCCGCGATGGCCTGCGGACTGCAGAATGCGATGGCCACCACCTTCAGTGGTGCCGTCGTACGCACCACCCATCTCAGCGGCATGTTCACCGACCTCGGCATCGGCCTCGGCCACCTGCTGCGCGGACTGCCGCTGCAGATACGACGCCTGACCCTGAGCGGCCTGATCATCAGCGGCTTCCTTGCAGGCGGCGTCATCGGCGCCTGGCTGTTCGTGCGCTGGCAGTACGACGCCCTGCTCGCCCCCGCCCTGCTGACCGGACTGACCGGTCTGGGCTATGTGTTCTACCAGCAATGGGCACGCTGGCGGCGCTGAGCATGGCGTCATCCACGCATGGCGTGGATCTACGTTGTCCCTCCGATCATTTCCGCGATATCCACGCATGGCGTGGATCTACTGCAGGAAGCCGTCAGAGGCGGGGCGGTGTCGGATTGCGGGGTGTCCGCGCCATGGATGGCGCGGCCAAGCCTACAGGGACGTACTTGCGGCGTCCCCGCAATCCGACACCGCCCCGCCTCCCGCGCAGAAATCCAGAGCCGCTGTTGCTGTTGCTGTTGCTGTTGCCCCGGCTTCTGCGGGTGCCGGGTGCAACCCGGCCGGCACTACCCCCACACTGGGCAGCACGGCACAATCACTGCATGAGCCCGACTACCCCCGTTTCCGCCCTGACCATCGCCGGCTCCGATTCCGGCGGCGGCGCCGGCATCCAGGCCGACCTGAAGGCCTTCGCCGCCCATCGCGTGCACGGCCTGTCGGTGATCGCCGCACTGACCGCGCAGAACACCCGCGGCGTCAGCGCCGTGCACGTACCACCGATCGACTTCCTGCGCGCGCAGATCGAGGCCTGCTTCGACGACTTCGACATCCATGCAGTGAAGCTGGGCATGCTGGCCAACGCCGAGGTGATCCACACCGTGGCCGATGCACTGGAACGCCATCGACCACCGCACGTGGTGCTCGACCCGGTGATGGTCGCCACCAGCGGCGCTCGCCTGCTGGAGGACAGCGCGCTGCAGGCAATGCGCGAACGGCTGCTGCCATTGGCCACCCTGGTCACCCCCAATGCACCGGAAGCGGAGCTGCTGGTCGGCCGCAGCATCACCAATGGCAACGACGCAGAGCAGGCCGCCGCCTCACTCCTTGATCTGGGTGCCGGCGCGGTGCTGCTGAAGGGCGGCCACCTGCATGAAGGCAACCGCGTGGTCGACCGTTACTTCGATGGCGTCAGCAGCGAAGAATTCATCCATGCCCGCCTGCCCTTGGATGCGCACGGCACAGGCTGCACGCTGGCCTCGGCCATCGCCGCGCAGCTGTGCAACGGGCTGAGCCTGGCCAACGCCTGCGAAGCCGGCATCGATTACGTAGCGCGCGGCTTGCAGCAGGGCTACGCGCCCGGCCGCAGCGAGGTGCTGGTACTCGACCACTTCGGCGCGGCACCGCACGCATGAGCGATTCGCCACGCGCACTCGCCGTGGACAGCGGCGATGGCCACCGTTACGAGGTCATCGCCTGCGTGCCTGCACAGCCGCTGGCGCGGTTGTTGTGGCTGCCGGCGCTGGGCGTGGCCGCACGCCATTACCTGCCCCTTGCGCAGGCACTGGCCGCCAGGGGCGTGGCGGTCTACCTGCACGAATGGCGCGGCAATGGCAGCAGCTCGCTGCGCCCGTCGCGCACCGAGGACTGGGGCTACCGGCAGATTCTCGACCGCGACCTGCCGGCCAGTCAGGCCCTGCTCGCCGATGCCGATGCTGGCCAGAACGCGCTGCCATGGATCATCGGTGGTCACAGCCTGGGCGGCCAACTGGCCTGCGTGCACGCCGGGCGCCAGCCGCAGGCATTCGATCGATTGTGGCTGGCCGCCAGCGGTACACCCTTCTGGCGCACGTTCCCGCCACCGCGTGGCTGGTTGCTGCCCCTGATCTATCGCTTCCTGCCATGGATCGCGCGACGCCAGGGCGTGCTGCACGGGCGCCGGCTGGGCTTCGGCGGCACCGAAGCACGTGGATTGATCGCCGACTGGGCGCGCGTAGGGCTGAACAATCACTACGCTGCCGTCGGCATGGACGAGGATCTGGACGCGCAGATGGCGCGTGTGCATGGCAGTGCGCAGGCGGTGCTGATGGAACACGATTGGCTGGCGCCTATCGGATCGATGCAGGCGCTGCTGGCGAAACTGCCGAATGTCGCCTCACAGCTGCGCGTGCTTTCTGCGCAGGACCTGGGTACGCGAGCTGACCACTTCGCGTGGATGAAACACCCGGAGGCTGTCGCAGAGGCGTTTTTCATTCAGTTGGGTGAAAATTTTCACAAAAGCGTTGACGACTCGCGCCGACATCCGCATAATTCCGCTCCTGTCGCAGGGCGCCCGTAGCTCAGTTGGATAGAGTACCTGGCTACGAACCAGGCGGTCGGGAGTTCGAATCTCTCCGGGCGCACCACTCGACAGACCTTCAGCATCCGCCGCTGGAAGTGCAGTAAAATAGAGAAGTAAGTTGATTGTGTACCGCGCGCCCGTAGCTCAGTTGGATAGAGTACCTGGCTACGAACCAGGCGGTCGGGAGTTCGAATCTCTCCGGGCGCACCACACACGATCAACACAACGAGTTTATGTAATTGGCGCCCGTAGCTCAGTTGGATAGAGTACCTGGCTACGAACCAGGCGGTCGGGAGTTCGAATCTCTCCGGGCGCACCATTACACCGAAACAGCAGGCCTCGGCCTGCTGTTTTTTTTGTGTTTTTTGGCAGGGCTGCGCCCTGCACCTGCAGAGGCAACAGCAACTGCAGAAGCTGGCATTCCGTGGGGTGGCGGGGCGGTGTCGGATTGCGGGGACGCCGCAAGTACGTCCCTGTAGGCTTGGCAGCCGCATCCATGCGGCTGACACCCCGCAATCCGACACCGCCCCACCTCTGACAGTTTCCGATGTCTGGTAGATCCACGCCATGCGTGGATGACTCCATCAAATTCGAATACTTCGACAATTGAACGAAGAGCATCCACGCATGGCGTGGATCTACGTGTCGACCAAGGTCGACACCTACCAGCCGCACAGAACGCCATCCCGACAGATTGCGGAAATCTGTCGAAGGCGGGGTGGGTCCGGTTGCGGGGGTGTAAGCGCCATGGATGGCGCGCCCAAGCCTACAGGGACGTACTTGCGGCGTCCCCCGCAACCGGACCCACCCCGCCATCCCACGGAATACCCGCTGTTGCTTTGGCTTTGGCTTTGGCTGTTACCGTTGCTGTTGCTGTTGCTGTTGCTGTTGCCTCGGCGGGTGCAGGGCGCAGCCCTGCCGAACCCTACCCCTCTGCCATCGTCTGCCACCACTGCGCCAGCAGCTCCGGCCGTCGCAGGCGTTCGCGCCACCAGCGCAGGGCCGCGCCATCTTCGCCGGTGCGCCACGCCAGCCAGAAGGTCTCTTCCGGCTTGTGCTCCTCGACCTCACGGATCACCAGCTGGCCACGTGCCACCGCCGCGCGCGCGCAGGGCTCGGGCAGGAAACCGAATCCCAGCCCCTGGCACTGCAGCTTCAACTTGCTGGCCATGTCCGGCACGGTCAACGTCTCCTGGCCCATCAACAGGCCCACCGTTCGTGGCAGCAGCCGCCGTGCCGAGTCGGATACCGCGATCGCGCAATACGGCGCCAACTGCTCGCGGCCCAGCACACCCGGCACGGTCGCCAGTGGATGCTCCGGCGCCACCGCAAACACGAAACCCACGCTGCCCAGCGGCTCGACCACGTAGCCCCCGCCACTGGGACCCTCGCCCGGTGCACCGACCAGCAGGTCGGCGCGCCGGTCCAGCAGCGCTTCCCAGGTGCCGGACAACGCCTCGCCGAACAGGCGCAATCGGGTCGGCGCCGCCACCTCACGGAATGCAGCAATATCCGGCCCCAACAGCCAGGTCGGGAACACCGAATCCACCGCCAGGGTCAATTCCGCCTCCCAACCCGAGGCTACGCGCCGTACCCGCAGTTCCAGCTCCCGGGCCGCTCGCAGCAGGTGCCTGCCCTCCTCCAGCAACGCGCGCCCGGCCTCGGTCGGCTCCGCCCGCGGGCCGATCCGGTCGAACAGCTGCACCCCAAGGTCCTCTTCCAGCTTGGCCACGGTGTAGGAAATGGTCGAGGGCACCTTGTGCAGGGCCTTGCCGGCGCCGGCGAATGAGCCTCGGCGGTCGATCGCGTCCAGGATCTGCAGGGCATCGAGGCTGAGCTTGAGCATTCGAAATTTTCGATGATGGCTGTCAAAACTATCCGTTTTTCAAACCCAAGGTGCAAGCGGATACTTCTCCTCAACGGGAAAACACAGCGGCTGCCAGCCCATCCCGCCCCATCGAAACCATCGAACAAGGAGATTCCATCATGCTGCAGATCCGCAAGAGCGCTACCCGTGGCCTGGCCGAGCATGGCTGGCTGTCCTCGCGCCATACCTTCTCGTTCGCCAGCTACTACGACCCCCGCTATGTGAGCTTCGGCCCGCTGCGGGTCATCAACGAAGACAAGGTGACCGGCGGCCAGGGTTTCGGCACCCACAGCCACAGCAACATGGAGATCGTCTCCTACGTGCTGGGTGGCGCACTGGAGCACAAGGACTCGATGGGCACCGGTTCGGTGCTGCGCTACGGCGACGTGCAGCGCATGAGCGCCGGCAGCGGTGTCAGCCACAGCGAGTTCAACCATTCGGCCACCGATCCGGTGCATTTCCTGCAGATCTGGATCTTCCCGCAGACCGAGAACATCACGCCGTCGTATGAGGAGACCCACTTCACGCCGGAGAGCAAGCGCGGCCAGCTGCGCCTGATCGCCTCGCCAGATGGCGCCGATGGCTCGCTGCACATCCATCAGGATGCGCGCATCTTCGCCACCATCCTCGATGGCGAGCAGAAGCTGCATCACGCCCTGGCTGCCGGCCGCGGCGCGTATGTGCAGGTGGCGCGGGGCCAGCTGCAGGTCAACGGCATCACCCTGGAAGCGGGTGACGCGCTGCAGGTCAGCGACGAGGCACAGCTGACCCTGGAAAACGGCAACGACGCCGAAGTGCTGGTGTTCGACCTGCCGCTGTAACCCACACGCCCGCGATGCCGTCCGGCATCGCGGGCGTGTCATGTGGCAACGCGATCAGAACTTGTACGTCACCGCCAGCCGCACGTTGCGCGGCTCGCCCCAGGTGTAGGTGCTGTACCAGCTGAAGATCGTGTAATAGCGCTTGTCCAGCAGGTTGTTGACGTTGACGGTGGCCGACAGGCGATCGTTGAACTGGTAGCGCGCCATGGCATCCAGCAGCCAGTACGGCTGGGTGCGATGGACCACCGACGCACCATTGGCCGGGTTGGTGATGGTGCCGAACGTGGAATCCTGCCAGCGCGCGCCGCCACCGACGGTCAGCCCCTGCCAGTCGCCGCGCAGGCGGTAGCTGGTGTGCAGGCTGAACTGGTTTTCCGGCTCCAGCGTGGACACCTTGGTCCCTGCCTGGCGGGCGATCTTGTGCGCAAAGCCGCCCTGCACCTGCCAGCCCTCGGCCAGTTGTCCGGACAACTCCAGTTCGTAGCCCTTGGTGCGCACCCCCATCAATCCGCGATAGGCGATATCGCCGGTCGGCGTCTTGCCACCGGTAGGCTGGGCGAAGTTGTCCTGGTCAAGCTGGAACAGCGCCGCGCTGGCATTGAAGCGGCCGTCGAAGAACTCCGCCTTCAGACCCATTTCATAGCTGCGGCCTTCCAGCGGATCCAGTGCCTTGCCCTGTTCGTCGCGCTCACCCTGCGGCTTGAAGATGGTGCTGTAGCTGGCATACACCGAATAGTGCTCGCCAAGGTCGTAGACCACGCCGGCATACGGCACGAACACACCGGTCTCGCGCGTCTGCGGCGAACGGTAGCTGGCCAGGCGGCTGCCGACGATCACCTTCAACGGGTCGGCCACATCGAAGCGACCGACCACGTACAGGCCGTTCTCGCGGGTCACTTCATTGTTGCCGTAACCGCGCTGCCATTCCGGTTCCGGGATATCACCCTTCCAGCTGTTGTAGTCGGCAACGGCGGTCGGATAGCCGGGCTGCGGCGAATAACCGGTGTTGGTCCAGCGCTTGCGCGACGCACTGCCGCCGACCACCAGTTCATGCTGACGACCGAACAGGCCGAAGTTGCCACTCAGGTAGAAGTCGGCAGCGTTGCTGACGGTCTTACCGACATACTTGCCCAGCCACAACGAAACGCCTTCGCCGGTGACCGGATCGGGATTGCCACCGGCCGCACCGGCCAGCGCCGCATCGTAGCCGTTGACCTGGTGGTTGAGCTGCAGCTTGGCCACCCAGTCGTTGTCGAAGGTGTGTTCCAGCGTGGCAAAGCCGGTGCGCACGTACTGGCGCCAGCCACTCCAGCGGGTACCGTTGTTGAACGAGCGCGGCATGTCATTGAAATTGCCCTGGCTGTCCAGCAACGGAATGCCGCCCCAGGTCGAGCCCTTGGGGTCGCTCTCCAGCACGTCGCCACCCACGGTCAGCAGCGTGCGTTCGCCCAGATCGGCCTCCAGCACGGCATAGCCGACCTTGCTGGTGCGCTGGTAGAAGTCCAGATTGGAATGCTTGTCCTGCCAGGCACCTACCGCGCGACCACGCACGCGGCCATCAGCGGTCAGCGGTCCGCCGACATCGACTTCGGCGCGGTAGTCGTCCCAGCGGCCGACGCCGAGCGTCGCACTGCCGGCAAATTCCTTGCCCGGCTTCTTGCGCACCAGGTTGATGGTCGCGCCGGGATCGCCCATGCCGGTCAGCAGGCCGGTGGCACCCTTGAGCACTTCGATGCGGTCGTAGATCGCGGTATCGCTGAGCGTATTGCCGGCCGAGTAGGCCGAATCGCGCGACATCGGAATACCGTCGTACTGGAAGTTCTGCACGGCAAAACCACGTGCGTAGTACTCGGTACGCTCACTGTCGTAGGTAACGATGCTGATGCCCGGGGTCACCCGCATCACATCATCGATGCCGTCCAGGCCGAAGTCATCCATCTGCGCACGGGTGATAACGCTGATGGTCTGCGGGGTCTGCCGCGGCGTCAGTACCAGGCGGGTGGCGGTGGCGATGGTGCCCGGTGTGTAGGCGCCGCTGCCTTCGGTGATGGTGCCCAGCTGGTTGGCGGTGACCTGCACGGTCTGCAGGGTCTGCGAGGTCGTCCTGCCCTCTTCTTCAGCCGGTGCGGACTGCGCCGAGGCGGCGCCGGCAGCGGCCACTGAGGTCAGCAGAAGACCATGGGCAAGAGCCCTCGCCAACGGGCGACGACGCAGGGAGAGGACGGAAAAACGAACAGGCACGGACGACACGACGGGACCTCCACGAAGGGGTGGGATCCTCTGGCGGCGGCTCGAGGGAAAGGGGGAATGGCGGCCAAGGGCCGCAGGCGCAGGAGTTTACTCTCCTGCGCTTCCGCTGTCGTGGGTGGCGCCCGGACCTGAGCAGGCGCTGCCCCGTGGCAAACGTCAGCCGTCGACGGCCGCCACCGCCTCCAGGATCAGTGCCGCCACCTCGGCCGGATGCGAGGCCAGCGAGGCATGGCTCGCTTCCAGCTGCAGCAGGCGCTTGGGCTGCAGGCGTTCGGCCATGGCCTTCTGGTTCTGTGGCGAGATCATCCGGTCCTGGCTGGAAAGCTGGTACCAGCTCGGCTTGTGCTTCCACGCCGGGTCGCTGATCGCATCACCGAAGGTGCTGGCCAGCGGCGCCTTCTGGGTCACGGCCATCACCCAGCCTTCGTCGGCGCTCAGGTCCTGGCAGAAACTCTCATGGAACTTGTCGGCACGCAGCCACAGATAGCCATCGCTGTCCGGGGCGAGGTTCGGTGCCGCTTCGGGCAGGTGCTGCTGGGTAATGCCGCCGGGGCTCTCACCACTGTCCGGCGCAAACGCGGCGATGTAGACCAGGCCCTGCACGTTGGGCTGGTTGCCGGCTTCGGTGATCACCGCGCCACCATACGAGTGCCCGACCAGCACGACCGGGCCATCGATCTGGCGGATCATCCGGCGCGTCCGCTCGGCGTCGTTGACCAGCGAGGTCAGCGGCAGCTCGACCGCCTTCACCTGGTCGTGGCCCTTGCGGTGCAGTTCCAGGATCACCTTGGCCCAGTGTGCGGCCCCGCCCCAGAACCCATGGACGAGGAGGATGGTCGGTGTGGTGCTCATGCGCTGATCTCCGGCAGCGGCCGGGCGGAATGCCGACCGTCGGGCTACTCTCCACTGATGGCGTTAATCACTGGTGACGCATCCGGACCAATGCATTCGTATTCGACATTCGATGTCATGCATGGCACTTGCCCGGGCCCCGTGAAAACGTTTTCATAAAGCAATCCTCTGCAGCCTTCCTCGCGCATGACGCCTTCTTCTCCCCGCGCCCAGCAGCACGCCACCCGCGCTGCGTTCTTCATCCCCGGCTTTGCCACCGCTGCCTGGGCACCGATGGTGCCCTACGCCAAGGCCAAGGCCGGGTTGTCCGATGCCAGCCTCGGCGGGTTGCTGCTGTGCCTGGGGCTGGGCTCATTGCTGGCGATGCCGCTGGCAGGTGCGTTGACCGCGCGCCTGGGCTCGCGCCGCTTGATGATCACCACCACGGCCTTGATTCTGCTCGCGCTGCCGCTGCTGACGCTCACCCCCACGCCGCTGGCACTGGGGGCGACGCTGTTCGTGTTCGGTGCGGGTGTGGGCGCGATGGACTGCACGATGAACATGCAGGCGGTGGCCGTCGAGCGCGATGCGGGACGCCCGATGATGTCCGGCTTCCACGCGTTCTACAGCATTGGTGGCTTCGTCGGCGCAGGCTGCATGACCGGCCTGTTGGTGCTCGGCACTCCGCTGTGGCTGGCGTCATTGGTTGCCGTGGCGGCGATGCTGCTGGTGGCCCTGTTGTCGGCACCGCACTGGCGCCCGCAGCGCATCCTGCATGACGGCCCGATGCTGGCCGTGCCGCATGGCGTCGTGCTGTTCATCAGTGTGCTCGCCTTCGTAGTGTTCCTGGCCGAGGGCTCGATGCTCGACTGGAGTGCGGTGTTCCTGGCCGAAGTGCGGCAGGTGCCGCGCGACCAGGCCGGTGCCGGCTTTGCCGTGTTCACGCTGGCGATGACCGCGATGCGCCTGTTCGGCGATGGCATCGTCGAGCGCCTTGGCCGCACCCGCACCATCGTCATTGGTGGCATCACCGCTGCGGGCGGTTTCGCACTGGCCACATTGGTGCCCTCCTTCGCGATGGCGCTGTTCGGCTACGTGCTGGTGGGCCTGGGCTGCGCCAACATCGTGCCCGCCCTGTTCTCGATGGCCGGCCAGCAGCGCGCGATGCCGGAGAGCATTGCGATCACCGCAGTCACCACCCTGGGCTACGCCGGCATCCTTGCAGGCCCTGCAGCGATCGGCGCGCTCGCCCATGCCACCAGCCTGGGCTTTGCCTTCCTGTGCGTGGCAGCGATGCTGCTGGGCGTGGCGGCATCGGCGCGTTCACTGGCCCGCCGCCTGCCCTGAAGAAGAAAAGGGGACGGAGGGGATTAAGTCGTTTCCTGCACTAGCAGGCCGAATGCGACTTAATCCCCTCCGTCCCCTTTTTTGAAGGCTCAGCTGCGCGCTGGGGTCTTTGCCGGTGCATCGACGCCGTGCACCAGCCACTCGGCCTGTGCGGGCAATTGGGGCGCTGGGCACGCGGACTTCGGGTGGTGCTCGTCCCGCGCCATCCAGTCATCCACCACGCCGGCCAGCAGGTCCAGCCGCAGCGGCAGGGTGATGTGATCTTCGCCGCGCATCTCGATGTAGTGCGCACGCGGGTTGGCCTGTGCCAGCGCACGCCCCTGGCTGACCGGAATGTGCTGGTCGCCCTGCCCGTGCAGCAGCAGCACGCAGGCACGGGTATCGGCCAGCGCGCGTGCCACGTCCACCTGGTCCAGGTCCACGTCGATGCGGCGGCTGGCGGCGGCCACCACCTGGTTGATGTCCTGGCCGCCGTAGCGCCAGCGTGCATACGAAGCGATGGCCTGTGCCTTCAAGCCTTCCGGCTGCAGGGCCATCAGATGCGGAATCATGGTGCGGATCGCTACGCCGGCATTGGCGAACGATTCCATCGCCACCACGCCGGCAACCTGGTCGCCCAGCTTGTCGGCGGTGAACAGTGCGGTGGCAGCGCCATAGGAAACGCCGAACAGGTACAGCGGGCCAGTCACTTCGCCGCGCGCGCGCAGCGCAGCGATGACATCCACCACATCGTCCGATTCATAGGTGCCGTAGCCGGAGGGGCCGGCGCCGGACTGGCCATGGTTGCGCAGGTCCAGGGTGACCACGCGGTAGCCCGACTCGGCCAGCTGCAGCGACCACGGCAGCATCGAATCGCCGTTCATCATCCAGCCGTGCAGCAGCACCACGGTGCCACGCGGCGCCTGCGCGCGGAACGGCTGCGGTACCGCCAGGCTCAGCCCGGTATCCAGCGGCAGGCCGTTCTGGTGCTGCTGCGGCAGGTAGTGGTAGCGCGCGCCATAGTCGCCCGGGTCGAAAGCACGCCAGAAGATCGGCACGCCATCACGGCCCGCAGCGAAACCATGCCGGTTCGGCAACGCAGCCACCGCTGCGGCGATACGCGGCTGATCAAGCAGGGTCGAAACGCCACCGGGCGCGATCAGGCGGTCGCTGAGCGAGGTGGACGAGGCGGTCATCGAAGAAGAGCATGCAGCCAGCCACAGGCCGGCGCACGCCAGCAAAAGCAGCAGCAGGCGCTTCATGGGCAGTCAGGGGAAAAGTGCGACAGCGTGGCAGATTAGCGGTCGCGCCCGACGCCATCTATCGCAGCTGGATGACGGGTTGATGACAGCGCAGGATCGATTCAGCTTGTCACAATGTAGCGACCGGCCAAAGCATTGATCCGGATCAATGAACGCCTTCGCACGAATGGCCACAGTGCCAGCATGCGCACCCCGCTCAAGCTCGCCATTGCCTTGGCCGCCACATTGGCCGCCGCCTACGGCATCGCCCGCAGCACACCGTACTGGTTCGCCCCACGGCAACAGGCCGAGGTCGATATCCACGACCCGACCCTGATCGAGCAGGGCCGGTATCTATCGCGTGCCGCCGACTGCGCCGCCTGCCATACCGCACCCGGCGGCAAGCCCTTCGCCGGTGGGCTTGGCATGCAGACACCGATGGGCACGCTGTATTCGACCAACATCACCCCGGACCCGGATACCGGCATCGGCGCGTACGACTATGCGGATTTCGAGCGCGCGGTGCGGCGTGGCATCCGCCATGACGGCCAGCCGCTGTATCCGGCAATGCCCTACGCCTCGTACGTGATCGCCAGCGATGCCGAGATCAAGGCGCTGTATGCCTACTTCATGGGCGCAGTGCAGCCGGTCCGGCAGGACAACGCTGACAGCACCATTCCATGGCCGGCCAACATGCGCTGGCCGCTTGCCTGGTGGCAGCTGCTGTTCGCGCGCCCGCGCAGTTTCATCCCTGATCCAACCCTGGATGCCGGCCAGCAACGCGGCGCCGAACTGGTCGAAGGCCTGGCCCATTGCGGCGCGTGCCATACCCCACGCGGGCTGGCCTTCCAGGAAAAAGCGATGGCCGATGACGGCAGCCGCCAGTTCCTGTCCGGATCGGTGCTGGAAGGCTGGTATGCGAAGAACCTGCGCAACGAATCAACTGGCCTCGCCAGCTGGAGCGAAGCCGAGATCGTCGAGTTCCTGCGCACCGGCCGTACCGATCGTTCCGCGGCCTTCGGTGGTATGGCCGATGTGGTCGAGCACAGCACGCAGTACCTGTCCGACGCCGATCTGCTGGCGATGGCGCGGTATCTGAAGCAGCTGCCAGCACGGGTAGGCCGCAGCGCGCAGTGGACGCCGGGCAGCGACACCACCACCGCCGCACTGCGCGGCGGCGACTATCGGGTGGCCGGTTCGCTGGCCTACGCCGAACACTGCCAGGCCTGCCATCGTGCAGATGGCCGTGGCATGCCACGGATCTACCCTGCCCTGGCCGGCAACTCCATCGTGTTCGCCGACGATCCCAGCTCGCTGGTGCAGGTAACCCTGATCGGTGGACGCACACCGCACACGCCGCATGACCGGATGGCATTCACCATGCCGGGCTTCGAGCAACTGCCCAATGCGCAGCTCGCCGACATCCTCACCTTCATCCGCAACAGCTGGGGCAACCAGGCCAGTGCGGTCAGTGAACTGGACGTGGCGCGCATGCGCCGGGTAGTGCGTGACAAGCCGGTGCATGTGGTCCCGCAGGAGACGGCGCAATGAGGCGTTCGAAGAAGCGTTCCAGAGCGTTGGTCGCCAGCGCAGTGGTTGCGGTGCTGCTGGCCGGTGCCGGTACGCTGCTGTACCAGCACCTGTACCCGGACCTGGATGCGGAGGTGGCAAGGACCCTGGATATCCTCGACGGCCACGGCCAGGTGGTGGGCCAGTACCACGTGCCCAGTGCCGAAGAGATCGCCAGCCTCGGCAACGCAGATGCGGTGATGTTCGGCCGTCGCCTGCTCAACGAGACCGCACGCCTGCTGCCGGACAACGTCGGCAACGATCTGAACTGCAACTCCTGCCACATGGCCGAGGGCAAGCGACCGTTCGGCAATCACTACTTCAACACCGGCGGCGGCAGCTACCCGCGCTACATGCCGCGCCCGGGCAGGGAAATCGGTCTGGCCGAGCGCATCAACGGCTGCCTGCAGCGTTCGATGAACGGCAAACCGCTGCCGAAGGACGCACCGGAGATGCGCGCGATGCTGGAATACATGGCGTGGCTGAGCCGCCCGGTACCGGAGGGTGCACGCGTGGCCGCGCCCAGCGAAGGGCCGATCGACAGCACGCTGACGCCGGACCCGATACGAGGGCAGGCGCTGTATGCCGCGCAGTGCGCTGCCTGCCACGGCGACAACGGAGAAGGTCAGCGCGATGCCAGCGGCGATATCGCGTTCCCGCCGTTGTGGGGGGAGCACAGCTTCAACATCGGTGCCGGCATGGCGCGGCTGTACAAGGCCGCAGGCTTCGTCAAGCACAACATGCCACCGGCGGTGACCCGTGAACCGCCACTGGGCCAGCAGGTGATGCCCGAGCAGGATGCTGTGGATATCGCCAGCTACTTCATCAACCAGCCGCGCCCGGACTTCGCCGGCAAGACCAAGGACTGGCCGCGCGACCCGAAACCGAAGGACGCGCGCTACTGAGGAGCGCCGCCGGTGTTGCCGGCCGTCACACAACACACTCCCTGCATCTGCGCGTCACCGCCATGTCATCGGCACTGCCGACACTCCCGGACTTTCCTCCCCTGAAGGTCCGGTTTCGATGCGAACGATTGCGCGCTTTCCCCGTATCTCGCTGCTTGCCCTGCTGATTGCTCCCGCACTGGATGCCCTGGCTGAAGCTCCGCAGGGCGATGCCGCCGATACGCGAAGCGCCGACGCGCGGACCCTGGACCAGGTGCAGGTGATCGGCCAGGCCACCAGCTATGCCAAGACCTCGGTGCGCCAGGAAACCTTGAACCGGCAGACCGTGCTGAGCAGCGTCAATGGCGCGCTCAACGAAGTGCCCGGCGTGGTCGTCAGCGAAGCCGATGCCACTGGCTCGTCGGTCTGGGGCACGCAGATCAGCATGCGCGGCTTCGTCACCAACCGCGATACCCAGCAGATCGGCACCACCATCGACGGCCTGCCCAATGGTGGTTCCGGTTATGGCGGCGGCTCGCTGGCCAACCGCTACATCGACACGCTCGATCTGGAAACGGTGGAGGTGAGCCAGGGCACGGCCGACATCTCCTCGCGCTCGAACGAAGCGCTGGGCGGCACCCTGAACTTCCTCACCAGCGATCCACTGCAGGAACAGCGCCTGCGCATGGTGGTGGGTGCCGGTGACAATGAAGCACGCAAGTACTACGTACGCTACGACACAGGCCTGCTGGGCGGACACACCCGCGCATGGATCAGCGCATCGTCGGCGCGCGTGCATGACTGGATCGATGGCACCGGTCACACCAGCAACGACAACATCGCCGGCAAGTTCATCACCGAACTGGACCGCTGGACCCTGACCGGCTACCTGTCCTACAACGATGCCGACGAGCCGGAGTACACCAGCGTTTCACCGAAGGGCTTCGCCACCAACCCGGACCGCGACGGCCTGGTCGGCACCCTGACCGGCATTCCGTATCTGGACCAGAACTACCGCTCCGGTTCGCGCGCACTGCGCGAGAACACCTTCGGCTACCTGCGCGCGGCGTTCGATGGCGGCAACGGTTTCAAAGCCTCGATGGCTGCCTACGGGCACCGCATGCAGGGCCGCGGTGACTGGCTGCCGCCGTACCTGGCCGATGTCAGCGACGATGGCGCCGGTCGCCCGCAGTCGGAATACCTTGGCGGCAGGACGGTCTACGGCGGCAGCAACCGCGGCCAGATCTACTTCGTGAACCCCGATGGCAGTTCCGCCCAGCGTCTGGCCAACTGCACGCCGCGACTCGGCTTCAGCGCCGAGTACGACCCCAACTGCTACGCCGGCAATGTGCAGGGCGCACAGTCCTATCGCCACTCCCACTACGACAACGATCGCATGGGCGTCACCGCCGACGTCGAATGGCGGCAGACCTTCGGCGCGATCGACAATACGATCCGCGGTGGCCTGTGGGTGGAGAAGCTCGACCGTTCCGTGCGCCGCGACTGGCACCGCCTGCTCAACGTCGGCCAGGACATCGCCTTCGACCACCAGCCCTACTGGGTGCAGTTCGAAGACAAGTACAAGGTCGATGAGCAGATGTACTACGTCGAGGACGTGGCCCGCTTCGGCCCGTTCAGCGCGCGCCTCGGCGTGAAGCAGTTCTTCGTCGACCAGTCCCGTCGCCGTGTGATCGGCGCCACCGAGAATGTGAAGTCCGATTCGAAGTCCGATCCGCTGCTGTCCACCGGCTTTACCTGGGCCCCGGGTGTGGAGGGCATGGAGCTGTTCGCCGGCTACTCGCAGAACTTCGCGGCGATCCCCTCCGGGGTGTTGGGTGAAACCGATCCGCAGCGCTTCCGCAATGTCGAACCGGAAACCGCCGACAACATCGAACTGGGCATGCGCATCAGCCGCTGGCCGCTGACCGCTTCGGTCACCCTGTACAACATCAAGTTCGACAACCGCATCGTCTACCTGCCGGCCGGTCTGGTCAGCGGCATCGACTACCTCGGCGAGACCGATGGCGTCTACGAGAACTTCGGCGGCGTGGAGAGCAACGGCCTGGAAGCGGCCTTCGGCTACGGCTGGGACAATGGCTGGCGCATCAATGCCGCCTACACCTACAACCGCTCCAAGTACCTGGGCAGTGGCAACGACGCGCGCGACAGGCAGCTGGGCATCGTCGACGGCGCCAAGGTGATCGGCCAGCCCGAGCAGATCCTGGTGGTGTCGGCCGACTGGCAGGGTGAGAGCTGGAACTTCGGCCTGTCCGGTCGCTACCTCGGCGAGCGCTACCTGGATGCGGCCAACGTCAACAAGCTGCCTTCGGCCACCGTGTTCAACGCCAACATCGGTTTCGACCTGCAGGCCCTGTCGCCGCGCCTGAAGGGGATGGGCGCCAACCTGGTGGTGAGCAACCTGACCGACAAGCGCTATCTTGCAGGGGTGGACGGCCGCGACAACGCCTTCATCGGCGCCCCGCGCACCGTCGGCATCTCCTTCCGCGTGGACTTGTGAGTGTGACCCTGTGACCGATACCGGCCGACGCCGACTGTTGCAGGCCGGCGTCGCCGCCGGCCTTTCGCCGCTGCTGCCCAGCATCGCCCGGGCGGCAGCGATCGCCCCCGCCTCACGCACGCGCAGCCTGCAGGACCTGCAGCACATCGTGGTGTTCATGCAGGAGAACCGTTCGTTCGACCACTACTTCGGCACCCTGCCGGGCGTTCGTGGTTTCGGCGACCGCTTCGTGGCCCCAGCGTCGCCCCTGCCTGGCAGCGACCGCCCGCGCAGCCTGTGGCTGCAGCCCGACGCCAGTGGGCAACGCGCGATCGCCCCCTTCCCATTGGATACCGCTGCGCACTTCGGCTACATGCGGGTGGAAGGCACGCCCCACACCTGGCCTGACGCACAGCAGGCGTGGGACCACGGACGCATGGCGCACTGGCCCAAGGCCAAGCAGAACCATTCGATGGGCTACTTCCAGCGCAGCGACATGCCGTTCCAGTTCGCCCTGGCCGATGCGTTCACCCTCTGCGATGCCTACCACTGCGCGATGCAGGCCGGCACCAACCCGAACCGCGTGTTCCTGTGGACCGGCCACAACGATGCCCAGGCCCGCGCAGGCGGCCCGGTGATCGCCAATTCGCACGACAATTTCCCCGAGCAGGGCGGCTATCCGGAGTCATATCGCTGGACCAGCTATGTCGAGCGGCTGCAGCAGGCCGGCGTGTCCTGGCAGATCTACCAGGACATGGCCGACAACTTCACCGACAACCCGCTGGCCGGGTTCGAGGCCTTCCGCCAGGCGCATCGCGGCGACCCGGGGCATGACCCGGAGCTGCGCGCACGCGGCGTCAGTACCCGTGGTCTGGCGCAGCTGCGCGAGGACGCGGTCAGCGGCCGCCTGCCGCAGGTCAGTTTCATCATCGCCGATGCGGCCGGCAGCGAGCATCCGGGGCCGTCCAGCCCCGCGCAGGGCGCCGCCTATACCGCGCGCCTGCTTGATGCATTGACCGCCGATCCCGAGGTCTGGAGCCGCACCGCCCTGCTGTTGATGTTCGATGAGAACGATGGCTTCTTCGACCATGTACCGCCGCCGGCACCGCCCTCTCCGCTTGGCGATGGCTGGGCCGGTGCATCGGCGGTCAGCACCGAGGGCGAGTACCACCGCAACCCGGCACCGGGCGACGGGAAATACGATGCCGCCGAGCTGCGCGGCCGCCCCTATGGTCTCGGCCCGCGTGTCCCGTTGTATGTGATTTCGCCGTGGAGCCGTGGCGGCTGGGTCGACTCGCAGGTCTACGACCACACCTCGGTGCTGCGCCTGATCGAGCGTCGCTTCGGCGTGACCGCGCCGGACATCTCGCTGTGGCGGCGTGCGGTCTGCGGTGATCTCAGCAACGCCTTCGACTTCGCCCAGCGCGACACCCGCCCCTTCGTCAAGGCGCTGCCGGATGTCACCGCCGTCGCAGCGCGCGCCGCCGCCCTGCCCGGCCGCACCGTGCCTGCGCTGCCCGATGGCCTGCATCCGGCCCGCCAGGAGCCGGGCGTGCGTCCGGCGCGGGCACTGCCCTATCGGCCGCAGGTGCAGGCCACGTCGGTGGATGGCGAGGGCCTCACCCTGCAGCTGGCCAGCGATGGCGCCACGGCCGTGCTGCATGTCTACGACCGCTTGCAGCTGGACGCCATCCCGCGCCGTTACACCGTAGTACCGGGTGCCCCGTTGCAGGATCGTTGGCCGCTGGATGCACAGGGTCGTTACGACCTCTGGCTGCTGGGGCCGAATGGGTTCCATCGCCACTATCGCGGCGCGGGCACGCTCGCGCCGCTGTATGCACAGGTGGAACGCGCGGACGGCCAGCTGCGGCTGGTGCTGCGCAATCCATCGCCTTCAGCGCGCAGGGTCAAGGTGCAGGGCGGCGCCTACGCGGGCCACATGCCGGTACAGGAACTGCAGCTGGTGGCCGGCGCGGAAACCGTACTGGCCTGGGACCCGACACCGACCGCAGGCTGGTACGACCTGATCGTGCGTTCGGAGGGCGTCGAGCAACGCCTGGCCGGCCGTGCCGAAGATGGCCGTCCTGGTACGAGCGACCCCGCCATGGGCACCGCACCGTTGCGCTTCGAACACGGCTGAAAGTACTTCCGTAGAGCCGGGCGCTTGCCCGGCTCTACAGGGCAGGACAGCCGGCTCAGGCCTCCTGCAACCCCGGTCGGCCGTGCTCCACCGCATAGCGCTTCCAGCTCTGCAGCGCGCCGTTCGGCCGCATGACCGTATCGAGCGTCTTCATGTCACCGATCCAGGCATCACGGGTGACATCACACAGCACGTAACCGCGCTTGTCCGTCGTCGCCTTCAAGTGGGGGCTGTGCCGCAGCTGGTTCTCTGCATAGGCATCCACGCCCTGCCCGTCAGCGCCCGAGCTGATCGACGTCGCCAGGAACTCGCTGGAAATCACCCCGGAATCGACGTTGTCCTGCACCAGGTCGCTGGCATAGTGACGGTGTGCATCGCCACAGGCGGTCACCACGTTACCGAAGCCCACCTTCTGGATGTGATCGAGCAGGCGCCGGCGGCTGGACAGGTAGCCGGACCACTGGTCATCGGAAGATTGCACCACGCCGTCCTTCTCGCGCATGTAATTGCCCAATGAGACCTGGTGCGCGATCGCGTGCCAGCGTGGCGCGGCATCGGCCAGGCCATCGAACAGCCATTGCTCCTGCTTCGCACCCACAATGCTGCGCTCGACAGATTCCACCTGTCCGCGCTGCGCCATGTCCACCTGCTTGCTGCGGTACTGGCGGGTATCGAGCAGGTGCAGGTCCAGCAGCGTGCCGTAGCGTGCGCGACGGAACATCTGCATATGACCATCGCGCGGGAACGACGAAGCGCGCAACGGCATGTTCTCGTAATACGCCTGGAACGCCTGTGCGCGGCGCAGCAGGAACAGTTCGCTGGGCGTACCGTCCTGGTCTTCGGCACCCGCCCAGTTGTTGTCCACTTCATGGTCGTCGAACGTCATGAACCACGGTGACGCGGCGTGCGCGGCCTGCAGGTCCGCATCGGTCTTGTACTGTGCATAGCGGCGGCGATAGTCGTCGAGCGTATAGGTCTGTGGGCCAACGTGGTTGCGCAGGTTGGTGAACGGCTGACCGTTCATCTTGCGCACGCCGGTCTGGCTTTCGCCCTCGTAGATGTAGTCGCCGTAATGGAACACGAAATCGAGTGGTTGCTCGGCAATGTGCCGCCAGGCCGTGTAGTGCCCTTCCTCGAAATGCTGGCAACCGGCCACCGCGAAGCGTACGCGCTTGATCGGCGCGTTCGCCGCAGGCAGGGTGTGGGTGCGTCCGATCGCACTGGCATGGCCTCCCACGGTGAAGCGGTACCAGTACGGCCGCCCAGGCAGCAGGCCGTCCAGTTCCACGTGCAGCGCATGGCCAAGTTCGGGGTGGGCCAGCGAGGTTCCCTGCCGCACCACGGTGCGCATGGTCTCGTCGGCGGCCACCTGCCATCCCACCACCATCGGCCGGGTGGGCATGCCGCCACCGAACATCAGGGGCTCGGTGGCCAGCCGCGTCCACAACACCATGCCGTCGGCTGACGGATCACCGGATGCCACACCGAGGGTGAACGGCGTACTGGCAAAGCGCGGCGAGGCCAGCAGATTGCGCGGATTCAACGCCGCCGCATCGTTCTGCGTAGCCAGCGCACGCGCTGTCCCGGCCCACGCACCCAATGCGGAAAGTCCCGACAGGGCGAGGAAGCGCCTGCGATTGATCGTATCCAAGACGGCCGCCCTCAGTTGTAGATGATGTGGAAGTAGAAGAAGCGACCGTAGTCATCGATCTCGGTGCGGAAGCGTCCGTTCGGACCGGTGCTGTAGGTTGGCTGGGTATTGAACAGGTTCTTCGCCTCGTACTTCAGCGTCACGTGCTTGCTGACCTTGTGGCTGAAGGCCAGGTTGAAGGTCATGTACGGGTCGTAGTACGAGTCCAGCCACTGGGTATCGCCGAAGTCGACCAGCATGCGGCTGCGGTAAGTACCGGACACGCGCAGCTGCGAGCTCTTCCACGGCATGCGCCAGATCACCGAGCCGTTCACCGACCAGTCCGGCTGGTACAGCAGGCGGTCCAGGCGGCGCTCGCTGCCATCACTGATACGGTAGTTGGTCTGTCCGTCCAGTCGGGTGGCATTGAGGTACATGTCGAAGCGGTGGCGGCCCCATTGCAGATTTCGGTTTGCCACCGCGAATTCGACACCGCGCAGCGTGGACTCATCGGTGTTCATCGGCTGGGTGACGCGATAGCGGACATCGCCGATGTTCTCGAACGTGGTCAGGGTGTAGATGTCGTCCTTGATGACCTTGTCGAACAACGCGACCGACACCAGGCCGTTGTTGCCGTTGAAATACAGGTCCCAGGCCAGGTCGAGATTGGTCGAGCGGCGCGGCTGCAGCGAGGCATTGCCCTGCTTGATGGTGCAGAAACCTCCGCCCAGCTCGTCATCGCCACAGCTGGTGCTGGTGGCCTGGGCGATGTTGCTGGGTGTCGGCCGGCCCAGCGTGCGGCTGGCGGAAAAACGCAGGCGCTGGTTCTCGCTCAGCTTGAAGGTCGCGTTCAATGACGGCAGCAGGTTGTTGTAGCCACCGCTGCTCTTGCGGAATGCCGAGGTGTAGGTGGTACCGCCATCGTCGCTGAACGGGCTGAACGCATCGAAGGAAGTATGGTCATAGCGCAGGCCACCGATCAGCAGCAGCCGGTCCCAGGCGTAATGCGCCGACACGTAGGCGTTGGCGATGTCTTCCACGTACTTGTAGTCGCTGGTGAAATCGGCATTCGGGTAGGCCGCATCGTTGTTGCCCAGCTTCGGGTACAGCTCGTCATGCCACTTGCGGTTGTCGATCAGCGGGAAGCCGGGGACGCTGCCCAGCAGCGTCGAACCGGGATACAGATAGTCGTTCAAGGTCGCGCTGGTCTTGTAGTAATCGAAATCGATGTCCTGCCAGATCTTCAGGTGGCGATACTCGGCACCGGCGGCGAGACCGAAGCCGCTCGCATCGGCATCGATGTTGTAGCTGAAGTCGGCACGCAGGTTGTCGATGCTCTCCTTGGCGTCACGCGGCGAGATGTAGGCCTGCGCGGGATTGAGCTTGAACGCCGAGCTGGTCAGCAGACTGGAGTCCGAGACGCCCACCGCGTTCGGAAAGCCATGGCTGTCGTTGGCATAGTCGACGAACAGGTTGCTCGGGTACGCGCGTACGCCCCAGTAGACCTGGGTGTTGTGGAAGGTCTCTTCGGTGTGGCCGGCGCGCAGCGTCAGCCGCGAAAGGTCGCCGATATCCCAGTTGAAGCTGGCGATCGCACCGCGGTTGCTGCGGTCCCAGCGGTCATGGCGATTCTTGATGTAGATGCTGTTGATCTGGGTGGTGCCGCCGTCCTCGGTCTGGTTGCGTATCGGGAACTTGGCATTGCCATACAGATCGGTCTTGTTCATCGTCGAGTTCTCGTAGAACCGGTACGAGTACAACAGCAGCGAGGCATAGAACGGATCATCCGACGGCTTCCATTCCAGCTTGGCCGAACCACCGAAGTTGGTGATGTAGTTGGTGTAGGTGCCGGTGCTGAAGTTGCCCGGCGCGCGCAGGCCGTTCCAGCCTTTCGCCTCGTCCGGGCCGGTAGTGCCATCGGTGAGGTACTTGCCGGCATCGTTGTAGTAATAGTTCGATTCCACCCAGCGCTTGACGCTGTTGCGCGAGCGCTGTTCATAGCGCGCAACAGCGACGATGCCGAACTGGTCATCGGCACCGAACTGGTTGGAGAACACCGCTTTGGCGCTCTTGCCGAAGTGGCCCAGGGTCTTGTGGTCGCCGCCCGCGCTGCGCCCCACATTGGTCTCGGCCGTGGAATAGATGCCGGCCACGTCGGCGAACACATACTTGCCGGAGCGGTCAAAGGCACTGCGGCTGATGATGTCGATCACACCACCAATGGCATCCGGTGCCTGCTCGGCGCTGAAACTCTTGTAGATGTCCGTGCGGGTGCCGATGTCGCTGGGAATCAGCTGCAGGTTGTTCATGCGCTCGCCGGAGCCACTGCCACCCACGCTTGCGATCGCGATGCCGTCGATGGTCGTGTAGTTGAGATTGGCCTGCACGCCGCGCACGGTCACATAGCGCGGTTCGCCCGCATCTTCCACCGCACTCAGACCGGGCGCGGCCATCAGGCTCTCGGCCAGCGTCTCATCGCCGTAGCTGTCCATCTCATCGTAGATCACCGAATCCTTGATCACCGGCGAGGTTTTCTTCTGATCGATCACCTCATGGGCGGCGATCACCTTGATCGTTCCCAGCGTCGGAGCGACCACGGCTTGCGGCTGCTGCGGTGCCGGTGCGGCCGGCCCGGTTTCGCGCTGTGCCGGTGCCGCATCGATGGCGATCACGTTGCCGTCCAGCACCGTGTAGCGCAGGCCGGTGCCGGCCAGCAGCGTGTCCAGCGCCTGCTTGACGGTGGCCCCCCGCGGTACCGCGCCCGCCATGGGTGCATTGCCCGCGCCGGCATACAGGAACTGCACGCCGGAGCTGCGTGACAGCTGCTCCAGTGCCTGGCTCAAAGGCTGCGCGGCGATCGCTGCAGTAACCTTGGTCTCAAGCCCGTTGGACGACACCGCCTGCGCATGTGCGCCCAGGCAGGGAGACAAGGCCAGTACCACCGACAGATAGAGCTTCTTGCGCATCACGGTTCCTTGCAGGAGAGAGGACTGCTGCTGCGTCGACATTCGACAGCGGCTTCTCCCAAGTAAGAGCCGGCATCGGCGGAAGTGGAGAACGCCGATTCGATGAATTTTTTCTGACAGCCCATCGCCCAACCGGGATCAGCGGCTGGAGACCCATACCGTGTCCTGTTCGCGGCGGATGACGAAGCGCGCGTCCCGCTGCAGGAATGCCTGCAGCGCAGCGACCCGGTGCGCCTCCAGGCTGCCCGACAGGCGCGCCGCCCGCGCCACGTCATCGGTCACCCGCACCTGCACCTGGTTGTGCCGGTTGAACGCAGCCGCCACCTCGTCCAGCCGCTCATCACGGAACGACACCCGGCGCTGCTGCCAGTCCAGCAGCATGGACATCGGTATTTCCAGCGGCTGCACCGCATGGCTGAGATGATCGACTTGGACCACCCGCCCGGCGGGCAGCTGCGCCAGCCGGCGTTGCCCATCACCGGCGGTCCAGACCTCCACCTGGCCGGATACCACGCCGATACGCGTGCTCTGCAACCGGCGCGACACATCGAACACGGTGCCGATGTCACGGATCTGCAGATCACCGACCCGTACCTCGAAGGGCCGGCGATCCGCTGCGATATCAAACGTGGCCTCGCCCTGCAGCAGTTCGACGCGGCGGCTGAACCAGCCGATGGTCACCCGCAGACGGCTGTCTGCATTCAGCCGCACCTGGGTCTGGTCAGCCAGCACCACCTCACGCAGTTGCCCGTGCCCGGCGACCAGCATCTGTTCGCGCGGCATCAGCCACGGCAGCAGACCGGCCACCAGCAACAGTCCGCACGCCACCGCAGCCACCCGCCTCCAGAGCGGCCGGCGCGTTCGTGTTGCAACCACGGCGCGCGGCGCGGACACGGGCGCGGCAAACAACGGCACCACTTTCGCCGTTGCCGGCAGCATCGGCAGCACTGCCCTGCTTCCCTGTTCCTGCGGGTGCACCGACATCGCCGCGCCCACCTGCCGGTGCAGATGCAGGGCATGCAGGTACGCGCGCACGTGCTCGGGCGAGCCCTTCATCCACGCCATGAACTCGGCGCGCTGCACGGCGCTCAGCTCACCCTCGCGGTTGCACAGGAACCACTGCGCAGCCTGTTCGGCCACCTCGTCATCCATCGCTGCAGGCTCCTGCCGGTTCATCCGTCCTTCCCGGCGCCCAGCGCCTTCCTGCAGGCATCCAGGCCCTTGCCGATGTGCTTGCGCACCATGTGCACCGACACATCCAGCTGCGCCCCAACCTGTTGGCAATCCAATCCTTCGCGGTAGTGCAGTTCCATCACCCGCCGCGTCGTGGGTGGCAGTTGCGCGATGGCGCCGCGGATCCCGCTCCAGCGCTGCGCACGCTCGAAATCACCCTCGATGTCCTCCTCGCTGCTGAGCACCTCGGCCAGCAGATCAACATCCTCGATCTGCGGCAGGCCGGAGCGCGAACGTGCCTGTTCACGGGCCAGGTTGGCTGCCACCGCGAACAGATAGGCTTCAGGGTTCTCGATCGCCGCGGCGTCTTCGCCGGTGCTGCGCAGCAGGCGCAGGTAGACCTCCTGCGCCAGATCCTCGGCATCGGCAGCCTGTGAACCACGCCGAAGGAAGAAGCCACGCAGCAGGCGGCGCCGCAGGGCGTAGCTCTTCTCCCAGATCCTGACGCTGTTCACAACCGACCAACCACCCCGAGGCTGGAAAACCCAGCAGGGTGCACACCGACGATGACAACCGCATTGCAGCGCCGCCGGGCAAAGCGCAGGTTCGCGCAGACCCAACCCTCACCTGTCTACCGGCCAACCCATGCGCCGCCTACGCTTGTCTCCCCGGCAGCCACCAAGGCCGCCCCCGCGCCACGGCCCTGCCGGCGCGACTCCGCTCCAGAGCTGTCGCCCTGCCGGCGGTGTCGCGCAGATGCCGACCGGCGCTCTCTGGAGACGCAGCATGAACCAGGCACACTTCCCTCTCGACACCGATCCGCAGGAAACCCGCGAATGGCGCGAGTCGCTGCACGCGGTGATCGAGGCTGGCGGCCGCCCCCGCGCGCACTATCTGCTGGACCAGCTCGATGACCTCGACGTGCAGCAGCATGGCGACCTGCACACCCGCGCATGGACCGCCTACACCAACACGATCCCCCCCGAACGCCAGCCCACCTACCCGGGCGACCTGGCCATCGAGCGTCGGTTGAACGCGATGATCCGCTGGAACGCCATGGTGATGGTGCTGCGCGCCGGCAAGCATTCCAACGTCGGTGGCCACATCGCCACCTACCAGTCCGCAGCGGTCATGTATGACGTAGGCTTCGATCACTTCTTCCGTGGCCGTACCGACACCTTCGACGGCGACATGATCTACATCCAGGGCCATTCCGCACCCGGCATCTATGGCCGTGCCTTCGTGGAAGGCCGCATCAGCGCCGAGCGCATGGACAACTTCCGCCGCGAAGCCGGTCGTGAGGGCCTGTCCTCGTATCCGCACCCACGATTGATGCCGGAGTTCTGGCAGTTCCCCACCGTATCGATGGGCCTGGGCCCGCTGACCGCGGCCTATCAGGCCCGTTACATGCGCTACCTGGAATACCGCGGGCTGAAGCAGCATCAGGGTCGCAAGGTCTGGGCCTTCCTCGGTGATGGCGAAATGGACCAGCCCGAATCGCTGGCGGCCATCTCGCTGGCCGGGCGCGAGCGCCTGGACAACCTGGTGTTCGTGGTCAACTGCAACCTGCAGCGCCTGGACGGACCGGTGCGCGGCAACGCCAAGGTAATCCAGGAACTGGAAGGTACCTTCCGTGCCGCCGGCTGGAACGTGATCAAGGTGATCTGGGGCGGTGGCTGGGACGAGCTGCTGGCACGCGATCACAGCGGGCTGCTGCGCCAGCGCATGATGGAGTGCGTGGATGGCGACTACCAGACCTTCAAGTCGCAGAGCGGCGCCTACGTACGCGAACACTTCTTCGGGCACTACCCGGAACTGCTGGCGCTGGTGGCGGACATGAGCGACGACGAGATCTGGGCACTGGCACGCGGCGGCCACGATCCGCAGAAGGTATTCGCCGCCTACCGGCAGGCAGTGAACACCACGGGCCGGCCGACCGTGGTGCTGGCCAAGACGGTGAAGGGCTTCGGCATGGGTGAGGCCGGCGAAGGCCAGAACATCAATCACCAGTTGAAGAAGATGAGCACCGATGCGGTGCGCGCCTTCCGCGACCGTTTCGATCTGCCGATCAGCGATGAACAACTGGAAGAGATGCCGTACCTGCGCCCGCAACCGGGCAGCCCGGAGGCGATCTACTTCGCGCAGCGTCGCCAGGCGCAGGGTGGCCAGCTGCCGGCACGACTGGCACAGCTCGATCCGCTGCCACTGCCACCACTGTCCACGTTCAACGTCCAACTGCAGGGCAGTGGTGATCGCGGCCAGTCCACCACCATGGGCTTCGTGCGCATCCTCACCACCCTGCTCAAGGATCCCGAGCTGGGCAGGCTGGTGATCCCGATCGTGCCCGATGAATCGCGCACCTTCGGCATGGAAGGCCTGTTCCGCCAGATCGGCATCCACTCTTACCTCGGGCAGTTGTACACGCCGCAGGATGCTGGCCAGCTGAGCTATTACAAGGAGGCCAAGGATGGCCAGATCCTGCAGGAAGGCATCAACGAATCCGGCGCGATCTGTTCGTGGATCGCCGCCGGTACCGCGTACGCCAACCACGGCCTGGCCACGATTCCGTTCTACATCTTCTATTCGATGTTCGGCCTGCAGCGCGTCGGCGACCTGGCCTGGGCCGCCGCCGACGCGCGCACCCGTGGCTTCCTGCTTGGCGCCACCTCGGGCCGCACCACGCTGATGGGCGAAGGCCTGCAGCACGACGATGGCCACAGCCACGTGCTGTCTTCGGTGATTCCCAGCTGCGTGTCCTATGACCCGACCTACAATTTCGAGCTGGCGGTGATCATCCACGACGGCCTGCGCCGCATGTACGTGGACCAGGAAGACATCTACTACTACATCACCCTGCTCAACGAGAACTACCCGCACCCGGCCCTGCCCGACGGCGCCGAAGCCGGCATCCTGAAGGGCCTCTATCTGCTGCGCCCCGCCGCTGCCGACACCATTGCACGGCCTCGCGTGCAGTTGATGGGCAGTGGCTCGATCCTGCGCGAAGTGCTGGCCGCCGCCGATCTTCTGCAGCAGGATTTCGGTATCGCCAGCGACGTCTGGAGTGCTACCAGCCTGACCGAACTGCGCCGCGACGGCCTGGCTGTCGAGCGCTGGAATCTGCTGCATCCGGCCGACGAGCCGCGCGTTCCCTACGTGCAGCAGTGCCTGCAGGACCACGCTGGCCCAGTGGTGGTGGCGACCGATTACATGAAGATCGTCGGCGACCAGATCCGCCCCTTCATCAGCGATCGTCGCTTCATCGCACTCGGCACCGATGGTTTCGGCCGCTCGGATACACGCGAATCGCTGCGGACGTTCTTCGAGGTCGATCGCCACTTCATCGTGCTGGCCGCACTGAAGGCCCTGGCCGATGACGGACATGTCGAACGGAGCCTGCTGCAGCAGGCGATCGACCGGTACGGGATCGATACCGGCAAGCGCGACCCCGCCGCCGCATGAGCCCGCAGCAACGGTATCCGCAGAGCCCGCCTCTGCGGGTGTCGCTGCATCACACGGCTACGGCAAGCGCTTGAACAGGTTGGTCTGCAGGATCGGCGTGCCGTCATGACCGAAGAACGCCTTGGTTTCGGTCATCGTTGAGCGATCGGCGGCCACCGTATACACACGGGTGGACGCCGGCGCACCGTGATCGACCAGCTGCATCACCAGCGTATTCGGCGCCGGCAGTTTCAGCGTCGCCTGGTTGGCGCCGTAGCTGCCTATCAGCGATGCGGGCGTGCCATCCAACGCCAGCGTACCGTCGGATTTCATCGTCTTGCCGTCATGCAGGACGATATCCACGTGCGAGCTCCACCTGCCCGCGCCGGCATCCTTGAATTCCAGCACGACCTGTTGCGGACGCTGTGCTTCAGGCAGCGCGGACGTGGCGATATCCAGCGACCAGCGGCCGAGCAGCGGCGAGGACTTCGGGCTCTCGGCCAGGGCAGGCATCGCCTGCAGCAGGGCCACGGACAGCAACGCGGCGGACAACAGCTTCATGCGAGGCTCCTTTCGAGTGGAGAAAGTGCTGCAGAGTGCGGTCTGGGGTACCGGCAATGGCCGATGCTGCGCGCCAAAGTCCGGTCGTGCAAGCGACCACGCTGCCGGCGATGGCCAGGCCCAATCCCCCCCCTGCGCCGTCCCCCTCCGGCTTGTGAACCTAAATAGTTACGTTATAACATTTCACATTCTTTTCACGGAGTGTGTCATGCGTCGTCACCTGCTTGCTGCAGCCATCCTGTTCGTCGTCCACAGCGCCCATGCCAGCGACGACCCCACCCTGCCCGTCGTCCAGGTCGAGGCAAGCAAGCCCTCCCGGATCGACAGCATCGTCACTGTCGAGGCCTCGCAGGCCCAGAACCGCACCCTCGGCGGCATGCTTGAACATGTCTCCGGCGTGCAGAACAGCGCCTTCGGGCCCAATGCCGGTGCACCGGTCATCCGCAGCCTCAGCGGCAACCGCGTGCAGATCCTGGAAGATGGCCAGTCCATCCTTGGCATGAACGCCTTCAGCGGTGACATCAACATTCCGTTCGATCCGCTGTTCGTGCGCAGCGTCACCGTCAACAAATCCTCCGATACCGTCCGCTACGGCGGCAACGCCATCGGCGGCAGCGTCGACATCGACTCCGGCCTGATCTCGCGCACGATGGAGGACAAGGACCAGTCGATGGAACTGGTCCTGCGCAAAGGTTTCAACGCGGCCGATGCGCAGGGTTTCCGCATGAACTTCAACAACCAGCGGAATGTCTCGACGAACCTGCAGGTCTCGCGGCAACGCATCTCGTACTACGACATTCCCGGCAACAGCAAGGCCAGCGTCTGCAACACCCGGCTGTTCCCGGCCACCGGCGGTGTCAATTCGGCGCTGGCCGACAGCTGCCAGAAGGAAGCGCGCGTCCAGCAGCTCTACAACAAGGCCTCGCAACCCTACATCGACCAGTTCATGACCGAGAACCCCGATTGGGCCGATGGCGATTTTTCCTTCTACACCAACAGTCCGACCTCGGTCTGGCAGCGCCGCACTTACATCAATCCAGTCAACCCGGCCTATGTCGCCGGCACGCCTTCGTACGTACAGAAGCAGATCAACAACGATGTGACCCCCGATTACCACCATCGGCTGGGTAACAGCTACTCACGCAGTTCGCAGGTGGCACTCGGCTCGACCTGGTTCTTCGATCGCGGTTACGTCGGCGTCAGCATCGATGCCAAGGACAGCGAATACGGTGTGCCGGGCTTCTCGATGCAGAACCTGTCCTTCGGCGCGAACCCTGCCGACGGCCTGCCGGTGGGCGTGGTGATCAAACAGCAGCGCTACGCCCTGGAAGCATTGCTGCGAGACCCGCTGCCGTACGTCGAACGTGCCGAACTGCGGGTTTCAAAACTGGACAACACCTCGGGCGAGCGCCTGGGCTCGACCAGGGCCAACGACTACGACTTCCAGAGCACCCAGGCCGAACTGCTGCTGGCACATCAACCCGTCGGGCCGCTCAGCGGCGTGCTGGGCCTGAGCCATCAGGCGCGCGACGTCACCGGCAGCGGCACGCTGCGCTACCTGCCTGATGTGGAAACGCGCAGCAACGCCGTGTTCCTGAAGGAAACCCTCGACTTCGGCTGGGTTTCCTTCGATGCCGGTGTCCGCCATGAACGCGTGGACCATGACCTGCAGCCCAGCCGCTTCAAGACCTCGCGCAATGCTGCCAACACCACGCTGCAGGATCGCTCCTATCGTCTCAACAGTTACAGCCTGGGTTCGTATGTCGAACTCGGCCCGCTGTTCGCCGCCAAGGTGCGCTATTCGTCCTCGCAGCGCGCACCGGAGATCAACGAGCTGTATGCCAGCAACGCGCATTACTCGGTGATGACCCAGGAAGAAGGCAACCAGAACCTGGAGCCGGAACGCGCGAAGAACCTGGAGCTGACCGGACTGTTTCATCTTGGCGGCTTCGCGCTGTCGGCCACCGGCTACCGGATGAAGTACGACAACTACCTCTACCAGGGCCACTCCGGCATGCAGATGGCCAATCGCCTGCCGCTGAAGTACTGGAAGCAGACCGACACCACGGTGAAGGGATTCGAGATCGATGCGTCGCAGGCGCTCGATCTTGGCGGTTACGGAAAATTGAATCTGTCCGCCTTCGCCGATCTGGTCAGGAACCACGCCGATCGCCCGGACACGCTGCGCGCGCACAACGACGGCGAGTACCTGCCGAACATGCCGACCAACCGCTATGGCGCCAACCTGCAATGGCAGCGCGACAGCTGGAAGGTGCAACTCTCCAGCACCTACTACGACAAGCAGAAGTACCTGGGTCGCAACGTCAGCGAAGAGATTCCGCTGGATGCATTCAACCTGGTCGATCTGCAGGTCAGCCGCGAGCTGCCAGTACGCAATGCCTACATCGCTGGGATGGAAGTGTTCGTCAACGGCAGCAACCTTCTGGATGACGACGCCCGCCCACACAACTCGCCGTTGAAGTACATCGCACCGCTGCCCGGTCGCGGGTTCCAGGTCGGTGTCACCGTGAAGCTTTGAGGGAGCTGAAAAGAAAAACGCCTGCAGATCGAGGATCTGCAGGCGCTTCTTTGTATCTGGCGGAGCGAGAGGGATTCGAACCCTCGATAGAGCTTTTGACCCTATACTCCCTTAGCAGGGGAGCCCCTTCAGCCGCTCGGGCATCGCTCCGGGGTTTTCTCCGCGTCTGGTGCGTTGCACCTCAGCGGGGCGTGAATCATAACGTTAATCACGCGCGAAGGTAAAGCCTTATTCCGCAGAATTTTCACCACCGGTGCTGCCGGCTTCGTCACCACGCTGGATGCGCTGGTAGATCTCTTCGCGATGCACAGCGACGTCCTTCGGCGCAGTGATGCCGATACGCACCTGGTTACCCTTGACGCCAAGCACGGTGACGCTCACCGAGTCACCGATCATCAGGGTTTCGCCGACGCGGCGAGTCAGGATCAACATTTTTTTAAGTCTCCATGGAACCGTGTGGAAGGGTATCCCCCACCGGCTTGACGCTCCGTCAAGAAGCGCGCCCACGACAAAGGGAAAAGATTCGCAATGGTACCGTCAGCCGTCCCGCTCCTACAAGGAGGGGGACGGCAAGGGTTCATCACAGGCGGGGGCTGACCCATTCGACGACCGCAGCCAGCGCGGTGGCAAGGGCGGGCCCGTCCTCGCCACCACCCTGGGCGAGGTCCGGGCGTCCGCCGCCCTTGCCCCCGATCTGACCGGCGATATGGGACAACAGTTCCCCGGCCTTGACCTTGCCCATTGCACTGCCGTTCACGCCCGCGACCAGGGCTGCCTTGCCGTCCTGGGCACCGGCCAACACGATCACCGCATTGCCCAGCTGCTGCTTCAGGCGGTCCATGGCATCGCGCAGGGCCTTGGCATCGAAGCCTTCCAGGCGGACGGCCAGGACCTTCACGCCGGCGACCTCGACGGCCTGGCCGGACAGATCAGCCGTGGCGCCGGCAGCGACCTTGGCCTTCACGGCCTCCAGCTCGCGCTCCAGCTGCTTCTGGCGCAGGCCCAGCGCACGGATCTTTTCGACCACGTCGGCTGCGCTGCCACCCAGCAGTTCAGCGGCCTCGGCCAGGCGTGCCTCCTCGGCGTCCACGTAGTCCAGCGCGCCCTGGCCGGTGACGGCCTCGATACGACGCACACCGGCCGATACACCGCCCTCGGAGGTGATCTTGAACAGACCGATGTCACCGGTCCGGTTGACGTGGGTACCACCACACAGCTCGGTGGAGTAGTCCCCCATCTTCAGCACGCGCACGTTCTCGCCGTACTTCTCGCCAAACAGGGCCATCGCGCCGAAGTCCAGCGCCTCCTGCATGCCCATGTTGTGCACTTCCACAGCATTGTTGACGCGCACCTGCTGGTTGACCTTGCGCTCGATGATCGCCAGTTCCTCGGCGCTGATCGGCTGGAAATGCGAGAAGTCGAAGCGCAGGCGGTCCGGCGCCACCAGCGAGCCCTTCTGCTGCACGTGGGTGCCCAGCACTTCGCGCAGGGCGGCATGCAACAGGTGGGTGGCCGAGTGGTTGAGGATGGTGGCGCCACGGCGCTCGCCATCAACCTGGCCGGACAGCACATCACCGATCTTCAGGCTGCCCTGGGTGAGCTTGCCGACATGGCCATGGAACTGGCCCGCAAACTTCTGGGTGTCGCTCACCTGCACCTGCACGCCGGCAGCGGACAAGATGCCGGTGTCGCCGACCTGGCCGCCGGACTCGGCGTAGAACGGGGTCTGGCTGGTCAGCACGATGACCTCGTCACCGGCCTGGGCAGCGTCCACCGGGCGGCCATCCTTGAGGATCGCGACCACGCGGAGATCGTCGGCCTGCAGGCGGTCGTAGCCGAGGAAGACGGTCGGCTTGAGCGTGGCGACCAGATCGGCCGACAGGGTCACGCCGCCGCCGAACTTGCCGGCGGCACGCGCGGTCTCGCGCTGCGTTTCCATCGCGGCGTTGAAGCCCTCGATGTCCACGGTCAGGTCACGCTCGCGGGCGATGTCCTGGGTGAGGTCGAGCGGGAAGCCGTAGGTGTCGTACAGGCGGAAGGCGTCCACGCCCGGAATTACGCCATTGCTGACCTTGGCGGCGACGTCGTCGAAGATCTTCATGCCCGAGTCGAGGGTTTCAGCGAAACGCTCTTCTTCGGCCTGCAGTGCACGCACGACGGTATCGACCTGCGCCGGCAGTTCCGGATAGGCCTCGCCCATCTGCTCGACCAGGGTCGGCACCAGCTTGCTGAAGAACGGCTGGCGCACGCCCAGCATCCAGCCGTGTCGCAGCGCGCGGCGGATGATCCGGCGCAGCACGTAGCCGCGACCTTCGTTGGACGGCAGCACGCCATCGACGATCAGGAACGAACAGGCGCGGATATGGTCGGCGATCACCCGCAGCGACTTGTTTTCCAGATCGGCGGTGCCGGTCAGCTCCGATGCCTTGCGGATCAGCGCCTGGAACAGGTCGATCTCGTAGTTGGTATGCACGTGCTGCAGGATCGCGGCCAGGCGTTCCAGGCCCATGCCGGTGTCCACGCACGGCGCCGGCAGCGGCATCAGCGTGCCGTCCTGCTGGCGATCGAACTGCATGAACACCAGGTTCCAGATTTCGATGAAGCGGTCACCGTCCTCATCCGGCGAGCCCGGGGGGCCACCGGCGATATGGTCACCGTGGTCGTAGAAGATCTCGGTGCACGGACCGCACGGACCGGTATCGGCCATCTGCCAGAAGTTGTCCGAGGCGAAAGGCGCACCCTTGTTGTCGCCGATGCGAACGATACGTTCTTCCGGAATGCCGATCATGTCGCGCCACAGCGCGTAGGCCTCGTCGTCGGTCTGGTAGACCGTGACCAGCAGGCGCTCGGCGGGCAGCTTCCAGACCTGGGTCAGCAGCTCCCAGGCCCAGGCGATCGCATCCTTCTTGAAGTAATCGCCGAAGGACCAGTTGCCCAGCATTTCGAAGAAGGTGTGATGGCGGGCGGTGTAGCCCACCTGGTCGAGATCGTTGTGCTTGCCACCGGCACGCAGGCAGCGCTGGACGTCGGCCGCGCGCACGTAGCTGCGCTTCTCTGCGCCCAGGAACACGTCCTTGAACTGCACCATGCCGGAGTTGGTGAACAGCAGGGTCGGATCGTTGCCCGGCACCAGCGGCGCCGACGGCACGATGGTGTGGCCTTTGCCCTTGAAGAACTCAAGGAAGTCGCTGCGGATCTGGGATGTCGTGAATTTGGCGGATGCGTTCATGGGGGCTGGCAGTCTGCGGGCCGGGGCCCGTGCCGCCGGCCGCAGTGGCCAGGGTCGAACGGACCGCCGAAACCCCAAAGGGTATCAGGCCCGGCGCCATCAGTCTCAGTCGTCCGGATCGTATCGGGTCGCACGGCGGATGCTGTCGCCATCAAAGCCCCGGCGAGCCAGCAGATCGGCGGCCTTGCGACGCTGCGCCAGGTCCTGCGGGCCAGCCTCACCGAAGCGGCGTCGGACCAGATCCCGGGCGTTCTCTGTCCAGTCGCCTTCAAAGGTCTCCATGGCGGCAGCGATCTGCTCGCTGTCCAGTCCATGGGTACCCAGTTCGGCCCGCACATGGATGGGGCCGTAGCCGGTATTGGCGCGCATACGCACCAGATTCTCGGCAAACCGGGTGTCGTCCTGCCAGCCAGCCTCGGTCAGCTTGTCGACCGCGGCCTGTGCCGCCTCGCCCTCGATACCACGGGAGGTCAGCTTGCGGGTCAACTCCTTGCGCGAATGCTCACGCCGCACCAGCAACCCCAGGGCGCGCTGGACAGGCGTCTGTTCGCGTACGCGGCGCTTGCGGCCGGGTTCCGGGGCGTCGGAATCGTTCATGCTCGCCTTCAATCAAATGCGCCGTCCCTGGCGCGTCCCCCGTCGGGGAAACCGAATCTGCAGGACAGGGCGACGTCACTGACGGCGCCGCCCTGCCCCACAGCAAGCCTTACTCGTCGTCGCCGTCTTCGTCGTCGCCTTGCTCGCGGGCGGCTTCGCTCGGCTGGAACTTCTCGCGCAGCTCGGCCTCGAGCTTGGCCGCAACCTGCGGGTTGTCGCGCAGATAGCCGCGGGCGTTGTCCTTGCCCTGGCCGATGCGCTCTTCACCGTAGCTGTACCAGGCGCCAGCCTTCTCGACCAGCTTGGCCTCCACACCCATGTCGATCAGTTCGCCTTCGCGGCTGATGCCCTCGCCGTACAGGATCTCGGTGATGACCTGCTTGAACGGCGGAGCCAGCTTGTTCTTGACGACCTTGATCTTGGTCTGGTTGCCGATGATCTCGTCGCCCTTCTTGATCGCACCGATACGACGAATGTCCAGGCGCACCGAAGCGTAGAACTTCAGCGCGTTGCCGCCGGTGGTCACTTCCGGGCTCTGGCCCGGCATCATCACGCCGATCTTGTGACGCAGCTGGTTGATGAATACCACCAGCGTATTGGAACGCTTGATGTTGCCGGTCAGCTTGCGCAGCGCCTGGCTCATCAGACGGGCCTGCAGACCTGGCAGCTGGTCGCCCATCTCGCCTTCGATTTCAGCCTTCGGGGTCAATGCGGCCACCGAGTCGACCACCAGGATGTCGACCGAGCCGGAGCGGACCAGCATGTCGGCGATTTCAAGCGCCTGCTCACCGGTATCCGGCTGCGACAGCAGCAGATCGTCGACGTTCACGCCCAGCTTGCCTGCGTAGATCGGGTCCAGCGCGTGCTCGGCATCGATGAAGGCGGCCGTACCACCCAGCTTCTGGCACTCGGCGATGGCCTGCAGGGTCAACGTGGTCTTGCCGGAGGATTCCGGACCGTAGATTTCCACGACGCGCCCCTTGGGCAGGCCACCAATGCCCAATGCGATATCCAGCATCAGAGAACCGGTCGGAATCGCCTCGACGGGCTCGACCACACGGTCGCCCATGCGCATCACCGAGCCCTTGCCGAACTGCTTTTCGATCTGGCCCAGAGCTGCAGCGAGGGCGCGCTTCTTGTTCTCGTCCATCGGATTGGTCCTTGCAGAGGTCACGTCGTTGGAGGTGCTGTCTTTGGAAGTCTTCTTGGCCATGGGTTCACTTTAAGGCTGGCGTATCGCACAGGCTGAGATTCTGCCCGGCGTTCGGAAAAAAATTATCGGACATCCGTACCAACCTCAGCAGAACCAGAGAATCGCCACAAAAGACCGCGGGAAATGCAGGGTGAATCGTCAACGGTTCGGTCGCAGCAGCCCGCAGTACAGGCCCTCGATCGAGAAATCCTGGTCAGGAAGCACGTCGATCGGTTTGTAATCGGGATTGCGCGGCAGCAACCGGATCCGGTCCTTGGCGATCTTCAACAGCTTGACGGTGATCTCGTCATCGATGCGGGCCACCACGATCTGCCCCGAATGGGCGTCACGGGTGCGGTGCACACCGATCAGGTCGCCATCGAAGATGCCTTCGTCGATCATCGAGTCGCCCTGCACCTTCAGCAGGTAGTCTGGCGCCGGCGAGAAGAACACCCGGTCCAGCACCACGAAATCATCCGAGCCGATGTCGGCGCCGATCGGCAGACCCGCCGCGACCCGTCCCAGGATCGGCAGGCGCAGTACGCTGTCTGGCAGGCCCGGCTCGGCAACCTTCTCCACCGATGGCGCCTGCACCAGGCGGATGCCGCGTGCCTGGCCCGGTACGCGGCGGATCGCCCCGGCCTGCTCCAGCGCCTCCAGGTGGTACTGCGCTGCTCGCACCCCCTTGAAGCCGAAGGCACGTGCGATTTCAGTCTGCGAAGGGGGTGCCCCTTCGCTCTCGATACGCTCGGCGATCAACTGCAGGATCGCCTGCTGGGTGTCGGTCAGGTCCATGGTTAGTAGTATTACTACTAACACCTTGGACTGCAAGTGCCGGGGGCGACAAGCCGAAAGCAGCCGACCAGCGGTCGGCTCTACAGGAATCGCTGCGCGATTCCGCGGTTCCTGGTGGGAACCGCCGCGGCAGGCACACTACGTGTGCTTGCCGCTGCGCCAGATCGAGAACAGGATCCACACCCCGCAGAACCCTGCGCCGATGAAACCGCACACGCCCAGCGCCAGCAGCCAGCGACTGGAGACGCCGCCTACGCTGTGCATCACGATCGAAGAACCGATGATCAGGGCCGCGGTGACGATCCCCATCACCATCCGGTTCGCGGCGCGATTGACCTGGTCGCCAAACCCCTGCAGCGCGCTGGTCTCGACCTTCAACTGCAGGCGGCCACGACGTGCAGCCTGCACCAGCTTGCGCAGATCCCGCGGCAGTTCACCGGCAAAGTCGATCATGCCCAGCAGACTGCGTCGGCCACGCTTGAACAGCGCCCGCGGCGCATAGCGCTGCAGTACCACCCGCTCCAGGAACGGGCGCGCGGCGCTGGCCATGTCGAAATCCGGGTCGAGCTGGCGGCCCATGCCCTCCAGGGTCAGGAAGGCCTTGATCATCAATGCCAGATCCGCCGGCAGGGTCAGGTTGTAGCTGCGCAGCAGCTGGGTGATGTCGCCCAGCATCAGGCCGATGCGCAGGTCCTTCAGCGGCACGCCACGGTACTGGTCGACGAACAGGCTGATGTCGTGCTGCAACCGGTTCTCGTCCACCTCCACGCCGCCCGCCCAGTCCAGCAGCACATCGGCCACGCCCTGCGGGTCCTGTTCCACCAGGCCATGCAGCAGCTGTGCGACCTGGAAGCGGCGTACCTCCGACAAGGCGCCAACCATGCCGAAATCGATCACACCGATGCGGCCATCACGCAGGTAGATGATGTTGCCCGGGTGTGGATCGGCGTGGAAGCTGCCGTCCTCCAGCACCATCTTCAATACGATGTCGGCACCACGCCGGGCCAGTTCACGGCGGTCGAGGCCGGCCGCATCGACACCGGCCAGATCACGCCCGGCGATGCCGTCGACGAAGTCCTGCACATTCAGGCTTTCGCAGGTCCATTGCCAGTGCACCGCCGGAATCAGGATGTCGTCACGTCCCTCGAAGTTGCGCGCGATGCGCTCGGCATTGCGGCACTCCGCGGCGAAATCCAGCTCGCGCCGCAGCGACACGGTGAACTGCTGCACCACCTCGGCGGGCCGGTAACGGCGCAGGTCCGGCAGCCGGGCTTCGACGATCTCGGCCAGCCGTGCCAGCAACCGCAGATCGGCTTCAACCACGTCACGGATACCCGGGCGACGCACCTTCAACACCACTTCGCGGCCATCGCGCAGCCGCGCACGGTGGGCCTGGGCCAACGAAGCAGCGGCCATCGGGGTTTCATCAAGGAAGGCGAACACCTGCGACGGAGACGCACCGAGATCGGCCTCCAGTTGTTCGCGGATCTTCTCGTAGGGCAATGCAGGGACCGCGTTCTGCAACTCGGAGAGTTCGGCGATCCAGTCCGGCGGCAGCAGGTCGACGCGGGTGGCGAGCACCTGGCCCAGCTTCACGAAGGTCGGCCCGAGATCCTGCAGGGCGCTGCGCACGCGCACCGGCGCGGTCATCCGCAGCATCTCCTGCCGCTCCTCGTTCCAGTGCAGCAGGCGGCCGGTACGTTCCAGTACCGTGGCCAGGCCGATGCGCCGCACGACGTCGCCGAAGCCGTAGCGGATCAGGACGGCGGCGATTTCCTGCAGCCGGCCAAGGTCACGGACGGTGCCCAGCGTCTCCCACATCGTTGCCTACTCCGGTTGATTGCCGGAGCAGCATGTCACAGCTGGGCGTCGATACCGTGCAATGCCGCCGCTACGGTTTGCCGGCGGATGGCTTCACGGTCACCGTCGAACTGGAACAGTTCGGCACGGGCATAGCCGCCGCGGCGCTTCCAGCCGATCCAGACACTGCCAACCGGCTTGTCCGGGCTGCCACCGCCCGGCCCTGCGATACCGGTCACGGCCACCGCGATGCCGGCGCCGGAATTGACCAGCGCCCCGGACACCATCTCCAGCACGGCTTCGCGGCTGACCGCACCGAACTGTTCCAGCGTCTGCGCGCGCACGCCGAGCAGGCGCTGCTTGGCTTCGTAGCTGTAAACCACCATGCCGCAGTCGAAGAACGCCGAGGAACCGGCGATGTCGGTCATGCACTTGGCGATCCAGCCACCGCTGCAGCTTTCAGCAGTCACCAGCTGCAGCGAAGCCTGCTGCAGGCGCTGGCCCAGCGCAGCGGCCTGGGCGTTGAGTTCGGTGTCGGTCGGGAAGGACATCGGGGTAGCTGAAAGGTGAAGAACCTGCACGTTGTACCGCAGATCGCAAGGTGGTGTCGCGGCACGGGGCCGCAGGAACTGCCGGCCAGCGGCCGGCACTACCTCACCATTCGGGCAGCTTTTCCGGCAGCAGGGCCCGGATCGGCTCGCCATCGGCGCTGGCCGCCAGCTTCTCGGCCTCGGCGATGGGAAGATCGACCTGCAACAGCCAGCCTTCTTCATCGGCCTGTTCACTGCGGACCACTTCCAGCTGGTGCAGGCGCGCGCGCAGACGGCCGGCACTGGGCGGCAGGCGCAGCTCGCCGGTGACGTGCTGCAGACCCAAGCGCTTGCCGAGCACGGCCTGCAACAGCTCGATGCCCTGCCCGTCGCGTGCGGAAATCCACACCCGCTCACGCCGCGATTCATCCGGCACGCCGTCCTGGCCATCGTGGCGAACGTCGGCACCCTCGATGCGGTCGATCTTGTTGAACACCAGCAACTGCGGCAGGTCGCCAGCACCGACGGCGGTCAGCACTTCGTCGACCTGGGCGATGCGCTCCTCGCGGTGCGGATCGGCGGCATCGACAAGGTGCAGCAGGAAATCCGCTTCCCGCGCTTCAGACAGGGTCGAGCGGAAGGCCGCCACCAGGTCATGCGGCAGGTCGCGTACGAAACCCACCGTATCGGCCAGGACGACGTTGCCACCGGGCACGGCGATCCGGCGCACGGTCGGATCCAGGGTCGCGAACAACTGGTCAGCCGCATAGGCCTCGGCGCCGGTCATCGCATTGAACAAGGTCGATTTGCCGGCATTGGTGTAGCCCACCAGGGCCACGCGCGGCAACTCGCTGCGCACACGCGCACGGCGCATCTGGGTGCGCTGTACTTCGACTTTTTCCAGCCGCTTCTGCAGCTGTTCAACCCGCTTCTGCAGCAGGCGACGATCGGTTTCCAGCTGGGTTTCACCCGGGCCGCGCAGGCCGATCGAACCACCACGCTGGCGCTCCAGATGGGTCCAGCCGCGCACCAGCCGTGTCGCCATATGGCGCAGCTGGGCCAGCTCGACCTGCAGCTTGCCTTCATGGCTGCGCGCACGCTGGGCAAAGATGTCCAGGATCAGACCGGTACGGTCGATAACCCGGCGCTCCAGGAAACGTTCCAGATTGCGTTCCTGACCCGGGCTCAACGCGTGGTTGACCAGGATCAGGTCTGCGCCGGTTGCTTCGGCGGCGGCCTTGATCTCATCCAGCTTGCCGCTGCCGAGCAGGGTCGATGGGTTCGGGCGATCCAGGCGCGCGGTGATGGTCACCGCGATGCTGGCCCCAGCCGACCGGGCCAGATCACCGAATTCTTCCAGCACATCGTCTTCCAGCTTGCCAAAATGCGGCTGGATCAACAGGGCGTGTTCGCCCTTTTTCGAGCGGTCAAACATTCACCGCTCCAACATCATTCGTCTGCTTCATCACCCGCCTGACCATCCTCACCTGATTGCACGTACCCACCACCCGGGCCGACCTTGACGTTGCGCGCCGGCACCACGGTGGAAATGGCGTGCTTGTAGACCATCTGGCTGACGGTGTTGCGCAGCAGGACCACGAACTGATCGAACGATTCGATCGTGCCCTGCAGCTTGATGCCGTTGACCAGGTACACCGAAACCGGCACGCGCTCGCGCCGCAGTGCATTCAAGAAAGGATCCTGCAGCGATTGCCCCTTGGACATTGCACACTCCTGATTATTGTTCTTATTGGTAGCCGGCGGTTGCCGCGGCCCCCGAGCCGCTTGCCGGCCCATGATGGTACACGGCCAGCGTCGGTTCAGCGTGCAACGAAGGTCGACACCGCGCCTGCCAGGCGCTCCCCATCCATATGGGGGTCGAACCAGCGCGCATCAAGCTCGCCGCGCAGCCAGGTCAGCTGGCGCTTGGCCAGTTGCCGGGTGGCGAAAATGGACTTGTCACGGAAGCGGGCCTCGTCCCCCTCGCCGTCCAGGTACTCCCAGGCCTGGCGATACCCGACCGCGCGGACGGCTGGCAGGTCCAGCGGCGTGGCGACCGCCTGCATGTCCGGCAACGCACGCAGCGCGCGCACTTCATCGAGAAAGCCCTGGGCGAGCATGGCGTCGAAGCGCGCCTCGATGCGGTGGTGCAGCACGGCGCGGTCGCGCGGCGCCAGAATCAGCTTCAATGTACGCACCGGCAACGGGGCGACGCCGGGGCGGCGCTGCCATTCACTGATCGGCGTGCCGGTCAGCCGGTAGACCTCCAGCGCCCGCTGGATGCGTTGCGGATCGGTGGCATGGATGCGTGCAGCGGCGGCGGGATCGACGGTGGCAAGTTCGGCATGCAGGGCCGCCCAGCCACGCTCGGCAGCCTCGGCGCTCAGCACGTCGCGCATCGCCGGGTCTGCTTCCGGCATCGGCGACAGTCCCTGCAGCAGCGCACGGAAGTACAGGCCCGTGCCGCCGGCCAGGATCGGCGTCTTGCCCCGGGCGACGATGTCGGCCACCACGCGGCCGGCATCGGCGGCGAACTCAGCGGCCGAATAGGTCTGCCAGGGATCGCGCAGGTCCAGCAGGTGGTGCGCTGCCAGCGCGCGTTCGCCGGCATCAGGCTTGGCCGAACCGATATCCAGCCCGCGATAGACCAGCGCCGAATCGACGCTGACGATTTCACCATCCAGCTGCTGCGCCAGCGCGATCGCGGTCGCGGTCTTGCCGCTGGCGGTCGGGCCCATCACGGCGATCGCCAGCGGCCGCTGATCCACTGCCATCAGTCTTCGTCCGGCCAGCGGAGGGTCGGCTTGGCATCCACCCGGACAGCGGGCACCGCGTCGACCGCCTGCCAGACCTTCAAGGCATCGACCGTCGCCGCCACATCGTGCACGCGCACGATACGGGCACCGCGCTGCACGGCGATGAGGTGTGCGGCCACGGATGCAGCGACCCGCTCTGCCGGCGACTCGCGACCGGTCAGCTCGCCCAGGCTGCGTTTGCGCGACAGCCCGGCAAGCATCGGCACGCCCAGCTCGAGAAAGCGCTCGGAACGGGCCAGCAGGGTGATGTTGTGCGCGGTGCTCTTGCCGAAGCCGAAGCCAAGATCGATCAGCAGATTCTTCTTGGCGATGCCGGCCATCTCGGCGGCGAACAAGCGCTGCACCAGGAAGCCATGCACCTCGGTGACGACATCGTCGTACTGCGGGTCGGCCTGCATGTGGCCCGGCTCGCCCTGCATGTGCATCAGCACCACTGGCACGCCAGTGTCTGCCGCGGCCTCCAACGCGCCATCCTGGCGCAGGCCGAAGATGTCGTTGATCATCCCGGCCCCTGCAGCCACTGCGGCACGCATCACCTCCGGCTTGAAGGTGTCTATGCTGATCGGCACCGACGTGCGCGCCGCCAGCTGCTCGATGACCGGGACGACACGACGCAGCTCTTCGTCGATCGACACCGGCGCCGCACCCGGGCGGGTGGATTCGCCGCCGATGTCGAGCAGGTCGGCGCCCTCCTCCACCAGCTTCAGGCCATGCGCGACCGCCGCTTCGGTGGTGTCATGGGCACCGCCGTCGGAGAACGAATCCGGGGTGACGTTGACGATCCCCATGACCCGGGCACGGTCCAGGCGCAGGATGCGGCCGGCGCAATCGAGCTGGGGAGAGATATCGAACATGGCAGATCCTGCGGGCAACGAAGGTTAGTTTACGGCGGCAGGGCTGCGCCCTGCACCCGCAGAGGCCAGGGCTGGAGCAACAGCAACGGCTGCATTCCGTGGGATCGCGGGGCACTGTGGGTTTGCGGGGACGCCGTGAATCCGTCCATGGAGGCTTGGTCGCCGCATCCATGCGGCTCACACCCCGCAAACCCACAATGCCCCGCCTTCGACAGTTTCCCGGTGGCCGGTAGATCCACGCCATGCGTGGATGAATCTCCATCGGAATCGAATATGTCGACAATTGAACGAAGAGCATCCACGCATGGCGTGGATCTACGTGTCGACCAAGGTCGACACCTACCAACAGCAGCCCAACAGCAGCGGGAAATTGTCGAAGGCGGGGCGGTGTCGGATTGCGGGGTGTCAGCCGCATGGATGCGGCTGCCAAGCCCCCAGGGATGGGTTCACGGCGTCCCCGCAATCCGACACCGCCCCGCCATCCCACGGAAAGCCGGCTGTTGCTGTTGCTGTTGAGGTTGCCGGCCAGCGGCCGGCACTACCGCCTCTGCGGGTGCAGGGCGCAGCCCTGCCGCAGAACCCTACTTGCGCCGACGCTTCCGGTCTACGTACAGCGTCTTGATGATGCTCAGCAGGATGCCCACTGCGATGCCCACGCCACAGCCCAGCAGCAGATTGTCCACGGTCAGGCCGACGGCGACGCCGACCACGGTGGCGATCACCATCTCGGCAGTGTGGGAAATCGGTTCAGGCTTGGGGGCGGACATGCGGACTCCAGCGGACTGTCGGGATCGGATGGGCCGGGGCCCGGAAACAACAAGGCCGGGTTGCCCCGGCCTCGTCTTGCATTGCGTACGGCAGGCCGTCAGATCGATTCGGCCGGACCGGCGATCGGCGGCAGCGGACGGGCGTCGCCACCCTTGTCATTGCCGCCATCGTCCTTGCTCGACTTGGTCCAACCCATCGGCGGCGGCGGATCGCGGCCTTCCATGATGGCGTCGATCTGCGGCGCGTCGATGGTCTCGTACTGCAGCAGCAGCTGGGTCATCGCATGCAGCTTGTCGACGTTGGCGGTCAGCAGCTCGGTGGTCCGGGCATAGGCCTTGTCCAGGATGCTGCGCACTTCCTCATCGATGCGGCGCGCAGTGTCGTTGGACACGCTCTTGTGCTGGGTGACCGAACGGCCGAGGAACACTTCATCGTCCTCTTCACCGTAGGCGATCGGTCCCAGGGTCTCCGACAGGCCCCACTTGGTGACCATGTTGCGGGCCATCTTGGTGGCACGCTCGATGTCGTTGGACGCACCGGTGGTGACCTTGTCCGGCCCGAAGATCAGTTCTTCGGCAACGCGACCGCCATACAGCGAGCACAGCTGCGAGTTGATCGCCACGCGGTTGATCGAGTACTTGTCGCCTTCCGGCAGGTACATGGTCACACCCAGCGCACGGCCGCGCGGAATGATCGTGACCTTGTAGACCGGGTCATGTTCCGGCACCAGGCGGCCGACGATGGCGTGACCGGCTTCGTGGTAGGCGGTGAGGGTCTTCTCCTCCTCGCTCATGGCCATCGAACGGCGCTCGGCACCCATCAGGATCTTGTCGCGGGCACGATCGAAGTGGTCCATGCGGACCTCCTTCTCGTTGCCACGGGCGGCGAACAGGGCGGCCTCGTTGCAGAGGTTGGCCAGGTCGGCACCGGAGAAGCCCGGGGTACCACGCGCGATCACCATCGGCACGACGTCGTCGGCCAGCGGCAGCTTGCGCATGTGCACCTTGAGGATGTGCTCGCGGCCCTTCACGTCAGGCAGACCGACCACCACCTGGCGGTCGAAGCGGCCCGGACGCAGCAGCGCCGGGTCCAGCACGTCCGGACGGTTGGTGGCTGCGATCACGATCACGCCTTCGCCGCCCTCAAAACCATCCATCTCGACCAACAGCTGGTTCAGGGTCTGCTCGCGCTCGTCATGACCGCCGCCCAGGCCGGCACCACGGTGACGGCCGACGGCGTCGATTTCATCGATGAAGATGATGCACGGCGCGTGCTTCTTGGCCTGCTCGAACATGTCGCGCACACGGCTGGCGCCGACGCCGACGAACATCTCCACGAAGTCCGAACCGGAGATCGAGAAGAACGGCACCTTGGCTTCGCCGGCGATGGCCTTGGCCAGCAGCGTCTTGCCGGTACCCGGCGGGCCAACCATCAGCACGCCGCGCGGAATCTTGCCGCCGAGCTTGGTGAACTTGGACGGGTCACGCAGGAAGTCGACCAGTTCGCCGACTTCTTCCTTGGCCTCGTCGCAACCGGCAACGTCGGCGAAGGTGACCTTGATCTGGTCTTCGCCCTGCAGCTTGGCGCGCGACTTGCCGAAGGACATCGCGCCCTTGGCGCCGCCGCCACCGCCCTGCATCTGCCGCATGATGAACAACCAGAAGCCGATGATCAGGATGACCGGCAGGAAATTCATCAGGATCGCGCCGAGGGAGATGCCGCTGGACGGCTCTTCCTGCACGATCTCGACATTCTTGGTGCGCAGCACGTTGATCAGGTCGCGATCGAACGGCGCGGTGATGGTGGACGACTGTCCACCACGGGTGGTGTAGGTGATCTGGCTGGTACCACCGCGCGTATCGCCGCCGAAGGCGACCTTCTGCACGTTGCCGGTGTCCACCTGGTCCAGGAACTGCGAGTACGAAGCGCCCTGCGCCCCGGCCCCTGAGGTCTTGGGTGAGAAGCTCTGGAAGACCACCATCAGCACGACGGCGACGACCACCCATAGCAGGAGGTTCTTGGTCAAGTCGTTCATCCTCATTGGCTCCGGTGTTCCTCTTAGTGCTGGCGTTGCGTTGGGGTCGAACTTACGGGGTCGAGCTTACTTCATGTGGGCGCGTTTTCCCTGACCCAAGGCATACACCTCGGGAGAGCGCTTGCGCGAGGCTTCCGGCTTGCGGATGGAGACCTTGTCGTACCGGCGGCGCATATCACGCACGTAGTCGTCAAAGCCTTCGCCCTGGAACAGCTTGATCAGGAATGCCCCACCGGTCTTGAGGTGGTTGTCGGCAAAATCCATGGCCAGCTCCGCCAGGTGCATCATCCGCGGCTGGTCGACCGCGCCCACACCACTCTTATTGGGGGCCATGTCCGACAGCACAAGGTCTACCGGCTGATCCCCGAGCATGGCTTCAAACTCCGATAGGACGGTTTCTTCCCTGAAGTCACCATGAAGGAACTCCACACCGGCCAGCGGCGGCATGTCCAGGATGTCCAGGGCAAGCACGCGGCCGGTATCGCCAATCTGTCTCCGAACCTGCTGAGACCAGCCGCCCGGCGCCGCGCCAAGGTCAACCACCACCATATGCGGCTTCAGCAGCCGGTCACGTTCGAGCAGCTCTTCAAGCTTGTAGGCCGCACGGGAGCGCATGCCTTCGGCCTGGGCCTTCTTCACGAAGGGGTCGGAGAAGTGTTCCTTGAGCCAGCGCTGGCTGCTTTTGCTGCGGGTAGCCATTGTAAATAGGGGCTGAGGGGGTCGCCATGATACCCTGATCGTCCCATTCAACCGTGTTTTCTGCATGCCCACTGCCTTGACCCCTTCCCAGACCCGTTTCCTGCGCGGCCAAGCCCACGACCTGAAGGCCCTGCTGCAGACCGGCGGCAAGGGCGTCACGCCGGCCTTCCTGACCGAGCTGAACGAAGTGCTGGAGCGCCACGAACTGGTCAAGGTGAAGGTTGCCGCCGAAGACCGTGACGCCCGCGACGTGATGATCGGCGAGATCGTGCAGGCCACCGACAGTGCGCTGGTGCAGCGTATCGGCCATGTGGCCGTGCTGTATCGCCCGAGCAAGGAACACCGCCAGATCGTGCTGCCGCGCGGCTGATCGGTCCCTGCCATGCAGCTGAACCACGAACTGCCCGACTACGCCTACAGCCTGCGCGCCGCTGACGGTCGCTCGGCACGGGTGAATGATCGCGTTCTGGGCCGCAGCTTCTTCCTGACGCCAGACCAGCTGGTCGAGCTGTGGCCGGTGACCGACGTCACGGCGCTGCAGGTGGCTGACCTGGAGCCGATCCTGGCACTGAAGCCGGCGTTGATACTGCTCGGCACCGGCGAGCGCCAGGCGTTCCCGCCGGCGGTTGTGATGGCCGCCTGCCTGTCGCGTGGTATCGGCCTGGAAGTGATGAACAATCCGGCTGCCGCGCGCACCTTCAACATCCTTGCCGGCGAAGGCCGCAAGGTGGCGGCCGCCTTCATTCTGGAAGGCTGAGGCCTGAAGCCGCCGGGCATGGCCCGGCGCTCGCCTGGATCACGCCCCATTCGTAGCGCCCGAGCCGATACTCGCGCGGCGCCGTGCAGCGACGGAAAGGCAGCCGAGCATTGGCTCGGCTCTACAGATCAGCATGCCGGGCATGGCCCGGCGCGCTGCGCCGGGCCGGGGATCCGCCCGGAAGGCGAATGTCCGATCACTTCGCCGGCAGATACTGCTGCGGGTCGACCGGCTTGCCGTTGTAGCGGATCTCGAAGTGCAGCATGTCGCGGTTGGCACCGGTACGGCCCATCTCGGCGATCTGCTCGCCGGCCTTCACGCTCTGCCCTTCATTGACCAGGCGCTTGCGATTGTGGCCATAGGCCGACAGCCACTGGTCGCTGTGCTTGATGATGATCAGCTCGCCATAGCCGACCAGACCGGCGCCGGAATACACCACGACGCCATTGGCGGTGGCTTTCACCGGTGCGCCGCTGGTGCCGGCGATGTCCACGCCCTGCTTGGTCGCATCGCCAGCCACGTAGCGGCCGACGACTGCGCCATCGGCCGGCCAGCGCCAGGCGATGTTGCTCTTGACCGGACCGGCCGGACCCGGCGTCGGCGCGGTACTGCCGCCGGACGTGCTGCCACCCGGACGCGGTGCGGTGACCACGGTGGTCGGCGCACGGCCGCCACCGGACCCAGCCGGATACAGGCGGATCACCTGCCCCGGGTAAATGGTCGACGGATTGTCCAGGTTGTTCCAGGCGATCAGGTCGGCCGGGGTGATGTCGTGGATGCGGGCCAGTGCGTAGATGGTGTCGCCCTTGCGCACAACCACGTTCTGCCCCGGCTTGGGCACCGACGTCTTCGGCGTGCTGACGCCACTACCGCCGCTGCCACTGGGCCGGACCACGGTGGCGGTGCCACAGGCGGCCAGGGTGGATACCAGCAACGCCAGTGCGCCGATGCGCACTCCCTTGCTCAGACGATCTGCACTCATGCGAACTTCGACCTCCATACAAGCCAGGCGATCAGCACCACCACCAACGCGGTGGCGATCCAGCCCAGCGGTTCAATCCATCGGCGCAGCGCTGCTTCGGCGCGCGCACCACCGATACGGATGACCGCGGCCAGCACGAACACGCGCTTGCCACGACCGATCAACATGCTCAACAGGTACTGCGGCATCGGCACGCCGACGATACCCGATGCCCACGTGAAGACCTTCATCGGAATCGGCATGAAGCCGCCGAGCACCAGGAAGGTGAACACCGCCCAGGGCGACTCCACCATCTTGGCCTGCACGGTAGCGATGCCCTGCTCGATCGCCGGCAGCATGCCCAGCGCCTCGAACATCGGCTTGACCGCCTCGAATGCGTAGTGGCCCAGCGCGTAACCGACCACCGCGCCGACCATCGAGCCGGCCAGGCTGAGGGTGGCGAACCACCAGCCGCGCTTGGGCTGGGCCACGCACATCGGCGCCAGCATCACTTCCGGCATCACCGGGAAGATGATGGCTTCGAAAAAGCTCAGCACCATCAGATAGGTCGGCGCGCGCTCGTGCGCGGCCCACTTCATCGCCCGCTCGTACAGCGGCCCGAAAATCTTCATGCGACCCTGCTCCGTGGATTCAATCGAGCATGCCAGACAGCAGCGGCACGAAGGTGACCGGCGCCAGCACGCGTTGTTCGATGCTGCCGTCGTCCTTGCGGTCAAGCTGCACCAGCGACTGTGCGCCCGCGCCACCGACCGGGGCGACCAGACGGCCCCCTTCGGCCAGCTGCTCGACCAGGGCATCGACCAGCGCCGGTGCGGCGGCGGTGACCACGATGGCGTCGAACGGGCCATGCTCGGCCCAGCCAACGCGGCCGTCGTCGTGCTTGGTGCGGATGTTCATGCCCAGCGCGCGGAAGCGCTTGCGCGCCTGCCGCAGCAGGTCGCCGATGCGCTCGACGGTATAGACCTCCAGCCCCAGCGCGCCGAGCACCGCCGCCTGGTAGCCAGAACCGGTACCCACTTCGAGCACCTTCTTGGGTGTCACCTGCAGCACGGCCTCGGTCATCCGCGCGACCACCCACGGCTGCGAAATGGTCTGGCCGTGGCCGATCGGCAGCGCGGTGTCTTCATACGCGCGCGAGGCCAGGGCCTCGTCGATGAACAGATGACGTGGCACCACCCGGATCGCGTTCAGCGTCGACTCGTCGACGATGCCGGCCTCGCGCAGGCGGTCGACCAGGCGGTCACGCACGCGCTGCGAGGTCATGCCGATGCCGACCGCTTCCGGCTGCAGGCGCAGGCGTGGGCTCATGCCGGCTGGTCCAGCGCGGCGGTAAGGCCGCCGACCCAGCTGGCGACCTTTTCCAGCGCCTGGTAGCGGGTCAGGTCGACCTGGATCGGGGTGATCGAAATGTGGCCGGTGCGCACCGCATGGAAATCAGTGCCCGGGCCGGAGTCCTGCTCGCGGCCGGCCGGACCGATCCAGTACACCTCGTTGCCGCGCGGGTCTTTCTGCGCGATGCAGCCTTCGGCGCGATGGCGATTGCCCAGGCGGGTGACTTCGAAGCCCTTGACCTCGCTCCACGGCAGGTCCGGCACATTGACGTTGAGGATGGTGTCGGCCGGCAGCGGATCGGCCTTCAGCCGGGCAACGATCTCCACCGCGGCACGCGCCGCCGTCTCGAAATGCTTCGGGTCGTGGTTGCGGGTCACCAGCGACACTGCGACAGCGGGCAGGCCGAGGAAACGACCTTCCATCGCCGCCGACACGGTGCCGGAATAGATCACGTCGTCGCCGAGGTTGGCGGCGTTGTTGATACCGGACACGACAATGTCAGGCTCGAACTCCAGCAGGCCGGTCAGCGCAAGATGCACGCAATCGGTAGGCGTGCCGGCCACCGACACGGTGTAGTGGTCGATGCGCTTGAGCCGGATCGGCAGATCCAGGGTCAGCGAATTGCTGGCGCCGGAGCGGTCGCGGTCGGGTGCGACCACCGTGACTTCGTGCCCGGCCTCGCGCAGCACGGACGCAAGCATCCGGATGCCTGCCGCGTCGACACCGTCATCATTGCTGACCAGGATGCGCATCTTCGATTTAACCGCTTGATTTTCCAAGAATTCGATCCCGTCACCTTGCATCGTGGGCGAAGCCGACCCGTCTCCTCCAAGGAGGAGGCAGCTCCGCAAGTGCGCCGACTATTGTGCCGCAAGCGGGCGCTGGGTCCTACCCTGTCTGCGGTCACGGCCGGCATCAAACGGTCATAGGCAGACCCGCGCAGCCGGTTTAACCTGTGCGCATGTCGCACCCTGAAGACGAAGATCCGGCTGCCTTGTTCCGTGCAGCCATCGGCGAAGTGACGCCGCTGCGCAAGGAAGTGGAGCCCGCGCCTGCCGCGCCGCGCCCCAAGCCGCGCGCGCGCATGGCCGAGCGCGACGACGCCGAAGCGGCCGGTGAGTTCGCCCGGCTGCTGCGCGACAACACTCCCCTCGAAGCGGGCGACGTTGCCAGCTATCGGCGCGACAACCTGCCGCCACGCCTGTTCCAGCGCTTGAAGCGCGGGCAGTACTCGGTGCAGGACGAACTGGACCTGCATGGCGCCACTGCCGCGCAGGCCGAGACGATGCTGCGCCAGTTCCTGCTGGAGGCGCACGCCCACGAGTACGGCTGCGTGCGCATCATCCACGGCAAGGGCCTGCAGTCCGATGGCAGTGCGCCCGTGTTGAAGAACCTGGTGGACCGGCTGTTGCGCCTGCGCAACGACGTGCTGGCGTTCCATTCCGCCCCAACCGGGCAAGGTGGCACCGGCGCAGTGCTGGTGCTGCTGGCGCGGCGCTGACGTTCTGGCGGCTGGATTCATCCACGCATGGCGTGGATCTACTGGGGCGAGCGGAAGCAAGTAGATCCACGCCATGCGTGGATGCACTTCGCCTCCGCCCCCATTTTCTTTCAGGCCTGCGACGCGTCTTCGATGGGCCCGAGCTCGTGCAGGACGGCCGTGGCGTAGCAGCCCGGCGGTAGCGCGAAGGACAGCTCCAGCACGTCAGCGGCCAACCACTGGTGCTGCAGCAGTGCCGGACGCAGCCGCAGCGCGCGTCGCTCCTGCTTCAGCCGCGCCTCTTCCAGGCCGACACGCAGCGCCTTGGATTCGTCATCATCCAGCGCTGCCAGTTCCAGCTCACGGGCGGCGTCAGTGCTGCGCAGCTCACCCTCGCCCCACAGCGGGGCGCTGGGGTGGATGTCGAAGCGCGCCAGGCGCTCGGCCAGCACGTCGCTGTACGGCTCGGGACCGAACACGCTGCGGCTGCCGTCCAGCATCCACACTTCACCCTGCAGCGGCTGGTCCCAGCTGCCGTGCTCCACGCGCGCGGCCAGCACCCGGTTGAACAGCGCCGAACGGGCGGCCGACAACAGCAGCGAACGCTGGTCCTTGCGCATGCGGCGGCCCCCGAACATCGCCAGCGCGGCCGGTACATTGCCGCCATCACGACCGAAGCGCTGCTCGCCGAACCAGTTCGGCAGGCCGCGCGTGGCAATCTGCTGCAGGCGCTCGTCGATTGCCGCGGCGTCACCCTGCACATCGCGCAGCACCAGCTTGAAGCGGTTGCCCGCCAGCGCACCGCGCTGCAGCTTGCGGTTGTGCCAGGTGGACTCGATCACCTCGATCTCGTCACTGGCCAGTTCGGCCAGGTCCGGCGCGACGCGCTTGGGCAGATGCACACTGAAGCGCTGGGTGGTGACCGCATTGCGATCCTTCATGCCGGCATAGCTGACCGCCATTTCCGGCAGACCCGCCCACTTGGCCAGCACCTTGGCCACGTGCATCGTGTTCGCACCACGCTTGCGGATATGCAGCAGCAGATGCTCACCTTCACCCGTCGCCTCGAAGGCCGGTAGTTCATCGACCTGGAAGTCTTCCGGCGTGGTGCGGATGCGCGCCTGCAGCAGCGGCGCGCCGAAGGCCAGCGGCAGCGGGATCATGCGGCCACCAGCAGGACGACTGCCTGCGCGGCGATGCCTTCGCCGCGGCCGGTGAAGCCCAGCTTCTCGGACGTGGTGGCCTTGACGCTGACCGCATCCAACGGCAGCTGCAGCAGTTCACCGATGCGCTCACGCATGGCCAGGGCATGCGGGCCGACCTTGGGCCGCTCGCAGATCACGGTGATGTCGGTGTTGCCGACACGCCAGCCGCGCTCGCGCAGCAGGCTGTCGCAGTGGCGCACGAACTCGCTGCTGTCCGCGCCCTTCCAGCGGTCGTCGCTGGGCGGGAAGTGCTGGCCGATGTCACCCAGCGCGATCGCGCCAAGCATGGCGTCGCACAGCGCATGCAGGATCACGTCGCCATCGCTGTGCGCAAGCACGCCGCAGCTGTGCGGTACCGCAACGCCGCCGAGCATGATGTGGTCGCCTTCACCGAAGGCATGGACGTCGTAGCCCTGACCGATACGGACGGGCGGGAACGGGGAGGTGCTCATGGATGCAGCCCTTGCAGCAGGGCCGCGCGGGCGATCAGCCGGCGCGGCGGGAGAGTACGAATTCGAAACGATCGAGATCGGCCGGGGTGGTGACCTTGAAGTTGTCCTCGCTGCCTTCCACCAGCAGCGGGCGCTGGCCCTGGCGCTCCATGGCCATGGCGTCGTCGGTGACGTCGATACCGGCGGCGGCCGCTTCGGACAAGGCGCGGATCAGCTGGTGACGGCGGAACAGCTGCGGCGTCAGTGCACGCCACAGGCGCTCACGCGGTTCGGTGCCATCGATGCCGCCATCGTCGCCAGCACGCTTGAGCGTGTCGCGCACCGGCGCGGCCAGAATGGCGCCGACCGGGTCGGTACGCCCTACTTCCAGCAGGCGGCCAAGATCGGCCTGCGACAGGTTCGGACGCGCCGCGTCGTGCACCAGGACGAATTCATCGGCACGCACACTGTCCGGCAGGGCCTGCAGCCCCGCCAGCACCGAGGCGGCGCGGGTGGCGCCACCGGTGCAGGTCAGCACCGGCTTGCCGGCCCATTCGGTCCAGCCCGGCCAGTCAGCATCGTCCGCACCGATCACCACCATCGCCCCGGCCACGGCCGGGTGTGCCAGCAGCGTGTCCAGGGTATGGGCGAGCAGGGTCTGCCCGCCAGCCTGCAGGTACTGCTTGGGCAACGGCGCACCAAAACGCGTGCCGCGCCCTGCGGCCGGAACAACCACCCAGATCGCCGCGCTCATGGCACGTCTGCCGGATGGTCACCGGCCTGGGCCGTGACCGGCGCAGGCTGCGCCGGACGCGTTGGTGCATCTTCCACGACGCGATAGAACTTCTCGCCGGGCTTGATCATGCCCAGCTCGCTGCGCGCGCGTTCTTCGATGGCGGACTGGCCTTCCTTGAGGTCCTTCACTTCAGCAGCAAGCGCATCGTTACGCTGCTGCAGACCGTCATTGTCCCGCTCCTGGTTGGCGACCTGGGCTTCGAGCATCATCACTTCACCCGAATTGCCCGGGCCGAACCAGAAACGGTACTGCAGCCATGCCAGCAGCAGGGCCAGCAACAACAGCAGCCAGCGCCAGTCGCGCATCGGCTCAGCGCTTCAGCGACACGAACGCGTCACGACCAGCGTAACGCGCGCCGGCACCGAGAGCTTCCTCGATGCGCAGCAGCTGGTTGTACTTGGCCACGCGATCGCTGCGGCACAGCGAGCCGGTCTTGATCTGGGTGGCAGTGGTGGCCACCGAGATATCGGCGATGGTGGTGTCTTCGGTTTCACCCGAACGGTGCGAGACCACGGCGGCGTAACCGGCACGGTCGGCCATGGCGATCGCTTCGAGGGTTTCGCTGAGGGTGCCGATCTGGTTGACCTTGATCAGGATCGCGTTGGCGGTGCCCGAATCGATGCCTTCCTGGAAGATCTTCGGATTGGTGACGAACAGATCGTCGCCGACCAGCTGCACCTTCTTGCCGATGCGATCGGTCAGCAGCTTCCAGCCCGCCCAGTCGTTCTCGGCCAGGCCGTCTTCGATGGTGATGATCGGGTACTGCGCGGCCCAGTCGGCGAGGAAGTCGACGAACTGCTCGGAGGTCAGGCGCTTGTTCTCGCCGACCAGGTTGTACTTGCCGTTCTCGAAGAACTCGCTGGAGGCCACGTCCAGGCCCAGCAGCACGTCTTCACCGGCGGTGTAGCCGGCCTTGCCGATGGCTTCAAGGATGGTGTCCAGCGCTTCGACGTTGCTGCGGAAGTCCGGCGCGAAGCCGCCTTCGTCGCCCACCGCCGTGCTCAGGCCGTGGCCCTTCAGCACCGACTTCAGCGAATGGAAGATTTCGGTGCCGGCACGCAGCGCTTCGGAGAACGAGGTGAAGCCGACCGGCAGCACCATGAATTCCTGGAAATCGACGTTGTTGTCGGCGTGCGCGCCGCCGTTGATGATGTTCATCATCGGCACCGGCAGCGACGGGGTCGCGCCGGTCTTGCTGGCCAGGTACTGCCACAGTGCCTGCTTGCTGGAGGCAGCGGCGGCGTGCGCGGCGGCCATGGAAACACCCAGCAGTGCGTTGGCGCCCAGGCGGCCCTTGTTCTCGGTGCCATCCAGATCGATCAGGCGACGGTCCAGGCCGGCCTGGTCGGTGGCCTCGAAGCCCTTCAGTGCGTTGGCGATGGCGCCGTTGACGTTGTCGACGGCCTTGCGCACGCCCTTGCCGAGGTAACGGGTCTTGTCGCCGTCACGCAGCTCCACCGCTTCCTTGGTGCCGGTCGATGCGCCGGAGGGAACCGCGGCGCGACCGAACGAACCGTCCTCCAGGGTGACTTCGGCTTCCAGCGTGGGGTTGCCACGGCTGTCGAGGATTTCACGGGCATGGATGCTGCGGATCGTACTCATGGTCGGGCCGGTTACCTGTATGGAGAGGGGGCGACAAAAACGAATGCCGCGTGATTATCCCCGGCTACCCCTCACTTGCCAAATGGCCTGAGCGGCATCAGCCCCAGCTGGACCCGATCACGATCATCACCAGCGACACCAGCATCACCAGCAGCGCACCGGCAATGGCCGCGCATACCGGCCCGCGTCCCCGTCGCCAGGCCATCACCATCGCGCCCAGGCTGCCCACGAAAGACAGCACCAGCGTGACCAATGCGCCCAGCATCCAGTACTGCACAGCCTGCACGCCGTTGTTGCCATCCCCCGGCGGCCGGAAGCTGGCGGCGAAGGCCAGCACGCCCAGCAGCAACGCGCCCCAGGCGAGCACCGACAGCAACAGGGCGATCAGGCCCCAGGGGCGACTGCGCGAGGGTTCAGGCGTCGTATTCATCAAAGCAGATCGTGCAGCAGGATGCCCACCCACAGCGACAGCAGGACCATCGCCAGTGCAGCGGTGACCCTGCCCCGGTTCAGGCGCCAGCCGAGCACCGCGGCGAAAAGCCCTGCGGAAATGATCAGCACTTCGGCCACCGCCAGCGCGATGACGAAAGGCAGCAGGTTCACTACCGGACCGCCCGCACTGGACGGACGCATACCGGCACCGAACAGCATGCCGATGGCGAATACGCCGGATACCGAAAGCAAGGCCAGACCGAGTGCAATCGGGCCCCACGGCCACTGCCGCCAGTGCCGGCGACGACGCTGGATCTCCAGCGCCGCCTGCGGGTGCTGACTCACGCGAAGCGCGAGAAGCCGTGCTTCTTGGTCACCGCGTCAAGCTCCATCAGGGTCTCGAGCAGGGCTTCCATCTGATCCAGCGGCCACGCATTGGGGCCATCGGACAACGCCTTGGACGGGTCCGGATGGGTCTCGGCGAACAGGCCGGAGATGCCCACGGCAACCGCGGCGCGAGCCAGTACCGGCACATGCTCGCGCTGGCCGCCGGAACTGGTGCCCTGCCCGCCCGGCAGCTGTACCGAATGGGTGGCATCGAACACCACCGGGCAGCCGGTATCGCGCATCACCGCCAGCGAACGCATGTCGCTGACCAGGTTGTTGTAGCCGAAGCTGGCGCCACGCTCGCAGACCATGATCTGCTCGTTGCCGGTGGCCTTGGCCTTCTCGACAACGGGCTTCATGTCCCACGGCGCCAGGAACTGGCCCTTCTTGATGTTGACCGGCTTGCCGGCCGAGCACACCTTGCGGATGAAGTCGGTCTGGCGGACCAGGAACGCCGGGGTCTGCAGCACGTCCACCACCGAGGCCACTTCGTCCATCGGGGTGTACTCGTGCACGTCGGTCAGCACCGGCACGCCGATCTGCTTCTTGACCTCGGCCAGCACCTTCAGGCCCTCTTCCATGCCCGGGCCACGGAAGGCCGTGCCGGAGGTGCGGTTTGCCTTGTCGAAGCTGGACTTGAAGATGAAGTTCACACCGAGCTTGTCGGTCACTTCCTTCAGCTTGCCGGCGGTATCCAGCTGCAGCTGCATCGACTCGATCACGCAGGGGCCGGCGATCAGGAACAGGGGCTGGTCCAGCCCGACCTCGAATCCACACAGTTTCATGGCGTTTCCTTGTTGTCCGCTACACCGGCAGTGCCGGTGCGCTGGGGTTGAAGCGAGCAAGATGGGGGCCGGCGGCCCCCATGACAAGTCAGGCGCGCACTTCCTGCAGCAGCTTGCCACCGGCCTTGCGCTCGCGCGCGGCACGGATGAAGCCGATGAACAGCGGGTGGCCATCACGCGGGGTGGACAGGAATTCCGGGTGCGCCTGGCAGGCCAGGAACCACGGATGCTGGTCGCGCGGCAGCTCAACCACTTCCACCAGAGTGTCATCCATCGACTTGCCGGCGATCACCAGGCCCGCGTCTTCCAGCTGGGTGCGGTAGCGGTTGTTGAACTCGTAACGGTGGCGGTGACGCTCGGCGACCACGTCCTTGCCGTACAGCTCGCGGGCCAGCGTGCCCGGCTTCAGGCGCTGCTCCTGCAGGCCCAGGCGCATGGTGCCGCCCAGGTCGCTCTTGTCGTCACGCTTTTCCACGTCGCCGGTGGCGGTGCGCCACTCGGTGATCAGGCCGATCACCGGGTTAGGCGACTGGCGATCGTTCTCGGTGCTGTTGGCGTCTTCCAGGCCCACCACGTGGCGCGCGTAGTCGACCACGGCAGCCTGCATGCCGTAGCAGATGCCGAAGTACGGCACCTTCTGCTCACGGGCGTACTGCGAGGTGAGGACCTTGCCTTCGAAGCCACGGTCGCCGAAACCACCCGGCACCAGGATGCCGTCGACATCAGCCAGCGCGGACATGTCGCTGCCTTCCAGGTCCTGCGCTTCCAGCCACTTCAGGGTGACCTTGGTGCGCTGGCGCAGGCCACCGTGCTTGAGCGCCTCGCCGACCGACTTGTAGGCGTCCTGGTGGTCGATGTACTTGCCAACCACCGCGATGGTCACCGCATCCAGCGGATGCAGGGTGGCATCGACGGCGTCTTCCCACATCGAAAGGTCGGCCGGGCCGGCCTTGTCGGCCAGCTTCAGCTGGTTGATGACGATCTCGTCCAGGCCCTGTGCGTGCAGGCCCATCGGAATGCGGTACAGCACATCGACGTCGGGCACGCTGATCACCGCGCGCTCGGAGACGTTGGTGAACTGGGCGATCTTGCGACGCTCCGAATCCGGCACCGGCTGTTCCGAGCGGCACAGCAGCACATCCGGCTGGATGCCGATCGAGCGCAGTTCCTTCACCGAGTGCTGGGTCGGCTTGGTCTTCAGTTCACCCGCGGCGGCGATGTACGGCACCAGGGTGAGGTGCATGAACAGTGCCTTTTCCGGGCCACGCTCGGTGCGCACCTGGCGGATCGCCTCCAGGAACGGCAGCGACTCGATGTCACCGACGGTGCCACCGATCTCCACAAGGGCCACGTCGAAGCCCTCGGTGGCTTCGTCCATGCAGCGACGGATCTCATCGGTGATGTGCGGAATGACCTGCACGGTCGCGCCCAGGTAGTCGCCGCGGCGCTCCTTGCGGATCACCTCTTCGTAGATGCGACCGGTGGTGACCGAGTTCTTGCGGCTCAGGCGGGTGCGCACGAAACGCTCGTAGTGGCCCAGGTCGAGATCGGTTTCGGCGCCGTCGTCGGTGACATACACCTCACCGTGCTGGAACGGGCTCATGGTGCCCGGGTCGACGTTGATGTACGGATCGAGCTTCATCATCGTGACCTTCAGGCCACGCGCTTCGAGAATGGCGGCCAGTGACGCGGCGGCAATACCTTTGCCGAGCGAGGACACCACGCCGCCGGTTACGAAAATCAAGGGAGTCATGGCTGCAAGCATCCTGTCTGGAAATGGAAAACGGCAGCGCCACGCCTGCCCGGGGGGCGGGCGTGGAGCAGAAAGGGGGTTTTCCGGTTCGCTGGAGCAGCGAGGGAGGTGCGGGCCCGGCCAGCGCCAGGCGCCAACGGGGAACCACCCTGCGAGGTCGGGGCGGCCGTGCCGGTCACTTCGACCGTCACCTGCGACCCGCTTTGCTGGAGGCCACGCTTGGCCGTGCCAGCCCATTCGCAAATGGTGGACACGCACTTACTCCCGGAAAGCCATAGTTTACAGATAGATGGCCGCCAACCCAAGGGGCAGATGACGCCATCGGCAAAAAGAAACGCCCCGCTGGGCGGGGCGTTCAAGGGTGAAACCCTTGTGGCAAGGGCTTCGGAGGGGCAGAAGAATTACTTCTTCTTGCGTGCCTCTTCCTCTTCTTCCTGCTGCGGCACCGGCTGGCCCTTGGCCTTCATCTCGGCATTGGCCTGCGCGCGGCGCTTGGCCTTGGCGTCGGCTTCGGACTGCGCCTTGTCGGCCTGGTCACCCTGCTGCGGAGCAGGCTGGCCGGCGTTCTGCGCCAGCACCATCGGCACTGCAACAGCGGCGGCAGCCAGGATCGCAATGGTCAGCAACTTCTTCATGGAGTCCTCCTCGCGGTATGGCTCGGATATGGGGGGCGCCGGTGTTCGGTTCCAGCGGTTGCCATTTTACCCCCTCCCCGCCAACGAGGCTGAACCGCAGGCGTGCAAATTCCCGGTCCAGACCGCACACTTGCCCGTCGCTCCACGCTTTCGAAGACAGATGAACGCCCGCTATAACGCCGCCGATATTGAAGTCCTGTCCGGCCTTGACCCGGTCAAGCGCCGCCCCGGCATGTATACCGACACCGCGCGCCCGAACCACCTGGCGCAGGAAGTGATCGACAACTCGGTGGACGAGGCCCTCGCAGGCCATGCCCGCTCGATCGAGATCACCCTGTTCAAGGACGGCAGCGTGGAGGTCAGCGATGACGGCCGCGGCATGCCGGTGGACATCCATCCGGAAGAGAAGATCCCGGGCGTCGAGCTGATCCTTACCCGCCTGCATGCCGGCGGCAAGTTCAACAACAACAACTACACCTTCTCCGGCGGCCTGCATGGCGTCGGCGTCAGCGTGGTCAATGCGCTGTCGACCCTGGTGGAAATCCACATCAAGCGCGAAGGTGCCGAACACCGCATCACCTTCCGCAACGGCGACCGCGCCTCGCCGCTGGAAGTGGTCGGCACCGTCGGCAAGAAGAACACCGGTACGCGCCTGCGTTTCTGGCCGGACCCGAAGTACTTCGATACGCCCAAGTTCGCGGTGCGTGCGCTCAAGCACCTGCTGCGCGCCAAGGCCGTGCTGTGCCCGGGCCTGACCGTCAAGCTGACCGACGAAGCCACCGGTGAAGTCGATACCTGGTATTACGAAGACGGCCTGCGCGACTACCTGAAGATGGAGCTGGGCGATCGCGAGTCGCTGCCGGCCGATCTGTTCGTCGGCAACCTGAAGAAAGACACCGAGATCGTGGACTGGGCCGTGGCCTGGCTGCCGGAAGGCGAACTGGTGCAGGAAAGCTACGTCAACCTGATCCCGACCGCGCAGCACGGCACCCACGCCAATGGCCTGCGCACCGGCCTGACCGAAGCGCTGCGCGAGTTCTGCGACTTCCGCAACCTGCTGCCGCGTGGCGTCAAGCTGGCCCCGGAAGACGTGTGGGACCGCGTGTCGTTCGTGCTGTCGCTGAAGATGACCGACCCGCAGTTCAGCGGCCAGACCAAGGAACGCCTGTCTTCGCGCCAGGCCGCAGGTTTCGTCGAAGGCGCCGCGCACGATGCGTTCAGCCTGCTGCTGAACCAGAACGTGGAGCTGGGCGAAAAGATCGCGCAGATCGCCATCGAGCGCGCCAGCGCGCGCCTGAAGACCGAGAAGCTGGTTGTCCGCAAGAAGGTCACCCAGGGCCCTGCCCTGCCCGGCAAGCTGGCCGACTGCATCAGCCAGGACCTGTCGCGCACCGAGTTGTTCCTGGTCGAGGGCGACTCGGCAGGCGGCAGCGCCAAGCAGGCCCGCGACAAGGATTTCCAGGCGATCCTGCCACTGCGCGGCAAGATCCTCAATACCTGGGAAGTGTCCTCCAACAGCGTGCTGGCCTCGGAGGAAGTACACAACCTGGCAGTGGCCATCGGCTGCGACCCGGGCAAGGATGACATCACCGGCCTGCGCTACGGCAAGGTGGTGATCCTGGCCGACGCCGACTCGGATGGCCTGCATATCGCCACCCTGCTGACCGCACTGTTCCTGAAGCACTTCCCGGCGCTGGTCGATGCCGGCCACGTGTTCGTGGCGATGCCGCCGCTGTTCCGCATCGACGTGGGCAAGCAGGTGTTCTACGCCCTGGATGAGGAAGAGAAGCGCTCGATGCTGGACAAGATCGAACGCGAGAAGATCAAGGGCGCCATCAACGTGACCCGCTTCAAGGGCCTGGGCGAGATGAATCCGCCGCAGCTGCGTGAATCCACCATCCACCCGGACACCCGTCGCCTGGTGCAGCTGACCGTCGACGATCGCGAGCAGACAAGCTCGCTGATGGACATGCTGCTGGCCAAGAAGCGCGCGTCGGATCGCAAGGGCTGGCTGGAGAGCAAGGGCGATCTGGCTTCGCTGGAAGCCTGACGCTCGCGGCCCTCCTGTAGAGCCGAGCCCACGCTCGGCTGCATTTCGCGCCGTGCCGGGCAGCCGAGCATCGGCTCGGCTCTACAGACATCACGCCCCCATCGGCAAACCCTGCGGGTCCATAATGCGCGCTCATCCGCGTGGACGACCCCATTGCCCGCCAACTCGCTGCTGTTTCCCGGGCTGCCGCTGCACAGCGCGCGCCTGGTGCTGAGTCCCATCCGCCGCGATGACGCCGCGGCCCTGTTCGCCCTGCAGTCCGACCCGGACGTGATGCACTGGTGGAACCACCCGGCATGGACGCGCCCCGCCGAAGCACGTGCGCAGATCGACGACGACCTGGCCGCACAGGCTACCGGCACGCAGTTGAAGCTGGCCCTGCGCGAATCGGTGGACGGCCCGCTGCTGGGCATCTGCGTGGTGTTTGCGCTGGATCGCGACGCCGCCCGCGCCGAAATAGGCTATCTGCTTGCACCTGGCAGGCAGGGCCACGGCTACATGCATGAAGCGCTGCAGCGGGTGCTGGCCTATCTGTTCAACACCCTGCAACTGCATCGGGTGGAAGCCGAGATCGATCCACGCAACGAGGCCTCGGCACATGTGCTCGAACGCCTGGGTTTCCACCGCGAAGGCCTGCTGCGGCAGCGCTGGCGTATCCGCGGTGAACTGGCGGACTCGGCCGTGTATGGGCTGCTGGCCGACGACGCTGCGCCAGCTGCCACCTCGGCTTGACCGGATCAGGCCGCAACGCCGGCCCATGCCTTTGGACACATACGGCAGGCGACACCCCGTCCTAGCATCGGGGTCCCTTCCGCTGCCGTTCCGGTGCCATGAAGTTCCTGCTGCACTCTGCCGCGCTCTGCGTCGGCCTGCTGATCGCCCCTGTCTGCGTACTGGCCGCTCCTGCTGCTGACAGCGCCTCCGAAACGAAAGAAGAAAAGACCGAGGCCGCTCCGCTGCCGGCCGATGCGTCGGCTCGCCAGAGCATGCGCCTGGCGGGCCGCACCCTCGACTACACCGCCACCGTCGGCACGCTGCCGGTACGCGATGCGAAGGGCAAGGTGATCGCCGATGTGGTGTTCACCGCCTACACCATGCCGGGCAAGGACCGGCCGGTGACCTTCGCGCTCAATGGCGGCCCCGGCGCGTCGTCGGTGTACCTCAACCTGGGCGCCATCGGCCCGAAGGTGGTGACCTTCGGTTCGGAAGGCGACAGCGCATCGGCGCCGGCGAAGCTGCACGACAATCCTGGCACCTGGCTGGATTTCACCGACCTGGTGTTCATCGATCCGGTAGGAACCGGCTTCAGCCGCGCCCGCATCGGCGATGACGAAGCGAAGAAGCAGCTGTACAACCCCAGCGCCGACATCGAGTACCTGTCGCGCTCGATCTACGACTGGCTGCTGCGCAACCAGCGCATGGGCGCGCGCAAGTACCTGACCGGCGAGAGCTATGGCGGCTATCGCGGCCCGCGCATCACCCACTTCCTGCAGACCCGCCTGGGCGTGGCGATGAACGGCCTGGTGCTGGTGTCGCCGTACCTGAGCCCGACCCTGGAAGACAACGCCGATGTTTCGCCGATGGCGTGGATGCAGACCCTGCCCTCGATCGCGGCCGCGCACCTGGAGCGCCAGGGCAAACTGACCGACGCGGCGATGCGCGAGGTGGTCGAGTACACCCGCGGCGACTACGCCACTGCGTTGATGAAGGGCCGCAGTGATCCGCAGGCGACCGAGGCGATGCTGCGCCGGGTGGCCGAGTTGACCGGCCTTGACCCGCAGTTCGTGCGCCGCGCTGGCGGTCGCCTGGAAACCCAGGCCTACCTGCGCGAGGTGTTCCGCGACAAGGGCACGCTGGGCAGCCGCTACGACTCCAACGTCACGGCATTCGATCCGTTCCCGAACGATCCGGAGCAGCGCGCCAACGATCCGCTGCTGGACAGCATCATCGCGCCGACCACCACGGCGATGGTCGACTTCGTCACCCGCGAGGTCGGCTGGAAGGTGGATGCGCGCTACCAGGCGCTGAACTACGACGTGAACCGTCTGTGGGATCGCAATGGCGACCTGCGCGAGGGTGCAGTGACCCAGCTGCGCCAGGCGGTGGCGATCGACCCGCATCTGCAGGTGCTGATCGTGCATGGCTGGAATGACCTGTCGTGCCCGTTCATGGGCTCGATCCTGACGGTGGACCAGATGCCGACGATGGGCAGCAATCCGGACCGCGTGCAGGTGCGCAGCTATCCAGGCGGGCACATGTTCTACAGCAGGGCTGACAGCCAGGCGGCGTTCCGCAGGGATGTGCAGGCGCTGTTCCAGCGTAATTGAGGGGTGTGTGGGCCGGGCCTGCGGCCCGGCACTCGCAGAGGCCAGAGCAACGGCAAAGGCTCGGCCTCTGGAGGGCGGCGGGATGGGGTGGGTGTGCAGGACACGCCGTGAACCCGTCCTTGGGGGCTCGATGGCGCCATCCATGGCGCCAACGGTCCTGCACACCCACCCCACCCCGTCGCTGACAGGTTCACGCGACCTGCAGTAGATCCACGCCATGCGTGGATACGGGGAAATGATCTGCCATGAAAAAAGCCCGCCGGAATCCGGCGGGCTTTTTGATTTGCCGGGGTCAGATCCTTTTCCCGTAGGGAAAGGGCTCTGACCCCAATGCCTCGGGCTTCAGGCCCAGCCGAACAGCTCGAACAGCTTCAGGATCAGGTAGGCGCAGCCGCCTGCCGCCGGGATGGTCAGGATCCAGGCCCAGACGATGCGCTCGATCACGCCCAGGCGCAGCGAACGCGGGTTCTTGGCGAAGCCGACGCCCATGATCGCGGTCGAGATACTGTGGGTGGTCGACACCGGCATGCCGAAGTGGGCAGCCACGGTCAGCACGGTGGCCGAGCTGGTTTCCGCGGCGAAACCGTGGATCGGATGCAGCTTGACCATCTTGTGGCCCAGGGTCTTGATGATCTTCCAGCCGCCCGAGGCGGTACCGGCGGCCATCACCACGGCGCAGGTCAGCACGATCCACATGGCGATGCCATCACCGGCGTGCGCGTCCGGATGCATGAAGGCCAGCCACGACGGCAGGTCGTTCAACGCACCGGTCGCTTCGGCCCCGATCAGGGTCATCGCGATGATGCCCATGGTCTTCTGCGCATCGTTGTGGCCGTGGGCGAAGCCCATGTAGGCCGCCGAGGCGATCTGCGCCTTGCCGAAGAACGCATTGACGATGCGCGGGCGCGCCAGTCGGCCGATCGCGCCGCCGATCTTGGCCAGGCCGGCGATCAGCGCCCACAGCAGCACCATCACCACGATGCCGAGCAGGAAGCCGGCAATCGGCGAGGTGATCATCGGCACGAACACCTTCCACAGCAGGCCCTTGTTCTGCGCCCAGCTGCCGAAGCGTTCCGACCAGATCAGCGCATCCCAGTTGTTGTGGGCTGCGGCCAGGCCGGCACCACACAGGCCGCCGATCAGCGCGTGCGAGGACGAGGACGGCAGGCCCTTCCACCACGTGATCAGGTTCCAGATGATGCCGCCGAGCAGCGCGCACAGGATCACCTGCGGGGTCACATCGACCACGTTGGTGTTGAGCAGGCCCGACGCGATGGTCAGGGCCACGGCGGTGCCGGTCAGCGCACCCAGCAGGTTCATGAACGCGGCGAGCATCACCGCCCAACCGGGCGAGAGCACCTTGGTCGCCACCACGGTGGCGATGGAGTTGGCGGTGTCGTGGAAGCCGTTGATGAACTCGAAAACGAGCGCGGCCAGGATCACCACCAGAACGAGGGTCAGCATGCTGTGGCGTCCGTCAGCTGTTCTTCAACACGATCTGGTAGGCCACCACGCCGGCTTCGCGGCAGCGGTCGATGGCCTTTTCCAGGATCTCGAAGAATTCCTTCAGCAGGAACATCTGCAGGTTGTCCAAGCGACCGGAGTAGATGTCGCGGTACAGCTCGAGCATCAGGCGGTCGGCCTCGTTTTCCAGCGAACGCAGGCGCTCGTTGAGCGCGGTCATCCGGTCCAGGTTCATGTGGCGCAGGTCGGCGACCATCTCCACCACCACGCCAGCGGCCTGCTCGAGCATCGCCGCGCGGGGCGCGAAGTCGATGTGCTCCAGGTGGGTCGTGGCCAGCGAATAGCGATCGGCGAACTTCTCGATCTGCTTGGGAATCTTGTACAGGGCCGAGCCCAGCGCTTCGATGTCTTCGCGCTCGATCGGGGTCATGAAGCTGTCCACCAGCGCCTGGCTGATCTTGTCCGAGGCCGCGCGTTCGCGCAGTCGGGCCAGCTTGAAGGCATCCAGGGCGGGCTGGCGATCGGCGTCGCGCAGCATCGAATGCAGTGCCTTGGCGGCATCGGAAGCCGCGACGGCAGCCTCATCAAGCAGGGTGTAGAACTGTTTGCCGGAACCGAAAATGGTCTGCAGAGAGAACATTGAGAAACCTGTCAGCCGTCGCGGGAAGGACGGCACCAGTGCGAATTATGACGGCTAGATGACCATCACGGGTATCCCTGCCCCCTTTTCGGGGCCGGGAGGCCCAAAACTGAACAGGCATTTGCCACCCAGCCACGGCCCTTTGCTAAGATGCCAGCGCGCCTTCGGGCGCACCTTATGGACGACGACCCTTATCCCCCAGCGCCGCGCCGGACCCTGTTCCTGAGCGCCTGCCGCCATCGCAAGCACCCGCCCTCCCTGTCACCAACCGGGGACGATGCCCGTGTTTGAAATGATCCTGATTGTCTTCGCGCTCGTTCTGTTGAACGGCTTCTTTGCCATGTCCGAGATGTCGGTCATGACCTCGCGCAAGAGCCGGCTGAAGCAGCTGGCCGGCACCTCCAAGCGCGCGGCCAAGGCGCTGGAGCTGTCGGAGAAGCCGGAAGCGTTCCTGTCCACCGTACAGATCGGCATCACCGTGATCGGCGTGCTGACCGGCTTCCTCGGCGGCGAAGCACTGGGCGAGGCCATCGGCGGCTGGATCCAGGGGCTGATGCCGGGCTTCGCCTATGCCGGTGCCGTTGGCAAGGCGCTGGCGGTCACCTTCATCACCTTCATCACGCTGATCTTCGGCGAACTGGTACCCAAGCGCCTGGCCCTGACCCGTTCAGAGGACATCGCCGGACTGGTGGCGCTGCCGATGAGCTGGCTGGCCAAGCTGGCCTTCCCCTTCGTCTGGCTGCTGTCAAAGACCACCCAGCTGGTACTGCGCCTGTTCGGCCTGGGCAAGGACGAGGTCGCGTCGGTCACCGAAGAAGAGATCCGCATGCTGGTGGCCGAGAGCCACGAGGCCGGCGTGATCGACAGCCACGAACGCGACATGATGAACCGCGTGATGCGCCTGGGCGACCGTACCGCCGACAGCCTGATGACCCCGCGCAACCGGATCGCCTGGCTGGACACACTGGGTGGCCTGGACAAGAACCTGGAGATCATGGCCGAGCACGAGTTCTCGCGGTACCCGGTGTACCGCGACAACGACATGGACGTGGTCGGCGTGCTTGAGCTGAAATCGCTGGCCACGCGCATGGCGCGCGGCGACAACGCGCTGTTCCAGACCCTGCGCGAGCCGCTGTACGTCTCTGAATCCACCCATGCGATGAAGCTGCTGGAGATCTTCCGCGAAGAACAGCAGTCGATGGCGCTGGTGGTGGACGAGTACGGCGAGATCCAGGGCCTGGTGACCATCAGTGACCTGATGGGCGCAGTGGTCGGCCGCCTGCAGGCGACGGAGAATGCCGACGAAGACGCGCTGGTGGTGACCCGTGAAGACGGTTCGCTGCTGGTGGACGGCTCGCTGCCGATCGAGGATCTGCGCGAGCTGATCGGCAGCAACGACCTGCCCGACGCCGAGGATGGCGATTACTACACCCTGGCCGGCATGTGCATCCACTTCTTCGGCCGCATCCCGCACGCGGGCGAGTACTTCGACTGGGCCGGCTGGCGCTTCGAGGTGGTCGATCTGGACGGTGCGCGCGTGGACAAGCTGCTGCTTCGCACCCTGTCCGACGAGCAGGCCGATGAGCTCACCGCCTGAGTCCGGCCCCGGCGCTGCGCCGCCGGAGTACCGCAACGAGGGCATCCGCACCCTGCTGGCGATGTTCGCCTTCGGTGACCCCGCCCAGCACATGAAGCTGGGGCAGATCCTGCAGGACCTGCAGCAGAGTGCCTTCGGTGTGTTCCTGTTCGTCGCCATCCTGCCCGCCTTCATCCCCATCCCGGGGCTGGGCGGTGCGGTCAGCGGGCCGCTGGTGATCCTGATCGGCCTGCAGATGCTGTTCTGCATGCGCCGGCCCTGGATGCCTGGGTTCATCGCCCGTCGCGGGCCCAAGCGCGGCACCATGCACCGGTTCCTGGACCGCATCGACGGTGCCCTGCGCCGGCTCGACCGCATGCTCAAGCCGCGCATGCCACAGCTGCTGACGCCTGCCCCGGCCCACGCCTTCAGCGGCCTGCTGCTGGTGCTGCTCGGCCTGCTGCTGTCGCTGCCGATCCCGTTCACCAACTACCTGTTCGGTTTCCAGTTGCTGCTGTTCGCGCTGGCGCTGCTCGAGCGCGACGGTGCGCTGATGTTGTTCAACTGGGTGGCTGCAGTGGTGGCGATCGCGTTCTTTGGTTTCAGTTCCGGGCAACTGGTGGGTTACACCGTCGAACTGTTCCAGCGCTGGTTCTGAGCGCAGGCAATTACCGCGCGATTCCCATCCACGCATGGCGTGGATCTACTTCGGACCGGGTGCATCCACGCATGGCGTGGATCTACTTTGGATCACTTGCATCCACGCATGGCGTGGATCTACTTCGAATCACTTGCATCCACGCATGGCGTGGATCTACTTCGAATCACTTGCATCCACGCATGGCGTGGATCTACTTCGGACCGGGTGCATCCACGCATGGCGTGGATCTACTTCGGATCGCGCGCATCCACGACTGACGCGGATCTACCTTGAACCCAGTAGATCCACGCCATGCGTGGATGCGGCACCTCAACGCAGGTCGATGAAGCCGTTGTCGCCCAACTGTGCCGGCTCATCCTGCACGGCCGACAACACGAAACTAAGGGCCGAGCCCAGCAGCGTGCCCGGACCGTCCCAGTATTCGGCGGTCTCCGCACGCACGCGGATCAACCGCAATTTCGGATCATCGGGACCACCGGGAAAGAACAGCTTCATCGCCGGCGACCAAAGCTCTTCGACCTTGGCGCGGTCATCGACAATGCGCGCCACACCCGCCACCGAGACATACGTATTCTTCGACGGTGAGGCATAGGCCACGTTGACCCGCGGGTCGAGCGCGATCTCCGCCACCTTCGGGCTGTCGGCAGCGGTGGCAAACCACAGATCACCATCGAAGGCGACCTGCTGGGTGCCGAGCGGGCGGCTGTAGAGACGCCCGTCGACACCGCGGGTGGTGAACATCGCCACCTCCACGTCCTTGATCAGTTCGGCCAGCTGGGCAATGTGTTCGGTACGGGACTGGTCCATGGGGGACTCCGGAGGTGTGAGTCCCCATCAGACGCGCCTGCGCCGCAAATTGCCGTGACGCAATTGTTCAGCCCGCGTGGCGGGCGTGCCAGGCGTGCATCGCCAGCTCGAACGAGCGCAGACGCGCGCGGTGGTCGTACAGGTTGGCGGTAAGCATCAGTTCGTCGGGCTGGTGGCGTTCAACGAACGCTGCAATGCCGTCGGCCACCTGCTGCGGATCACCCAGCACGGTGCACGCCAGCGCCCGCTCCACGCCCAGCTTCTCGTGCGGTTCCCAGAACGATTCGATGTCATCGATCGGCGCCGGGATCTTGCCCGGACGGCCGCGCCGCAGATTGACGAAGCTCTGTTGCTGGCTGGTGAACAGCCGGCGCGATTCGGCCTCGCTGTCACTGGCCACCACGTTCAACGCCAGCATCGCGTGCGGTTGCTTGAGCGTGGCCGAAGGGCGGAATTCGCGGCGATACACCGCCAGCGCTTCGTCCATGGAATCGGGCGCGAAGTGCGAGGCGAAGGCGTACGGCAGGCCCATCGAGGCGGCCATGCGCGCGCCGAACAGGCTGGAACCGAGGATCCAGGTCGGCACCCGCAGGCCGCCACCCGGTACCGCCTGCACCGCTTGGCCGGGCTGCACCGGTTCGAAGTAGTGCAGCAGCTCGCGCACGTCCTGCGGGAACTGGTCGGCGCTGTCGAAATAGCGGCGCAGGGCGCGCGCCGTCGGCTGGTCGGTACCCGGTGCACGACCCAGGCCCAGGTCGATGCGATCCGGGTACAGCGAGGCCAGGGTGCCGAACTGCTCGGCCACCTGCAGCGGCGCGTGGTTGGGCAGCATGATGCCGCCGGCGCCGACACGAATGCGTTTCGTACCACCGGCGACATGGCCGATCAGCACCGCGGTAGCGGCACTGGCGATGCCAGGCATGTTGTGGTGTTCGGCCAACCAATAGCGGCGGTAGCCCAGCGCATCGGCATGCTGGGCCAGCTCGAGCATGTTGGCGAAGGCGGCAGTGGTATCGCTGCCCTCGCAGACCGGGGCCAGGTCGAGGATCGACAATGGGATCATCAGGCGGTTTTCCGTCACAGGATCCCCTGTTGATGGGGTCGCCCCGCCCCGGCGGCCAGTGCCGGTAGCGGGACGCTGATTCCTGTGGGACGGATTCAGCGCCACCGGACTGTGTAGAGCCGAGCCCACGCTCGGCTGCATTTCCCCGGTGCACAGCAGCCGAGCGTGGGCTCGGCTCTACACAAGGCGGGTCAGAACGCGCTGGGGCGCGGCGCAGCCAGCGGTTCGTCCACCAGCGGCTTCAGTTCGGCATCCAGCGCCACGCGTTCGTCGAACACGAAACAGCGGCCTTCGTAGCCCTCGCCGCCCACTTCCTCGAAGTAGCCGAGGATGCCACCATCGAGCTGCAGCACGTTGTCCATGCCGTCGTTGAGCATCCACAGCGCTGCCTTCTCGCAACGGATGCCGCCGGTGCAGAAACTGACCACAGTGCTGTCCTTCAGTGCCTCGCGATGAGGCGCCAGTGCTTCAGGCAGATCGGTGAACTTGTGGATGGGCAGAACCAGCGCATCCTTGAAGGTGCCGTACTCGATCTCCTGCAGATTGCGCGTATCGAGCATCACTACCGGCTTGCCGGCATCATCGTGCCCCTGCCGCAGCCAGCGCTGCACGGTGGCGGGATCGATCGCCGGCGCGCGCGGGTAGTCCAGCGGCTGGCCATCGTCCCGGCGGAAGCTGATGATCTCGTCCTTGACCTTGGCCTTCAGCCGCGCGAACGGCTGGTGCTCGCTGAAGCTGGTCTTGACCCGCATGTCGGCGAAGCGCGCATCTGCACGCAGTTCCGCGTAGAAGCCATCGATAGCAGACGGTGCCCCCGCCAGGAACAGGTTCAGCCCCTCGCCCGCCACCAGGATCGTGCCCTGCAGGCCGGACGCCTCGGCACGCGCCTGCAGCTGGTCACACAGGGCCTGCGGAGCGTCGATGACGGCGAAATGATAAGCAGCGGTATTGGCGATCATCCCGCCATTTTACCGCCTGACCGCCCCCGTATCAGCCTCCACCGTTCATCCACGCATGGCGTGGATCTACAGACGCCGGAAACTGTCGAAGGCGGGGCAGTGTGGGTTTGCGGGGTGTGAGCCGCATGGATGCGGCGACCAAGCCCCCATGGACGGGTTCACGGCGGCCCCGCAAGCCCACACTGCCCCGCCATCCCACGGAAAGCCGCTTGTGATGTTGCTTGAATGCCTCTGCGGGTGCCGGGTGCAACCCGGCCGAACACCCCTACCCCCGCAGCAGCATGAACGGCAACAGCACCAATGCCGCCGCCACCGCCATCCCCAGCAGCACCAGCACCACGAACCCAGGGCGACGCCGGAACAGGCTGCCAAAGGTCTCGGCAGTACCATCGCGCAGGGCCTGCTCGCGCTCGGCGCGTACCCGTACGCCGCGGGCCGCCTGGTACTCGGCCATCAGCGCCTTGGCACGCGGCTGGTCGGTATCCTCGCGCAGCCACAGGCCACCATTGGAGATGCCCCAGGGGCTGGGTTCGGTGCGGTACCAGGCGATGCCATGCTGGTCGAGCAGCGTGCAGACATCGGCATATTCGTCGTTGCCGACATTGCGCAGATTGAGCAGGAGTTTTGCCATGTGCCCATGATACCCGGCGCCGATGCGCTAACCTTGCCGCCCTTGACTCATCACCAACGGAGACGCCGATGCGCCGCCTGCTGCTTCCCCTGCTGCTGTCCCTCGCCGCCGTTGGTTGCTCGTCGGAACCGCCTGGCCCGCCCCCGGGAGGCACCATCGCCGCTTTCGAGCGCATCGATACCCAGCCCGGCACCGGCGCCGAGGCCGTGCCGGGCCAGAAGGTCAGCGTGCATTACACCGGCTGGATCTACGACGAGCGCGCCGACAACAAGCACGGCAAGACCTTCGACAGTTCGGTCGAACGCGGCGAGCCGTTCACCTTCACGCTGGGCGCCGGCCAGGTCATCCGCGGTTGGGATGAAGGCGTGGCCGGCATGAAGGTCGGAGGCAAGCGCACGCTGATGATTCCGCCGGAATTCGGCTATGGCGACCGCCAGGTCGGCCCGATCCCGGCGGGTTCATCGCTGGTGTTCGATGTCGAGCTGCTCAATGTCCAGCAGTGAAGTACGCCCGCCGCGCCGCGTCGCCGTCATCGGCGGCGGCCCGGCGGGGTTGTTTGCCGCTGAGAGGCTGCGCGCGGCTGGGATCGACGTTGATCTGTACGAGGCCAAGGGCTCGCCGGGCCGCAAGTTCCTGATCGCAGGCAAGGGTGGGCTCAACCTCACCCATTCCGACCCGCGTCCGCTGTTCGACAGCCGCTACCGCGAGCAGGCCGCCAGCGTCGGCCAATGGCTGGACGGCTTCGACGCACAGGCGCTGCGCGACTGGGCAGCAGGCTTCGGCGTGGAAACCTACGTCGGCAGTTCCGGCCGCGTGTTCCCGGTTGACCGCAAGGCCGCACCGCTGCTGCGCGGCTGGGTTCGCCGGCTGAAGGAACAGGGCGTGCGCCTGCACGTCAACCATCGCTGGCTGGGCTGGAGCGAAGACGGCGCACTGCGCTTTGCCACCGAGACGGGTGTGCTGGACGTGCGCGCCGACGCGACCGTGTTGGCGCTGGGTGGCGGAAGCTGGCCGCAGCTCGGCAGCGACGGCGCATGGGTTCCGGTATTGCAGGCCCGCGCCGTGGATGTCGCGCCGCTGCAATCGGCCAACTGCGGATTCGACGTGGCGTGGACACCGTTCTTCGCACAGCGCCATGCGGGCGCGCCGCTGAAGCCGGTTGTCGCACATTGGCATGGCCTGGACGGTGAGCCCCGCTCGCTGCAGGGAGAATGCGTGGCCAGCGAGTACGGTATCGAAGGCAGCCTGATCTACGCCCTGTCGGCCGACCTGCGCGACACCATCAACCGCGACGGCCACGCCACTTTGTGGCTGGACCTGGTTCCGGGCCGCGACGAGGCACGCCTGCAGGCCGATCTCTCGCAGCCGCGCAAGGGCCGCAGCTTCGGCGAGCACCTGCGCCGCCAGGCTGGGCTGGACGCCGTGAAGACCGCACTGGTATTCGAAACGCTGGGCAAGGATGCCGGCAACGATCTGTCCGCCGTAGTCACCACATTGAAGCGCCTGCCGTTGCGCCTGCTGCGCCCGCGACCGATGGCCGAGGTGATCAGCACGGCCGGTGGCGTGCGCCTGGATGCGCTGACCGATGGATTGATGCTGCGTGCCGTGCCGGGCGTGTTCTGCGCGGGAGAGATGCTGGACTGGGAAGCCCCGACCGGTGGCTACCTGTTGACGGCGTGCTATGCCAGCGGACGGCGCGCGGCAGAGGGCGTAACGGCGTGGTTGGCCACGCGTTGATCAACGTGCGGTAGCGCCGGGCACATCAGGCTGGCCGGCGCATTTTCACCGAAGCCAATGCCACGCCACTGGGATGCGGATACAGTTCCTCGCGTTCGGCAACGAAGCCCTGCCGCTGGTAGAACGGCACGGCATTGAGCGAGGCCGACAACACCACCTCGCGCATTGGATCGGCCAGGGCCAGCAACCGCTGCATCAGCGCCTGGCCAATCCCCTGCCCGCCCTGAGCCGGATCGACGAACAGCGCGTCGATCTCGTTGCCCTCGGCATCGAGCACACCGAAACCCAGCACCTCGCCCCGATCATCCTCGGCGACGACACAGCCACCCTGCCCCAGCAGCCGCGAATACTGCACCGGCGGTGGCGATGCCGACCACGGCGCGATCACCTCTGGCGGATAGTGGCTGCTGCACAGCTCACGTACGCAGCGCGTTCGCAGGGCCCACAGCGTGCTTACATCATCGTTGGTGCCGGTCCTGAACTGCATGCAGCCTCCGTATGTTTCTGGCTTTCGTACAGCCGAGCACCGGCTCGGCTCTACTACGCGATCATCGCGACTTGCTGGCCCGCAGCGCCTGGATCTTCGGCGGCGGCTGGAAGGAATCACTGCGCGCATCGGCCCAGAACGAATGGAACACCGCGTGGTCGGGCACCTTGTGCAGCAGCTCGCCCGGCTCCAGGTAGCGGTACAACGAAGCCAGCGAACGGATCTCGACCGGCGACACCCGGCGCAGGATGTGTTCCGGGCCAAGCTCGGCCGGATCATTCAAGCCTGCCGCACACAGCAGCTCCTTCAGCGCATGCAGGGTGTGCTCGTGGAAGCTGTACACGCGCGTAGCCTTGTCCGGTGCATCCAGATGCTTCCAGCGCGCCGGATCCTGGGTAGCGATGCCGGTCGGGCACTTGCCGGTATGGCAGCTGAGCGACTGGATGCAGCCCAGCGCGAACATGAAACCGCGCCCTGCATTGCACCAGTCAGCACCCATCGCAATGGTGCGGGCGATATCGAACGCGCTGGTTATCTTGCCGGCCGCGCCGATACGGATGTGCTCGCGCAGGTCCAGGCCAACCAGGGTGTTGTGCACCAGCAGCAACGCCTCGTGCATCGGCACACCCACGTGATCGACGAACTCGGCGGGTGCCGCACCGGTGCCGCCTTCGGCGCCATCGACGACGATGAAGTCAGGCAGCAGACTGGTCTCGTGCATCGCCTTGGCGATGCCGAACCATTCCCACGGGTGGCCGATGGCCAGCTTGAAGCCGACCGGCTTGCCACCGGACAACTCGCGCAGGCGGACGACGAATTGCAGCAGTTCAACCGGTGTGGAGAACGCCGAATGGCGTGACGGAGAAACACAGTCCACGCCCATCGGCACGCCACGCGTCACCGAGATCTCGGCCGTCACCTTCGGCGCCGGCAGCACGCCGCCGTGGCCCGGCTTGGCGCCCTGCGACAGCTTGATCTCGATCATCTTGACCTGCTCGAGCGCGGCGTTGATGGCGAAGCGTTCCTCGCTGAAGCCGCCCTTCTCGTCACGGCAACCGAAGTAGCCCGAGCCGATCTCCCAGACCAGGTCGCCGCCCATCTCACGGTGATACGGTGAAATCGAGCCTTCGCCGGTGTCGTGGTAGAAGCCACCGCGGCGCGCGCCTTCGTTCAACGCGCGGATCGCGTTGGCCGACAGCGAGCCGAAACTCATCGCCGAGATGTTGAACACGCTGGCCGAATAGGGTTTGGCACAGTTCGCGCCGATCAGCACGCGGAAATCGTGCTTGGCGATGGTGGTCGGCGCCAGTGAATGGTTGATCCATTCGTAGTCCACCGCATAGGTGCTGCGCAGGGTGCCGAAGGGCACCGTATCCATCTGGTTCTTGGCACGCTGGTAGATCAGCGCGCGCTGCTGCCGCGAGAACGGCACATCTTCCAGATCGCTCTGCACGAAGTACTGGCGGATCTCCGGGCCGATGGATTCCAAGCCGTAGCGGAAGTGCGCCATCACCGGATAATTGCGGCGCAGGGTGCTGCGCTTCTGCAGCAGGTCCCAGGTCCCCAGCGCCACCATCGCAGCTGTTAGGCCGACGCCCCAATACCAGGCCGGCCAGATCGTGGCCAGCCACAGGCAGATCGGAAACATCAGGATGGCGAGCAGGTAGACGATATACCGGTGCATGGCGTTCCTCGGTTGCAACTGCCCCCGAGTCTACCGCGCAAGCACCTACAGGCGATCGTCGACCACGCTGCGCGGCCAGGCAGACTTCACGTCGTAGACCAGTCCACCGGGCGCCAGCAGGCTGCGGATATGGGCATCGTCCATCGCCTTGAAGCTCTCATGAGCCACCGCCAGCACCACTGCGTCGTAGCTCCCCGCCGTCGGCTCAGCCAGCCAGTTCACACCCTCGTCCGCCAGTGCGGCCGGCCCCACCCACGGATCGCTGACGTCCACCTGCGCGCCGCCGTCGGCCAGCCGCTGGGCCAGTTCCAGCGCGCGACTGTTGCGCAGGTCCGGGCAGTCCTCCTTGAAGGTCACGCCCAGCACCAGGATGCGCGAGTGCGCCGGTGAGCGACCGCGTTCGGCCAGCATCGCCAACACACGATTGGCCACATGTTCGCCCACCCGGTTGTTGACCTGCCGCGCGGTATGGATGAGGTCGGGGTGGTAGCCCACGCTTTCGGACTTGTGCAACAGGTAGTACGGGTCCACGCCGATGCAGTGGCCTCCCACCAGCCCCGGACGGAACGGCAGGAAATTCCATTTGCTGCCTGCCGCGTCGAGCACATCCTGGGTGTCGATGCCGAGGCGGTCGAAGATCAATGCCAGCTCGTTGACCAGCGCGATGTTGACGTCGCGCTGGATGTTCTCCACCACCTTGGCCGCTTCGGCGACCCGCATCGACGGCACCGGGAAGGTGCCAGCGGTGATGATCCGCTGGTACAGGCCGTCGACCACCGCAGCCACCTGTGGCGTTGAACCGGACGTGATCTTGCGGATGTCGGCCAGGCGCCGTTGACGATCGCCAGGGCTGACCCGCTCTGGGCTGTAGCCGCAGTAGAAATCCTCGTTGAAGCGAAGGCCCGAGCCCTGCTCCAGCAGTGGTACGCAGACTTCTTCGGTGGTGCCTGGGTAGACGGTGGATTCGTAGATCACCAGATCACCGGCGCGAAGATGGCTGGCGATCAGTCGCGTCGCCGAGCGCAATGGCTCCAGATCGGGCTGCTCGTAGGCATCGATCGGCGTGGGCACGGTGACGATGTACACGTTGCAGGCGTCCAGCTGCGCCGGATCGCTGCTGTAGCGCAGCAGCGACGCGCTGGCCAGTTCGTCCGGCTCCATCTCCAGCGTATGGTCCTGCCCGCCAGCCAGTTCGGCGATGCGCGCAGCGTCGATGTCGTACCCCAGCGTGGGCAGCTGCCGGCCGAAAGCTACCGCCAACGGCAGCCCGACATACCCCAGGCCGATGATGGCCGGGGACGGCATCTGTGCTGCGCCGATCGGCGCGCTCACGCGCGGCGTCCAGCAGCTGGCGACGGTGTCCAGTGGGTCATGCGAGGGTCCGGGTGCAGGCAAACATGCCGACAAGATTAACCGCGGCAGCGCCGCCAGACCACGCCAGACTCAGGATCCAAGGCTGACGGCGGCCGGCTCGAGCTCGCCGTGCCCTCCCGTCCAGGCCCGCAACAACAGGCAGAAGCCATGATCCGGGGGATTCTGCTCCAGGCTGAAACCATTCCACGGGGCCGCCACGATGCTGGCCAGCGTCGCCGCATCCACCTGCCGGTTGGCCATCGTCCAGCGCGGAAACCAGCGGCTCTGGATCGGGCCTGCGGCAAGCTGGGTGATGCTGCCGTGGCGCCGCGCGTTGCCGATGCGCGCGTGCACCGAGGCCAGCCCATCGCGTGGGCCTTCGATGTACTGCAGGAAACGGCTGCCATCGAACATCAGCACCCCGGTCACTCCGGCCATGCGATTGAACGCGGTCGCATCGGCCAGCAGCGCATCGAGCTCAGGCACGTCCAGTCCCTCCCTGGCCGTGCTGACATAGGCGTACGCATGCAATGGCATGTCCATCACTCCCCTCCTGAGTGCAGAGGAATATGACAGGAAGCACGAGGACTTCAAGCGTTGGCTATTCCGGCGGCGCCTCGACCTGGTAGCCGCGCTGCACCAGTGCATCCAGATAGCCTTCGCCCAGCAGCAGGCTGACCGGCACCGTCGCGAACGTGCCAGCGTGATGGGTCAGCGCCGCATCCACGCCCTGCAGCCAGCGTGTGCGCACCTGCTGTGGCATGTCGCTCCAGCCACGCCTGCGCACGAAGGCCGAATCCTGCAGCAGTTCGCGGCAGGTCTGGGCCATCGCCGAGCCCGACAGCCGACGCAGTGCGGCGACATCGCCGAGTGCCCAGGCATTGGCCCGCTCACGCAACACCGGCGCCTGGAATTCCACGGTGTCGAGCGTGCGTTCGAAGCACGCACGGTCATCGACTTCGGTGGCCTGCAGTTCCTTCAACGTGCCACGGATGTCGTCGACCTTCAGCTTCACCTGCACATCTTCCGGCGTCAGATCGCGGGCCTTGTAGGCGCGCCCGAGCGCTTCCTTCACCTGCTTGCCGTCACGCAGGCCGTTGCGCTTGAGGAACGCCTGGTACAGGCGACCGGAGGCCACCAGCGGACGGTCCTTTTCCACGCCACGGTCATTGCCCATGTAGGTCTGTTTCAGCCCCAGCCAGCGTGCGTACGTTGCCGCCGGCAGGATCTGATCCAGCGTGCGCCCCTGCGGATCGCGAGCGGTCTTCATCGCCAGCGGAAGCAGGGTCAGGCCCTTGAACACACCGATCTTCGCATCGAGGCTGAAACCCGGATCGCCCAGCACATGGTCGACACCGGCGATGGTCCGTTCGACTTCATCCGAGCGCCATTGCACGCCGCTTGGCAACGGCGAGACCGTTCCCAGGATCCACAGCACATGCCCCTGTGGAGCGGTCACCTTCCAGAGCCCGGGGCCGGGTTGTTCACCGGTCACCTGCACCGTGTCCATGTCCACCACCGGGCCAGTGGACGCTGGTGCCTGCTGCGCGGCGGCCGGGCCTATCGCCAGCATCAGCCCCAGCACGGCACTGCATCCGATCCATCGCTTGCCACGTGCACGCATATCGCCATTCCCGGAAACGTTGGCGGACTGTACCCAGCCCCGCGCCCGACTGCGTAAAAGCAGCGTTAGCCGGCGGCAGCGGCGGCGATTCCGTTACAATCGGCGCGCGCTGCAGGCCCGGATGGCGAAACTGGTAGACGCATCGGACTTAAAATCCGCCGGGGGAAACCCCATGCCGGTTCGATTCCGGCTCCGGGCACCACTGCACGTTCCAGGGAGACTTCGCGTTTACAGCGATTCGCCAAAAATCGGCAAAGAATCAGCCGCTTGGACTCGCACAAGAATCCGCACACACCCCGATTCGCCCGGACCTGCCCGGACCTGCCCGGCTACTCTCCCCAGAGTTTCCCCATATGATGCGGCGATGGGCAGCATCCAACGATCAGGGAACAAGTGGCGCGTGCAGGTTTACGTGGCGGGCGTTCGCGACTCCACTACCAAACACACAAAGCAGGAAGCTGCGAAGTGGGTTCCCGAGCGCGAGGCCGAGTTGCGTCCTGCGTTGGGCGCCGCCGTCATGCGACTACCGGCGGCGCTTTTACCTCAACGCAGCAGAAGCTGCGCCTTGGCCATCTCAACCGTCTGAACGGTCACGCTGAGCGCGCATGGTCCGGGGCCCGAGGCCATTGTGAATGTGGCCAGAGCACCTCCAATAGTGGTGCCGACAAGCGAATTGGCCTGCGGGTCGTGCGGAACCTGAAGAACAAGCAGATTGGGATACTGCGACAGAAGAGTTCGCGTCGAGATGCAGCCTCCGCGAAGGTCGAATGAGAGTTCTTCCAGCTTTCCCGCAGGATCGAGTTGTAGCGCAACATTTGTTCCGGTGAGTCGGTCACCTATAGCCAGGCCGGATACTTCCCCGTCAGGCAGACGGTCCTGCTCCAGCGCAACAGCACGCTTGACGCTTTCCGCACCCGCCACGGCGGCAAATGAGAGTTGTTCCACCTTCTTCCACAGAGCCTTCTGGTCTTCACGAGAAGCTGGCTCTGAGGGCTTCGGAATGGATAGATCCGTGCCCACCGCTCGCACGTGCAAGGGCACCACATGAAGTATCACCAACGCCGACAGGGCGGTGAGAATGCTGGTCTTCATAGTTCAGACCTCCGTGCCATAAAGGCATTGTACGCCCACGTTCTCGTCGTACCATCTCCCATATAAGGTTCGATAGTTTTTGCCTGTCAATGAATTGGTGTTGTTGTCGCAGAAGCTGCTTCCAACCCTTTCGTCAAGCGTCTCACCTCCGGCCAATATGATTGCCTGTAGCTGTGAGGAATTTCTCGACCTCGCGCACGGACGTCGGCCACACCCACACCACGACCAGCGGCGGCATGGCTGCTCGTCGCAATGCTGGCAATCGCTGAGGCCTGCGCTCAGATCGCCCGCGAGTAGCGAGGCTGCTCCTGGGCGACACGCAGATAGGGATCGAAGCACATCGCCAGCAGGCGCAGCAACGGCCGTCCGGGCTCGCTGGTGCGCACCACGCCGTCGCGGTACTCGGCCAGGCCATCCTGCTGCAGACGCTGCACGGCCTGCAGGTCTTCGGCGAAGTAGGCCTCGAAGTCGATGCCATGGCGCTGCGCCAGTGACGTTCCGTCCACTTCACCCTGGCACATCAACTGCTGGATCAGCTCGGCACGCAGCTCGTCGTCGGCACTGAGCGCGACGCCGCGCCAGACCGGCAGTTGCCCCTGGTCCACTGCGTTCTCCCACGACGGCAGGTCGCGCGGATTCTGGCTGTAGGTGGCACCCACATGGCTGATCGCACTTACGCCAAGACCGATCAGATCGGTGTCGGCATGGGTGGTATAGCCCATGAAATTGCGATGCAGCTGGCCGGCGCGCTGGGCACGCGACAGATCCTCTTCCGGCAATGCGAAGTGGTCCATGCCGATGTACTGGTAGCCGGCTGCGGACAGGCGCTCCACCGCCAGGCCCAGCAGCGCGAGCTTGTCTTCCGGCGAAGGCATGCGGCTTTCGTCGATCTGCCGCTGCGCGCGGAACAGGTGTGGCAGATGCGCATAGCCGTACACCGCCAGTCGATCCGGACGCAGCGCCAGCACCAGTTCCAGGGTACGGCCGAAGCCCTCCAAGCTCTGCCCAGGCAGGCCGTAGATCAGATCGACGTTGACCGAACGCATGCCGCTGTCGCGGCACGCGCGCAGGATGTCCAGTGTCTGCCGCACGCCCTGCACGCGGTTGATCGATTCCTGCACCTGCGGGTCGAAATCCTGCACACCCAGGCTGGCGCGGTTGAAGCCGAGCCGAGCCAGCATCGCCACGTCACTGGTATCGATGAAGCGCGGGTCCAGTTCGATGGAAAAATCACGCTGCGATGAATCGCTGAAATCGAAGCGCCGGCGCAGGCCTTCGACCAGCGCAGTCATCGCATCGGCATCCAGGAAATTCGGTGTGCCACCGCCGAGGTGCAGCTGGATCACTTCACGGCCGTCGGCGAACTGCGGTGCCAAAAGGTCTGCCTCGGCCAGCACGCGTGACACGTAACTGTGGCCACGCCCGCGGTCGCGGGTGATCACCCGGTTGCAGCCGCAGTAGAAGCAGGGGCTGGAGCAGAACGGCACATGGACGTACAACGACAACGCACGCGCCAGCGGGTTGCTGTCGGCGATCGCCTGGCGCAGCGCCGGTGCATCGAAGCCGTCGTGGAAGTGCGGTGCGGTGGGATAGGAGGTGTAGCGCGGGCCGGGCCGGTCATGCCGACGCAGCAGATCGGGATCGAAGGTCCAGGCCAGGCCACCGGCAGCGGGAGAGAACGTGTCCATGGCGCCAGCATCGCGCCAAGCCAGGCGGTGCGCCTTGACCCAGATCAATCCTTGGCGGGGGCGCCCAGCACCGGCAGCATGACCTGCGGCCAGCGCAGCATCTGGTAGCGGCGCCAGAAGGTTTCGGCGATGCGGGCGGCCACATCGTCGGCCAGCGCCTGCATCGGCGGGTTGTTGCATTCCGCCGTGGTGATGTGGAACAGCACCAGCCAGCGGTCGAACAGATCCTTTTCCAGATCGATCGCCATGTGCTTGGACATCGGCGAACCCTTGAACCGGCGCGTCCCGCGCAGCATCGCCGACCAGAAATCCACGAGCTGGGCGAGGTGTTCCGGCCAGTCTTTCACGTGACCTTCGAACACCGGCCCCAGTCGCTCCTCGTCACGCACGCGCGCGTAGAAATCGTGAACCAGCCGGGTCACTTCCTCCTCGCTGCACAGCTCTGGTGAAGCAACGGGAATATCGGTCTTGGGCGTTGCGTTCATCAGGGCACCAAATGCGGATCGGCAGTGTGCCGCAGGCCGCCACCACTACTGTTGATCCAGATCAATGTCAGCGCACGGGGGCGCACCTAGGCTGGCACGCTTGCAGGAAGCATGCCCTGCGGATGCTGCGCCAACCACGGCGAAGTATACGCGCCGCCCTCTTCTTCAACCCGAACCCGCATGAACACACCGTTTTCCAGCCGCCAGCGGCGTATCCAGCAGTGGGGCGCAGTCCTGTGGCCCAGCTTCATCGCCGCCGGCCTGGCCTGCGTGGTGTTCTTCGCCTTCGTCGATCCACTGCGGCTGCAGGCAATCAGCTTCCCGGGTACGGCCATCAGCCGTGAGCTGGGCTACACCGCAGGGTTCTTCATGTTCTGGGCCGTCACCGCACTTTCCAGCGCGGTGACCGGCTACCTGCTGCGGCCGATGCCGAGCGAAGAGGATGAGGAGCCACTGGGATGAGCGTCGCCACTAGCCCGCCACCGCACCCATGGCGTTGGCGCCGTGCGCTGGGCCTGGCACTGCTGATCCTGTTCCATGCCCTGCCGTGGCTGCAATGGAATGGGCGGCAGGCCCTGCTGCTGGACCTCAACGCGCGCCGCTTCGACCTGTTCGCGTGGACCCTGTGGCCGGATGACATCGGCGTGCTGCTGGGCCTGCTGGCGGTGATGGCGGTGGGTCTGGCCCTGCTCACCCATCTGGCCGGCCGCGTGTGGTGCGGGCATGCCTGCCCACAGACACTGTGGACACGGGCCTTCGATGGGATCGCGCAGGCCCTGGCCCGCGTCCTGCCCGCGCAGGCAGCGCGGCCGCTCACCCACGTGGTCTGGTTGCTGCTGTCGCTGTGGACCGGAATCACCTTCGTAGGACTGTTCAGTCCGATCCGCGAACTGGTCGCCGGCGCGTTCGATGGCAGCTGGAGCGGCTGGGAGACCTTCTGGGTGCTGTTCTATGCCGGCGCCACCTGGGGCAACGCCGGGTTCCTGCGCGAACAGGTGTGCCGATCGCTCTGTCCGTTCGCGCGCATGCAGCCGTTGCTGACCGACCCGCACACCCCGCGCATGCTGTATGACCCACGCCGTGGCGAGCCACGCGGCGCCCGCCCGCCGGCATTGGGCGGTGTGCTCGGGCGCGGTCGTGGCCTGCTCGACCCGACCACCGCGCAGGACTACGTTTTCCGTGCCGCACATCCACTGCTGGCCGGACCGATGCCGACCTTCAGTGCGGATCGGCTGGGCGACTGCATCGATTGCATGGCCTGCGTACGCGCCTGCCCGATGCAACTGGACATCCGCCATGGTCCACAGGCCGATTGCCTGGCCTGCGGCGCCTGTCTGGAAGCCTGCACCCGGCAGCAGCATCAGGCGGGCTTCGGTCCCGGCCTGGTGCGCTATTGCAGCCCGCAGGTGATGGCAGGCCAGCCGCGCCGGTGGTGGCGCCCCCGCACCACTGTCCTCGCATCGATGCTGCTGGCGCTGTTGGCCTGTGGCGTCTGGCGCCTGTTCTGAGTCAGCCCGGGTCGCCCGGGCGCGGCGGTACCAGCTGGGCGCGACGGACGATGCCCAGTTGTTCGATGATCAGCGCCATTTCGTTGGTGACATCGGTCCGCCCGGTCCCCTGCGGAACCAGACGATCAAGCACCTGCTGGTAGGTATCCCAGAACGCCGGACCGCATCCGTGTTTGTGATAACTGGCTTCCAGTTCGCGGCGTACCCGTTCAGCCAAGCCATGCATGCCGTATTCCATACGACCTCCGTTTGACTTGTTCTGCATCGTTGACGGTCGACCAATTCACTTGCGAGCTACTGAAAGACTCCCGGCCTTCACAACCGGTTGATGCCAATTAGTCATAGATTTCACGACACGTCAATTACAGGGCACGACTTTCGCGATTGAAATTATTAATCGTTCATGAAAGGCCGTGACGAAGGGGATCGGGAATCTCCGTGCCGATGTCGACACTGCTCGCCAACGAACCCGGGTGCCCATCACAGATCAGGCCATCGCTGCGAGCGGGGGCGATCGATTCTGCCTATATTGCTAAGCATGCTTAGCAAATTGACCTTAGCGGTCTGTCTGCGACAGCCTTGGACGCATCTCAAGCGGTTTCATCGTTCGGGTCCTGATCCAGAGGGAACAGCGCCGGGTACCGCTGCTGCAGGATGTAGCGCCTCAGCGGCGGAATGGGAAAGCCTCTGGGCCATTGCGAGACAGCGGATCTGCTGATTCCAAACAGCTTGGCGAGCTCTGCGTCGGTGGAAAAGCCCAGCCGCGTGCGGACCTGCCGCTTGCTCCAGAATTCGTCCATTTTCGATCCCTTTCATCATCAAACTTATTCTTGCGCCAAGGCCTCTTTCGATTCCACGCGTTAAGCTGGCTTGCATAGATGAATACTCTTGGACAACGACTCGCGGTCGCCATGAAGGACGCCGGGCATGCACGCCCGGCCGACCTGGCGCGTGCCGCCGAAACGACGACGGCAACGGTCAGCAACTGGCTCAACGACCACGTCAAAGCCAACCACGTGAAAGCCGAACAGCTGTTCCGCATCGCCGATGCGGTGAAGCTGGACCCGCGGGAGCTGCTGTTCGGCCCGTTGGGACGGGGTGTCGGCGAACGCGGCACGGCCTACATGCACATGCCCAGCGAAGCCCATCTGGATGTCTGGCAAGCGGCCTATGAGCTGGTCGCCCACATCCTTGCCGAGCGAGGCCTGGAGGTCGGCTACCGGCGTGAGGCCACGCTGGGGCTGATGGCCCATGACCTGCTGATGGAGGGCGTCAGCCGCGGCAAGGTCGCACGCGTGGTGATGACTGCCCTGCCCTGACCCATCGCGCGCTGGTAGCATGGCTGCCGATGGGGATGGGGCTCCCCCGATAACCGCCTGAGATGGCTGATGGCTCCTGCTGCGACGAACCCGGCGTTCGTCGATGGCAGGCATTGCCCGCCATTGCGTACGCCGTCGAACCTGCGAACACGCACTCGAGGCAAGCAATGCAGACGTTGAACAACTATGTGCTGGTATTCCTGGGCGGCGGTGTCGGCGCCTGTCTACGTCACGCCTGCAATCTGATCGGCGCCCGCGTCGCCGTCGGCAGTTCGTGGCCCTGGTCGACCTTTCTGGTCAACATCAGCGGCGCCTTGCTGATGGGTGTGGTGGTGGAGGCATTTGCCCTGCGCAACGGCGCCTCGCCGCAACTGCGCCTGCTGCTGGCCACCGGCATTCTTGGCGGCTACACCACGTTCTCCACCTTTTCCCTGGAAACCGGCCTGCTGCTGCAGCGGGGCCAGCATGGCCTGGCCGCACTCTACGCGGGCGGCTCGGTAGCCCTGGGCCTGGCCGGGCTGTTCGCCGGCATGAAGCTGACCCGGCTCGCGCTGGGGTGACACTCAACCGGCAGCGACGCGCGCCTGCCCCCGCCACTGCCGTGGCGATTGCCCGGTGTGCGCCTTGAACGCTCGCGACAACGCCGCCTCGCTGCCATAGCCGACCTCGTCGGCGATCCGTTTCAACGGTCGGCCCTGGCGCAACGCCTGCTGCGCCAGGCCGACCCGCCACCCCTGCAGATAATGCCCGGGGGTGGTTCCCATGGCCTCGCGGAAACTGGCGGCGAACACGCTGCGTGACATGCCTGCAACGTCAGCCAGATCCTCCAGTGTCCAGGCCTGGGCCGGTGCCTCATGCATCGCCACCAGCGCCAACCGCAGGCGTGGGTGGCCGAGCCCGGCGAACAGGCCGCCGCGCATCTCGCCCCCCTCCATCAGCTGCCGCAGCACCTGGATCATCACCACCTCGAACAGGCGGTTGACCATCACCGCTCGACCGCAACGTTGCTCGAATGCCTCCTCGAACAGCAGCTCCAGGGCGGCATGGCCGCCGTACAGATCGGCCAAGGGCAGGCAGATGAAATCGGGCAGCGCCGCACTGATCGGGTTGAGCCTGCCACCTTCGAAATGGAGATTGGCGCAGGCCATGTCGGCGCCGTGCTGGGGATCGGTATGGAAGCGGTGCGGCATCGGGCGCGGATACAGCAGCAGGCTGGGAACATCGACCTGCACCGTCTGCCCGCCATGGCTGACCTGCAATGGACCGCGCCGCACCAGATGCAGCTGGCCGGCCTCGCCCTCTCCTTCGAGACTGTTGATGCCACACAGCGCGCCGGCATGGAACACCGAGGCGGTGACTGCGAAGCGTTCGAGCAGGATGGCGAGACGATCGGCCATGACGGGACTCCAGGTCAAACGAAAGGAGACAGATATGCCAGATCGTATCGGATTCGACCCTGCTGTGCGCGGCACTGGCCGCCGTGCCGGGGCGGCGCTATACAAGCGACACATCCTGCCGGCAAGCCGGCAATTGATCGCACCGAGGGGCAAAGCCAATGCCAACCACACCCGCCCCAGCGATGCCCAGGACACGCACGCTCCACCGACTCGCCCTGGCATTTGCCCTGCTGCTGCCGCACCCCCTGCTGTCTGCCGCGCCCGCAGCCACGCCGCGCACCTCCAGCGGCGAACTGCAGGGCGCACGCTGGCGCCTGGACGTGCCCGCCGGCTGGAACGGTGAACTGGTGATGCTGGCGCATGGCTATGAGCCAGTCGGCTCGCCGCAGCCTTCACCGATGCCGGCCAACGACAGCACCGCCGGCCTGCTTGCAGCGGGCTACGCCGTTGCCCAGAGCGCCTATGGCAGCCAGGGCTGGGCAGTGGCAGATGCGATCGACGACATGGAACGCCTGCGCGTGCAGGCCCTGTCCGAATTGAAGGACGTACATCGCACCTGGATCCTCGGCTTTTCGATGGGTGGCGCAGTAGCCATCGCCACCCTCGAACGCCTGCCGCAGCACTACAGCGGCGGCGTGTCGCTGTGCGGCGCCAACCTGCCCGGCGAGCAGTTGGCCAATGACCTGCTGACCACACTGGTGGCGTTCGATTATTTCTTCCCCGAGGCCGAAGGGCTGCCCCGCCAGGGGCTGGCATCGGCAGAAGCGGCGGCGCTATCGCAGATGCCGCTGTATCAAGGCATCGCTGCCGCGCTTCAGACTCGACCGGCCGTCGCTGCGCAACTGGCCACACGGCTGCAGGTAAGCGCCGAGGCATTGCCGGGCACGATCAGCCTGCACGCGATGATCCTGCACGAACTGGCGAAGCGCGCTGGCGGCATGCCGGTCGGCAACCTTGCGACGGTCTACCGCGGATTCGGTGACGACAACGCGTTCAACGCAGGCGTGCAGCGGCGCGCGGCGGTCACGCTGGCACAGCGATATATGCGCGGCAAGCTGGCATTGACCGGCGCGGTCAGGCGACCGCTGGTGATCCAGTTCAACAACAATGACACGAGCATCGTGCCGCGCATGCAGACGGTGTATCCGCAACTGGCCAGGCGCGCAGGTGCAACGGCATTGTTGCGCGTCCTGCCTGTGGTGGGCGAAGGCCACTGCGGCTTTACGGATTCACAGGTAGTCGAGGCGCTGAGGGCAGCAAGAACGTCGTTGTGATCCGTACCTTGCCGCAGCGCACCAGGCGTGCCGGGCAACCACTGCTATTGTTGCCTCGCCCATTGAAGGGCAGACAAAGGACTGACGTGATGATCAAGACGACCTTGAAGACCATGATGTTCCTTGCTGTAGCAGTTTCAGGTTTCGCATTCGCTGCCGGCACCTGCGAATTCTGCGACCTGAAGTATCAGCAGTGCCTGCGTGCCACCCATAATCCCGGTGGCCCCACTTCTGCACAGTGCGACCTCCAGTATCGCCTCTGCAGGGAAACGGATTGCCCGTCGCCCTGACCTGCACTCCGGCCGGCTCCCAGCCCGGGAGCCGGTTCGCGCCTTCCGTTGCTGTCGGTGCCGTCCGCACCGGCGACAGATCCAAGCGTGGCAATGGCCGAACGGATCAGTGGCCGAGCGTACCCATGGTGAAGGTATACCCGGAGCGCATGAGGAAGTCGCGCATGCGCAGCTCGGCGCGGCGGGGCGACGGAAGATCCGGCGGGCCATACAGCGCATAGACCACGCCAGCGCCCTCGATGCGCTCGCGGCGCACATCACAATGACGGCTCTCCGAGGCGAGGACCCAGCCGTCCTTCAGTTGATCGGGGCCGATGGACTGCCCGTTCTTCAACCGGAATGTAAGCCAGCGCACATCTGCGGTGGATCTGCTCATTGCCCGCCAGCTGCATCGTGCATGCAGCCCCTCATGTCCTTGCCTGCCATTGCTGCTCCCGAAGACCAGAACTCGACCATACCCCGTCGCCATGTCGTGGCCGGCTGAGACTGACAGGGGCACATGGTGGGTCTCAGGTGCTTAGCTCGAACAGCCTACGGAACGCTTCCTGCCCGGCGGGTGTGAGCCGCAGTTCGCGACGCCCCTCGAGGCAATGCAGCCAGCGGTTCTGCAGGAAGCTCTCCAACAGGGCTTCGCCGACCATGCCGGCCATGTGCGGGCGACGTTCGGTGCAGTCCAGGCACCCTCGGCAGTAGCGCTCGGGCTTCACCTGCGGTGATCGCGCGATCAGCTCTGCCAGCGGCTCGCCCACGGCGCGCAGGACGTCGGCGCCATGAGCCGAGATCTGCCAGTGGTCTGCCGCCGCGGTGATCGCTCCGGTGCTCAGCAGGTGGTCGGAGATGGCGACGGCGTATTCACCGGCCAGGTGCCGATAGCAGGTACGCGCCCGGCGGAAGCCGGCATCGACCCGCACGCTTCGTGGAGAGAGCGGCGGCCGTTGATCGCTGAAACGCAGGATGCCTTCCAGCATGTCGGCGACTTCGGTCGAGGCGAGCCGGTGATAACGGTGGCGTCCCTGCACCGCCACGGCCAGGATGCCGCCATCGAGCAACCGCCGCAGATGACTGCTTGCCGTCTGCGGCGAGATGCCGGCCACGCCAGCCAGCTCGGATGCCGTGTGTGCGCGGCCATCCATCAACGTCAACAGCATGGCCGCGCGTGCGTGGTCACCGACCAATGTGCCGACATTGATGAAAGCGCGGGAGGTCTGGACCATGGCCGCATTGTGGCATGCGTCCTGCCACGCATCATTCGACCTGGATCGAAGCTTCCGCGCGCTTGCACAGGGCACAGTGATCGCCCGCAACCCACAACTTCCAGCATGCGAGCAGAAGACATCCAACGCCGCTGTATCACTCCCTCCGTGCTCTATCCGGGAACGCCGGTGGTGCTGATGACCACGCTGAACGAAGACGGCAGCGCGAACATCAGCCCGCTTTCTTCATTCTGGGCGTTGGCCGACCGCGTGGTGCTCGGCATCGGCGAACAGGGCCAGGGTTGCAGCAATCTTCTGGCACGCGGCGAATGCGTCCTGAACTTTGCCGAGGCCACCCAGGCGACGCAGGTTGAAGCCATCGCCCGCGCCACCGCGCGCACCCCTGTGCCGGATTCGAAGCGTGATAGGGGCTACGTGCATGTGCGTGACAAGTTCGCACTGGGCGGCTTCACCCGCGTCGACTCGGTGCAGGTTGCACCACCGGCGATCGCCGAATGCCCGCTGCAGGTGGAGGTCGCGCTGCTTGCCTCGCATCGACCCAGCGGAACGCAGGATCAGGGCTTCATGATCGTCGAAGGACGGATCTGCCGGGTACATGCACACGAGGCGATCACCATTGCAGGTACCCAGCATATCGACGTGCAGCGCTGGGCACCGCTGATCTACCTGTTCCGCCACTATGTGGGCACCACCATTCCGGTGGCGCGCAATTTCCGTGCTGACGCTCCTTCGCAGCTGACTGCATGACAGCTGCGATCAGGAAGAAGACGCTGGCGCGTTCGAGTACTTCTCGTGCACCTCTTTTTCGCGGTCGCGACGCGCGCTCGAACAACGCTCGCGCGCTGTCGACATCTGGCTGTCGGCCGAGGTCCGTTCCGAGCTCAACGACTGCTGCAGACTGGAAATCTGCGCGCGGATGCCAGATTCGCTGGTGGCGCCGGCCAGATTGCTGCTGGCAGCAGCCAGTTGCCGGTTCAGATCGGCCACCTGCCGATTGACCGCCTGGCTGCGCGATTCGAACGGGCCATAGATGCGCGACTGCTCGCTCTGCAGGCAGTTGCGCTCGGCAATGCCGGCGTCATTCATTTCGGCAGTGCGGTAGACCGCGGTGCGGTTGGCAAGCTCGCCAACCGATTCCGATGCGGCGCGGTTGGAGCGCAGCTTCATCGGCTCCGCGCCCGCGGCACAGGCGTTCTGCGAGTAGGTGGTCTCACCGGACGCACCCTTGCACTTGTAGACCTGCGCCGATGCCAGCGGCGCGACCAGCAGCAACGCCAGCGCGATGCCAGGTTTCATGTTCATGCCAAGACCTCCTGTCCCGGGCCCTGCGGCCCGTTTGGCCATACGCTACGACTGATCGTGTGTCCGGGCAAATGCCCTCACGCCCGGCGAATCAGCGCCGGAATGAACGCAGCTCCAGCGCCGCCAGGGTGTACCAGCCGAACGCCGGCAGCAGCGCAAGGCGCTGGGTGAGGCCGCGATAGGGCTCCGGATCGAAGCCGGACATCATCAGCCACAGATAGGCCATGCCCAGCAGCGAGCTGGCGCGCGCAAACCATGCCATCCGCGTTGACGCCTGTGGGCCCAGCTCTGCGAGGAACAGCAGCGGGGTCAGGATCGAGAAGATGCCGATGCCATAGAGGCCATGCATGGGGCTGCCGATGGTGAAGACGCCATTGCTGACCATGGACACCCCGAACAGGGTGGAGGTGAGCGCAGTGAGCGCGAAACGGCGGCCCTGGGCGAGCAACGCAAGGCTGAAGAGGATGATGGCCGAGCCACTAGCCACCGGGCCGGCCTGCACCGCCTTGGCTTGCAGCCCCGGCAGCAGGCCAAGTTCGCTGAGGTGCTGCGAGAGCGAGTGGTAGCCGGGCACGGTGAATGCAAAAGCGATCAGTGCCAGCATCGCGCCGAGGGGGATGTACACGGCCTGCTGGATCGCCAGGTTTCGCACTGCGGTCACCACTGCTGAAGAGAAGTGCGGCGACGTTAGCAGCCGCCCCCGCCGGGTCGCATGTGCATTTTGGTACAGCCTGCCGGCGCCGGATTGCGCGCAAAGAAAAAGCCCTGATCGAAATCAGGGCTTTTCAATTGGAGGCCTCAAGCGGAATCGAACCGCTGTAAACGGATTTGCAATCCGGTGCATAGCCACTCTGCCATGAGGCCAACGTACTGCGATCAGGAACGACGCCCCTGACATGACAAAACCCCGCGATGGGGCCTGTCGGAACATGGAGCGGGAAACGAGACTCGAACTCGCGACCTCAACCTTGGCAAGGTTGCGCTCTACCAACTGAGCTATTCCCGCATAAGCCGTCATGGTACCGGAAGCCCGGGACACACACCAGCCATTTCACAACACTTTTCACTTTTCTGACTGCGCGCAAAGCCTTGTGGCTCAACGTGCCCCGCCTTGCCGTGGCGGGAGAAAAACAAGGCCCCAACCGGGGCCCTGTGTAATCTGGAGCGGGAAACGAGACGTTTACTAAGACCGTAAGCCGTTGTTTCCCAATCACTTTCTTCGCTGGCTTGACTAGCGAAGACCTTAATTGTAGCCTCATTTTTCACCCTCGGCAACAAGTTCGTCCAGAAACTTCCAGTAAGGTCCAAGGACACCTCCTCAGCGCATCGTCCCCACACCTCGTTCATCGCCGGCTACGGTGGTCTCGAACTCACCAATGATCACCTTTCCATATGCTTGGCTAGCTGCGTCGAAAGGCATTCGAGCACGTCACGCAAGTCCGCATAGAGGTCATGCCCGTTGGGCCGAGCCGAGCGCACCAGGCTCATCACCGAAACAGCGCGCTGACCGGCACGCAAGCTACCGACGAACAACTGGTTCGCCCTTTGAAGTGCCACTGGACGAATTTGCCTCTCGACGCGGTTGTTGTCTGGCGGCAGACGCCTGTCGTCGTTAGCGCCTCCCGGCGACCAAGGTTGGACTGCATGGCTCTCGCCGTGCCTGGGCTGTTCGGCACACCGGCTCGCTGCAGAAGCGACCACCCATACCCGTCTGCGCGAGTTGCGCGGGAAGAACCCATACGCTAGTCACTGGGACTGGATGCGCGATTCTTTATCGGTATATCAGGATACCTGGGAACGCATGACAGGCTCGGGATCAGTACGCCTGCCTTGGCATCTAGAAGCCACTGCGCGCCTATTGCGCCCTGTGAAACCGCAGGGGTATCACACCATGACAAATTGCTCTTGATGAGATTGCGGTAACGCATGACGCTGCCAGTGTGAGCGCCATTCTTCGTGTTGATCAGCGACAGGACCGATCAACCTACCACTCACGGATTCTTACACATTGAGCACATGGCGGCTACCACTGACTTGAGCTACTGAAAAGTGCTCGCGGCTCATGGAGAAGCGAGACTCGGGACTCGCTTCATCCACAGACAACTGCCCGGCCATGAGGTTGGCGCCAAAGGAGTCGGCCATGTAGTTCTCCTGGAAGGAGATGGGAGCATGAACCACAATGCACCAGCATCGAAGGTGTTCTATCGTCCGATCGAAGCCTCCCTCCGGTGGGCTGGGCTTCTGCGGTTTGAGCATGTCATCCTCACTTCGGTCTCGTCGTCAAGGAACCTGCCACAGTCGTTGGATTGCCCACGTTGGGGTGAGCTGAGGCTGTATACCGAACGCATCTACGATGGCATCCTCAATGCGGAACTTCCTTTCGGGAGGAACGGCATCACGACGCACGACACCGCGCTGATCGACTCCCCTGATCTCACTGTCCGTCACGTCGATCTGAAGCGTTGGATGCGCCAGCACTACCCCGAACAGCGCCCCGGCTTTCTCTTCTCGCGCAGCGAGCGCATCGCCCATCCCTCCATCTCTCTGGAAACCGGGCAGGCCATGCTGGTCGAGCGCTTGGCCCTCAAATCTGCCCTGGAGCAGTCCAAGCGCCAACTCCGCGAGCTGCAAGACAAGCACGACGCACTGCTCAAACAGTCCAAAATCATCCCGGCCTGCGCGCAGTACCCAATCAGTGATCGGGCCGAAGCCACCTACCTGAACATCATCGGCGGCATATTGGAGCTGATGCTCGGCCAATCGCCCTCGGGCACACCGTACTCCAGCTTCAAAACGCAAGAGGCTGTCGTAAGCGCATTGGTCGCCCATCACCATGGCGTCATGGGGATCGCCGAGCGGACGTTGAACGGCAAGTTCGCCACGGCCAGACGCCGGCTGCATAGCGCCACCCTCTGAGGATTGCCAGCTTGTATGTGCAGTCGCGGAGATTGCATTTGCAATGTCTTTCCGTAGCCATGTCTATTGAATAGAGGTCACGCCAACAAACGCCACTGAGCGTTCAGGAGTGACCGCCATGTCGCAAACACCTGTTCTGCCGCCCAACGAGCGCCGCATCCTGCGCCTGGAAGAAGTCGAATCGAAGTCCGGCTTCAAGCGCGCCCACCTCTACAACCTGATGCGCGCGGGCAAGTTCCCCAAGGCGCTGCGCCTGGGTGTGCGCGCCGTCGGCTGGGATTCCATCGAAATCGATCAGTGGATCGCCGAGCGCGTCAACAACCGGGCCTGACCCATTCTCCCGCGGACCTTCCATCCTCACACGGAGAACGCCATGCAGGTTGTATCCATCATTTCAACGAAAGGTGGCGTCGGCAAGACCACCACTGCCGCGAACCTGGGCGGGCTCGTCGCCGACGCGGGGCTGCGCGTGCTGCTGCTCGATCTCGACGTGCAGCCCACCTTGTCGTCCTACTACGAACTGGGACACCGTGCGCCTGGTGGCATCTATGAGCTGCTGGCCTTCAACGAGCGCGACCTCGGCCAGCTCGTGTCCCGCACGATCATTACGGGCCTGGACCTGGTGCTGTCCAACGACCACCGGGGCGAGCTGAGCACCTTGTTGCTGCACGCGCCGGATGGGCGCCTGCGGCTGCGGCACCTGCTGCCCATGCTGGCTCCTCTCTACGACCTGGTGCTGATCGACACCCAGGGCGCGCGTTCGGTGACGCTGGAGATGGCGGTGCTCGCTTCCGATCTCGCGCTGTCACCCGTGACCCCGGAAATCCTCGCCGCCCGCGAACTGCGGCGCGGCACCATGCAGTTGCTGGAGGACATCGCTCCGTACCGGCACCTGGGCATCGAGCCGCCGCCGCTGCATCTGCTCATCAACCGGGTCCACCCGGTGTCGGCGAACGCCCGGCTGATCCAACAGGCCTTGCGCGAACTGTTCCAGGACCACGCCGGCATCCGCGTGCTGACCACCGACGTGCCGGCCATCGAAGCCTATCCGCGCGCCGCGACGCGCGGCCTGCCAGTGCATCGGGTCGAATACCGCCAGCCACCGGGCAGAGTCGCCCCCGCCGCACTCGACACCATCCGCGGCCTCGCCGGCGAACTGTTCCCGCAATGGCAGCACCGATTTGCCACGGTGTCCGGCCGCCCGCCATTTCCTCTGGATACCGGGAGGCCCCATGGCGAGCGCACATGAACTGGCCCGAGGCCATAAGCGGCTGCGCGCCCTGATCGAATTCGCCGTCGGCGAGGGCTGGCACGTCAAGCGCACGCCGGGCGGCCACCTCAAATTCACCAAGGCCGGCTGCGCCGCGATCTACACCAGTTCGACGGCCAGTGACCACCGGGCCGCCCTCAACGCCCGCGCGCAAATCCGCCGCGCCGAGCGCGAGGCCCGGTCCCCAGTGCAGGGAGGCCGCCATGGCTGAAATGACCTCCCAGCAGATGGCCGGCAAGCTGCTCGCGGCCGGGTTCGAGCGCAGCGGCCCGTCCACCTCGGCCTTGAGCGACCCGATCGCCGACACGCCCATGGTCGTGACCCTGGACCAGTTGCGCCCCTACGACCACGATCCCAGGAAGAAGCGCAACCCGGCCTACGAGGACATCAAGGCGTCCATCCGCGAGCGCGGCCTGGACGCAGCCCCGGCGATCACCCGGCGCCCGGGCGAGGACCACTACATCATTCGCAACGGCGGCAACACGCGCCTAGCGATCCTGCGCGAACTGTGGTCGGAGACCAAGGACGAGCGGTTCTTTCGCATATCGTGCCTGTTCCGGCCGTGGCCTAGCCGCGGCGAAGTCGTCATGCTGACCGGCCACCTGGCCGAGAACGAATTGCGTGGAGGCCTGACGTTCATCGAGCGCGCCCTCGGCGTCGAGAAGGCGCGCGAGTTCTACGAGCAGGAAAGCGGCGCCGCCCTGAGCCAGTCCGAACTGGCACGCCGCCTCGCCGCCGATGGTTTCCCGGTCCAGCAGTCGCACATCAGCCGGATGAACGACGCGGTGCGCTACCTCCTGCCGGCGATCCCGACCGTGCTCTATGGCGGGCTCGGCCGCCACCAGGTCGAACGCCTGTCGGTCATGCGCAAGGCCTGCATGCTCGCGTGGGAGCGCTACGCCAAAGGCCGCACACTACTGGTACAGGACTTCGATGACTTCTTTCAGGAGGTGCTGTCGCAGTTCGACACGCAGGCCGACGAGTTCGCCCCCCAGCGCGTGCAGGACGAGCTGATCGGCCAAATGTCCGAACTGCTCGGCATCGACTACGACGTACTGGCGCTCGACCTCACCGAATCCGAAAGCCGCCATCGCGCCCTGGTCAGCGATCCGACCCCACCAACGGCACCGCCCACGCTGCCTGAGCCTGACACCATGGCACGCCCGCCCGCGGCGCCGGCCCCATCGGCCCCGACGCCGGCAGCCACACCTGGGTCGCGCGAGCGCGAGGGCGGCTCAGGGTCGGACGGCTCACCCGCAGGAAGCCCCATGGCTGCTCCTGGTGATCGGCTGCAGGGGCACATCGTTTCGCCTGCACCGACGACGGAGCGGCTGCAATCCATTCAGCGGATGGTCGCCGACGAGCTGGGGGATGCGCTGCCCGATTTCTCGGCCAACGTCTTGCAGTCCATTCCCGTCCAAGCAGGCGGTCTCTACCCGATTTCCGACGTCTGGCACATCGACGCGAGCCTGGACACGCCCGAGCGCCTGCGCATCCACGTCGCGCAGTTCGCCCGCGAGATCGCGGGCGAGGCTCGCCTGGACGAGTGCATCGATGACCGTCCAGACGGCATCGGTTTCGCCTGCCGTGCCCACGCCCAAGACCTGGAGCCGCTGGGCCGTGCCGTCCTGGCGCTGCTGGCATGCATGGCCGGTCAGCAGCTCGCCGACGTCGGCTTGGATAACAGGCAATTCGTCATCGACCTGTCGGCGTTGCTGCACGGACAAGGCGACGCAACCCGGCGCCTGAGCGACACCGCACTGGTCAAGCTGTTCCGGCTGCTGCGGCTGGCCCGCCGTCTGCTCGACCTGGACGCCGGCGCTGCGGACCCTGGAACGTGACCGAGGGAGACCAGCATGTCCGCACCACACCCACTCAACCAGGCCGTCATCGCCCAGGCCCTCTATGACCTGCGCAATGGGCAACTGCGCCGCTGCAAGCTGATGGGGTTTGGCGAGGAAGAGCTGGACGCCCTCAAGCATCCCGCGCTGATCAGCGTGCTGGCCAACGCCAACGTCTCGTGGTGCTCGGTGACGGTCAACCGCGAAGTGCTCCGGCGTCTGCTCAGGCAGGCGCAGGATGTGGAGAAGGAGATCGCCACGGTCGATCGCATGCTGCGCCTCGGCGCGAGCACCGAAATGGTCAGCCGCTTCTACGGCCTGACCCACCAGGAAGTGGCGCTTCGCCGCGAAATCCTCGGCCTGCCCAAGCGCAAGGGTCGCCATCCCGTGCTGGACGAGAAGCAGGACACGGAGCTGTGGCGGCAATGGAAGGCCGTGACCAGCAGCAGGAACGTCGATCTCGAAGACGAAACCTCCATCCTCGATGCCGCCATGGACCTCGCCGAAGGCATGTCGCTGCCTCTGTCGGTGGTCTGGGCTTCGATCAAGAGCTGGGTCGATCAAGGATTGGGGTAACCATGGCCGTGGACGACACCGCACCACGTCGTGGCCCCATCGCACTCGCAGACCTGTTCGACGCTGCGCTGAAAGACCTTGTGCCCAAGCCCAACGCCGACGCGCCCCCGCCCACACCTACACCTGTCGCGATGCCCACTGGTCCGGCGTCTGGCGATGCCTTCCTGTTCAGCGGCAACCGGCACGAGACCGTACCGCGACGGCTGTTCCTCGACCGTCGCCTGACGCCGCTGGAGCGCAATGCCTGGCAGGTCTTCCGGCTGATGCTCAACGACGATGGCGTGACGGCGTTCCCGACGTATGAACAGCTTCGGCCCTGGCTGGCGTCGATGCCCTGCGCCGGGCAAGCCTCGCACGAAACCGTGGCGCGAGCACTGACGCTGCTGCGGCTGACTCGATGGCTGAGCCTGGTGCGGCGACGGCGCGACGCCAAGACCGGCCGCATCCTCGGCAACCTCTATGTCCTGCACGACGAGCCGCTGACCCCCTTTGAAGCGATGCAGCTCGACCCGGACTACCTGCAACTCGTCAGCCAGGCTCTCGGCCATTCGGCCAAAGCCGTGCAGATCGTAGGCCTGCACACCCTCAAGGAAATCGGCGAAGACCCGATGCTGGCCGGGCGCACCCTGCCATCGAGGCTGCAAGTCCTGGCCGAACGCCTCGCCAGCCAGGGCGTCGGGGCGCACGAAAGTTATCCACAGGAGGACGCCACGCACGAATCCGAAGAAGGGGCGACGAGCCTTCTTCGGAATCCTGACGATCCCACTTCGGAATACGAAGCAGGGTCGAAACCCGCGCCAGAGGCCTCTCTTCGGAATCCGAAGCAGGCCCGTACAGTACGTAGTAGTCGTATTAATGAAGTACGTACTACCGCGCAGGCACAAGCGCATGCGCGCGCGCTGGGCGACCTGCAATGGCCCAAACGCTTCGCGGAACTGAAGGCAGAGCAGCAGACAGGTGCGAGGGTGGCACTACAGCAGGTCGATGCTGCGCTGAGGCAGGCCGTGCTGGACGAATGGGCTGCACGATGCAGCAACCATGGCATCCGCAATCCTGCAGGGTATCTGTTCGGCATCATCCAGCGGGCCATCCATGGCGAGTTCAACGCCTGGGCCAAGAAGGACGCGCCATCGGCGCCCGTTGCGCCGAACGAGCGGCCGCTACCACCAGCACCGCCACCATCCCAGCCGCAGGGCAAGCCTGTGCCGCCAGAAGTCGCCAGGCAGCACATCGAGCGGCTGCGCAACCTGCTCGCCAGCAAGTGAGCGGGCCTGCAAGGTGGTGAAGTGGATGCCGGTGGCTTCCAGTAGAGCTATCCCCTGGGGATAGTTCCACTGACGGCTACACGTCGAACCGCTGCACGCCAGGCCTCGATCGCCTGCAGCGGGATCGGCCTTGTTCGCGCTGATCCGGGTGTGCAGCGTTCCTTGGCGCTCCATGGCGCTATCCCCAGGGGATAGCTCGCGACGCATGCACCCACCGCGCCGTGAACCGGGGACGGGCGGGTTTCGGTTTGTTGACTGACTGCCTTCCGCTACCTGCCGAAGCTGTCCGCTCTTTTCCAACAACGAGCGGACACCATGGCAACCACCAACGAACCCCTGCAACTGAATCTCGGCTCCTTGCGCAGCGCGATGTCGCTGACGCTGCACACGCACCACGCCTCGCGCATCTGGCACGGCCGCGCCGCCGCCGAAGGGCGACCGGGCATCGTCGGCCTGAACGGCTACATCGCCCAGATGAACAAGATGCGGCGCGGCTCGGAGCAGGACGACCCGTACAGCGACTTCTGGATGCTCCGCATCGAGGACAAGCTCGACCAGACCAAGGCCACGCTGCAATCGCTGCGCGAACAGGTGGACCAGGCCCTGGCGAGCGTGCCGCCGGCACTCACCCTGGGCGAAAATCTCAACGTCCAGCCGGTCAAGCTGCCGCTGTTCGTCAATGCGCAGCTCGGCTTTGCCGCCGTGTACCTGCTCGCCGACTACGACGATATCGCCCGCAAGCTGATCCTCGCGCACCACACCGCGCTGATCGATCGCTCGACGCTCGAACGCTGGCTCAACGAAGGCGCGCATGCACTGCGCAGCCTGTTCTCGTTGGCCCAGCAGTACCGCTATTCGGGCTGCACCCGCGACGACTTCGCGGAGAAGAACGCAGCAGCACGCGCGGCGCTGGAGAAGTTCGGCGAGCTGCCGCAGGACGTGCTGGAAGGCACGCGCCGCTCGAAGTTCGCGCCGCCCATCGTGCGCCGTGGCCTGCAGCAGCGCGGTGAGGCTCCTGCCGCAGCCGATGCCCCCACCGACGAGGCCACCACCACCGAGGCACCCGAGACCACTGCGGGCGAGGACGCGCAGGCATGAGCGACCCGAACTGCGACACCCGCTACTTCCGTCCGCTGCAACAGACCGCCTTCATGCGGCTGGAACACGCCGCCTCTCTAAAAGGCCTTTTAAAGCCCTTTAAAGGTAAAGGGGACTTGGAGGCCTGGGCCAGCCAGTGCTTCGCCATGCGCGACGAGTTGATTGGCTTGGCGCAGCGACAGGTGCTGCCACAGGCCGCCGGGCATCCCTTCCACCTGCTGCCCATCGAACTGGCCCTGCAGACCACTGGCGCAGGCACGGCGTTTTTGCGCTGGCGCAAGCACGACAGGTCGGCCATGGGCGTGGCCCTGTGGCAGGAGCTGATGGCCAGCACCAGCACGCCGGTCAACCTGCTGGCAGACCTGCACGCGATCGAGCTTCAGCGCATCACGCTGAACATGCAGATCAGCCTGTTGCACACCTTGGGCAGGCAGGCGCAGGAGTGCGCCAGCAAGGCGGCCGAGGCGGAAGGCGCCTACCTGCGCCGGCTCAAGTCCATTCCCGCCGCCATGCGCGATCGGTGATTGCGCCAGGTATCCCAGCACGCGCCCGACGCCGACCAGGTGCGGGTATTTCAACCACCACGGAGATCACACCATGAGCACGCATTTTTCTGGCGAGGGCAACATCGGCTCGCCACCGGAGTACCGCGAATTCCCCAACGGCAACGACGAGCCGCGGCGCTTATTGCGGCTGAACGTTTATTTCGACAACCCCGTCCCCACCAAGGGCGGCGACTTCGAGGACCGCGGCGGTTTCTGGGCGCCGGTGGAAATCTGGCACCGCGACGCCGCGCACTGGAAGGACCTGTACCAGAAAGGCATGCGCGTGCTGGTCGTCGGCCGCATGGAGCGCGAACCCTGGACGGACAACGAGGATCAGCCGCGCGAGACCTGGCAGATCAACGCGCGCAGCGTCGGCATCCTGCCGTTCCGCATCGAGTCCGTGACCCTCAGCCCCAGGCAGCAGGAGACCGCACAGGACGTGCAGCCGAAACCCCAGCCCGCCCAGGAACCGACCGCGCCGAAGGAGCCGAAGCGCAGGAAGTGACCCGACATGGGGCGGCGGCGGTTGTCCGTCGCCCCATGCCCTCGCGAGCTATCCCCAGGGGATAGCTCCATCAACGTCCACCAACTTCCACGCGCCCCCGAAAATCGCGACTCCCGGCCCACGTACCCCCGGCCGCACGCTACTCCCCTCCCAGCCATCCCACCCCGTGAAAGTGGTCGCCACCGCATGCGGCTTGTTTGCTGCTGCCCCTGGTGGCGCTCGGCATCCTCGATTCCAGCAACTCCATGAACCACGGAATTCGGATGGACGGACATGCGGCTGTTTTTGTGCGAGAAGCCCTCCCAGGGCAAGGACATAGGCCGGATTCTCGGCGCGACGCAGCGCGGTGAAGGCTGTCTCAGCGGCTCCGGCGTCACCGTCACCTGGTGCATCGGCCATCTCGTGGAAGCGGCAACCCCCGAGGTCTATGACGCGGCCCTCAAGCGCTGGTCGCTGGAGCAGTTGCCCATCATTCCCCAGCAATGGCGGGTCGAGGTCAAACCGAAGACTGCCACGCAATTCAAGGTCGTCAAGGCGCTTCTGGCAAAGGCGACCCATCTGGTCATCGCCACCGATGCCGACCGCGAGGGCGAGCTGATCGCCCGCGAGATCATCGACCTGTGCGGCTACCGCGGTTCCATTGAACGCCTGTGGCTGTCCGCGCTCAACGATGCGTCCATCCGCACCGCGCTCGGCAAGCTGCGGCCATCGTCCGACACGCTGCCGATGTACTACTCGGCGCTGGCGCGCTCACGCGCCGACTGGCTGGTGGGCATGAACCTCAGCCGGTTGTTCACCGTGCTCGGGCGGCAGGCGGGCTATGACGGCGTGCTCTCGGTCGGGCGCGTCCAGACGCCGACGCTCAAGCTCGTCGTGGACCGCGACCGCGAGATCGCGGCCTTCAAGTCGGTGCCGTTCTGGGCCATCGACGTGTCCCTGTCCGCGGGCGGTCAGGCTTTCAGCGCGCAGTGGGTTCCGCCCGATGGCTGCACCGACGACGCCGGCCGCTGCTTGCACCAGCCCATCGCCCAGCAGGCCGCGCAGCAGATCCGCGCCGCAGGTGCTGCCCAGGTGGTGTCGGTCGAAACCGAGCGCGTGCGCGAAGGCCCGCCGCTGCTGTTCGACCTGGGAACGCTCCAGGAGGTTTGTTCCAAGCAGCTTGGGCTGGATGTTCAAGAGACGCTGGAGATCGCCCAGGCCCTGTACGAGACCCACAAGGCCACGACGTACCCGCGTTCGGATTCCGGTTACCTGCCCGAAAGCATGTTCGCCGAGGTGCCCACGGTTCTCGACAGTCTGCTCAAGACCGATCCTTCGCTGCGCCCGATCATGGACCAGCTCGACCGCTCCCAGCGCTCGCGCGCCTGGAACGACGGCAAAGTGACGGCGCACCACGGCATCATTCCCACCTTGGAACCCGCGAACCTCTCGGCCATGAGCGAGAAGGAACTGGCGGTGTACCGGCTGATCCGCGCGCACTACCTGGCGCAGTTCCTCCCTCACCACGAGTTCGACCGCACGATCGCCGAGCTGTCCTGCGGCCAGCAGAAGCTGGTGGCCACCGGAAAGCAGGTGGCCGCCCAGGGTTGGCGCCTGGTGCTGGCCGAGCCGCAAGCGGACGAGGACAGGGAAACCACCGCGCGCAGCCAGGTACTCCCCGCGCTGCGCCAGGGCATGGCGTGCCAGGTGGCCGAGGCCGAGATCAAGGCGCTCAAGACGATGCCGCCCAAGCCCTACACGCAAGGCGAACTGGTCAAATCCATGAAGGGGGTCGCCAAGCTGGTGACAGACCCGCGCCTGAAGCAGAAGCTCAAGGATACGGTCGGCATCGGCACCGAGGCGACACGGGCCAACATCATCAGCGGGCTGATCACCCGCGGCTACATCGTGAAGAAGGGGCGCTCCATTCGCGCATCGGATGCGGCGTTCACCTTAATCGATGCCGTACCCGCGGCGATTGCCGACCCCGGAACCACCGCCGTGTGGGAACAGGCGCTCGACATGATCGAGGCCGGACAACTCACCCTGGACGTGTTCATCGGCAAGCAGGCCGCATGGATTTCGCAACTGATCGCGCAGTACGGCAGCACCTCGCTGTCCATCAAGGTTCCCCAGGGGCCTGCTTGTCCGCAGTGCGGCGCACCGACGCGCCAACGCACCGGCAAGACCGGCCCCTTCTGGTCGTGCAGTCGCTACCCCGACTGCAAAGGCACGCTGCCGGTCGAAACCGGCGCGTCCAAGCGCGGTGCCTCGCGCCCGCGCAGTAGCGGCCGCAAAGGCTCTTGACCGACCCCGTTTCCCGAGAGCCGTGCCCGCCATCGGCGGCGTGGCCAATGTCCCGCACGCCCTGCGGGATGCCCAGCGCGCAACGCCTTCTCTTGTCCGTGTGCGCGTCCCGCCCAGCCGTACCCGGCTGCGGGACCTGAAGGTAGCTTCTCCGCGAACCATGCTCGGGGTTTCCCGGCGCCTTCTGTTGATCTGCATTTTTCCGCCCCTGCGAAGGGTCCCCCGATGGCTTGCCAGGCTGCGAGCCACCCGGAGACCCTTCACGGTCAGCGGTATTCGATGCCGTGCCCAACGGCGAAAAACTGGGCTCCTTTTGTGCGCGGATGTGCGCCAGAAGATACCGGCGCCAACCACGACATGCGCCGGGTGCGATTGCTGACAGCAGACGGTTCTAGCGACGACCGGGCCTGCCAATCAGCCCACGGGTGGTTCTGTCCTCCCGAGCCGAAGGCCGCTGGGCCTTCGGCGCCTTTCTCCTGCCGATCAACGTCCCGGCCCGGCCAAACGGTCCAGGGCCACACGAACAGGAGACACGCCATGAACCCGCAACCTCGCACCCCACGCGGTGCGCCCCAGCCCGCGCCACTGCTGTACGGCAGCGTGTGCAGCGGCATCGAGGCCGTGAGCCTCGCCTGGCAACCCCTCGGCCTCGAAGCCGCATGGTTTGCCGAGATCGAGCCGTTCCCGAGCGCCGTGCTCGCCCACCGTTACCCCCGCGTGCCCAATTTGGGCGGCATGACCGCGATCGCCCGCCAGGTGCGTGCCGGCACCGTGCCGGCGCCCGACATCCTGGTCGGCGGCACGCCGTGCCAGTCGTTCAGCGTTGCAGGTAGCCGCCGCGGGCTGGATGACCCGCGCGGAGCCCTTTCCCTTGCCTATGTGGAGCTTGCAAATGCCATCGACCAAACCCGCCATCAAGACCGCCGCCCGGCGGCAACGCTCGTCTGGGAAAACGTCCCAGGCGTCCTCAACGACCGCAGCAATGCCTTCGGGCATTTCCTGGGCGCATTGGCCGGAGAAAGCCGTGCGCTCCAGCCGCCAGGGGAAAAATGGGCGCACGCTGGTTGTGTGTCTGGACCCCGCCGCCGCATCGCCTGGCGCGTGCTCGACGCTCAATATTTCGGCGTCGCCCAACGCCGCAAGCGCGTGTTTCTTGTGGCAAGTGGTGGAGATGACCTCGATCCCGCAGAAGTACTTTTTGAGCGCGCAGGCCTGCTCGGGGATTCTTGTGCGGGCCGCGCGCCGTGGCAAGAAGTTGCCAGCGCTGCTGGACCGGGTACTGAATCAGCAGGCGCAGGCCTCGCAGGATTCGCAGGACTGAAGCAGTTCTACGGCAAGGTCACGACGACGTTCGGATTCAGCGGCGGCATTGGCCCCGTCGATGTGGCGGCATGCCTCATAGCCGCTGGCCCTAAGCACGACATTCGCACCGAGACGTTCATGGTGCAGTCGGTCGCTGGCAGCATCGCCCACACCCTCGACACCGCCAACAACGGCAAGGGCAGCAGCGAGGATGGCACCGGCAAGGGAGTTCCGATCATCGCCTTCACCGCTCAGGGCAGCGGCGCCGATGCCACGCTCGACCTGACGCCGACGCTGCGCGCTGGCGGCCACCGCAACAGCCATGCGAACGCGGGTGTCGTGCCCGCGATTGCCTTCGCGCAGAACAATCGCGGTGAAGTGCGCTTCGAGTCAGGTCATGGCCAGGTCGCTTGCACCGTCCTGTCCAACGGCAAGCCGGGCTACGGGGTGCCGATGGTGGCCTGCGTGTCCCTGCGCGGCCGGGAGCAGGGTCTTGCCGCCGAGTTGGGCGGCAACGTATCGGCCGCCCTGCGCACCAGCGGCGGGGGCGCGGACAAGCCCCATGTGCTGACCCCCGACTTCGAGGCGCATTTCCGCTACGACTGGAACGACCCCGGCCCCGGCGACTGGTCGCATTGGCGCGTGCGGCGGCTGATGCCCGTGGAGTGCGAGCGGCTGCAAGGCATGCCCGACGACTACACGCTGATCCCGTACCGCGGCAAGCCCGCCGCGGATGCGCCGCGCTACAAGGCGATCGGCAACTCCATGGCCGTCCCGTGCATGGCATGGCTGGGCCAGCGGCTGGTGCAGTGCCTACACAAGACGGGCTCAACCGCTTCGGATTGATCGGCGACGCAGCCTGCGGCCCGCGCCATTCTTCCTCCTGCACTGCCGATGTACCGGCAGCCGCCCGCAGCCAGGGTGTCAAGGCTGCCGCGGGTTCCAACCGCGCCACCCGCCAGTTCGCCTCGGCATCTCACCGGCGAACGCTGCCCACCGGGGCATTGATGCCTCTTTTTTCTCCAACCCACGGGATGGCCGCCACGTCCCGTCAGGGGCATGTCGCCACCCGGTCGATTTCAGGACTTCCCATGGACAACATCACCAAGCAAGACCGCATCACGCTGAAGAACCTCAAGGTGGCCGACTTTGCCAGCGAGGAAACGATGTGCTTCAGCGCCACCGTCGTGTTCGACGGTACTCCCATCGCCGAGGCCCGCAACGACGGCCACGGCGGCTCGACGTTCCTGCGCGCGCTCAATGGCAAGGCGGCGCTGCTGGCTCAGGCCGAAACCTTCGCCAAGGGACTGCCGCCTGCGCCGCTCGACCTCGGCCAGGAGGGTGAAGACCCTCACTACATCGACATGACGCTCGACTTCCTGGTCGATGAACTGGCCGATGCCATGCACGCAGAACGCAAGGTGCGAGCCGCGTTCAACCGCGACATCGGCAACAAGGTGCTGTTCATCAAGGACGGCAAACTGCTGTTCATCAAAGGCATCAAGCTCAAGGCCATCGCCGACCGCAAGGCGTACTTCGCTTCGCTGCGCGCCAGGCAGGCCCAGCCCATCGTCATCCTCGCCGAGCTTTCGCCCGAGCAGGCATTTGACCTGTGGAAGCAGCATGTCCTGGGCGACAAGCCCGACTGACCCAGCGCCACCGCACCCTCCTGACAGCCCTGCACTCGTGCAGGGCTTTTTCTTTCTCCGAGCCCAGCAATCGGGGCTGGACCGGATGCCGTTTTCCAACTGACGCGGCACGGCCCGCGCACGAAGCTGCCCGCATGTTCGCTGATTCCGGTCAGCACATGCCAGCAGCCAGGGTTCCAGGCTGCCGCGGGTCTCTCCCGCGTTGCCCACCAGTCCGCATCGCATCAGGTCTGCGGACGCGCGTCCCCGTGACGTCGATGCTTTTTATCCACCGCGTGCGGGAGCTGCCATCCCGTGAGGGACAAGGCCCCGCTTTTCCAAGGAGCCCGTCCATGTCCCAGCAAGCCTCTTTTGGCGAATTAGCCTCGACCTACTGCGGCAAGTTCCTGCCGCTCGAAGTCCTGCAAAGCGCCGCCGGTCACTACATCGGCACGCGCGATACCGAAGGCCCTGTTTCGCGGGAATCCCGCGAGTACTTCCGCAGCTATGCCGCGGCTCAACGTGCCCTCGAAAGAGGCGGCTGGTCCCAGCTCGCCATTCCCTGATCCAACTGGAGGAATCACGTCATGAACCAGCTACTGCCCCGGGAAGTTGTCGATCAGATCATGCGGGAAGAACAGCATTTCGCTGCCGCGCCCCAAGCCTTCTTCGAGGCCTGGAAGCGCGGTGTCGAGATCGCTGGCCCCGAATGGTTCGGTGACGGCACCCGTGAAGGTCTGAACCAGGCCAAGAGCAAGTGGGATCTGCGTCCCAACATGCTGCAGCTCAACGATGCCCTCGGCGTCCTGAGCAGCGGCGAACGCATGTTCCTGTCCGCCATGGTCAGCTTCTACAACGCGCGTGAGGGCGGTGCCATGCTCAAGCGCTGCCACTTCAACGGACTGTCGGACTTCGACGGTCTCGATCTGCAACGCCGCAAGGTCATCGCCGACCTGCTGGTGAACTACAACGGCTGGTGAGCCGGTCCCCGGCGCACCACTGCTTTTCGTTCCCCCCGAGAGGGACATGCGCCCACAAAGCCATGTCCCTCAATTTCTTCGCCATCGCCCAGCGCCAACGGCCTCGGGCTATTACTTGCGGATGCCACCGTCCGCATGGGCTGGCTCCGCTCACTTCTCGAAAGGAGCCACCATGGCAAACAACTACTACGAGGGCACGGGCGTTCTCATGCTTGATCGTGTTACCCCCGTCATCCAGGCGCTGTTCGGCGTCTTCGCATTGGATGAAAGCTATCCCGGCAACGGGCATGCCTACATCGCCAGGATCGCCGAGACCAATGATCCGCAATGGTCAAATGTGCTGGGCGGTCTGGAAGACCTCGCAGCGCAACTCGGCATACCCATGCCCGACGACGAAGGCTTGTCGATTCCTCCACTGCTCGAACTGCTGGCCGTGCACTTCGGAGCCGACCAGGATCAGGAACTGCAGAACCTGATCGAACAACACCAGTTCGAGGACAGCGCCGATCTGGAGGCCTTACTTCTGATCGCAACCTGCTTCGACGACGGCCATGACCTGACCGCCATCCAGTTCGAGGGCTGCTGGTATTGCAGCAAGCCAAGGCTGTTCGAGTTCGGCGGCAGCGGCTGCTACCTGAGCCGCGAGGTCCAGGTCTTCAGAACGTCCTCGCAGGCACTCCAACTCGGCGACCAACTGCGCAAAGCCATTAAGGCCAGCGACATCGAAGAGGCCTCGGCGTTGATCGCACTGGAGGCCGCCAATCTGCTCGCGGGCATCAACGACGAGCATTTCCGCCTGAATGTGCGCCATCGCATCGCCGAACGGCTGGCCCAGACGCCAACGATCAGTGCCGACTGACGCATTTTCTCTTTTCAACCCACCGGGTCCAATTCCCGGTGGCGGGGATTGGCTCCATTATTCAATCTGGAGAAATCCCATGTCCCAAAATCCCAATCCCTTTGTCCGCGGCTACTGGAATCTGAAAATCGTCCGCACGCTGTCCATCAGCTACGAGGACGGAAGCCCGCATGTCTGGCGAGCCATCCACGTGAGCCAACAGCATCTCTCCGATGAGGAACTGGTTTCTTCCCCCTGCATCGTCACCAGCGAGTTCGCGGTGGTCAGGAATGGCACTGAACCTGTCAGCGCCGAACTGATGGCCGAATGCAATGCTGTTGAAGGCGTCAGCGGCGAAGGCGTAGTTGGTGCCGTGGTCTATGCCATTCACGGGGACGACTTCGACGGCCGCCCGATCCACGTCGGTGACACCTATTCGGCCGAAGCCGCGCGAGACGTGGTGCAGCGGTTGAGTTTCGAGACCGGCTATTACAGCCGATGCTGGGAAATCAGCAGCGCGCACATCAGCCGGAAAACCGGCCAGTACCTCGCCAACCTGGCAGACCTCGCCACGCCGGAGGCCTTTCTGTTCATCGCCTTCCGGGTTCCGTACAGCCCGGCGATCGGCGTCAAGCTGATTTCCACGCCCTGGACGGACCAGAACCTGGAGCATGCCGAGGGCATCGGCGCGGAGCAGCTTCGACAAGAGCACCGGAACAAGGGCATGCCGGACGACCTGGCGAACATCCTTGAACTGGCTGGCCAGGCCGATGTGCGCATTCTCATCCTCGACGCTGATGCGCCCGCGCTACTGGGCTTGCCGCTGGCCGAGTCCTAGCAGTCGCGCCACGCACCATTCTTCCTCTTTGTTCTTCCCCATGTCAGCCCGTCTCCCACCCGGAGCTGGGCTGATCCATTTTCATAGGAGCAACCTCATGTTCCCCGACCTCATCTCGCATGCACCCGACTTCGAGCACCAGCTCGGAGCCTGCGTCAACGCCATGAGCCAGGACGACGCCATCGGCCAGATCCTGGTATTCGAGCGCACGAGAGGCATGCTACACATGCGCCATATCGCCAGCGCCGACCTGGTGGACAGCGACATTGACGACTACGAAATGGTCGTCTTCGACGGTGGCAACACCAGCGGCGACACGTGGAAGCACGTGTTCTTTCCACGTCAGCGCGAACACTATTTCGTGTACGAAGCCTGATCCATCCAGCCCCTTTCGAGGGGCTTTTTCTTGCCCGTAGCGCAGGAAACTGGGCGCGGCGCAGTGCCGTTTCATGCGGGCGGGTAGCGCGGCCCAGGGCCATTCTTGCCCCATGTTCGTCGGCGTTGCCGACACATGCCCAGGCAGCCGAGACCTTCAAGGCTGCAAGTGCGGGAAACCGTGCTGGTCTTTTTTCTTATCGGACGTTCCGCGTCCATCCACGCCACCCACAAGGGATCTCTCCCTTGCGGGCGGGAATCCCTTGTTCTTCCTCAAGGAGATTCCCATGGATCGTACCCTCATCAAATCCATGATGCCTTCGCTTGTCGCAGGCCATGTGCCTCGCAACGTGCGGTCGTTCAAGTACCGCGTGTTCGATGATCAGCCGCAGTCCTCGACGCTTGGCTTCGCCATAGACCCCAAGCCCTTCGACGGCAAGGTTGTCTCGGCCAACGACGACGCCATTGTCGTCAAGCTCAAGCCCAGCGAGTTTGCGGTGCTCGATCCCGACCTGGTGACTACCGTTCCCAGCGAAGGCGCCAAGGTGCATGTCCAACCGTATGCCCGCCGCCGCTTCGACGGCCTGCGCGCGGACACCCCGGAGGTGATCACCGAGAAGACCGCGGACGGTGTTCCCTACACCATCACCAAGCACATCCTCGGCTCCGCGCCTGCCAAGCTGCCCATCCCCGAGCCGCAGTGCATGGAACTGGGCCAGCTCATCCAGCAGTTGGAGGAAATGCCGGCGCCAGACGGGTTCCGTCGCATCACCCACATGCTGGTCGATGCGGGCGCCCGCGACTTCACCTGGGTCGATCCCACGCCGTCCAAGATCATCGAAACGCCTCCGGCGATCAGCTTCACGGTTTCGACCGCGAAGTTCGAGGGCCAGGTGACGATCCTCTACGACCGCGGCGGCGACACCTACGTGGTGGAGCTGCGCCACGACGGTGAGCTGGTCGATCGGCACGACGAGGTGTATTTCGACATGCTCGGTGAAGTGCTGGAGCGGCTTATCGACGACGGGCGCTGGCGCCTGATCGACGTGAGTGTGATCGACACCAAGGCCACCAAGCGGCGCCAGGCGGTGCCGGCATGACGTCCAAGGCAAACGGCTGCTGGGTGGTGTATTCGCCCAAAGCGTCGGCCATCAGCGACCGCGCTGGCTTCTGGTCCAACGAGTTCGGCCCGGCGACGCGCTTCTCGACGGAAGAGACCGGGCGCTTGCAGCTTCCGATCTCCACTGGTCGCAACGCGCGCTTCGTTCCATCTCAGGAAGCCCAGCGGTATTACGGCTGAGTGAGCAGCCTACCCCACAGGCCTTCCATCCATTTGGATGGAGGGCCTTTTTTCTTATCCATACAGGAGATTTCAACTATGTCACTGCGATTCAAAGGTTCCGACCTTCGCCCCGTGCTGGCCGAGGCCGTCGCCAACCAATGCCGCGTCGTCCTCGCCAAGGATCAGGGCGTGTACTTCCTCGCCGAGCGCGGGGAGCGCTATCCCGATGGCCGAATGAAGCTTCTAGCATATGCCGTCGGCTGCAACCCGGATTCCGATCCATTCGAGGGTTGGTGGTACCTGGCCAAGCATATGCTAGGTGCCGACGACTTTGCCGAGTTCTTCGATCCGGCCGATAGCGTCTTTACTTGCATTCTGCACAGCACGGATGACCTGATGCTCTTCGCTTCTGACACGCATCTGTCCTTGGAAGTGGTACCTCCCGCCTGACGCGGCATTCACCGCTCGGCCCTCGCAGCCCCCGTTTGGGGGCTTTCTTTTTGGCAGCGCCGGGCGGCACGGGCAAAGGGAAACACCCGGATGCCGATTGATTGCTGTCGCGCGCGCGAGGCCCGGCCATGCTGACCCCATGCCTGCTGACGTTGTCAGCGACATGCCAGGCAACCATCGGTCTTCGAGGTTGCGGCGCAGTTTCCACTGTGTGACCGAGCCAGCTCGCACCGCATCCGTCCGCGAGCGGCCACCAGTCTCTGGTGGCGGATGCTTTCGCCTTATCAACCCACCGCGGGGTTACGCACCTTTCCCCGCATGTGTGGGCCTGGTGTGTCTCCGCTTCTTCCAATGGAGATTCACCATGAACACCACTTCCAACGAGAAATCATATTTCGACCTCCACACCTCGGGCATCGGCTATGTCCAACGTGCCCGCGAGGTTCCCGTCCGGGGCGGCCGCCGTGCGCAGCCCTTCCTGGCATGCACCATCGCCGCGTTGGTCGGCTCCGCTAAGGACCCCAGCTACCGCTACTTCGACGTCAAGGTCTCGGGTGCCGAGGCCAAGAAGCTCGTTCAGCGCTACATCGGCGTTGACGATCCCAAGCAGCGCCCGCTGGTGCGTTTCCGCCTCGGCGATCTGTGGGGCGATGCGTACATCCGCGACAAGGGTGAGCAGAAAGGCCAGGCCGCCGCGTCCCTCAAGGCGCGACTGCTCAAGGCCGAGCTGATCGACCGGGCCGAACTGGCCTCGATCGAGAAGCATGAACTGGTCACCCACGGCATCGGCTACCTCAACCGTCCGAAGGACGTCACCCCGAAGGATGGCGACCCCTTCCTGTCGTGCTCGATCGCCGCACTGGCCGGCCCCGTCGATGAGCCGGACTATCGGTACATCGACACCATCGTCTCCACCCCTGAAGCCGAGCATCTGGTTCGCCGATGCGTGCAGGCCATCGAAGGGGACCGCAAGGTGCTGATCGCCTTCCGTCTGAACGACATGAAGATCGATCCGTACATCCGCACCAAGGGCGAGCGCGCCGGGGAACCGGGAGCGAGCCTGGAATCGACGCTGGTCCACATCGGTCTCATCAAGATCGACGGCACCCAGGTCTATCCGACGAGCCAGGCGCAAGCCGAGGCGCCGCAGGCCGAGGACGCATCCGCGCCCGAAGCCGAGGTTGCTGCCGACACCGCTATCGACCAGCTTATCGAGTCCGCCGAGCGCGAGCCCGCAGGTGAAGCCGAAGAGCAGGAGCCGGCATTGGCTGCTTCGTTCTGATCCGGCATGGCCCCTCACGGGGCCCTGCCTTTTCCCTGCTCCCCAAGGAGAACCATCATGACAGCCACATCGGCATCCGCAAGGTCAGTCCCACCCATCGTCGTATCGGGCCAGCTTTCGATCCGCACAATCCACGGCCGCAATGGTCCGTTCTGCGTCGGCTACCTCGTCACCCCTATCGGAAACTTCGCGGTGAAGGACGCGGAACTGGAGCAATACCCTGAAGGCAAGTACGACGGGGAGTTCGTGATCCGCTACATCTTTCCGAATCCGATCCCCATGCGGGGCGGTATCAAGTTCGAGATTCGTTGCAACCTCGATGGCATGACGCTCTTCGGCGTTGACAAACTGAGCCGCGAGGATATTCGCGGCTTTTCAACCCAGGATATTGATCCGCTCGATGAAGAACTGGGGGCGCAGCCTGCGGCAACGCCGGCCAAGCCCACCAAGGCATCCAGGCCCGCCAAGCCCGCATCCGTGCAGGCGTCCGCGGACCCGCTGGTCGATACCACGCCTTTCGGCATGGATGCGCCGACGCCCGCTGTGGCTGCTGCCCCCGGCAGCACCGAAGATGGCGACGCCGCACTGTTCAGGCTGCTCTGGCCGCTGGGAGAGTCCGTGAAACTGGATTCGACCATCGACCGCCTCACCCTGCGCGCGCAGATCGTCCGCCTGGGCGAACTTGGCTACGCGCTGGACTTCAAGACGCAGGAGTGGGGCCGCCAGGCCGAACTGCAACCTGCGTGATCGCGGACGCCGCATCCGCGGTGTTCTTCATCCACCCGCCGGGGTTCTTTCCCCATGCGGGGGAGACCCCGGCCTTTTCTTTGGAGGTCTCCATCATGTCCAACATCGCTTCAGATACCCACCGTTCCGCACTGGATGAAACCGCGTGGCGGGCTGTCTGCGAGACGGCTGCCAAGCAAGCCATCCATGGCTGCGGACAGTCTCACGACTGGTACGTGGAACGGTTCAGTTCAGAAGTTGACGCGCAAGTACATCGGTTACCCGAGCATCAGCAGGCATATGCCCTGCAGATAGCAGAGGAATACGGGGACTACGCAACACCCGCCGAAAGGCATGAGACTCAGGACTGGAATGCCGAAAACGGCATTTGCATGCACGGCATCGATCGGGATTGCTGCCCGGCCGGTTGCGGTGATCTTGAGTACTGACACGCGACTTCATCGCTGCTAACGCGGCATTCCATCACCCGCTGGGGGTTCTCCCCCGCGGGGAGGCCTCCGGCTCCACTTTTCAGGAGGCCTTTCATGGGCAGGTATTTCTCCCCCCAATCGCGATCTGAACTGATCGCGGAACTGATCACACCGCAGGAGACCGAGCGCGCCAGCGTCAAGGTCATCGCCCACGCGCTGCGTGGCAACGTCCTCTGGTCCGTCGCGGAAGTGACGGCCAAGGTCGAAGGCGTGCATCGTGATCTCGCACCGGGTCAATCCCTGCGCTACATCCGCTGCGATCTGCTTGAACGCAGTGGAAGCCAGTGGGGTTACAAGCCGCTGGAAGAGTCCATGCACCCGTACTACTACTCGTGCCCGCTGTCCTATCTGGATCTCGCACCGGAGCAGTCCGCCGAATGGCGTGCAGGCGTTCGCGCCCACCACGCGCAGCGGCGCACACCGACGGCTTCCACGGCACCCGCCGCAGCGCTGTTGGTCTGAGCCAGGAGGAACCGACATGGACCCGATCCTGGCTGCGCTCCCGCCCGCGTTGTTGAAGCTCGTCGAAGGGAGTCTGTCCAACGACGAAGTTTCTTCCGACGAGGAAATGCTGGCGTACTTCATCAGCGACGGCCTCACCGAGGATCAGGCGCGGCGGGCACTGACCTACCGCGACCAGTACCTCAACAACATCTACCTGGACGGCTTCACGCCGATTACCGCGGTGGACGAGGCACTTCACTTCAACCCGCACACCCGGCAGTTCGAGCCGGACTGAGCGGTTTTCTTCCACCCCTTGGGGCAGTACTTGCCCCAGCGGGCGGTGCTGTTCCCGTTCATCCGAGGACACCACCATGCCCGCAGACACTTCTTCCACCACGCTTTACCGCATCGACGAATGCTCCGACGTGATGGCCGACGCTTGCGTCGGCGATGACCAAGGCAACCTCGTCTTCCTCTCGATCTGGGCGCGGGACACCGCCGTCCAGCAGTTCCTCGCTCGCCTGACCCTCGGGCGCGACGAGCAGGAACTGGACCAGTTCCACGTCATCACCGACCAGGGCGGCAGCGTCCCGGTGTTCATCGGCAACGTCGATCGTCTGGAAAAGCGCATGACTCGCGCCTACCGACGAACGCTGTTCGGATCGCTCTCCAACGTGTGGCTGTTCGATCGCCGCTGCGTGAAGCCCGACAAGGCCAACGCCAGCGCGCTCGCACTGCTGCCACGCGGCAACGCCCACCGGCTTGACCGCATGTGGACGCTGGTGCGGGACACCTGCCCGTTGCCGCTGCTCGATCACTGGCGCGAGACCGTGCTGGAACTGCTGCAAACCCGCGAGATGCTGGCCCGCCTTCCGTTCGCCCTCGGGCCACTGGAAGGTCATCGGCTCGCCATCGACGTGCCGGCGCTGACCCTGGCGCTGGGCTCCTTGATCCGCAGTGACGTACTCACCGCCTATCCTTTCCGGCCAAGATTTGGACGCCGGAAGCGGTAGCGGCTTGACCCACCCGCGGAAGCACGCCTCTGCGTGCTTCCGCCTTTCATCCCCGCCAACCAGGAGACTTCCATGGCCCTCATGTTCCCGCGGCTCGCCCGCAATTTCGTGAAAAACGGATACTTCCCCACGGATGAACCCACGCTCGAAAGAGCCCTCAACGCAATGATGCCCAGCGACGGGTCGATGTGCATCCTCGATCCCTGCGCAGGCGAAGGCGTGGCGATCGCCGAAGCTGCTCATGCCCTCGGGCGCGAGCAGGTAAAGGCGTTCGCGGTCGAGTTCGACGCCGAGCGGGCACGCCATGCCCGCGGCCTGGTCGATCATTGCCTGCATGCGGACCTCATGGACGCGATGATCTCCAAGCAGTCGTTCGGGCTGCTCTGGCTCAACCCACCGTATGGCGACCTGTCCAAGGACGTCAACGGCAATATCGGTTATCAGGGACAGGGCCGTGCCCGCCTCGAAAAACTGTTCTATCAGCGCAGCCTGTCGCTGTTGCAGTACGGCGGCGTGCTGGTCTTCATCGTCCCCGGCTACGTGCTCGACGCGGAGCTGGTCGGCTGGCTGACGCGCCACTACACCGACCTGCGGATCTACCGAGCGGTGGAAACGCAGTTCAAGCAGGTGGTGATCTTCGGTCGCAGGGTGCGTCAGCGCGAGCAGGCACCCGATGGCGTCAAGGCCGTGCGCAATCTGCTGCTGCAGGTTGGGCTTGGCGAAGTCGAAGCCGAGGAACTGCCGAGCGAATGGCCGTTCCTGCCGTACATCATCCCCGCCAGTCCGGCCGAGCCGGAGCATTTCTTCCGCGTGACGATGGAGCCGGAGCAGTTCGCCGATGAGGTTGGTCGGCTCCAAGGCCTCTGGCCGTCGCTGGATACGCACCTGGGAGCCGCGCAGCAGTCGCTGCGTCCGCCCGCGCGTGCCTTGTCCCACTGGCATCTCGCCCTGGCTCTGGCCGCGGGCGCGATCTCGGGGGTTGTGCGCTCCAAGACCGGGCGCGTGCTCATCGTCAAAGGTGACACCCACAAGGACAAGACGCTCCAGCGGGAATTCACCGAACGCGAAGACGGCTCCATCGCCGAGACCCGCATCCTCACCGACAAGTTCGTGCCTGTCATCCGCGCGTGGGACATGACGCCTGGCTCCGCAACGCGGGGCGAGGTGTTAACCATCCGCTGATCGCTGTTTATCGATGACGGTTCGCCGTCGTTCTCATCCACCCAACGGGGTCACGCTGCCCCGGTGGGCCCGTGGCCCGACTAACCTGCAAAGGAGTAGAACCCATGGCCCACGACGTTCCTGACCGCAACCGCCGCAATCTGTTGTTCCCGATCGGCGCACTGATCTTCAGCGAAAGCATCGACCGCCTGATGCGTGAAGGCCGGCTCGACCCGATACCGTACTTCCAGCGCCATGTCAGGGGCGACTGGGGCGACGTCACCGACGACAAGTGGCAACAGAACAATGCCGCCTTGCTGTCCGGCGATTGCCTCGACTCGCTCTTCATCGTCACCCGCGAGCTGACCATCCGCGTCGTCACCGAAGCGAATCGCAGCGCCACCCACATCGTGCTGCCGTCCGAGGACTGTCCTCCGGCCGCGTAGCCGTTTCCTTCAGGCAGGCCGCCAGCGCCTGTTCCTGCATTCATCCACCCAACCGGGGTCACGCGCCCCGTGGGGCCGTGGCCTTTCCATTTCTTTAGGAAAAACCCATGGCACAAGAAGTTGTTTTCGCCAGCGTCGTTCCTCGGCCTCTATTCCCGACCGGACATCTGGTCGCGACGGCCGGCGTCGATGCGCTTATCCGGCAAGGCCGGCTCAATCCGACCGAGTACTTGCGCCGCCACCTCAGCGGCGACTGGGGCGACCTTTTCGACAACGACCGGCGCCAGAACGACGTGGCATTGCAGTCCGGCGAGGATCGCCTGTTTTCGTCCTACCAGGTCGCGCCTGACCTGAAGCTCTGGATCATCACCGAATGGGATCGCAGCGTCACAACGTTGCTGCTTCCGAGCGAGTACTGATCCTCATCCAGCGGCCTCGCGTCGCATCTTTCTTCCCACCTCGGGGCATCCCATTGCCCGCTGGGGTGGTGATGCCCCATTTTCCTTGGAGCATCACCATGTCCCTCGATCTCGATACCACTGCCAAAGAAGCAACGCCCGTACAGGGCGAACTGCTCGATGCGGAATCTTCCCCTCTGACCCAGAGCCTTCAGGATTTCGTCGGTGAGTTCGGCGACGAACTGCTCGACTCCCTCAACCGTGCCAACCCGCCGGTTTATACCGGTCAGCCACAGGCGCACCGGCAACTCGTCGTCGCCAGCCTCAAGCGCAAGCTGTTTGAGGCCCAGACCGAAGTCGTCCATGCCGCTGCCGAGCTGCTGATTGATCATGGCGAACGCGCCGCGATCGTCAATGGCGAAATGGGCTGCGGCAAAACGACCGTCGGCATCGCCACGGCCGCCGTGCTCAACGCCGAAGGCTACCGCCGCACCCTGGTTCTTTCGCCCCCACACCTTGTTTACAAGTGGCGGCGCGAGATCCAGGAAACGGTGGCAGGCGCCAAGGTGTGGGTGCTCAACGGGCCGGATACGCTGGTCAAGCTCATCAAGCTGCGCGAGCAGCTAGGTGTGCAGCCCACGGGCCAGGAGTTCTTTGTCCTGGGGCGCGTCAGGATGCGGATGGGATTCCACTGGAAGCCCGTCTTCACCACGCGGCGCAACCGCCATGGCGACGTGGCAGCGTGCCCTGACTGCGGCACGGTCATCACCGACCTCGACGGCGAGCCGGTCAACCCGGTCGCGCTCGAAGCCGAGGAGTACCGCAGGAAGTGCAGCCATTGCGCCGCACCCCTGTGGACGTTGATCCGCCCGAGAAGTCTGCCCGGCAGCGATCAGTCTTCGGCCGTTCTCAAAGCCTTGAAGCGCATCCCGACGATCGGCGAAGTCACCGCGCAGAAGCTCATGAAACGCTTCGGTGATGGTTTCCTCGCCTCCATGTTGGGAGACAACGTACATGAGTTCATCAACCTCATGGACGGCAACGGCGAGCTGGTGTTTTCCGACCGCCAGGCCACACGCATGGAACGTGCGATGGCCAACATGGAGTTCGGCTTTGGCGAGGGCGGCTATCAGCCGTCCGAGTTCATCAAGCGCTACCTGCCGCAAGGCACGTTCGACCTGCTCATCGCCGACGAGGCGCACGAGTACAAGAACGGCGGCAGCGCCCAGGGCCAGGCCATGGGCGTGCTGGCAGCGAAGGCTCGCAAGACCTTGCTGCTGACCGGCACGTTGATGGGCGGCTACGGCGACGATCTGTTCTACCTGTTGTTCCGAGCCCTTCCCGGGCGGATGATCGAAGACGGCTACCGCCCGACCACGAGCGGCAGCATGACCTCGGCCGCGATGGCGTTCATGCGCGATCACGGAGTCCTCAAGGACATCTATTCCGAGAGCACCGGCACGGCGCACAAGACCGCGAAAGGCACGAAAGTCAGTGTCAGAACGGTCAAAGCTCCGGGCTTCGGCCCCAAGGGCGTGCTGCGCTGCATCCTGCCGTTCACGATCTTCCTCAAGCTCAGAGACATCGGCGGCAACGTTCTGCCACCGTATGACGAGGAGTTCCGTGAAGTCGCGATGGACACGGCGCAAGCCGCGGCCTACCGCGATTTGGCGGGTCGGCTGACCGCGGAGCTGAAACAGGCTCTGGCGCGACGCGATACGACCTTGCTGGGTGTGGTCCTCAACGTGCTGCTGGCCTGGCCGGACTGCTGCTTCCGGTCGGAGACCGTGGTGCATCCGCGTACACGCAATACCTTGGCGTTCGTCCCGGCTCAGTTCAACGAGTTCGAGATCAGCCCCAAGGAGCGTGAGCTGATCGACATCTGCAGGGAAGAGAAAGCACAGGGCCGCAAGGTTCTGGCCTACACGGTCTATACCGGCACGCGCGACACGACTAGCCGGTTGAAGGTATTGCTGGAGCAGGAAGGCTTCAAAGTGGCGGTACTGCGCGCAAGCGTGGATGCCAGCCGCCGCGAGGACTGGATCGCCGAGCAGTTGGACCGTGGCATCGACGTGCTCATCACCAATCCCGAGCTTGTCAAGACGGGATTGGACCTGTTGGAGTTTCCGACGATCGTGTTCATGCAGTCGGGCTACAACGTGTACTCGCTCCAGCAGGCGGCACGCCGCTCCTGGCGTATCGGGCAGAAGCTGTCCGTGCGCGTGATCTACCTGGGCTACGCCGGCTCCTCGCAGATGACCTGCCTGGAGCTGATGGCCAAGAAGATCATGGTCTCGCAGTCCACTTCGGGCGATGTACCCGAATCGGGGCTCGATGTCCTGAACCAGGATGGTGATTCCGTGGAGGTCGCATTGGCCCGGCAATTGGTAACTGCGTGATCTGCTGTCTGCCGGCATCCTTTCGGGGGTGCCGGCATTTTTCTAGGAAATTGCTGTTCGGAGGATTCGATCACCGCCCCGGTCCCAGCGCGGGGAAGGCTAAACTGATTAGACAATACCGAGACTCAAGGAGGCACTATGGCTATGGTGATCGAAGCAGCATATGCAGATGGTACTGGTGCAGCCAACGCACTGCATATGTCTCAGGCGCAGTGGGAAGAGTTGCAACGGGCGTACTGCATCGGTGATCTGCTGATGCCTTGCTGCAACGCTCCAGCGATTCCCAAGGTTAGTGCTAATGGGTACCCCTTCTTCGCGCATCTAGGAGGTGCGTGCAGTACTTCCGAAGAAAGCCAATGGCACCTGGCGGCCAAGATACTTGTGCGCAGCGTGCTTGAAGATCTTGGATTCCGTGCCTCGGTTGAAATGCCGGGTTCGGGTGATGCAGGTCGCTGGCAGGCTGATGTCTGGGGTGAGCGCAATGGGGTTAGGTTGGCTGTCGAGATCCAAAGATCGTATCAGTCGCTCCGTGACTACCGTAAACGCCAAGAGCGGTACCGCGAGGCGGGCATCAAGTCTCTTTGGTTGCTGCGGCAGGAGCGATATAGCACTCTCACCAAGAGCATGGGAAAGGAGCGTCTGCGCACCGAGTTTGGGGGCAAGTTCCCTTCGGCTGGCCACTTCGGCCCGTGCCTTTCTGACCTGCCGGTCGCGATGCTTGAGCTAGATCCGGCCCCAACGGTCAAGGGTGCCGGATTCTTCAACGCAACCCTTCCAAACATACTTGAAGCAGTGCTTAGTGAGCGCTTTCTTTGCATCAACGGTCTATGGTGTATCGATAACCTAGACTCGATGAATAACGCCGCCAGACTCTCGCGCGAGCGTTTCGCAGCCAATCGCTTGGCTGCAAAGATGTAGCTCGACTGTGGTGTTGCTCGACATGCGCCGACGCAGCACCGACACTCCAGATTCTCGGGTTCACACTCAAATGCCAGCGGCACGCATTCGCGCCTCCAGCTCATCAAGGAATGGCGAGCGCCCAAAGCGCATAGGGCCATAGCGGCCATCAACGAAGCCCGAATACAGCATGTGGACCTCGTCGCGAGCACGTGTGAGTCCCACATAGAAGAGCCGGCGACTTTCGCGCAACTTCTCTGGAGTTTCATTGCGCCACGGCAGATTTCCGAGGTCGAGTCCAACCATGATGACGACGTCGTACTCACAGCCCTTTGCGGAATGCAGTGTCAGCAGATTCAGGTGATCGGGCGAACCGTCCCGGCCGCCCAAACTCGTGATGTCTAGCGAAGCCAGTGCACCTCCTTCAGCGAGCGCTGCCGTCATGCGATCCAGTTGCTCCTTCTGATCAGCGAGCGCCAATTCAGCCGCCAGCAGATGATCCACTACACCGTTGCGCAGCGAAGCAACAAATTCTCGCGCAGGTTGCTGGTCAGCACGCAGCTCCCATAGCAAGGCGGTTAGCTCTTGCTCTTCGCGCTTGGCCTGTGAATCGTCCAAGCTCGCCCGATGAAATGCGCGATAGCGGTCGAGTAGTCCGCGCAATTGTGGGCGTCCAACACGCCAGCCACCCGCGCACCACGCCGCACAATCTTCTACCCAACTTGTTAGGGCAACCTTGCGGTAAGGTGCTGCGGTATCCACACGGATGTAATCGAGACCACCGGTTGCCACAGCTTCAGCCACGATATCGCCTGCGCGATAGTCTTTGTATAGGATCGCGATATCGCCCAGTGTTCGTCCCGGCTTGGAGGCTAAGGCCGCCGGAATGATCTGCGCGACGGCGTGCGCAGCCTGGTCCGCCATACCACCCGGGCGCAGGACAAATTCGATGGTCGTTTGTCGCGCAGGATCGCTCGCTTGATAGCCTCGGGCTTCTCCAAGCGCCATCTCTGACGCAGTCACGATCCCTGCACCAGAACGGTAATTTAACTGAAGCTGGACAGGCTCAATGTCTCTGCGAGCCGCCAATTCCATGAGCAACGCGCCATCAGCTCCCGTAAATCCATATATCGACTGATCCGCATCCCCGACAGCGAAAAGTCGGACACCCCCGTCGAAGGCAAGGCGTTTGACGATGCGATGCAGTGCCACGCCTAAATCCTGGTACTCATCCACCGCGAGCACGGGGAATTTTGCCTGAACCAGAGGTAGTACCCAGTCGTGCTCGGCGATCAAACGTTGGCCGAAGACAACCATGTCATCGTAGTCAATCAGCCCATCGTCGCGCAGAGCGGCCTCGTAGGCCTCGGCCCAGGCAGCGAGTTCCTCCTCGCTACGCCAAGCGACGCTATTTCGATTGAGCACGGAACGGCGATGCCGCCCGAGGTCAATAACTTTGTACGGATGGTTCTGGCCGAAAAGCGCATCTCCAGTTTGCTTCAACAACCGATCACTGACTCGTTGAGTGGCCACCGAGAGTGGGAAAGATATGGGCAGGCCGGCCAGGCGTCCATACGGCATCAAGAGATGACGCAGACAGAACCCATGGACCGTACCAATGAAAAGATTAGGTGCCTGCTGAAGTCCCAAGCTTTCAATTCGGCGAGCGAGTTCGCGAGCGCACTCCTGGCTATAAGTGATGCACGCAACGCCACGTGGGGCCTCGACGTCTTCGGCCAGGATGCGGGCGAGCTTTAGGACGAGTGTCTTGGTCTTACCGCTCCCGGGACCAGCGAGTACCACACAATGTCCTTGAGAGTTGTAAGCTGCCAACTGCCCTGGATTTCCAGCCAACTCGGCAGCCTGCGCCAGGTAGGCTGTACCGACGTTACGCGACGGCATCGCGGATATGCTCCAGCGCAGAGCGAATGTAGGCCGGGCAAACGTCCTCAGACACCGACGGCGCAAGTGCCTGTGCAAATCTCCCCTTGCCAATCCGTTCAATCAACTTCAGCAGCCGGTCTTCATCGACCTGATCCGGATCATCCACCCACTCTTGCAGTGCGTCCCGGGTGACTTGCCTCAGCGGCAACTCCTGCTCGATTACCGACTTCATCGCCTCGGTCATTCCGGCGGCAAATAGGTCGGATTCCAGCGTGCTCTCGTTGACGAAGTATCCAAACTCTGCGGCGTATTTGAGCACATCATCTATATCCAGGTCATCGTAACCATATTCGTCATCGACCTCGTTTAAGAGATTAATTAACCGCCTGTGGGCTAGTGGAGGTTTGCCATTGACCGGGTCGCGATCTGTCAAAATTACATGTGGAATATTTAGCCCTTTAGGGCCCAAAAGCTTCACATAAGGAGTGAAGTTCGTCCCCCCGACCGAGCACACAGTGATTCCAAGTATGTCGAAAGGAATCCCGAGGGCGTCGGCGAACGCGGGGATGATGAAGCGCTCGGCGTCCCCTTCAACCAGAATCACTCCCCGGGAAAATAATATTTCTCCGCGAGTGACGTCGATGTAGCGCTGGAGGTCGTCTTCATCCCTCTGTGTGAAAGGTGCGTTCGCGGTCGAAACCGCGACGGTTTTCCCGTCCGTTGCGTTATGACGCAGGAGAACGATGGACCTAATCGGTGTAACGCTTGCGATTTGCGGCGAGTGAGTAGTGAGAATTGTCGTCAGCGGAGGGGCTTCGTCCTCATCTTCCGCACTTGTGCCGAGAAAGTAGCGATAGACAAGACGCTGGACATGCGGATGCAGGTGCGCTTCGGGCTCCTCGACGACGAAGAATGTGTGGTCGCGCTCCCCCTCGGAGACGAGACGGTCGAGTTCGAGGCTCTTCAAGGCCAGGAAGATCAGATTCGCCGTTCCTAGGCTGGCATCGCCGACACCGCGAACACCGTTGTCGATGAGCAGCCGAAGGCTACGCAGCAATGCATCCACTCGTGTAGGTGCAAGTCCGAGCGATACCGGGACAGCATGTTGCCCCCCGGCGATTGCGATCAGCCGTTCGCTGATCCGTTCTGCTGTCGCTACCACTTCCTCGTGTCCAGCCAGCTCTCGCTGTGCTTGGTCGACCTGATTCTGAATCTCCTCACGGGCGTCATCATCCAACGACGCGGCAAGATCCTCAATGAGCGGCCTCAATGGCGAATTGCGCCAGCTCGCAAGGTCCTTCTCAGCGTCACGCAGGGCTACCTGAACATCTATTGGCAACATCCGGCGAAGTCCGCCGCCGATACGCATTTCGGGATCGTTGCCACCGAAGATCACATACTCATAGTCCTTCAACGATTCCGGGGCGCGCCCCAGGCCCGCCTTAGGCTGGAAGCGGTAGGTGAGTCGGGCCACCATGGGTGGGCCAGGATCAATCACGCAATCGTTGAGGTGAGCCATCAGCCGGGGATCGTTTGTGAAGTCCGTTAGATCCACAGAGACCTCAATGGTCGCACCAACCTTGTCTTCGCCAAGTCCGTCCCAGAAATGTTCAAGCCCCAGTTGTCGATCGCGTTCAGACAAGCCCGGATCAAGGATCAACTGCAGGCCGCGAATGAAATTGCTCTTGCCAACCTTGTTCTCTCCCACGATGACGATGCTTTCCCCCGTCTCGACATCAACATCCGAGAAATTGGCGAAATTGATCAACCTGACCCGAGAAACCCTCATTTACGCCCCCGTCCACTGGTGTTTTAACAAATAGTAGCAGTCAAGCAGCCGGCCTCCATCCGCCGACCGCGACTGAGCTTTTCCGTTACGGCCCCCTCAAGGCCGCTTTTGTTCGACTAGACCGCTGCCGGCAAATCGGACACAGCGTGGTTCGCATTGTTTGCTGCTGCCCCGGGGCGTTAGAGGCGATGGTGAGGGCTCGATGTTTCAGGACGCCGAGCTATGTGCCCCTCTCCACCCTGGTTTCACCACCCCGAACGCCGCCTGCTGGCGGGAATCCTCGGTCTGCTCTGGACGGTGCTGGCTAGCGGCTGCGCGACCACGACTTCGCCGCACGCACCCGATGCCTTCGAGGAAGTCTCGCCCGCGTCCGAGCCCGAGGCTCCCGAGTACATCCCCGTCGTGCGCTACGGCCGCTACACCCTGGTCGAGTTGGCGCCCACGGTGGCGCAGCGCGACCTGCTGTTGCAGACCATCGACGTGTCCATCCCCGAGGATGCGCGCGCCACCGTCGGCGATGGGCTGCGGCATGTGCTCAAGCGCAGCGGTTACGGCCTGTGCCAGACAGCGCATGCGGTGATCGAGCTGTACGCGCTGCCGCTGCCGGCGGCGCACCTGCACCTCGGCCCCATGACCTTGCGCGATGCGCTGCTCACGCTGGCTGGCCCGGCCTGGGAACTGCACGCGGATGACCTCACACGACAGATTTGCTTTGAGCGGCCCGGCGAGAGCATGACCGCCGACAACACACCCGCGCCGCCCCCCATCGAGGCGGTGCAGACGTTCCCGCTGGCACCCGCAGTTTCGGGAGGCCAGCCATGAACGCTCCGCAATCCGCCCAGCGTTCAACCGCCGCCGTGGTGGTGCAGAGCCTGATGTGGCTCTGGCTGCTTGGCCTCAGTGTCCTCTTGGCCCTGGGCTACCAGGCCATGAACGACCAAGCCGACCAGGATCGCCTCGATTCCCGGCTGCAACGCCTCGAAGCGCAGGCGACAGGCCTGGCCGAGACCGTCGAGGCCATCCAGCAGCGGCCGGCCGTTGCCACGGCGGCAGACCTCAAAGACACCCGCCAAATCCTGGAAGCACGCGCGGCCCAGGTCGAGAAATCGCTGAGCGCCTATGCCGCTGCCGACGACCTTCAGGCACTGCGCGCCGAAGTCGAGCAGGTCAAGGCGCGCCAGACCACCGCACGCGCCGCAGTACCCGCCCAGCCGCGCGCACCGAGCAAGTCATCCGCCAAGCCCGAACCTCCGCCGCTGCCGTTCCGGGTCGTCGGTGCCGAACTGCGCGCCGGCGAGCGCAGCGTGTCTGTCGCGCCCAGCAGTGGCGACTTCACGCCCGACCAACTTCAGGTGCTGCTGCCAGGTGATGCGGTCGGCCCGTGGCGCTTGCAGGCGGTCGAGGGCAACACCGCGCTGTTCCAGACCGGCGACCAGACCCGTCGCATGGCGATTCCCTGACTGGAGTACAGCGCATGAAGCCGCCGATCATCCTTTCCGCGCTCCTGCTGGCGTCCGCCCAGTGGCCCGCCTTGGCGCAGCAGCCGCCTGCGGCTCCCGTCCGCAATGCGCAGAGCCAGGAGCGCTCGCTGGCCGCTCGCGTTCTGGACGACCGGGTGGCGAGCGACTGGGGCCTGCAACCGCAGGAGTGGGCGCGCTACCGCGAACTGATGGACGGGCCGCTGGGCATCTACTCGCCCAATCTGGACCCGTTGTCGGCCCTGGGCATCGAAGCCCGCACCGACGAGGAAAGGCGCCGCTACGCAGAGCTGCAGGTGCAGGTTGAGGCGCGCCGCGTCGAGAAGCTGCTCGCCTACCAGAGGGCCTACGACGAGGCCTGGCAGCGCCTGAATCCGGGGATGCAGCGCGTGAACCTGCCCGACGACAAGCCGGGCGCCGGCACATCCAGCAGTCCCTTGCGCGGCAGCGGCCGCATGGCGGTGTTCGTCAAGGACGGCTGCGCAGCCTGCGGACAGCTCGTGCAGCGCCTGCAATCCTCGGGCGCGGAGTTCGACCTGTACATGGTGGGCAGCCGCCAGGATGACGCGCGCATCCGCGACTGGGCCAAGCGCGCGCAGATCGACCCGGCGCGCGTGCGCGCCGGCAGCATCACGCTCAACCACGACGGCGGCCGCTGGCTGTCACTGGGCCTGCCCGGCGATCTGCCCGCCGCCGTGCGCGAGGTGAATGGCCAATGGCAACGCCAACCCTGACGGCGCCGTTGCGCGCACTGGTACTCGTTGCTGGCCTTTGCGCCTTCGTTGCCCAGGCCCAGGAAGTTCCACCACCGGCCTATCAGCTTGCCGCCCAGCGCGCGGGCATTCCCTCGACGGTGCTCTATGCCGTAGCCCTGCAAGAGAGCGGCATCCGGCGCAACGGGCGCATCGTCCCGTGGCCGTGGTCCCTCAACGTCGCCGGCCAGTCGCGCCGCTACGCGACCCGATCCGACGCCTGTGCCGGTTTGCACCAGGCGATGCGCTCCACGCCGCACACGCGCATCGACGCGGGCCTGGGCCAGATCAACCTCGGCTACCACCAGCAGCGCTACAGCACCGCGTGCGACCTGCTTGACCCGTACCGCAACCTCGCCATCGCCGCCGAGATCCTGAAAGAGCAGCACAGCCCCGGGGAGGATTGGTTGGTGGCGATCGGCCGTTACCACCGCCCCGCGGGAGGCGAGCCCGCCGCCCGCTATCGACGCAGCGTGTCGCGCCACCTCGCGCGCGTGCAAGGCACGCGCTCAACCCCGGCGGTCCTCGCCGCGCGCCAGGAGACCTCACCATGACGAAATCCCATCTGGCTCATCTCGCGGCGAAAGGCCTGCTCGTGCTGTTGGCGGGTCTGCCGCTGGCCTCGCGTGCCGGCGAGCCGCTGATCGTGGTCGAAGACCGTGGCGGCACGTCGGCGCTGCCGTACTACGAAGCCCTGAACCTTCAGCCGCGCGCCAACGCGCCGGCCCGGTCGCCCATCCTGACGCCTCAGATCCCTGCCACACCGGCGGACGAGGCCGCGATGCTGCCGGTGCGCAGCGCCAAGCTCACGTCCGGCACCGTCGCGCGGCGGGTGATCGAGGCGCCGGGCCTGCGTCCCTTCGTGGTCGTGGGCGACGACGAGACTTCCCAGGCCTGGTTGCGCCGCCATGCAGCCTCATTGCGCGAGCGCGGCGCGGTCGGTCTGGTGGTCAACGTCGAGACCGTGCAAGGCCTGGCGCGGCTGCGCGCCCTGGTGCATGGCGTGCCCCTCGCGCCCGTGTCCGGCGACGACCTGGCCGAGCGCCTGGGCCTGCGGCACTACCCGGCGCTGATCACGGCCACCGGCATCGAGCAATGAAGCCATGTCGGGGAAACAGCCCGTCGAGGTCCTGCTACGCCCCGCAGTGGAGCTATACACCGTCGCGGCGTGTGCAGGCGCCGCGTTTCTGTCCCTGGTGGCCCCGTGGTCGATCGCGCTAAGCCCGGCCATGGGCATCGGCAGCGCCCTGGCGTTTGGTGCCTACGGCGCGATCCGCTACCGCGACGCTCGCATCATCCTGCGCTACCGGCGCAACATCCGCAGGTTGCCTCGGTACGTGATGACCAGCAAGGACGTGCCGGTCAGCCAGCAGCGTCTGTTCGTGGGGCGCGGGTTCCTGTGGGAGCAGAAACACACCCATAGGCTCATGCAGACGTACCGGCCGGAGTTTCGGCGCTACGTCGAGCCGACGCCGGCCTATCGGCTGGCGCGCAGGCTGGAGGAACGGCTGGAGTTCGCGCCGTTCCCGCTGTCCCGGCTGTCGAAACTCACCGGCTGGGACGTACCTTGCAACCCGGTGCGGCCGCTGCCGCCAGTGGGCGGCCTGCCGCGCCTGCACGGAATCGAACCGGAGGAGGTGGACGTCAGCCTGCCGCTGGGCGAGCGCGTCGGGCACTCGCTGGTACTGGGCACCACGCGCGTGGGCAAGACCCGGTTGGCCGAGTTGTTCGTCACGCAGGACATCCGGCGCACGAACTCTGCGGGCGAGCACGAGGTCGTGATCTTCATCGACCCCAAAGGAGATGCCGATCTCCTGAAGCGGATGTATGTCGAGGCCAAGCGCGCGGGCCGCGAAGGCGAGTTCTATGTCTTCCATTTGGGCTGGCCGGACATTTCCGCGCGCTACAACGCCGTAGGCCGCTTCGGTCGCATCTCGGAAGTCGCCACCCGCATCGCGGGCCAGCTCTCCGGCGAAGGCAACAGCGCAGCCTTCAGGGAGTTCGCGTGGCGCTTCGTCAACATCATCGCCCGCGCCCTGGTGGAACTGGGGCAGCGCCCGGACTACATGCTGATCCAGCGGCACGTCATCAACATCGACGCGCTGTTCATCGAGTACGCCCAGCACTACTTCGCCAAGACCGAGCCCAAGGCCTGGGAGGTGATCGTTCAGATCGAGGCCAAGCTCAATGAGAAGAACATCCCGCGCAACATGATCGGGCGCGAGAAGCGCGTGGTGGCGCTGGAGCAGTACCTCTCCCAGGCCCGCAACTACGACCCGGTGCTGGACGGCCTGCGCTCTGCCGTCCGCTACGACAAGACGTACTTCGACAAGATCGTCGCCAGCCTGCTGCCGCTGCTGGAGAAGCTCACCAGCGGGAAGATTTCCCAGCTTCTGGCCCCGAATTATTCCGACCTGGCCGACCCGCGCCCGATCTTCGATTGGATGCAGGTCATCCGAAAGCGCGCCGTCGTCTACGTGGGCCTGGACGCGCTGTCCGACGCCGAGGTCGCCGCAGCGGTCGGCAATTCCATGTTCTCCGACCTGGTTTCGGTCGCAGGCCACATCTACAAGCACGGGATTGACGATGGCTTGCCGGGCGCTTCAGCCGGTGCGCGCGTGCCGATCAATGTCCATGCGGATGAGTTCAACGAGTTGATGGGCGACGAGTTCATCCCATTGATCAACAAGGGCGGTGGCGCAGGCCTCCAGGTCACCGCGTACACGCAGACCCTCTCGGACATCGAGGCCCGCATTGGCAACCGCGCCAAGGCCGGTCAGGTGATCGGCAACTTCAACAACCTGTTCATGCTGCGCGTGCGCGAGACCGCGACCGCTGAACTGCTGACCCGGCAACTACCGAAGGTCGAGGTCTATACGACCACCATCGTCAGCGGCGCGACCGACAGCTCGGACATTCGCGGGGCGACGGATTTCACGTCGAACACCCAGGACCGCATCAGCATGTCCAGCGTGCCGATGATCGAGCCGTCGCACGTCGTCGGCTTGCCCAAGGGCCAGTGCTTCGCGTTGTTGCAGGGTGGTCAGCTTTGGAAAGTGCGCATGCCGCTGCCGGCGCCGGACCCGGACGAGGTGATGCCGGCGGACTTGCAGCAACTGGCCGGGTACATGCGCCAGAGCTACAGCGAAGCCACGCAGTGGTGGGAGTTCACCAGTTCTCCGGCCCCGCAGGACGGGGCTTTGCCCAAGGACCTGCTGGATGAGGCTACGCCGACCGAAGCTGGCCCGGCAGCCACCGACGACAGCGCCGGCAACGAGGCCTCGTCATGAAGGACGCCGCCTCGACCGCGCAGCGGGAGCAGAACCAGCGCCAGGGCCTGATCGTCGGCACCATCACCTTGCCGTTCCGGCTGCTCGGGGTGCTGATCGGCTCGCTGCTGTTCTCGATCGTGGTCGAGTGCGTCGGCATGCACCTGTTCTGGAAGGACCAAGGCTGGCGCCACTCCCAGCAGATGTTGCAGTACGAGCTGGGGCATTTGTCCAACCATTTCACGCGCAGCGTCGTCGTGCAGGAGCCGGGCCGAACGGCGCACGAGCTGGTGGATACCGGCTACGAATGGGTGTTCGTGCGCTCGGGGCTGCTGGAGCGCATGAGCCAGACCGCCGAGCGCGCCCGCGCGCCCAGCCATGGGCAGACCCGCAACTTCCGGTACTACATCAGCCAGGTCTATGTCTGGACCGAGAGCTACCTGATCGCTGCGGCCTTCACGACGCTCACTTTCCTGGTGCGCCTGCTGGTCCTGGTGCTCACGCTGCCGCTGATCTTCACCGCGGCATTCGTCGGTCTGATCGACGGCCTGGTACGGCGGGACGTGCGCCGGTTCGGCGCGGGCCGGGAATCCGGTTTCATCTACCACCGGGCGAAGGCGAGCCTGATGCCGCTGGCCGTGTTGCCGTGGGTCACGTACCTGGCCTTGCCGATCTCGGTGCATCCACTCCTGATCCTGCTGCCGAGCGCCGCCTTGCTGGGACTGGCCGTGAGCCTGACCGCAGGCAGCTTCAAGAAGTACCTCTAGACCATCAATCCGGTCATCCGCAGGTTCCTATTGTTTGCGGCCTAAAAGCCCCTCGTTGCCCACGATCAACCCATTGCTGATCACACAGGAATGGCGCGATGTTGGCTCCGATCTGGCAGCGCGCCGCGCATCGCGGCGTGCCCACTTTTTTCGTGACGGCCCTCCTGCTGGGCCAGTCCCCGATGACATTGGCCGAGCCCCCCGCGCAGCGCCAGGAGCTGGTCGCCGCGCTGCGTCAACTCGACGCGCTGGAGCGCACCGTCACCAACAGCGCCGCGCATGCCCCCATCCAGCCGGGCGAGCGCTACCACTTCGATTACCCGCGGCTGCTGGCTGACTTGGCGCGCGTGCGCGCCGGCATCCAGGCCCACCTCACACCGTCGCGTGCCCAGCCGCGCGACCCCGCTGAACTGGCTGGCGACTACCGCACCGAGCGGACCGTCGCTCCATCGCCGACGACCGCGGAGGCCAAGCCATGAACGGCGCCCAGGTCTCGGCATTTCAAGCCAACAGCGGCATCGCGCCTTCGGCGATGGCGACCGTCCTGGTCGGCGTCGTGTTCGCGGTCCTGCTCGTCTGGGGCGTCTGGGCCATCCGAACGGCCTACGTGGGGTGGTCAGAGAGCCGCCTCAACCAGCGCCAGTTCCTCGGCGTCTGCATCCGCTTTGTCGCGATGTACCTCGTCCTGAGTTTCTTCCTCCTCTCCTGACCTGAAAGGCCTGACCATGCAAAACCGCATCCTCACGTCCCGTTTTTCCCAGCGTGCCGCCGTGGCCCTGGGCGCCGCCGCGCTGCCCGCGCTGTCGTTCGCGCAGGGGCTGCCGCAACTGGAGAACCCGACCCGCGGCACCGGCAACGGCATCATGGAAACGATCCGCAACTACGGCTACGACATCATCATGCTCGTGGCCCTGCTGGTCGTGGCGTCGATGTTTATCGGCGTCTGCTACCACGCCTACGGCACCTACGCGGAGATCCACACCGGCCGCAAGACGTGGGGCCAGTTCGGCCTCACGGTCGCCATCGGCGCCGTGCTGCTCGTGATCGGCATCTGGCTGCTCACCGAAGCCACCGGCATCCTGTAAGGCGAGGCTGGTATGTCCGAGCAGCAGCACGTCCGTGCGGACGGGACGGTCACGTTCCTTCCGCACCGGCTCAACCGCCATCCCGTGGTCGTGCGCGGCCTCACCGCCGACGAGCTGTGGATCTGCTGCGGCCTGTCCGGCGCGGCCGGCCTGCTGGTCGGCGCGCCGCTTTCGTGGGTGTTCCGCACGATCGCCATCGCACCGACGTTCGTTGTCCTGGGCGTGGCCTTGGGCGTGTTCATCGGCGGCGGCATCCTGCGCCGCCTCAAGCGTGGGCGCCCCGACACCTGGCTGTATCGACAGTTGCAGTGGCGCATCGCAACGCGCCATCCGCTGATGGCCGGCTGGGTGGGCGGCCACGTGCTGATCTCGCGCTCGGGCTTCTGGTCCACCCGCAGGAGCATGCGATGAGCCGCTTCAAGAACGAGATCACCCATCTGCAGGCGCACATCAAGACGCTCCGCCTGGGTGCCGGCGCGCTGGTCATCGTCGCTCTGGTCATGGGCGGCGGCTGGTGGAGCGCGCCGCGCGACCTAACCATCCACGTCCCGCCCGACCTGCGCTCCGGCAGTACCCGCAAGTGGTGGGAAGTTCCGCCCGAATCGGTCTATGCGTTCACGTTCTACGTGTTCCAGACCCTCAACCGCTGGCCGACGAACGGCGAAGAGGACTACGCGCGCAACCTCCACACGCTCTCGCCGTACCTCACCCCGTCCTGCCAGGCCTTCCTGCGGGCGGACTACGACTATCGCCGCAGCACGGGCGAGCTGCGCCAGCGCGTGCGCGGTATCTACGAAATCCCCGGCCGCGGCTACGGCGACGACCCCACGGCGCGCGTGCGCGTGGTCTCCGACCGCGACTGGGTGGTGAGGCTGGACATCACCGCCGACGAGTACTACGGCGCCGAGCAGGTCAAGCGGGCCTTGGTGCGCTACCCGGTGAAGGTCACGCGGGTGGACGTTGATCCCGCCCGCAACCCGTTCGGTCTGGCGCTTGACTGCTACGACGGTGCCCCCCAGCGCATCAGCGCCCCGGAGCCGTCGCGCCCGGCGCCTGGCGGCCTGTCTCCGCAAGCGCCCCAAGGAGGAAACACCCCATGAAGCATCCTGTATTCACGCTGCTTGGGCTGTTAGCCGTGGCTGCCTCGGCCACCATGCCCGCCGCTGTCCAGGCGGTCGAAATTCTGCGCTGGGAACGCATGCCGCTCGCGGTGCCGCTGAGGGTGGGCCAAGAGCGCATCGTGTTCATCGACCGGAACGTCCGCGTGGGCGTGCCTGCGGGCGCGGGCGAACGCCTGCGCGTGCAGAGCGCGGGCGGCGCGGTGTACCTGCGCGCCAGCGAACCGATCGAGCCCACGCGGCTGCAACTGCAGGACGCCGACACGGGCGCGCTGATCCTGCTCGACATCGCGGCCGAGCCGCCCAAGGACGGCGAGGCCGAGCTGGAGCCGGTGCGCATCGTCGAGGGCAGCAGCACCCCGGCGCGCTACGGCGATCAGGCAGGCGGTGCCGATGAGGCCCCGGCACGCGCCCAGGATCAGACAGGCGCTCAAGCGGCGCGGCGCGAAACCCCCGTGCCGGTCGTCCTGACGCGCTTCGCTGCGCAGAACCTCTATGCGCCGCTGCGCACCGTGGAGCCGCTGCCGGGTGTCATGCGGGTCAACCTGCGCCGTGACCTCGACCTCGGCACGCTGATGCCGACGCTGCCGGTGCGCGCGGTCGCGCTCGCGTCGTGGCGTCTGGAAGACCAGTGGGTCACTGCCGTGCGCTTGACCAACACCGGCGCGGGCAGGATCACGCTCGACCCGCGCGTGCTGCAAGGCGACTTCCTCACCGCCACCTTCCAGCACGAGGCGCTCGGCCCGCGCGGAACGCCCGAGGACACGACCGTCCTGTACCTGGTGACGCGAGGGCACGGCCTGGCGCAGTCGCTGCTGCCGGCGATCCACCGCTTCGACCCGGCCGTGCATCTGCCGCAACCGGAAGCTGAAGCCGGCGACGGCAAGGAGGCCCGCCATGCGCAGTAACGGCTTGCTCAAGTGGCTGATGATCCCGGTCGCCTTGCTAGTGCTGTTCGTCGCCATCCGGTTGTTTTCGGGTGGAAGCTCGTCGGCGCCGCTCGCCCCGGATGCCGGCGCCAAGCTCACACCCGAGGAAATGAAGGCGTTGGGCATCGAAGGCGATACCCCCCGCGATACAGTGGCAACGCTCGTCGCCCAGGTAAAGCAGTTGCGCACCGAGCTTCAGACCGCGCTGACCGACAACAAGTCGCAGCGCGAGGAAAACCAGCGGCTGCGCCAGCGCGAGAACTCCATCGATCAGCGCATCAATTCGGCCCTCGAATCCGAGCGCTCCAACCTGCGCCGCGACCAGGAACAGGCGGCCAGCGCGCGCCAGCAGACCGAAGGGCTGCTCGCCGACCTGCAGCGGCGTCTGGACAGCATCGGCGGGCGCGGCGGCGGCCATGCCGATCTGCCCGTGGGCCTGGGGCTGCGCGATGGCGACGAGGCCGACATGGAAGGCGGCATGCGCTGGGTCGAACCGGACGACGCGAAGAAGGCCGAGGGACGCAACGGCAGTCGTGGCACGGGCAGCGGCATGAGCTTCCCGACGAGCTTCGGCCCGGCGCAAAGCACGCTGGAAACGACCGCGGAAACCGTGGCGAACGCCGGCGCACGTGCGGCAGGCGTCAAGAGCGCCAAGCCGGTCTATACCGTGCCAACCAACTCAACGCTGATGGGGTCGGTCGCGATGACCGCGCTGATCGGTCGTGTGCCGATCGACGGGACGGTGAACGATCCGTACCCCTTCAAGGTGCTGGTCGGCCCGGACAACCTCACGGCCAACGGGATTGATATTCCCGACGTGGCCGGCGCCGTGTTCAGCGGAACCGCATCGGGTGACTGGACGCTCTCGTGCGTGCGCGGCCAGGTACGCAGCATCACCTTCGTCTTCAACGACGGCACGATCCGCACCATCCCCGAAGACCGCGAAGGCAACCAGCAGAACAACCAGCAGCGCGACGGCCTGGGCTGGATCAGCGATCCGCACGGCATCCCCTGCGTCAGTGGCGAACGGCGCAGCAACGCCCAGCAGTACCTCGGCTCGCAGGCCCTGATCACGGCGGCCGGTGCCGGCGTGGCCTCGCTCATCGAGAGCGACAGCGGCCGCATGTCCTACGTCGGCTCGGACGGCGCCATCGGCACCGTGGGCATCAGCGGCAAGGAAGCAGTCGGCCAGATCCTCGCGGGCGGCGTCCGGGACATGTCGGCCTGGGTCAACAAGCTCTACGGCCAGGCCTTCGCCTCCGTCTATGTCCAGCCTGGTGCCAAGGTTGCCGTCCACCTCGAAAAGCCGCTGGCCATCGATCACGACCCCGAAGGCCGGCGCGTCGATCACCGTGCAGGAGAAAGCCATGCGCTCGAACTCGATTAAGGGCCTCGCGCTGGCCGCGGCCGTCGCCGTGCTCGGCGGTTGCGCCACCAGCAAGGAAGAACTGCTGACCCATAGCGACCGCACCATGATGGACATCTGGCAGCAGGAAACGGGTGGCGGCGGCAGTGGCACCGGCCAGGTCGCGCGCCGGCAGTTGCTCGACGCGCGCCAGAGCCTGCGCCGGCCGCTGACCGACGCCGATGTGCAGGCTGCGCCCGTCGAGCAGATGCGCTACACGCGCTTGGCGCGCAACGAGGTTTATCGCCAGTTCCAGCGCCTGCCCAACCCCGATCTCGTCATGTATGTGTACCCGCACCTAGCGGGCACGGACCCCGTGCCGGTTCCGGGCTACACGACGGTCTTCCCGCTGTACCAGCGCGTGCAGTACGCCATGCCCGGTGAACGGCTGGAGGACTATTGATGCGCTGGAAACTTCCCTGGCCGAAGCTGGCCGCATCCGGCACCGGCGACGAAGAGAAGCCGGACGGCTGGCAGCGCCACGTCGAGGCCTTGCGCCAGGCCGGCGTCCCTGAACCCGGCGCAGCGGTCCAGGGCCGCAGGCCGGCGACGGTAGCCGACGAGCAGGCGCTGTACGACGTCGCGCCGTCGTTCGCGGAACTGCTGCCTTGGGTGGAGTTCTTGCCGCAGTCGAAGTCCATGCTGCTGGAGGATGGGCAGTCGGTCGCTGCCTTCTACGAGCTGGTGCCGCTGGGCACCGAGGGGCGGGAGCCCGGCTGGCTCGCGCATGCCCGCGATGCCTTGGAGAACGCGCTCCAGGACTCGTTCGATGAGCTGGACGAGAACCCCTGGGTGCTCCAGCTCTACGCCCAGGACGAGCCCAGCTTCGACCAGTACATGCAGACCCTGCGCGACTATGTGCAGCCGCGCGCCCGCGATACTGCGTTCACCGAGTTCTACCTGCGCTTCTTCGGCCACCATCTGCGCGCGGTCGCCAAGCCGGGCGGCCTGTTCGAGGACACGGTGGTCACGCGGCTGCGCTGGCGCGGCCAGACGCGGCGGGTGCGCATGGTGATCTATCGCCGTGCCACCGGGCAGGCAAGCCGCCGCGGCCAGACGCCCGAGCAGATGCTGAACATCGTCTGCGACCGCCTGTGCGGCGGCCTGGCGAACGCCGGCATCCAGGCACGGCGCATGGTCGCAGCCGACGTCCACGACTGGCTGCTGCGGTGGTTCAATCCGCGCCCCGCGATGCTCGGGCCTGGAGCCGAGGATCAGGAGCGCTTCTATGCACTGGCGCGCTACCCCGACAGCACCGAAGAAAGCGAGGCCGGCGAAATCGAGCTGGCGAGCGGGCGGGATTTCAGTCAGCGGCTGTTCTTCGGCCAGCCACGCTCCGACGTGGAGCACGGCACCTGGTATTTCGACGGCATGCCGCACCGCGTGCTGATCACCGACCGGCTGCGCATGCCGCCCGGCACCGGACACCTGACCGGCGAGACCCGCAAAGGGGATGCCATCAACACGCTGTTCGACCAGATGCCGGAAGACACCTTGCTGTGTCTCACGATGGTCGCCACGCCGCAGGATGTCCTGGAAGCGGATCTCAACCACCTGGCGAAGAAGGCCGTGGGCGAGACGCTGGCGTCGGAGCAGACGTTGAAGGACGTGCAGGAAGCCCGCTCCCTCATCGGCAGCGCGCACAAGCTCTACCGGGGGACGCTGGCATTCTACCTGCGCGGACGCGACGAAGCGGAACTGGACCGGCGCGGCCTGGACCTGGCGAACGTGATGCTCAATGCTGGCTTGCAGCCGGTGCGCGAGGACGACGAGGTGGCGCCGCTCAACAGCTACTTGCGGTGGCTGCCATGCTGCTACAACCCCGGCCAGGATCGGCGCAAGTGGTACACCCAACTGATGTTCGCTCAGCACGCGGCGAACCTGTCGCCGGTGTGGGGCCGCGCTCAAGGTACGGGGCACCCGGGCATCACGATGTTCAACCGCGGTGGCGGGCCGATCACCTTCGACCCGCTCAGCCGCCTGGATCGGCAGATGAACGCCCATCTGTTCCTGTTCGGCCCCACCGGCTCCGGCAAGAGCGCCACGCTCAACAACCTCTTGAATCAGGTCACGGCCATCTACCGACCGCGGCTGTTCATCGTGGAGGCTGGCAACAGCTTCGGCCTGTTCAGCGACTTCGCACGCAGGCTCGGGCTGACGGTAAACCGGGTCAAGCTGGCCCCAGGTTCGGGCATCAGCCTCGCGCCATTCGCAGACGCGCGTCGGCTGATCGAGACGCCCAGCGACGTGCAGACGCTCGACGCCGACGCGCTGGATGAAGACCCGCCACCAGATGCCTCGGCCATGGAGGCGGACGAGCAGCGCGACGTGCTCGGCGAACTGGAGATCACGGCGCGGCTGATGATCACGGGCGGAGAGGACAAGGAGGAAGCCCGGATGACACGGGCTGACCGCTCGCTGATCCGTCAGTGCATCCTCGACGCCGCCGAGCACTGCGTGGCCGACAAACGCACGGTGCTTACGCGCGACGTGCGCAACGCGTTGCGCGCCCGCGGCCAGGACCCGACGCTGCCCGAAATGCGCCGCGTGCGGCTGCTGGAGATGGCGGATGCGATGGACATGTTCTGTCAAGGCACGGACGGCGAAATGTTCGACCGCGACGGCACGCCGTGGCCCGAAGCCGACATCACCTTGGTTGACCTCGCGACATACGCCCGCGAGGGCTACAACGCGCAGCTCTCCATCGCTTACATCAGCCTGATCAGCACGGTGAACAACATCGCCGAGCGCGACCAATACCTTGGACGCCCGATCATCAACGTCACCGACGAAGGACACATCATCACGAAGAACCCACTGCTCGCGCCCTACGTGGTCAAGATCACGAAGATGTGGCGCAAGCTGGGCGCATGGTTCTGGTTGGCCACGCAGAACATCGACGATCTGCCGCGCGCAGCTGAGCCCATGCTCAACATGATCGAGTGGTGGATCTGCTTGTCGATGCCCCCGGATGAGGTGGAGAAGATCGCGCGGTTCCGCGAACTCAGCCCAGCACAGAAGGCGCTAATGTTGTCGGCGCGCAAAGAGGCGGGGAAATTCACCGAGGGCGTCATCCTCTCCAAGAGCATGGAAGTGCTGTTCCGTGCCGTGCCGCCGAGCCTGTACCTCGCGCTCGCGCAGACCGAACCCGAAGAGAAGGCCGAGCGCTACCAGCTCATGCAGCAATACGGCTGCTCCGAACTGGAGGCGGCCTTCAAGGTGGCCGAGAAGATCGACCAGGCACGCGGCATCGATTCGCCAGCCCTGGAACTGCCCTACTAAGCCGGAGAACGCCATGGAACCGAAACGTCCTTCCATTCCGATGCAGGTCCAGGTGTTCCGCCGTCGCAACGGGCGTCCCCGCTGGCCCTGGGCCTTGGCCGCTGCATTGGTCGCATTGCTGTTGATCTGGCTCGTCCCCCGGTCGCCCGATGAATCCTCAGCGCCGTCGCCCTCGCCGGTCAGCATGACGCAGACGCCGGGGTCACCCTGGCAGATGGGCAACCCAGAGGGCCGCTTCACGCTGACGCTCTATGCCGACCTGGAATGTCCGTTCTGCCGGGAGTATTTCCCGCAGCTCAAGCGCTGGGTCGGCAACAACACCGACGTGGCCCTGCAATGGCACCACCAGCCGCTGGCCGCACACGAGCCCGCCGCGTCGGCCGAGGCGCGTCTGGCCGAGTGCGCCGCCGAAGGTGGCGGGCATGCGGCGTTCTGGCAGGCGATCGAATGGGTCTATGCCCACACGCGCAGCGACGGCCAGGGCTTGCCCGATGGCCTGCGCTACCCCGCATCGACGCCGGCCGTCGAGCGGTGCCTGGCGAGCGAGCGGCCAGATGTGCTTATTCGCGCCCAGGCCGCTGAAGCCACCAAGAGCGGTGTGACCGCCACGCCGTCGCTGCGGCTGCTCGATCGCCAGACGGGTCAGACCATCCTGCTGCAGGGGCCGATCGAGGGCGATGCCTTGCTGTCGGCCATTGACATGCTGGCGACCGGGAACTCGGCCAGCGACACGGCGGCCGCACCCACCATCCCCACATCCGAAATGCCTGCCGACGTTGTCGGCGACATGCCCAGGTAGCCCTCGGTCTTGGAGGCTACGGCGCGGCTTGCCGCACTGACCGCTACCCGTTCGCTTCGCATCCTGGCTGCGAACAATCACCGCTGCGCGGTGGTGGATGCACCTTGTTCCGCTGTTTCCATCCCCAGGAGGGCTTGCCCTCCTGGGGTGGCGTCCTCCGTTCACATTCTGGAGGTCCGCCATGTCTCTCGTCGTAAATGACTCCTGCGTGGAGCCACGTTTTGCCCCAGCGTCCCAATCTGATGATTGGATCATCCGGCAGGCCATCGCGCTGCTGGAACAACGTGTTTTCAAGGCCGGGCCGCTTCTTGGCCAGCCACAGGCCGTGAAGGACTATCTGCGTCTGAAACTCGTCGCAGAACCGAACGAAGTGTTCGCCATCGTGTTCATGAACAGCCAGCACCGGGTGTTGGCCTATGAGCCGATGTTCAAGGGCACGCTCGATTCGACTGCAGTTTATCCGCGCGCTGTCGTGCAGCGTGCATTGGAGCTGAATGCCGGCGCGGTGATTTTTTCGCACCAGCATCCCTCGGGATGCACTGAGCCGTCGAGCTCGGATCGCGCTTTGACCGACCGACTGAAGGCTGCGTTGGCGCTCATCGATGTGCGAGTGTTGGACCACATCATCGTCGGCCAAGGCGCTCCATACTCGTTCGCGGAATCCGGTCTGCTGTAGCCCGCTCCTTGATCCACGCGGAGGCTTCGGCCTCCGCTTTTTCATGGGCGCGAGACAAGCAGGTATGCGGGCAGTGCGCGATGCGCATTGTTTGTTGGGGCCGCGTCGGCTTCGCGTTTGACTACTGCTCTGATCAACTTCAAGGGCACGCGACATGCCAGCATCTCTTTCCAGGTTCGCGCCGGGCTGGCGAACCCTCGGCCTGGCCGTGGCGCTGCCGGCAGCCCTGGCCGTTTTCAGCCCGGCCACCTTCGCCGCCGACGTGGTGGTCGTCACCGACAGCCGCCACCCGGTCAAGACCATGGGCGGCGAGCGGCTGATCGAACTGAACGAAGCCCACAGGATTGAAGCGGAGCTTTCCGCGGGACTGCCCACCGACCCCGAACAGGCGACGGCCATCGTCAAGCGCCGGCTGAATGGCGGCGGTGCCGATCTGCAGCGACGCATCGCTTCCGCATACCAAAGCGTTACCGACGCATGGAGTCTCGGCATCACCAGCCTCCCGGCCGTGGTGGTGGACAGGCGCTATGTGGTCTATGGCGAGTCGGATGTGGCTCGCGCTGTCGCGCGCATCGAGCAGCACCGGAGGACCCAGCCGTGACCCGACCATTCGACCTGATGCGCCGTCTGCATGCTGGCGTGGCTTCGTTGCTGCTGCTCAGCGCCACGGGCAGCTACGCCCTCAACACTGCCACCATCGTCGGCTCGGTAGCGTCACCCGACTGCCTCGAATACCGCGTCGTTGGCATCTGCTACTGGCTCTATTGCACCTGGACCGGCTGCACGGTGCGCACGTCCATCAAGGTGCGCCACTACATCCCCGATGCGGTGGTGTCGTCGTACTCGAATACCGGCGAAAACCCCTGGGTCGAGGTCCGGGCAATGAGCACGCCCAACCCGTCCGCCCAAGCGGGCGGCGATGGAACCACGAACGAGGATCACGAAAACAACCTCGCCAAGTTCAAAAACTCGGACGTTATCGGCCACCCCGGCGTCGAGGTGTTCAACCAGTTCGTCTCGTCGTCGGGTTACTTCTGCGAGGGCGCGGGCACGGCGTTCATGCCGTACTTGCTCAGCACCTTGGACACGCTGGCCTGGCGCTACAACGTGCCCGAGATGGCCTACCCGGAAGCGCTGATTCCGGGCCGGCGTGAGGTCGGCGCACGCACCACGATGAACCTGTGGGGCAACGTGTATCCCCGTGGCGGCTTCCTGCACCAGACCGACGACTTCAAGGCCGGCGCAGTGGTGGCCCAGCGTGCAGGCGATGTGGTCACGCGCCGGGGGCAGATCCACGTCTATCAGCCGTTGCTTGCCAACTCCCGCGACGGCTACTGGCCGGCAGGCGCGCTGATGGAGGGCGATGCCTCGACCGGAAAGTGGCAAGAACTCACGCCCGTCCTGTCGTCGTCCTGCACGGTCTTCCCGCGCAGCGGCTTTCTTACCCAGGCGCAGCAAGGCGACTACGCATGGGCGCTGTGGCGGCCGTATGCCTGCTGCGAACGCCGGGGCCAAGTGTTCCTGGGCAGCGTCGATTTTCTCTGAGGTGGTGCCATGAAGTTCCGTCCTGCATTCAATCCGTTCTCCCGCCGGGCACGTCGCACGGAGATCGTCCTGGCGCTGGCCGGCGCCCTCGCGCTGGGCAGCGGCGTGGCCTGGGGTCAACTGGGCTACCAGACCAGCGGCAGTGTCATCGGCGATGACGTCATGTACTCGATCGGTGGCGGCAACGCCGTGTCGATGGGCCGTGCGGCCGGCATGCGCTCTCTCGGTGTCGGCGTGGGTTGGAACAGCAACTTGATCTGCGGCGACATGAGCATCCAGACCACGTTGAAGAACCAACTTAACGGCATCACCAACGGCTTCCAGCAAATCATGTCGTCGGTGATCCAGAGTGCCACCAGTGCGGTGGCATCGTTGCCCGCGCTGATCATCCAGCGGGCCGATCCCGGTTTGTACAACCTGCTCACCAATGGCGTGCTGCAGGCGCGACTCGATTTCGACCGCAGCAAGCTGACGTGCCGTGCCATGGCCGAGAAGATGGCCGAAATGGCGGGCGGCCAGCTCGGCTGGAGCCAGATGGCCGAAGGGCTGGCGCTGCGCGATGCCGTGTCGAGCACGGATGCGGTCTCGGCCATCGAGCAAGCCGAGACGCGCCGCGGCAATGACGGCGTGCCGTGGGTCGGGGGCAGCAACGCGGGCGGCTCCGGCCAGCCCGCGATCAAGGTCGTCGGCGATGTCACCCGCGCCGGCTACAACCTGGTCAACGGCCGCGGCGTGACCGACACCTCATCCATCGCGCCGGCCAGTTGCAGCAGCCTCTCGTGCCAGACCTGGGCCTCTCCGCAGGCCGCCGTCGAGTGGGCCACGCGCGTGCTCGGCGAGAAGGAGCAGCGCACGTGCGATGCCTGCACCAAGACCGAGACGACGCCGGGCGTCGGGCTCACGCCGCTGATCCAGGAGGAGTACGACGCCAAGCTGCAGGCGCTCCAGGACCTGGTGACCAAGGCCAAGAACACGACGCCGGAGAACCTGCGCGAAGCTGGCAGCGCGTCGCTGCCGATCACGCGCGGCGTGATCGAGGCGCTGCGCGACGAGCCCGACCAGCACCTGCTGTCGCAGCGCTTGGCGTCCGAAGTCGCGCTGGCGTCCGTGCTGGAGAAAGCGCTGCTGCTGCAGCGCACGCTGCTCACGGGCAAGAAGGAGCCCAACGTCGCGGCCAACGAGCTTGCCGTTGAGGCGGTGAACCACGAGAGCGACACGCTCGACCGTGAGATTCGCAACCTCAAGACCGAACTGGAGCTGCGGCGCGAGCTGGCGAACAACTCACCCATGGCGATCATCCAGCGCCACGGCGCACGTGCGGCCGGCTCGCGCGGCATCTACGAGGGCGATCCTGTGCCGGACCGTCTCGACCAGCTCCAGAAGGGCAACCCGGGGAGTCGGCCATGAGCCCGGCGCGCATGGCCTGGCGGCCGCTGCGCTGGTTGTTCAGCCGGCGCGCGGCGAAGACGCTGCTGTGGCTGGTGCTGATCGTTGCCGCCGCCGTGGGGGCGAACGTCGCGGGCATCTACCTAGTCGGCAGCGTTGCAGGCTGGGAACGGTGGCTGACGGCCTCCGCAGGGTATTTCTTCATCTGGCGGCTGTGCGTGTACGCGGCAACGGCCTATGGATGGTTCTGGATGCGCCGCCGGGTGCTCGCCCGCGAAGACCAAAGCGGGACAGATGGGCAGGCGCGGCGCCGGCTGATCCGCACCGAGGTCGCCAGCGTCGTCGCCATCGTCGCGCTGGAAACCAGCCTGTTGATGGAGGCCGCTTGAGGGGAGATCGGGACCATGACGCTCTTCACGACCGACTATCTGGAGTACTACCTCACCCTCGTGTCCTGGATCGTCAACAACGGCATCTGGGCGGTGCTGGTGTCCAGCGGGGTATTCGCGCTGCCTTTCGTCGCCATCATCGTGCAGGAGTGGCTGAAGGCCCGTGCGGAAGGTGCCGACGAAGGCAACAAGGGCTTGCTCTCGGCCGTCCGCATCGAGAACCGGGTCTTCGTCGCCATCGTGGTGGTGATGTTCGCGGGCATTCCGTTCATCGACGTGGACCTCAACACCATCCAGTACGACAGCTCGCGCTCGGCCCAGTGCCAGGTCAGCGTGCCACAGCCCACGGATACCGGCTGGTCACAGTCCTTCAGCACCATCAACAACCAGTCCGCGAAGGTGCCGGTCTGGTGGGCCTTCATGCACGCGCTCTCGCGCGCTGTCACGAGCGCCTCGGTGGCGGCGATCCCATGTGGTACGGACCTGCGGCAAATGCGCATGGAGATCGACGCGACCCGCATTGACGACCCGGTGCTGGCCCAGGAAGTGGCGGACTTCTCGCGGGATTGCTATGGGCCTGCGCGGGCCAAACTGTTCATGCAGCGCCCTCAGCTCGATGAGCAGCAGATGCACGACGTGACCTGGATCGGATCGAGGTTCTTCACCGACACCAACGGCTACTACGACACGTACCGTTCCAGCACGCCGCGCGACGACTGGCCCTACGACAGCAACCGCGATGCCGGGCTTGCGCAGGTGGCCAGCGGCGGCGGCTATCCGAACTGTAGGCAGTGGTGGGCCGATGGCAGCAACGGCCTGCGGGCACGCCTGCTGGGACAGGTGGACCCGAGCCTGCTGAATCGCCTGGCGGGCTGGGCCGGGTTCCTGAGCCGGGCCGAGGTGGACGACTCGGTGATCCGCGCCATCGCCTCCCCGCGGCAGCAGAAGTTGAACCAGGGCAGCGTCTATACGGACTACGGCGGCCAGATCGACAAGACCCTGCCGAACATCGTGACGCGCGCCACGGGCGACGTCGGCATGGCAGTCGGCGCGATTGCCGCGTTTCCTGCCATGGACGTCGTGAGACAGGCTCTGCCCATGGTCCTCGCCTTGCTCAAGATGGCGCTGGTCATCTGCATCCCGCTCGTGCTGGTCATCGGCACCTATGACCTGAAAACGGTCGTCACCGTCAGCGTCGTGCAGTTCGCGCTGTTCTTCGTGGACTTCTGGTTCCAGCTCGCCCGCTGGATCGACAGCACCATCCTCGATGCGCTTTACGGCTGGGGCTTCGGGTGGAATCGGCCGCACACCAACTTCGACCCGCTGGTGGGATTGAACAATGCCTTTGGCGACATGCTTCTGATGTTCGTCATGGGCACCATGTTCATCGTCCTGCCTACGTTCTGGATTGGCGCACTCACCTGGGTCGGTGTACGTGCCGGTGCAATCGCCAACACCTTCGCCACTGCCACAAAGGATGCAGGAAGCGCTGGCGGCAAAGGAGCAGGTGCTGTCTCAGGCGGCAAGCTCAAATGATCGAATGACCTTCGGCGTCAGTCGTCTTGGTACATCTCGTGGGAGGTATCGTTGTACAGGTTGGGATCGTAGCCAGGCGTGGCCCGCAGTTCCTCAATGGTTGGGTACTGCAGTTCAAACCCTTCTTCATCGGGATGGTGCTGATTCATAGCCCATCCTGCCACCACCACGCCCAGCAGCACGAGTGCGAACCAGAAAGCAACGTAGAGCAGCACCCCGAGCACAGCCAGCTTGAAGACCCACACAAGTGCGGTAGCACCAGCTCGCGGCACACCCCTGAATACCAGCCAATTCGACGCCCGCCGTTCGCCGCGCGCATAGGCGCGCCATCCGCGGCCAAAGGCGCGGCCGAGGCGTTCTGCGGTGCTGGTGCGGGTCGTCGTGTTCATGGTCGTATCCTGCTGTTAAGGAATGCCTATTCCAGTTTGCTCCACTTCATTCGGTTTGCGGCTTCAATGTGTTTTCTTGCTGCTTCAGGACGCTTCGTCATCCGGCCCCACCGGGCCGGGGTCAGGTTCAACGCCGATGCGGTAGGTGGCAACAAAATGCGGCCAGTCCACGTGGTCCACCAGGTCGATGTCCTCGATGACGCCAACCTTCGCTCCCGCACGCTCGAACAGGGCGATGCTCTTAGCGGGATAGTTGTTGCGCGACGGATAGAGCACCCCGTCGAACAGCGCCTGGCCGTCATCTGCGAGCATCGCATGCACCTGGGCGGACACCTGCTGCGTGTGCGTGTAGTCGCGGCTGGCCAACTGCTCTAGGTTCAGGCCGAAGTAGCCCGCCATGACGCCCGGCGTCGTGATATCGGCCAGAAGCACGTCGTCCATCACGCCTACTGCGCGCACCATCCGGGCTTGGACTTCTTTCAGCGCGATCGAGCGTTGCGTGTCCGCAAGCCACTGGTGCTTGTGAAACACCGACTCCATCAGCGCCGTGGGCAGGTCGCGCCCCAGGTAGAGCACGCCGTAGGCCCCCGCCGGGTCATCGTAGCGATTCGTGCTGCTGCGGCCATAGTACAGCGGGCTGCCCCGATAGACGACGCGGCTCACATGCTGGAGCAGTTCACCGTCATCGATCAGGAACGAAGGCAGCTCGTGGCTCATGGCGATCTCGCTTCAATGCACCTGGACGCCCAGCACGTTGAACACGGCCTCGGCCACGTCATCGATCGTGCCATGCGTCACCGCATCCACCGGCGAGCGACCGCCCAAGCCTTCGAGCGGCTCGGACAGCGCGCTGTAGATCGTCCAGTGGTCGATGCCCTCGACCTCCTGGAGCACGGTTTGGGTCAACTGCTGCTTCACCGGGTCGAGCTGCCAGTCGGGCAGCTTCTGGCCGCGCGGCCCCACGTTCAGCGCCAGTAGCCGACGGGCGAGGATGTCCTTGTAGATTTGCTGGCGCGACTTGTCCGCCAGCTTGGCGAACTCGGCAGGCGGCAGGTTGTCCGGCTGATTGAAGGCTTCCAGCAGCACGGCGCGGCCTCTCTGGACGTCGGTTTCAGTCGGTGCCCAGCGCGTGTCGGAGCGCAACGCGGCCGCCTTGCGCTGCAAGGCCTGCGCCACCGTTTCACCTTCCAGGTTAGCGGGCAGCGTCACAGCCTCCACGCGCTCGTGGATGAACGCCTGCAACTCGGCCGCGAAAGCCGGGGCATCCCGGATTTCGACGGTATCGGCGAAGCGTCGCACATCCTCCACCGTGACGCGCGGCAGCCGGTCGGCAATGAATTCGATCGCAGTGGGCATGGTCAACTCCCAGGTAGGTTTGAGACAAGACTCACTCTAGTCGCCTTTGTCGCCTTTGTCAACTTGATCGCCTGAGTGGGAGCCCACCTGGCGGTGTAGCGTCCCGGCAGCATAGGCCGGGGCCAGCGCCAATTCGCCGTCCAATCCATTCGTGCGGGTTCCGCATTGACGCTGGAGCCGCAACTCAGGCCCAGCTATACCGAAACGGTGAAAGGCCAAAGGGTCGAAACGGCAAGGGAATGGGATGCAAGGGGAAAGGCCCTATCCCGAAAAGGCAAAAAGGCCTCCCGCCCGGCCCGCTATCAGGACATCGACATGCTCTCCCTGTTCCAGCGGAAACGGCCTCCGGTCGCTGCCGCGACGTCTCCAGCCCCCGCCATCGACCTCCCGAAAGGGTTGATGCGGCCGGAGTCGGCCGCATCGCTGCTGGCCACCCCGCGCCGGCAGAAGCTGCTGGAACACATCTGGCAGCGCACCTCGCTCTCGCGCCGGCAGTTCGCCACCCTGTACCGCGCGCCACTGGAGCGATACGCCGAGCTGGTCCAGGTCTTCCCGGCCTCCGAAGCGCACCACCACGCCTACCCGGGCGGTATGCTCGATCACGGCCTCGAAATCGTCGCCTACAGCCTGAAGCTGCGGCAGTCCCATTTGCTGCCCATCGGGGCCAGCCCCGAAGACCAAGCGGCGCAGGCCGAAGCCTGGACTGCGGCCGTCGCCTATGCCGCACTGCTTCATGACATCGGCAAGGTTGCCGTCGATCTGCACGTCGAGCTGGCCGACGGGAGCACCTGGCACCCATGGCACGGCCCGCTGCGCCAACCGTACCGCTTCCGCTACCGCGACGACCGCGAGTACCGGCTCCATAGCGCCGCGACAGGCTTGCTCTACCGGCAACTGCTCGACCGCGATCTGCTGGACTGGCTCAGTGGCTATCCTTCCCTGTGGGCGCCGCTACTCTACGTTCTGGCCGGGCAGTACGAGCACGCCGGGGTACTGGGCGAGCTGGTCGTGCAGGCTGACCGCGCCTCCGTCGCTCAGGAATTGGGCGGCGATCCCGCGCGTGCCATGGCCGCGCCCAAGCACTCGCTCCAACGCAAGCTGGTCAACGGGCTGCGCTACCTGCTCAAGGAAGAGCTGAAACTGAACCAGCCCGAAGCCTCCGATGGCTGGCTCACCGAGGACGCGCTGTGGCTGGTGAGCAAGACAGTCTCGGACAAGCTGCGCGCGCACCTGCTGTCCCAGGGGGTCGATGGCATCCCCGCGAACAACACGGCCGTGTTCAACGTGCTACAGGATCATGCCATGTTGCAGCCCACCGCCTCCGGCAAGGCCATCTGGCGCGCAACTATTACCAGTGAGAGTGGCTGGTCCCATGCCTTCACGCTCCTGCGCCTGGCCCCGGCGCTGATCTGGGAGCCCTCGGAGCGACCCAGCCCATTTGCGGGAACCGTGACCGTGGACAACGCCGGCGAGGCCGAGGACGGGCCGCGCCCGTCCGCGCACGACGCTGCACTGCGACCCGGAACAGCGGCGGCAACAGAGAAGGAGCCTGCAGCAAGCAGCCATCCAGATCAGTCGGGCGGGAGTCGCGCCATACCTCCCAGCCCGCAGCGCAATCCGGCCGACCCGCTGGAAAGCATGCTGGCGATGTTCGAGGCAACGCCTGAGCCGGAGCAGTCCGTCGAAGCCCCGCCAGAGGGTGCCGACGATGCAGCGGCGCCGCTCGACCATCCCGCATCGGCCCCTGGTCCTTCGGCGCCGACCGCCGCGCCTGCCGCGCACGATTCCGCCTCATTTACCGGGCGGCCATCGGGCGAGCATTTCATGGCCTGGCTGAAACAGGCCGTCCAGACCCGCAAGCTCATCATCAATGACGCCAAGGCCCTGGTACATACCGTGTCCGACACGGTTTACCTGATCAGCCCTGGTATTTTCCAGCGCTACGCACAAGAGCATCCAAACATTGGGCCGCTTGCAAAGGACGCGGCCCTGCAGAACTGGCAGTGGGTGCAGAAGCGCTTTGAAAAACTCGGACTCCACAGGAAACAGCCATCGGGTCTGAACATCAGGACGTGCGAGGTCATGGGGCCTCGCAAAACGCGCCAGGTGCATGGATATTTGCTCGAAGATCCATCGCACATATTCGATGCCGTTCCACCGAACAATCCTTATCTGTCGCTCAAATAGCCGACTAAGGGGGAAGTGCCACACGTTCTGTTTGAGCGGGTGGCAGGCTTCAGTCGATCCGAAGAGGCTCGAACGACTTGACGAGTTGGTCCACCACCTTGACCTGCCGCAGCAGCGGTTCGAGCGCGTCCAGTGGCAGAGCGCTGGGTCCGTCACAGCGTGCATGCGCCGGGTCGGCGTGTGCTTCGAGGAACAAACCGCCGATGCCGACCGCCATGCCGGCCCGCGCGAGTTCGGGCAACTGTTGGCGACGCCCACCCGAAGCCAACGCATCCGCTTCTCGCCGCTGCAGGCTATGGGTGACGTCGAACACCAGTGGCAGGCCACCGCTGGCAAGGCTCATTTCGCGGAAGCCCAGCATGTCCACGACGAGATTGTCGTAGCCGAACTGCGTGCCACGCTCGCACAACAGGACGCGCGGGTTGCCAGCCTCGTGCAGTTTGTGGACGACATGCCTGATCTGGCCCGGGCTCAGGAACTGCGGCTTCTTGACATTCACTACCCGACCGGTGCGAGCAATGGCGACCACCAGATCGGTCTGCCGGGCCAGGAAGGCCGGAACTTGCAGTACATCGGCAATGGCTGCGACCTGCACGGCCTGCTCAACCTCATGCACGTCGGTCAAGACTGGGCATCCGAACCGCGACTTGACCGCATCGAGGACCCGCAACCCTTCGTCCAGGCCGACACCTCGGAAAGAATGGATCGACGAGCGATTGGCCTTGTCGAATGACGCCTTGAAAACGAAGGGTATTTCCAGCTTGCGCGTCACCTCCACGAAGTGCTCGGCCGCAGCCAGGGTCGTATCGAGATCCTCGATGACGTTGATGCCGCCGAACAGCACGAACGGCAGGTCGTTGGCGACTGTGATGCCCTCCGAAATGGCGACGTGCAGGGAGGTGGCTGATGATATCGATCGCATAAAACTTCCTCTCGTGATGTCAACGACCGCAGGTGAAAGCTCCGAGCGTCGTCGGCGAAGAATGCCCCACGGTCTTGGACTTTGCGTGCAGACGCGTCCGCAACAGCGCTTACAGGGTCTGGGGTCCGCACCGGCGACTCCGCCTGTGACCACGGTCTTCCTTCAGCGGTTCACTGAAGACCGAGCGCCTTCATCAGCCTCGGCTTCTGGCTCGCGAAGGTGCCATAGAACACGTCGTCGCCGACGATCGTGATCGGGGCCACACGCACGCCGGTTCGTGACTTAGCCTCCGCGGAAATCTTCGGGTCGGTCAGGTCGCGCTCTTCAAACGCGATGCCCTGCTGGGACAGCCACGCCTTCAGCGCCCGGCAGTCCGGGCACGTCGGAGTGCTGTAGATGAGGATGTACGGGGTGTTGGCCTGGGGCATAGTCGCACCTTCACTTGCCCCGAGCGGCTAGCCAGCTCTTCATCATGGCAATCTCGCCTTCCTGCGCGGTTATGACTTCCTGGGCCAGCTTGCTGACCTCTGGATCTTTGCCGTATTGAAGCGCCACCTTGGCCATGTCGATCGCGCCCTGGTGGTGTGGGATCATGCCGCGCATGAAATCCACATCTGCGTCGCCGCTGAAGTCGATCATCATGTCCGCATGCATGCGGTCGTTGCCGGCACGATAGGCGGCCGTCGAGGCATCGCCCGAGCTGCCGGTCGTCGCCTGCTGGCCGTTGTCGCCCAGCCACTTTTTCATCATGGCGATCTCGTCTTCCTGCGCGGTGATGACGTCCTGGGCGAGCTTGCGAACCTCCGGGTCCTTGCCGTACTGCAGCGCCACCTTGGCCATGTCGATCGCGCCCTGGTGATGCGGGATCATGCCGCGCATGAAATCGCCGTCGGCGTTGCCAGTGAACTGCGCTCCCATTCCCGCGTGCATCTCATTGGTCACGGCACGATAGGCAATGGTGGAGGGGCTATTGATCGCGGACATGCTGGAAGGTATGTCATGCCCATGTCCGCCGCTGGCACTGGTCGGCGGTTCAATTTTGCCGGAGGACTCCAGGCCGCTTTGGACGACTGTCAAACCTCCAGCAACCAGCACGGCGCCAGCAATGAACATGAGACTGAGCTTGTTTAGATTCATGAAAATTCTCCTTGGACCTTGATGATGTGGTCACTGTATTGCTTCCAATGGTTGGAAGGTCAATATGGCGGACTCACATGTGCCCGGATGCAACACTAGGACAAGTAACCATTTTCCAATTGCGAATAGATCTCAATATAAGGTAGGATGTTAGGATGTAAATCAACTGAAAGGAATAGACCATGTCGCAACAGCAACAGCCAAAAGTTCACGACGCCAGCGACTTCCCTATAGTCCGATTCGAAGGCTCCAGCATCTACGAAGGCTACGGCGCCCCCTGGTGCGCGGAGATGGATGAGTTCCTCGCTCGCGGCAAGCCCTTTGTCCTCATCTACGTCGCAGGCGGGCCGGACGAGGCACACGACGATCGCGTCATGCGCGGTGCTTGGCTGAAAAGCCACAAGGAGATGCTGGACGGCATCTTGCTGGCGCTCATACATGTAGAACCCGAACCGACCAAGCGAGCGCAGTTGGAGGAAATGCTGCCGATGCTCGTAAAGGCCTTTGGCACGCCGCAAGCCGCGCGCGCCAGCCGTGACGAGGCAGAGAGTCTGGGCCGGCACGTTCTCGCCGGTGGTCGCATGAACGATTCGGTATGAGCGGCCCGCGCCATGAAAAAGTCAGAACATAAATCGCGTGCTACAAGCACGAATTACGTGGGTCGCAAGGTCATCGGCCCGTTCAGTCTCGCGCTGGTGCTGGCCGCGCCAGGGGCAGATGCACAAGGGCTGGGTGACCCGGGAAAGGGCGAGGTGCCTGAGGCTGTAACGCTCCCAGCGGTAACGGTCACCGGGGAAACCTCCTCGGAGACCACCGAAGGTTCAAATTCCTACACCACACCACGCACGTCTGCCGCCACGCGACTGCCACTTGCCATCAGGGACACGCCCCAGGCTGTAACTGTCATAACCCGGCAGCACATGGAGGATCAGCAGCTCAACACAATTCAGGATGCCTTAGCACAGTCAACAGGCGTCGGCTCTCGCACCTTGGGCAGCGAGCAAGTGACTTTCCATGCAAGGGGCTTTTCTATTGATAGCTTCCAATACGACGGTATCCCGACCGGCTTCGTCAATGGCGCAAGCTTTCTAGACACGGCCTTCTATGACCGCATCGAAATCGTGCGCGGCGCCACGGGCTTGCTCACGGGCGCAGGCAACCCGTCTGCATCGATCAACCTGGTGAGAAAGAGGCCGACGCGCGAGTTCCAAGCAAATGCCTCGGTGAGCGCAGGATCATGGGACAACTATCGCAGCATGCTAGATGTCTCCACTCCGATGACCGAGGATGGCCGTGTTCGCGCCAGAATCGTGGGCGTCACTCAAGATCGGCATTCATATCAAGATCGATACCAGCAGAAGAAGAACGCCTTCTTTGGTTTAGTCGAGGTCGATCTCACTCCCGATACCGTGCTGAGCATGGGCTATGACTATCAGGACATCAAGCCCAAAGGCGTCACCTGGGGCGGCGTGCCGCTTTGGTTTAGCGATGGATCAAACACAAATTGGTCGCGCTCGAAATCCATGGCGCCTGATTGGGCCCGCTGGGACAACCGGTTAGAAAACGCGTTCATTGGTATCGAACACGGATTCGAAAATGGCTGGAAACTGAACGCGACCATTACCAATCAGCGGTCGAAGTCCAATGCTCGACTCCTCTCGCCACTCGGTTATCCAGACCGAGACACTGGCTTGGGGATGATCCCGCTGGCGATCTCTGATTCAACTCCGTCCAGGCAGAACAGCTTCGATACAATGGTCAGTGGTCCATTCGAGTTACTTGGCCGCAAGCATGAACTGGTCCTAGGGGTTCTGGCGTCTCGTCGAACGGAGGATGAATACAACAGTGGATTTGTTTATCCTTTAACGCCTATGCCGAGTATTTTCGGCTATGACGGCCAGTATCCTGAACCAAATTTCGCAGCGAACGGTTTCACCAGCACGCATACCACTATCGAACAAAGCGGCGTCTATGGCGCCGTGCGCCTTTCCCTAACGGATTCCCTGAAAGCTATTCTAGGCGGGCGATTCAACAACTATAAACTCGACGAATTCGACGGCATCACATCTACGCATTACAAAAAGACTGCCAAGTTCACCCCATATGCAGGTGTCGTGTACGACATCAACGACACTTACTCAGCCTATGCGAGTTACACGGAAATTTTCAATCCGCAGTCGTCTTACCGGAATGTCAACAACCAGGTGCTCCCGCCAACCAATGGGAAAAACACCGAAGTCGGGTTGAAGGGTGAATATTTAGACGGGCGCCTGAATGCTTCGATCGCCTTGTTTGAAACGCGGCTCGATAACTTGGCGCAGGCGGAAAACTACGCACTACCAAATGGTACGTGGGCGTATCACACCGTGAATGGGACAAAGTCGAGAGGTGTCGAATTCGACCTCCAGGGGGAACTGGCCGATGACTGGAACATCTATGGGGGCGTTGCCCACTTCAATTCCACTGACGCTACGGGCGAGCGGCTAAGTGCGTACCTTCCGCGCACAACTGCGCGTCTATTCACCACCTATCGGCTTCCCGGCGATTGGTCTAAGTTGACCGTTGGCGGGGGGGTGACGTGGCAAAGCGGCACTTACCAGAGCGCAACAAACCCGCAAGGTGCCAGCGTCAATGTGGAACAGAAATCTTACGCACTAGCCATCCCTGATGGCCAAGTATCGGGCAACACGCAACATAGACCTGATGCTGACCGTCAACAACCTAACCGATCGGCGCTACACGCTTATGAGCGGGTTCTACAACCAAGTCGTCTATGGCGCGCCGCGCAACTTTATGCTGACGCTGAGCTACAAGCTCTGACTGCACGATCTATCCCTCGCTATCCATCGTCGGGCGACAAGATAGCCTGACGATGGAGCGAGAAATGTGCAAGCTGCAGTGAATCCTATCGCCCGATAGAAGTCTCGTGATGCTGCTTCCTGCCCCACGACAAGCTGGATGTGGTCTTCCGGATCGTTCTGAACAAAACTGCTTAAAGGCGCGACTAACCTGAGCACCCGGCGTGTCGACGGCGAAGGATCGGCAAGGCTCCGTATTGGGGTGAAACGGGGGCAGTTCGCCTTACGCCGAACGATGATTCAGCGCGGTGACCAGCGGTGCCAAGACATTACGCACAGCCTCTGCGGCTCCGTCTGGGTCTTGGCATTCGATCGCATCGACGATCGCCTCATGGACATCCAGGCCAGGCTCAGGCAAGTCTTCATCCTCCAGTACGGCCAAAGTGTTCATTCGAACGGAGTTCGAAAAGTAGCGGTACAACTCGGACAGCGCATTATTGCCGCATACCCGCGCAATGGCACAGTGAAAGGCCGTGTCGGCGTCCACGAACAAGGCGCGCGATTCATGATCGCTTTGCTCCCCGCGCGCCTTCAGGAGACGGCGCAACATCGCCAAGTCCGCCTTGGAGCGGTTGATAGCTGCCAGCCGCGCGGATTCGATTTCGAGCATGCAGCGTAGCGCAAGGTGCTCGCGCAGGCTCGAACGGCCAATACGACGCATGACCTCGACAGGATCGACATTGGTGCGCACATAGGTGCCATCTCCTTGCCGAACTTCAAGCACCTGCCCATGCGACAGCACGCGAATAGCTTCCCGCACGGTGTTGCGAGCTACGTTCAACATGTCAGCCAGTTCCTGCTCTTTCGGAATCTTCTCACCCACCGGCCAGACGCCATTCTCGATCTGACGGCGGATCAGCTCAATCGTCGTGTCGACCAGGGAGCGCCTCGGCGCGTGCGGAAGTGTGGTGCCATCAGTCATCGCGATTCGGTAATACTCAAAAGATAGGATCATCCAACATGGATTCACCCAATAATAGCGCATTCGCATCTGGTGATGCATCTAACCGCATAGGTGGAGCTTCAACAGCGCAGAGGGGCGTTGGAGGGGGGCTGTATGCCGCTGAACTCCAAGGCCGCAACTCCAACTCGTTCATGAGCCGCCCAGGCACTCCGGCAGCAGCATGACCTGCTGCCTGTCTTGACTCTCGATGTATCTGGGCATGTTGACCTCTGCGTTCAATACGTCCGCAAACTTTACCGGACGTATCTTCAAGTTGACAAGGGGTTTCCACACGGCCTCCGGCGACCGCAAACATTCGAATGCCTCGGCTGTGAAAGCCGCCCCCAAACGCAGCGCTACACGTGTGGCGATCTCGCCATGCCCCCCTTCCTAGGCTGTCACTTCCCTTCCTATACATAGGATGTTAGTATGTTTAAATAGCAATAGTTGCAATCATTCATATTGCTCAACGACTCCTAACGATTGGCTTGCCTGAGCCTCGAGCCCACGGATCTAAATATCAATGAACATGTTGCTTCTGAAAGGTCGGAGCTATGCGCAACATGCGCTCACGGCGCTGACTTCTGTGAACGTGCTTACGCCGGGTTGGGCCTATGTATTCCGCTCCGCGGCTGCGGTCGCGCTGGCTTATGCCGTGGCCTATTCGCTCCAACTAGACCGCGCCTATTCAGCGGCGAACTCGGTCATGCTCGTCGCCAGCGCAAGTCAAGGTGCCACGCTCGGCAAGGGCGCGTCGCGCCTGGCCGGAACGATCATTGGCGGGATTGCCGCTATCGTTCTGCTGGGTCTGACCATTCAGGCGCCGGCACTCTTTCTGATCGGCTATGGCCTGTGGCTGGGCATGTGCAGCGCTGCGGCGACCGTATCGCGCCACTTCCGCTCGACCACCTTTGCGGTCCTTGGCTACACCGTTGGGTTCGCGGCTTATGAGGTACTGGAAAATCCCGCACATGCCTTCAACGGTGTGGCAGCCCGTATAGCGACTGTTGCAGTCGGTGTCGTCTGTCTTGGCGTGGTCAGCGCCCTGTTCTCACGCCGTGCAACACGTGAGAAGCTGGAGTCGGCCATCGCTTTGCAATTGGGGAAAGTGGGTCGGCTCATCCTTGCGCGGACTCGTAATGGCGGCGAACCTGCCTCCCAAGCCACACCCGAGCAGATCGCCGCACTGTTTGCCATTGACGACCTCCTCGAAGTCAGCCGCGCGGAGTCACCGGAGGTCGCCGTTCGTGCCGTTGCCGTCAGGGATGGCCTGGCCGCACTCTTTGGCGCACTCCTAGGAGCGACGGAGTCCTCCATACGACTGGATATGGAAGACCACACCCAGCGCGCGGCAGCGGGCCAAACTGTCGAGTTGCTAGCCCAAGCCATCGAGCTGGTCGAGAGTGGCGAAGAAAGCCAACTTAAAGAGGCCCTTAAAAAAGTGGCTCAGCTTCGTCGAAGGCTAAACCGGATGGTGGACGAGACCGAGTCGCAAGGAGGAAGTTCCACCGCACTCATCAAACTGGACCGTCTGATAGAAGTGATCAGCGACTGGGAGGCTGCACTCATCGGGTTGGTCCAACTGCACAGCCCGCGTGCGCACCGTACTGCCAGCTTTCGCTTTCATCGGGACTGGCATAGCGCGATCAAAAACGGAATCCGCGCACTGATCTTCATCACTCTCGTCGGCGAACTGGGTTTGCTGACGGGCTGGCGCAATTGGCAAACTGCGATCTTGCTGCTTGCTCCTTACGGCATTCTCATGGCGATGACAGGCAACCCGGTTGCAGGCGCAGTGTCCTTCGTCAAAGGTACGGCGGCAGCCATAGCGCCTGCCTTCTTATGCGGATTTTTCCTGCTACCACATGTGCAGGGCTTTCCGTTGATGATCGCTGTGATGCTGCCATTCTGGATCGCTGGCTTCTACGCAATCACGAAACCAAACTATGCGTTTGCCGGAATGGGATACCTGGTCGCCTTCAACACGCTGATTGGAGAGAAAAACCTGATGAGTTACGACATGTCAGCGTTCTTCAATTACGCGCTTGGCTGGATGATCGCAGTTATCGCAACCGTCTATGTCCTAAAACTGATCCTACCGCACGATCCGCGCAGAAATGCCGGCCGCTTAAGCAATGCGATTCGCAACGATGTCCGCCAGTTGATCAGTAGCGGATACAGCGGGCCGCGGCTAGTGTGGGAACACCTGCAGCACCATCGATTGGCCGGGATTGTGGCGAACCTAAAAGGAGATAAAGATTACGCCTCTACGCTGCTGAGCAAGTGTGTTGGTGTGCTGCATTTAGGTCGGTCCTCGGCGAGGCTGCACCTAACGCTGCAGGATACTGAGGTGCCCGCCTCGGTGCGACAACAAGCGTCCGAGGCGTTGAACGAGGCCGGGAATCCCACGCAAGGGACGGGCAAGCGTCTGGCCGTTATCAGTGAAGTCGTCCACGCTTCTGCAGATACCCACCAGACGAATCGAAGGGCTATCCATCGTATTTCCGCCTGCATCCGAGATATGGGTGGGTTAGTCGAACTTCACGGCGACTGGTTCGCCACCAACGATAGAAACTCGCAATGTTAAGTGAATTTTCAGTCGCGGGCATTTACATGCCTCCGCTGCTCTTCTACATCGTCGTAGCGTGGCTGCTATTTCTCGGAATCCGCCCGGTGCTGGCGAGGACAGGCGTGATACGGCTTTTTTGGCATCCGGCATTGTTTGAGTTCTCCCTACTCGTATCGATCATCACAGCCTTCGTCCTTTTATTCTGATTCCGAGTCTTCTATGAAAATGACATTAAAACCTCTATTCAGGATTTCTCTCACGCTTCTGGCAGTCGCTGGAATGGCATGGCTGATCTCGGTGCTATGGCGCGAGTATGTAGTTTCCCCTTGGACGCGCGACGGGCGCGTGAGTGCCGAAGTTGTACAGATTGCCCCGGAAGTTTCCGGCACCGTTGTCGAAGTCGCGATCAAGGACAACCAGCATGTGAACCGGGGAGACGTGCTCTACCGGCTTGACACTGAGGATCTCGAACTTGAAGTTATGGAGAAGAAGGCTGAGCTTGAGCAGCATGAAGCCGACCTCGCAATTAAGATGAATCTTGCTAAACGGCGCAATACGCTCGGTGGCGACATCATCGCCAACGAAAGAATCGATCAAGCCAACGGTGACGTGCGTGCAGTGCGGGCGGCAGTGGATCGTGTACGAGCTGAGCTGGCCAAAGCCGAGCTAGATGTCAGGCGAGCGACGGTCGTGGCACCCGTTGACGGCTATATCACAAATCTCCACCTACGCACTGGCGACTATGCGACCAAGGGTACCAGCAAGGTCGCGATCCTAGATCCGGACAGTTTCTGGATTACCGGATATTTCGAGGAAACCAAGCTCAGGCATATCGCTCCCGGAGACCAAGCGCAAATTCGTCTCATGGGCTTCGATTCACTGATCCAAGGTCACGTTTCCAGTATTGGTCGCGGCGTGGCGGACACCAACGACTACTCCGATCAGCATGGCCTGCCGAGCGTCAGTCCAGTCTTCACCTGGATTCGACTGGCCCAACGCATCCCGGTGCGTGTGCATATCGACAAGGTGCCTCCCGACGTGAGGCTTGCTGCCGGCATGACGTGCAGTGTTGCCGTGGGCACGTCAATCCCCAAGGGGCGTCTGCTCGCTTGGGCTCAACAGGTCCTGTGAGGTTGCCATGCGAATTCCAATTACAGCTGCCATCGTCCTCGCATTGTTATCCGGTTGTGCAGTTCCTCACGCCGTTCGCTACGAAAAGCCGGTACCACTCGTGCCGAACGCTTGGGCCGAGCAGGAGAAAATGCAGCATGCCTCCGACAATGTGGCCGAGCTTCAGACGTGGTGGAAAGCCTTCAACGACCCTCTACTCAATCGTCTCGTTGACCGCGCGCTTGCAAACAATCTTGACCTCAAAATCGCCTCGCAGCGCCTGCTGGCAGCGCGCGCCGAGCGCGATGCCATTTCTGCGGATCGTGGGCCGAAGTTAGGCATTGCAGCGAGTACCTTGGATCAACGCAGTAGTCCACTCGTTGATTGGCCTAGAGGAATTGGCGTGTCTAACGCCCAAACAGTCGAGTTTGAGGCAAGTTGGGAGCCTGATCTGTTCGGGCGAATCAAGCAGTCTATTGAGGCGGCTGATGCTACCGCAGGAAGCATTGAGGAGGATCGGCGGGCCATTCTCACGAGCCTGCTGGCCGAAATTGCGTCAAACTACATCGAGCTGCGTTCGGAGCAACAGCGCTTGGCGATCGCTGAACGCAATGTCGCACGTACTAAGGCCACCTACGACACGAATGTGCGTCTTCGCAGTGCAGGGATCGTTGACGCATCTAGTCTCACGCAGGCACACGCGGAATGGCAGGCCGCGGTCGCGCAGTTGCCGATCTGGCATGCCAGGGTGAGCAAACATTCTCACGCAATTGCCGTTCTCGTCGGCGGATTTCCCGGCGATTGGCAAGTCGAGTTGGCGCAATCCACCTCTCCGGTTCCCGCCCCCCCAGCGTTGCCTGTGTCCATTCCCTCCCAGGTTCTACGGGATCGACCCGACATTCGGGCAGCGGAACGAAAACTTGCCGCGGCAACAGCCAAAGCCAATGTCGCCGTTGCCGATCTCTTTCCCCGCTTCCGGATCCCACTGACACTGGGAACAGCGGCGAGCGGTTACGGTTCACTTTTTTCAGCCGGGAGCCTGATCTGGAGCGTGACGCTGGCAGGCTCGGAAACTTTGTTTGACTCAGGGCAACGCGAGGCGCGCATTCGTGCCGCGAAGGCAACCACGGAAGGCCAAAGGCTGGACTACCAGCGAAAGGTCCAGATCGCTTTCCGCGATGTCGAAGATGCGTTGACCCAAACCCATCAGGAAGGTGTTCGCGAGGAGTCCTTGATGAGGGCACAGGAAGACAGCCAACTGACCTACGATCGCGCCTTGAGAGAACGCAAGGTTGGAACGATTGATTACCTAACGTTGCTAACCGCCGAACGGTCGCTTTATTTGGCTGAAGACCAGTTGATCGAAAGTAAGGCCAAGAAAGCGCTCAACATGGTCAGCCTAGCCAAGGCATTAGGTGGGGGGTGGCAAACGGCTTATCCAGAAACCCCTTCCGAAACCGCGCAATCCACCAAGCAGAGCACAATCAATTAGCCCAAGTCTCGAGCCAATTACCGACACAGGGATACACCATCTCACCAACGCTATTAACCGACATTATTCACCGAAGTACATATAGAAATCCGTTGTCCCGTTACAGCAACTCGGAGTCAATCACAGCATAACCTTATTAGCTTAATGGCAGAGAAATTACCTACCGATTTTTTTGAATCGGGCTTCATTTCAACAGACTTTAGAAAATCTCGGCTATGAAACACATGCAGCACACTTGGGCATCCCATTCATTTCAATCGTCAAAGGGCCTGCGCCATCGCTCAGTGCAGGCGTTGGGAGCCATGTTTCTTATCCTGGCCCCGTTCGCCTATAGCGCCACCTCGCAGGAAGCACAAGAGCCAGAGAATGTGAAAGTGGTTCGACAATACCTTGAAGCTTGGAATAGCGGGAAAACCAATGATATGAAAAAAGTTCTCGACTCCAACGTCGTCTATTTCAATACTAGTAATGAAGTACCCCGCACCGGGCCGGAATCCATCACCGAAGTCTCGCAGTTTCTGAAGCAAATTTTGCCTGATCGAAAAATGAAAATCCGCTCGCAACCGATTTCATCCGACGATGGCGTAGCGATTGAATGGGAATTCACCGCCACCAAGAGAAACAGTGGCGAGACGTCACCCTCCAGCACGAATATCAGTTATTTCGGTGCGAGTTTTTTCCGCGTTTTGAACGGAAAAATTGTCTACGCAAGCGATTACTACAACCACAACACCATGCAGAAGCAGCTTCAGCCGTAGCACAAGTCGGACCCGTGCATTCGGCGTTCCATGAATAGCTGACCTCGCCGAGCAGTCGCGCATCACCCGCTTGACGTTACAACGATGGCAAGCCCCATAGTGCCATCAGTGGCTTATTAGTCGCAGGGAGCGCAACTAGCCACGTCGGAATACTCAGTGTTACGCATGCGTTATCTCAACACTCGAATAGGGGAGCGCATGCCGACCAACAAACACGCGCATTCTCAATGGATTAAGGATTCCGAATGAAGCTACCGACTACAAAACAAGAACTCCTAGATAAGGTTCGCACCAGCCACCGAAAGCTGGAGGTGGTAACCGCCACGGTCCCCGCGGACCACTACAGGCACATCGCCATGATCTGGCAAGAACAGCGCCGTCACACCAGCGCTGCAATGATCCTGGTGGACGTGATCCTCTGGAATACGATGATTCTGCAGCTCGCACACGTTCATACACCTGGACCTTCGGCTTCGTTCTTCTCAGCGGACACAATGATTAAGCGCGCCGAAGGTCTTTCAGGGATGTTCCAACGCCGTTTCGCAAACAGGGACCTTTGCGAGCTGGAAACCATGCTTGCAGAGGGCCAGAACCGGGTGCTCGACATCGTGGCGCACCATTCGGACGTTAGGCTTTTCGATCCCACGACGAGCCCGATGCAAACCCTCGGGCGCAGGATTCAGTTCTTCACCGCTACGGCCTACGACGACGCACTGTCGAAGATGCGGCAGTGGAAGCAGGTGATGTAGCGACTGGGGCGCCCGCTAGACGGTACGCCTCCCGCATCGGCTCGATCATCTTGGATCTGATCGCACCGGCTTTCGCGCTGCCTGCCACAGCAGCGGCACCAGGATCAGCGCCAAGGCCGGGAAGATCATCCAGTTGACCGCTTGCCAGCCCGAGCTATGCAGGATCGAGCCCGCGAGGAACGACACGGCCGCCGTGGCGGCGAAGACGAAGAAGTCGTTCATGCCCTGCGCCTTGCTGCGCTCGGCCGGGGTGTGGCAATCGGTGACCACCGCCGTCGCGCCGATGAAGCTGAAGTTCCAGCCGATGCCCAGCAGCGCCAGCGAGCCCCAGAAGTGGGACAGGCCGAGCCCGCCCAGGGCCACCACCCCGGAGGCGGCGAGCAGCACCATGCCCACGGCGGTCACGCGCTCCTTGCCGTAGCGCACCATCAGCCGCCCAGTGAAGAAGCTCGGCCCGAACATCGCCAGCAGGTGCCACTGGATGCCCAGGGCGGCGTTGTCCACCGAATGCCCGTGGTTGACCATCGCCACCGGCGCGGCGGTCATCACGAACGCCATCACCCCATAGGACACCACGCCCGCGGCCACGGCCAGCGCGTAGCGCGGCATCGCCAGGAGCTGCAGCACCGTGCGGCCGCTGTCGGCGGCGGCTTCGGCCGGGGTCTGGCGCGGCGTGCGCAGCATCAGCAAGATCGGCAGGGCGATCAGCGGCAGCAGCGCCTGGCTGAGGAAGCTGCCGACGTAGGGCGTGCCCGCTACCGCGTCGCGCGTGAAGATCACCAACTGCGGCCCGATGATGGCACCCGCGAGACCCCCCACCATCACCCAGGAAATCGCCTTGGCCTTGAGCGCGTCCTCGGCGGTGTCGGCGGCTGCGAAGCGGTAGCTCTGCACATACGCGCCGTAGAAGCCCGCCAGGAAGGTGCCGGCGCAGAAGATCCAGAACGAGGCCAGCATGATGCCCAGCGCGGCGATCAGGCCCGAGGCCACGCCGAAGCCGACCCCGACCACGTATCCGTTGCGGCGGCCATGGCGCCGCATGATGAACGCCGCAGGCAAGGTGCCGATGGCAAGACCCAGGCCGAACAGGCTCACGGGCAAGGTGATCCAGGCCGAGTCCTTGGCAAGCTGCTGGCCGACCAGCCCGCCCAGCGACATCACGATGGGCGCGCTGGCGCCACCGAGCGCCTGCGCGCCGGTGAGAACGCCGATGTTTCGGCGCGTGATGCTCTGGTCGGTCATGGGCGGTCTTTCTTGTTCGTTTGTCTGGCCGGAAATATTACACGCATGAATATATGTTCAGTTATCCGACCATGATTCGGCCATGCGATGCTCATGAACCGCCGCAACCTGGTCGCTCCTCGCAAATCTCCCGAGCGGCAGAAGGAACAGCCTGCCGTTCCAATGCGAGCAGGTGCTCTTTCACCCGGGTCAGTTGCGCCATGCGTTCCTCGACATAGGCGAGATGGTCCCGGACAGCCTGCGTCAGCAGCTCGGGTTCCGGGGACTCGCGATGCGTCCAGCCCAGCAAGTTGCGCATGTCATCCAGGCCGATGCCCGACGCGCGGTAGTTGCGAATCAGGTAAAGCCGCTCGACATGGGCCGGGCCATAGCGCCGGTAGTTGTTGCGGGACCGCTCGGGAGCGGGCAGCAGGCCCTCCCGTTCGTAGAACCTGATGTTCTCAGGGGGCGTGCCGGTCAAGCGCGCGAGTTCACCAATCCTCATCCAGCTCTCCGCGCGCAGCGATGGGGGACGCCACCGCTGCGCGCCGGCCCTCATCCCGGCGACCGGGCGGGCTGCTGCGCCGTGGCGCCCGATTGCACCGTGTGCTCAGTCCAGCCGCCGCCCAGCGCCTTGTACAGATGGATGAGGTTGTTCAGCCGCGTCAGGCGCGTGCGCACCAGGGTCTGCTGCGTGCCGTAATGCGTGCGCTGCGCGTCGAGTACAGTGAGGTTGTCGTCCACGCCCTCCTGGAAGCGCTGCTCGGCCAGCTCGTAGGCCTTCTGGCTGGCCGCCACCAGGAGCTGCTCCGCGCGGATCTGCTCATCGAGCGTGCGCTTGCCCGCCAGGCCGTCGGCCACCTCGGCGAAGGCCGCCTGGATGGACTTCTCGTAGTTGGCGATCTCGATGCGCTTCTGTACGTGCGCCACGTCCAGGTTGGCGCGCAGCGCGCCGCCGCGGAAGATGGGCAGCGTGATCTGCGGCAGGAAGCTCCAGGCCCGCGAGCCCGAATCGAACAGGCCGTCCAGCGAAGCGCTGGCCGTGCCCGCCGAGCCCGTAAGGCTGATCGTCGGGAAGAACGCGGCCCGCGCCGCGCCGATGTTGGCGTTGGCGCCGATCAGCATCTGCTCGGCGGCGCGGATGTCCGGCCGGCGCGCGAGCAGTTCGGACGGCAGGCCGCTCGGCAGGCCGGTCGGCACGATGTCGTCCGGCAGCGCCATGGCCTCGTCAAGCTGCCGGGACAGCTCCGGCGTCAGCGGCTGGCCCAACAGCAGCACCAGCGCGTTGCGGTCCTTGGCCGCCTGCCGTGTGTAGGCGGCATGGTTGGCCTCGGCGGTGCGCAACGCGATCTCTGCGCGGCGCAGGTCGAGCTGCGTGGAGTTGCCCGCTTCCACCAGTTGGGTGGTCAGCCCGTAGGAGCGCTTCTGCGTGGCGAGGGTGTCGCTCGTCAGGCGCAGCAGTTCCTGGTCGGCACGCAGCGTGAGGTAGGCGCTGGCCACCTCGGACACCAGGCTCATCTGCGTGGCGATGCGGGTCTCGTCGAGGGCCAGGTAGGACGCCAGCGCCCGGTCGCTGAGGCTGCGGATGCGGCCCCACAGGTCCAGTTCCCAGGCGGCCGTCACCCCGGCCACGTCGTAGCGCCGGAGCACGTCGCTTTGCCCCGTGGTGCTGAGGTCGGCCGGTACGCGCTCTGACGCGCCGCGGGCGGAAACGCCCAGGTTCGGCAGCATCTCGGCACGCTGGATACGGTACAGCGCCTGAGCCGCCTCCACGTTGAGCGCGGCCTTGCGCATGTCGCGGTTGTTCTCCAGTGAAATGCCGATCAACTGCTGCAGCAGCGGGTCGCGGAAGAAGTCCCGCCAGCCGATCTCGGCCGTGATCGCGTCGTCGGGCGTCGCGGCCGCCGGTTCCACATAGGCCGCGCCCAAGGGATAAGCCGTGTCGATCGGCGCTGCGGGCCGGTCATACTTCGGTGCCATGGAGCAGCCAGTCAACGCCGCCGCGAGGGCGAGCGGCGCCAGCGTCCTGGCGGGTCGTGTGAATGCGAAAGATGTTTTCATGTCGTATGTCCTCCTGGCCGTCATGCGTGCTGGTCGGTCATGCCGACACGGGCATGGCGCGCTTCGCGGCGCAGCGCCAGCTTGCGCACCACGACGTAGAACACCGGCGTCAGCACCAGGCCGAATACCGTCACGCCCAGCATGCCGGCGAACACCGCGATGCCCATGGCGTGGCGCATCTCGGCGCCCGCACTGCTGGCCAGCACCAGCGGCACCACGCCAGCGATGAAGGCGAACGACGTCATCAGGATCGGGCGCAGCCGCAAGCGCGCGGCTTCGAGCACGGCTGCCAGCGGATCGGCCCCTTCGCTTTCCTTCGCGCGGGCGAACTCCACGATCAGGATCGCGTTCTTGGCGGCCAGGCCGACCAGCACCACGAAACCGATCTGCGTGAAGATGTTGTTGTCCCCCCCAGAGAGCCAGACGCCGGCGATCGCCGAGAGCAGCGCCATGGGTGCAATCAGCAGCACAGCGAACGGCAGCGACCAACTGTTGTACTGGGCCGCCAGGAACAGGAAGGCGAGCAGCACCGCCAGCGCGAAGATATAGATAGCAGTATTGCCAACTCGCTTTTCCTGGAAAGTCAGGTCCGTCCATTCGTAGGTCATACCGTCCGGCAGCGATTCGCTCACGATCTTCTCAATCGCGGCGGTGGCCTGGCCGGATGAGTAGCCCGGCGCTGGCCCGCCGCTGATGTCGGCCGAGGGGAAGCCGTTGTAATGCATCACCCGGTCGGGGCCGGAACTGCGCTCGATGGTCGCGATCGCGCTCAGCGGGATCATGTCGCCCGCTGCATTGCGCACCTTGAGCATGCCTATGTCCTCAGCCTGCATGCGGAACTGCGCATCGGCTTGGGCCATTACCCGGTAGGTGCGACCGAAGCGGTTGAAGTCGTTGACGTAGAGAGAGCCAAGGTTGACCTGCAGGGTGTCGAACACCTCGGTCAGCGACACGCCCTGCGACTTGGCCTTCACCCGGTCGATGTCCACCTGCAACTGCGGCGCATTGGTCTGGAAGCTGGCGAGCATGTTCGCCAGCTCGGGCGCCTGCATGGCCTTGCCCATGATCTGGCCCTGTGCTTGTGCAAGCGCCTCGGGACCCAGGCCCGCCCGGTCCTCGATCTGCAGCTTAAAGCCGCCCATAGAACCCAGGCCCGGCACCGGCGGCGGCGGGAAGATGCCGACGAAGCCGTCCGGGATCTGGCTGAACTTGCCCATGAGCTTGCCCTGGATGGCGAAGGCCGACAGCGACGGGTCCTTGCGCTCATCGAAGGGCTTGAGCATGGCGAACATCAGCGCGGTGTTCGGCTGGTTCACCGGTCCATTGACCGACAGGCCCGGGAAGGCCACCACGCTCTCGACGCCCGGCTCAGCCAGTGCGATCTTGGTCATCTCCTTGACGACCGCCTCGGTGCGATCCAGCGAGGCGCCGGTCGGAAGCTGGGCGATGCCCACGAGGTAGTACTTGTCCTGGGCGGGCACGAAGCCCGCAGGCACCTTGTGGAAGCCCAGCCAGGTCAGGCCCAGGAAGCCGACGTAGAGCAGCAGCACGATGGCGCTGCCGCGCACCGCGCGGCGCACGCCCCCGACGTAGGAATTCGAGGCGCGGTCGAAGAAGCTGTTGAAGCGGCGGAAGAAGCCGCCGAACACGCCATCGATGATGCGCGTGACGCGATCGGGCTTGGCCGCGCCGTGGTGCGGCTTGAGCAGGATGGCGGCCAGCGCTGGCGACAGCGTAAGCGAGTTGATCGCCGACAGGATGGTCGAGAACGCGATGGTTAGCGCGAATTGGCGATAGAACTCGCCCTGCAGCCCCGACAGGAACGCCGAGGGGATGAAGACCGCTGCCAGCACCGAGGTGATGGCCAGGATCGGGCCAGTCACTTCATCCATCGCCTTGCGCGCCGCGTCCTTGGGTGATTCGCCCAGCGCTATGTGGCGCTCCACGTTCTCCACCACCACGATGGCGTCATCCACCACGATGCCGATGGACAGCACCAGTCCGAACAGCGACAGTGTGTTCAGCGAGAAACCGAACATGTGCATCACCGCGAACGTGCCGACCAGCGAGACCGGCACGGCGATCAGCGGGATGATCGACGCGCGCCAGGATTGCAGGAACAGCACCACCACGATCACCACCAGGAAGATGGCCTCCAGCAGCGTGACGGCGACGGACTGGAGCGAGGCGCGCACGAAGACCGTGGGGTCGTAGGCGACGCTATACTCAATGCCGTCGGGGAACTTGGCTTGAAGTCGGTCCATTGCCGCGCGCACCGCGCTAGACACATCCAGCGCGTTCGCGCCCGGGCTCTGGATGATCTGTATCCCCACCGCCGGCTCGCCATTGAGCAGGCTGCGCAAAGAGTAGGAATCGGCCCCCATCGAGATGCGGGCGACATCCCGCAGGCGAGTTACCTGGCCGTCGGCGCCCGTCTTCACGACGATCTCGCCGAATTGCTCCTCGCTCGACAGTCGGCCCAGAGTGTTGACCGTGACCTGGAACGCCGCCGAGGCATCCGGCTGCTGACCAACCGAACCAGCGGCAACCTGTATGTTCTGCTCGCGGATGGCGGCAACCACGTCGCTCGCGATCAGCCCACGAGCAGCGACCTTGGCGGGTTCGAGCCAGACCCGCATCGAATACTCCCCGGCGCCCCAGACTAGGACATCGCCGACGCCTGGCGTACGAGCCAGCTCATCCTTCACATGAAGTGTGGCGTAGTTGGAGACGTACAGCGGATCATATCGACCTCCAGGCGAAAGCAAATGCACCACCATGAGAACGTCCGGCGACGTTTTCTCGGTGACAACACCGATGCGCTGAACTTCAGGCGGTAGGCGCGGCAACGCCCGCGAGACCCGGTTTTGCACCTGGATCTGCGCAATGTCGGCGTTGATATGCTGCTCGAAGGAGACGGTGAGCACCATTTTCCCGTCGGTGGACATCTGAGACTGCATGTACATCATGCCTTCTACGCCGTTGATCGCCTGCTCCAGCGGTGATGCCACGGTATCGGCGATCACTTGCGGGTTGGCACCGGGATAGCTAGCGGTGACCTGCACCGTGGGAGGCGTGACCTGCGGGTATTCGCTCAGCGGCAGCTGGAAGTAGCTGATCGCGCCTGCGATCAGCATCAGCACCGACAGGACGATGGCGAAGATCGGCCGGTTGATGAAGAAGCGGGGGAAATTCATTTGCGGGCCTCCGCCGAGCCGGCCGCGCCGTCAGCCTTGGCGGGGTCCGCGCCACCGGCCTTGGCAGGCGCCGCAGCGGGAGCCGGAGCGTTTGCCGCAGCCTTGGTCGCGCCGGCCGCGCCGGCGGCCGGTGCCGCGGGCGCCTGCATGGGCACCATGCGCGGCGTGACCGCCATGCCGGGGCGCACGAGGCCCTTGATGATGATCTTCTCACCGGCCTGCAGGCCGCCGTTGATGACGCGCAGCCCGTCCACCACCGGCCCCAGTTCGATGGGCCGGTACTGGGCCTGGTTGTTCTCGCCCACAACCAGCACGTAGTTGCGCCCTTGGTCGGTGCCCACGGCCTGATCGTCGATCAGGACGGCCTCGCGCGCCGCGCCGGTGGACAGCTTGGCCCGGGCGAACATGCCGGGTGCCATGCGCCCATCCGGGTTGGGCACAACGGCGCGCGCGCGGATCGTGCCGGTGCTTCGGTCAATGGTGTTGCCGACGAAGTCAAGCGCGCCCTTGTGCGGGAAACCCTTGTCCGTGGTCAGCCCGACCTGCACGGGCAGCGAAGCCTTGCTACCGGCGCCCGCAGCGGGCCGCGAGCGGCTGACGACGTTGAGATAGGTGGCCTCATCAATGTCGAAGTACACGTGCAACGGGTCGATGGATACGATCGTGGTCAGCAGCGTGGCCGCGCCGGCGCCGCCACCGCTGACCAAGTTGCCCTCGGTCACGAGCACGCGGTCGACGCGCCCGGCGATGGGCGCAGTGACGCGGGCGTAGGACAGGTCCAGCTGAGCCGCAGCAACGGCGGCCTTAGCCGCCTGCACCTGAGCCTGGCGCGCGTTGCGTGCGGAGGCGGCATCGTCATAGGTCTTGCGCGCGACGGCGCCGGTCGCCACCAGGCGCTCGGCGCGGTCAAAGTCGGCCTGGGCCTGGCTGGCCAGCACCTCGGCCTGACGCAGTTGCGCCACGGCCGTGTCGAGCGCAACCTGGAACGGCCTCGGGTCGATCTGGAACAGCAGTTGGCCCTTGCGCACGAGGCTACCTTCGGGAACGCTCACCGCATCGACGGCGCCGCCGACCCGCGAGCGCAGCTCGACGGTCTTGGGCGCGGCCAGGAAGCCGGTCTACTCGGCCGATGGCGCGACCGTGCGGGTAATGACCTCGGCCACGGGCACCTGCGGCGCCATCGGCGCGCCCGCCGGGGGCGCCGCGGCCTTGCCCTCGTCCTTGGCGTCGCGGGCAGCGATCGCTATCCCCCCGACGGCTGCGATGACGCCTGCCACCACAATGATTCTGATTTTTTTACGCATGGAAGTGACCCTTTCTTGGATGCAGGACTCCGGCCCTTCCGAAGCGCTCTGCAGACATTTGTGTGGAGGCTAGGCGTTACAACGACGGCAAGGTCAAGCCCTCTTGTTGCCTCAGCGGGCAGACGGCACGGGCAAGGTGGTGGGACGCCCGGCGTCGTCGCCGTGGTTGGCCTCCGGCGCGCCCTTGAAGCGCAGCAGGCGCAGTGCGTTCAGCGTGACCAGGGCCGTGGCGCCGGTGTCGGCCAGCACGGCAACCCACAAGCCGGTGATACCCAACACGGTGGTGACCAGGAACAAGCCCTTGAGGCCAATGGCGAATACGACGTTTTGGTGGATGTTGGCCATCGTCGCCCGCGACAGGGCCACCAGGTGGGCCACGTCCGTGACGCGGCTCTTGAGCAGCGCGGCATCGGCGGTTTCCAGCGCCACGTCCGTGCCGCCGCCCATGGCGATACCCACGTCGGCGGTCGCCAAGGCCGGCGCGTCGTTGATGCCGTCGCCGACCATCGCCACCTTGGCATCACGCTTCATCTCGTTGACCAAGCGCAGCTTGTCCTGCGGCAGCAGCTCGGCCTCCCACTCGATGCCCAGCTTGCCGGCGATCGCCTGCGCGGTGCGGCGGTTGTCGCCGGTCAGCATGACCGAGCGCACGCCCATGGCGTTGAGCTGGGCCACGCCTTCGCGCGCGTCGCGGCGGGGCTCGTCGCGCAGGGCCAGCAGGCCCAGAACGTTCTTGCTGGCTTCGTCGAACAGGACCACCACGGTCTTGCCGCCATCCTCCAGCTTGTCGATTTCCCTGCGGTGCGCGGCTGTCAGCGTGGCCGTCTGTTCCGCATGGGCGGGCGATCCGACAGCGAGCGCACTGCCGTTCACGGTGGCGCGCACCGCCTTGCCGGCAATGGCCGATGCGCCCGTGGCCTGGGGAATCGCCACGTCCAGGCTCTTGGCATGGGCGACAATGGCCTTCGCCAAGGGATGGTTTGAGCCGGACTCGACAGCGGCGGCAAGCGCAAGGACCTGTTGATGCTTGAACAGCCCGAAGGGCAGGACCTCGGTGATGCGCGGCTTGCCCTCGGTCAGCGTGCCAGTCTTGTCGAAGGCAATTGCGCGCACGCGGCCGATGGTTTCCAACGCGTTGCCACCCTTGATCAGCAGGCCCCGTCGTGTGGCCACCGCAAGGCCCGAGGCGATGGCCGCCGGTGTGGAGAGCACCAGCGCACATGGGCAGGCAATCAACAGCAGTGCGAGGCCGCGGTACAGCCAGGTACCCCAGTCGCCACCCATGGCAAGTGGCGGAACCACCACGATCAACGCCGCGATGGCCATGACGGCAGGGGTGTAGTAGCGGCTGAACTTTTCGATGAAGCGAGCCGTGGGCGCCTTGGAGGACTGCGCCTGCTCCACCAGTTGGATGATGCGAGAAATGGTGTTGTCCGATGCCGTCTTCTCGACTTGTACTTCGAGCACGCCATCGACGTTGATGGAGCCGGCGAACACGTCGGCACCGATAGCCTTTTGACGCGGTACGGACTCGCCGGTGATAGGCGACTCGTCCAGGCTGCTTTCACCGCGGAGGATCTTGCCGTCCGCAGGCACCCGGTCACCAGGGCGCACCAGCACGCGGTCGCTCACGCGCAGGGAAGCGGCGGGCACTTCGCGCTGCCCGCCCGCGGCATCGAGCAGTACCGCCGTCTTAGGCACCAGGGAGGCCAGCGCCTTGATGCCGGCGCGCGCGCGGCCGGCGGCCACGCTTTCCAGCAGCTCGCCGATCGCGAACAGGAACACCACGGCAGCAGCTTCCTCGGCCTCGCCTATCACGAGCGCGCCCAGCGAGGCGACGACCATCAGCGTTTCGATAGAGAACGGCGAGCCTGACACAGCCAGCGCGAAGGCTTTGCGAGCGAACGGCAGCACGCCCGCGATCACCGCAGCGGCGAAGATCCATTCAGCGTAGCCAGGAACGAACTGCGCGATCGCGTAGGCCGAGCCCATCAGGCCGCCCAGGCCCAGCACGTGCCTGCCTTTCTTCGTCTGCCACCAGCGCTGATGGCGCGCCGTCGATGCTGCTGCTGGGGCCGCGGGTGCTGAGCCATCATGGCGGCGCACGTCGGAGACGCCGAAGCCCAGGCTCTTGATGGTCTTCTCGATGTGGCCGAGCTGCGTGGGGCCGCCAGACGCGAGCGTCAATTCCAGCGTTTCTGCGGTGAAGTTGATGCGGGCATCGGACACGCCATCCATGCGAGCGAGGGCCGTTTCGATCTTGCCGACGCAACTGGCGCAGTCCATGCCCTCGACGCGCATGGACACGTTGGGGGGCGTGCTGGGTGCTCCACGGGAGGCAGAGGCCGGCGCATGGTCATGCCCACTGCAGGCCCCGTGATCGTGACCGTGGTCATGGGCATGGCCGTGACCATGGGCATGCCCATGGTCATCACCGCACGCTTTGCCGTGCGAATGATCGTGCCCGTGGTCGTGGGCATGCCCATGGTCATGGTGGCCGCCGCAGCCGGCGTGGTCATGCGCGTGGGCCGCATGGCGCGGTGCAGGTGCTGCGGACATTTCGGACGCGGGCAGTGCCTGCACGTCGAAGCCCAGGGACCGGATTTTCTTGGCAATGTCGCGTGCAGTATTTCGGCTACTTGTGCTGCGCGTCAACGTCAGCGTCTCATTTGTAAAATTAACCTGTACATTTGATACGCCATCAATTCGACCAAGCGCTGTTTCAATCTTGCCGACGCAACTGGCGCAATCCATACCTTCGACCCGAAAGCCCAGTTGTTCGTCCTGCGCTCCTGTGCCGTCCTTTGTTTCCAAAGACATATCAATCTCCTGGTTCTCTGAGTAATCGCCGTGGCAGGACGCACAAATCAGCGATCGGAATGTTATACAAACAAATGAACACTTGTTTGTATGTTTATTCAAAAAAAAGAAAGAATCTCTTTCTGGCTGAACCATCCGACCGCTGCTTTATGCTGCTGCCATTAAGTCATTTTTTGTTGCGCAGCATCTGGTAGGTTTCAAATGCGGTGCGGTAGGCATCACTATAGGTATCAGGCGTCTGCTCACCAGCCCAGAATCCAGCCATTCCCGCAACCTGCCAATCTGCCAAATCACTCTTTACTTGAGCACGAGTCAATGCCACCGGAGCCTTGTAAGCCGCACCCAGCTTGAGCTGGAGGTAGCTCTCGTAGGCTTGTTGGTAGGCTTGGGTGTGCGAAGCGGTGGTGATTCCGCGCGAGGTGAGCGCGTGCATGCCGGAGATTTTCCACAGTTCCAAATCAGCCATCACTTCAGCACGAGTCTTTCCTGCTGAGGGCGCCTGATACATATCACCTTGGGTCAATTGCAAGTAGCGCTGAAAGGCAGCCTGGTATTGAGGGCTGGACGTATCCGGGCCGCTTTCGCCGCGAGACAACGCTTCCAGCCCAGATTGCCTCCAAGCAGTCAGATTTTCTTGGACCTGTTGCCGTGTCATATCTGCGGCGAACGGTTGAGCGTTTGCTCCAGCAGCAAAAAGTGCGGAAAGCAGAACAGCAAAGCGAATTTTCTTGGACATGGTCAATACTCCTTGACGTTAAAAATAATGGCGTGGTCCTTACGCCTTTCGGATACCCCGTAGACAAATAATAACACACATGAAGATATGTTCAAGTGTTTATTTTTAGAGTGCTTTTTGCTTGTGGGGTCTTCTAGGCATTCAGCAAGGCGCGCCGGTGTCTCTCTAGATTGATAGCCAAAAAAAGCCTACCCCTTGAAGGAGTAGGCCGGCGCGCACTCACATGTTCAGTCAATCGTCGTGTCTGTCCTCCGAAATGTGAACCGCCATGTCCTGGAGTACCTGGCTGACGTGCTGGTCGGCAATGCCGTAGAAGATGTGCTTGGCTTGGCGCTCGCCGCGCACGAGGCGCGCGCCGCGCAACAGGCGCAGGTGATGGCTGACCAAGGACTGCGACAGGTCTAGCGAGCCAGCAATGTCGCCCACTGCGACCGATCCGCGCATGCACAGCAACAGGATTTTCAATCGCGATTGGTCGCCCAGCAGGCGGAAGGTCTCTGCCAGAACAGCGACGTCACTTTGCGATAGTGCGAGGACATCAGTGGTCGTGCCGTGGTTAGAGGTCGAACATTGCACAATAGCGGCGCTGGTGGTTTTGCGGGATGTCATGGATTCAAACCCTCAAGTGAACTGCGAACCGTCTAGCACGGCCTCAATGCTTGTGACCGGGAGCGGAGTGGTCATGGTCATGGTCATGATTGTGCTCACTGTGGTCGTGGCCGCTGTGGTCCTGACGGCCTGTCGTGGGTTGCAGGCTGCAGATGTTCTCGTCAGCCTCCGAGTTCCAGTCGATTCCGACTGTGGCGTGTTCGATGCTGAACTGCTCTCGCAGCACCGCCTCGACGCGCTTGACCACAGCTCGCGCCTCCTCGTCCACGTTGGGTCGAACGTGTAGCGTGGCCATCGTGCGACCGGAAGTGAGTTGCCACACGTGAACATGGCTGACAGCCGCCAGGCCGGGCACAGTGCTCATCAGGCCTTGTTCCACCTTTTCCGGCGAAGCGTCCTCTGGCGCACCCTCCAACAGGATATGGATCGACTTGGCCAGGAGCTTCCAGGCGCTGCGCAGAATCAACGCCGCTACTAGAACCGACAGGATGGGGTCGATCGGAGTCCAGCCGGTGAAGTAGATGACGATCGCTGCAACGATGGCGCCGACAGAGCCGAGCAGGTCACCCATCACGTGGAGGATGGCACCTTTCACATTGACGTGATCGGTTTCGCCGCGGGTCATGATCCACAGCACGAGGACGTTGATCAGTAAGCCGAGCACGGCGACGATCATCATCGGGCCGGCGAGGATGACGGGCGGCGCCTGCAGCCGCTCCCACGCCTCGTAGGCGATCCATGCGACGATCGCGAACAGGGTCACGGCGTTCAGGAAGCCGGCGATGACCTCGAAGCGCAGGTAACCGAATGTGCGTTTGCTGTCGGCTGCGCGGCGACCGAATCGGAAGGCAGCGTAAGCCAGGGCAAGTGCCACGGCGTCGGTCAGCATGTGGCCAGCATCGGCAAGTAGGGCTAGCGAGCCCGACAGCACGCCGCCGACAGCTTCCACGAGCATGAAGCCGAAGATCAGGAAGAAGGAAACCAGAACCTTGCGCTCGTTGGCGCTGGTCACTGTGGGGGTGTGGTCGTGATCATGGTCGTGACCATGATCATGTGCATTGGATTGGGACATGGGCGCCTCTGCTGGTTGAGTGTTTGACTATGGTGAAATATAACACATGAATATGTGTTCATTTGATATATTTTGGCTCACCCTTCTCAGCCTCCGAAGCCATGCGTTGTGATGCCGCAACGAGAAAATGTGCCTATCCTTTCGGCCAGATACGGTGCAGGTCATCCAGAATCAGCTGGTGATGGTGCCTGCCTTGGTCTGCGTGTGTGCGTAAATGAGGGTGATCCGGCGGCAAGCTGGGGTGGTCATGCGCCACGTCAGAAGGGTCGCTGGCCGGCCACAGCCAGAGCGTCAGCGCCACGCCGGCCAAGCCGACCAGGGACATGACAATGAAGGTCGATGGCAAGCCCATGACCGCGCCGAAGCGGCCGGCAAGTGGGTAGCAGATGAGCCAACAGGCGTGCGACAGCGCGAAGTGTGCCGCGAAGATCGCAGGACGGTCCTCGGCATGGGCCGAGCGGCGCAGAAGACGGCCGGATGGCGTTTGCGCCACGCTGTAGCCAAAGCCGATGATCAACCACAGCGGCAGCAACAATGCATAGCTCGGCAGCAGTGCGCCGATCCCCGTGCCCACGACCAGTACGGTAGCGCCGGTGAGCATCGCGGTTCGGTCGGCCACCTTTTCCAGTAAGGATGGCAGAACGAAGGCTGCCACCATCGAACCGCCTCCGAATGCCGCCAGTGCCGACGCCACTTCGACCTCGCCTAGGCCAAAGCGCGCCTTCACGAGAACCACCGTGTTCACGATCACCATGGCGCCCGCCGCCGAGACGGCCAAGCTGATCGCCAGCAGGCCCCGCAGGCGTGGCGTAGCGAGATAGATGCGTGTGCCGCGGGTCGTGCGATCCCAAATGCCGCGGCGCGGTCCGGGAATAGTTGTGGGCAACCGCACGCTGACCACGAGCGCGGCTGAAACGAGGAAACCGAGCACTGTTCCCGCGAACAGGTTGTGAAAGCTGATGACGGTCAGCAGCGCAGCAGCCAGCATCGGGGAAATCAGGCTTTCCAGGTCATAGGCCAGCCGGGACAGCGACAGCGCCTTCGTGTAGTCCTCTTAATCGGGAAGGATGTCCGGGATAGTGGCTTGGAAAGTCGGCGTGAAGCCGGCGGATGCCGCTTGCAGGACAAAGATCAGCAGATAGATCTGCCAGACCTCGGTGACAAATGGCAAACAGATCGCGACAACCGCTCGTACCAGGTCCAGCGCTACGAGTAATGACCGTCGCGGGAACTGGTCGGCGAAGGCCTGTGCCGACGAGTGCGATCACCTGCGCGGTGAACAGGTGGCGGTAGGTGCGGTTCTTTAGGACGGAGAGCATCGAGAGACCTCAGAGCAGTTTGGTTAGTGCCTTCATTTCGGCCAGAACGGAGTCCTCATCATGAGACAGGCAGTGGTCGATGTGGTCATGGATCAGGACGCGCTTGGCCGCTGTGACGGCGCTCTCCACCGCAGCGAGCTGGCGAGCGATGTCCAGGCAGGTTTCTTCTCCTTCGATCATCCCGATGACGTGTCGCAGATGACCCTCGGCGCGCTTGAGCCGTTTCACGAGATCTGGGTGGCTGGTGTGCTTGTGCATCTCTTTCATGCAGCAATCATATCCCCCCCTGGGGGATATGCTCAAGGAGTCTGCATAGCTGTTTGCGCAGTGGATTAGCCCCACCTCGCCTCTCGATGTCTTGCGCCCGACGCCCTCTCTAAGGCGATTGGTGCTCAAAGGAGGTAAGGTTTTCTTTCCCATTCATATGAATAAATATACAATTGTTCATATCTAAGCCAGTAGACAGTGGCTTTTCAACGACAAGCACTTGCTCGGAAAGAGAACACCCAGCCGGGGGTAAGTACTGATGCAACACCGATGGAGAATTGAATGCTTCGCAAAGACATACGCAAGGGATGGATATGGGCGGTATCCACGCTTTGGGCCGGCACCGTGCTAGCCCAGCCAGTAGCCGCCCCTCACGTCCCATCCAGACCAGACAGCCACATGGTCGCCCAATTGTGGGAGTCAGCTTGGCAGCGGCAGCCAGAAGCCGCTGGAGAAGGCGCCTGGCAGCAGGCCGCCCAAGCACGCCAAGAGACGGCCGGTAGTTGGGTGGCAGGTCCGATGGCGCTGGAAGCCTCCACCAAAACTGATCGGTTCAACAACCGCAACGGAAAGCGCGAATATGAAGTCGGGGTGGCTATTCCCCTTTGGATGCCTGGTGAGCGCGCCTCGTCGGCACGCTGGGCGGACGCGGAAAGCCTCGCTCTATCCAGCCGGATGCTGGCCGCCAAGCTACGCACGGCCGGACAGGTTCGCCAGGCATGGTGGGCATGGCAGCGTGCCCAGGCCGAATTGATGGCGGCGCAGGATCGCACCCGCAGCGCGGACGAGTTGGCGCAAGATGTGGCTCGCCGGGTTCGCGCGGGCGACCTGGCGCAAGCCGACAGAAACCAGGCCGATGGCGCCTTGGCGTCGGCTCGTAGTGCCCTGGCCATTGCTCAGGCCGAAGAAGTCACGCAGCGCGAGGCGTTGTTGGCACTGACCGGCATCGAGAGTATCCCGTCGCAGGCCGATTCCGCGCAGCCGGAGCAGTCAGGTGTCCGAGTTCAACCGGCATCGGCACAGCCGTCCGGCGCGTTGTTGGGTAACCACCCTGCGCTGCTGGAACTGCAGCACAAGGCGCTGGCGGCCCGCCGCTCTGCGGAACTGGTGTCCCATCAGAAGTACGCCAACCCCGAACTGACCCTGGCGACCACGCGGGATCGGGGCGGCTACGGCGAACGCTACAACCAGACGATCACGGTGGGTGTGCGCATTCCCTTCGGTACGGGTAGCCGTCATACCGAGCAATTGTCCAGCGCCAATGCGCAGGCACTGGAGGCTGAGTCGGCACTCGCGGCCCAGCGCACCCGGCTACTCTCGGAAATTCGAACTGCCCAATCGCGCGAACTGGCAACCAGCACCCAGATGCAGGCCGCTTCGGAGCGCCAGCGACTAGCCCAACAAACGCGCACCTTCTACCAAAAGTCGTTCGCGATGGGCGAGACGGACATGCCGACACGCCTTCGCATCGAGCAGGAGGCCACCGAGGCCGAGCGCGCGGCGCTGCTCGCCAAGGTGGAGCATGCCGCGGCCATCTCGTCCCTGTTGCAGGCTCAAGGCACGCTGCCGCAGCCGACCGAGACTTTCACTGACATCTCCGGCACGCGCTGATCAGCGCGCGCTCAACCATCCTGGAACCTTAGAAATGTCGCAATCCTCTTTCTGGCGTGCTGCTGCCTTGTCCAGCCTCCTGCTTGGCACCAGCGCAACGTGGGCCGGCGACGGCCATGACCATGGCGAAGCCGCTCCTGCCCCCGCAGCGGCCGCGCTTCCGCGCTTTGCCGCAGTTTCCGATGACTTCGAACTGGTGGGTGTGCTGAACGGCCAGCGTCTCACACTCTACCTCGACCATGCTGCCGACAACCGGCCGGTGACCAATGGCGAGCTGACCCTCGAGCTGGGTGGTCGACAGGTAAAGGTCAGCCCACACGGGGTTGGAGAGTTCGAGGCCGATCTGACTGAGCCGCTATCCGATGGCGAGACCTCAATCATGGCCACTGTTACTGCGCAGAGCCAATCGGACCTGTTGACTGGCGTTCTCGATGTTCATAGCGAAGACGCCGAACACGAGCATGCCGTCGCATCCGGCCGTGTGCTCGTACTAGGTGGCGGTGCCGCAGTCCTCGGCGTCGGTGTCCTAGCGTGGGCGCTGCGCAGACGTACACGCACCAACGGTGCACTGCGAGGTGCAGCATGAAGCGCAACTTCCGTTTCCTAATGACGACGGCCATGGCGGCTGCATTGGCTCTGGCTGCTCCCGCGTTCGCTCACGACGGTCACGACCACGGCGACGAAGCGCCGGCTGCGTCTTCCAATGGCCCCCAGCGCCAGCCTGATGGCAGCGTGTTTCTTCCGAAACCGTCACAACGTCAGATCGGTGTACGCACCCAGCTGATCAAGCAGGAGCCCTTGGCCCGCAGCCATGAACTGGCTGGCAAAGTAATCATGGACCCGACGACAGGCGGCAAGGTCCAGGCAATGGTAATGGGCCGGCTGGTGCCCGGGCCGGATGGTCTGCCGCAGATCGGCCAATCCGTGCGCAAGGGCCAGGTGCTGGCTTACATCGAACCGGCCAGCGGTGTGCTGGAGCGCTCAGGCCAGATGGCCCAGGTTGCCGAGCTGCGTGCGGGCCAAGCGCTCGCGCAGAAGCGCCTGGCCCGGCTGCGCGAGCTGTCGGAGACCGTGCCCCGCAAGGAGATCGAAGCAGCCGAAAGCGAAGTAAACAGCCTGACCGAACGCGCCCGCGCCTTGAGCGGGGGCCTCGCCGGCAGGGACGTACTAAAGGCCCCAGTCAGCGGCGTCATCGCATCCAGCCCCGCAGTTGCCGGGCAGGTCGTGGATGCGCGCGAACTGGTGTTTGAGGTGGTCGATCCGACCCAACTGCGCATCGAGGCGCTTGCCTACGATCCGGCAATGGCACAGAACCTGGCCGGTGCTGCACTCGCAGTAGGCGGTCAGAAGGTGCCGCTGAGCTTCGTCGGGGCCGCCAGCAGCCTGCGCGAGCAGGCCCTGCCCATGCTGTTCAAGGGCACCAGCGAAAGCCTCTCGCGCTTGGCGGTCGGTATGCCGGTGGTGGTCTTCGTGCAAGAGGCGACGACGGTACCTGGCTACCGCGTGCCTTCCGGTGCGCTGATGAAGAACCCTGCCAACCAGAACATCGTCTGGGTCAAAGACCAGGCCGAGCGCTTCGAGCCACGTGTCGTGAACATCACTCCTTTGGATGGTGCATCCATCGCTGTCACTTCGGGCCTGGCGGACGGCGACCGCGTGGTTGTCGAGGGCGCGTCCCTGATCAATCAAGTTCGTTGAGGGGCACCATTCCATGTTCAAGTGGCTTCTCGAAAATAGCTTACGAAACCGGCTCCTGGTCATCATCGGGGCGCTGGTGCTGATGGCGTATGGCGCGTTCACCCTGACGCGCACGCCGGTAGATGTCTTTCCCGATCTCAACAAGCCGACCGTCACTCTCATGACGGAGGCTGGCGGCATGGCTGCCGAAGAAGTCGAGCAGCTCATCACGTTCCCGCTCGAAACGGCCATGAACGGCCTGCCCAGCGTCGAAAGCGTGCGCTCGGTCTCCAGCGCCGGGCTTTCCTTCATCTACGTGACATTTGACTGGAAGACAGACATCTTCCGGGCGCGCCAGATGGTCTCCGAACGCCTGACGTCCATGGAGGAAGGGCTAGCCCCGGGCGTGACGCCCACGATGGGGCCAATCAGCTCAGTGATGGGCGAGATCATGCAGATTGCAATCCCCATCGGTGCCAAGCCCTCAGGGCAGAAGAACGCAGCCCCGCCGCTGTCGGCCATGGACACGCGCGAGTACGCGGACTGGGTGTTACGCCCCCGGCTGATGGCCATACCTGGCGTTGCCCAAGTCATCCCGATCGGAGGCGAGGTCCGTCAGTTCCAGGTCCAGCCCAACACCACGCGAATGTCAGAGCTGGGCGTGACTGCGTCCGATCTGGATGCGGCTCTCAAGGGCTTCTCCGCGAACACTTCCGGCGGCTTCCTGGAGATCAATGGCCGCGAGTACCTGATCCGCAACCTGGGCCGCACGTCCCGACTCGACGACCTGCGTAACCTGCCTCTCGCGGTGCGTGCGGGCCAACCCATCCTGATCCACCAGGTCGCCGATGTTCAGTTTGCGCCAGCCATCAAGCGCGGCGATGCGGGCTTCGAGGGCCTGCCAGCCGTGATCCTGGGCATCCAAAAGCAGCCCACGGCCGATACGATTGCACTGACCCGCTCGATCGAGTCAGCGTTAGCGGACATGAAGGGCTCACTGCCGGCTGGCATGGCCGAGCCGCAAGTGACCTTCCGACAAGCCAACTTCATCGAGGCGTCCATCAGCACGCTGCAAGGCAAGCTCATCGGCGCATCGGTCTTCGTGGCGGTGATCCTGTTCTTCTTCCTGGGCACTTTGCGCCCCCTGGTGATCGCGTTGACCGCGATTCCTGCCTCGATCTTCGTGACCGGGCTGGTGTTCCACTATTTCGGCCTGTCAATCAACACCATGACGCTCGGTGGGCTGGCGATCGCCATCGGCGGTCTCGTGGACGATGCTGTGGTCGATGTGGAGAACATCATGCGGCGGCTCAAGGAGAACCGCGCCCGCCACCCTGAGAACCGGCTGACGCCCCTGGTCATCGTTGCCAGGGCCTCGATGGAGGTTCGCTCGGCGATTCTCTACGCCACGATGATCATTGTGCTGGTGTTCCTGCCCCTGTTCGCGCTGCCGGGGATGGAAGGGCGCTTGTTCGTGCCGCTGGGCATCGCTTTCATCGTCTCCACGCTAGCCTCGCTGCTGGTCTCTGTGACGGTCACTCCGGTGCTGTCGTACTACCTGCTGCCCAAGATGAGGACGCTGGACCATGGCGACACTCGGATTCTAGCCTGGCTTAAGGCGCGTTATCAGGGCGGCCTGCAGCGGGTCTTGCAGCGGCCGCGTGCCGCCCTTGGCATGGCCGCTGTGGCTGTCACACTGGCTGTCGCCGCGGTGCCATTCTTCCCGACCACGTTCCTGCCCCCGTTCAATGAAGGAACGTTGCTGGTGGGCCTGCGCCTGAATCCCGGTGTGACGCTGGCCGAATCTTCGGCGCTTGCCCAGCAAGCCGAGCTGCTGGTCGCGCAGGTGCCGGAGGTGCAGCACGTGGGCCGGCGCAGCGGACGGGCCGAGCTGGACGAGCATGCCGAAGGTGTGCATGTCAGTGAACTGGACGTGGGTCTGCTGCCTGCCTCAGAGCTAAAGCGCTCCATGGAGGAGATCACCGCCGACATCCGTTCGCGTCTGGCTCACTTGCCCGGCTCCATCGGCATTGGCCAGCCGATCTCGCACCGCATCGACCACATGTTGTCGGGGGTGCGCTCGCAGATCGCCATCAAGGTGTTCGGCGAGGACCTGGACGTCCTGCGCGGGCAGGCGGATCTGCTGCGCGCCAAGCTGGCCGGAATTCCGGGGCTTGCTGACCTGGAGATCGAAAAGCAGGTCCTTGCGCCGCAGATCAAAATCCGCGTGGATTATGCGGCGGCGGGACGCTACGGCGTGGCCGCACCGCAAATTCTGTCCACGCTACAAAGCCTGGTCGAAGGCGAAAAGATCACCGAGGTCATCGAGGGCAACCGCCGCTTCGCGCTGGTGGTTCGCCTGCCCGAGCAGGCGCGGTCGATTGAGGGCTTGAGCCGCATCCTCATCGACACGCCCATGGGTCGGGTCCCGTTGTCGCGCCTTGCCACCATCGAAGACAGCGACGGCCCCAACCAGGTCAGCCGCGACGATGGCCGTCGGCGCATAGTTTTGTCGGCCAACGCTCAGAGACGGCCGCTGTCCGAAGTAGTGGCCGACATACGCAGCGTCGTCCAAGAAGTGCGCTTGCCCGAAGGCTACTTCATCACGCTGGGCGGCCAGTTCCAGGCACAAGAGGAAGCCTCGCGACTGGTGGGCCTGCTGTCCATCGTCTCCCTGACGCTCATGTTCGTGGTGTTGTACACGCGCTACAAGTCGGTCGCCCTATCGGCGCTCATCATGGTGAACATTCCATTGGCCCTGGTCGGCGCCGTGCTGGGGCTGTGGCTGTCTGGCCAGCCGTTGTCCGTGGCCGCTCTGGTCGGCTTCATCACGCTCGCGGGTATTTCTGTGCGCAACGGCATCCTGAAGGTGAGCCACTACCTCAACCTCATGCGCATGGAGGGCGAGGACTTCGACCAGAAGATGATCGTGCGTGGCTCGCTCGAACGGCTTTCCCCGGTTCTGATGACCGCGCTGGTCACGGCCTTCGCACTGGCCCCGCTGTTGTTCGAGGCGTCACGACCCGGTACTGAGATCCTGCACCCCGTCGCGGTGGTGATCTTCTCGGGGCTGGTCAGCTCCACGCTGCTGGACACCTTCCTTACACCCGCCATGTTCTGGCTGTTCGGCCGCAAGCCTGCCGAACGCCTGCTGGACGACCGCGACGCGGGGGCATTCTGATGCAACGCCTTCTGTCACCCGATTTCAACCACCGTAACCCTATAGGAGCTTTCATGTCTGTTCGATTTCGTTCCCTCACGGCTGGCACCGCCCTCGCCCTGGCATCCGTCACCGCCTTCGCCGCAGGCGACCATGACCACGCGCATGACCACAAGCCGCTGCATGGTGGCGTCGTGACCGAAGTCCGGGACGTGGACTACGAGTTGGTCGTTCAGCCCGCAGCAGCGCAACTCTACCTGCGCGACCACGGCAAGCAGGTCAACGTAAGCAACACCAAAGCCAAGCTCACGCTGTTGACCGGCTCACAAAAGCAGGAGGTGCAACTCACGCCTGCCGCGGACGGAAGCCGCCTCGAAGGCAGCGGGACCTTCGCCGCAGCCAAGGGCACGAAGGCCGTTGTCCAAGTCGAACGTGGGGGCAATACCGCGAGCGCCCGGTTCGTTCTTCCGTAGTGTTCAACGTGATCGTCAGGGAACGAGCTGTAATCTGGCGACCACCTGACAAAAGGCGCGACATAGGCGCTCACTATTTCCTCAAAAACTTTGGAGATGTAAATCATGGACATGCATTTCGACGTCATTGTTATCGGTGCCGGCCCTGGCGGATACATCGCGGCCATTCGCGCTGCCCAATTAGGCATGAAGGTCGCTTGTGTAGATGCCTGGAAGAACAAGGACGGAAAGCCAGCACCTGGCGGTACCTGCAACAACATCGGTTGTATCCCTTCGAAAGCGCTACTGCAGTCGTCAGAGAACTTTGAACAAGCCAAGCACCACTTTGGCACGCACGGCATCTCCACGGGTGATCTGCGCATGGATGTGACCACGATGCTGGAACGTAAGAATCAGGTGGTGAAGTCCAGCAACGAAGGCATCCTTTATCTGTTCCGCAAAAACAAGGTCCAGTTCTTCAACGGCCTGGCGTCTTTCACCAGGACTGTCGATGGTGGCTTCGAGGTGAGCGTCGCCGCCGATGAGGCTGTTACCTTGGTGGGCAAGCAGATCATCGTTGCCACAGGCTCCAACGTGCGGCCGCTCCCCAACCTACCGTTCGATGAGCGGGTCGTGCTCTCCAACGACGGCGCGCTGAACATCGCGGCCGTGCCCAATCGGTTGACCGTCATCGGTGCCGGCGTGATCGGCCTGGAGCTGGGCTCCGTTTGGCGCCGCCTGGGGGCGGATGTCACGATCCTCGAAGGCTTGCCCAGCTTCCTGCCAATCGTCGACCAAGCCATCGCCAAGGAGGCGAAGAAGGCGTTCGACAAGCAAGCCCTGAAGATCGAACTAGGTGCGAAGGTTCGCGAAGTCAATGCAACCGAGGCCGGCGTGACTATTCACTACACCGACAGCCAGGGCCAGACGCAGTCCTTGCAGGCAGACAAAGTGATCGTGGCTATCGGCCGTGTGCCCAACACCGAAGGCCTGAATCCGGCCGCCGTGGGACTCCAACTGGATGAGCGCGGCGCCGTGGTGGTGGACGATGCATGCCGCACCAGTGTGCCCGGCATCTGGGCCATCGGTGACGTGGTGCGTGGCCCGATGTTGGCGCACAAGGCGGAAGAGGAAGGTGTCGCAGTGGCCGAGCGCATTGCCGGCCAGCACGGTCACGTCGATTTCAACACGATCCCCAACGTCATCTACACCAGCCCGGAGATTGCCTGGGTAGGCCGCACCGAGCAGCAGCTCAAAGAGCAGGGCACCGCCTATCGAATCGGTTCCTTCCCGTTCATGGCCAATGGCCGCGCGCGTGCACTGGGCGACACGACGGGCCTCGTCAAGGTGATCGCCGATTCTGCCACGGACGAGATACTCGGCGTGCATGTAGTCGGCCCGCAGGCCAGCGAACTGGTGGCCGAGGCCGTGATCGCCATGGCGTTCAAGGCCAGCAGCGAAGACATCGCCCGCATCTGCTTTGCCCATCCGACCCTCTCCGAGACGTTCAAAGAGGCCTCGCTGGCAGTGGACAAGCGCGCGCTCAACTTCTGATTGATCGGAAGCGGCATCCAAACCGCCTCACCGAACGCAGCTGCGGGCGGTGGGGCGCATATCGCCATGGAACGTAGGCCACGCTGCAACGGCATGCTATGCCCAACAGTTACTCGTCGTTGTGGTCTTCCGCGATGTGGGTGGCCATATCCAGCAGCACCTGGTTCACGTGCTTGTCCGCCACCTCATAGAAGATCTGTTTGGCCTGGCGCACGCCCTTGACCAGGCGAGCACCGCGCAGCAGCCGCAGGTGGTGGCTCACCAGCGACTGCGAGAGTTCGAGGGTTTCAGCGATATCCCCGACCGAGGATGAGCCCTTCATGCAGCACAGCATGATTCTCAGCCGGGACGGGTCACCCAGGAGGCGGAATGTCTCAGCCAAGATGGTCACGTCATTCTGTGACAGCGATTCCAAATTGGCGCTGGGATCCTTCGGTGGGGTACTGAATGGCTTACTTGTATTCATTTTTAAAATATTTCCTAACCTCGAATGGCTGTTTTCGCCCTTCAGAATTAACAAGGCAGCAGCCGCTTAGGCGCGCGCAGCAAAGAACCAGTGCGAGCCTGGCAGGCAAGGCCTCCGCTCCCCGTGCACCGGGTCATTTCTGAAACCTGACAGCATCCGAAAAAGCGCTTGACCTTCCCACGATGGTAAACCCTAAGCTCCCTCCATGTCGAATTTCAACTATGGGAAGCACACCATGAGCATGGCAACAACGAGTAGTGCTGGCGGCCAAGCAGCGGCAATCAGCCTGCCCATCGAGGGCATGACCTGCGCAAGCTGCGTCGGCCGAGTCGAGGCCGCCCTTGCCAAGGTCGAGGGCGTGGCAAGCGTGTCTGTCAATCTCGCCACCGAGCGAGCGGACATTCGCCTGAACCGTGCTGTCGATCGCATGGCGCTGATCCAGGCGATCGAGAAGGTAGGGTACGACGTGCCTCAGGGCACCATCGAGCTGGCGATCGGAGGCATGACCTGCGCTTCGTGCGTGGGCCGCGTCGAGAAGGCGCTCAAGGCGGTGCCGGGCGTCACTGAGGCTGTGGTCAATCTGGCGACCGAGCGCGCTACCGTGCGTGGTGTGGCATCCGTGCAGGATCTAATCGCGGCTGTCGATAAGGTCGGCTACGAGGCCAGCCCTGTCGATACCAGCATGCAGGCCGACGAGGAAGCCGCCGAGAAAAAGGACGCCGAGCGCGCCGAACTCAAGCGCGACCTGACCCTGGCCGCCGTGCTGGCGCTGCCTGTGTTCGTGCTCGAAATGGGCTCGCACATGATTCCCGGCATGCACGAGTGGGTGGCTTCCACCATCGGCATCCAGCAGAGCTGGTATCTGCAGTTCGTGCTGACCCTGCTGGTGCTCGCCATTCCGGGCTGGCGCTTCTACGAGAAGGGCTTCCCGGCGCTGTTCCGCCTGGGTCCCGACATGAACTCGCTGGTCGCGGTCGGCACGGCCGCGGCCTTCGGCTATTCGATGGTCGCCACGTTCGCGCCCAGTCTGCTGCCGGCCGGCACGGTGAACGTGTACTACGAGGCGGCCGCCGTCATCGTGGCGCTGATCCTGCTGGGCCGCTTTCTTGAGGCACGGGCCAAGGGCCGCACCTCCGAGGCCATCAAGCGCCTGGTCGGCCTACAGGCCAAGGAGGCGCACGTGCTGCGCGACGGCCGCATCGTGGACATCCCGATCAACGACGTGGCGCAGGGCGACATCGTGGAAGTGCGCCCCGGCGAGCGCGTGCCGGTCGATGGTGAAGTGACCGAGGGCCGCAGCTTCGTGGACGAGTCGATGATCACCGGCGAGCCGATTCCCGTCGAAAAGGCGGAAGGCAGCACCGTGGTCGGCGGCACCGTCAACCAGAAGGGTGCGCTGACGCTGCGTGCCACCGCCGTGGGCGGTCAGACCATGCTGGCGCAGATCATCCGCATGGTCGAGCAGGCGCAAGGTTCCAAGCTGCCGATCCAGGCCGTGGTGGACAAGGTGACGCTGTGGTTCGTGCCCGCCGTCATGCTGGCCGCCGTGCTGACCTTCCTGGTCTGGCTGGTGTTCGGCCCGTCGCCCGCGCTGTCCTTCGCGCTGGTCAATGCCGTGGCGGTGCTGATCATTGCCTGCCCGTGCGCCATGGGTCTGGCGACGCCGACCTCCATCATGGTCGGCACGGGCCGGGGCGCTGAGATGGGCGTGCTGTTCCGCAAGGGTGAAGCCCTGCAACTGCTCAAGGACGCCAAGGTGGTGGCCGTGGACAAGACCGGCACGCTGACCGAGGGCCGCCCGGTCCTGACCGACCTGGAGATTGCCGACGGCTTTGACCGCAACCAGGTGCTGGCGAAGGTCGCCGCCGTGGAATCGCGCTCGGAGCATCCGATCGCACGCGCCATCGTCGAGTCGGCCGTGGAAGGTGGCATCGCGCTGCCGACGATGACAGACTTCGATTCGGTCACGGGCATGGGCGTGCGCGCCACCGTGGACGGCGCGCGTGTCGAGGTCGGTGCCGATCGCTTCATGCGTGAGCTGGGGTTGGACGTGGGCGGCTTCGCTCGCACGGCCGAGCGCCTAGGCAACGAGGGCAAGTCGCCGCTGTACGCCTCGATCGACGGCCGGCTGGCCGCCATCATCGCGGTGGCCGATCCGATCAAGTCCAGCACGCCCGCGGCCATTGCCGCGCTGCACCAGCTCGGCCTGAAGGTGGCGATGATCACCGGCGACAACGCGCGTACCGCGCAGGCCATCGCCAAGCAACTGGGCATCGACGAGGTGGTGGCCGAAGTGCTGCCCGAGGGCAAGGTCGAAGCCGTGCGCCGGCTGAAAGCCAGCCACGGCCAGATCGCCTACGTGGGCGACGGCATCAACGACGCCCCGGCGCTGGCCGAGGCCGACGTGGGCCTGGCCATCGGCACCGGCACCGACGTGGCGGTGGAGTCGGCCGACGTAGTGCTGATGTCGGGCAACCTGCAGGGCGTGCCCAACGCCATCGCGCTGTCCAAGGCGACCATCGGCAACATCCGCCAGAACCTGTTCTGGGCGTTTGGCTACAACACGGCCCTGATCCCGGTGGCCGCTGGCGTCCTGTACCCCGCATACGGTGTGCTGTTGTCGCCGATCTTCGCGGCTGGCGCGATGGCGCTGTCCAGCGTGTTCGTGCTCGGAAACGCGCTGCGCCTGCGCCGCTTCCAGCCGCCGCTGGCGGCGGATACCGCTCATTGAGAAAGGAGGAACACCATGAACATCGGTGAAGCATCCAAGGCCTCGAAGGTCTCGGCCAAAATGATCCGCTACTACGAGCAAATCGGTCTGATCCCTCCGGCTGACCGCACCGATTCGGGCTACCGCGCCTATACCCAGGACGACGTTCACCGGTTGCATTTCATCCGGCGTTCGCGCGACCTCGGCTTCTCGGTAGCCGAGATCACGGACTTGCTGGGACTGTGGAATGACAAGTCGCGCCAGAGTGCTGATGTAAAGCGTCTGGCCCAGCAACACATCGACGAGTTGGACCGGCGCATCGAGAGCATGCTGGAGATGGCCGCGACGCTCAAGGCGCTGATCCGGTGTTGCGCCGGCGACGAACGGCCCGACTGCCCGATCCTGCACACGCTGGAGCAGCCCGATACCAGTGACAACAAGCCCGAAGCGCGCACTGGCGCAGTGCCGCGCCGCGCGCGAGCCAACGCAGCAGGAAAAAAGCCGCGTGCGCACTGAGCAGCCAGGAGAGATATGCCCAAAATCACAGTCTTGCCCCATCCTGAACTGGCTCCCGAGGGAGCCGAACTGAACGTGCCAGCAGGCACTTCGATCTGCGAGGCCCTGCTGGACAACGGCATCGAGATCGAGCATGCCTGCGACATGAGCTGTGCCTGCACGACCTGTCACTGCATCGTGCGCAAGGGGTTTAATTCTCTAAACGAAGTCGAGGAGTGCGAGGATGATCTGCTCGACCGGGCCTGGGGACTGGAGGCGCAGTCGCGGCTGAGCTGCCAGGCCATCGTTGCGACCGAAGACCTGACCGTCGAGATCCCCAAGTACACGATCAACCATGCCAAGGAGAACCACTAGGAGCCTGCGTGCTGCCTCAGGCGCACCGGCCTGCGGCAGGGTTGCTCTGGCAGATGGAGGACTGACGGCATTGCAGCCAGATAACCAACCCGTGGGCCAGACCAACCCGCGAGCCAGGTGTCTACACTCCCTTTGCACGGTCGTCGGTTAGGCTGGAAAGGTCATCAACGTCCTTAAATCCGTGACGGCCGGCCCATGGAAAGTCACACAGGAGAAGTCCTGCATGTCTGCGCCCAAGCTAGCCACGCTCTACCGAATGGTCATGCCCGGCCATACCTGCCCCTACGGGCTGAAGTCGCTCGATCTGCTCAAACGCAAGGGCTACGAGGTCGAGGACAAACACTTGGCGAGCCGCGAGCAGACGGATGCGTTCAAGAAGGAGCATGGCGTCGAGACCACGCCCCAGGTCTTCATAAACGGGCGGCGCGTGGGCGGCTACGACGACCTACGCAAATTCTTCGGCATGTCCGTGAAGGACAAGAACGCCGTGACCTACACCCCTGTGATCGCGCTGTTCGCCATGGCGGCCGCGATGGCGCTGGCGGCGAGCTGGGCGGCCTTCGGCCAGCTCTGGAGCATTCAGGCGGCAGAGTGGCTCGTGGCCTTTGCCATGTGTCTCCTGGCGCTGCAGAAGCTCAAGGACGTGGACGGCTTCGCGACGATGTTCCTCAACTACGACCTGCTGGCCAAGCGCTGGGTTCGGTATGCCTATTTCTACCCGTTCGCGGAGGCCATCGCAGGCGTCCTGATGGTCGCGGGCGTGGGGATGTGGGTGTCGATTCCGTTGGCGCTGTTCATCGGGACCGTCGGGGCCGTGTCGGTTTTCAAGGCGGTCTATGTCGATCGCCGGGAACTCAAGTGCGCCTGCGTGGGCGGGGACAGCAACGTGCCGCTGGACTTCGTGTCCCTGACCGAGAACCTGATGATGGTGGCGATGGCCCTGTGGATGTGGGCCAAGGTCGCCTACCTTGGGATGCACTGAGCGCCGCGCCAGATATGGCGCAGCGCACGTGCTCGCATCGGCCGTCCTGTGTGCATGCCGGCCACGACGCGGTGTTACTGCGCGCGCGGCGGGAAGCCAGCTTCGCTCAGGGCCGCGGCGATCTGCTCTTGCGAGGCCGAGGTCTGGACCTCGACACGGCGGGTCGGCGGGTCCGTAACGATCTTGGCGTTGGGGTCGATCGTTTGGATCGTTTTCGTCACAGTGCGGGCGCAGCCGCCGCAGGTCATGTCTTCGAGATGGAATTGCATGGAAAACTCCTTTCGGGTTGGGATGCTTAAAGTTTGATCCTTGCCACGGTTGGAAGGTCAAGCGCTATTTGCATCCCCGCCACACCAACCTGCCGAATGTTCATAGGGGCAAGGCCGTGGTGCTCTTCACGCGGTCCAGCACGAAGCTGGTCTTGCAGTCTTGCACGCTGGGGTGCTTGAGCAGCGTATCGAGCACGAAGCGGGAGTAGTGGGCCATATCTCTGACGACCACCCGCAACAGGTAGTCCATGTCGCCGGTCAGCGCGTGGCACTCCACCACCTCGGGCCAGTTCTGAACCGACGCGCGGAACACGTCCATGGGGTTGCGCTTGTGCGAATCAGAGTGCTTTTCGAGGCGCACGTTCAGGTAGGCCGTGAGGGTGAGGCCGATGCGTTCGGGGTGCACCAGGGCCACATAGCCGGCGATGACGCCAGCCTCTTCGAGGCGGCGCACCCGCCTCAGCGTGGCCGAGGACGACAGGCTTGCGTGTTCGGCCAGTTCGTCGAAGGTGGACCTTCCATTGCGTTGCAATGCATCAATAAGGCGTCTATCCGTACCATCAAGGACTATTTCTGTGCTCATTTCTTTCACCACGCAGGAATCAGGCATCAAGAAGTCTATTTGCAATTGATTTTGCAGAAATGATGTGCGGGCTTTTTCTTACCATCTAGGGTGTCCAGATTTCCACCCCAAACCCAAGAGAGACACCCCTGATGACCGACCTTTTTGACAACCCGATGGGCCTGTGCGGCTTTGAATTCGTCGAGTTCGCCTCGCCGACGCCCGGCGTGCTGGAGCCGCTGTTCGAGAAGCTCGGCTTCACCGAGGTGGCCCGGCATCGCTCCAAGGACGTATCGCTCTACCGCCAGGGCGACATCAACTTCATCGTCAACCGCGAGCCTAAAAGCCAGGCGGCGTATTTCGCGGGCGAGCACGGCCCCAGCCCCTGCGGGCTGGCGTTCTGCGTCAAGGATTCGCACAAGGCCTACCACCGCGCGCTGGAGCTGGGCGCGCAGCCGATGGACATTCCCACTGGCCCGATGGAGTTGCGCCTACCGGCGATCAAGGGCATCGGCGGCGCGCCGCTGTACCTGATCGATCGCTTCGAGGACGGCAAGTCCATCTACGACATCGACTTCGAATTCCTACCCGGTGTGGATCGCCGTCCCAAAGGCCACGGCTTCTCGATCGTCGATCACCTCACACACAACGTCTATCGCGGCCGCATGACGTACTGGGCCGACTTCTACACGAAGTTCTTCAACTTCCAGGAGATCCGCTACTTCGACATCAACGGCGAGTACACCGGCCTGGCTTCCAAGGCGATGAGCGCGCCGGACGGCCTGATCCGCATCCCGCTGAACGAGGAAGCACGCCAGGGCGGCGGCCAGATTGAGGAATTCTTGATGCAGTTCAGCGGCGAGGGCATCCAGCACATCGCCCTGCTGTGCGACAACCTACTCGATGCGCTCGACCGCGTGCAGATGGCCGGTATCCCGCTGCTGACCGCCCCCAACGACATCTATTACGCAAACTTGGAAAAGCGCCTGCCCGGCCATGGCCAGCCCGTGCCCGAGTTGCAGGCGCGCGGCATTCTGCTCGACGGCACGACCGAAGGCGGCCAGCCCCGCCTGCTGCTGCAGATATTCTCCGAGCCGCTGCTTGGCCCGGTGTTCTTCGAGTTCATCGAGCGCAAGGGCAACTACCGCGAGGGCTTCGGCGAAGGAAACTTCGGCGCCTTGTTCGAGTCGATGGAACGCGACCAGATCAACCGTGGCTCGTTGGAAATCAACCCGGCCTGATTTGGGCTTTTCCATGAAGGCAGAGCGCCTTCGGTCCTACATCTCGCGAGCCCCTCTGTGGGCTCGCGCTACTTTGGCGTCAGTACGGCCTTAGCCGCTCAAGCATTGAGCGGGTTGGGTTCGGCGTCACGTTCCGAAACAGTTGCTACCACTCTTGACTTGAGTTAATACATGAACATATGTATTCTTATTCAGATACACCGATGGCCTTTTTCCTCGCCCTGAAGAGGGACCCAGCACTACCTCGCCCCCTCTAAGCGCACTTCGGCAGCAATGCGCCGTGGCCAACCCAATGACCAGGATTGCTGAAGGACGTGCCCATGGAACTTCGTCATTTGCGCTGCTTCGTGGCTCTCGCCGAAGAGCTGCATTTCACCCGTGCTGCGGAGCGCTTGCACATCGAGCAGCCGCCGCTGTCCCGCACGATCAAGGAATTGGAAGACGAACTGGGGGTGCTGCTCTTTGACCGCGATCGGCGGGGAACGCGGTTGACGCCAGCGGGTACCACCTTCCTTCAGGACATTCGCCGGCTGTTCACCAACCTGGAGCAGGCACGAGAAAACGTCAGGGCGATCGCCGCAGGCCTAAGAGGCAGCGTGCGCATCGCCATCTCCGATGGCGCCATCGACCCGCGGCTGTCTGCACTTCTTGCCCTGTGCCGCCAGGAGGAGCCGGAGATCGAAATACGGCTCTCCGAGGTCACCCTGGCGGAACAGTTGCGGGGGCTGCGATCCGGCGACTTCGCGATCGGTTTCGCACACACTGCGGACGTCGGCGACGGACTGGTGACGGAGCCCATCTGGCAGGACCCGCTGGTGGTGACCTTGCCGATCCGGCACCCGTTGCTGGCCCACAAGGAAGTGTCGCTACGTGAACTCGTGAGTTACCCGCTGGTGATGTGCGATCCGCAGCTTTGCGAGGGCTACTGCCGCGAATTGACCCGGCTGCTACATCCCCTGGAGCGCGAGTCCACCATCGTTGAGCATGTCTCGTCGCTGGACATGATGCTCACGTTGGTCGGAGCTGGTTACGGCATCGGCTTCGCAACGGCGACCCGAATCGCGGTATGCCAACGTCCCGACGTGGTGATCCGGCCGTTGGCGCTCGATTCGGCCGTCATCATCACCTACCTGCTTCGGCCCGAAGGCGGTAGCGGACTATCCGTTCCCGTAGAGCGCTTCATCGAGCGTTTGCGTTCGCCAAAGAGCGATTAGCTACGGCGCCTGCGCCACACCCGGCGTCACGCATCGCCCTGAAGGTAGAGGTTGCGCTCCGTGGCCGTCATCAGTTCGGCCGAGCTGATCTTGAGAGCCAGGGAAATTTTTAGAATGAGAGCGAGTGTCGGCATGTGCTCGCCGCGCTCAATCTTGCCCATGTGCGAACGCGCGATCCCCGCCAAGCCCGCGAACTCATCCTGAGCAATCCCCTGATCCAGGCGAGCGGCTCGCACCGCTTGCCCGAACGCCAACGCCGGTGCGGACTCATAGGTGGTTACTCCGGCGGGCCGTCCAGGCCGAATAGTGCGCTTCTGCATTCGCAGAAGCGTCATGGAATCACTGATCTTTAACCACGTTAAAGATATCTCTTTAGTATGATGTCGGTAGATCTTTTCGATCCCCTCCCGCCGCCTCTTTGGGGGTATCCATGCATGACGTCATCAGTCCGCCCCCGAATTTCACACTCGCCATAGCGCCAGGTGTACCGTCTTCACGGCTGTCGGCGCTGCTTGCACTGCAGCGAGCGCAGGAGCCGGGCGTCGCGATGGCCGTGCGTGAAGTTTCGGATCAAGAGTTGATGACGGGCCTGCAGGAGGGCCGCTACGACGCGGGACTATCTCTTAGCGGTGCGGGGGATCACCTGACGAGTAGCCGGAGGCTATGGTGCGAAAGCATGGCCGTTGCGATACCACCGCGGTCCCGCTTAGTTAACCAGGCGAAGCTCACCATCTCAGATCTTCAGGATTATCCAATCTATCGCTGGCGGGTGGAGGCTTGCCCCTTGCTGGACGAGAGGTTGGCCTCCCTCATGCCAGTGGACCAAGAGAACATCCTGTCTGCAACTTCATTCGAGATGATGGCGCTGTGGGTCTCATCCGGCTACGGCATCGGCGTATGCGCGCAATCGCGCATCGAGCGTGCCCATCAATGGGGGATCGGCATGCGACCGCTCGCCGATGGCCCCTACAATATCGTGACGTACCTCCAACGGCCCCACGCGCAAGCCGATTCTGCTGCCAAGCGGTTCGAGCGTAGAGCGCTACAGATTGCTGGGGAAGGTGCAAGGTGATGGGCCTACGGCCGGAAGCGTCATCCCGGCCATAGGCTGACCCGTGGATTAGGTTCCCTCGATCACCACAGCGCTGTCCACTAGCCTACGAACGCTCTGCCGCACATCTTCCGGGACGGGCTGCGGGGCGACGGCCTTGGGCACATCCTCGTGATGCTGGTAGTCGCCCATGATGACCCGTACGATCGCCGGCACGTTGGTCGGCGTGACCGCATCGATGGCGGCGCGATCGCCCAGGTCAGGGTGCGGCTGGGTCAGCATGCGGTAAAGTCCCCAAGAATCCGCGTGCGGGCACTGGTTCATGAGCACCTGGGCCAGCCTGTGTTTGAGCGGCACCAGTTGCCAGTCCGGAACACGCTGTCCCCGATTGCCAAGGCTGATAGCCAGCAACTTTCCGGCTTTCAGTTCGCGGTTGATCTGGTCCTTGGACTTCCCGGCCAGCTTGCCGAACAACGGGACCGGCAGGCTGTTCGGCGACTCATAGATAGCCAGCATTTCCTCGCGCTCGCGCTGGATCGCGGACACTTCCGGCTCTGGGACATGCACCGGAGGCGGCGGCAGATGCGACAGTCTCCGGAACGTGATTCCGCCGCTGCTCGAAGTGACGACAATGGGCGTTGCGACAAGGGACTGCACGCCGGGCACAGGGGGCTCGGCCACGATGGGGGCCGCACCCACCGCCTCTTCCACTTCTGCCATCGCAGGCACCCCATCGATGCGGATGGTCAGGTGTGCGCTCGCAGCTTCTACCTCGCCCTGTTCGAGCAGGTCGAGGCGATCGGCCCAGTCCTGCATCATCCGGCGCCTCGGCTCCACGTATTTGGCGTGGTTGTAGGCCGAGCTGACCTTGTTGGGGTCGGAGTGCGATAGCTGTGCATCCACCCAAATTTTCGGATAGCCGATTTCGTTGAGCGCCGTCGAGATGGTGCCGCGGATGCCGTGCCCGGTCAGGCGCCCCTCGTAACCCATGAGCTGCAAGGCCTTGTTCAGCGTATTTTCGCTGATGCGCTTCTTGAGTTCGCTGGTATGAGCCAACAAGTACTTCTGCGCCGGCCGCATCGCGCTCAGAAGATAGCGCACGATCTCGATGGCCTGCAGAGAGAGGGGCACGATGTAGGGCGGCACGTCCTGCGGCCGCTTACCGGCCTTGCGCATTTCGTCCTGGAGCTGCTTGACGAATTGTGGCGGGATGATCCACAAGCCGCGGTCGAGGTCGAACTGCTCAGGCTCGGCCAGCCGCAATTCGCCCGTCCGCACCCCAGTTAACAACAGCAGCCGCACACCAAGCTGGGTCTGCCAGCCGCGGGGGGTGTAGAGCCGAAGCTTCTGAAGGAACTCGGGCATCTCGGGCAGGTGCAGATAGGGATTGTGGGTCACCGGGGGCTTGGGTTCGGCCACCACATCCAGGTCAGCAGCAGGGTTGACCTCCAAGCCCTCGGCAACGACCAAGGCATAGCGGAACATCTGGTTGAACCAGGTGCGAACCTTCTCGGCGGTGGTGAACGCTTTGCGCTTCTCGATCGCCGCCAGAACTCCCAGGAGCTGAGGGCGGCGAATGTCGTAGATCGACATCTTCCCTAAGGCGGGCAGCACGTCCTTGTTGAAGATGCGCAGAATCTGCGACAGGGTGCTCTGGCGGCCTTCCTTGAGTTCCTTGCGGCGATGCTCGACCCAGGCATCAAAAACGTTCCTAAAGGTGTATTCACCCGCCAATTTGGCCGCGTGCCGGCGCTGGTCACGCTCGATTTGCGGATCAACCCCCCTGGCAAGCAGGGCTTGGGCCTTATCCCGCTCGGCGCGGGCCTCGCGCAAGCTGAGGGCAGGATATCCGCCCAGGGACATACGTTTTTGCTTGCCCAGCCAGTAGTAGCGAAACATCCACGACTTACCGCCTGCAGCAGAGACCATCAGGCCCAGGCAGTCATTATCGGAGAGGGTGTAGCGTTTTCCGGTGGTTCTTGCCTGCCGGACGGTCAGATCAGAGAGTGCCATTTCGAGGCTCCTAAGTAATGACTTAGGCCCTATGCTCGTCATGGTTCCCGCTCAGCCCCAGCAACTATCCGGTAGCCGTCCCACCCGTATTCTTGTGCCTCAATTGGTCACTCAAAAACGGTAGCTGTGGGTGGATTTCCGTGGCGCTCGCTGGAATGGAAAAAGGGGCCGAAGCCCCTTTTTTCAATGACTTACAGACGTCAGTAGAAGTCTGTAGATCATAATTTGGAGCGGGAAACGAGACTCGAACTCGCGACCTCAACCTTGGCAAGGTTGCGCTCTACCAACTGAGCTATTCCCGCAGATTCTCCGACCTGCGTCGAAGGAGCGCTATTGTGTCGAAATTCCTTCACGCCGTCAACAGCCAGCCTACCCGATGAACCCGGCCACGAGACCTCGCCATGTCCGCCTGTTCTGGCTCCTTGTCGCCCTCACCTGGCTGGCGGTGATCGCTGCACTGGTCAATGCAGGCTTCACGCCGGACTACTGGATGTTGCGGCACTTCAATGGCGGAACCCTGCCCTACCCCACCAGCAGCGTTGTCGTGTTCGCGCTGTTGAGTACGGTCGAGCTGGTGATCGCTGCGCTGATCGTGCGCCCCTGGAAGTTCGATCGCTTGTGGCTGCGACTGCTGATCGCCGTCGTGCTGCTGCTGGCGTGGACCTTCCCGTGGCTGGCATCGATGATGCACCAGCCCCCGGTACAGGGAATGCACCTGCTGTGGTTGCTGCTTCTGGACGTGGGGTTGCTGCTGGCGCTGTGCGTGGTGTCGCTGGTCAGTGCGTGGCGGGCATTGGCCAGAAGGAAGCAGGCAGCCCGCGCGCGCTCATAGAGACTCATAGAGAGCGGCGCAGTTACTTCCGGAACTCCACCCGCACGTGCTGGCCGACGCGCGCCTTTGCCGCACTCTCGAACTCCAGCACGCACTCCACCACCTTGGCCACGCCGCGCCCTGCATCCTCCGGCAGCCGTGCCGGTGCGAACACCGGGCTGATGCGGACCACGCGTGCCACCGGCAGCGGCTTGCCCTCGGTGCCATCGCTATCGATCACCACCGTCGCGCGCATGCCCACCTGCACTGCATCGGCATAGGCGGCGCTCAACTCAGCGCGCACCTGCAGGGGCCGCGCCGGCAGCAATGAAATCGCCGGCTTGCCGGCCTGCACGAATGCCCCGACGCCCGGCACCTGGCCAATCACGGTGCCGGAATCCGGCGCGGTCAGCGACATCTGCCGCAGCTTGAGCCTGGCGTGCTCCAGCTTGTGCTGGGCCATCTCGACCTGCGCCCCAGCCACATCGACATCGGCGCGAACGCCAGCCAGCTGCTGCTTTGCCGCGTCGGCCTGCTGGTTGGAAGAGACGCCTTCGCTGGCGCCGGTGGCAAGACGCGTGGCGTTGCGCTCCAGCTCGCGCAGCTGTGCCTGGCTGCCCTTCAGTCGGTCGGTAGCCAGCGCGAGATCGGCGTTGGCCATGCCTACTTCCTGTTCAAGCAGTGCGCCATCCACGGTGAGCAGGACATCGCCCTTGCGGACCACCGCCCCTTCCTTCACCGGCGCGGTGCTGACCGAACCATCCATTGCTGGGACCAGTGCAATCAGGCCGCCTTCCACATCGATGATGCCGCGGGCGACGGCCACCTTGTCCACGCTGGTGGACGTGGATGCGGCCGGCTGTGCGGGTACGGGTGCGTCCTTGCTGCAGGCACCCAGCAGCAATGCCGCGCCCAAGGAGATGCTGAGGGAGAACAACGGCGGCATTCTGGTCATCGGTTGGGCTCTACGGTTTCGTTCTGGCGGCGGTCATCGCGGACCGTGCCGTCTTCCATGGCGATCACCCGATCCGCATGGCGGATCAGGCGTGGATCGTGGCTTACGCACAACACCGTGGCCTGATGTGCGCGTGCATAGCGGTGCAGGATGTCGATCACGCGCTGGCCGTTCTCGGCGTCCAGTGCACTGGTGGGCTCATCGGCGAAGATCAGCGTTGGTGACTTGGCGAACGCACGGGCAACCGCCACGCGCTGCTTTTCGCCGCCGGACAGCTGCGCCGGGCGCATGTGGCTGCGATGCGAGAGACCGACCTCGTCCAGCGCCTGCCGCGCCAGCGGCTCGCTGTCACGGTTGCGCATGCCGCGATAGCCCAACGGCAGCTGCACCTGCTCCAGCGCGGTCAGCGCCGGGAACAGATTGAAGCCCTGGAACACGAAACCAACATGATGCAGGCGGAAGCGCTCCACCTCACTGCGGGTCATATGGCTGACGTCCTGGCCAAGCGCATGCACGCGGCCGCCATCGGGCGTGGAGAGTCCGGACATCAGCGACAGCAGCGTGCTCTTGCCGCAGCCGGAGGGACCCGACACCAGGGTCAGTTCGCCAGGATAGATGTCCAGTGACAGGCCACGCAGCACGGGAACGTGCACATCGCCGGACACGAAGCCCTTTTCCAGTGCGTCGGCACGCAGGGTCGGGGACGTGATGGAGGTGTTTTTCATCGGTCGCCCCTCAACGCAACAGCAACGATGGATCGGAACGGACGACGCTGCGCACCGCCATGATGCTCGACAGCATGGCCATCACCGCGACCAGCGCCACGCAGCCGAGAACCACCATCGGCGTGAGCTGTACCGGCACGCGCTGGGTCTGCGCCGCCAACAGCACCACCGTGCTGAAGGCTGCGGCCAGCAGCATGCCGACGCCGCCGATCAGTACGGCCTGTTCGAACACCACCCGCGCCAGCGCGTAGCGGCCTGCACCGAGCGCGTTGAGCGTGGCGTACTCGCGTACCGACCCGGCCACCACCGCCGCGAAGGACTGGTTGGTGATCACCGCGCCGACGAAGCAGACGATGACCGCCATGAACAGCACCGCGATGCCGGCACCGGTGTCGAACAGCCAGTACTGCTGCGAGCGGCTGGCAAACTCCGGGGCCGTCCAGAATTCGACAGGCGTAGCGCGGCCCGTTGAATCGTTGAGGCGATCGCGCACGCGACCGGCCAGCTCCGGGGATCGCGTGCCCGCCACGAAATAGGTGCTGCCTTCATGCGGGTCGGTTCCGGCGATGGCACGCGCGGTATCCAGTGATGCCAGCACGTTGACGCCGCCAAGACCACGCAGGCCGGGTTGCGCGGCGACCACACGCACGGCCTTGCCGTTGATCCAGGCCTGGTTGCTGCGCAGATCAACGCCCAGCGTGTCCAGGTCGGCGCTGTCGACGATCACCGCCCCGGGTTCGCGCAACTGCGCACGCAGGTCAGGCGAAAGGATGCGCGAGAACATCATCGCGTCGTTCGCCGTCGAGATGCCGGACAGGTACACCGACACGTTGCCGGTACCCTGCGCGCTGGAGCGCCACTCGCCATCGACCCATTCGTACGGCTCGACGCGGGTGACATCCGGGTCCATGCGCAGCCGGCTTTCAACATCCGCGCTGATCGCATGGCCGTAGTTCACGCTCTGCGTACCGGCAAAGCCAGCCCAGACATCGGCGGTCGATGCCTTCACGTAGATCGCAGCGGTGCCGAAGATGCCCAGCACCAGCGCTGCCTGCACGATCAGCAGCACACCGGCGAAACACATGGCCAGCACCACCGGCAGGAACCTGCGCCACTCGTAAACCAGCGTTTTGCGGGCAAGCGCGATCATTGCGCGTCGCCTTCTGGCTCGACCGGCAAGGGTGCGCCGCCCACTGCGCGATACAGCGATGCGAAGGCGAGCACGCGCGCACCCTGCGCACCAATCAGATCGGCATGCGCGGACAACGCCGCACGCTGGCTTTCCAGCCCGTCGAACTCACTGGAGAGGCCAAGCTGCACCTGCCGGGCCTGTCGCGCGACCTGCTGCCGGGCAGTTTCATCGGCCACCTGCAGCGATTGGATGCTGCTGTCCTGGCGGGCCAGGCTGCCCAATGCGCCTTCCACTTCAGCCACGCCTTGCAGCACGGCTTTGCGATAGCCCAGCAACGCCGCATCCAGCTGCTTGTCGTCGGACTGGTAGCGCGCGCGCCGCTGGCCCCAATCCCACAGCGGAATGTCGATGTAGGGACCGATCGATGGGCTGGAATCGGAGTTGGAGCGTGCGTTCTGGGTGAGGTTGTAGGCGTACAGGATGGAGCCGCCCAGGCTCAGTTTCGGGAACATCGCCGCGCGTGCGCTGCCCTTTTCGGCGGTGGCCTGCAGCACATCGGCCTCGGCCAGCAGGATCTGCGGGCGATGGCGTAGCAGATCAGCCGGCACCTGCTGCAGGGTGAAGGTGCTCAAGTGCGGTGGCGTGCGGTAGGCATTCCAGGCCGGATCCGGCCCATCGCGCCCCAGCAGCAGCGCCAGCGCACGCGCGGCGTTGCCTGCGTTTTCATCCGCCTGCGCAATGGCAGCGCGTGTGGCAGCCTGCCGCGCACGCAGACGATCCAGTTCGCCAGGCTCGTCCAGATGCAGGCGCTGCCGCACCAGCCCCAGTTGCTCGCCGCGTGCGTCAACGGCCTGTTGCTTGCCCAACAGATCCGCCTGCGCCTGCGCGACGGAAAGATCCAGATAGCTGCGCACTACATCTGCGATCACCGCCACCTGTGCGGCATTGCGCAGTGCTTCTGCATTTCCGTTGGCCGCCTGCGCGCTCAATCGGGCACTTTCCGCTGCGCCAAACAAGCCAAGATCCCAGATCGCTTCGACACCGGCGTGGAAGTAAGTGTCGACCGCGGCGGCGTCCTGCACCTGCTTTGCACTGGCCGTTATCTCCGGACGGAAGCGCGCATCGGCGGTGCCCGACACCAGACGCACCGCCTGCAGCCGCAGCGTGGCCTGCTGCAGGTCCAGATTGCCGGCGATCGCCTCTTCCACCAGTGCGTTCAAGCGCGCATCGGCCAGCACCTTCCACCACTGCCGCGCATCGACCGCGACGCCCTGCGCAGGGGCGGCTTGATTCCAGACCACTGGAGTGCGATCGGGCAGATCGGGAACCGGCACCGACATGCAACCTGCCAGCATCGTGCTGGTCAGCACCGCCCCGGCAGCTACGATGATGCGCGGGAGCGCGGCATACCGTTTGACGGACGCCGCGGTGAAAGTGAAACAACTGGCCACCCGCCCACCTTCGTGGAGAGAGAAGCCGAGGAGGCTACGCCGCGATTGTGGAGTGGACATGGAGAATCAGTCGGAGCTGCGTTACAGCGCGTATGCGGTGCCTGCATTGCGAACCCTCGGCCTTTCCCCAGCCTTTCACGGGCGCCGCGAAGCTGAACGCTGGACTGTTCGCGGGCGCTGCGGCACATTGGCCTGAACGCTCCTACCGGCAGGCTATACGCTTGAAATTAAGTCCTTGCCGCGCGCTCGGCATCTTCATGGCCGTGCTTGTCGTGGGCACGATGGCGATCTGCCTGGCCACGCCACTGGCATCGAACGCGACCATGCTGCTGATGGACCGCAGCAACTTCATTCCCGCGCAGTCGTCGATCTTTTCCTTCGAGCCCTACGTGATCAACAACGGCTCGTCGAACTACTGGCTGTATGGCCAGGACCGGACCTACTACTACCACTTCACCTACCAGGCCGACGCGCCTTATCTGTACATCCCGCGGAAAAACACCTGCGCCGGCTTCGACCGTGCGGACGTGCGCACCTGGTGCAGTGCGAGCCGGGGCATCCCCCGCTAGCGAGGCTGTATCCGGATGGCGGCGCGCAAAACGAAAAACGCCCCCTTTCGGGAGCGTTCTTCTTGAATCTGGAGCGGGAAACGAGACTCGAACTCGCGACCTCAACCTTGGCAAGGTTGCGCTCTACCAACTGAGCTATTCCCGCAGATTCCGTTCGACCTGCGTCGAAGGAGCGCTATTGTGTCGATATTGCTGCACGGCGTCAACAGGATTCTGCAGCCCTTTTACCGGCCAGCGTTCAGCTTCCGGGTCAGGCCCGAACGCCCCGTCGGTGGAAGTAGATCTGTTCGGCCAGCCGGCGCACCGGGCCGGTACACAGCAGCGCGTCGACCGGCCAGTCCCGCTGCAGATGGTCCATGGCCCAGCGCAGTACGCGCTTGCGGTGAAAGGTGGGCGCCGCCTGTCGCGCCACCTGCTCGGCGGCTGGCCCCTTGCCGCGCCGATGCAGGCCGATTGCATCTCCGACTGCCCAGCCATGCCGCCATGACGAGTGGATGCCGCCGGCCGACAACGGCGAGACAACACCCGCCGCATCACCGGTAAGGATCACGCCCGGCGCAGTGATCGGGCCATCCGGCAACCCGCAGGGCACCAGCCCCGCGCGGGTGCCGGCAGCCTCGGCCGAGCGAGGAAGGCCTACCACGTCGCGCACATGTTCAAGGAAACCCTCGATATCCGGCGAACGGACATGTTCGGGATCGTGGCGCAGCGCCAGCCCCACCTGCACACCGGTAGGATTCTGCGCGGCCCAGCCGATGTAGCCGGGTGCGAAGCGGCGGCTGACGAAGCAGTGCAAGGCGTCGCCTTCCGGCAGCTGCACGCCGGCAAACTCGCGCTCGACGCCGTACAGGTTGTCGCGCACCTGGCCCAGGCCGATGCGCTGCGCGACACGCGATCGTGCACCGTCAGCGCCGACCAGATACGCGGTGCGCCCCACCCCTTCAACCTGCCATGCGTCGCCGTCGCGGCAAGCTCCGGTAAACGACTGCTGGAGCCGCAGGTCCACGCCGCTGGCGCGCAGTTCGCTGGCCAGCCAGCGCATCAGGTTCGGTGTATCGGTGGTGAGGAAGTAGTAGCCCGGTGCGGCCAGCAACACATTGCGCAGGTTCGGTGCGTACAGGCGCACGCGCGCCACGCGCTGCACCAGCTGTTCGGGCATGCGACCAAGCCAGGTGTGCTGCATGGCCTCCTTCACCACGATGCCGGTGGTATGCAGGCGCTCGCCGGGGTCAGCTTTGCGTTCGAGCACGCAGACGCGCAGGCCGTACTGGGCGGCGGCGAGTGCGCAGGCAGCACCTGCAAAACTGGCGCCGACGATGATCACGTCGTAGTCGTAGGCAGCGGGAGTGTGAGGCATCGCGGCATCACCACTTGAGAAGGGAGATGCAGCATCGAGCCTCCGAATGGTGAGGCGATGGAGTGGCGGTGAAGTGGGTATGAAGCGCGCTGGACGCAAACGAAAAACGCCCCCTTTCGGGAGCGCTTTTCTTGAATTTGGAGCGGGAAACGAGACTCGAACTCGCGACCTCAACCTTGGCAAGGTTGCGCTCTACCAACTGAGCTATTCCCGCTTGGGAGGCGAAATTTTACCTATTCCAAGGATTGCGTCAAGCGCTTTTTTTCAGGAATTTGCGGGGCGGCCGACATTGCGTATCCACGCATGGCGTGGATCTACCGCAGACCCACATTCCCGTAGATCCACGCCACGCGTGGATGAGGGATCCCGCGTAGAACGCATACCCAGTAGATCCACGCCATGCGTGGATGAGGGATCCCGCGTAAAACGCATGCCCAGTAGATCCACGCCATGCGTGGATGAGGGATCCCGCGTAGAACGCATACCCAGTAGATCCACGCCATGCGTGGATGGAGGTGTCCCTGGTGTCAGAGCCCTTTCCTGCGGAAAGGGAGCCGACACCGGTAGTTCCTCAGCCGTTGCCCAGCTTCTTCTGCCGCGAACGCTCGCGCGCGGCGCGCTCGTCGTCACGCAGGCTGGGCCAGGCGGCGTGCAGGTACTGCAGGCCCGACCACAGGGTCAGCACTGCGGCAATGGCCAGGGTCCAGTCGCCGATATGGAATACCGGCGGGCCCATCCAGATGTCGTTGATCGGCACGTTGGGCGCCACCGAATACAGCAGGCACAGCAGCGCGACCATCTGCGCAGTAGTCTTGACCTTGCCGATCATCGCCACGCGCACTTTGGCGCGCTGGCCGAGTTCGGCCATCCACTCGCGCAGCGCCGACACCGCGATCTCGCGGCCGACGATCACCGCCGCCCAGAACGCCATCCACGGGGTCGGATGCCCCTGCACGATCAGGAACAACGCCACTGCCACCATCAGCTTGTCCGCGACCGGGTCGAGGAAGGCGCCGAACGCCGACTCCAGGCCGTAGCGACGCGCGATCCAGCCATCGAGCCAGTCGGTGATCGCGGCCAGGCCGAAGATCGCCGCCGATGCGAAGTTGGTCCAGGTGTAGGGCAGGTAGAACACCAGCACCAGCACCGGGATCATCACGATCCGCAACAGGGTCAGCCAGGTGGGCAGGGTCAACGTCATGCTGCTTTATTCTCTCTCTACTCGGCCGGATCCGGCGCGGCCAACCCGTGCAGGTTAGCGTAGATGCGCGCCGCGAGGGCGTCATTGATGCCTTCCACCTTGGCGATTTCCGCTTCTCCGGCGGCTTTCAGGCCGACCAGGCCGCCGAAATGCTTCAGCAGGCTGGCGCGCCGGCGCGGCCCGATGCCGGGGATGTCTTCCAGTTTGCTGGTCATCCGGGCCTTCTGCCGGCGCCCGCGATGGCCGGTGATGGCGAAGCGGTGCGCTTCGTCGCGCACCTGCTGGATGAACTGCAGAGCAGGATCGGCCGCACCCGGGCGCAGTTCGCGACCATCGGGCATCACCAGGGCTTCGTGGCCGGCACGGCGTTCCACCCCCTTGGCCACACCCACCAGCAGCACGCCTTCCACGCCCAGATCGGCCAGCGCCGCCTGCGCCTGTGCCAGCTGGCCGGCGCCACCGTCGATCAGCAGCACGTCCGGCAGCACGCCCTGCTCTTCCACGGCGCGGCGGAAGCGGCGGTCGATGGCCTGGCGCATCGCGGCGTAGTCATCGCCCGGCTCGATGCCGCTGATGTTGAAACGGCGGTACTGCGCGCGCACCGGGCCGGCGGCGTCGAACACCACGCACGAGGCCACGGTGGCTTCACCCATGGTGTGGCTGATGTCGAAACATTCCACTCGCTTGACCGGTTCGGCCAACCCCAGCATTACCCGCAGTGCTTCGCTACGGGCGTGCTGCGCGGTGCGGCTGTTGATCTCGGTCGCCAGGGTCAACTGCGCGTTGCGGCTGGCAAGTTCCAGGTAGCCGGCGCGCTCGCCACGGACGTTCCACTTCAACTGCACCTTGCGCTCGGCCGAGGCCGACAGCGCCGAACCAATCAAGTCGGCATCAGGAATTTCGCGGTCGAGCAGGATCTCGCGCGGTGGCTCGAATTCGATGTAGTACTGCGAAACAAAGGCCGCCAGCACTTCGTCCGGACTTTCCTCGCCGTTGGTGCGGGGAAAGAACGGACGGGTGCCCAGGTTGCGACCATCACGGAAGGCCAGCAGCATCACGCAGGCCTGCGAGCCCTGCATGGCTACCGCCAACACGTCCAGGTCGGCCGCACGGCCGTCCACGTACTGGCGGGTCTGCATGCTGCGCAACGACGTGATCAGATCACGCAGGCGCGCGGCCTGCTCGAATTCCAGCGCCTCGCTGGCGGCCTGCATCTGCTCGCCCAGCTCCCGGGTCAGCTCATCGCTCTTGCCCTCCAGGAACATCGCCGCGCGGCGCACCGACTCGGCATAGTCTGCGGCCGGCACCAGTTCCACGCAGGGCGCGCTGCAGCGCCCGATCTGATACTGCAGGCAGGGCCGCGAGCGGTTGCGGAACACGCTGTCTTCGCAGCTGCGCAGCTTGAACAGCTTGTGCATCAGGTTCAGCGTCTCGCGCACCGCGGTGACGCCCGGATACGGCCCGAAATAGCGCCCAGGAATGGCGCGCGGGCCACGATGCAGGGCGATGCGCGGCCAGTCCTCGCGGGTCAGCAGCACATGCGGATAGGTCTTGTCGTCGCGCAGGGATACGTTGTAGCGCGGCGACAGTGATTTGATCAGCTGGTTTTCCAGCAGCAGCGCTTCGGCTTCCGAGCGCGTCACGGTCACGTCCATGCGCACGATCTGCGAGAGCATCGACATGATGCGCGCGTTCTTCGGACTGCCGTTGAAATAGCTGCCTACGCGGTTGCGCAGCGCACGGGCCTTGCCGACGTACAACAGCGTATCGTCGGCCGCGTACATGCGGTACACGCCCGGGGCGGTACTCAGCTGGGCCGCGAATGCCTTGCCATCGAAGGACGGGACGGGAACAACGGTCATTCGCTGATCGGCACTTCGCTGAGTACGCCGCTGTCAGGGTCCAGACGCAGTACGGTGTGGGAATCTGTCTCGGCGATCCATACGGCACCGGCACCGACGGCCAGGCCGGCCGGGCCGTGCAGGCGCCGCGGCAATGGCTGGGTGGTCAGTTCGCCGCCGCCCAGGCGCAACGTGCGCAGGCGGCCATTGCCGGTATCGGCGATCCACAGCAACGGCGCATCCGGGCTCAACGCGATCGCCTGCGGGAACTGCAGGCTGGCCTGCGCGCGCGGGCCATCGTCTTCACCGAAACGCCAGGTGCCCTGCCCGACCAGGGTCTGCACCAGATCGCCGCGCAGCTGCAGCGAACGGACCGAAGACCCCAGCGCGTCGGCCACGTACAGCACCTGCTGGACCACGGCCACGGCGGTGGGCTGGGCGAACGCGGCCAGGTGGCCACTGCCGTCGCGCTCGTCGATGGCGCCGCTGCCGGCACGCCACTGCAGGCTGCGCTGGCCGAGGTGATAGCTCCAGATGCGGTTGTCGCCGGCCATGGCGATGTGCAGCTGGTTTTCGGCGATGGCCAGGCCAACCGGATGATCCAGCGACACCTGCCGAGGCTGCGCCACCGGCCCTTCCTCGGGAGCACCCGGACGACCGTTGCCGCACAGGGTGTCGACCAGGCCGGTCAGCAGGTTGATGCGGCGCACGGCGTGGTTGCCGGTGTCGGCCACGTACAGCGACTCGCGCTCCAGCGCCAGCGCCTGCGGCCGGTGGAAAGCGGCTTCGGCGAGATTGCCGTCCATGAAGTCGGCGGTGCCCAGGCCGAACTGACGCAGCACACGGCCGCCATGACTGCATTCCAGAATGCGGTGGTGGCCACTGTCGGCGATGTACAGCCGTTCCTGGTTCACGGCCAGCCCCATGGGGAATCGCAGCGCCTGGCGCGGCTCGGGGTGCAGTTCGCTGCCGCCGCGCGAAGGGGCCGACGGCGCACCCTCGCAAAGGGCATTCAGGGCCCGCTCCAGCTCGCCGGGCACGCCCTGGCCGATCAATCGCTGCTGTTCGCGCCCCTGCGCGTCCAGCAACACCATGGTCGGCCAGGCGGTGACACCGAAGCGGCGCCATCCATCCCAATCGGCATCGAGCAGCACCGGCATGGTCAGGCCCTGGCGGCGCAGCAGTTTCAACGCAGCCGTGGCATCACGCTCGAAATCGAAACGCGGTACCTGCAGCACCAGGGGTTGCAACTTGCCGGGGTGGCGTGACAGCCACTGGCTGAACTCGGCCAGCCGTTGCGCGCTCCACGCGGAAGCCGCGTTGACGAACAACAGCGCGACCGGCCGGCCACGCAGTTCGGTCAGGGTGCAGGGCGCGGCATTGAGCCAGGCGGCGAACTCGGGCAGGTCCGGGACGGGCTGGATGTTCATGGCCCGATTATGCCGGAGTGGGCGTGATGCAACAGGCGTGCCACGGTACGTTCGGCAGCGGCGTCGACCAGCGACCAGACCTGCTCGAAATGATCACTGCCACCGGTATAGGGGTCGGGAATCGCGCGTTCGCCCTGCCCGCCCGACCACGGCAGGTACAGCGCCAGGCGCTCGCGCTGGGCGGCGGTGGCAAGGCGCGCGGCATCACGCAGATTGGCCTCGTCGGCGCACAGGATCCAGTCGAAGGCGTCGAAGTCCTGTGGCTGCAGCTGCCGCGCGCGCAAGCCGCCGAGGTCCACGCCATGCCCGGCTGCGCACGCAATCGCACGCCGGTCGGGTGGCTGGCCCACATGCCAGTCGCCGGTACCGGCCGAATCGACCTGCACCCGCCCGGCCAGCGCCGAGGCATCCAGGCGGGCGCGCAGCGCGCCTTCGGCCATCGGCGAGCGGCAGATGTTGCCGAGGCAGACGACCAGCAGCTTCATCGCGCCGCCATCGCCTGCAGCAGCGTTTCGGCGCGCCGCAGGTCTTCAGGGGTGTCGATGCCCGGCGGGAAGGGTTCAGGCGAGATCGCCACGGCGATCGGGTAGCCCGCTTCCAGCACGCGCAACTGCTCCAGCGATTCCACCTGTTCCAGCGTGCCCGGCGGCATCGAGGCGAACTGCTGCAGGAAGCCGGCTCGGTAGCCATAGATGCCTATGTGGCGCAGCCACTGGTGGCCCTCGGGCAGGGTCTCGCGGCTGCGGGCGAAGCCATCACGGTGCCAGGCGATCGGCGCACGGCTGAAGTACATGGCCTCGTTGCGCACGTTGCGCACCAGCTTGACCACGTTCGGGTCGAACAGCGTGTGCGCGTCCTCGACCGGCGTGGCCAGGGTCGACATCGGCGCGCTGCCTTCCACCAGTGCCGCTGCCACGGCGCGGATGCCGGCGGCGGGTGCGAACGGCTCATCGCCCTGCAGGTTGACCACGACGGTGTCATCCGCCCAGCCGGCGATGCGCGCGCATTCGGCCAGGCGATCGGTGCCGGAGGCATGCGAAGCCGCGGTCATCGCCACCTTCACTTCTTCCAGGCCGGACAAGGCGTCGGCAATGCGCTGGTCGTCAGTGGCGACCCATACCTCACCCGCGCCGGCCTGCAGCGCGCGGCGGGCCACATGCAGCACCATGGGCTCTCCGCCCAGCAGGCGCAGCGGCTTGCCCGGCAGCCGCGAAGCGGCGTAGCGGGCCGGGATGGCAACAACGAAGTCGGTCATGCGGGCGGTACTCGGCAGGCGCGATACAGCAGGAATGCGGCCGGCGGCGTGCATTTGCAAGCGCCGCACGGCCCCTCAGTTCGGTCGCAGCTTGTCCAGGCGATCGGTCAACGCGATCCAGAAAGCAGCGGGCATCTCGGCACGCAGCGGCACGGCGTACTGCCAGTCGTTGGCGAACGCGCGGCACTTCACGGCATCCTTTTCGGTCATCAGCACCGGCAACTGGCTGCCAAAGGACAGGTCCTGCGGCTGGTAGGCGTGATGGTCGGCGAAGGCATGCGGCACCACACCGATCGCACGCGCGCGCAGCATGTCGAAGAAGCGCTGTGGATGGGCGATGCCGGCCACGGCATGCACGCGCTGGCCCGCGAAGTACGAGAGCGGACGCGCCCGTCCACCAGCCAGTGGTTGTGCACTGTCGATGTTCAGGGCCATCGGCCATTGGCCGAAGCCGCAGGCCTGGGCAGCCGTCGCTTCATCCGCCTGGCCAAGGTTGACCACACGGAAATCGCATTCGGCGGCGCGGCTGACCGGCTCGCGCAGTGGGCCGGCCGGAATCATCCGTCCATTGCCATAGCGACGCTGGGCATCGACCACCTCGATTTCGATGTCGCGCGCCAGCCGGTAGTGCTGCAGGCCGTCATCGCAGACGATCACGTCGCAGCCGGCGGCGATCAGCGCCTTGCCCGCCGCCACGCGATCGCTGTCCACGCGTACCGGCACGCCGGTTTTCCAGGCGATCAGCACCGGCTCGTCACCACCAAGGGCCGTCGGCGTATCGGCTTCCACCCAACGTGCCTTGTCCGCTTCTTCGCGGCCATAGCCGCGACTGGCCACACCGGGCTTCCAACCCGCTGCGCGCAGGCGCTCGACCAGGGCGATGGTCAGCGGCGTCTTGCCGGTGCCACCGGCGGTGATGTTGCCGACCACGATGACAGGCACAGCCAGTGCATGGCGCTTGCGCCAGCCACGCCGGTACAGGCGCCGGCGCAGCGCGGTGACGCCAGCGTACAGCGGTGCCAGCAATCGCATCGGCCACGGAACCGGGCTGCCGTCATACCAGTACGGCGGGGTCTGGGTACCTTTGCCCGCCATCAGTCCTGCCTTTCGCGGAACTGCATGTTGTGCAGGTGCTGGTACAGGCCACCCATCGACAGCAGTTCCTGATGGGTGCCACGTTCAACGATGCGGCCATGGTCCATCACCAGCACCTGGTCGGCATGCTCGATGGTCGACAAGCGGTGCGCGATCACCAGCGTGGTGCGCTCGGGCATCAAGCGCTGCAGCGCATCCTGCACCAGGCGCTCGGATTCGTTGTCCAGCGCCGCGGTCGCCTCGTCCAGGATCAGGATCGGTGCATCGCGCAGGATCGCGCGGGCGATCGCCAGGCGCTGACGCTGGCCGCCGGACAGCAGCGCACCGTTCTCGCCCACCGGCGTCTGCAGCTGCTGCGGCATGCGTGCGATGAACTCCCAGGCATTGGCCGCTTCGGCCGCAGCGCGGATCTGCTCGTCGGTTGCATCCATGCCGTAGGCGATGTTGGCCGCGATGGTGTCGTCGAACAGCATCACCTTCTGGCCGACGATGGCCACCTGCCTGCGCAGATCGGCCAGCGGATAGTCATCCAGGGCGACGCCGTCAAGCAGGATGCGGCCACCGTTGGGTTCGTAGAAGCGCGGTACCAACCGGATCAGGCTGGTCTTGCCGCTGCCGGAACGACCGACGATGGCGGTGACCGTACCCGGCCTGGCAACGAAGCTGATGTCGTCCAGGGCGATGCCGCTGTCTTCGCGGTAACGCAGCATTACGTGCTCGAACGCCAGTTCGCCGCGTACGCGCTGCACCGCATGCTTGCCGTCGTCGCGCTCGACCGGCATGTCGATGATGCCGAACAGGCGCTCGGCAGCGGCCACGCCGCGCGAGATCGAGGTCTGCACGCTGGTCAGCCGGCGCAGCGACGGAATGATGGCCATCATCGAGGTCATCAGGCCCATGAACTGGCCCGCATTGAGTTTGCCGGCCAGTGCCTCGCGGGTGGACACCCAGACGATGACTGCCAGCGCCAGCGCCGCCAGGAACTGGACCACGCTGGAGGCGGCCGCGCGGGTCACTTCCACCTTCATGTTCAGTGCCAGCATGCGGTTGGCCAGGCGCGAGTAACGCGAGATCTCGTGCTGCTGGGTGCCGTGCACCTTCACTTCCTGCTGCGCGGCCAGCGACTGCTCGGCAGTCTGCGCCATGGTGCCCATGCCGTCCTGGATGCCGCGGCTGATACGCCGGTAGCGCTTGCCCACGTAGGAGACGATCACGCCGATCAGCGGCACCACCACCAGCATCGCCAGGGTCACCTTGACGCTCATCTGCAGCATCACCGCCAGCATGGCGATGATGGTCAGGGTATCGGCGACCACGGTCTTCAGCGCGTCGGCACTGGCCTGGGTGACCTGTTCGGTATCGAAGTTCAGGCGGCTGACCATCACCGGCGTCGCTTCGGCGTCGAAGTGCGAGGACGGCAGGTGCAGGTACTTCTGCAGCACCTGTTCGCGCAGGTCGCGGACCACGCTGCGGCCGGTCTTGGCCAGCGTGTAGTCGCTGACCCAGGTCGCCACGCTGCGCATCAGGAACAGGCCGAGGATGGTGAGCGGCAGCACCACTGCCGCGCGGGGCTGCGGATCGACGAAGCCTTCGTTGACCAGCGGCTCCATCAACTTGGTGAAGTGATAGCCGGCCAGCGCTTCGACCACCATCGCGATGACCGCGCCAACCATGAACACCCAGTAGGTGCGGGTATAGCCCAGCAGACGTTTGTAGATCGGCCACACTGGCGCGTGATGGGAACTCATGGACGCACCTCTGGCGCTGTTGCAATGGCGATACGACGGAAGCCGAGCTGGCCCAGCGCATCCTGCGCGGTGACCACGGCCTGGTAAGGAGCGCGTGCGTCGGCACGCAGCAGCACGGTCTGTTCGCGATCGCTGCCAGCGACGGCGGCGATCGTCTGCTTGACCGACCCGACATCGCTGCGCAGTACTTCCTGATCGTTGACGAAGTAGCGACCGTCAGCGTTGATCAGCACGCTCAGCGAGCGCGGCGGCTCGTTGGTCTGCTGCTGGCTGGCGGTCGGCAGCTGCACCTGCAGGGTTGATCGCGCATCGAAGGTGGTGGTGACCACGAAGAAGATGATCAGCACCAGGATGACGTCGATCAGCGGGACAAGATCGATATGCGGTTCATCCTGGGACCGGTCGTTGCCGATACGCATCGATCAGGCCTTTGCCGTGGCGGCGGAGGACGCGCGCGCGGCAGGAGCCGGGGTCATCACCCCGGGGCGGCCATCCAGCGTATCCAGCAATGCACTGGCTTCCTGCTCCATCTCCACCACGTAGCCGTGGATGCGGCCCTTGAAGAAGCGGTGGAACATCAGCGCCGGGATCGCCACGATCATGCCGGTGGCGGTGCACACCAGCGCCTTGCCGATACCGCCGGCAAGCTGGTTCACATCACCCACGCCGTGGTCGAGGATGCCCAGGAACATCTGGATCATGCCGACCACGGTGCCGAGCAGGCCCAGCAGCGGGCCGGCCGAGGCGATGGTGCCCAGCGCGTTGAGGAAACGCTCCATGCGGTGCACCAGGTGGCGACCGGTGTCTTCGATGCGCTCGCGGATCTGGTCGCGCGGGCGGTTGCGCGCTTCCAATGCGGCGGCCAGCAGGGCGCCCAACGGTGAATTGGCCCGCAGGGTCTGCAGGTGCGCCGGGTCGAGCTTGCCGCGCGCGGCCCAGTTGCGCACTTCCTGGCCCAGGCCAGGCGGCAGCACCTCGTTACGCCGCAGGGACCAGAAACGCTCCAGGACGATCGCCAAAGCCAGTACGCCCAACAGCAGCAGCGGCACCATCGGCCAGCCACCGGCCTTGACCAGTTCCCACACGTTTCAACCCTCCGGCCCAACGGCCGCTTGTTCGATCGGCGATAGGATAGCAGCCGACCGTGCCCGCCCAGCGGCATCCCACCACCGGGCTGCGTGGATACGCTGTTCACGCAGCTGCAGGCCTTGTGCGCCAAGCCATATGCGGATCGCGCCGGACTCGGCGGTGGACAGCACTTCGGCGCCGGCCGCCTGCCAGCGCTGCACCACGTCACGCTTCGGGTGGCCAAAACGGTTCTGGTGCCCGGCCGAGACCAGCGCCAGCTGCGGCGCCACCGCCTTCACCCAAGCCCCAGTGGAGCTGCCTCCGCTGCCGTGATGGGGCACCAGCACCACGTCCGCACGCAGCGCATTGGCAGCGCCCTGCAGCAGGGCCTGCTCGCCCTGCCGGCCGATGTCGCCGGGCAGCAGCACCACCCCGTGTGTGCCGGCAACCCGCAGCACGCAACTGGCCTCGTTGTCGGCGCCCTTCGCGGGAACTGCAGGCAAAGCGGGCGGGTGCAGCACCCGGAAATCCACCCCGTCCCATTGCCAGCGCAGCCCCGCTTGGCAGGTGCCGGCACTGGCAATCGCACTGCCCCGTGGCGCCAGCACCTGCAGACCCGGCAGCTGCCGGCGCAGCGCTGCAAGGTTGCCGCTGTGGTCCAGGTGGTCGTGACTGATCATCACCCGCGCCGGCGGCACCTGTCCCAACGCGCGCAACGTCGGCAGCAGCATCCGCTCCTCGCCTTCGCTGCCTGCGGGCGGGCCGACGTCGTACCAGAGTGCGTGGTGGGCGGTCCGCAGCAGCACCGCCGTGCCCTGGCCGACATCGTGCACCACCAGTTCCAGCTCGCCCTGCTGGGGCGCCGATCGTGCCGACCACAGCAACGGCAGGCACAACAATGACCCGGCGAGCACCGCGCCAGCACCACGTGGCAACAGCCACCAGAACACCCCCAGCAACGCCGCCGGCAGCGCCCAGGCGGGCCCCTGCGCCAGCCACCACATCGCCTGGGGGTGCTCGGCCAACGGCTGCATCAGCTGCCAACTGGCATCGAACACCCAGGCTGCCGCGCGCCAGGGCCACTGCCCTGCTCCGCTGCGCAGGGCCTCCAGAGCGGTTCCCAGCAGAGCCAAAGGCACTACCAGCAGGCTCCACAGCGGAATGACCGGCAGGTTCACCAGCGGCCCCAGCCGTGCGGTGCCGCCAAACAGCGCCACTGCCAGCGGCAGCAGAGCGACGCTGGCCACCCCCTGTCCTGCCAGAGCGCCGCGCAGCATTGCGGCGAACCCCTTCGGCCGTCCCTGTGGCAGGCACCACAACAACCACAGGACGCCGCCGAAACTGAGCCAGAAGCCCGCAGACAGCACCGACAGCGGGGCCGGCAACAGCATCGCCAGCGCGGCAAGCGCCAAGCCCTGTGCCACCGTCACCGGACGGCGGACGACACGCGCCAGAGCGACCACCGCGATCATCAACGCGGTGCGCACGGTCGGCAGCTCGCTGCCCGCAACAACGGCATAGCCGGCCGCTGCCACCGCCGCCGCGCAGGCCGCCGCCTGCGGTCGTGGCCAGAACCCGGCAAGCCCCGGCCAGGATCGCCAGAGAACAGAACACAGCAATGCGGCGAAGCCTGCCGCCAGACCGACATGAAAGCCGGAAATCGCGATCAGATGGGTCAGGCCCAGCGCGCGCAGCTGCGCCCAGTCGATATCGGACAGGCCACGCGTATCGCCCAGCGCCAGAGCCTGGATGAACCGCGCCGAGGGATGTGCGATCTGCCTGGCGATGGCCGCACTGGTGCGCTCGCGCCAGGCGGGCAGACCATGTGCAGGACGCAGCTGCCGCGTAGTGTGGGCATCACGCACGTTGCCACTCGCTGCCAGCCCACGCAGCAGCGCATGCCGTTCGCCATCGAAGCCACCCGGGTTGATGCGTGAGCGTGGCGGTCGCACGCGTAGTGACAACTGCCAGTCCGCGCCAGCGTGCAGGCGATGTCTCTGATCAGTCCCGGCGTCGGCCGGCCCGCCCCGGGGCGCGTGCCAGAGCACCTGCAGCCGCTTGCCACGCAGCGTCGGTATCGCATCGGACGCATCGACCCGGAACTCGAACCGGGTGTATCCAGGCGCTTGCTTCGGCAGGTCGACAACCTGACCCCGGACAAGCACATCCTGCGCAGCAGCACCGGCCGGCAGCTGCGCCTGCAGTGCCCAATACCCATGGCAGCACGTCCAGGTCAGGCCGAACAGCAGCGCAGCCGCCGCGCGCCCGCGCCAGCGCAGCACCCAGCCCAGCGCAGCCACGGCGGCGGCCGGAACAGATGCCCATAGCGGTGGCAACGCCGGCAACAGCACGCAGGCCAACGCGCCAATGACCAGAGCGGCAGCGCATGCGGGGCCCAGCAAGGGCGACGGAGTCCGGTCGACAACCATCGCCACAGCGTGCCGAGGAGCAGCCTCACGCAACCATCAGGCAACGCCGTGTGCTTCTGTCAGCGCCCCACTAGCGCCGCACGCTGCCGCGGTGGAAGTTGACCCGGAAACTGGCGCCGCCCCCGACAGCCTCGCCCACGCTCACCGTGCCGCCGTGGTGCTGCACGATTTCCTTGACCAGATGCAGGCCAAGGCCGCTGCCGCTGCCGGCGGCGCGCAGGCGATGGAACGGCTCGAAGATCGCCTCGCGGTCACCGACCGGCACACCGGCGCCCTGATCGCTGACTTCCAGCAGGCCCTGCCGGTCCAGACGCACGCAGATGGTGCCGCGCCCGCCGCCGTGGACGATGGCGTTGTGCACCAGGTTGGCGATCACCCTGCCCAGGGCCAGGCCATCGCCATGGATCCATACCGGCGTTTCCGGCGCATCCACTTCGAAGCCATAGCCGGCGCCAACGACCAGCGGCGCGAGGTCGGCGGCCGCTTCGCGCACGACATGCGCCAGGTCCAGCCGCTGCAACGCGGCGATGTTCCTGTCCAGGCGTTGCAGGTCGAGCAGGTGCTCGGCGACGTTGCCGAGACGGGCGACATCGGTCAGCAACTGCGATTTCAGCTCCCCCTGCGGCAACTGCGACAAGCGCGCCTGCACCACCGCAATCGGCACCCGCAGTTCATGCGCCGCATCGGCCAGGAACTTGTCGCGTGCTGCGTAGCCCTGCTGCACCTTGTCGATCGCATCGTTGAACGCTTCGACCAGAGGCGCCACCTCGGTCGACACCAGCTGCGCGTCCAGGCGCGCGCCGGGCTGGCCGATATCCAGCTCCTTGGCCTGCTGCGCCGACCGGCGCACGCCACGCATGGCCCGATGGATCACCGTCGGCATCACCAGCAGCGTGACCACGATCAACGGCAGGAAGAACCACAGGCCGATCAACCGCAGCACCATCAACGCGCCATCCAGCAGGCCGCCCTTCGGCGCCCCGCCCACCATCACCGTGATGCGGCGGCCGTCCTCGTTGCGGATCATCACCCGGGCCACGTCCAGGTACGGCGGTACCAGCGACCCCAGCTCGGTGGCACCCAGTGTCGGCAGGCGGGCCAACAGCGGCGCGTGAATGGCAGGCAGCGTGCCGCGCTGCAGCCATGCGCCGCGATCGTCGACCGCCGCGAACCACAGGTTGCCACCGGCACGCGCATCGAGCTTCTGCCAGCGTGCTTCATCCAGCACCAGCCGGCCGCCTTCGCTGTGCACGGCGTTGGCCGCGCTCTCGGCCATGAACATGTCCATGCCCCAGGTGTCCTTGTCGCCCCACGTCAGGATCAACGCAACCACGGCGAACAACACCGTGAAGGCCTGCGCCAGGAACAACCGCCATGCCAGACCCAGCGTGATCGAACGGATTGGTCGTGCCATCTCAGGCCTCCGCCAGCAGGTAGCCGACGCCACGGATCACGTGGATCTCCACGCCTGCGCCGGCCTGCTGCAGCGCCTTGCGCAGCTTGGAGATATGCGCGTCGAGCGCATTGGACTGGATCTCATCATCAAACCCGTACACCGCCGCTTCCAGCGCACTGCGGGTGACCGTACGACCCTGCCGCATCGCCAGCGCCTGCAGCACCAGTACCTGCCGCCGTGGCAGTGCCACCGGCTGTCCATCCACCTGCGCCTGCAGCGATTCGAAATCAAACTCCAGCCGGCCCAGCCGCAACCGGGGGGTCACCATCGCCGACGGTCGACGCGATACGGCGCGGATCCGCGCCATCAGCTCTTCGATCGCTACCGGCTTGACCAGGTAGTCATCGGCACCGACATCCAGCCCCTCCACCTTGTCTGACAGCCCCCCCTTGGCGGTGAGCATGATCACCGCCAGATTCGGCCGCAGGGCACGGGCGGTCGCCACGAAACCCACGCCATCACCGTCCGGCAGCTGCCGATCAAGCAGCATCAGCTGGTGCACCGGCTCACGCAGGGCGAGCGCCGCCTCGGCCAGGCTGCCAACCACGTCGGCGACCACCCCCTGGCGCTCCAGCCCGGACTGCAGGGCTCGCGAGAGATCGGGATCATCTTCGACCAGGAGAATGCGCATCGGGGGCTCGGCAACCGGAAACGGAGCCGATCATAGTGCCTTCGGCGTGCAAGTGGCGCCGATGCAGCAGATTGCGCCTGCGCAATGTTCCGACAATGTTGTGCGCGCAGCATGCACCGCCATCCCCGCAAAGTAGTACGTTGATGACCTCGCTGCCCCCCGCCCTGCTGCGCCCCCTGCTGTGCACCGTCGTTCTCTCCACGCCGCTGCTGGCAAACGCGCAGGAACAGCGCCCGGGCGTGCAGGCCGGCATCACCTTCGGCGCGACCACCGGCGCCTACGCGCACTATGACGACAAGCCGCTGGTGCTGCCGGCGCTGTCCTGGCAGGGCAAGCGCTTCTTCGCCAGCCCTGGCTCGCTCGGCATGAACCTCTACAAGGCCGATGGCCTGCGCGTGTCGGCCGTGGCTACGCCCTACACGTTGCGCTTCAAGACCGACGACGTGAACGATCCGCAGCTGCGCCGCCTGCACAGCCGGCAGATGTCGGCAATGGTCGGCATCAACGCCGACTACAGTGCGGACTGGGGCGCGGTGGCGGCCAGCGTGAAGCGCGAAGTGAGCGGGCATGGCGGCGGTGTTGAATCAAGCCTGCACTACAGCTATCCGATCCAGGCCGGTCGCTTCACCTGGGCGCCGCGCGTGGGCGTGGTGCATTCCAGCGCACGCCTGCTCGACTACTACTACGGCATCAGCGACGAGGAGGCCCTGCGCTCCGGGCTGGCAGCCTACAAACCCGGCAGTGCCACCTCGCCGAGCCTGCAGATCGCGGTCAGCACGCCACTGGGTACGAAATGGCGCGCGACAGGCGTGGTCGCCAACCAGTGGTTCGGTGATGCCGTCGAGGACAGCCCGATGGCACGACGCAGCAGCCAGACATCCGCTTTCATCTCGCTGATGCGCGCGTTCTGACCGAACCAGCATCCGCCCCACGGACAACAAGGATCCCGCATGGCCGCCGTCACCCCCACCGCCGATGCCAACGCGATCCTGCGCGCACCGGATCTGGACAGCGCCGAGCGCGCCTACCTCGGCCTGCTGCCGGACATGGATCATGTCGATGCACTGACCCGACGTGCACTTGGCCTGTCGCGCGCTGCCGATGCGGCGCGCGGCTATGCCCTGTCGATGACCCTGGTCGGCCTGCGCCTGCAGGAACTGGAGATGGGCGAGCCGTGCGCGGCCGAGTATCGGCAGGCAACGCTGCGCAGCCTGCGGCAGGCCTTCACTGCTGCCTGAGCATTCCGTCAGCGGAAGGTTGTCCAGGCCAGAACCGCAGACAAAAGTGCGACCCACACCACCGCTTTGAAGGTGCCTTCCAGCATGTTGCCGCCGAACAGCAGATCGATGATCGGGTTCGGCCGTGAAACGGGAGCATGGTCACTCATGGTGGCGTCCTGTGGTTTGGGAACTGCGTCACCGATGATACAAAAGCTTGACATTCCTGTTGCTGTTTCCGGTATGGTCGATGCAACGCGGCGTTCAAGGATGATCGATGCTCAAGCGTGCACTGTTTCCCGTAGTCGCCCTGCTGCTGGCCGCACTGGTCATCATGCTCTCCTGGCAGAACCGCCAGTTGCGGCAGGTCAACGAACAGATGGCGGCGCAACTGCAGCAGACCCAGCTGGATGCACATGGTCCTGCAATCGGCACCCGGCCTGAACTGTTGACGCTGCGGACGACGCAGCAGGCCCATGTCGATATCGGTGGCGCCCGCGCCGTTCCGCAGATCCTCTACTTCTTCTCTACCGCCTGCCGCTACTGCCTGGCCTCGGTGCCGCAACTGCAGCAGATCGCGGCGGCGCGTGGCAGCGCCGAACTGATCGGTGTCGGCTTGCCACCCTACGATCAGCTTGCCGCGTACGCCGGCAAACACGCGCTGGCGTTTCCGATCGCCGTCGACGATCAGGGCGAGGTCTCCAAGCGCTACCGCGCCACGCTGACACCGATGCTGATGGTGCTCGCCGCAGATGGCAGCGTCGCCTACAAGCATGTCGGCCAGCTCGACACAGAGACGGTGCAGGCCGTCGCCAACGCAATGAATCCGGGAAGCCACACCAACTGAAGGAGATACACATGATCGGGAAGAAAACGCTGTTCTCGTCCGTCGCCGGTATCGTCATCGTTGCTGCAATGTCATTCGGTGCCGCACAGGCCTTCGCCACACCGGTGAAGACCGGCTTTGCGCCAGGCTGCGTGGATACCCCCGGGTGCATGTTCGGCGGCAATGGCCGCGCCGGCGGCACGCGCATCTGCTGCGTCGCCAACTGATTCCGCTTCGACACCGCCCCGCAAGCGGTGACCTCATGTTCCATCGCCATTCCAAGGAGATACACATGATCGGAAAGAAGAAACTGTTCTCGTCCATTGCCGGCATCGTCGTGGTTGCCGCCATGTCATTCGGTGCCGCTCAGGCCTTCGCCACTCCAGTGAAGACCGGCTTCGCACCGGGCTGCAAGGAACATCCCAGCTGCCCGTACGGCAATGCCGGCTCTCACGGCCTGCTGGTCTGCTGCGATCCCATGTGATCCACCTCGACGCTCTGCAAAGGAGATACAGATGATCGGAAAGAAAAAGCTGTTCTCGTCCATTGCCGGCATCGTCGTGGTTGCCGCCATGTCATTCGGTGCCGCTCAGGCCTTCGCCACGCCGGCCAAGGCCGGGTTCGCACCGGGCTGCGAGTTCACCCCGGGTTGTCCGTATGGCGGTTCAGGGCATTGGTCCGGCCCTCGCCTGTGCTGCGATCCGCTCTGAGCCTGCTTGAAGGTTCCAGCCATGTCGTGACCTGAGCCCAGGCTTCCCGGCCAACGGGGTCACTTCCGGGCAAACGGGCCGGACTGCCTTCACAGGCGGCCCGGCCTTTTTCATGGCAGTGACCTGCAGCTGCCCCGACCCAGCCCGGATTCATCCTTGCTGGCTCTCGTTGGCACGCACTTTTCCCGCCTTCGTCGGATACCGGTTTCACACCACAGGCCGCAGTGCAACGCTGGACTCCCTTCTCCGGAGCACCGTGCCATGCCGATGCTTGCATTGCTGCTGTTGATGGCCGGTCTATGCAACCGTGACGCCGACAACGGAAGCGATTCGCTGCGATTGCAGATCCTGCAGGCCGATGCCCAGCGTGCCGCCAGCGAGCCAGACACGCACGGCCAGACGGACAGCCAGAGCGTGCAGATCCTGCGCTTGAGTGCGGACCGCGTACTGCAGGTGGCCCATGGTCGCGTGCACGCTGAAGCGCCTGCGGGACAGCGCGGGCAAACGCACTCCCGGGGCCTCATGCAGCTGTGGCAGCGCGTGGATGGTCATTGGCAGCTGCAGCGCAGCGCCAGTGTCGAGCAACGCGGTTGACGATGACAGCAACCGGCCAGGCGCAGACGAGCGCGAATTGCAGGCACAAAAAAACCGGCCCAAGGCCGGCTTTCATCGTGTCCACCGCTGCTCCGGCGATGCCGGGAACCGGTGGTGGGCGGTACAGGGTTCGAACCTGTGACCCCTACCATGTCAAGGTAGTGCTCTACCGCTGAGCTAACCGCCCAAAAATTCCGTACAGCCCGCAGGCTGGTGCTTCTACGTAAAAACCCGGCGCCAGGGCCGGGCTTTTCATGCTCACGACGCCCCCTGGGGGACTTCGTGGTGGGCGGTACAGGGTTCGAACCTGTGACCCCTACCATGTCAAGGTAGTGCTCTACCGCTGAGCTAACCGCCCGTTTGTTGCTTCTGCAGCGCCGCGATTGCGTCGGTGCAGGCCGCGTATATTACGGGCGACGACCGGCAAGCGCAATACTTTTGTGAAGAAAAGCCGCTTTACCGCGTTCAGCCCAGGCTGGCTTCCTTCAGCTGCCTGATCTGGTCGCGGACCCGGGCGGCATCCTCGAATTCCAGGTCCTTGGCATGCTGGTACATCCGCTGCTCCAGCGCCTTGAGGCGAGCGGCCAGCTGCGCCGGACTGAGCGAACGGTAGTCGGCCGTGTCTTCGGCCACACCGGAACGGCCCTTGCCCTTGCCCTTCTTGGCTTCCTTCTCGGCAGCATCCGAGCGCGCGCCCTCCAGCACATCGACAATCGGCCGCAGGACCGAGCGCGGAATGATGCCGTGTTCCTGGTTGTACTCGACCTGCTTGGCGCGACGACGGTCGGTCTCGTCAATCGCTGCCTGCATCGAACGGGTGATCCTGTCCGCATACAGGATCGCCTTGCCGCGTACGTTGCGGGCCGCACGGCCGATGGTCTGGATCAACGAACCAGTCGAGCGCAGGAAGCCCTCCTTGTCCGCATCCAGGATCGCCACCAGTGAGACCTCGGGCATGTCCAGCCCTTCGCGCAGCAGGTTGATGCCGACCAGCACATCGAACTTGCCCAGGCGCAGGTCGCGGATGATCTCCACGCGCTCGACGGTATCGATATCCGAGTGCAGATAGCGCACGCGGATACCGTGCTCGGTCAGGTACTCGGTGAGGTTCTCGGCCATGCGCTTGGTCAGGGTGGTGACCAGCACGCGATCACCGGCCTTGATCCGCTCGTTGGCCTCGCTCATCAGATCATCGACCTGGGTGCCGACCGGGCGGATCTCCACCACCGGATCGATCAGGCCGGTCGGGCGCACCACCAGCTCGGCCATGTCTTCGCCAGCCTCACGGAATTCGTAAGGGCCCGGCGTCGCCGACACGTAGATGCTGCGCGGGCAGCGCGCTTCCCATTCCTCGAAGCGCAGCGGACGGTTGTCCAGCGCCGACGGCAAGCGGAAGCCGAACTCGACCAGGGTTTCCTTGCGCGAACGGTCGCCCTTGAACATAGCGCCGATCTGCGGAATGGTCACATGCGATTCGTCGATCACCAGCAACGCATCGGCCGGCAGGTAATCGAACAGGGTCGGCGGCGGCTCGCCCGCGTTCTTGCCGGTCAAGTGCCGCGAGTAGTTCTCGATGCCATTGCAGAAGCCCACTTCGGCCATCATTTCGAGGTCGAACTGGGTGCGTTGGGCCAGGCGCTGCGCCTCGACCAGCTTGTTCTGCGCGTACAGCTGTTCCAGCCGCTCCTTCAGCTCGACCTTGATGGTCTCCACCGCTGCCAGCACCCGTTCGCGCGTGGTGGCGTAGTGGGTCTTCGGGTACACCGTGAAGCGCATCAGGTTGCGCATGGTCTCGCCGGTGAGCGGATCGAACATCGTGATCTTCTCGACTTCGCCATCGAACAGTTCGATGCGCAGGGCTTCACTGTCCGATTCTGCCGGGAATACGTCGATCACTTCACCGCGCACGCGGAAGGTGCCGCGCTGCAGCTCGTATTCATTGCGCGTGTACTGCAGCTGGGTCAGGTGATTGATCAGGTCGCGCTGGTCGATGCGCTCGCCCTTGGACAGGATCAAGCGCAGCGACAGGTAGTCTTCCGGTGCGCCCAGACCGTAGATGGCCGAAACGGTCGCCACCACGATCGCATCCGGTCGCGACAGCAGGGTCTTGGTCGCCGCCAGCCGCATCTGCTCGATGTGCTCGTTGATCGAACTGTCCTTCTCGATGAAGGTGTCCGACGACGGCACGTAGGCTTCCGGCTGGTAGTAGTCGTAATAGCTGACGAAGTACTCCACCGCGTTGTGCGGGAAGAACGCCTTGAACTCACCGTACAGCTGCGCTGCCAGGGTCTTGTTCGGCGCCATGATCAGCGTCGGCTTCTGGATCTGCTGGATGACGTTGGCGATGGTGTAGGTCTTGCCCGAGCCGGTCACGCCCAGCAGGGTCTGCTTGGCCACGCCAGCCTCGAAATTGCTGGTCAGCTTGGCGATGGCATCGGGCTGGTCGCCCGCCGGCGAATACGGCGAGACAAGTTGAAAACTGTCGCTCATGGTGCTGCCAGGTCTCGGGAAGGTTGAGTATAGCGGCCGCATTGGTGACGGCCGGTTGATGGAGATTCTGATTCAGGGAAGGGGGTGCACCGATAGCGGAACCCCGCGGCGCAGCGGAGGCTGGGTACTTGCCAGCCTTTGGACCCCGCCATGCAGATGTCCCGACTTCGCGGCCATACCCTCACGGAAATACTGGTCACTGTTGCCGTCTTGGCAATTCTCGCGAGCGTGGCGTTCGCTCCGGCCAGCGACATGTTGGATCGCCTGCGATCGGATCAGTTGCGGCTGCAGTTGCACAGCGCGATGAATCTGGCACGCAGCACCGCGCTTGAGCGTCGCCAAGGCGTTGTGGCCTGCCCCAGCGACGACGGCCGCACCTGTGGAGACAACTGGGGTCGCGGCTGGTTGCTTCTTCCGGAGCGCTGGCGCGGCGCAGAGGCGTCGGCGCCTGAACCACTGGCCGCCAGGGTACTGGACAGCCACCGCTCACTGAGTGCGTTTGCCACCCATGGCCGTCCACAGATCGTGTTCCGCGCGAATGGACGCAGTGCAGGCAGCAACGCCCGCATCGTTATCTGCCAGCATGGGCAGATACGTGCTGAAGTCGTGGTCAGCAACACCGGCCGCGTACGCTCGCTACGCTCGACCGAACAGGCACCTTGCTGAACTGCGCCGCGCTCACCCTGCCATCGCGTGCCCGCAGAAAAGCAGAAGCCGCGATTTCTCGCGGCTTCTGCAGGATCTGGCGCCCGAAGTTGGACTCGAACCAACGACCCCCTGATTAACAGTCAAGTGCTCTAACCGGCTGAGCTATTCGGGCGGGGACGCGCATTCTAGTAGCTGATTCACAGAGATGCAACACCCCACGCAGCCATCACCAGCAGCCGGCCACCGTCGACGCGGCCGGCGTCTTCACATTGGCCTGGTTCACGGTGAGCGTGCCGCATTTGTCCTTGGTCTGCGTACCCTGCGGAGCCGCCGTCAATGTGAACGTCCCCTGCGCCGCCTGGATGCTGACGGTGTAGTACGCCGTCCCGCCTTCGCGCGGCGACTGGATGGAGGTCGCTCCATTGCTGAAACGGAAATTGGCATACGTGTTGTTGGTGGTGTGCGAACGCTCGGCCGACTGCGCGTATTCCACCAGGTCCGCCTTGGCCTGTGCCCGGCGCGACTTCCGCACCTGGTCGGCGTAGGACGGATAGGCCACGGCTGCCAGGATGGCCACCACGGCCACTACGATCATCAGCTCGATCAGGGTGAATCCGGGCGCACGCGCCAGCAGGGAACGGGGGGCCGGCATCCGGGAAAGACTCGGTGACATCGCGGGAATCTCCATTGCTTACTGGATCTGGCGCCAGGACTGGCGGCCACAGGGATACGGTACGTACAGGGGGGGAGCGCCGGAAACGCTGACAGCCATCCAGCAACCCGCTCCCGGCGGCACACCCGGAACCTCGGCGCCACTGCCTGGATTGGTGGGCGGTTGCAGGCGCGGCACGACGGACACGCCCACATCCTTGATCGGTGCGGTACCCGAGGTTGCCAACGCGATCGCCGCGGTGCCCGAGGCTGCCGAGATGCCCGTTGGAGACCCCGAACGGGCGCCGGAGAGCCCGGCGATGCCACTGCGGGGATTCAGGCCAAATAGCCAGTTCGCACCCGAGGTGCTGCAGCCGCTGGTGACTTCCTGTGGCGCGTAGGTCGGGATGAACAGGATGCCCGAGGCGAGCTCCGGATAGCCTACCGAGCGTTCACCGGCCGGAAGATCCACATACCAGCCGACCGACGCTGCCGGTCGCGTACCCACCTGCAGCGTACGTGAGCTGCCGCTGGTCACCACGGAATTGGAGGTCAGGTTGGCACGCGTCAACGTCGTGGTCACCGCGCCATTGACCTGGTCGTTGAACCCATAGAGGCTCTGGACCTGCGTATAGGACACCGGCAAGGTGTCATCGTTGAACGAGAAGCTACCGGTGCCGAACATCACCAGCACGCCCCCTGCTTCACCCGACGCAACCTGCAGGCCGCCGGTGATGGGCTGGCGATAGGTCGAGCCGCTCTGTACGAAAGTACCGGTAGTGAACACCGGCACGGTCACCGAGGTGGCACTGGACAGCAGATCGAACTTCCACACTGCGCCCTTCAGGTCGGCCGCGTACACGGTATCGGCGTATCCGTCGCGCACGCGCGCCGGCGCACCCGTTGCCGGGTCAGTGACCAGATTGTTGACACGATCAAGGACCACGACGTTGCCAAGGCCATTGCGCCCGGCAATCGTCGAGTTGGCTTCGCTGGCCTCGATCATGCGCACCGTGGGCGCGCCGGTGCCGATGTCGACCACGAACAGCACCGCTTTGCCACTGGCACTGGAATAGCCGTTGCCGAAGATTGCCTTCCAGCTGACCGTGCCATCGGCTGCACGTACCGGCACGATCACCGGCTTGCCCAGAACGTGTCCGATGTTGGCGCGGACGGCCGCATCACCCGCCAGATCGTTGATCTCCCAGAGGCGATTACCGGCCGCGAAGCTGCCCGGCGTGGTCACATCCAGCGCGAATACACCGCGACCACCGGCACCGGTACTCCCCACCAGTGTCGTGTGCCAGGACGTGCCATAGAAAGTATCGCCAACGGTCAGCGGCCCATCCACGAAGTATTTGTGGACGAACGGCTGTGCGTTCTTCTTGGCCGGGTCATACGGCAGCAGCAGGTTGCCCATGTGCCCGTAAGACGTGGCCGGGATGTAGCCGAACAGTTCGCGACCACCATTGCCGCCGGTGGTACCCGCCGCGTCCATTCCGCCATCGAAGGCGTGCAGCATGCCGTCATTGGCGCCCGCATAGACCACATAGCGATTGTTGGAACGCTTGGAGTTCAGGTAGGTGATGTAGCTGGAGGCCAGCGTACCGCCCAGGGCCCGGTAGCCGAAGTCGTCGACCGGGGCACTGATGACCGGGGTCGAATTGACGATGTCGCCCAGCACGGTGGTACGGTCGCGCAGTTTGCCGTTGTTGCGCACCTCGCCCGAGGTATCGCCCAGAAGATAATTGGCTGCCGATGCGGCAGTGGCCCCCAGCGCCGTCAGGTTGGCCGTCGTACAGATCGACTGTGACGGATACAGACTATTGGACAGCCCACACAGCCCAGCCAGCGTAACCGTGCTGGTGTCAAATCTACGCACGCTGCTGCCATCGTCGAAATACACGTTGCGTGCAGCAGCGGCCGGAATCTGCGCACTGGCCTCCCACATCGTCGAATACTGGGCTTCACGGGTGGTCGGATTCACCGACACACTGCTTGCCGTCAGGCGGCTGTACCAGTCCGTGCCATTGTTCTGCACGTCGTACATCGGTGTGACCGTCAGCGAACCGGCGCCGATACGCGCGCCGCTGAGGGCAAACGTGCCGGACGGCGAGGAACCCGAACCGACCGCAGAGAGCACACGACGCATTGCATCTGTCACGTCCGAGGGCGTCTTCGCGTTGATGAATTCACCACGGCTGTTGATCGCCGCATGCCAAAGTTCATCGATCACGCGGCCATCGTCATCACTGAGCGGATCGCCATTGGAATTCCAGCTTGGCGGATTGGCGTAAGGATCACTGGTCGCGGCCTGGTTGACCTCGTAAATCAGGCCCTGTGCACCGAGAGTGACGCCGTAGAAGTTCATGTGCAGGTTGGTCTGGCAGTCCAGGCGCTTCCAGTCCGGCGACGTCTGGCTGAGCGATTTGCACTGCTCCGGCACGGGCACGAGCCCGGCCTGGAAACTGCTACCCGACCGCAATGGCGTCGAGGGCCCTGCGTAATAGGAAGCGGCAATATCGGCGATGGTATTGCTGTAGCCATCAGCAAAGGGCGCACCGGGGAAGTGGGTGCCGCCTGCCGAGTCAGCGTTGCCGTAACCGCCAGCAGAGTTGTTGACGTTGGTGTAGCCGTCGGTGAACAGCATTCCGCCGTTCTTCTGGCAGGCGCGGATCACCGGAGCCCCGGCGTCGGTACGGCGGAACTGCTCGCCCAGGAAAGCCACGGCCTGACGGTTCGGCGTACCGCCGTTGGGCTTGAGCCGGTAGATCTGCCCGAATAGATCTGGACGCTGGGTCGCGACGTCATACATCGTCACGTCCTGGCGGTTGTTGATGGTGAAGTAACCCACCCGCATGTTCTCCACGCCGAACATGGCATGCGAGGACGAACCCACCATCGACAGGATGCGGTTGCGGTGGTACTGGAACCAGTTGGCGAAGTTCTTCTGCGCATCCGCCAGCTGCGTCGTATTTGCTCCGTAGTTCTCCGGCAGGATCTGGTACCGGCGCATGTTGCAGCCGGGGCCACAGGCGTCGCTGACGATCGGCCGGTTGGCATCGCTGGTGAGATAGCCTGCGGGCGCGGCCTGATCGACCGGCAGGTAGAAGGTGGCTGGCACGTAGGCGATCTGCACCGTGCAGTCCGCACGCACCGTCACGTCACTGCCCAGATTGGTCCAGTTGTTGCCGGAGCTGGGCAGGCCATTGCTGCTGTTCGAATTGCAGCTGCGGCCGTTGGAACGGTATCGGGTACCGGACGGAATGGTCATGCCGCTCAGGAACTGGAAGGCTTCACCATTGACCTGCCGGTAGGCAAGGTCGTACACCGTGTTGTAGCCCGTGTAGAAATCACTGCCATACAACGTCGAATCGCGCGGATCCACGCGCGCCGCACCGAAGGACGCCGGCTGCCAGAGAGTGGCGTTGTTGGCATCACGCTGCGGCAGACTCCACGGCTCATAAGTCACCGCCGGATTGTAGTAACCGGCGTTGTAGGTCGGCGAGCGGGCAAAACCGAACGCATCGATCGGAGGAATGGCGCGCCCGGGCGAGTAGGACGTATTGAAGTTCGAATGCGGGAACAGGTAGAGATAGCAATCGGTGGAGTTGTTCGAGCAACCCTCGCCCACGTTGTAGAACACGCCGGCCGAGCTGAAGAAGCTGCTTCCATTCCACTGCATCCGGCCGTCGCCACCGCGGAAGATGCGCTCGAACGTCATCGAGTTGGAATCATCCACTGCCATGATGAAGGCTGGCTGGATCGACGTAGTGTTGTTCAGCGGCGCCTGCGCCAGGTCACCCTGCCCCTGTGCGGCGAACAGGTTGTAGGCGAAGTAGCCGCCGGCACCAAGCATGGCGAGCGCGGACGCGGCGATGATCCGGGAAGTACGACGGGACATGCCGGCGGCCTCAGAGCTTGAAGATGGTATCGACCGATGCCGTAGACGAGGAGTCCGTCGGGGTATCGGTGGCGAAGGTGGTGATCTGGTAGATCGGAGTAACCGGGTCGAGCGGCTTGCCCATCGACAGTGACCCGCCACCGATGACGCAGGAATCGATGCGACGCACGTTGACTGCCTGGGCAGTCGTCAGCGGGCGCGCGCGCCCCCAGGCCACCGGATCGAAGGCGATGTCGCAGTTTTCCTGGATATCGGTCGCCACCAGGGGCGCATTGCTGGCGGCGGCTGTACGGTTGGCGATGCTCTCGATCGCCATCTCGCTGCGCCGGGTCACACCCTCCGCGTTCTGGAAGGCGACGTTGGTCGCACGGTAGTTGGCGGCCATCTTTTCCTGCATGCCCGCCACCTGCATGCCAGCGATACCGATCAGCGCCAGCAGGATCAGCATGATCAGCGCCACATACAGCACGGCACCGCGCTGCTGGCGCGGCATCGGACGCATACGGGGTCGAGTGTTCATGGCGTCAGTTCCCGAAGAGGCGATTGCGCAGGGCGATGGTGGATTCGTAGGTGGCGCGGTAGCGTGTATCGCTCTGCGCCGCCGGCGCGAAGCCCACGCCCAGCGCACGCGGATAGTTGACTGCGTCGGTCGGCGCCTCGGCCTGGGAAGGTTGAGGGCTGCGGGCCAGGATGCCGACCTGCACCTGGCCGACACGCCGCCACTGTCCGGCGCCTGCGGCATTGGCGCGGTGGTCACGCCACTGGCGATGGCCTGCGTCGTGATGTTGCCGGTCGGCGGCGAGGCAGATGTGATGTCGGCATTGCTGTCCAGACCGAACAGCAACTGCATGCTCTCGATGCCCTCAACGAGCTCCTCGGCTGCGCTGTAACCGTTGTTGCCATCGGAACGAGCGCGCATCAACGCCGGTTCACCGGTGGTGCCCGAGGTCCCCACGAAGTACACCACCGATTCGGCTCGATAGATCATGGTCTGGCCGGTGGGTTGCACCGTGTAGCGGTTCAGGTTGGAGCCTGCGGCAGTCACTTTTCCTGCGGCGTATGTGCCCTTGAACACATTGACGTGGCTGCAGTCGGCCACGCCGAACAGATTGGGGGCGCTGACGCCCCCCTCGAGGAGGCGCGTCCCGGCGGTACCGTCGAAGCCCACCACGCTGTTGGCGCTCGGCAGCAGCGAGGTTACCGGCACACCTTCGCTGGCCAGGTAGCGCAGCACCAGGATGTCGCTGCCACCGCGTGGTTTGAGCGCGGTGATCGCCGCAGGCAGACCGGTCGGCGTCGCCCAGCCGGCACCCAGTGTCAGGGTGGCTCCCGGTGCGGTGTTGGGTGCTTCATAACCTTGGATGCTGACGCTGAAATCCAGCGGATCCCCTGAACCGGTGACCGCACCAGTGTCAACGGTCGGATCGCCCTCACCACGGACGAAATGCGCTTGGTCGTTCACGCAGCCGAAGTGGCCCGCCATGCGGATGTCACGCTGCAGGAACTCCAGGGCAAAGCGGCCATTTTCCTGGGCCCGGGCATTGCCTTCAGCCAGCCGCGACGCAACGCGGGAAGCAAGGAACACCTGCACCACACCCAGCATCAGCACCAGGCCAATGACCATGGCCACCATCATTTCGATGAGCGAGAGGCCGGCCGCCTGGCGGCGGAATGAAGGAGAGCAACTCATAGCTGCGACACCAGAGTGAAGGTGGTCTGTGCATCCGGATTCTGGGGATCCCAGCGCTGATCTCCCCAGGTGATGCCCACCGTTACCCGACCATTGGCGTTCTGCACGGTGGCGCTCGCGCCTTCGCCAAGCGCCTGCACGACCTGGCACTGCCAGCGGGTGATGTTGCTGGCCACACCCTGGTCAGCACCCAAGACACGAGTGCAGCTGCTGGCCTTGATCGAATTGGCTGCGAACGCGGCATTGGTGTACCAACCGGCCTGGTAGCGGTTGCTGCGCATCTGGTCGAGCAGGTCATAAGCCAGGTTGGTCGCCTGCGTACGGTAGTTCGAGCTCTGCACGAAACGTACATTCATGGTCTGCAGCAGGGCGAAGCCCAGCAGGCCGAACGCGAGTACGAGGATGGCGATCAGCACTTCGAGCAAGCTGAAACCCGCCTGCCGCCGCGAAAAAGAAGGGAGACGACGGGTCATTGGCAGGCAGCCTTGGTGGAAGTGATCTGGCCAGCCGCGTTGATGGTCAGGGTGCGCCGAAGGGTATCGCTGCCGCACTTGACCGGCTGCAGCACGATTTCCTGGGTCGTGGCCGCGCGGCGTCGCCCCCGGTTGTCGAAGCTGACCACGGCACCCGGACCGGTGACCGTGACCGAATCTGCGCTGACGGCGACGAAACGGAGCACGGTTTCACCGCTGCCCTTGCTGCCATCGCCATTGACGTCGGCCCAGGCCAGCATGCCCGAGGACCAGGAGTTATCGCAGCTGGTGCCGTTGGAGCTGCCGCAGATGCCGCCTCCCCTCTTGTTACGGACCGCTTCGCTGCGGGCGAGCGACAACAGGCCGGTGATTTCATTGCCGGCGGTAGCGATCCGGTTGGAGCGGATCGTGCTCTGGAAGCTCGGAAACGCAATGGTGCCGAGAATGGCGACCACCGCAATGGTGACCATCAGTTCGACCAGCGTGAAGCCATTGGACCGGCGCGATGACATTGGACGCTCCCCAGCGTGTTGGTGGCCACGATGGCGCACCGGCCTGCCGCCGGCAAGCGGCGGCAGGATGAACGGTCAGATCCGGGCGACGGGCGTCAAAGGCTTGACGACCCGCCCTGCCCCGGCCGGTCCGGCGCGGTCCCCGCCGCGCCGTCCAGCTGCCCTCGCCTGGCTTACGCCAGCACCTGGTAGCAGGGCTGGTACTCGCCGGAGATCTTCATCCGGCGCTGCTCGACGAAGGCACGCAGCAGCGCGTCCAGGGCCTGCATCATGTCGGGGTCGCCATGGATCTGGAACGGCCCGAACTCCTCGATGCGGCGCATGCCGTCTTCCTTCACGTTGCCGGCGACGATGCCCGAGAAGGCCCGGCGCAGGTCGGCTGCCAGCGCGTGCGGTGCACGGCCGTGGTGCAGGTCCAGCGCCGCCATCGCTTCGTGGGTCGGCACGAACGGCTGCTGGTATTCCCACGGAATCTCGATGGACCAGTTGAAGAAGAACGAATCCTTCTGTGCCAAGCGATGCTCACGCACGCGCTTGATGCCGGCCGACATTTTCTTGGCTACCGCCACCGGATCGCCGATGACGATTTCGTAGCGCTCGGCCGCGGCGTCGCCCAGGGTCAGGCGGATGAAGCGGTCGATCTGCTCGAAGTACGGCGCGGCCACGGTCGGGCCGGTCAGGATCAGCGGGAACGGCAGATCCTTGTTCTCCTCGCGCAGCAGGATGCCGAGCAGGTACAGGATCTCCTCGGCGGTACCCACGCCACCGGCGAACACGATGATGCCGTGGCCGATGCGGACGAAGGCCTCAAGGCGCTTCTCGATGTCCGGCATGATCACCAGGTGGTTGACGATCGGGTTCGGCGACTCGGCGGCGATGATGCCCGGCTCGGTCAGGCCGATGTAGCGCGTCACCGTCCGGCGCTGCTTGGCATGGGCGATGGTGGCGCCCTTCATCGGGCCCTTCATCGCGCCCGGGCCGCAGCCGGTGCAGATGTCCAGGCCGCGCAGGCCCAGCTCGTAACCGACCTGCTTGGTGTACAGGTACTCGTCGCGCGAGATCGAGTGGCCGCCCCAGCAGACCACCAGATTCGGGTCACCCGGGTTGAGGATGCGCGCGTTGCGCAGCAGTCCGAACACCGCATTGGTGATGCCCTCGGACGACTCCAGCTCGGCCGCGTAGGCCGGGCCCATCTCGATGGCCATGTAGGCCAGGTCGCGGACCACCGCAAACAACAGTTCGGCGACACCGCGGATGATTTCGCCATCGACGAACGCCATCGCCGGCGCATTGGCCAGGTCGATGCGCACGCCGCGATCCTGCTGCGCCACCTGGATGTCGAAGTCGGGATAGAGATCGCGCGCCGCGCGCGGATCATCGGAAGCACTGCCACTGGTCAGCACGGCCAGCGCGCAGCGGCGCAGCAGCTCGTGCATGCCGCCGCCGGAGGCATCGCGCAAGCGCGCAACCTCAGCCCGCGACAGCACATCCAGGCCACCACGCGGGTAGATCCGCGCGTCCTGCACCGGCAGCGTCCGCGCTGCCTTTTCGTTCGTTGTCATATCCACTTTTCTGCTTCCTTTAAGGTGTCCGACTGTACTGCCGCCCCCTTAAAAAGCAAAACGGCCGGGAAGCCCGACCGTTGGATAGGTGCGTCCCGCGTTCGCCGCTTCGGGACCGCTTCGGCGGCATCTGCGCCGCGCACGTGTCTGGATGCTACGCCGATGCAGGCACCCCCGCAAGGACTTTCGCCTGAACGGAAAACGGCCGGGTTTCCCCGGCCGTTTCCGTGCACAGCTGTTGCTACGTCAGTTCATCAGAACTGGTAGCGGAAGCCCAGCTGCAGCGACCACTGCGACACACCGACATCAAAGCCGTCTGCGTCATTGTTTGCCACCGCCGGCAGGTCAGCGCCGCGGAAGTTGTACACGTACTTGCCGTCCTTCATGCCCTGCAGGGTGGCCACACGCGCATCGGCAAAGAAGCCGTAGTCGTAGATGTTGCCCCACTTCTTGTTCAGCATGTTGCCGACGTTCTGGATGTCCAGCCACACTTCCGACTTGTGACCCTTCATGAAGCCCGGCAGCTGCTGGCTGATACGGATGTCGAAGGTGTTGATCCAGCCGGTACGGAACTGGTTGGCCGGAGCGTAGCTACCCGCATACTTGGCCAGCTGCGGGTTGGCGGCCAGCCACTCGTAGAACGACTTCTCCATTTCCGGGTTGGCGGTGAACCGACCGGTGTCCTTGTTGATGTCACCGAACAGCACATCGCCCCGGTTCGGCACGTAGAACAGGTCGTTCGCACTACGGCTGTCGCCGTTGGCGTCGTTGACGTAGACGTAGCTGTACGGACGGCCGCTACGGCCTTCGTACACCAGGCCCACCTTGGTTTCGTAGTCGCCGAAGAACTTGTGCTTCCAGTTCAGCGAGCCCGACAGGCGGTCGCGGATCTCGTAGCGCGAGGTGTTCTCGGTTTCGCTGTTGGCGTTGAAGGCGTACTGGTAGCCCCAGCCCGAGCTGGCGGTGGAGCTGGTCAGCGAGCCCACTTCGGTGGCGTCGGTGTAGGTGTAGCCGATGTTCCAGGACCAGTCGCTGGCTTCCGACCACGGCTTGCTCAACGACACGGTGAACTGCGAGGTACGGCCCTTGTCGGTGTTGGCGATTTCGTACACCGAGTCGTAGGCACCATTACGCCCGGCGCGTGCGTCGTTATTGGTCCAGAGGTTGCCGTTGCGTGCCGCTGCGTAGTAGAGCGCACGGCCGTCCGGACCCAGCTGCTGCACCGGACCCAGGTTCAGGTTCTTGTAGTACAGCGCGTCCTTCACCTTGGTGACCAGCAGCTCGGCCGAAGCCACGATGCCGTACCACGGGGTCTCATGGTCGAAGGCCAGGTTGGCCTTGTACACCGACGGCATGTTGAAGTCGCTGCCGACGAAGTTGACGTTCTGACGATTCGAGCCCGGGGTGGTCGGGACCGGCTGGCTGTCCTTGTTCGGGTTGAACGGCAGCGCCGGGTTGTTGGAGGTGTAAGCGTAGACCGAATTGTTGAAGCCGGTCGCCGAATAGCTGTTGCTCAGCCACACCTGCGGGGCATCACCCTGGAACAGGCCCACGCCACCGCGCAGCTGGGTCGGGCGCTCGCTGTCGAAGGTGTAGTTGAAACCGAAGCGCGGCTGGATCAGGAACTTGTTGCTCAGCACATCGCTGTTGTTGCGACCGAAGAACGTCGACGCCGCAGCGTTGTAGGCTGGGGCCGGACTGGTGTCAGCACGGTCGCCACGCACGCCCAGGGTCAGGGTCAGATTGTTGTTGACATACCAGGTGTCCTGCACGAACAGGGCCAGGTTGCTGAACTTGTAGTCAGCCGGAATCGAGCCCGGGGTACGCTCCGGATTGTAGTTGTAGCTGCTCCAGCGGCCAGCGGCGAAGTTGTCCAGACCGTAGAAGGTGTAGGCACCCCACGAGTTGGCGCCGAAGTAGTTGTAGATGTCGTTGGTGTCGTACGACGCACCGAACTTGACATCGTGGTTGCCCAGGGTCCATGTACCGGCGGCGTAGTAGTTCCACGCCTTGGTTTCCAGGATGTTGTTCTGCGAGTTGACTTCGGTACCCAGGTACAGCGAGTCACCCGACGGCGAACCCTGGTTGCCGCCGAAGAAGATGCGGATGCTCGGCGCATCGGTGGACACGTTGCGGATCGCCGAGTACTCGCGGTACGAGGCCTTCAGTTCGGTCGAGAAGTTCGAGGTCCAGTCGCTGAACAGCTGGGCGACGTAGCTCTCGTTGGTCTTGTCATGCTGGTACCAGTACGAGCTCAGCGAGGCAGAGCTGGTGGTCATGCCGTTGATGCGCAGCTTGCTCTGGTCGATCTTGCTGTAACGGATGTTGGCACGGTGGTTTTCGCTGATGTTCCAGTCCAGCTTCAGCGCGTACTCTTCCATCTCCGTGTCGCCGTTGCTTTCCAGGCCACCGGCGTTGATGCCGTAGCCCTGCGCGATCTGCTGCGCGCGGGTCACGTCGGCCATGGTGAACTGCGCATTGGCCTTACCCAGCGCGGTTCCGCTCAGGTCGGCGCCCGGCGCGGCCTGCTTGAACTTTTCGTAGTTGGCGAAGAAGAACAGCTTGTCCTTGATAATCGGACCGCCCAAGGTCATGCCGTAGGTTTCTTCCTTGGTGAAGCCCTTGAACGGCTGGCCTTCCGGGTTGTCACCGAACCAGTCGCCGTCACGGTAGGTGCCGTACACCGAACCGTGGAATTCATTGGTACCCGACTTGGTCACCGCGTTGACGGTGGCGCCGGCAGCGGCAGCGATGCTGACGTCGTAGTTGGACAGGTTGATGTCCAGCGCTTCGATGGCTTCCATCGCGACCGGCTGGCGGCGGGTCGGCATGTTGTTGCCTTCCAGGCCGAAGGTATCGCTGGCCGAAACGCCGTCGATGCTGATCGAGTTGAAGCGCGGGTTCTGGCCGCCGGCCGAGATCGAGCCCGAGGCGCGATCGATAAAGGTCACGCGCGGATCCAGACGCATCAGATCCTGGATGTTGCCGCCGATGGACGGCGCAACTTCGATCTGCTGCTGGCTGATGTTGGTGCCCGAACCCATCTTGGTGGCGCTGAACACTTCCGAGCCGCCGCCGACAGCGGTGACCTGCACGGTGTCCAGGTTGGTCGCGGCGAGGTCGCCGGCCAAGGTGGCGTTGATGGTGCCGGTCTGGTTCACGCCCAGGTAGACGCCATCTTCGGTCTTGGTGCCTTCACCCGGCTTGGTGATGGTGATCGAGTACGGACCGCCCACGCGCAGGCCGCGCGCGTTGTAACGACCCGCCGCATCGGTGGTGGCACGCGAAACGGTGCCCGACTCGGTGTGGGTGATGGTGACTTCAGCACCGGCGACGGGCTGGCCGGCGCGGGACACGACCTGGCCGCCGACACCGGCAGAGGTGCTCTGGGCGAAGGCGGGAGCGGCGGCGAGCGCAGCCACGAGACCAAGGGTGAGCTTGGACATCCGGAATGGGTGAGTCATTGTTCGGTAGCCTCGATGCGAGTTGGCGATGGCGGAAAAAAGCGCATCCAAGCAGCCTTGCGGGCGGCTGTTCGGACATTTATCTGGGGTTCCCTACCGTGAACGGCAGCTGCCGCAACGGTTAACACTAGATTAACACGCTACGCTTTCAATGTGACGGTTGTGCGACAAACGGCACCGGATCGCAACGCTATCGTGACGGGATCTTCATTCCGCTTTACGAACGTCTTCACCCGTCGATGGCGGATTGCCCGCATCGAACACCTGCCCCCGCCACGCCTGTCCAGCGTGGGACAACAGGGTCACGGCCGCCGCAGCGGCAGCCTCCGGGCCACGCGCGGCCGGGTCCTGGTCGATCGAATAGGCCCGCGCCCGCAGGGCAGTACGCAAGGGGCCGGGGTAAAGGCCACTTACCCGCACCGGGCTGCGGGCCAGCTCGTCATGCAGGCTGCCGATCAGCCCGCGCAGACCGTGCTGGGCGGCGCCATAGCCGCCCCAGTACGCCTGCCCCACCCGCTCAGGGGCATCCACGGTGAATACCAGTGCCGCGTCTTCACGCTGGCGCAGCAACGGCAGGCAGGCCTGGGCCAGCCAGGCAGGAGCGGTCAGGGTGACGTGCACGGCACGGGCGAAACTGGCCGGGTCGGCCAGCTCGAACGGGGTCAGGCCGGGAAAGTGCGCTGCACAGACCAGCAGGCCATCAAGACGTCCCAGCTCCTGCGCCACGGCCTGGGCCAGTTCGGCATAGTCGTCAGGACCTGCACCTTCCAGGTCCAACGGGTACAACAGGGGTTCCGGCCCGACCGCCTGCACCTGGGCGTAGACCCGGTCCAGCCGTCGTGGCTTGCGCCCCAGCAGGACCACGGTCGCTCCCGCCTCGGCGGCAGCCACAGCGGCGGCACTCCCCAGCCCACCACCGGCGCCGGCAACGAGCACCACGCGATCCTGCAACGGGCGGCCATCGAGCGCCCCGTCTGCCGGTGACGTCGATGGCCAGGCGCTCATCCCTGCGCAGCCTCTTCGACGATGCGCTTGAGCTCGCCGGCTTCGAACAGTTCCATGACGATGTCACAGCCGCCGATCAACTCACCGTTGATGAACAGCTGCGGGAAGGTGGGCAGATTGGAGAAGCGCGGCAGGTTGGCGCGGATCTCGGGCTCTTCCAGCACATTGACCGTGCGCAGCGCCACGGCGCCTGCGGCCATCAAGGCCTGCACGGCGCGGCTGGAATAGCCGCACATGGGGTATTGCGGGGTGCCCTTCATGAACAGCACGAGCGGGTAACGATCCACCTCGGCCTGGATTTGCTGCATTACCGCCACACCTCACTCCTTGCGTCGCCGGACAAACCAACCGTGATGGTCGGCTAGACTGCCCACGGTAGCCCCCATTGTAAGCCGATGGTACCGGCTGCCGCCGCCCCCTGGCCACGAACCTGTCCATGCCCGTCGAATTGCCCGCCCTGCCCTACCTGCCCTCGTCCCTGCAGCCGCACCTGTCGGCACAGACCGTGGAACTGCATCACAGCCGCCACCATCGCGCCTACGTCGACGCGGTCAATGCCGCCATCGTCGGCACCGAATGGGAAGAAGCCATGCTGGAGGACATCGTCCGCCACGCCCAGGGCGCGCTGTTCGATGCCGCTGCCCAGGCCTGGAACCACGGCTTCTACTGGCAGTGCCTGCGCCCGCGTGGCGGTGGCGAACCGCAGGGCCGCCTGGGCGAACTGGTCAAACGCCAGTTCGGCGACGGCCAGCGTCTTCGCGAAGAGTTCAACCGGACCGCGCTTGGCCTGTTCGGCTCCGGCTGGGTATGGCTGGTACAGCACCCGGGTGGGCAGCTCGGCCTGCAGGCGACGCGCAACGCGGGCACGCCGCTCACCGGCGACAGCACGCCACTGCTGTGCTGCGATGTCTGGGAGCACGCGTACTACACCGACTACCAGAATGATCGTGCGCGTTATCTGGAAGCATTCTGGCAACTGGTGAACTGGGAGTTCGCCGAGAGCCAGCTGCGCTGATACGGACGAGCATCGCCCGGCGCTACCGGCATCACGCCATGCCGTGGTGGATGCCTACCTTGGTGGGCACCGCTCTGGTAGCTGCCCACCTTGGTGGGCATTGCCGGCCAGCGGCCGGCACTACCTGGATCAGCGGCGTCCGCCGGCCGGCCCCGTTTGATCAGCCGTTGCGCAGCGCGTGCACCGCTGGAGCCACCTGGGCCTGACGGTCCAGTTCCAGCCCAACCTGCACCAACGCATCCGCCAGTGCACCGGCATCATCATCGCGCAGGGTGGCGTGACCGACCTTACGGCCATCACGCGATTCCTTGCCGTAGTCGTGCCAATGGCCGCTGGCCTGCTGCAGCACCGGCGTCGGGTCAGGCATCGCCCCCAGCCAGTTCAGCATGCAGGCATGGCCAAGCATGCGGGTACTGCCCAGCGGCAGACCGAGCACCGCGCGCAGGTGGTTCTCGAACTGCGAGGTTTCGCTGCCTTCGATGGTCCAGTGACCGGAGTTGTGCACACGCGGCGCCATCTCGTTGGCCAGCAGTTCACCGTCGCGGCAGAACAGCTCCAACGCGAACACACCCACGTACTGCAGGTGCTCGGCGACACGCTGGGCATAGCCGATCGCCGCTTCGTGCTCGGCAGCGGACAGCACCGCCGGTGCCACGCTGGCCGAAAGCACACCGTCCACATGCCAGTTGCCGGTGACCGGCCAGGCCTGGAAGCTGCCATCGCGACCGCGCACGGCCACCACGCTGACTTCGCGCTGGAAGGCGACGAAGCCCTCGAGGATCAGGCCGGTGCGCTCGACCTGCGCACCCAGCGCCTGCCAAGCCGCATCGATGTCCGCTTCGCTGCGCAGGCGGAACTGGCCCTTGCCGTCGTAGCCCAGGCGGCGGGTCTTGAGGATGCACGGCAGACCGAATTCGGCGGCCTTGGCGGCCAGTTCGTCGCGGCTGCGGATATCGGCGAACGCCGGCAGCGGGATACCCAGCTGCTGGAACAGGGTCTTCTCGCTCAACCGGTCCTGGGCCACGGCCAGCGCCGACGGCGGCGGGTAGACCGGCACGCGGTCGGCCAGCCATTGCGCGCTATCAGCCGGCACGTTCTCGAAATCGAAAGTCACCACATCGACTTTGGCAGCGAAGTCCGCCAGCGCCTGCCGATCATCGAATGCGCCGACGGTGAGCGGCGCCAGCGGGCCGCTGCAGGCATCGGCCGCCGGATCGTACAGTTCGAAGCGCAGTCCCAGCGGCGCACCAGCCAGGACCATCATGCGGGCGAGCTGACCGCCGCCGAGGATGCCGACGGTCAGGCTCATTGGCGCGGATCGTCGTGGGCCATCACGTCTTCGGTCTGGCGCGCGCGGAAAGCATCGAGCGCCTGGCCGATCGCCGGCTGGTCGCTGGCCAGCATCGCCGCGGCGAACAGCGCGGCATTGGAGGCGCCGGCATTGCCGATGGCGAAGGTGGCGACCGGGATGCCGGCCGGCATCTGCACGATCGACAGCAGCGAATCCATGCCATTGAGGGCCTTGGACTGCACCGGCACGCCCAGCACCGGCACCGCGGTCTTGGCCGCGATCATGCCCGGCAGGTGCGCGGCACCGCCGGCGCCGGCAATGATCGCGCGCAGCCCGCGCGAACCCGCCTGCTCGGCATAACTGAACAACACATCCGGCGTCCGATGCGCGGACACCACCTTCACTTCGAACGGAACACCCAGAGCTTCAAGCTTCTGGGCGGCGTGCTGCATGGTTTCCCAGTCGGAGCGGGAACCCATGACGATGCCGACAAGCGGCGCGATCGGGTTGGGGGTCATTGGCCGTCACCTGCCTTAAAGACGTATTCTAGCCATCTTCCACGCAAGACGAAGAACCATGGATCGCAAGCTGCTCGACCTGCTGGTGTCGCCCGATACCCGCCAGCCCCTGTCCCTGCTGGATGGCAAGGGCCTGGAAGCCCTCAACCGGGCGATCGCCGCCGGTTCCGTCAACCGCGCCGATGGCAACCCGCTGGCGCAGCCACTGCGCGAAGCCCTGGTCACCCGCGACCGCAAGCAGGTATTCCGCGTCGACGACGGTATTCCGGTGCTGCTGGCCGAAGAGGCCATCCCGACCGCACAGATCGCCGACTTCCCGACCGCATGAACGCGCTGCCGACGCCGGATCCAGCCGTCGTCGCGGCCGATGTCGCGCGCGCGTTGGCCGAGGACCTGGGCAGCGGTGACGTTACCGCCGCCCTGCTGCCCGACCAGCCCGACAGCGCCTACCTGCTGTGCAAGCAGGATGCGGTGATCGCGGGCCGCCCGTGGTTCGATGCCACCCATCGCGCGCTCGATGCCAACGTGCAGATCGAGTGGCGGGTAGCCGAAGGCGACCATGTCAGCGCCGGTACCGTGCTGGCGCTGCTGCATGGGCGCAGCCGCAGTCTGGTCAGCGCCGAACGCACCTCGCTGAATTTCCTGCAGACCCTGTCCGGCACCGCCACCACCACAGCCCGCTATGTGGCTGCGGTGGAAGGGACAGGCACGCGCATCCTCGATACCCGCAAGACCCTGCCCGGCCTGCGCCTGGCGCAGAAGTACGCGGTGCGTTGCGGCGGCGGTGACAACCATCGCTTCGGCCTGTACGACACGGTGATGCTGAAGGAGAACCACATCCGCGCGGCCGGTTCACTGGCTGCCGCGGTGTCGGCCGCCCGCCGGCAATGGCCGCAACTGCCACTGGTGGTCGAGGTCGAGGACCTGGAACAGCTGCGGCAGGCGCTGCAGGCCGGCTGTGAACGCATCCTGCTGGACGACTTCAGCCCGGAGCTGCGGCGCGAAGCGGTGCGCATCACCGAAGGCCGCATTCCTCTGGAAGTGTCCGGCAGCGTCGGCCTCGGCGGCCTGCGTTCGATCGCTGAAGATGGCGTGGACTGCATTTCCATCGGCGGCCTGACCAAGCACGTGCAGGCCATTGATCTGTCGTTGAAGCTGGGTCCACCGCCAGGTTGAGGGTGGATTCGCGGATCGTGATGTTGCCGGCCAGCGGCCGGCACTACCGCTCTCACACCCAGCGTTCACAACAGCGCTGCGACGCTGCGACCATCCCCCACAGGAGCCGCGCATGCGCCGGATGCTCTTGCCTGCCTGCCTGCTGCTGGCCGCAGCGCCCTTCTCGGCCGCCGCCGTCGAAGCCTGCGATGTACCCCCGCGTTTCGGCCTGAGCCCGTTGGCGATCGCCATCCGCAACACTGCCTGCAACGAGCATCGCCTCTGGTTCCGCCCCTTCATCGACCGTGACGGCCGCGCCGCCAGCCTCAGTGTCACCGAAGCCGAGAGCGATCATCTGGCCGACAACGGCCTGATCGCCTGGCAACGGGTCAGCAGCTACTGGCGCGAAAGCGGCACGCTGAATGCATTGGGCAGCCAGCCGGGTGCCAGCAGCTGCCTGGCCCCGTTGGGATCGCGCTACACCGACAGCGATTGCCGCGCGTTCCTGATCGACAATCCATGGTCAGCGGCGTTCATTTCCTGGGTGATGGTGCGTGCCGGCGTACCCGGCTTCAACAGTTCCCCACGCCATATCGACTACATCCGCGCCGCCTACCAGGCCGGCCCTTCCGGCGTGCCCTACCGCCTGGTGGACCCGGCCACCGCCAAGCCGGCACCGGGCGACCTGCTGTGCTTCCTGCGTGACCGCAGCAGCACACTCAGCTACAGCGGGCTGGTGCAGGCTTTGGGCAACGGCTCGGTCGGCCATTGGAAGTCGCATTGCGAAGTGGTGGTGGCGGCCAACCTCGGTGGCGACCAGACGCTTTACCTGGTGGGCGGCAACGTCATGAACACCGTGGCGATGCGCCTGCTGCAACTGGATCGCACCGGCATGATCAAGCTGCCGCCGCCGCGCGAGCGCGACACCACCGGCATCGACCCGACCTGCACACCGGGTCGTGAGGACGAGTGCAGCTTCAACCGACAGGACTGGGCCGCACTGCTGCAGTTGAATGCCACTGCACCGCGGGTTGCACCGCCTCCGCCGGCACCCGCTGCACCGACATCGGTGCCGCTGCAGCCGGCAACGGAGCCTGGCAGCGATCGCTGAGCAGATGCCGCTTGATCCGGCCGCCATTCGTCGCCATCTTTGGCGGATCGACACCTCACGGCTGAAGCCATGCCCACCCTGCTGATCCTGCTGATTGCCGGCGGTATCGTCTACTTCTTCTGGAACGCCGCGCGTTCGGCCGCCGAACGTGCGGTTGAACTGGGCCGCAATGCCTGCCGTGCCGCCGATGTGCAGTGGCTGGACCAGGCGGTGCACGCCACGGGTCTGCGGCTGTCGCGCGGGGAAGATGGCCGGCTCGGTTTCGAGCGCACCTTCAAGTTCGAGTATTCCTACGACGGCATCGATCGCCATGTCGGCCGCATGGTGCTGCGCGGCGACCAGCTGATTTCCTTCACCGGCCCGGGTGCGGCGCGGATCAGCCAGATCCGTGCGGACAACGAAGATGCCGAGGATGTGTAAGCAAGATCATCCACGCATGGCGTGGATCTACTGGACAGCGCGCCGGTAGATCCACGCCATGCGTGGATCGCCATGTCGGCCGCATGGTGCTGCGCGGCGACCAGCTGATTTCCTTCACCGGCCCGGGTGCAGCGCGGATCAGCCAGATCCGTGCGGACAACGAAGATGCCGAGGATGTGTAAGCAAGATCATCCACGCATGGCGTGGATCTACTGGACAGCGCGCCGGTAGATCCACGCCATGCGTGGATGTAAAGCTGCGGAAACTACTTGACCACGCGCAGGGTCGGGCGGCCCTTGGGCGGCGGACCAGCGGGCGGCGTGTCGTCAGGCGGCGTCTGCTCATCGTCGTGCAGCAGCTCATCACTGGCCTGCGCCGGCTCGCCACCGGGAATGTCGTCCGGCAGCGCCATGCCCTGCCCGGTCTCGCGCGCATACACCGCCAGCACCGCGCTGATCGGCACCTGCACCGGATAGCTGGTGCCGGAGAAGCGCGCCGAGAAGCTCACCGACTCGTTGTCGATCACCAGCCGCACGACTGCGCGCTCGGCGATGTTGAGCACCACCCGGCCGTCCTTGACGGCCGAAGGCGGAACCTGCACGCCGGGAACGCCGGCGTCGACCAGGATGTGCGGAGTCAGCTGGTTGTCGTTGATCCATTCCACCAGAGCCCGCAACAGATACGGGCGGTGGCTGGTCATGTGGAAGAAGTCTTCGGTCATGCGTGAAGTGTAGCGCCCGACGCCCCTGCCGGGGCGGATCGCCTGCACGCCGGTCGGCGTGCAGACGGGAAAGCGGATACCGGATCAGCCCGGCAGATCGCGCAGTTTCTTTTCCTGATCGGTAAGGCTGCGAACGAAACCAGGGTGGCGGAAAATCCGGTTGCCGTAGTCCTCGATGGCCTTGCTGTCCTTCGGCAACGGCACATCCAGCGATTGCAGGCGCCAGATGATCGGCGCCATCGCGCAGTCGGCCAGGCTCATTTCCGGGTTGAGGAAGAACTTGCTGGCCTTGAACAACGGCAGCGAGGCCGTCAGCAGTTCCTTCAGCCGCTTGCGCCCTGCCTCGGCCTGGGTCTTGTTGCCCAGCTGGATCGCCTGCACCTGCGGCACCCAGTCATGCTCGATACGCAGCATGGCCAGGCGGATGCGCGCGCGCGACAGCGGGTCAACCGGCATCAGCGGCGGGTGCGGATAGCGCTCGTCCAGATACTCGCTGACCACCGACGCGGCATACAGCACCAGCTCGCGCTCGACCAGGGTCGGCACCGAATGGTACGGATTGAGATCGATCAGGTCTTCCGGCGGGTTCTGTGGATCGACCGGAACGAAGTCGAAGCTCACGCCCTTGGCCGCCAGCACCAGGCGCACACGGTGGCACAGTACATCGTCGTTCGAGGAAAACAGCGTCAGTGTATTGCGCATGCGTACGCTCGCCGCCATCAAAGGCTCTCCTACGACAGGAGACCGCCTGCCGCATCGGCGCCGCCAGCACCGTGCTGGCGGTCGACTCCTCCCCGAGTGTGCAACCGACCATCACAAAAGCCAATAGGCCCGATGCAATGGCCGGCTCTGGATCAGTGCACGTCCTTCCAGTATTCCTTCTTCAACAGGTACACCAGGAAGGTCAGCAGGGCCAGGAACAGGATCACCCAGACACCGAGCTGCTGCCGCTTCAGCGCGGCCGGTTCGCCGGCGTATTCGAGGAAGTTGGTGATGTCGCGCACGGCCTGGTCGTACTGGCCCGCATCGACCGAGCCCGGACTTTCAATGCGCAGGCCGGTCACCGGCGGGTCCATGCCCGGCGCTTCGGCCTTGCCATGCACTGCGTGCTGCAGGCCCTGCATCTCCCACAACGGATTGGGCATGGATGCATTGGCGAACAGCGCGTTGTTCCAGCCCAGCGGGCGGCTGCTGTCCAGGTAGAACGACTTCAGGTAGGTGTAGATCCAGTCGCTGCCGCGTACCCGCGAAATCAGGCTCAGGTCGGGCGGCATCTTGCCGAACCACTTTTCGGCCTGCTCCTTGGGCATCGCCACGGGCACGGGATCGCCGACCGCCGAGCCGGTGAAGTTGAGGTTGTTCATCACCTCTTCCTCGCTCAGCCCCAGGTCCTCGCCCATCCGCGAATAGCGCAGGTACTTCAATGCGTGGCAACCGCTGCAGTAGTTCATGTACAGCTGGGCGCCGCGCTGCAGCGACGCCCGGTCACCCAGGTCGTTGCCGGCCTGCAGCAGCTTGGTGCCGCCCTCGGCGGCCATTGCCAGGGTACTGCCCAGCATCAGGGCGGCCGCCAGGGCCAGCCGGACCATCCAGCGCTCAGTCATGCGTGGTCACCCTTTCCGGTACCGGCTTGGTCTTGTCCAGCCTTGTCCATATCGGCATGGTGATGAAGAAGGCGAAGTACAGGAAGGTCAGCACCCGCCCGACATAGGTCTCGTGCGCATCGGTACCAGGACCGGAGCCGATCACCATCAACCACGCGAAGCACACCACGAACATGCCCAGCAGGCCGCGCGACAGCCAGCCGCGGTAGCGGTAGGACTTGACCTTGGCGCGGTCGAGCCAGGGCACCAGGAACAGGATGGCGATGGCCGAGAACATCACGATCACGCCGCCCAGCTTGTTCGGCACCACCCGCAACATCGCGTAGTACGGCGTGTAGTACCAGACCGGCTTGATGTGCTCGGGGGTGACCAGGCGGTTGGCTTCGGTGAAGTTGTCGTGTTCCAGGAACAGGCCACCGAAGGCCGGCGCAAAGAAGATGATGAAGGCCGCGATGATCAGCAGGAAGCCCGCACCGACGCCATCCTTGAGCGTGTAATAGGGATGGAACGGAATGCCGTCGGTCGGCGCGTTCGGTGACCAGCGGTTGCCCTTCGGCCCCTTCTTGATCTCCACGCCATCGGGGTTGTTCGATCCCACTTCATGCAGCGCACCCAGGTGCAGCACCACCAGCAGCAGCAGCACCAGCGGCAGCGCGATCACGTGCAGTGCGAAGAAGCGGTTGAGCGTGGCGTCGCTGGGCAGGTAATCGCCCATGATCCATTCGGTGAGGCCGTTGCCGATCACTGGAATGGCGCCGAAGAGCGAGATGATCACCTTGGCGCCCCAGAACGACATCTGGCCCCACGGCAGCACGTAGCCCATGAAGGCTTCGGCCATCAGCACCAGGTAGATCAGCATGCCCAGGATCCACACCAGTTCACGTGGCTTCTGGTAGCTGCCATACAGCAGCCCGCGGAACATGTGCAGGTAGACCACGATGAAGAACAGCGAGGCACCCGTGGAGTGCATGTAGCGGATCAGCCAGCCCCACTCCACGTCACGCATGATGTATTCGATGGAGGCGAATGCTTCGGCGGCATTCGTCTTGTAGTGCATGGTCAGGAAGATGCCGGTGACGATCTGGTTGACCAGCACCAGCAGCGCCAGCGAGCCGAAGTAGTACCAGATGTTGAAGTTCTTTGGCGCGTAGTACTCGCTGACATGCTTGCGGTAGATCGGCATCAACCCCGGCGCGCGGGCATTGACCCAGTCGGCCACGCCGGTGGCGGTACGGCTGAGGATGTTGGACATCAGGCAGCCCCCTGCGGATCGACACCGATGATGATGGTGTTGTCGTCCTGGTAGTGGTGCGCGGGCACCTTCAGGTTGATGGGTGCGGGCACGTCCTTGAAGACGCGGCCGGACATGTCGAAGCGCGACTTGTGGCAGGGGCAGAAATAGCCGCCCTTCCACTGTGGGTCGTAGGGCTCGGGGCGGATTTCACCCACCATTTCCGGCGAGCAGCCCAGGTGCGTGCACAGACCGACCAGCACCGAGATCTCGGGCTTGATCGAGCGCAGCTCGGGGTTCTGCTTGAGCACGTACTCCGGCTGCTGGTCCTTCTCGCCGGACTCTGGGTCCTTCAAGCGGCCATCCAGCCCATGCAGCGCATCGAGGATCGCCTTGGACCGTTTGACGATCCAGATCGGCTGGCCACGCCATTCCACGATCAGGCGTTGGCCTTCCTGCAGGGCGCTGATGTCGGCCACCACCGGTGCGCCGGCAAGCTTGGCGCGGGCACTGGGGTTCCAGGATTTGATGAAAGGAACTGCGGTGAATCCGACGCCGACGGCGCCCACCACGGCTGTGGTGGCAGTAAGAAAACGCCGACGTCCGGTGTTGACTGGATCGTGTACCCCATCGTTGGCCATCCGGCACTCCGATATTGATTAGGTAGCTTTAAGGCTGCCAGCGGTTCCGGTGGGGGCCAGAGCCGCATTGAATCTCGGTCGAGTGTAGCGGAACCGTCGCGCGCCACACAACGCATTGCAACAACTCTTTTCAAGGTGTGCCGACTGACAGTTGGCACCTACCCGCTTGAAGGTGTGCCGACCAACGGTCGGCACCTACTGGTGGGTCAGGGCGGTGCGGTAGCGCTCGGCCAGCTGCCCTACCCTTCGCACGTAATACTGGGTCTCGCTGTAGGGTGGCACGCCTCCATGGCGATCGACCGCGCCTTCGCCGGCGTTGTAACCGGCCGCGGCCAGGGTCAGATCACCTTTGAAGCGCTTCAACAACCACGCCAGGTACTGCACGCCGCCACGGATGTTCTGCCCGGCGTCGTAGGAATCGCTGACGCCGAAGCGTGCGGCGGTGGGCGGCATCAGCTGCATCAGGCCCTGCGCACCGGCACGGCTGAGCGCGGTCGGGTTGTACGCCGATTCGGCGTGGATGATCGCGCGTACCACCGCTTCTTCCACCCCGAATTCGCGTGCAGCCGAGGTGATCTCGCTCTGGAAGGCCGTGGTGTTCAGGCGCACGCTGCCGAAATCGACGCGTGGATTGACCCCGCAGGCGTAGCAGCGCTCCATGAAGCTGTAGCGGATGGTCCGCACCGGGCCGAGGTTGGCGACCTGGGTCGGGCGTGCACTGGTGTAGTGGCGCACCCCGTCCTGCATGTACGAATAGACCTGGCCGCTGACCATCTTGCCGCCGCGTGGAGCGGCCGGCGTGGACGCTGCCGCGGGTACCGGAGTCGGTGCGACAGCGGGACTGGCAGCGCTGGCGGCAACCGCGACCGGATTACGCTCGGCACTGGCCACCACTGCAGCAGGTGCTGGCACCGGCACCGAAGTGGCGACCGGGGCACGCACCGCCCTGCCTGCGCTGCGGGTGTAGCTGATGGTGCTGCATTGGGCACCGGCCACCCGCTTGCTGACATAGCTGGTGACCCCGTCGGCGCCAAGGCACTTGTACAGGGTGCCGGCGCTGGCCGGCGCAGCGGTCAGCGCAGCGATGATGATCGCCGTTGTCCCCAGTCTCCCCTTCATGGCCGCGAGTGTCCCAGCTTCGCTGCGGCTTGCCAAGGGCGACGGCTCAGACCGTGACCGCGGGCACGGCCAGTACCTGGCTGAGCCCGGTCAGACGCTGGGCCAGCTCCTCGCGCAGCTCGGCCGGCGTGGTCCACAGTGCCACCGGCAGGCGATCCAGGCTGAGAATCTGCGCCAGCATCATGCCGCGGCTTTCCGCACCCATCCGCAACAGACAATGGTCTGCGCCGTCAGCCTCGAGCACGCCGCACCAGGGCGGAATGCGGCCGGCCAGCTCCGCTTCACTGCCGGCCAGGCGCAGGATGGCCTGCAGCGCGAACGGCGCCTGGCTGACCGCCTGCCGCACCATCACATCGGGCGGCGCCGGGGTTCGCCGGTGCAGGCCAGGCTCGGGCAGAGGCCGCACAGCGCCCATCCGGTCCACGCGCAGCGTGCGCCAGTCCTGCCGGCCCAGGTCCCAGGCCAGCAGATACCAGCGCCGCCCGTAGTTGACCAGGTGCTGGGCCTCGACTTGCCGTTGCGTCACCGCGTCCTGCGCGCTGCGGTATTCGAAGGCCAGCCGCGCGGCCTGCCGGCAGTGCTGGGCCAGCCGCCCGAGCAGGCGCGCATCGGTGGATGGCAGATCGGACAGGGTCGCAGTGGCCGCATGCACTTCGCCGGCCTGCTGGCGGCGACGCGCCGGCACCAGCGGGTCGAGCTTGGACAGCAGGCCGCGTGCGGTGTCGTCGATGCCGGAGACCGTGGCCGAGGCCGCACGCAGGGCAATCGCCAGCGTGGTGGCCTCTTCCTCGTCCAGCAGCATCGGCAGCACCGGTGCCCCCGCGCCCAGCCGGTAGCCCCCGCCTACGCCGGCCGACGCCTGCACCGGATATCCCAGCTCGCGCAGGCGTTCGACATCGCGACGGATGCTGCGCCGATCCACCCCCATGCGCTCGGCGAGCTCGGCACCGGACCAGTGGCGGCGGGCCTGCAGCAGCGAGATCAGGCGAAGCAGGCGATGGGCGGTATGGCGCATGACGGATCGCGGACAGAAGTCGTCCGCAATTGTGCCCCAGGATGGCCCCCACTTCACCACCACCTGCAAGGAGCAATGCCATGACGTCACGCCAGATCACCCTCTATCACGCCGCCCGTTCACGCTCGAGCGGCGCGGTGGCCCTGCTTGAAGCACTGGGCGCCGACTACCGCATGCAGGTGCTGGACCTGAAGGCTGGCGCCAACCTGGCCCCGGCCTATCTGGCGATCAATCCGATGGGCAAGGTGCCGGCCATCGTGCACAACGGCGCCCTGGTGACCGAGCAGGTGGCGATCTACCTGTACCTGGCCGACCTGTACCCGGAAGCCGGGCTGGCGCCGCCGATCGGCGACGCCCTGCGCGGCCCCTATCTGCGCTGGATGGCCTTCTACGGCGCCTGCTTCGAACCGGCGATGATCGACCGGGCGATGCGTCGCGACCCGCCGCCGCATGCGATGTCGCCCTACAACGACGCCGATACGGTGCTGCAGGTGATCGAAGCACAGCTGGCGCAGGGGCCGTACCTGCTGGGCGAGGTGATGAGTGCGGCAGACGTGTTGTGGGGCAATGCACTGGCATGGACCAGTGCGTTCGGCCTGGTGCAGCCAGCACCGGCGACGGCCGCCTACATCGAACGGATGAGTGCGCTGACCGCGTTTGATCGTTCGCGGCAGATCGATGCGGAGCTGATCGCGGCGTAAGGGCACTCGCCGGGCACGGGCCGGCGCTACCGAACGGCGCGGGATACGGGTAGCGCGGGGCCATGCCCCGCGAGCGCGCAGCGCGGCGCCGTTGGCGTTGTGCAGGGCGAGCGCGACGGGATGCGGGTAGAATCGCCCCCTTTCCCGCCACCCGAATGGATTAAGCGCCATGACCGGGACGCCAGACGTCTTTCCGCCCGCCACGCCGGGCGGTACCCCGCTCGTTGCCCTGCCCGCCGGTCCGCGCAAGCCCGACCAGGTGAAAGGCAAGCTGTACATCAAGACCCACGGTTGCCAGATGAACGAGTACGACTCGGCCAAGATGGCCGACGTGCTCGCCGCCAGTGATGGCCTGGAACTGACCGATCGCCCCGAGGACGCCGACGTCATCCTGGTCAACACCTGCTCGATCCGCGAAAAGGCGCAGGAGAAGGTGTTCAGCCAGCTGGGCATCTGGAAGAGCCTGAAGAACCAGGGCCGTGAGGTCATCATCGGCGTCGGCGGTTGCGTGGCGTCGCAGGAAGGCGAGGCGATCATCAAGCGTGCGCCGTTCGTCGACCTGGTGTTCGGCCCGCAGACGCTGCATCGCCTGCCGGAACTGATCCGCGCCCGCCGCGAACAGCAGCGCCCACAGGTGGACATCAGCTTCCCGGAAATCGAGAAGTTCGATCGCATGCCCGAACCACGTGCCGATGGCGCGTCGGCGTTCGTGTCGATCATGGAAGGCTGCTCCAAGTACTGCTCGTTCTGCGTGGTGCCCTACACGCGCGGTACCGAAGTCAGCCGCCCGTTCGAGGACGTGGTGGTGGAAGTGGCACAGCTTGCTTCGCAGGGCGTGCGCGAGATCAACCTGCTCGGCCAGAACGTCAACGCCTACCGCGGGCCGTATGGCGACGGCGAGTTCGCCGACCTCGGCCTGCTGATCCGCACCATCGCCGAGATCGATGGCGTTGGCCGCATCCGCTTCACCACCTCGCACCCGCTGGAGTTCAGCGATTCGCTGATCGATGCGTTCCGCGATGTGCCGCAGCTGGCCAACTTCCTGCACCTGCCGGTGCAGGCTGGCAGCGACCGCGTGCTATCAGCGATGAAGCGCGGTTACACCGCACTGGAATTCAAGTCGAAGATCCGCAAGCTGCGTGCGGTCCGCCCGGACATCTCGATCAGTTCGGACTTCATCGTCGGTTTCCCCGGCGAGACCGATGCGGATTTCGAGAAGACCATGAAACTGATCGAGGACATCGGCTTCGATCACAGCTTCTCCTTCATCTATTCGCGTCGCCCGGGCACGCCGGCAGCGGACCTGGAAGACACGATCAGCGATGCGGAGAAGCATGCACGCCTGTCGCGCCTGCAGGAACGCATCAATGCACACGCTGCGAGCATCTCCGAAAGGATGGTTGGCAGCGTACAGGCCGTGCTGGTGGAAGGCCCTTCACGCAAGAACCCGAATGAACTGACCGGCAAGACCGAGAACATGCGTTCGGTGAACTTCCCGGCGCACCCGCGCCTGATCGGCCAGTTCGTGGACGTGGTGATCACTGAAGCGCTGACCAATTCGCTGCGCGGCCGCGTGGTGGCGGAATAAGGTGTGCCGACCAACGGTCGGCACCCACCGCAATTGATGCCGGCCAGCGGTCGGCACTCACCGCAGTTGATGCCGACCAACGGTCGGCACCTACTGTGTGGATGCCGACCGTTGGTCGGCATGCTTCAATCCAGGCGCTTGCGGAAGCGCAGGATGGCCAGGGTCATCATCGCCACGATGAACACCAGCATTGCCAGTGCGTCCGGCCACAGCTCCCACAGCGAGGCCCCGCGCAGCATGATGCCGCGCACCAGGCGCAGGAAATGGGTGAGCGGCAGTACTTCCGCCAGCCACTGCACCGGCCTGGGCATGCCGGCGAACGGAAACATGAAACCCGACAGCAGGATCGACGGCAGGAACAGGAACAGGGTCATCTGCATGGCCTGGAACTGCGACCGCGCGCGCGTTGAAATCAACAGGCCCAGTGCGAGGTTGGCCAGCACCAGCAGCACCGCGGCCAGATAGACATCAACCAGGCTGCCGCGGATCGGAACCTCGAACAACCAGGTTCCCAGCAGCAGCACCAGCGTGGTCTGCAGCAGACCGATCGCCGCATAGGGCAACACCTTGCCGACCATCAGTTCGCTGCGCGATACCGGCGTGGCGATCAGCAGTTCCATGTTGCCGCGCTCGCGTTCGCGTACCACCGCCACTGCGGTGAACATCACCAGGGTCATGGTCAGGATCACCCCGATCAGGCCGGGCACAATGTTCACCGCTGAGCGCCGTTGCGGGTTGTAGAAACTGATGACGCTCACCTGCCCGCTGGCGATGCTGCCTTCGCGCAGTGGTCGCGCGTTGCTGGCCGGACGCGTGTCCAGCGGCACCTGCGCCAGCTGGATCGCCGCACTCTGCACCACCGTGTCGCTGCCGTCGACCAGCACCTGCACCGCTTCGCGGCCTTCGTAGCGGCGTCGCTCGAAATCGGAGGGAATGACGATGCCCACGCTGATCCGGCCCCGTCGCAACGCCTCCATCAGTTGATCGGGCGTATAGGCCTGCGCGCGCGGCGTGATCACGCCGGTGGCGACCATGTCCTGTACCAGCGCGCGCGACGCCGCACTGTTGGCCTGATCGGCGATACCGGCATCCAGGTGCCGCAGGTTGAGGTTGATCGCATAGCCGAACAGCAGCAGCTGCATCACCGGGATGCCAACGATCATCGCCAAGGTGATGCGGTCACGGCGCAGTTGCCGCAGCTCCTTGAGCATGATCGCCCATAGCCGTCGCACGCTCATGCGGCCGGCTCCCGACCACGGCCACGGGTGGCGGCAACGAATACGTCTTCCAGGTTGGGTGCCACCGGTTCGATGCTGGCCTGCGGATCGGCGGCGGCAAGTGCCTGCGCCAACACGCTGGTATCGGCCGCACCCTCGCTGCACAGCACGCGCAGTTCGGTGCCGATCTGGGCCACGCTGAGCACACCCGGCAACGCCGCCAGCGCGCGGCTGGCCTGCCGGGGCTGCGAGGCGGTGACCTTCAGGGTACGGCCCTGCAGCTGCGCGCACAGCTCGGCCGGGGTTCCATCGGCCACCAGGGCACCGCGATCTAGGATCGCCAGCCGATGGCAGCGTTCGGCCTCGTCCATGTAGTGGGTGGACACCAGCACCGTGGTGCCGGCATCGGCGAGTTCGAACAGCGCCTCCCAGAAATCGCGCCGCGACTCAGGATCGACCGCACTGGTCGGCTCATCGAGGAACAGCAGTTCCGGCGCATGGATCACCGCACCGGCCAGCGCCAGCCGCTGCTTCTGCCCGCCGCTGAGGGTGCCGGCCAACTGCACCTGGCGGTCCTGCAGACGGTACTGCTGCAGCAGCACGTCGACCCGTTGCCGTGCTTGCGCCCTCGGTAGATCCTGGATGGCGGCCAGGAATTCCAGGTTCTCCCGCACCGACAGGTCTTCGTACAACGAAAAGCGCTGGGTCATGTAGCCGATGCGGCGGCGCAGCGCTTCGGCCTGTGCCGGGATCGCCAGGCCCAGCACTTCGATCTCGCCAGCGCTTGGTTCAAGCAGTCCGCACAGCATGCGGATGGTGGTCGACTTGCCTGAGCCGTTCGGGCCGAGGAAGCCGTATACCTGCCCTCGCGGCACCTGCAGATCGACGTTGTCCACTGCCAGCAGCTCGCCGAAACGGCGGCTCAGGCCCTGCGCACGCACGGCAATGTCATCGACAGGATTCAGAAGCGCACCTGCACCGGCAGCCCGGCGGGCAGCGCCTGCATGTCGGCACTGTCGTCCAGCTCGATCTCGGCCAGGTAGCTCAGCCGCGAGACGTCATCACCGGTCAGCGCGTAATACGGCGTAAAGGAAGGGTCGCTGCGGATCGACCGCACATGCCCCTTCAGCACGGTGTTGGCACCATCCAGCTGCACCTGCGCTCCCTGCCCCACCTTCACCCGCAGGCGCAATGGCTGCGGCAGATACACGCGCGCATAGGGGCGTTCGCCCACCAGCATCACCACCAATGGCGCACCGATCGGTGCCTGGTCGCCCTGCCGGTACGGCAACGCATCGACCACGCCATCGCGCGGCGCACGCAGCTGCAGCTTCTGCAGGTTGACGGCCTGCACCACCTCCTGTGCCTGCGTTGCCCGGGAGGCGGCCTGGCCCTGGGCAATGTCCTCACGACGGTTGCCGCGCTGCAGCTCCAGCCACGCCTGTTCGGCAGCGCGCACGCTGGCCACGGCGTTGTCGGCGGCCGCGCGGGCCCGGTCCAGGTCGGCAGCAGCGACCAGCCTCTGGCGGGCCAGCGGTTGCACCCGGCGGTAGTACGCAGTGGCTTCAGCCGCCTGCGCGCGCAGCGCCGTGAGCTGTGCCTGCGCTTGGGCGATCTGCTCAGGACGCGGGCCCACCTGCAGTTCTTCAAGCTGCGCCTGCACGCGGGCGGTTTCGGCCTGTGCGGCGTCGAACTGGGCGGCGCCACGGGCAGGATCCAGGCGCATCAGCAGCGCGCCGGCCTTGACCGCCTGCCCTTCGCGCACGTCAACGGCACTGATCACTTCCGCCGCCGGTGCGGGCACGCTGATCCGGTCCCATTCAAGCGTACCCAGTGCCGCCGGCGGTGCTTCGCCGCAGCCCGCCAGCAGGCAGCTGCCCAGCAGCCCCATCCTGCGCATCCACGTGCCCACGGCCATGCGCCACCTCCTCCGATGGCGCCACGGTGCCATGCTCCCTGTGCACCCGCAATGATCCAGAACAGGGCTGGTCAATAATTGATCACCCGCCGGCAACGCCACTGCCGCAAGGCTCGCTGCCACCTATCCACAGGTTCGCTGCAACACCGTCCACACCACATGTGGAGAACCCCGCGGGCACTGGCGCAATTTTCACCACCGCATCATCTTCCTTGTGGCACAAGCGCTGCGAAGGACTATCCACAGGTTTCTTCGGCGCCGGTCCACACCCGGTGTGGAGAACTGTCGTCCTGCCGCCTTGCGCGTTACCCTTGTCGTCCCTGACGCCATCGCGGTGGACGGCGACCCCGCCCCACCCCAAGCAATGAAAAGCATCGAGCATCGAGACTTCACCCTGTCGCCGGAAGACAACGCGCAGCTGGCCAACCTGTGCGGCCCGTTCGACGGCCACCTTCGCCAGATCGAACTGAAGCTTGGCGTGGAAATCGCCAACCGCGGCTTCGTGTTCCGTATCAGCGGCCCGACTGAAGCCAGTGCAGAGGCGCAGAAGCTGATCGAGGCGCTGTATGAAGAGGCCGCCGAGACCACCTTCGACAGCCACGGCATCCACCTGCGCCTGAACGCGGCGAACATCGAACAGATCGCCGATCGCTCCTACGAAGCGCAGGACGTGGCAATCAAGGTCAAGCGCGGAACCGTGCGCGGGCGCGGTTCCAACCAGAGCCGCTATCTGCACCAGATCGTCAGCCACGACATCAACTTCGGCATCGGCCCGGCCGGTACCGGCAAGACCTTCCTGGCCGTGGCCAGCGCGGTGGAAGCACTGAACGAATCGCGTGTGCAGCGCCTGATCCTGGTGCGTCCGGCGGTTGAGGCCGGCGAGAAGCTGGGCTTCCTGCCCGGCGACCTGAGCCAGAAGGTCGACCCGTATCTGCGACCGCTGTACGACGCCCTGTATGAAATGCTGGGCGTGGAAAAAGTGCTCAAGCTGCTGGAAAAGAACGTCATCGAGATTGCGCCGCTGGCCTACATGCGCGGCCGCACGCTCAACGATGCGTTCGTGATCCTGGACGAAGCGCAGAACACCACCATCGAACAGATGAAGATGTTCCTGACCCGACTGGGCTTCGGCTCGACTGCCGTGGTCACCGGCGATCTGACCCAGACCGACCTGCCCAAGCATGTGAAGTCGGGCCTGCGCGATGCCATCGACGTACTGCGCGATGTGGAGGGCGTCAGCTTCACCTTCTTCGAAGCCCGCGACGTGGTCCGCCACCCGCTGGTGGCGCGCATCGTCAGCGCCTACGACCGCCGCGACCTGCATCAGATCCAACCTGGAGCGACTCCATGACCCGTGGTCCCGTGCGACTGGATGTCGCCGTCAGCTATGCCCTGCCGCGTGCCGGCCTGCCCTCGGCCGTCAGCTTCCGCAAGTGGGTCGCGGCCGCACTGAAGGGTCGCATCCGCGAGGCCGACCTCGCCATCCGCGTGGTCGACAGCAAGGAAGGCCAATCCCTGAACCGGCATTACCGGGGCAAGGACTACGCTACCAACGTGCTCAGCTTCCCGGCGGACGTGCCGGAGGGCCTGCCCAAGGGCGTCAAGTTCCCGCTGCTGGGCGACCTGGTGATCTGCGCGCCGGTAGTGGCCCGTGAAGCCGACGAGCAGAGCAAGGCGCTCAATGCCCACTACGCGCACCTGACCGTGCACGGCGTGCTGCACCTGCTCGGCTGGGACCACGAGGACGACAAGGAAGCCGAGGCGATGGAACAGCTGGAGCGCGAGATCCTGGCCGAGCTCGGCATCGACGATCCCTACGCCGGCGAGCGCTGACACCTGGCCAGGCGCTGCGTGACCGAGCCCATGCTCGGCCGTGGTACGCCCTGCGCCCCGCAGACCCGACCCAAAAGCAGCCGAGCACGGGCTCGGCTCTACCACGGAACCTCGCTTGTGCTGCTGCGTACCTTCCTGCTCCTGCCGCTCCTGCTTGCCGCCACCGCTTCCGCCGCGCCGCTGGACCTGCCTGCACTGATCGAGTGCCGCCAGGGCGTGCCCGAGCATGCCGCGCTGGCACCCCTGCTGGCCGATCCGCTGAAGGCGGTGGCCCACGGCCTGCAGCCGCTGCCGCAGGGCAACCAGTTCATGAGCGAGTACCGGCTGGCCAGCCCGATCACCGTGTTCGGCCAGCAGACCGAGCGCGTGGCCGTGGCCGGCGCCAGCATCATGGCCGTGCTCGACCAGTCCGACCCGCGGCCGCTGGCCACGCAGTTGGCCCTGGAGACCGGCTACGACCAGGACGGCAAGTTCATGGCCGGGCGCGAGCTGGTCAGCCGCGATGTGACCGACCCGAAGTCCGGCGAGGCACAGATCGAGTCGATCATCCTCAGCGTATCCACCGTCGCCAGCCACCCGGGCAAGACCCTGGCCGGCTGCACCTACAGCCTGGACCTGCCGGCCGAGGGCGAGGGCCCGGCCGCCGCCGCCCCGGCTGGCGAGGGTCACTGACAGGCCCCCACATCCTGCTAGACTGGAGCCATCGCCCGGCCTGCCGGGTGCCTTTTTTCCAGAGATGTCAGAAGACGACAGTAGTAGCTCCTCCGTGGAGCACAGTGAAAAGAAGCGCGGCTGGCTTGAACGCCTGACGTCCGCTTTTTCCGGCGAACCCCACACCCGCGACGAGCTGGTCGCTGTCCTGCACACCGCGCAGGAAGAAGGGTTGATCGCCGCCGATACCCTGAAGATGATGGAAGGTGCCATTTCGGTAGCCGAGCTGACCGTGGGCGACGTGATGATCTCGCGTTCGCAGATGGTCTCGCTGCCGGTGGAGGCGCCCTTCCTGGAGCTGATGAAGCAGGTGGTCGAGTCCGGCCATTCGCGCTTCCCGGTGCATGGCGAGAACAAGGACGACATCCTCGGCGTGCTGCTGGCCAAGGACCTGCTGCGCGGCGTGGTTGCCGACAATGGTCCGGGCAACGTACGTGAACTGCTGCGCCCGGCGGTGCTGATTCCGGAAGCGAAGAAGCTCAACGTGCTGTTGAAGGAGTTCCGCCTGTCGCGCAACCACATGGCGATCGTGGTGGACGAGTACGGCGGCGTCGCCGGCCTGGTCACCATCGAAGACGTGCTGGAGCAGATCGTCGGCGACATCGACGACGAACACGACGAGGCCGAGGATTTCTCGGCGCAGATCGCCATCCAGGCCGATGGCCAGTACGTGGTGGATGCGCTCACGCCGATCGGTGATTTCAACGAGCGCTTCGGTGCCACCTTCTCCGATGAGGACTACGACACCATCGGCGGCCTGGTGACCGAAGCCGTCGGCCATCTGCCGGAAGTCGGCGATGAGCTGGCGCTGGACCGTTTCATGTTCCGTGTGGCCCGCGCCGATGCGCGCCGGGTCCAGGCTTTCCATGTAACGGTGCTGGCACCGGACGCGCAGGACGACGCTTGAAACACCGTGGCCTGATCCTGACCCTGTGGCTGGCGTTGTGCCTGCTGGCCACCGCCCTGCCACTGGCTGCGTTCGCGCAGGCGGCGGCGCCGACCGTTCCGACGGCCAGCGATGCCCCTGCCCCGCGTGTCGGCGTGGTCACCATGCAGCCGGGCACCGTGTTCTTCGAGCGCTTCGGCCACGATGCGATCGTCGTGCTGGACCCGGTGAGCGGCGAGGCGATCTCGTACAACTTCGGCTACTTCGATCCGTCCGAACAGGATTTCATCGGCCGCTTCGTGCGCGGCGACATGATGTATTACCTGGTGGCCCTGCCGCTGCAGCAGGACCTGTCGTACTACGACGAGACCGGCCGCGGTGCCAGCGTACAGTGGCTGGATATCACCCCTGACCAGGCACGCTCGCTGGCCGCCGACCTGGCCGAACGGGCCAAGCCGGAAAACGCGCGCTACCACTACGATTACTACACCGCCAACTGCGCGACGATGGTGCGCGACACGCTGGACAAGGCACTTGGCGGTGGGTTGCATTCACAGCTGTCGGGCCGCTCACGCGGCAACACCTATCGCAGCGAGTCGGTACGGCTGGCGTCCCCTGCCCCGTGGATGTGGCTGGGCTTCGATATCGGCCTGGGCCCGTTTGCCGACCAGCCGCTGTCGCGCTGGCAGGAAGCGTTCGTGCCGATGCGCCTGGCCGATGCCCTGCGCCAAGCCCGCAATAGTGACGGCCGCCCGCTGGTGCAGTCCGAGCAGGAACTGCTGCCGCACCGCATCGACCCTGAGCCGAAGGAGTTCGCGCGCCGCTGGTGGCCGTGGCTGCTGTGTGGCCTGGTGATCGCGGCGGGCGTGCTGGCGCTGCGCAACCGTCCGCGCCTGCTGGCCGGCCTGGCCTTGCCGCTGTGGCTGCTGTGCACGATCGCCGGTGGCCTGCTGGTGTTCCTGTGGGGCTTCAGCACGCACTACGCCGCCTGGGCCAACCGCAACCTGCTGCTGCTCTCGCCGCTGTGCCTGCTGTTGTTGCCGGGGGCGATCAGCCTGCTGCGGCGGCGCGTGCCCGGTCGCATGTTCAGGATCGTGCTGTGGCTGGTGGCGGTGCAGGCCGTGGCCGCGCTGGTGCTGCACTGGCTGAGCCTGCAGGCGCAGTACAACGTGCAGTGGATCGTGCTGCTGCTGCCGGTCCACGCTGCATTGGCCTGGGTGCTGGGGCGCCGTCCTCACTTGTCGGAAACGCAGCACTGACGCACGATGGCGGGCATGTCATTGCCCGCCTCATTGCCCGCCCCTGCTGCCGCCTCCGCCGCAGCCAATCCCACCTGCGTCATCAACTGCGTCCACTACGATGACGACGGCAAACGCCACGACATCAGCCTGGATGCCATCAGCGATGTCATCGCCAGCAACAACGGTTTCGTCTGGGTCGGCCTGTACGACCCGAACGAAGACGTACTGCTGAAGCTGCAGGAAGAATTCTGCCTGCACGACCTGGCGGTCGAGGATGCACGCAACGCGCACCAGCGCCCCAAGGTGGAGGCCTACGGCAACTCGTTGTTCGTGGTGGTGACCACCGCGCAGATGGTCGACGAGCGCATCCAGTACGGCGAAACCCATGCCTTCCTCGGCCCACGGTTCCTGGTGACCGTGCGCCATGGCGCCTCGCTGTCGTACGCGCCGGTGCGCGCACGCGTCGAGCGCGAACCACAACTGCTGAAGATGGGGCCGTCGTACTGCCTGTACGCCGTGGCCGACTTCGTGGTGGACAACTACCTGCCCATCACCAACCGTTTCCGCGACACCCTGGAACTGCTGGAGAAGGACATCTTCGCCGACAGCTACAAGCGCAGCACCGTTGTGCGCCTGTATGAGCTCAAGCGCGAGTTGAACAAGATGCGGATGGCAGTGGCGCCACTGCAGGATGTACTGGCGCAGCTGCGCCGCTATCAGGGCGAACTGTTCCCGGACGAAGTGAAGCTGTATATCCGCGACGTGCACGACCATGCGGTACGCATCAGCGATGTGATCGACACCCTGCGCGAGATGCTGGGCACGGCCTTGAGCGTGAACCTGTCACTGGTGACGCTGGCCCAGGGCGAGACGGTGAAGCGACTGGGTGCATGGGCCGCGCTGCTGGCCGCGCCGACGTTGATCACCAGCTGGTATGGCATGAATTTCAGCCACATGCCGGAATTGAACCAGCCGTGGGCCTACCCGCTGATGATCGTCGGAGTCGGTGGCATCTGCGTCGGCCTGTACCGGCTGTTCAAGCGGGTGAAGTGGTTGTAGTAAAGGCGTATCGACCAACGGTCGATACCCACCAGACCGGTAGGCCACGACCGTTGGTCGTGGCGCATTGGACGATCCATCAAGCCACGTAGATGGTCTTGATGTTCATGAACTCATGGATGCCGTGGTCGGCCAGTTCGCGGCCGAAACCTGATTCCTTGCTGCCGCCGAACGGCAACCGCGCGTCGCTCTTGACGATGGCGTTGACGAACGCCGCGCCGCATTCCATGCGCTGGGCGAAGGACTCACCGCGCACCGGGTCACGCGTCCACACGCTGCCACCGAGGCCGAAACGGGTGTCGTTGGCCACGCGCAGCGCCTCGGCTTCATCCTTGACCCGGATGACGGCGGCGACCGGCCCGAACAGTTCTTCGTCGTAGGCCGGCATGCCTGGCCCCACCTGGTCGAGCACGCTGGCCGGATAGCCGGCGTGGCTGCCAGCCACCGGTTCGCCGCCGATCAGCACGCGGGCGCCTTTGGCGACGCTGGCCTGCACCTGCTTGTGCAGTTCGTCGCGCAGGTCGGCACGGGCCATCGGCGCCAGCGTGGTGCCGCGCTCGTTCGGGTCACCATACTGGCGCTCGCCCGCGGCCTCGACGAAGCGCCGGGTGAATTCATCGGCCACCGCGTCCACCACGATGAACCGCTTGGCGGCAATGCAGGTCTGGCCACTGTTGTCGAAGCGCGACTTCACCGCGGCGGCCACCGCCTTGTCCAGGTCGGCATCATCGAGCACCACGAAGGCGTCGCTGCCGCCCAGCTCCATCACCGACTTCTTCAACTGGCTGCCAGCGTTGGACGCAATCGAGCGCCCTGCCCGCTCGCTGCCGGTCAGGGTCACGGCTTTCACCCGTGCGTCGCGTAGCACCTCGGCAGCCTGGTCGTTGTCGATGTGCAGTACGTCGAACACGCCGTCAGGCAGGCCGCCATCGCGGCATACCGCCAGGATCAGGTCGGCGCACTGCGGCACGTTGCTGGCGTGCTTGAGCAGCGCCACGTTGCCGGCCATGAACGCCGGAGCAAGGAAGCGGAACACCTGCCAGATCGGGAAATTCCACGGCATCACCGCGAACACGCAGCCGATCGGCTCATAGCGCACGTAGCTGCGCTGTGCCTCGGTATCGATCAGTTGCGGCTTCAGGTAGTCGGCAGCGTGGTCGGCATAGAACTCACAGGTGCTCGCGCACTTTTCCACCTCGGCCAGGGCTTCGGCCTTCAGCTTGCCCATTTCGCTGGTCATGGCCTGCTGCAGGTCGTCGCGGCGCGCACGCAGCTGGCCAGCGATCTGCTTGAGGATCGCCCCACGTTCCTGCAGCGAGCGCTCGGCCCAGCGCGGGAATGCATCGGCTGCCGCCTGCAGGCGCCGCTCGATGGCAGCGGCGTCCATCAGCTCATGGCGGTAGGTCACCTGGCCGGTGGCCGGGTTGATGATCTCGACGGTCATTGGGGGTCTCCATCAGGGTGACCCCCATTGTGCGCCGGCCGCCGTGAGCCGGATGTTGCTGGCTCAGCCGTTGTCCTGGCGTGCCAGCTGCAGATCGCGCTGGCGTCGCTTCTCGGCACGCGCATTGATGTACCAGCCGATCACCGCAGCAATCGACACCGCCGATACCAGCAGCGTGGCCAGCGCATTGATCTTCGGGCTGATGCCCATGCGCACCGAGGCGAACACCTTCATCGGCAGCGTGGTCGAGCCCGGCGTGGCGACGAAGCTGGCCACCACTACGTCATCCAGCGACAGGGTGAAGGCGAGCAGCCAGCCGGCCACTAGTGCCGGCGCGATGATCGGCAGGGTGATGCGGCCGAACACGGTCAGCCGGCTCGCGCCGAGATCCATCGCCGCCTCTTCCAGCGACAGGTCCATCTCCTGCAGGCGCGAGGACACCACCACGGTGACGAAGCACAGGGTGAAGGTGACGTGGGCGATCCAGATGGTGGCCAGGCCGCGCGCCGGGAAGCCCGGAATCGCGCCCATCGACGCCAGCAGCGCCATCAGCGAGAAGCCGAGGATCACGTCCGGCATCACCAGCGGCGCGGTCACCAGCGCACCGAAAAACGGCTTGCCGCGGAAGCGCTTGAAGCGGGTCATCACCATCGCCGCCAGCGTGCCGAGCACGGTGGCGGTACAGGCGGTCCAGAACGCGACCACCAGGCTGGTCCACATCGCATCCATCAGCGCGCGGTCGGCAAACAGATCGCTGTAAGCGCGGGTGGAGAACCCGGCCCAGACCATGGCCAACCGCGAGCTGTTGAACGAATAGAACATCAGCAGCAGGATCGGCAGGTACAGGAAGGCGAAGCCGAGCAGCAGCACGCCCAGCCCCAGGCCTTTGGCAGAACGCGGGCTCATGCCTGCTTCCCTTCCAGCAGTCGCTGCTGGGATCGGTTGAACAGCAGGATCGGCACCAGCAGCAACAGGATCATCGCCACTGCCATCGCTGAGGCGCCCGGCCAGTTGCGGTTGTTGAAGAACTCGTTCCACAGCTGGCGACCGACCATCAGCGTTTCCGAGCCACCGAGCATTTCCGGGATCACGAACTCGCCGATCGCCGGAATCATCACCAGCATGCAGCCGGCGATGATGCCCGCCTTCGACAGCGGCAGGGTGATGCGCAGGAACGCCTGCCACGGCTTGGCACCGAGATCGTAGGCCGCTTCCAGCAGGCGGTGGTCATGCTTGACCAGGTTGGCGTACAGCGGCAGCACCATGAACGGCAGATAGCAGTACACGATGCCGATATAGGCGGCGGTCGGGGTATCGATCAGCTGCAGCTTGGGCAGGCCCATGTTGGTCATCAGCGTCTGCAGGCCGGTGTACTGCAGGAACTGGTCGAGCAGGCCGTTGCGGTCCAGGATCGCCTTCCAGGCATAGACGCGGATCAGGAACGAAGTCCACGACGGCAGCACCACCAGCATCATCGCCACGTTGCGCGCGGCCGGCGACAGGCGGGCGATGGCATAGGCCATCGGATAGCCGATCAGCAACGTGAGGAAGGTCGAGATCGCGGCGATCTTGATCGAGCTCAGGAACGCCTGCGCGTAGATCGAATCGCGGAACAGCGCCAGGTAGTTCTCGAGGTTGAGCTTCAGTGAAAGGCCGCCATCGACGTACTGCAGCAACCAGGTATACGGCGGCGAGCCGACCCGGCTGTGCGAGAAACTGATCATCAGCACGATCAGGAACGGCACGGCGAAGAACAGCAGCAGCCACAGGTACGGAATGCCGATGACCGTGGCACGCGTGCCCGGCAGCCAGCGCTTCAGGCCCGCCGTGCTCATGAGGTCAGCACCACGCCGTCGTTGTCACGCCAGTGCACCCACACCTCGTCGCCCCAGGTCAGGCCATCGCTGGCCCAGCGCTGCGAGTTGGCGAAGTTGGCCAGCACCTTGGCACCACTGGGCAGGCGCACGTGGTAGACCGAATGGCTGCCGAAGTAGGCGATGTCCTCGATCACGCCCTGCGCCTTGTTGGTGTGCCCTTCCGGCTCGTCCTTGCCGATCATCACCTTCTCCGGGCGCAGCGCGAACGCGACCGGCTGCCCTTCATAACAGGTGATGCCGTGGGCGATGTAGACCGGCGCCGGGAACAGCGGCGAGCGCACGGTCACGTATTCGGGCAGGTCCTCGTCGATCACGCCGTCGAACAGGTTCACCGAACCGATGAACTCGGCGACGAAGCGGTTGGCCGGCTGCTCGTAGACCTCGTCGGGCTTGCCGACCTGCTGGATCCAGCCGGCGTCCATCACCGCGATGCGCGTGGCCATGGTCATCGCCTCTTCCTGGTCGTGGGTGACCATCACGCAGGTCACGCCCGAGGATTCGATGATGCTGACCAGCTCCAGCTGCATCTGCGAGCGCAGCTTCTTGTCCAGCGCGCCCATCGGTTCGTCCAGCAGCAACAGCTTGGGCCCCTTGGCCAGCGACCGCGCCAGCGCCACGCGCTGCTGCTGGCCGCCGGACAACTGGTGCGGCTTGCGCTTGCCCAGGTGGCCCATCTGCACCAGGTCGAGCATCTCGCCCACCCGCTTGCCGATGGCCTCGCGGCCCAGTCCATCCTGCTTCAGGCCGAAGGCGATGTTCTGCTCCACGGTCATATGCGGGAACAGGGCGTAGGACTGGAACATCATGTTGACCGGCCGCTGGTACGGCGGCAGTGCATCCATCCGCTGGCCATCGACGGTGATGCTGCCCTTGGTGGGCGTCTCGAAGCCACCGAGGCAGCGCAGCAGGGTCGATTTGCCGCTGCCCGAGCCGCCCAGCAGGGCGAATATCTCGCCCTTGCGGACATCCAGGTTGACGTCATCGACGGCGACGAAGCCATCGAATTCCTTGCGCAGATCACGAATGGAGAGATAGCCGGGCACACCGGTCGCTTCGACGACGGCGGCTTCCGGCTGGGCTTCAACGGGCATGGGGGCTCCGGGAGCGGGCGGTGGACAGCGGCCGCCATTCTAACGGCCGGGGGCCGCAAGTGCGTGCCGGCCGACGGGCGGCACCCACCGGGCCGGGGGGATCTGCAGATCTGGTGGGTGCCGACCGTTGGTCGGCCCTGCCGGGAAAGCGTGCCGACCAACGGCCGGCACCCACCTGCCAGCCGGCCCTTACCTGCCGGTCTTCACCTCGGTCCACAGCCGGGTGTAGAGCTTGTCGGTCTCCGGCGTGTTGATCGAATAGGTGAACATTTTCTCGGCCACGTCGGCCGGCGGATAGATGGTCGGGTCGGTGCGGATTGCCTCGTCCACCAGCGGGGTCGCAGTCGGGACCGGGTTGCCGTAGTGGATGAAGTTGGTGTTGGCCGCGGCCACCTTCGGTTCCAGCAGGTAGTTGATGAACGCGTAGGCCGCTTCCGGATGCTTGGCATCCTTCGGAATCGCCAGCATGTCGAACCACTGCGGCGCGCCTTCCTTGGGAATCGAATAGGCCACGTGCACGCCATTGCTGGCTTCGGCCGCGCGGTCGCGGGCCTGGATGATGTCACCCGACCAGCCCACCACCAAGCAGGTGCCGCCGTTGGCCAGCGAGCCGACGTACTGCGAGGAGTGGAAGTTCTGCACGTACGGACGGATCGACTTCAGCAGGTCGGCCGCCTTCTGCAGGTCGGCCGGATCGCCGCTGTGCGGATCCAGGCCGAGGTAGTGCAGCGCGATCGGAATCATGTCCGCCGGCGTGTCCAGGATGGTCACGCCGCAGTCCTTCATCTTGCTGATGTTTTCCGGCTTGAACACCAGGTCCCAGCTGTTGGCGATGTCGGCGCTGCCACCGAAACGCTCCTTCAGCATGTCCACGTTGTAGCCGATGCCGGTGGTGCCGATCATGTACGGCACGCCGTACTGGTTGCCCGGATCCTGGGTGGCGATGCGCTTCATCACCGCCGGGTCGAGGTTGGCCAGGTTCGGGATCTTCGACTTGTCCAGCGGCAGGAACACACCGGCCTGGATCTGCCGGCCGAAGAAGTTCAGCGTCGGCACCACCACGTCGTAGCCGCTGTTGCCGGCCAGCAGCTTGGTCTCGACCATCTCGTCACTGTCGAACACATCGTAGGTGACCTTGATCCCGCTCTGCTTCTCGAAGTTCGGGATGGTGTCTTCGGCGATGTAGTCGCTGTAGTTGTAGACGTTCAGGACCTTGCTGTCCTGTCCGCCGCCGTTGCCGCCGCCACAGGCGGAAAGCATGGCGGAGGCCAGGCCGAGCGTGAGGATACGCAGCTTCATCGGGTGCTCCAGAATGCGGAAAGGGGGGCCGGCCGGGCCGGCGACGGGTGCCAGCCTACCCCCCGGCGACGGATTTTTCTATTCGCGGCCTTCACACGTTCAGCAGCAGGAACTCGCGCTCCCACGAACTGATCACACGGAAGAAGGTCTCGTATTCCTTGCGCTTGACCGAGATGTAGGCGCGGCAGAAGCGCTCGCCCAGCAATGCCTGCAGCTCGCTGCACTGCTCCAGCCCGTCCAGCGCTTCACCCAGCGAACGCGGCAGGTCGTAGCCCAGCTCCTTGGCGCTGCCGGTCACCGGTGCATCCGGCGCGAGGCGCTCGCGGATGCCGAGCAGGCCACAGGCCAGGGTTGCGGCCATCGCCAGGTAAGGGTTGGCATCGGAACCGGCGAAGCGGCTTTCCACCCGCATGTTTTCCGGCGTATCCAGCGGTACCCGCAGGCCGCAGGTGCGATTGTCGAAGCCCCAGTGCACGTTGCTCGGCGAGACTTCGCCGAACACCAGGCGCCGGTAGGAATTCACGTTCGGCGCGAAGAACGCCATGGCCATCGGCACATACTTCTGCAGGCCGGCCAGGTAGTGGGCGAACAGCGGGCTGAAATCCTCACCGCCGTGCTCGCCGGTGAACACGTTCTGGCCATCACTGATCCGCAGCAGGCTCTGGTGGATGTGCATCGCACTACCCGGCTCGTTCTCCATCGGCTTGGCCAGGAAGGTGGCATACACCCCGTGGCGCATCGCCGACTCGCGCATGGTGCGCTTGAACAGGAACACCTGGTCGGCCAGATCCATCGCGTTGGCGTGGGTGAAGTTGACCTCCAGCTGCGCCGCGCCGGATTCGTGGATCAGCGTGTCCACGTCCAGCTTCATCGCATCGCAGTAGTCGTACATCAGGTCGAGGATCGGGTCGAACTCGTTGACCGCGTCGATCGAGTACGACTGCCGCGCCGTTTCCGGGCGCCCCGAGCGGCCAGCCGGGGGCAGCAGCGGGAAATCCGGATCGGTGTTCTTCTGCACCAGGAAGAACTCCAGCTCGGGCGCAACCACCGGTCGCAGGCCGAGCTCGGTGTAGGCATCCAGCACCCGGCGCAGCACGTTGCGCGGGGCCAGTTCGTGTGGCTCGCCGTTCTTGGTGTAGCAGTCGTGGATGACCTGCGCGGTCGGATCGGTTGCCCACGGCACCATGCGCACCGTGTCCGGGTCGGGGCGCAGGATCATGTCCGAGTCCGACGGCGAGGTCAGGTCGTAGTAGTCGTCCGGGAATTCGCCGGTGACGGTTGTCGCGAAGATGCCCTCCGGCAAACGCGTGCCGTAATCGTGCGAGAACTTGTCGGCCGGGATGATCTTGCCACGCGCATTGCCGGTGATGTCCGGAACCAGGCATTCGACCTCGGTGATGCGCCGCTCCTTCAGCCAGCGCAGCAGGCTGCTTTCCTGCGGTGGCGTGGGCGTAGCCGTCTTGCGCGGGCGCGTTCGCGAACTCATGGGGATTCCAGTCGATTCTGTTGGTGCTGCCGGCAAGCTTGGCCGAACGCACGGAAAATAGCGTGATAGAACGGCGTCTGCATCACACGCCACTCGGGATGCCACTGTACGCCGAGCACGAATCGATGGCGCTGGCTGCGTGCCGCTTCGACCAGGCCATCATCGGCCCGGGCCTCGATCTGCAGGCCTTCGGCCAGTCTCGCGATGCCCTGCCCGTGCACCGAATTGACCTGTACCCGATCGCCGGCAGACCACTGTGCCAGCCAACCGCCATCGGCCAGGGTGATCGCATGAGCGGGCCCATACTGGACCTCCACCGGCGCCTGCGGGTCTTCACGATGATCGGTCAGGCCAGGCACCGCATGCACCTGCGGATGAAGCGTGCCGCCGAGCGCCACATTCAATTCCTGGAATCCGCGGCAGATTGCCAGCACCGGCAGATCCATCGCCAGCGCCTCGTGCAGCAGGGCGAACGCCGTGGCATCGCGGGCCGTGTCGTGCAGGTTGCCCTCCCAGGTGCGGCCCCCTTCGTAATGCTGCGGCTCGATGTTGCTGACCGCGCCGGTCAACAGCAGGCCGTCCAGGCCCTGCAACCAGTCGCGTGCCGGCAGCGGCGGCTGCAGGCTCGGCAGCACCAGTGGCGTTGCCTGCGCAGCGTCAACCAAGGCACGCACATATTTTTCCCCGGCCACCGCGAAACGATGATGGCCGAGCACGGTGCTGTCGGTGGGCAGGCCCACCCAGGGCAGGCGGCGCATGGGAAAACTCCTTGGCGTGCAATCACGTTACCCGCCCGGCACTGGCAACGGCAAGCCGCTGCCCTCACACCACGGGCGCTCCGCTTGGGCCAAACTATCGGCGTGAAGCCCGACCGTCCTCCCCCGCTCCGACGCCCTTTCCCGCTTCTGCGAGGCCGCCGGTGAGCGCCGCCTTCCCGCCCAGCTGGTACGCCAGCAGCCTGCCCGAAACGCCCGCGTTGCCGCCACTGCGCGGTGAGCTGCAGGCCGATGTAGCGGTACTGGGCGCCGGCTATACCGGCCTCACCGCCGCACTGGAACTGGCCCTGCGCGGCCAGCGGGTGGTGCTGCTGGAGGCACAACGGATCGGCTGGGGAGCCTCTGGCCGCAATGGTGGCCAGGCGCTGGTGGGCTACGGGTGTGAGGTGGACGAGCTGGAACGCCAGCTCGGCCGGGACGATGCACGCCACCTGTTCGACTGGTCGCGTGACGCGGTACAGGCGATGCGCGCGCGCATCGACCGGCATGGCATCGATTGCCATTGGGTGCAGGGCCACGCCAGCGTCGCCATCCGCGCACGCCACGAGCAGGACCTGCGCGCCAACTGCGAGCATCTGCAACAGCACTACGACTACCCGATGCAGTGGTGGCCGCGCGATACCCTGCGCATGCAGCTGGACAGCCCGCGCTACCGCGCGGCGATGTTCGACCCGCTCAGCGCGCACCTGCATCCGCTGGCCTACGCCCGTGGGCTGGCCGATGCCGCGCGCGCGGCCGGCGTGGTCATCCACGAACAGTCGCCGGTAACGCGCATTCAACGTGGTGCACACGCGGTGCTGCATACCGACCACGGCAGCGTGCGCGCGCCGCAGCTGGTGGTGGCCGGCAACGCCCTGCTGCAGGGGCTGGTGCCTGAGCTGGAACGGCGCATCATGCCGGTCGGAACGTATATCGGCGCCAGCGCGCCGCTGGGTGCCGAGCGCGCACAGGCCCTGATCGGCAACAACATGGCGGTCTCCGATACCGCCTGGGCGCTGGACTATTTCCGCCTCAGCCATGACCACCGCCTGTTGTTCGGCGGCCGTGCCAGCTATTCCGCGCTGCCCCCGCCCGGCCTGCACCGGGTGATGCAGCGGCGCATGCACCAGGTGTTCCCGCAGTTGGCCGACATTCCGCTGCAGCAGGTCTGGGGCGGTTACGTGGATATCACCCGCAACCGCGCCCCGCACTGGGGCAGGCTGGATGGAAATCTGTACTTCGCGCAGGGCTTCTCCGGCCACGGTGTGGCAGCGGCCGGACTGGCCGGCGAGGTCATCGCCGCCGCGATTGCGGGCCAGAGCGAGCGTCTGGACGTGTTCCAGCGCCTGCAGCATGCGCCCTTCCCCGGCGGACGCCTGCTGCGCATGCCGCTGCTGGTAGCGGCCATGTCCTGGTACAAACTGCGGGATGCGCTGTGGTGAGTCATCGGGAAGCGAGCTGAATATACCGTCCCCCGAAAACTGTGAAACTCGTCGCCGCAGGTAATCATGTGATGACTTTCCCACTTGTCGGGCAGACCACTGAGGCGATTGCATAATCGAACGTGTGTCGATACCGTCGGTAAGAACCGGGTCCCGCGGCGAATGGATGCTGACAGGGAACGTACTGTGAAGGGGTAGTGCGATTGAACTGGTGGAATGAAGGCCTGCAGTTGAAGTTGCGTATCCGCCCGGCGGGGCTGGTCCTTGCGCTGCTGTACGCCGTCGCATGCTGGGCGTCGCGCCAGTTGTCGCTCGACCAGTTCTATCTGCCTGCCGGCGTCCGCGTCGCTGCAGTGTTGTTGTTCCCCCCTCGCTGGTGGCCATATCTGCTGCTGGGCGAATATGCCTACTTTGCGCAGATGCGCGTGCCAATGATCGAGAAGTATGGGCTGGCCTGGATCGTGCTGGGTTCGGCACTGTTGATGCCTGCCGTGATGCTGATCGTGCATCTGCACCGGAAGATGATGCTGAACACGAAGAACGCGTGGCTGATTTCAGTCGCGGCGGCGTCGGCGCTGGTGGTCACGGCGCTCAATCTGGTGCTGGCACACCTTCTGTGGCCGACACCACCGGAGATGCCGGTTCTTGCCAGCATCGCGCGCTTGGTCGTCGGCGACTTCATCGGCATTCTGACCCTTGCGCCACTCGCATTATTGTGGACACGACGGACCAGCAACGCCCGCTGGACGTCGGGTTTCGCCCCGCCTGCACTCGCTGCCCTGACGCTGATGGCGATGATTGGCCTGTATGCCGCACAGCTGCCCCTGGACGAAGTCAACGCCAAGACGTCGATGCAGCTGCTGATGGCGCTGCCGGTCGTCGTGCTTACCTGCCTGTACGGCTGGCGAGGTGCGGCGATCGGCGTGCCCTCGCTCAACCTGATCATTGGCCTGACCACGCCCAGCCCCTACACGGGTGCGTTCGATCCAGCCGCCTTCGCAACCCAGCAGATCATGGCGGTCACCGGCGCTGCGCTGCTGGTGCTGGGCTCGCGCATCACCCACTACTACCACCGTTCGAGACTGGGCGAAGTGGGTGAAAAAGATGCGCTCAAGCATGCGCGTAATTCACTGGTGGCAAGCGAGCTTGATCTGCGCGAGCGCGCCCGGCACCTGAGGAAGCTGGGGGACGGAATCGACACCTCGCTCAGCGAGGTGGTGAACTGGCTCAATGCTCAGGGCCATCCCACGATAGCGAACAGTCTCCTGCACATGGCTTCGGTCCATTCGCGACAGTTCCGGGAACAGACCAGCATGGTCTACCCCGCTGCGCTGGAACATCTTGGGCTCTATGTCGCCCTCCAGGCCGGCGGCGTACGTGAAACCTGGGACCTGAGCCATCGAGTGATGCGCCCTCGCCTGCTCGGCGATCCCTGTCAGCTCAGTGTCGGCCTGCAGCTGGCCGCCTATCGCGCCCTCACCGATGCCGTTTCGCTGTTGATCAACAGTGAATCAGGCCAGATCCGCATCCGCGTGCGTTGCGGCCAGGCAGGCGGACGCCGCGGCATCCTGATGACGGTCGCACTGCTGGATTCATATCGCAGCCTGGCACCGTCCACCGTCACCGCCACAGTGGAGCGCTTGGCTGGCCGGACGATTGCTTATGGCGGAACGGTGCAGTGCCATCGGAACCGGATACGGATGGCGATGGTGGAAACGGGTGATTCCGCTGCCCTCGGCCTGGCGTCGTTCAACCCAATGGATCACGTGACGGCCTTCGGGCAGGGAAACTCGCAGACCCAGACCTGACGGCCGGTATCCGCCGAGGGCCTCCCTTGCCGCATATCGCGCTTCGGCCACATCCATCGCGGCAAACGCAGCGGCGTGGGAGATCCCGACGCCGCTGCGCACTTCACCGTCTTTACGGTGTTTCCACCGACCAGATGACGTCGCCGCCACTGCGATAACGCACCAGCGAGAAATCACTGCCACTGTAGATCTGCGAGCGGCTGGCACCTGCTGGTATCTGGATCTGCTGCTGGGGCAGCGAAACCCGGGCCGCATTGTTCCCTGCCGGCAGTACCCAGTAGGTACCCCCTGCATTGCCGATGATCAGCTGTACGTTTCCGAGCAGGTCATTCACCTGCAGATAGGTGATGCCGTCACGCTGGAATCCATACAGCTGCCAGCTGGGGTCCTGGCTGAGATTGATCGCGGCCGGACTGGCCTGCCCCAATCCAGCCGTAGCCAACGGCTTTCCATGGAAATCCGACGGACCGCCCGCGATTGCCGGGGCAGCGGCAAGCATCAGAAATCCAGTAGCCGCACCAAAACATGAAAATCGCACAATGACCTCCAGGTCGAAGTTAACGTCGGGAACCTCCAGCAGATACTAACCGCTTCCTGTCCAATCAATTGGCCAAGCGACGGGCATGGACGTTTTCGTCCTAAAGTTACGCCCGAAACCGCCGCTATCCGTGCCAAGACTTTCCCACATGAGCCACCGCATCATGCCCGTCCTGTCGCAGGCCGCTCTGGATGGCGACCTGACCGATCCCCTGCCTCAGCGGATCCTGCTGGTGGAAAACTCGCGCGCGTTCACCGGCATGCTGCGGGAGGCAATCGAACAACGCCTGGAGCTGCCGGTGGTGGTGGCCAGCTCGCTGGCCGAGGCCGACCGGCTGCTCAGCACCGAGGACGGCTGGTTCCTGGTCCTGACCGGGCTGGTGCTGGCCGATGGTGACCGCGACGCGGTGGTCGAGTTCTTCCTCAAGCGCAACCTGCCCACCGTGGTGGTCAGCGGTGTGTATGACGAGGACCTGCGCAAGCGAGTGCTGCAGCAGCAGATCATCGACTACGTACTGAAGAACACCCCGGGCAGCATCGATTACCTGGTCTGGCTGGTGCAGCGCCTGGAGCGCAACCGGCGCATCGCCGCGCTGGTGGTGGACGACTCGCCGTCCGCGCGTGGCTATGCCGCCGCCCTGCTGCGCATGTACGGTCACGAGGTGTACGAAGCGGCCGATGGCAACGAAGGCCTGGCGGCGATCGAGGCCCACCCGGCGATCCGCCTGGCCGTGGTCGACCAGGAAATGCCGGGCATGCAGGGCGTGGAGTTCACCCGTCGCCTGCGCACCCTGCGTTCGCGCGACAAGGTGGCGGTGATCGGCATTTCCGGCAATACCGATGCGTCGCTGATCCCGCGTTTCCTGAAGAACGGCGCCAATGACTTCCTGCGCAAGCCCTTCTCGCGCGAAGAGTTCTTCTGCCGTGTGTCGCAGAACGTCGACCAGCTGGAGCTGATCGGCACGCTGCAGGACCTGGCCACCCGCGATTTCCTCACCGGCCTGCCCAACCGCCGCTGCTTCCTGGAACAGAGCCAGCGCCAGCTGCCGCAACTGCAGTTGCATGGCCAGTGCGTGGCGGTGGCGATGATCGACATCGACCATTTCAAACACATCAACGACACCCACGGCCACGAAGCCGGCGACGATGCGCTGCGTGCGGTAGCCCGTGCCGTCGGCGACCACGCGCGCAGCCAGGACCTGATCGCGCGCTTCGGCGGCGAGGAATTCTGCCTGCTGGTGCCGGACATGGAACAGGACGAAGCGCTGCTCTATTTCGAGGAGCTGCGCCAGCGCATCGCCGCGCTGGAAGTGGACATCGGCAGCGCCACCCTGCGCATGACGGTCAGCATCGGCCTGTGCTGCCTGCGGCCGCAGCGCGATGCACTGCACCGGTTGATTTCCGAGGCCGATCGCCAGCTGTACCTGGCCAAGGCCGGCGGCCGCAACCGGGTCAGCTGCACCACGGTGGCCAGCCCGTTGCGTCCGCGCGAGGCTGCGCTGTCCTGACCGGCATGCTTTGATCCAGATCAACGCCGCCCCGGCGCGGCGGCTCTACAGTCGGCCCCGACATACGCATGAAGGGGAGCCGGGGATGGCACTACTGGTCTGGCAGGACGATCTGAACATCGGCATCGATGTGATCGATCAACAACACCGCCGCATCATCGAAATGCTCAACCACCTGCACGTGGCGCAGACCAGCCTGCAGCGCGCCGCAGTGGGCGAAGTGATCGACGAGGTGGTGGACTACACCATGTCGCACTTCGCATTCGAAGAAGAGCTGATGGAGGAAGCGGGCTATCCGTTCTGCGCCGCGCACAAACGTGTGCATGAGGTCTTCATCAAGCGGGTATCGGAATACCGCATGCGCTTCCAGGCCGGCGAGGACATCAGTGACGAACTGCGCACCATGCTCTCGCGCTGGCTGTTCAACCACATCCGCGGCGACGACCAGGCCTATGCCGAACAGGTCAAGCAGCACCTGAACCAGTTTGCCCGCGAACACCAGAGCGGCGGCTGGCTGGGCCGCACGCTCAAGCGCTTCTTCGGCTGATCAGTGCTGGCGGCGCTGCAGCGCCAGCAGCGCACACAACGTGACCACCGCGGTCAGGCACAGGTAGTAGCCGACCGCGACCAGCCCGTAGCGCTCGGCCAGCCAGGTAGCCAGGTACGGCGCCGGCGCTGCACCAAGAATGCCCGCCAGGTTGAACGACAGCGAGGCGCCGGTGTAGCGCACCTCCACCGGGTAGATCTCGGCCAGGAAGGTGCCGCAGGGGCCATAGGTCAGCCCCATCAGGAACAGGCCCAGGCACAGGAACGTCAGCACCAGCCACGGGCTGCCGGGCTGGAACAGCGGTGCGAACAGCACGCCGAAGCCGATGATCAGCAGACTGGCGATGGCCATCGTGCGGCGCGTCCCCCAGCGGTCGCCGTAACGTGCCGACAGCGGGATACCGGCGGCGAAGAACAGCATCGCCACCATCTGCATCAGCAGGAACTGTTCGCGGCTGTAGCCCAGCACGGCGGTGCCGTGGCCGAGGCTGAACACTGTCATCAGGTAGAACAGCACGAAGGTGGCGAACGCACCCAGCGTGCCCAGCAACATCGGCAGCGGATGGTCGCGCAGCACGGTCCACATCGGCAGGCGCACCGGTGCCTTGCGCTCCAGCGCGCGCTTGAAATCCGGCGTCTCGTGGATGTTCAGGCGCACCCACAGGCCCAGGCCGACCAGCAGTGCGCTGGCCACGAACGGAATACGCCAGCCCCATTGCAGGAAATCGTCCTGGCCCAGGCAGCGGCCGAGCAGCAGGAAGATGCCTGCCGAAAGCAGGAAACCGATCGGTGCACCCAGCTGCGGGAACATGCCGTACCAGGCGCGCTTGCCCGGCGGTGCGTTTTCGGTGGCCAGCAGCACCGCCCCACCCCACTCGCCTCCCAGGCCCAGACCTTGGCCGAAGCGGCACAGGGCCAGCAGCGCCGGCGCCCACAGGCCGATCTGCGCATGGGTCGGCAGCAGGCCGATGGCGACCGTGGACAGGCCCATGGTCAGCAATGCAGCCACCAGTGTGGCCTTGCGGCCGATACGGTCACCGAAGTGGCCGAACACCGCCGAGCCGACCGGGCGCGCGATGAAGGCCACCGCGAAGGTCGCCAGCGACTGCAGCAATGCGGCCTGGTCACTGCTTTCCGGGAAGAACAGGTGCGGGAACACCAGCACCGCGGCGGTGGCGTAGATGTAGAAGTCGAAGAACTCGATGGTGGTACCGATCAGGCTGGCCAGCAGGACACGGCGGGGAGAATTCACGGGTGGCGCGGCAGCGGTGATCGTCGACATCGGCAAGGCGGGTAACGGCGGATCGACCGATTCTGCCACGCTTGGCGGTCCCCCCGGGGCAATGGTTTCAGGCGACACCGACGCCAACGAATTCTTTCTGCGTGGATGAATCCCACCATGCCGCCTCTACAGTAGATCCACGCCATGCGTGGATGAATCTGCCCGGCGCCAACCAAGGTTGGCGTCTACCAAAGGCAGCCGGGCGCGGCGCGGCGCGGCGCTACAACTGGATCCAGGTGGCCTTCATCTCGCTGTACTTGTCGAAGGCGTGCAGCGATTTGTCGCGGCCGTTGCCGGACTGCTTGTAGCCGCCGAACGGCGCCGTCATGTCACCGCCGTCCCAGCCGTTCACCCATACGCTGCCCGCACGCAGTTGGCGGGCCACGCGATGGGCGCGACCGAGATCCCGCGTCCACAGGCCGGCGGCCAGCCCGTAGCGGCTGTCGTTGGCCACGCGCACGGCCTCGGCTTCGTCGTCGAAGCCAAGCACCGCCAGCACCGGGCCGAACACTTCCTCGCGGGCCAGCGCCTGCTCCGGCCGCACCTGGTCGAACACCGTCGGCTGCACATAGCAACCGCCCGCCTCCACCTCGGCACGCTGGCCGCCCAGCAACAGCCGCGCGCCATCGGCTTCGGCGCGGGCGATGTCGGCCAGCACCTTGTCCACGTGCGCGGCATCGACCAACGCCCCCATCGGGGCATCTGCCTCCAGCGGATGGCGGGGCTGCATGCGCTGGCCATAGGCGATCACCTGGTGCACGAAGTCATCGCGGATCGAACGCTGCACCAGCAACCGCGAACCGGCCGTGCATACCTCACCCTGGTTGAAGAAGATGCCCTGCGCCACGCCCTTGGCCGCCGCATCCAGGTCCGGCGCATCGGCGAACACCACGTGCGGGCTCTTGCCACCACATTCCAGCCACACCCGCTTGAGGTTGGAACGGCCGGCGTACTCCAGCAGCTTCGCGCCGGTAGCGGTGGAGCCGGTGAAGGCCAGCACGTCCACATCCATGTGCAGGGCAAGCGGCTCACCCACGCGTGAACCGTGGCCCGGCAGCACGTTCAGTACGCCCTCGGGCAATCCCGCTTCGGCCGCCAGTACGGCCAGCCGCAACGCACTCAGCGGCGAGCGCTCGGAGGGCTTGAGCACCACCGAATTTCCCATCGCCAAGGCCGGCGCGATCTTCCAGCAGGCCATCAGCAGCGGAAAATTCCACGGCACGATGGCCGCCACCACGCCTGCGGCCTCGCGTGTCACCAGGCCCAGCTCGTGCGGGCCGGTGGGCGCGATTTCACCGTACAGCTTGTCCACCGCTTCGGCGGTCCAGGTCAGGCAGCGCACCACGCCGGGCAGGTCGATGCGGCGCGCATCGCGGATCGGCTTGCCCATGTCCAGCGTTTCCAGCAGAGCCAGCTCATCAGCATGCGTCTCCACCAGCGCGGCCAGTGCCAGCAGCACGCGCTTGCGATGGGCGGGGCTGGCCTGCGACCAGTGGCCTGCCTCGAACGCGCGGCGCGCCGAGGCCACCGCACGGTCCACGTCCTGCGCGTCACAGTCGGCCACTGCGCCCAGTACGCGCCCGTCGATCGGGCTGATGCAGTCAAAGCGCGCGCCGCTGGCGGCATCCACGTAGCGGCCATCGATGAACGCTTGCCCGGGAATCGCCACGCGGCTGGACAGGGCCTGCCAGTGGCTGCGGTCGGGGAAGTGGGTCATGGGTCGCTCCAGCAATCAACGATCCTTGTTTATACCGGCGCGGCCGCGACCCCACCGTGATCGACCGCGCTGCGCGCTCGCCGGGCATGGCCCGGCGCTACCACAAGGTCGAGGCCCGAACGGTAGCGCCCGGCCATGCCTGCCGACAGATCCGTGACGCGGCTGCGCTAGAGTCACAACCATCGGACCCGATGGAGCCGGCATGAAAACCCCTGCAAGCGACCTGCACGACCTGGCCACCCAGCGCCCCGATTCACTGGACGCGTACTGGATGCCGTTCACTGCCAACCGCCAGTACAAGGGCGCGCCGCGCATGCTGGTACGCGCCGAGGGCATGCACTACGAAGACGTGGATGGGCGCGCCATCCTTGATGGCACCGCTGGCCTGTGGTGCTGCAATGCAGGGCATGCGCGCCGGCGCATCGTCGACGCGATCGCCGAGCAGGCCGCCACGCTCGATTACTCGCCCGCCTTCCAGATGGGTTCGCCGCCGGCCTTCGCCCTGGCGCAGCGACTGGCGGCGCTGGCTCCGGCCGGGCTGAACCACGTGTTCTTCACCAGCTCGGGCTCGGAGGCAGTGGATTCGGCGATGAAGATCGTGCTGGCCCACCACCGCCTGCGTGGCGAAGGCCAACGCACGCGTTTCATCAGCCGCGAGAAGGCCTACCACGGGGTCGGCTTCGGCGGCATGGCCTTGGGCGGGCTGCCCAACAACCGCCGCCAGTTCGGCCTGCAGCTGGGCGGCGTGGACTACCTGCGGCATACGCTGGACCTGTCACGCAATGCCTTCAGCAAGGGCCTGCCGCGCCAGGGGGCCGAGCTGGCCGACGATCTGGAACGGCTGATCGCCCTGCACGATCCCTCCACCATTGCCGCCGTGTTCGTCGAGCCCATTGCTGGGTCGGCCGGTGTGATCCTGCCGGCACCGGGGTATCTGCAGCGCCTGCGCGAGATCTGCGACCAGCACGGCATCCTGCTGGTGTTCGATGAAGTCATCACCGGGTTCGGCCGGGTCGGCATGGCATTCGCCGCACAGCGTTTCGGGGTCACCCCGGATCTGCTGACCTTTGCCAAGGGCGCCAGCAACGGCGCGGTGCCGCTGGGTGGCGTGCTGGTCGGCGACAGCGTGCATGCCAGCTTCATGCAGGGTCCGCCACAGGCCATCGAGCTGTTCCATGGCTATACCTATTCGGGCCACCCGTTGGCCTGCGCGGCGGCGCTGGCCACGCTGGACGTCTACGCCGAGGAACGCCTGTTCGAGCGTGCCATCGAACTGGGCGAGTACTGGCAGGAGCGCCTGCATGCCCTGCAGGGGCTGCCGAACGTGATCGACATCCGCAACTTCGGCCTGGTCGGTGCGGTGGAGCTGGCGCCGCGCAAGGACGCCCCCGGCAGCCGTGGCTACGAGGTGTTCCGCCGCTGCTTCCACGACGGGCGCCTGCTGGTGCGCTGTACCGGCGACATCATCGCGTTGTCACCTCCATTGATCGTGGACAAGGCACAGATCGACCAGATCACCGACACCCTGGGCGAGATGATCCGGGCCACCGCCTGAGGTCGGGGCGGTGGTGGCGAGCGGGTACAATGGGCGGTTCCGCTCCTGTCCGTTGCCGTGCCCATGAACATCGTCGTCAAAGAAGAACTCAAGGCCTACATCGACCCGCTCACCGCGGACGAACACGAGGCGCTGGAGCGCAGCATCCTCGCCGAAGGCTGCCGCGATGCGCTGGTGCTGTGGGGCGAGGTGCTGGTGGATGGACACAACCGTTACGGCATCTGCCAGAAGCATGGCCTGCCGTTCAATACCGTGCAGAACACCCGCTTCCAGAGCATGGAAGACGTGCACCTGTGGATGATCGAGCAGCACCTGGGCCGGCGCAGCGTCTCCGATTTCCAGCGCGGCGTGCTGGCCCTGCGCAAGCGCGACATCCTGTCCGCGCGCAAGCAGGTCGAGCAGGCGCAGCTGCAGCGGGAAAGTGATGGCACCGCCGAGCCTGCCGACGAGGCCGGCGAGGACAGCCCGCCGTGGGAACCGGCGCCGAAGATCAGCCGTGCCGAACTGGCCCGCGAAGCCAAGCTGAGCACCAGCCAGGTCGGCATGATCGAGCGCATCCACGCCCAGGCCGCCGCCGAGGTGGTGGAAGCGGTGAAGGCCGGCATGATCTCGATCAGCGCCGCTGCTGCCGTGGCTGACCTGCCGGAAGAAGAGCAGCGCGCCGCTGCTGCCGGTGGCAAGGATGAGCTGAAGCAGGCTGCAAAGCGTGTGCGTGAATCCAAGCGCAAGCCGCGCGCGCCGAAGCCGGAAACGGAGTCGCCGGAAATGGACTTCGAAGAAGCCAACGAGGATGAGATCGCCAGCCGCGATGCCGAGGTACTGGCTGCGCTGGAGCAGCTGGGCGAGGATGCCCCGGCGCTGCGCCGTCGCGTGGTGAACCTGACCCGCGAGAACGACACCCTGCGCGCACAGCTGGCCCACCTGCGCAAGCAGCTGGAAGCGCTGTAACCGATCGCGTCACGCCGCTGTAGAGCCGAGCCCATGCTCGGCTGCCTTGCGCGCGGCAAAGAGCAGCCGAGCATGGGCTCGGCTCTACAGGTAGGCGTCACCGGCCTGCGGGTAGACTTCAGGCATGACGTCTGCCATCGATCCGCGCCGCGCTCAGCTGCGGCGCCTGAAAGCCCTCGCCCTTGGCCTGTTGCTGTTGATGCTGGCCGGCTTCGCGGTCAGCCACTGGCAGGGTGAGCGCGGCATCTGGGCCTGGGTCTCGGCCTTCTGCGAGGCTGCCGCCGTCGGCGCACTCGCGGACTGGTTCGCGGTAGTCGCCCTGTTCCGGCGGCCGATGGGCCTGCCGATTCCGCATACGGCGATCATTCCGCGCAGCAAGGAACGCATCGGCGACAGCCTGGCCCTGTTCGTGCGCGACCAGTTCCTGGAACCGACGGTGCTGCTGGCCAAGCTGCAGGTGTTCGACCCGGCCAGCCGCCTCGGCAGCTGGCTGGCCGATCCCGCGCGGTCACGGATGCTGGCCGACATGGCCCGTGGCTGGGCACTGCAGGCGCTGGACTTCTTCGATGAAGCTGCGGTGCGACGGCAGCTGCACAGCTTCGTGGTGCAGCAGCTGCGGCAGTGGAATGCCGCGGCCACCGCCGGCGAACTGCTGGGCCTGCTGACCGCCGATGGCCGCCACCAGCGGGTGCTGGACGAAGGCCTGCAACGGTTGGGGCGTTGGCTGGAACAGCCGGAAGTGAAGGAACGCGCTTCGCAGCTGATCGTGCGCTACATCCAGCGCGAATGGCCGACGCTGTCGAGCACGGTGAACTGGATCAAGCCGATCGATGAGATCGGCGACAACCTTGCCGAACGCCTGGCACGGGCGGTGCTGGAAGAACTGCAGCAGGTGCTGGCCGAGCCGCAGCATCCGCTGCGCCAGGATTACGAGCAGTGGCTGGGCAACTACGTGCAGCGCCTGCGCGAAGACCCGGCACTGGCCGAGCGCATCGAGCAGCTCAAGCAGGAAATGATCGACCACCCTGCCCTGCAGGAGTACGTACAGGGCCTGTGGTCGCGCATCCAGGCCAGCCTGCGTGGCGATCTGCAGCGCGAGGATTCGGCACTGGTCGGCCATCTGCAGCGCAGCCTGGCCTCGCTGGGCGACAGCCTGCAATCGGACCCGGCGTTGCGCGAGGCGTTGAACCAGCACCTGCTGGAAGGCGCACAGCGCCTCACCGGGCGCCTGCGCGAGGGCGTCACCACCCATATCGCGCAGACCGTGAAGAGCTGGGACGAGCGCCACCTGGTCGAGCAGCTGGAACTGAGCGTGGGCCGTGACCTGCAGTTCATCCGCTTCAACGGCACCCTGGTCGGCGGCCTGATCGGCCTGCTGCTGCATGCGGCGACGGTGTTGTTCCGTTTCTGAGATGGGTTCCCGGCCGGGCTGCGCCCGGCACCCGCAGAGGCCGGAGCCAGAGCAACAGCCACAGCTGGTTTCCTGCGGGATGGCGGGGAGCTGTGGGGTTGCGGGGCCGCCGTGAACCCGTCCCTGGGGGCTTGGTCGCCGCATCCATGCGGCTCACACCCCGCAACCCCACAGCGCCCCGCCTTCGACAGTGTCCCTCGATCTCGTTGTATCAGCGCCATGCGTGGATGACCGAGGCTGTCACGCTTGCTTAACGAAATGCGAATGCCTATCATTTACTGATCGGTTGTACGCTTAGCCAAGCGGGGCACGGAAGCACGCGCCCACCCGCCCCTTCGCCCGTGTACATCCCCCGACCACTGGGTCGCCTGCCTGCCGCAGGTGGCGCACCGTCGATGGGAATCACGCTGGGCGACGTGCGCGGAGCGCATGGCTGCCATGGGTGCGTTTGCCATCGCCTGTTTTTTGTCCTGCATGGAATCGCACCGATGGCATCGCTCCTGACTACTCCCCGTCCAACCCTGCTGGCCCTGGCCGTGACCGCACTGTTGATCGCACCGCTGGCACACGCTGAGGAAGGTTCTGCCGACCCCTCTGCGCGCACCCTGGACACCGTCCAGGTCACTGCCGATGGCGACATTGCCGACAGCTACACCGTCAAGCGGGCCAGCACCGCAACCAAGCTCGGCCTGTCACTGCGTCACACCCCGCAGTCGATGACCGTGGTGACCCGGCAGCGGCTGGACGACATGGGCCTGTTCTCCCTGTCCGATGTGATGGGCCAGGTCACCGGCGTAGCGGTGTCGGTCACCGACAGCGAACGCATCAACTACGTTTCGCGCGGGTACAACATCACCAATTTCCAGGTCGATGGCATGCTCAACACCTTCGGTGGCTACATCAAGACCAACACCGACAGCGTGATCTACGACCGCATCGAAGTGGTGCGTGGTGCCACCGGCCTGACCACCGGTGCCGGTGATCCGTCGGGCACCATCAACTTCGTCCGCAAGCGCCCCACCGATACGTTCCAGATGAGCGCCAACCTGACGCTCGGCCGCTGGGGCAACCAGCGCCTGGAAGCCGACCTCGGCGGTCCCATCGCCCTGGATGGCCGCATCCGCGCCCGCGTGGTCGCTGCCAAGCAGCAGAGCGATTCGTTCCGCGATGTGTACAAGCTGGACAAGGACGTCTTCTACGGCATCGTCCAGGCCGACATCACCGACACCACCCTGCTGGAAGCCGGCTACGAGTACCAGTCGCCGCGCACTACGGGCGTGACCTGGGGCGTGGTGCCGTACTGGGGCGCCGATGGCAAGCCGGCCAACCTGCCGCGCTCGACCAACCTGTCGGCGCGCTGGAGCAGCTGGCCGATCATCGAAAAAAGCGCGTTCGCCCGCCTCGAACAGCAGCTGGGCCATGGCTGGGCCGCGAAATTCGCCTACACCCGCTCCAAGCGCGAGACCGACGGCGCGGTCTGGTACGGCGCGTCCGGTTACCCGCGTGCCGATGGCAGTGGCATCTCTGCCTTCGTCGGCAGCTTCGGTGAAAACGGCGACATGCAGGTGTTCGACTTCAACGTCGGCGGTCCGTTCCAGTTGTTCGGCCGCGAACACGAGCTGGTGTTCGGCTTCGGCCAGTCGGTGCGCAAGGGCGAAGTGCCTGCGAGTGAAACCGCCGCTTATCCGGCCAACTACGAACGTGTGCCGGACTGGCGCAGCTGGAACGGCGACGTCGCGCCGCTGCAGGTCACCCGCCTGGGCTATCTCGCCTCGGAAGACGAACTGCGCCAGCGTGCCGCCTACCTGGCCGCACGCCTGCAGCTGGCCGAGCCGCTGACCGCCGTGCTCGGCGCCCGCTACGGCAGCTGGGAAACGCGCAGCTGGAACTACACCCACGACGCCGCCGGCCGCCTGACCGGTACCACCCGCGGTGGCTACAAGCCGGACGACTCGCTCACCCCGTACGCGGGCTTCATCTACGACTTCAACCGTTACTTCAGCGGCTACGTCAGCTACACCGACATCTTCCAGCCGCAGAATTACCGCGACAAGGCCAACAACTACCTCGAACCGGTCGTCGGTGACATGTGGGAAGCCGGACTCAAGGCCGAGTTCTTCGATGGCCTGCTCAACACCTCGGTCGCGGTGTTCAAGGGCGAGAAGGACAACGTCGCCGAGCTGGATGATTCGGTGCCGGAAAACTCGTTGCCCGGTGGCATCAGCGCTTACCGCTCCACCGGCAAGGGTAACAAGGTGAAGGGCTGGGAAATCGAAGCGCAGGGCAGCCTGGGCGAGCACTGGAACCTGTCGACCGGGTTCACCCACACCGTCAGCCGCAATGCGCTGGGCGTTCGCCAGAACACCACCGTTCCGGTCGATCTGTTCCGCCTCAACGCCAGCTGGCGCCCGGGTGGTGCCGAAGGCCGCTTCTGGATTGGTGGCGGCGCGACCTGGCAGAGCGGCATCTGGAGCCTGAGCAACAAGCCGCGCGAGGACTTCCTGGTCAGCGGCAAGCGCGACCGCGTGGCGATCGAACAGGGTGACATCTACCTGCTCAACCTGTCGGCCGGCTATCGCTTCAACGAGAACTTCAGCGCCCAGGTGAACGTGAACAACCTGCTGGACAAGAAGTACTACAACCGCGTCGGTTTCTACGACGGCGTGTACTGGGGCGAACCGCGCAACGTGATGATGACGCTGCGCTGGAAGCTCTGACGATCTGATGGATGGCGCCGGTTCTGCGACCGGCCCCGGCCACGGATGGCCAACCCCGGCGCGCTTCGGTGCGCCGGTCCTCTTTCATTCAACCTGCAGGACCGCCGTGGACCGCTCGCCCGCAACCGCCAGCCCCCGCCCCAGCACCTTCTTCGCCAACCCGCGATGGGGCGTGCTGTCCCGATCGCTGGCCGCCATCTTCGGCGGCTACGCGCTTGCCTCGATGACCACCGTGTTCTGCGCGCTGGCACTGCCGGGCGCGCGCGGCCAGGCCGTACTGACCGGCATGCTGCTGGCGATCCTGGTCGCCGCCTGTGCGGCGCTGTGGGCGTTCGCCACCCGCAGTGCGCTGCGCGCCTGGGTCGGCATTCTCGCCCCCACCCTGCTGATGGCCGGCGTTTCGCGCCTGCTGGGAGCGTGGGCATGAAGAATGGATTCCGCCAATCCATGGCCTGGCTGCACACCTGGACCGGCCTGCTGGTCGGCTGGCTGCTGCTGCTGATCTTCATGGCCGGCACCGCCAGCTACTACCGCGAGGAAATCAGCCGCTGGATGCGCCCGGAACTGCCGCGCAGCACGGTCAGCACCGACGAAGCGGCGCAGCGCGCGGCCGACTACCTGCTGGCCAATGCACCACAGGCCGAGAGCTGGTTCGTCACCCTGCCGCAGCCGCGCAATCCGGCCATGCAGATGTTCTGGCGGTTGCCAGAGGCACTGGCCGATCCGAGCAAGGGACGCCGCGGCGCCTTCGGCGATGCCACCCTGGACCCCAACACCGGCACCGAGCTGAAGGCCCGCGAGACCCGTGGCGGCGACTTCTTCTACCGCCTGCACTTCGACCTGCATTACATCCCGGTACTGTGGGCGCGCTACCTGGTGGGCTTCTGCGCGATGTTCATGCTGGTGGCGATCATCACCGGCGTGATCACCCACAAGAAGATCTTCAAGGACTTCTTCACCTTCCGGAAAGACAAGAGCCTGCGCTCCTGGCTGGACTTCCACAACGTCAGCGCGGTGATGGCCCTGCCCTACCACGCGATGATCACCTACACCGGCATCGTCACGTTGATGATCATGTACCTGCCGTGGGGAGTGAACGCGGCCTACGGTACCGACCAGGATGCCTTCTACGCGGAGGCCTTCGGTGGCCTGCCCGAAGTCACCGCGCCCGCCGAAGGCAAGGCTGCACCGCTACCGCTGCGGCAGCTGTTGGACAGTGCCCGCACGCACTGGCACGGAACCGAGGTCGCTGGTTTCAGCGTTGCCAACCCCGGTGCTGCCAATGCGGTGATCGACATCCGCCAGCGCGACGGCAAGCGTTTGTCCATCGATACGCCCGCGCTGCGCTACGACATGGTCAGTGGCGCGCTGCTGCAGGAAACCCCGCCTTCCGGTGGCGCCACCGCCACCCGTGGCGTGCTGTATGGCCTGCACCTGGCACGCTTCGCCGATTGGGGCGTACGCGCCCTGTTCTTCCTGTCCGGCCTCACCGGCTGCCTGATGGTGGCCAGCGGCGTGGTGCTGTGGGCGGTGAAGGAGCGTCCGAAGCATGCCAAGAGCGGTCGCACCGGCTTCGGCCTGCGCCTGGTCGATGCACTGAACATCGGCGCCGTGGCCGGCCTGCCGATCGCCTTTGCCGCCTATTTCTGGGGCAACCGGCTGCTGCCGCTGGGCCTGGCCGAGCGCTCCAACGCCGAGGCGAACGTATTCTTCTACGCGTGGGGCGCGTCGCTGCTGGCGGCCTTCATCTGGCCCAAGCGGATGATGTGGGCGTGGCAGCTGTACATCGGCGCGGCCGCGTTCGCGCTGATCCCGGTAGTGAACGCGCTGACCACCCACGCGCACCTGGGCGTGACCCTGTTCAACGGTGACTGGGCATTGGCCGGTTTCGATCTGTCGATGATCGCCTTCGGCGCGATGCTGGCCCTGTGCGGCTGGCGCATGCAGCGCTGGACGCCGCCGCTGAGTGCCGCCGAGAAGAAGAAGCGCGCGGCGGCCACTGCAGCGACGAAGGCACCGGCCGATGCAGTGGAAGCGGAGGCCAGCGCATGATGCTGCTGGTACTGGGGTTGTCGTTCACAGCGTTCACCGCGCTGTCGCTGGCGATGGAAAAGCACCAGCAGGAACTGCACGGCAAGGCAGCGGCGTCACCGGTACGGCGCATGCAATGGCGGGTGCTGGGCTGGGTGCTGCTGACCGTGGCGTTCGCCCTGTGCGTGGTCGACCAGGGCTGGGCGATGGGCCCGGTGCTGTGGCTCGGCGCGCTTACGCTGGGTGGCATCGTGCTGGCGTTCGCGCTGTATCCGTACCGGCCGAAATGGATCGCACCGCTGGCGGTCGCGCTGCCGGTAATCGGGTTGGTGGTGGCGTTGTTGTAGCAGAAGCCGCCGGGGTCGGATCCCTTGCGTGCAGCGCAAGGGCTCTGACCCCAGGTACGTACCGCCATCGACATATGGCGTGGATCTACCGACCTTGATGGGGTCAGAGCCCCTGCGCTAGGCGCAGGGGATCCGACCCCAGACGTCGGTTCACGCCAGGCGCTTCAGCTCCCACGCACGATGGATGCGTGCGTTGCGCTCGAAATCCGGGCCGATGGTGCTGGCGCTGATCTCGCGGCATTGGGCGAATTCGGCGATGGCGTTCTCTTCCAGCTTGAAGCGGCGGAAGTTGTTGGAGAAGTACAGCACGCCACCCGGCGCCAGTCGTGCGACGGCGGCACGCAGCATCTTCACCTGTTCGCGCTGCACGTCGAAGTCCTCGGCGCGGGCCGAGTTGGAGAACGTCGGCGGGTCGCAGAAGATCACGTCGTACTGGCCGCGATCGCCTTCCAGCCATGCCATTGCATCGGCCTGCACCAGCAGGTGCTGATTGCCGCCCTGCCCGTTCAAGGCCAGGTTGTCGTAGCACCACTGCAGGTAGGTGGCCGACAGGTCGACGCTGGTGGTGCTGGCCGCACCGGCCACCGCCGCCTGCACGCTGGCCACGCCGGTGTAGCAGAACAGGTTGAGGAAACGCTTGCCGCGCGCCTGCTCGGCCATCAGGCGACGCAGCGGGCGATGGTCGAGGAACAGGCCGGTATCAAGGTAATCGAACAGGTTCACCTGCAGCAGCGCGTTGTTCTCGCGTACCACGAGGAACTCATCACGCTGCTCGAAACGGCCGTACTTGCTGCCGCCCTTGCCACGTTCGCGCGACTTCATCGACACCTGTTCCGGCGGTACGCCGAACACCTCGCGCGCAGCGGCCAGCAGTTCATTGCGGCGACGGCGCACGTCGTTCTCGGGAATCGCCGCCGGTGCGGCGTACTCCTGCACGTGCAGGAACGTGCGGCGTTGACCTCCATCCTCTTCGTACACGTCGATGGCCGCTGCGTATTCCGGCAGATCGGCATCGTAGGCGCGGAAACAGGTGATGCCTTCGCGCGCGCGCCAGCTCTTGAACTTCTTCAGGTTCTTGCGCAGGCGATTGGCCACCATCTGCGCGCCTTCGCTCAGCTCGCGCACCTGTGCCGGATCGCGACCCGGCACCGCAATCGGGTCACAGACGATCAGTGCACATTCCAGTGCACCATTGAACATCTGGTACTTCTTGCCCGCACGCAGGCCGGTAGCGAAGGCCAGTTCGTCATTGCCGCACAGCAGGCTGGCGCGCCACTGCGGCACCGCCTTCTGCAGGGCATTGCCCAGCTTGCGATACAGCGCCGGATCGGCGGCCAGGCGCTCGTCATACGGCGGGTTGCAGACCACCGCGCCGATCTCCTGCTCCGGGGTGGGCAGGTCGGCCACATCGGCGCGGGTGAAGCGGATGGCATGGGCGACGCCGGCCACTTCCGCGTTCTCGCGTGCCGCCTGGATCGCCACCGGGTCGATGTCGCTGCCGTGGACGACCGGCTTCAGCGCGGCCAAGCCGGCCGCTTCGCGATCACGCGCTTCGCTCTGGATGGTTTTCCAGGCCGCCTTGTCGAAGCCCAGCCAGCGGCTCGGCGGCAGGCTGCCATGGCGCATCAGGCCGGGAGCGACGTCGGCGGCCATCAGCGCGCCTTCAATCAGCAGGGTGCCGCTGCCGCACATCGGGTCCAGCAGGCCGCCACCGGCAGCATGCAGGCGCGGCCACTGTGCACGCATCAGCAGCGCGGCAGCCAGGTTTTCCTTCAACGGCGCGTCATGGGCAGCACCGCGCCAGCCACGGCGGTGCAGCGGGCCACCACCGAGGTCGATCGACAGCGAGGCGCGGCCCTTGCGCAGCGACAGGTTGACGCGCACATCCGGCAGATCGGTGTTGACCGAGGGGCGCTCGAGCCCTTCGTCACGCATGCGGTCGACGATGGCGTCCTTGATCCGCTGCGCGGCAAAACGGGCATGGGTGATCTTGTCGCCGGACACGTGCGCGTCCACCGCCAAGGTCATCTCCGGCTTGATGTGTTCGTGCCAAGGCAGCGCGCGCACGCCGTCATACAGCGCCTGCTCGTCCGGGCATTCGAATTCGTCGATCGGCCACAGTACGCGGCTGGCCAGCCGCGACCACATGACGATCCGCAGCGCCTGCTCCAGTTCGCCATCGGCATTGACGCCGGCGATGGTGGCAGTGGCCTTTTCCAGGCCGAGGGCCGACAGCTCATCGGCAAGCAGGTATTCCAGGCCCTTGGCGCAGGAGACAAAAAATTTCACGGGATCGGTTCGCAGGTGGTCAGGCGCGGCAGGGAGCCGGGCCATTCGGAAGGGAGGGCCGTAGGCACGGCCGGCAGGCCCGCGCCGGGGGCGGCGGGGCTGCCATTGTAGTCAATGCGGGCGGGCGCGCCGTGCGCCCGGGCTTCACAGCTGCCGCAGCAGGCGCTCGAAGGCCTGCGCGGAGGCCTCGACGTGGTGCTCCAGGCGATGGCCGTCGTCCACCAGCAGCAGCTGCGCCGAGCGCGCCTGCGCCCAGGCGATGACCCCGGCGGCGGGCACCACCTCGTCATGCCAGGCCTGCACCACCGTGGTCGGCACCGGTGCGGCATCCAGCGCCGGCATCGGGCCCATGGTGGTGGGCGGCACCATCAGGAACAGACCGGCCACCGGTACCTGCAGCGAGGCGATGGCCGAGATGTAAGCGCCCAGGCTGGAGCCGGCCAGCACCACCGGCCCCTGCGCGGCAGCAGCGGCAGTGCGCTCGATCAGGCGCTGCAGGCGGGTGCGCACGTCACCAACGCGGCTGACCTCGCTCATCGCGTCCAGGTCGGTGTAATCGGGGCGTTCATGGGTCCAGCCCAGGCGCTCGGCGACCTCGGCCAGGGCGGCGACCTTGGTCGCCTCCGGGCCGCTCTCGAAGCCGTGCGACAGGATGCAGTGACCGCGGCTCATGCGTGCGCTCCCACGGAGCGGACCGACAGCAGAAAGGAAGGCAGTTTCATTCGGCAATGCTAGCATCGCCGCATGCCCAACCCGCTCCTGCCCGGCCTGCAGCTGCAGCCGCTGCCCTACCACGACCGCCTGCCCGTGCGCGATCCATCCAGCCTGGCGATGGTGGTGATCCACTGCACCGAACTGCCCGACCTGGCGACTGCCCGGGAGTACGGCGAGCGCGTGCTGTACGACAGCGGTGCCGGCAACAGCGGGCATTTCTACATCGACCGCGACGGCAGCGTGGTGCAGTACGTGGCGCCGGAGCGCATCGCCCACCACGTGCGCGGCATGAATGCCGATTCGGTGGGCATCGAACTGGTCAATTCGGGGCGCTACCCGCACTGGCTCGACAGCCGCCACCAGGCGATGGACGAGCCCTACACCGAAGCGCAGCTGCTGGCGTTGGAGCGGTTGCTGCAGGCGCTGGTGCTGCAGTACCCCTCGCTACGGCAGATCGCCGGCCACGACCAGCTGGACCTGGAGCAGGTACCTGCCAGTGACGACCCGGCCGTGACCGTGGCGCGCAAGCGCGATCCGGGCCCGTTGTTCCCGTGGCAGCGGATCCTGGCCAAGGTGCCGCTGCAGCCGCTGGGGTGATCGGCAGGGCTGCGCCCTGGGTGCACGCCATCGCATACGCGCTGTCGCTCCCACGCTTCGCTGCGCGAACCGCGGGCCCCGCTTACCAGCTCCCACACCCCCGCCGCTTCGCGGCCGCCCCCTGACTCAGGGGGCTCTGCCCCGGATATGAACCGGTGGCCAGTAGATCCACGCCATGCGTGGATGAACGTCAAATCGATCTGCCCGCTTCGCTCAGGCGCCGGTAGCCACCGGGCGACTGCTGTCGCTGACCCAGCCACTCCAGGAATCGGCATAGATGCGCGCGCCGGACAGGCCCGCACTTTCCATCGCCAGCAGCAGATGGCAGGCGGTCACACCCGAGCCACACATCAGGACCACGCGCTGCGGGTCCTGGTTGCCGATCACGCCCTGCAGTTCGGCGCGCAGTTCCTGTGCGTCGCGCAGTCGGCCGTCCATCACGTTCAATGCGAACGGTCGATTGACTGCCCCCGGCACATGGCCGGCGACCGGGTCCAGCGGCTCCACCTCGCCACGGAAACGCTCGCCTGCGCGGGCGTCGACCAGCCAGCCCGGAGCATGCTTCAGGCGCGACTCGACCTCTTCGACGCTGGCAATCTGGCTGGTATCGAAACGCCCCGGATATGCGGGCAACGCCGCGACCTCGCTGCTGCCGGTCGCCAGCGGCTGGCCGGCGGTCTGCCAGGCAGCGATGCCGCCATCAAGGACAGCCACCTTCGTGTGCCCGATCAGGCGCAGCAGCCACCACAGTCGCGCAGCGGCCATGCTGCCATCGCTGCCGTCATACACCACCACCTGCGTGTCGGGGCCGATGCCCCATTGCCCCAGCCGTGTGGCGAACGCATCGCTGTCCGGCAACGGGTGGCGCCCATGTCCGACCCGCGTCAGGTCGGACAGGTCGCGGTTGAGATCGGCATGCACCGCACCGGGAATGTGTCCCTGCGCATAGAGGCCATTGCCCGCCTGCGGATCGGCGAGCGATGCACGTGCATCGACCACGCGTACGGCAGTGCTTGCGGTCGCGCGGGCATCGACCACGCGTACCCCATCGCCCAGCACCGCAGCCAGGGTCGCAACATCGACGAGGGTGGTCCACGGCGGATCGGTCCGCTTCATTGCACTTGCTCCAGGCGGCGACGCAGGTTGTACAGGATGGCCGCAGTGGCGCCCCAGATGCGCTGGCCGGGCCAGCCGTATTCGAGGACATGGCGGACGCGGCCGCGATGGTTGATTTCGACCTGGCGCAGGTTGCCGGCGGCCATCAGATAGTCCAGCGGCACTTCGAACACCTCGGCCACTTCGCTGGGCTGCGGTACCGCCACGAAATCCGGATCGATCACCGCCACCACCGGGGTTACCCGGTAGCCGGTGATGGTCACGAACGGATCGAGATAACCCAGTGCCTGCACCTGCGTCGGCGCCAATGCGATTTCTTCCTGGCTTTCGCGCAGTGCTGCGGCCAGCGCATCACGATCATCCGGCTCGGTACGGCCACCGGGAAAACCGACCTGGCCACCATGTTGCCGCAGGGTTTCGGTACGCCGGGTCAGGATCACCTGCGCACCGTTGGCGCGCGGGACGATGCCGGCCAGCACGGCCGCCTCGACCGGTGGGCCCGGGGGCAGCAGGTCATCCAGTTCACTACGGTTCCAGCCGTCACCTGCCGGCGGTTCGGCCAGCGGATGCAGCGCGCGCAGCAGGCGCTCGTGATCGGCCAGCGAGCCTCGCAGCGACTGCTGCAGCTGTTGGCGCAGTGGCAACACCCGCTGCAGGATGTGGGTGCGCTCGCTGTCGCTCATCGACGACCACCGTGCGATTTCGTCGATATGCCGCCCGCAGCCGGCGCACAGCCGGTTGCGATCCAGCTTGCACACGTTGATGCAGGGGCTTGCGACAGCACGCGCCGTTTCTTCCATTATTTGCACCGGTCAACAGTAGCGCGAATGAGCTGGATTTGGGATGGGCCCACACGGCTGCTGCGTACCGCAGAAACAAAAACGCGCCGGTGGAATCACCGGCGCGTGGATGTTGACGCTGTTTCTTCTTACTTGACGCTGATCAGCTTGATCTCGAACTGCACAGCCACGTTCGGCGGGAACGGGGTGCGCGGGTCGGCACCATAGGCCTGATCCGGCGGCAGGGACACTTCCCACTTCGAGCCAGCCGGCATCTGCAGCAGGGTCTCGCGCATGGCCTTCATTTCGACTTCGCTGACCTTGATCGACGGAATCTGCTGGGCCGGGCGAGCCTCGGTCGGACGCTGGCCGTACGGGAACGGACCGGCCACTTCCAGCTGCACGGTGCTGGCCTGGGTCGGCTTGGCACCCTTGCCGGCTTCGATCACACGGTACTGAACGCCGCTCGGCAGGGTCTGCACGCCCGCCTTGGCCTTGTTCTGCGCCATGAACTGATCGCTCTTGGTCTTGTTGTCGGCAGCAGCCTTTTCGTACTCGGCCTTGGCGGCCTGGGCACGGCCCTGCTCGCGCTTCTGGAACGCTTCAACGGCCGGCTTCAGCTGCTCGGCGGTGATCGCCGGCTGCTTCTTGGCGTAGGCGTCCTGCAGACCCTTCACCACCGAGTTGATGTCCAGCTGCTCACCGCGACCAGTCAGCTCCGCCAGGTTGTTGCCGTAGTCGTAACCGAAGTAGTAGCTCAGCTTGCCCTTCTCGGACGCGATGTCCTGGGCGAAGGCATTGCCCGTCAGGGCCAGGGCCGCGACGGCGACCGCGATAGAACGCAACTTCATCAAACAGTTCTCCAGGGGTGGTAACTCAGGGACGTTCTGCGCCGCCCTGAGGCGACGGGTTAGGATAACGGCCACAACGTGTAACCGCTACTCACCACGCAGGCTATGACCTGTCTGCGTTTACAGAGTTCAATCTCACTTTTTTTTAACGTTCCAGGAGTTTCCCGTGGCCGAGGCCCCCGCTCCCCACCCGGTCGCCATCAGCGACGACGGCGCCATCCGCACCATTACCGTGCAGCGACCGGACAAGCTCAACGCCCTCAATGCCGCGACCCTGCAGGCTCTGGCCGAGGCGTTCAGCGACGCCGCCGCCGATACGGCGGTACGGGTGGTGGTGCTGACCGGCGCCGGCCCCAAGGCCTTCGTGGCGGGGGCCGACATCGCGGAAATGAACACATTGAGCGCGGTTCAGGGACGTGACTTCTCCCTGCTCGGCCAGGCGCTGATGCGCCGCATCGAACGCATGCCCAAGCCGGTGATCGCCCGCGTGAACGGTTTTGCGCTGGGCGGCGGGCTGGAGCTGGCCATGGCCTGCCACCTGCGCATTGCGGCCGATTCCGCCAAGGTCGGCCAGCCGGAGATCAATCTCGGCCTGATTCCCGGCTTCGGCGGCAGCCAGCGCCTGCTGCGCCTGTGTGGACGCGCGGCCACGCTGGAGCTGTGCCTGCTGGGCACCCCGATCGATGCCGCACGCGCGCTGGCCCTGGGCATCGTCAACGAAGTGGTGCCTGCCGCCGAGCTCGACGCCCGCGTGCAGGCCCTGGCCCGGCAGCTGGCACAGTCGGCGCCGCTGGCGCTGCGTGGCCTGCTCGATGCGGTGCACGTGGGTGGCGAATGCAGCCTGGACGCCGGCCTGGAATATGAAAGTGCGCAGTTCGGCCTGCTGTTCGCCACTGAAGACATGCGCGAAGGCACCAACGCCTTCCTGCAGCGCCGTCCCCCCGCTTTCCAGAACCGCTGACGCCATGGCATCCCGACCCAACCCCGTGCTGCTGTTCGCCCGGGTCCAGGCAGACGATCCTGATGGCGCGCTGCAGGCTGGACTGATGGACTACGTCGTGCGCGCTGGCGATGACCGGCTGCTGCCCGACCATCCAGACCTGCCCGACCGCCTCTGCCAGATGCAGCTGCAACTGCAGCGTGCCTGGGCCGCGCGCGAACGTTTCCGCGCACGCGCGGTGCGCCTGGCCCGACGCGAGGCCGAGCGTGATGCGCGTCGCACGCCCGCCCCGGCGCCGGACGCAAAACCCGCCCTGCCTGCCGCAGCGGCCGCCATCCTCGCCCGGGCCAAGGCCCGCGCCGCCGGCAAGGAGCAGTAATGGCGACCGCGAAGAAGACCGCGCGCGCACCTGCGCGCCGCGGCGGTACGATGCCGCGTGCCGACGTGGTGGAAATGTTCACCCGCCTGCGCGAACTCAACCCGCATCCGAAGACCGAGCTGGAATACAGTTCGCCGTTCGAACTGCTGGTGGCGGTCGCACTGTCGGCGCAGGCCACCGACGTCGGCGTCAACAAGGCCACCCGTCGCCTGTTCCCGGTTGCCAACACGCCGGCGAAGATCCTCGCCCTGGGCGAAGAGGGACTGAAGAAGTACATCGCCACCATCGGCCTGTTCAACGCAAAGGCGAAGAACGTGATCGCCACCTGCGCGCTGCTGCTGGAGAAGCACGGCGGCGAAGTGCCACGCGATCGCGATGCACTGGAGGCCCTGCCCGGTGTCGGTCGCAAGACCGCCAACGTGGTACTCAACACCGCCTTCGGCGAACCGGTGATGGCGGTGGACACGCATATCTTCCGTGTCGCCAACCGCACTGGACTTGCGCCAGGAAAGAACGTGCGCGAGGTCGAAGATCGATTGGTCAAAGCGATACCCGCCGAGTTCCTGCTGGATGCGCACCACTGGCTGATCCTGCACGGACGGTACGTGTGCAAAGCACGCAAACCGGATTGCCCGGGGTGCGTGATTGCCGATCTTTGCCGGTTCAAGGACAAGACCCTCGCCGAGTGATGGCGGTATCCGCGCATGACGTGGATGCACGGAAACACCAGCCTTGCATGGCGTGGATCTACTGCAACCGGGGCGCAATCCGGGCGTCATACGTAACCGGTTCCAATGGCAGGCCCAGCCGCGACGGGGCCTGCGGCGGATCGCGGCCGTGCGCGAACTGTCACATTTACGCAATCTTCACGTTTTAGCCTGCGCGCATCTTCCCACCTGCCTGCAAGGCTCCTCTCCATGAAACTGCATCACCAACTCCTGACGGTCGCCGTGGCTGCTGCGCTGTATGTGCCGGCCGCCCACGCCGAAGTCGCCATCGATGTGATCGGCGGTTCGGAAATCACCTTCGAAGGCCTGGTCCAGGCCGACGGCAACTGGTACGACAATGACGTCGTGGACCTCAACGGCGGTGACGCCGGCAACGGCAAGAACAGCGAGTTCGAACTGCGTCGCGCCGAGCTGGTGCTGAAGGGCAAGGGCCCGGGCAACGTGGAGTGGGTGGTCGGCTATGACGCCAAGGCCGACAAGTTCCTCGACACCAACGTGAAGTACAAGCTGCTGGGCAACGCCAACCACTTCATCCAGGTCGGCCAGTTCAAGCAGCCCAACAGCCTGGAAGAGCTGTCCAGCACCAAGAACAACGACTTCATCTCCAAGGCTGCGGTCACCAACACCTATGCCATCGCCCGTCGCCTCGGCGGCGCGTACAGCTACGGCCAGGACAACTGGTCGGTCACCGCCAGCGCCTTCGGCCGCGAACTGACCCGCAACCTGGCCCACGGCAGCGGCTACGGCGCGCGTGGCACCTGGGCCCCGATCAACGAGAAGGGCCAGGTCCTGCACTTCGGCCTGAGCTACGTGGACTACGACACCGACGCAGACACCCTGCGCGTGCGTGCCCGCCCGAACGCTGACCTGGCCACCGCGCGCCTGATCGATGGCGGCAACATGACCGACACCGACCGCGTCAGCACCATCGGCGCCGAAGCGATGTACTTCCAGGGTCCGTTCAAGGCCCAGGCCGAGTACTACACCAGCAAGGCCAAGCGTTATGCCCATGACAACTACACCACCGACGGCTACTACGTCAGCGGCGTGTGGAATGTCACCGGCGAAAGCTGGAGCTACAAGGGCGGCACCCCGGGCACCGGCCTGCCGAACAACCCGGCCGGCGGCCAGTGGCAGCTGGGCCTGCGTTACGACCACATGGATCTGAACGATGGCAACCTCGCTGCCAACCCGGTGGCCGGCCGTCCGCCGATCGTCGATGGCGTGCTCGGCGGCAAGATGGACATCTGGACCGTTGGCGCCAACTGGTACTGGCGCTCGAACTTCAAGCTGATGCTCAACTACGTGATGGTCGACAGCAAGAAGTACAGCTCGACCGCCCGTGGTTTCGTCAACGACGATCCGAACATCCTGGAAGCCCGCGCGCAGTTCTTCTGGTAAGACCGGAAGCACGCGTTCGAACGAAGGCACGGCTCCGGCCGTGCCTTCGTCGTTGTGGGCAGGCGGCGGCCGCGCGATGATGCCCTGCCCTGTCGACATGGACCTTCGGGATGCCCACTCCCCTCCGCCTGCGCCGCCTGCTGTGCGCTGCCCTGCTCGCCGCGCTGCCCGCCACCGCGCTCGCCTGTGACGATGCAGAGGCCGTGCGCGAGGCCGCGTATCGGCAGTTGCCGGCTGGCACGTTGCCAGTGACGGCACGCTTCACCGATGCCGACAGCACCGCCTGCCGTGCGTGGCCCGCACAACCCGGCACGACCCTGCTGGCCGTCGCGCAATGGACCGAGCCCGCCTCGGAAGACGTGCGCGGTGGCGACCTGGACCTGCTGCTGATCGACACCGCCAGTGGCCAGCCGCTGGCCTGGACCCGCGTGGCCGATGCGGTCAGCAGTGATGCGCTGCGCTTCACCGGACTCCGCCTGGACACCGCACGCTGGCAACTGGATCCGGCCACCCGCGCGTTTGGCGTGCGCATGGACTACAGCGGCAGCTCAGGCCCCAACCCGTTCGCACAGACCGAACTGCAGTTGTTCGTGCGCAATGGCCGACAGCTGCGCCGGGTGCTTGCCCCGCTGGCCGTCAGCGGCAGTCGCGGCGAATGGGATACGCGCTGCGCCGGCGAGTTCAGCCGCTTCGAGCGCACGCTGGAAATGGGCAGCAGCACTCGCCCTGGCCTGGCACCGATCCTGGTACGCGAAAAGCGCACCGATACGATCAGCGTCGCTGCGGGTGATGACTGCCATGCAACCGACACGACGGCTCCTGCGCAGCACTGGACACTGCTGCCCAGCGACGGCCGCTATGCCGTTCCGGAGGCGTTGCGCGGGCTCTGAAAGGGAGGCGTCGGCAGCGCCATGACGGCTGTCATGTCCGCGTCATATGACAGACGCGGGCGTGTCATGGAACCGTTATGGAATGTGCACCGAAACGTCGGGCAGCCGCCCCTCGACCACCCCAGGAGTCTCTCCCGTGATCCACGCCTTCAAGTCGCGCGCCGCCGTCGCCATTCTGGCCGCGTCGTCCGTGTTCGCCGCCAACGCCGCCGATGTCACCGGCGCGGGCGCTTCGTTCATCTATCCGGTGATGTCCAAGTGGTCCGCCGACTACAGCACCGCCACCGGCAAGAAGGTCAACTACCAGTCGATCGGTTCCGGCGGTGGTATCGCCCAGATCAAGGCTGCGACCGTGGACTTCGGATCGTCCGATGCGCCGCTGAAGCCGGAAGAGCTGGCTGCCGCCGGCCTGGCCCAGTTCCCGTCGGTGATCGGCGGCGTGGTGCCGGTGATCAACGTCGCGGGCGTCGCCCCGGGCGCGCTGAAGCTGGACGGTCCGACCCTGGCCAACATCTTCCTGGGCAAGATCACCACCTGGAACGACCCGGCCATTGCAGCCCTGAACAGCGGCCTGACCCTGCCCAGCGGCAAGATCACCATCGTCCATCGTTCGGACGGCTCGGGCACCACCTTCAACTTCGTCAACTACCTGTCCAAGGTCAGCCCGGAGTGGAAGAGCAAGGTCGGTGAAGGCACCTCGGTGCAGTGGCCGGCCGGCATCGGCGGCAAGGGCAACGAAGGCGTTGCTGCCTACGTGAAGCAGATCAAGGGCGGCATCGGCTACGTCGAACTGTCCTACGCGCTGCAGAACAAGATGTCCTACGCGGCGATGAAGAACGCAGCCGGCAAGATCGTGCAGCCGTCGGACGCCTCGTTCTCGGCGGCCGCGGCCAGCGCCGACTGGGCCAACGCCCGTGACTTCTACCTGGTGATGACCAACGCCCCGGGCGCTGACGCATGGCCGATCACCGCCACCAACTTCATCCTGGTGCGCAAGCAGCCGAAGAACGTGGCTGGCGCCAAGGCCACCCAGGAGTTCTTCCGCTGGGTCTACAAGAATGGCGATGCGCAGGCCAAGCAGCTGGACTACGTGCCGCTGCCGGACGCACTGGTGCGCCAGATCGAGACCTACTGGACGCAGAACCTGAAGTACTGAGTTTCGTTGCAAGGCGTTCCCCCGCAGGAACGGGGTCGGCGGGTCCTCTCTCCCCCGCCGGCCCCACCGGGCGCTGGATCCTTCGGGGTCCGGCGCTCTTCTTTTTTGTGCGGTTGGTTTGTTGGGTTGGTCGTGAAGAGCGCTGCGCTTCCGTTGATGTGTTGTTGCGGCGATGGGGTCATGCAGGAGCATCTGTAGAGCCGAGCCCATGCTCGGCTGCATCTGGTCTGGCCTCGCGGGCAGCCGAGCATGGGCTCGGCTCTACCCTGCCTCCATTGCCATATCGGTGCGCAGATCCGTGGTCTCCGGGACCCCGCCTGGGGCCGGCCAACGCTGTGAAACCCTTGCCAGAACGTGATCCAGGACACCTCTGTCATGGACGTCATACGGCTGTAACAAAAACATCATTTCATAGCCGCATCCGCCGACACCGTCGGCTCTACCCCGCTATGGAGTGACCATGAAACTGCACTCGGCCAGCCTTGCCGCCCTTTCCCTGGCCATCGCCCTGGGCCTGTCTGCCTGCGGTGGCGACAAGCAGGCCGCACAGCAGCCGGCCGCTGACGGCGCCGCTGCTCCGGCCGCTGCCGGCGACAAGGTGACCGCTGAGGTCTCCGGTGCTGGCGCCTCCTTCATCTTCCCGCTGGTGTCCAAGTGGTCGGCCGACTACAACACCGCCACCGGCGCCAAGATCAACTACCAGTCGATCGGTTCCGGTGGTGGCATCGCCCAGATCAAGGCCGGCACCGTTGATTTCGGTTCGTCCGACAAGCCGCTGAGCAGCGACGAGCTGGCCCAGGCCGGCCTGGCCCAGTTCCCGTCGGCCATCGGTGGCGTGGTGCCGGTGGTCAACATCGACGGCCTGGAAGCCGGCAAGCTGCGCCTCAGTGGCGCCCTGCTCGCCGACATCTTCCTGGGCAAGGTCAAGACCTGGAACGACCCGGCCATCGTCGCCGCCAACCCGGGCGTGACCCTGCCGGACGGCAAGATCACCATCGTCCACCGTTCGGACGGTTCCGGCACCACCTTCAACTTCTCCAACTACCTGTCCAAGGTCAACCCGGAGTGGAAGAGCAAGGTCGGCGAAGGTACCTCGGTGCAGTGGCCGGACGGCGTGGGTGGCAAGGGCAATGAAGGCGTCGCTTCGTACGTGAAGCAGATCAAGGGTTCCATCGGCTACGTCGAACTGGCCTACGCCCTGCAGAACGCGATGCCGTACGCCTCGCTGCAGAACGCCGCCGGCACCTGGGTGCAGCCGAACGCTGAAACCTTCGCCGCCGCTGCTGCCAGCGCCGACTGGGCCAGCGCCAAGGACTTCAACCTGGTCATCACCAACGCACCGGGCGAGCAGGCGTGGCCGATCACTGCCACCAACTTCATGCTGATGCAGAAGAAGCCGAAGGATGCCAAGCGCAACCAGGATGCGCTGGCCTTCTTCAAGTGGGCCTTCGAAAGCGGCCAGACCCAGGCCAACGAACTGCACTACGTGCCGCTGCCGGCCGAGCTGGTCAAGCAGATCGAAGCCTACTGGGCGACCGAACTGAAGTGATGGAACCGACGGTGCCCGCCACGTGCGGGCACCGTCTCCTGAACATCGTGCTGCCCCGCCCCTTCCTGGCCCTGCCGTCCCCATGAATGCCATCGCCCAGCCTGTAGCCGCCCCGTCCACGCGTGATACGCGTGATGCCCGCAACGACAAACTGTTCCGATGGGTGCTGGTCGGCACCGTCATCTTCGTCCTGATCGCACTGGCCTGCGCCGCACTGTCGATGCTGTGGGGTGGTCGCCACGCCCTGCAGGTGCAGGGCCTGAGCTTCTTCTTCTCTTCCGACTGGAATCCGGTCGAAAACAAGTTCGGCGCCCTCGCCCCGATCTACGGCACCCTGGTCACCGCGCTGATCGCGATGGTCATCGCCGTGCCGGTGAGCTTCGGCATCGCCTTCTTCCTCACCGAAGTGGCACCGCGCTGGCTGCGGGGTCCGGTCGGTACCGCCATCGAACTGCTGGCGGGCATTCCCTCGATCATCTACGGCATGTGGGGCCTGTTCGTGCTGGTGCCGGTGATGACCGAGTACGTCACCCCGTTCCTCAACGAAACCCTGGGCGAATGGCCGATCATCGGTCCGGTTTTCCAGGGCCCGCCGCTGGGCATCGGGATGCTCACCGCCGGCTTCGTGCTGGCGATCATGGTCATCCCCTTCATCTCCTCGGTGATGCGCGAAGTGTTCCTGACCGTGCCGACGCGCCTGAAGGAATCGGCCTACGCGCTGGGTTCCACCAAGTGGGAAGTGAGCTGGGACATCGTGCTGCCCTACACCCGCTCGGCGGTGATCGGTGGCGTGTTCCTCGGCCTCGGCCGCGCACTGGGCGAGACGATGGCGGTGGCCTTCGTGATCGGCAACAGCGTGCGCCTGTCGCCGTCGCTGCTGGAACCGGGCACTACCATCGCCGCGCTGATCGCCAACGACTTCGGCGAGGCCACTGAAACCTACCGCTCGGCGCTGCTGCTGCTCGGCTTCGTCCTCTTCATCGTCACCTTCGTGGTGCTCGCCATCGCCCGCCTGATGCTGATGCGCCTGTCCCGCAAGGAGGGCAACTGATGTCCAGCACCGCTGACTCCCTGTACCTGCGCCGCCGCATCGGCAATGTCATCGCCATCGCGATGTCCTGCGCCACTGCGCTGTTCGGCCTGTTCTTCCTCGGCTGGATCCTGTTCACCCTGGCCTCCAAGGGCCTGGCCGGCATCAACCTGGACCTGTTCACCAAGATGACACCGCCGCCGATGCAGGAAGGCGGTCTTGCCAATGCCTTCTTCGGCAGTGCGGTGATGTGTGCACTGGCGATCGGCATCGGCACCCCGCTGGGCGTGCTGGCCGGCACCTGGCTGGCCGAGTACGGCAACGCCCGCAAGGCCGGCACCGTGGTCCGCTTCGTCAACGACATCCTGCTGTCGGCGCCGTCCATCGTGCTGGGCCTGTTCGTCTACACCCTGTACGTGATGCAGACCGGCGGCAGCTTCTCCGCGTTCGCAGGTGCGCTGTCGCTGGCCTTCATCGTGCTGCCGGTGGTGGTGCGTACCACCGACGAGATGCTGCGCCTGGTGCCTTCGCAGATGCGCGAAGCCGCCCTGTCGCTGGGCATCCCGCAGTGGAAGGTGATCGTGCAGGTGCTGTACCGCAGTGCCTCGGCCGGCATCATCACCGGCATCCTGCTGGCGCTGGCCCGCATTTCCGGCGAGACCGCACCGCTGCTGTTCACCGCGTTCGGCAACCAGTACTGGAACAGCAACGTGTTCCAGCCGATGGCCTCGGTGCCGGTGGTGATGAACCAGTTCGCCGGCAGCCCGTACGAATCCTGGCAGGTGCTGGCCTGGGCAGGTGCCCTGGTGCTGACTGTCTTCGTGTTGCTGGTCAGCCTCGCCGCTCGCGGCTTCCTGCTGCGCAACCGTATCTCCCATGACTGACCTTTCCGTGGATACCGCCATGAACGACCTTTCCAACGCCGTGCCGATGCAGCGCATCGTGGTGCCGGCCTCGCACGAGAACCTGCACGCTCCGGCACCGGTCAAGCTCGCCGCGCGTGGACTGGACTTCTACTACGACAAGTTCCATGCCCTGAAGGGCATCAACCTGGAGATCCCGGAAAAGCGCGTGACCGCGCTGATCGGTCCCTCCGGTTGTGGCAAGTCGACCCTGCTACGCATCTTCAACCGCATCTACGCGCTGTACCCGAAGCTGGAAGCGCGCGGTGAGGTGATCCTCGACGGCGAGAACATCCTGTCGCCGAAGTATCCGATGAACCGCCTGCGCAGCAAGGTCGGCATGGTGTTCCAGAAGCCGGTGCCGTTCCCGATGACCATCTTCGAGAACGTGGCCTACGGCATCCGCCACCACGAGAAGCTGTCCAAGGCGGACATGGCCGACCGTGTCGAGCACGCACTGCGCCAGGGCGCACTGTGGGACGAAGTGAAGGACAAGCTCAACCAGAGCGCGCTGGGCCTGTCCGGTGGCCAGCAGCAGCGTCTGTGCATCGCCCGTGCCGTGGCCCTGCGGCCGTCGGTGCTGCTGCTGGACGAGCCGACCTCGGCGCTGGATCCGATCTCCACCAGCCGCATCGAACAGCTGGTGGAAGAACTGAAGCACGAGTACACCATCGTGATCGTCACCCACAACATGCAGCAGGCTGCACGCGTGTCCGATTACACCGCCTTCATGTACCTGGGCGACCTGATCGAGCACGACCGCACCGAAGTGATCTTCTCGCAGCCGTCCAAGCAGCAGACCGAGGATTACATCACCGGTCGCTTTGGCTGATCGGCGCTGACGCTTCGCCACATGTCCCAGCCAGGCGCGGCCTGGCTCTACCTGGATTGCAGAACATGAACCTTCCCAACGACCACATCGTCAAAAGCTACGACGAAGAGCAGCAGCGCCTGGTGGCCGAAATCGTGCGCATGGGCGAGATGGCCGTCGCCCAGCTGGAGGCGTCGATGGACGTCATCGAGAAGCGCGACGAGAACGCCGCCCATCGCATCATCGCCAACGATGAAGCAATCGACGCGCTGGAACAGCAGATCAGCCACGACGTGATGCGCCTGGCGCTGCGTGGCCCGATGGCACGCGACCTGCGCGAAATTCTTGCCGGCCTGCGCATTCCGGCCGATATCGAACGCATCGGTGACTACGCGGCCAACGTCGCCAAGCGCTCCATCGCGCTGGGCAAGGTGCCGCCGCTGCCGCAGATCCAGGGCCTGCGTTCCCTCGGCCGCCTTGCAGCGCAGCAGGTCCGCCGCGCCATCGCCGCGTACCGCGACAACGATGCCGATGCCGCGCTTGAACTGCGCGAGGACGACGCTCGCCTGGATGCGCAGTACACCGCGCTGTTCCGCGAGCTGCTGACCTACATGATGGAAGACCCGCGCAACATCACCCCGTGCACCCATCTGCTGTTCATGGCCAAGAACCTGGAACGCGTGGGTGACCACGCCACCAACATCGCCGAGAACGTGTGGTTCCTGGTGCACGGCGAACAGCCGCTGCCGCCGCGCCAGAAGCGCGATGAGACGTCCAGCGCCGGCGATATCTGATACTGCACTGCAACACCGGATTCGACTCCAGGGTGGCCGCTGTCCTCGCGACAGCGGCCTTTTTGTTGGCGTTGTAATACTTCTCACGAAAATTTGAATTCCCGGCGAGGATTCGTTGAGTAGGATCGCTGCACCATCGCTTCACCACGGGCACCCGCCCACCACCCAGGAGCACGACCGATGAGCACCTCCAACAAGACCCTGTCCCTACTGACCGCCACCGCCCTGGCCGCAGGCCTCGGCATGACCGCCTCCGCCTCGGCCCTGAGCATGAGCGATCTCGCCCAGGGCTATCTGGTTGCCGGCCAGGCAGCCAAGGCCACCGACGCGAAGGCGGCCGATGCGAAATCCGCCGACGCGGCCAAGCATGCAGAAGGCAAGTGTGGCGCCGACGGCAAGAGCGCTGAGGGCAAGTGCGGCGGCGACAAGGGCAAGGCAGCGGCCGGTACCGACGCCAAGGCCAAGACCGGCGGCGACAAGAAGTCGGCCGAAGGCAAGTGCGGCGAAGGCAAGTGCGGTGCCAAGCACTGACGTCCGCACCGGCGTCGTCCACCCGCGGTCGCCGCTTCCCGCGGCGGCCGTGGGCCTGGGCCTGCGCCGCGCCCTCCTTCAGGACCTGCGCGATGCACCGGCCGGCGATTTCGATTTCCTCGAGTGCGCGCCGGAGAACTGGATCGGTGTCGGTGGCCCCGCCGGTGACGCGCTGGCCGAACTGGCGGCGCGCCATCCATTGAGCTGCCATGGCCTGTCGTTGTCACTGGGCGGCAGCGCAGCGCTGGATACCCAGCTGCTGGCGCAGGTGGGTACGTTTCTTGAACGCCACCGGGTGCCGCTGTACAGCGAACACCTGAGCTACTGCAGCGACGAGGGCCATCTGTACGACCTGTTGCCGATTCCATTCACCGATGAAGCGGTACGCCACACCGCTGCACGCATCGCCCGCGTGCAGGACATTCTCGGCCGCCGCATCGCCGTGGAAAACGTGTCGTACTACCTGGCGCCGGAACCGATGATGGACGAACTGGCCTTCACCAATGCGGTGCTGGCCGAGGCCGACTGCGATCTGCTGCTGGACGTCAACAACGTGTACGTCAATGCCTGCAACCACGGCTACGACGCGGATACCTTCATTGCCGGCCTGCCCGCGCAGCGCATCGTCTGCCTGCACGTCGCCGGGCACCTGGACGACACTCCGGACCTGAAGATCGACACCCACGGCAGCCCGGTAATCGACCCGGTGTGGGATCTGCTGGCGCGTACCTACGCCCGCATCGGCCCGCGCCCTACGCTGCTCGAGCGCGACTTCAATTTCCCGCCTTACGCCGAGCTGCGGGATGAACTGCAGACCATCCACCGCCTGCAGGCCGTGCATGCCGGAGCCGCCCATGGCTGATGCCCCCGAACGACTGCGCGCGCAGCAGCACGCGTTCACCGCCCACCTGCGCGACCCGGCGCAGGTACCGGCGCCGCCCGGCATGGACCCGCGCCGGGTGGCGGTGTACGAACGCCTGCTGTTCAACAATCTGCTGGGATTGTTGAGCAACGGCTTCCCGGTCTGCGTGCGCCTGCTGGGCGAACCGGCCTGGAGTGCGCTGGTGCGCCACTATTTCGCCAGCCACCGTTGCCACACCCCGTTGTTCACCGAGCTGGCTGCCGAGTTCGTGCAGTGGCTGCAGGTGCAACCGGAACTGCCGCATCCGGCGCTGGCCGAGCTGGCCCATTACGAGTGGGTGGAGACTGCGCTGTACCAGCTGCAGGCTGATCCGCTGCCGGAACCGGGCGACATCGATCCGTTGCAGGTACCGTTGCAGCGCTCGCCACTGGCCTGGCCGCTGCTGTATCGCTGGCCGGTGCATCAACTGGGTAGCGACGATGCAGCGTCGCAACCGCCAGCAGAGCCCACCGGCCTGCTGGTACGGCGCGATGCCGATGGCGCAGTGCGCTTTGCCACCCTGACCAGCCTGGCGGTGCATCTGCTGACCCTGATCGGCGAGGCGCCCGGGGCCACCGGCCAACAACAGCTGCAGCAACTGGCCGTCCTGCACCACCTCGATCCCGAGACCCTGGCCGCCCCGGGTGCGCAACTGCTGCAGCAGTTCCTGCGTGCCGGCGTGATCGGTCCGCTCTCCGCTTCACCCTGACGCCCCTTCCAGGAGATTCACCGATGAAGACCCCGATCCTGGCCGCAACCCGCGGCCAGCTGGACCGTTTCGCCCCGTGGTTGGCCCCGCTTGGCCTGCGCCTGCTGCTTGCCTGGGAATTCTTCGAATCCGGGCGCGAGAAGCTGCACGGCGAGAACTGGTTCGCCGACCTGCAGGGCGCGTTCCCGTTCCCCTTCGACCAGTTGCCCGCCGCGCTGAACTGGCAGTTGGCCACCTGGTTCGAACTGGTGGGCGCAGCGTGCCTGCTGTTCGGCTTTGGCACCCGCTTTGCCGCCGCCAGCCTGCTGGTGCTGACGGTCGTGGCAACGTACGCGGTGCACTGGCCGGCCGAATGGAGCTCGCTGGGCGATCTGGCGATGGGCTATGCGATCAGCGACCAGGGCTTTGGCAACTTCAAACTGCCACTGCTGTTCATGGCGATGCTGCTGCCGCTGCTGTTCACCGGCGCCGGGCGCCTGAGCGTGGATGCCGTGCTGGCACGCTGGTATCCGTCGCCCCCCACGGCGCAGCCCGCGGTCCGGTAGACGCCGACCTTGCTCGGCGCACAGTGTGCCAACCAAGGTTGGCACCTACCGGGATCCCGGGCGCTCAGGGTCGCTCTGCTAGAATCCGCACATGACTGACCCCACTTCCGCACCTGCCGCCGCCCCTGTTTCCGACGTACCCCAGGCGCAGCGCGCGATGTCACAACGCTTCCGCGGCTTCCTGCCGGTGGTGGTGGATGTTGAAACCGGCGGCTTCGACAGCCAGCGCAACGCGCTGCTGGAAATCGCTGCCGTGCCGATCGAGATGGACGAGAACGGCCTGCTCTACCCCGGCCAGACCGCCAGCGCCCATGTGGTGCCTGCCGAGGGTCTGGAGATCGACCCGAAGTCGCTGGAAGTAACCGGCATCATCCTCGACCATCCGTTCCGGCTGGCCAAGGAAGAGAAGGCCGCGCTCGATCACGTCTTCACTCCGGTGCGCGCGGCGATGAAGAAGTACGGCTGCCAGCGCGCGATCCTGGTCGGCCACAACGCCCATTTCGACCTGGGCTTCGTCAACGCGGCCGTCGCCCGTACCGGGCACAAGCGCAATCCGTTCCATCCGTTCAGCGTGTTCGATACGGTCACCCTGGCGGGTATCGCCTACGGTCAGACCGTGCTGGCGCGCGCGGCCACGGCGGCCGGGCTGGGCTGGGATGCCAACGAGGCACACAGCGCGGTGTACGACACCGAGCAGACGGCGCGGTTGTTCTGCACGATCGCCAACGCCTGGCCGCGGTAAGACGACCAACGGCGGAGCCCCTCGTGGCGGGCTGACAGCGATTCCGGTTAAGGCCGGGCGGGTGGACTGCGCAGGGGACGCTGCAAGTACGTCCCTGTAAGCTCGGTCGCCGCATCCATGCGGCTCACGCCCCTGCGCAGCCCACCCGCCCGGCCACGGACACGTTGCTGGGCGCCACGGAAAGATCAGAAAAACGGGAGCAACAGCGGGTCGCTGCGCTCGATGGGTGCCGACCGTTGGTACGGCACTCCAGTAGATCCACGCCATGCGTGGATGCTTCGCACTTGATCAACCGATACTCGTACGATCGCGGCCGTCGCTCTTCGCGCGGTACAGCGCACGGTCGGCGCGCTGGTACAGCAGCGCCGGGGTGCGGTCGTCGCCATCCAGTTCCACCAGGCCGGCACTGAAGGTCACTCTCAGACCGGGTATGCCAGCCCAGTCCGGGTGGTCATGGAACAGGCCACGCAGGCGCGCACACAGTTGCGCTGCCTCCTCCAGCCGGGTGTCGTTGAGCAGCAGCGCGAATTCTTCGCCGCCGGTGCGTGCCGGCAGGTCCGAATCGCGGCTGGCCGCTGCGATCACCTGGGCCACTTCCACCAGTACCGCATCACCAATGCTGTGGCTGTGCTGGTCGTTGACGTCCTTGAAGTGGTCGATGTCCAGCACCACCAGGCACAGCGGGTGGCCGCTGCGCTGGGCGCGGGCGAAGTCGCGGGCCAGCGCCTCGTCGAAACCGCGACGATTGGCCAACCGGGTCAGCGCGTCCTCGCGGGCCTGTCGTTCGAATGCCTCGGCCTGCCGCGCCAGGCGCTCGGCCAGCTCGGTCTTTTCCTGGTTCAACGCCTGCAGGTGAACGGTCTGCGCCTGCAGGTCGAAGGTTGCCTCATCCACGCGCCGTGCCAGGCGCAGGTTGCTGGCCTTGTACTGCTGCAGCAGGAAACGGTACAGCGCTACCAGCGCGGCCAGCAGCACCAGCCCGGTCAGCGCCTGCACGCTGCGCCGCTGCCACCAGAACGGCTCGACGGTGAAGCTCCACACCGCTTCCTGATGGCCCCAGCTGCCACCCGGGTGCGAGGCGGCCACGTGCAGCGTGTAGTCGCCCGGCGGCAGGCCGACGAACTCCACGCTGCGCTGCGGGCCACGCTCCACCCAGCCGTTGTCCAGCCCCTCCAGCCGCGTGCGGTAGCGGATGCGGTCGGACATCAGATAGCTCAGGCCCACGTAGCTCACCGCAAGCCGTCGCCCACCGGGAATCAGGTTGCGCTCGCGGCCTTCCCAGTGCACCGGCGCACCGTCCACCTGCACGTTCTCGATCGCCGCAGGCGGCGCCGGACGCTCGCGGAAGCGCTGCAGCCGCTGCGGATCGACCGTGCTCAGGCCACCGGCAGTCACTACCCAGAACGTGCTGTCCTGGCGCAGGATCGCCGAGGGTCCGGAGCTGCCGTTGGCCTGCGCATTGGCCATGCCGTCGATTTCGTTGTAACGCTCCACGGTTACCCGCGGCGCGCGTCCGTCGGCCACGGCGTTGAGCGTTGCCATATCGGTACGCAGCACACCGCGGTTGCTGCTGATCCACACATTGCCCAGTCGGTCGGGCACCAGCTGGAACACCGCATCCACCGGCATGCCCTGCTCCAGGCCCACGCGCGCCAGCGTGCCGCGCTGCCAGCGATACAGCCCACGGTCACTGCTGATCCACATCGCATCGCCGATCTGGTGGAACCCGAACACGCTGCGGCCACCGCCCAGCGGCGCCAGGTCGATCGACTGCACCCGATCACCACGCAGCACGCGGACGCCTTCGATGGTGCCGATCCACAGATTTCCCTGGTGATCGTGTTCCAGCGCGGTGGTCAGGCCTGCCGGCATGCCCGCAATCGTGGGCACGGTTACCTTGTCACCCTCGATACGGACCACGCCCTTCTGCGTCCCCGCCCAGACCACGCCGTCAGGCGCGATGCTGATCGCACGGATGTTGCCGCCGGGCAGGCCATCGGCCGCCGCGTAGTTGTGGCGAAGGCGTCCATCGGCGTGCAAGCGGTAGATGCCGTCGCCGAAGGTACCCACCCACAGATCGCCGCCGGCATCCTGGGCCAGGCTCAGTACCGAGGGCGCCTTGCCACCGCGGTTGTGCAGCGGCATCGCGCGGAATCGACCGTCGGCGGTCTGCAGGTCCAGGCCGCTGGCACTGCCCACCCACAGGCGGCGATCACGGTCTTCGAGCACCGTGCGCACGTAGTCGCCGCTGAGGCCGTCGCGTTCGGTGTAGCTGCTGAACAGGGTTTCGCGCAGGCGATACAGGCCGCCGTTGGCACCCACCCAGATGCTGCCCTCGGCATCCTCGCGCAGGCTGACCACACGCCCGCCGGGCAGGTTCAGACCGGCCGGCAGGCGCTCCAGGCCATGCGCCGAAATGCGCAGCAGGCCCTGGTTCTCGGTACCCAGCCACAGGTCGCCATGGCGGTCCTGCAGCATCGCGGTCAAGTGCAGCTGGCCGGGCAGCCGGTGCACCAGCACCAGGCGATCATCCTCCACCCGGTACAGGCGCTCGCCCGCGACGATCCAGAGCGCACCATCGGGTGCGCGGTAGGGCCACGACAGCCCCTTGTCCACGCCCCAGGCCGCCGGCGCGCGCTGCAGCACGCCGTCGTTGTCACGCAGCACCAGGCCGTCGAGGGTGCCGATCCAGACCCGGTCCTGTGCGTCGACCGCCATCTTGGTGAAACTCATCGCCAGCGGCAGGTCCGGCGGTGGACGCTGGTAGACGATGCCCTTGTCCGGGGTCAGATAGGCGATGCCCTTGCCTTCATACAGCAGCCACAGGCGTCCCTGGCTGTCCATCTGCATGGACTGGATCAGTACCTGTGGCGTATCCGGTTGATGCTCCCAGACCCGCCACTGGCCATCGCTGCCGCGGTGGCTGACATTGCCCCGCGAGTCGCTGATCCACAGCCCGCCCTGCGGATCGACCAGCAGCGCGCCGATGCCGTTGTCGCGCAGCCCCGGCCGCGTGCTGCGGTCGAACACGGTGAAATCCAGGCCGTTGTAGCGCACCAGGCCTTCCCAGGTGGCGAACCACAGGTGGCCTTCCGGGGTCTGCGCGATGTCGCGCAGCGAGTTGTGCGGCAGACCATTGCGCGAGGTCCACACGTCGATGGCGTAGTCGCGCAGCGGCGGCGCGCCACTCTGCGCAGCCAGCGGCGCGGCCATCGCCAGCAGCAGCCACAGCACGCCCAGTCGCAGCAGGCGACCGATCCTTTCCGCGTGGCGCCCCGCCCGGCGCCTGCCCGCCCCCTGCCCGCCCATCAGCGCAGCGGCGGCGGCCAGCTGCGGATGCCGGTGGCGGCAGCAGACGCGAACGGGGACAGCCGCACCGCGCAGGGCGGCATGCCGGCAGGAACAGGCAGGCTCATCGGACGAAGAATGGGGAAGTACGCAGATGATAGGGCAAACCCCACCATTGGCGTCACCGCGACCGGGCCTGCCCGGCGCAACCGGGTCGGGGATCGTCGCTGCTACCGGGCCTCGGCGCTGGTCGACCACTGCACCACTGCTTCCAGCCCGCCTTCGGGGCGGTTGCGCAGCCACAACCGCCCGCCGTCCTTTTCGGCCAGCGCGCGGGCGATGGTCAGGCCCAGGCCGGCACCGCCGGTCTCGCGCGAACGTGAGGTCTCCACCCGCACGAACGGGTCGAACACCGCTTCCAGCTGGTCATCCGCCAGCCCCGGGCCATCATCGGCGATGACCACCGTGATCGTGCCCTCGCCGCGCTCGACACGTACCCGGGCGCGTTGCGCGTACATCACCGCGTTGTCCACCAGGTTGGAGAACAAGCGATGCATCGCCAACGGGCGCAGCATCAGCACCGCGCCGCTGCGGCCTTCGAAGACGACGTCGGCACCGTCCTCGGCAGTGTCCTCGACGATGCTCTCCAGCAGCGAATCCAGGTCCAGCGCGGCGCGCTGTTCGGCACTCTCCGCACTGCGGGCCAGTTCCAGGCCCTCGCGTACCAGTGCCTGCATCGCTGCCAGATCGCCGATCAGGCGCTCGCGCAAGGTCTCGTCGGTCACGTTTTCCAGGCGCAGGCGCAGCCGGGTCAGCGGCGTCTGCAGGTCGTGGGTGATCGCGGCCAGCATCTGCGTACGTTCGGCCAGGTGACGCTGCAGCCGATGCTGCATGGCATTGAAGGCCTCGGCGGCGCGCTGCACCTCGCGTGGCCCGCGCAGCGGCAATGGCGCCCGCTGCAGGTCATCGCCCAGGTCCTCGGCAGCGGCCGCCAGCTCCTGCAGCGGCGCACTGGCCATGCGTGCGACCACATACGCCAGCACGGCAATGGCCAGCACCAGCAGGGTCAGGAACAGCGGGTCCACGGCGAGGATGCCGTTGTGCGCGATCGCCGGTGAATCCAGGGCGAGCTTCAGCAGCGTGCCGTCGTTGAGCACCACGTCCACCGCCCGGCACTTGGGTGGGATGAAGGTGGGATCGCGTTCGCGTGGCGGCTTGCGGTGGCCCGGCGGCGGCGGTGGCAGCAGGTCCTGCAGCTTGGGAATGCACGAACGGAACGAGGCGAAGTGCACATGTGCCCGTGACACCGGGCCGGGGCGGTCCTCCAGCACTTCCATCAGCGCCTTGTCGGCGCGCCCGATGCGCGCGCCGGGCTGCAGTGCGCGCACGCTGGGGCCACCGATCTCCAACAGCCGCTCGCGCAGTTCCGGGTTGCCGTCCAGCAGGTTGATGTAGCCCTGCAGCCGGTCGGCAATGCGGTTCAGGTTCTGCCGCTCGAATTCCTGCTGCCGCTTGGAACTGGCCAGCATGGTCGCGCCGATCGCGGCCACGCTCATCCCCAGCAGCAGGATCACGAACAGCCGTCCGACCATCGAGGACAGGAAGTGGCGCAGGCGATTCATCGCGGCTTATTCCAGGTTGACGGCCGAGGCCAGCACATAGCCTTCATTGCGCACGGTCTTGATCAGGCCATCGGGGCCACCGTCATCGGCCAGCTTGTTGCGCAGCCGGCTGACCTGCAGGTCGATGGCGCGGTCCTGCGCTTCATAGTTGCGGCCGCTGCTGAGGGCCACCAGCTGCTCGCGCGAGAGCACCTTGTTGGCATGTGCGATGAACACCCGCAGCAGGCGGAACTCGGCGCCGGACAGCACCACCACGCGCCCGTCCGGGTCGACCAGGTGGCGATGCTCCAGGTCGAAAATCCAGCGCGAGAAACGCGCACGGCGCACCGCCAGCGGTTCCAGGTTGGCCGGCAGCGCTTCGGTACGACGCAGCACGTTGCGGATGCGTGCCAGCAGTTCGCGCGGTTCGAACGGCTTGGCCAGGTAGTCGTCTGCACCCATTTCCAGGCCGAGCACGCGGTCGATCGGCTCGGCGCGCGCGGTGAGCATGATCACCGGCGTGTTCGAGCGCGCGCGGAGGTCGCGGCACAGGGTCAGGCCATCTTCGCGTGGCAGGTTGAGGTCGAGCACGATCAGGTCCACGTGTTCGCGTTCCAGCAGCTGGCGCATGCTGGTGCCATCGGCGGCGGTGCTGACCTGGTAGCCAGCGCGGCCAAGCTGCTCGGCCAGCAGGGTGCGGATATCGTTGTCGTCATCGACGATCAGCAAACGGTGCATCGGGTTTTCAGTCTCCATGTCGCGAATCATCCCGTGTCGGCAGCTGAACCGCATCCAGGCCAATACGTACCACTGTATCCCCCGCAGTGCGGGATACCTGCTGATACGCAGTCTCGGCGACAGTGTTACATAGAGACACACCCCGAGGATTGAGCACAGCGTCGCTCGATCTTCACAATGCCCACCAACGCCGCCACTGCGGCCCCCAGAGTGAAGCCGCCACGTGATCTCCCGCCTGTTGCCCGCGACCCGCAAGGGTCGCCTGATGTTGATCGCCCTGCTTGTCCTGATCGCCGCCGTTTCCGCCTGGTGGCTGCTGCGCAAGCCGGCCGCACCGGCCCTGGCGACCACCCCGGTCAGCCGCGGCGACATCGAGCAGACGGTAGAGGCTACCGGCGTGATCGACGCCTACAAGCTGGTCAGCGTCGGTGCGCAGGCCTCCGGCCAGATCAAATCGCTGAAGGTGCAGCTGGGCGATACGGTGAAGGAAGGCGACCTGATCGCCGAGATCGACGCCACCACTCAGCAGAACCAGGTGCTCAATGCACAGGCCTCGCTGGACCAGGTGACCGCCCAGCGCGCGGTGCAGCAGGCGACCCTGCGCCAGGCCGAGCTGGAGTTCGCACGCCAGCAGCAGATGCTGGCGGCCGAAGCCACCTCGCGCCAGGAATACGATGCCGCCGAGGCCCAGCTGAAGACCGCGCGTGCGCAGCTGCAATCCTACGAAGCGCAGATCAAGGGCCGCGAAACCGAACTAGGCACCGCCCGTGCCAACCTGGCCTACACCCGCATCGTCGCGCCGATGGATGGCACCGTGGTGGCGGTGGTGGCCGAGGAAGGCCGCACGGTTAACGCCAACCAGACTGCGCCGACCATCGTGATGCTGGCACGGCTGGATGTGGTGACCGTCAACGCAGAGGTCTCCGAGGCCGACGTGGTCAAGATCAAGGCCGGCATGCCGGTGTACTTCACCACGCTGGGCGACCCGGACCGCAAGTACCACGCCACGCTGCGGCAGATCAATCCGGCGCCGGCGTCGATCGCCAACGAGAGCTCGTCCAGTTCCAGCAGCTCGTCCAGTTCCAGCTCCAGCAGCGCGGTCTACTACAACGCGTTGTTCGATGTGGAAAACCCCGATGGCACCCTGCGCATCGACATGACCGCGCAGGTATCGGTGCTGCTCAAGCAGGCCAAGGGCGTGCTGATGGTGCCGGCCGTTGCACTGGGTCCGAAGTCGCGCGATGGCGAGCGCATCGTGCGGGTGGTCGATGACAAGGGCCAGCCGCAGCCACGCAAGGTCAAGGTCGGCATCAACAACGGCGCCAACGTCGAGGTCCTGTCCGGCCTGAAGGAAGGCGAGCGTGTGGTGGTCGGCGAAGGCGGCGCTGCGGCAGCCGCTGGCGGCGGCAACCGCGGCGGCATGCAGATGCGGGTCGGCGGCCCGGGCATGGGGCGCCGATGAGCACGACGGCGCCGCTGCTGCGCCTGCGCGACCTGCGACGCGAATTCCCGGCCGGCGAAGACGTCATCGCCGTGTTGCGCGACGTCAACCTGGACATCCATGCCGGTGAGATGGTGGCCATTGTCGGCCAGTCCGGTTCGGGCAAGTCCACGCTGATGAACATCCTCGGCTGCCTGGACCGCCCGACCCGTGGCAGCTACCAGGTAGCGGGCCGCGAGACCGGGAAAATGGCACCCGACGAGCTGGCCGAGCTGCGCCGCGAGCACTTCGGTTTCATCTTCCAGCGCTACCACCTGCTGGGCGATCTCGACGCGCGCGGCAATGTGGCCGTGCCGGCGGTCTATGCCGGCAGCCCCGGCCCGGTGCGCACCGCGCGTGCCGAGCAGCTGCTGCAGCGTCTGGGCCTCGCCGACCGTATGCACCACAAGCCCGGGCAGCTGTCCGGTGGCCAGCAGCAACGCGTGTCGATCGCGCGTGCGCTGATGAACGGTGGCGAGGTGATCCTGGCCGACGAACCGACCGGCGCCCTGGACACGAAATCCGGCGAAGAGGTGATGGCCATCCTCGGCGAGCTGCATGCCGAAGGCCATACCATCATCATCGTCACCCACGACATGAGCGTGGCCGAGCACGCACAACGCATCATCGAGATCCGCGACGGCGAGATCATCGCCGACCGCGCCAATCCGGCCGCGCCCAGCTACCGTGCGCAACGCGAACCGAGCGCCGGCGTCGCCCACGGCAGCAGCTGGCAGGCTGCCCGCGACCGCTTCACCGAAGCGTTCCGGATGGCCCTGCTGGCAATGAACGCCCACCGCCTGCGCACCTTCCTGACCATGCTCGGCATCATCATCGGCATCGCTTCGGTGGTATCGGTGGTGGCACTGGGCAACGGCTCGCAGCAGCAGATCCTGCAGAACATCAGCGCACTGGGTACCAACACCATCGACGTCTACCCCGGTCGCGGATTCGGCGACATGCGCTCGGCGCGGGTGCAGACCCTCAAGGCCAGCGATGCCGATGCCCTGTCGCGGCAGAGCTACGTCGACAGCGCCACCCCCAGCGTGTCCAGTTCGGTCACCGCGCGCTACCGCAACCAGTCAGCCACCGCGCAGATCAGCGGCGTCGGCGAGCAGTACTTCCGGGTGAAGGGCGTGAGCCTGCTCAGCGGCAGCTTCTTCGACACCGATGCGGTGAAGGGACTCGGCCAGGTGGCGGTGATCGATGAGAACACCAGGACCCAGTTCTTCCCCGACAGCGACCCGATCGGCCAGGTGATCCTGCTTGGCAATGTGCCGGTGCGCGTGGTCGGCGTGGCCAAGAAACAGAGCTTCGGTTTCGGCGGCAGCACCAGCCTGAGCGTGTTCGTGCCCTACACCACGGTGATGTCGCGCATGCTCGGGCAGAGCCACGTTTCCAGCATCACCGTGCGGGTGAACGATGAAACGCCGATGGATGCGGCGCAGGAAGCGATCACCCGGTTGCTGACCATGCGCCACGGCACCGAGGACTTCTTCCTCAGCAACAGCGCCGAGATCCGCGACACCATCGAACAGACCACGCGCACGATGACCCTGCTGATCGGCGCCATTGCCGCCATCGCGCTGCTGGTCGGTGGCATCGGCGTGATGAACATCATGCTGGTCTCGGTCACCGAGCGTACCCGCGAGATCGGCGTGCGCATGGCGGTGGGGGCGCGGCAGAGCGACATCCGCCAGCAGTTCCTGATCGAAGCGGTGCTGGTGTGCCTGCTCGGCGGCTTGCTCGGCATCGGCCTGGCACTGCTGATGGGTGTGTTGATCGGCCGTTTCGCCAGCGATTTCCAGGTGCTGTTCTCCACCGCTTCCATCATTGCCGCCTTCGCCTGTTCAACCCTGATCGGTGTGGCGTTCGGCTTCCTGCCGGCACGCAGTGCCGCCCAGCTCGACCCGGTGGAGGCCCTGGCCCGCGAATGAAGATGATGACCCGACTGCCGTTTCCCGTTCCCTCGCGCCTGCTGCTGGCCGGCGCCGTGCTGCTCGCACTCTCCGCCTGCGCTTCGGTAGGCCGCTATCCGGTTGAAGACCCCAGCGTTGCCGCGACCTATGGTCGTGGCGATGCGACCCTCAACGCGCCGGCCGACGACCCACGCAGCGGCTTGGACACTCCGGCCCGCGACATCCGCCAGGACAGCTGGTGGACCGGCTTCGGCGATGAGCGCCTGGATCGCCTGGTCGCGCAGGCATTGACCGCCAACAGCGACCTCGGCGCTGCCGGTCTGGCCGTGCAGCGTGCACGCCTGCAGGCCGGGCTGGCCAGCAACGCGCTGTGGCCGCAGCCTTCGTCGTCCGGCGTAAGCGGCAGTGGCAGCCGCGCCACCGACCAGGCCGACGACTGGCGCCGCAGCTATTCCACCGGTGTGTCGCTGGGGTGGGAAATAGACCTGTGGGGCCGCCTGCGCACCCAGCGCGACATCGCCCGTTGGGAGGCAGACGCCAGCGAAGAAGATCGGCAGAACACCGCCCTGCTGGTGATCGGCGATGTCATCAACCAGTACTGGGCACTGGCCTACCTCAACCAGTCCATCGCCACCGGCCAGGCCAACCTCGAGCGGCTGCAACGCACGCATGAACTGGTGCAGGCACGCTTCGATGCCGGTGCGGTATCGCGGCTGGAAGTACGCCAGGCACTGCAGAACCTGCAGTCGCAGCGTTCGGCGCAGAGCGCGCTGGAGCAACAGCGGGTGGAAGTGCGCAATGCGCTGACCGTGCTGCTGGATGGCACGCCGTGGCCGCAGCAGGACGAACCGCAGAACCTGCTGGAGGCGCAGAGCCCGACCATTGCCGAAGGCCTGCCGGCCGACCTGCTCGGCCGCCGGCCCGACCTGCGCGCAGCCGGACTGCGGCTGCGCAACAGCCTGAAGACGATCCGGGTGACCGCTACCCAGTACTACCCGGCATTGAGTCTTACCGGCAGCCTGGGTTCCAGCGCGACCTCGCTGGGCGATGTACTGCGCAATCCGGTGGCGACGCTCGGGGCTGGCCTGTCGCTGCCTTTCCTCAACCTGCAGCGCGCGCAGCTGGATACGGACGTGGCCGGTACCAACTACCAGATCGCTGCCACCAACTTCCGCAAGACGCTGTACACCGCGCTGTCGGAGGTGGACAACGCCCTGTCCGCCCGTGAGCAGCTGCTGCGCCAGGTGACCGCCTCGCAGGCGTCTTACGACGAAGCGGTGGAAGTGGAGCGCGCGCAGGAAGTGCGCTATCGCGTGGGCGCCACCGACCTGCGCACCTGGCTGGAAGCACAGCAGACCCGGCGCGATGCGGAACTGTCACTGGCGCGGGTGCGGCAGAGCCAGTTGAACAACGACGTGACGCTGTTCAAGGCACTGGGTGGCAGCGCAGGGTGACTTCTTCTTCTGTAGAGCCGAGCCCACGCTCGGCTGCTTTTCGTCTCGATGCCGGTGCCGCGCGGTGCGCGGCAGCCGAGCGTGGGCTCGGCTCTACAGGGACGGTTGCCTGATCAACCGCGCTGGCGCACGACCTCGAACAGGCTGACGCCGGCAGCGACCGAAACGTTCAGGCTCTCGATCTCGCCCGGCATCGGAATCTTGACCAGACCGTCGCAGTTCTCGCGGGTCAGGCGGCGCAGGCCATCGGCTTCGCCGCCCAGCACCAGGGCGATGTTGCCCTTCAGGTCCAGCTGGTACAGCGACGCGGTGGCCTCACCGGCCAGGCCGTAGATCCAGACGCCCTGCTTCTGCAGGTCCTTCAGGCAGCGCGACAGGTTGGTCACCGCCACCACCGGGATGCGGTCGGCGGCGCCGGCCGAAGTCTTGCGCACGGTGGCGTTGACCGTGGCCGACTTGTCCTTGGGGATGATCACGGCGGTGGCACCGGCCGCAGCGGCCGAGCGCAGGCAGGCGCCGAGGTTGTGCGGGTCCTGCACCTCGTCCAGCACCAGCAGCAGCGCCTTGCCTTCCGCAGCGGTGACCAGGCCTTCCAGCTCGTTCTCGTTGTAGGTGCGGGCGGCGGCATAACGCGCGGCCACGCCCTGGTGGCGCACCGAACCGCCCACGCCGTCCAGCGCCTGGCTGTTGACCTTGCGCACGTCGATGCCCTTGCGGCGGGCGTTTTCCTCGATCTCGGTCAGGCGCGGGTTCTTCGCACCGGCCTCGACCAGCACTTCGCGGACGTTCTCGGCGTCGTTCTCGATGGAGGAGGCGACGGCGTTGACGCCGACGATCCACTGGCTGTTCTTGCTCATGCGGGCAGGACCGGAAAGGGGGTGGCTATGGTAGAGCATCAGGGGCGGCCGCGCTTCGCGCTCGCCGGGCATGGCCCGGCGCTACCTGCCGTTCACCCTTCGGCCGAACGGCTGCGTGGGGGCCAGTGCGGGGTGTCGTGGTCGGGGTGCTGGTGGGACACGATCGTGGCCAGGAACTCCAGCGCGGCGACATCTTCCTCGGTGCGGCGTGCCGGCAGCCTGCCCAGCCCGTCAACGAAGGGCAGCTTGCGCTCGACGCCATACTGGATGGTCGGCGGCAGGCGCTCAGGCTGATCGAAGGCACCGGCGGCCACCGCCACGCCATCGGGTGCTTCGTAGGTCAACGGCGTGCCGCAGTCGGCGCAGAACCCGCGCCGCACGACGTTGGACGACTGGAAATAACGCGGTTGGCCGCGGGTCCAGCTGAACTGCACGCCGCGCACCGAGACCAGCGGCGCGTAGTACGCGCCGAAGGCCTTCTGGCACATCCGGCAGTGGCAGATCGAACTGTCGGTCAGCTCGCCACGCACCTGGAAGCGGATTGCACCGCACTGGCAGCCGCCGCTGTATTCGGGTTGGCCCTGCATGGCTGCGTTCCTCCGAAACGTCGTGCCAACCAACGGTTGGCACCTACCGGGTGAGGTGGGTGCCGACCGTTGGCTGGCACCTACCGGGCGAGGTGGGTGCCGACCGTTGGTTTGCACCTACCGGGCGAGGTGGGTGCCGACCGTTGGTCGGCACACCTTTCAATACTTCTTTTTCGTGCGCTTGGCCGGCTTGCCGCGCTCGGGCAACGGGGCCGGGCTTGCCACCTCTTCCTCGCCCTTGTGCTCGACCAGACGGAAGTCGATCTTGCGCTCTTCCATGCTGGCCTTCAGCACTAGGATGCGCACCTGGTCCCCCAGGCGGTAACTGCTGCCACGGCGCTCGCCGGTCAACGTCTTGCGGGTCGCGTCGAACTTGTAATAGTCCTGCGGCAACTGGGTCACGTGCACCAGGCCCTGTACCTTCGAGTCGGCCAGCTCCACGAACAGGCCGAAGCTGGTCACGCCGCTGATCACGCCGTCGAACTGGCCACCCACGTGCTTTTCCATCCACGCCGCGCGGTAACGCTCATCCACCTCGCGCTCGGCTTCATCGGCACGACGCTCACGCTCAGAGCACTGCAGAGCCAATGCGGCCATCTCGCGGGCGTTGTAGGTGAACTTGTCCAGCGGCTTGCCCGACAGCGCATGCTTGATCGCACGATGCACCAGCAGATCCGGGTAACGACGGATCGGTGAGGTGAAGTGCGCGTACGCCTCCAGCGCCAGGCCGAAGTGACCATTGTTGTCGGGGCTGTACACGGCCAGGCTCTGGCTGCGCAGCAGCACCGATTCCAGCAGCGTGGCATCGGGACGGTCGCGGATCTTCTTCAGCAGCTTGGTGTAATCGCCCGGGCGCACCTTCGACCACGGCGGCAGGCTCAGCTTGAACTCCTTGAGGAATTCCAGCAGATCGGCGTACTTGGTCTCCGGCGGCTTCTCATGCACGCGGTAAGGCGCCGGCACATGGCGCGACAACAGATACTTCGCCGCCTCCACGTTGGCCGCGATCATGCATTCTTCGATCAGCTTGTGCGCATCGTTGCGCACCAGCATGCCGGCCTGGGTGACTTCGCCGCGATTGTCGAGCACGAAGCGGACTTCGCTGCTTTCAAACTCGATCGCGCCACGCTTGGTGCGCGCCTTGGACAGCACCTTATACAGTTGGTGCAAGCGCTGCACCTGCGGCAGCAGGTCGCCGATGAACGCCTTCGCACCGGCATCATCCTCGCCTACCGCCTGCCACACCTGGGTGTAGGTCAGGCGCGCGTGCGAATTCATCACCGCTTCGTAGAAGCGCGAGTGGGTGACGACGCCTTCGCGGTCGATCTGCATGTCGCAGACAAAGCACATGCGATCGACCTTCGGCATCAGCGAGCAGATGCCGTTGGACAGCGTTTCCGGCAGCATCGGCACCACGAAGCCCGGGAAGTACACCGAGGTGGCGCGCTTCTGCGCTTCATCATCCAGCGGCGTGCCGGGACGGACATAGTTGGAGACGTCGGCAATGGCGACCACCAGGCGGAAGCCATCGGCGTTCGGCTCGCAGTACACCGCGTCGTCGAAGTCCTTGGCGTCCTCGCCATCGATGGTGACCAGCGGCGTGCTGCGCAGGTCGACGCGGTCACCGATCATCGCCGGCTCGACCACCAGCGGCACCGAGGCGGCTTCGTCCAGCACCTCCTGCGGGAACTCGAACGGCAGCTCATGGCCGTGAATCGCAGTCTCCACCACCAGCGATGCGGTCAGCTTGTCGCCGAGCACGGCGATGATGCGGCCGATCGGCGGGCGGCGGCTGTCCGGTGCCTGGGTCAGTTCGCAGACGACCAGCTGGCCATCGCGCGCGCCGCCGGTCTGGTCCGGCGGTACCTGCACGTTGCGCTGGATGCGCTTGTCATCGGGCACCACGTAGTTGATGCCCATCTCGACGCTGAAGCGGCCGATCAGGCGCGTCATGCCGCGCTCAAGCACACGGGCGATGCTGCCTTCGCGACGGCCGCGGTGATCGATGCCGGTGACACGGGCCAACACCTTGTCGCCGTGCATCACCTTGCGCATTTCGTACGGCGGCAGGAACAGGTCGTCGCCGCCTTCAACCGGGCGCAGGAAGCCGAACCCTTCCGGATTGGCGATCACCACGCCGGTGACCAGATTCAAGGTCTGGATGGGCGCGAAACCGCCGCGGCGGTTCTGCACCAGCTGGCCATCGCGGACCATCGCGCCGAGCCGGCGCGACAGCGCTTCGGCACGGTCCGGTGCGGTCAGGCCCAGGCGCGCACCGAGTTCTTCAGCGGTCTGCGGCCCTTCGCAGCGCTCCAGCAGGGCCAGGATGGCCTCGCGGCTGGCGATGGGTTGTTCGTACTTTTCTGCTTCGCGGGACGCATAGGGATCGTCGATCACCTTGCCCGTCGGCGGCAGCTTGCGGCCCGGCGCGGGGGCCGGTGCCTCTGCGTTGCGGCGGCTTCGACCAGACGGCGGTGCGCCACCTTCGGCCAGTGTGGGGAGCCAGCCCGGCAACGGCTTGCCTGGCTTGTTGTTGCGGGCCGGGCCGGCCTTGGCACCCTTGTTGGGGGCTTCACTGCGGGACTTGCTCCCGCCCTTGCTTGGTTTTTTGGTAGTCATCGCCCTCCATGGTAGCCGTTGCGGGCGTGCAGAACGGGTCAGCAAACCGGTTGAAGCATCCCCATTAAGAATTTTCGGGAAATCGTTGACAGCCCCCCGGTTCATCTTCACAATTGCGCCTCTGGAACGCCCAGATGGCGGAATTGGTAGACGCACTAGTTTCAGGTACTAGCGGGTAAAACCGTGGAGGTTCGAGTCCTCTTCTGGGCACCAACGAAAAAACTCCTCGCTTCGGCGGGGATTTTTTTTGCCTGCGATCCGGGTTCGGCACCCATCCACGCATGGCGTGGATATGCAGAGCGCGACCGACGCGGGAGTTTCACAAGGGTGTTGACACCTCCGTCACGGCACCGCATAATTCTCCTCCTCGACGCCCAGGTGGCGGAATTGGTAGACGCACTAGCTTCAGGTGCTAGCGGGGGCAACTTCGTGGAGGTTCGAGTCCTCTCCTGGGCACCATGTCGAGAATGAAAAACACCCGCGAAAGCGGGTTTTTTCTTGTCTGGCCTCCAGCCGGCATCACCAGCACGAACGCAGCACCAGCTCCAGGCCAAGCAGCAACAGGAAGCCGAGGAAGCAGGCACGGAATACCCGCGCACTGATGCGCTGGCGGATCACTTGCCCCAGCCACATCCCGGCCAGCGACGGCACCACCGCCAACGCGCTCAGGCCGAGCTGCTGCACGCCGAACGCACCATGCAGCACCAAGCCTGTGGTCAGCGAAATGGTGGACACCGTGAATGCAAGCCCCAGCGCCTGCACCAGCTCGTCGCGCTGCAACCCCAGCGACTGCAGGTAGGGCACCGCCGGCATCACGAACACGCCGGTTGCGCCGGTCACCACGCCGGACATCGCGCCCACCAGTGGTCCGAGCCAGCGCTCGCGCCGAGCCGGCACCCGCAACACCGGCGCCAGCAACGCGTACCCGGCGTAGACCACCAGCGCCACGCCCAACGCGGCACGCGACACATCACGATCCACCCGCACCAGCAACGCGGCGGCACCGAGCGTAGCGATCACCACCGCCAGCATCATCGGCCACAGCCGCCGCACGATCTGCCCCACCGATGGACCGGACAGCAGCTGCCAGGCATTGGTGACAAAGGTGGGAATGAACAGCATCGAGGCCGCCGCAACCGGCGACAACGCGCCGCCCAGCAGCCCCATCGCCACGGTCGGCAGGCCCATGCCGGTCACGCCCTTGACCAGCCCGGCCAACAGGAACACCCCCACCAGCAACCCATAGAAGTAGATCGTTTCGTTCATGCCTTCATTGGAGCCGGCGGCACTTCAGCGCACAATGCGGCATTCCCGCCCTGTCCTTCGGCTGCTCCGAAGGCAACGACTACGATGCGAGGTCATGACATGCGTCTGGACATTGCCGATCTGCGCCTGTTCCTGGCGGTGGCCGACGCCGGAAGCATCACCGCCGGCGCCGTAGAGGCGAATCTGGCACTGGGCTCGGCCAGCGAACGCCTGCGCGCGATCGAAACCGACGCCGGCACCGCGCTGCTGACCCGTCACCCGCGCGGCGTCAGCCTCACCGAAGCGGGCGCCGCACTGGCCCATCACGCGCGCCTGATCCTTCAGCAGCAGGCACAGCTGCGCGGCGAACTGCAGGCCTTCGCCCACGGCGCGCGCGGTACGCTGCACCTGTATGCCAACACTGCGGCATTGACCAGCTACCTGCCCGCACGACTGGCCCCATGGCTGGCCGAACGCCCTCGCCTGCGCGTGGAACTGCACGAACGCACCAGCAATGAAGTCGTGCGTGCGATCCGCGCCGGCCAGGCAGAGGCCGGCATCATCAGTGACGCCGTCCCCGCCGATGGGCTGCGCCGCCATGTGGTTGCGGAAGACCCGCTGATGATGCTGCTGCCGGCCGGCCATCGCTTCGCCGCGCGGCGCTCGCTCGACTTCAGCGATGTGCTGGGCGAGACCTTCGTCGCGCTGGCCGACGGCAACGCACTGCAGACCTATATCGAAGAACTGGCGGCAGAGGCCGGACGCACGCTCGACGTGCGCATCCGCATGAAGACCTTCGAAGGCCTGTGCACGATGGTGGGCCATGGCATCGGCGTGGGCATCGCGCCACGCACGATCGCACGGCAGCACCGACGGGCCACCGGCATCGTCGCCGTTGCACTCGGCAACGCATGGGCACAGCGCCGACTGTGCGCCGCGTTTGCAGACTGGGAAAAGCTCTCGCCGCCGATGCGCAGCCTGCTGCTGCATCTGGATATGGACGCGGAAATGGGTGCAGAAAAAAATGTGTGAAATGGTGTTGACACATATCCAAGCTTCCTGCAAAATTCTCCTCCTGAGTCGCCCAGGTGGCGGAATTGGTAGACGCACTAGCTTCAGGTGCTAGCGGGGGCAACTTCGTGGAGGTTCGAGTCCTCTCCTGGGCACCATGACTCAGACAATGATCAAACCCGCGCAAGCGGGTTTTTTCATGTCCGGAATTTGAAACGCGATCGTTATCGCGGCGGTTCATCCACGCGTGGCGTGGATCTACTGCAAACAAAAACCCCGCCTTCCGGCGGGGTTTCTGCGTTTCAACAACAACGATCGATCAGTGCCCGCCACCGGCGGCGGCACCTGCGCCTGCACCGAACGGTGGCTTGGCCAGCCACAGGAAGGTGATGATCGCCAGGAAGATCCAGCCCAGCAGGAAGAAGATGTCGTTGAAGCCCATCTGCGACGCCTGGTGGTTGATCATGTTGTTCAACACCGCCGCACCATGTTGCAGGTCGCCCTGCCCCATCGCTGCGACCTGGTCCTGCATGCCCGGCTGATACACCGAGATGTGTTCGGTCAGGTCTGCGTGATGCACCTGCGTACGACGCGCCCACAGCCAGGTGGTCAGCGACGCGGCGAAGCTGCCGCCCAGCGTACGCAGGAACGTTGCCAGGCCCGAGCCGGCCGCGATCTCACGACCATCCAGATCCGACAGCAGGATCTGCAGCACCGGCATGAAGAACAGCGCGACACCAATGCCCATGATCAGCTGCACGCCGGCCACGTGCTGGAAGTCCACCTGCAGGTTGAACCCCGACCGCAGGAAGCTGGTCATCGACAGCACCACGAACGCGATCGTGGCCAGCATGCGCATGTCGAAGCGCGATGCGTACTTGCCCACGAACGGGGTCATGATCACCGGCAGGATGCCGATCGGCGCCGTCGCCAGGCCCGCCCAGATCGCGGTGTAACCCATGTCGCGCTGCAGCCACTGCGGAATCAGCAGTGCCACGCTGAAGAACGCCGCGTAGGCCACCACCATCGCCAGCGTACCGGCGCGGAAGTTGCGGTGCCGGAACAGCTTCAGGTCGACGATCGGATCCTTGTCGGTCAGTTCCCAGATCAGGAACACGGTCAGCGCCACCACGGCCACGCAGGCCAGCACCACGATCTTCATCGACGAGAACCAGTCCTCGTCGTTGCCCAGGTCGAGCACCAGCTGCAAGGCGCCCACGCCGATCACCAGGGTGACCAGGCCAACGTAGTCCATCTTCGGCTTTTCGACCTGCTCCGGGCGACCCTTCAACTGGTTACCCACCACCAGCGCTGCGAAGATGCCCAGCGGCACGTTGATCAGGAAGATCCATTCCCAACTGTAGTTGTCGGTGATCCAGCCACCGAGGATCGGCCCACAGATTGGTGCCACCACGGTGATCATCGCCAGCAGCGCCAGCGCCTGTCCGCGCTTCTCTCGTGGATAGATCGAGACCAGCAGCGACTGGGTGATGGGGTACATCGGGCCGGCGACGAAGCCCTGCAGCGCGCGCGACAGCACCAGCATGCCCATGCTCTGGGCCAGCCCGCACAGCAGCGAGGTGATCACGAAGGCCAGCGTGGCCCACACGAACAGCTTGCGCTCGCCGAAGCGACGGCTGAGCCAGCCGGTCAACGGCAGCGCGATCGCGGTGCTCACCGCGAACGAGGTGATGACCCACGTTGCCTGCTGCGAACTGGCGCCAAGATTACCGGCGATGGTCGGCAACGAGACGTTGGCGATGGTGGTGTCGAGCACCTGCATGAACGAGGCCATCGCCAGGCCCACGGTGCACAGGGCCACACTGGGTGGCAGGAAGCCGGCGGCCGCACCCGGCGCCGCCGGTGCGCCCGGAGAGCCGGGCGCAGCTGGAGCTTGTGCGGACATGGCCGGCCTCAGCTCGCCTTGCCCTGCTGCGGCAGGTTGCCCTGGATGATCGTGTGGATCACCTCATCGGCATCGTGCAACTGCTTGGCGTACACGTCGGTGTCGAACACCGTGCCCTTGGCGGCCGCGCTCGGCAGCACTTCGCCCTTCTGGTCGCGCAGGCTCACTTCGGCCTTCATCGACAGGCCGATGCGCAGCGGGTGTTCGGCCAGCTGCTTGGCATCGATGGCGATGCGCACCGGCACGCGCTGCACGATCTTGATCCAGTTGCCGCTGGCGTTCTGCGCCGGCAGCAGCGAGAACGCCGAACCAGTGCCCAGGCCGAGGCTGTCGATACGGCCCTTGTACTTCACGTCACCGGCATACAGGTCCGACTTCAGCTCCACTTCCTGCCCCAGGCGCATGTGGCGCAGCTGGGTTTCCTTGAAGTTGGCTTCGACCCACATCTGCTCGGTCGGCACCACCGCCATCAGCGCATTGCCCGGCTGCACGCGCTGACCGACCTGCACCGAACGACGGGCGACATAGCCGGTGACCGGCGCGACGATGCCCGAACGCGCATTGTTGAGGAAGGCCTGGCGCAACTGCGCGGCGGCGGCCTGCACGTCCGGCTGGGTGGCGATCACGGTGTCATCGACCAGTGCACGGTTGCGCTCGACGGTCTCGCGCGAACCGGCCACGGCCGCTTCGGCAGCCGCCAGCTCATCGCCGGCGTGGGCCAGTTCTTCGTTGGAAATGGCGCCGGTGGCGGCCAGGCCCTTGCGGCGTGCGAAGTCGTCGCGCACGCGCTTCAGGGTCACCTGACGCGCGTTCAGATCCGCCTGTGCACCCTCGACGCTGCGGTACAGGCCGCGGGTCTGGCGCACGGTCTTGGCCAGGTTGGCTTCAGCCTGCTGCAGGGCCACCGAAGTATCGGCCGGGTCCAGCTGCACCAGCAGCTGGCCGCGCTCCACGCGCATGCCGTCATCGGCATTGATGGCGACCACGGTGCCGGCCACCAGCGGGGTGATCTGCACCTGGTTGCCCTGCACGTAGGCGTCGTCGGTCTCTTCGAACCAACGGCCGAACATGAAGTACCACAGCGCCAGTGCCGCCAGCAGCAGCACGACGATCACGAACAGGCCGCGCAGCAGCTTGCCGCGACGGTTGGGGGCGGCGGGGGCCGCAGTGTCTTGGGTCTGGCTCATGGCAGGCGTCTTCAGGAATGCGAGGAATCGGAATGGGAAGCAAGCGGTGCGGCGTCGGCGTCACTGGGCTGGAAACCACCGCCGAGCGCCTTGCTCAGGCGCACCGAGGTCTGCAGCTGCTGCGACTGCAGGCCGGCCAGCTGCTGCTGCGATTGCAGCAGGGTGGACTGCGCGGTCAGCACGTCCAGGTAGCTGCCGATGCCGGCGCGATAGCGCTGCTGGGCCAGGTCGAACGCGGCGCGTGCGGTATCCACCGCCTGCTGCTGCGACTGCGCCTGCTGCGCCAGTGAGCGCACTGCGTTGACCTGGTCGGCGACGTCGCGCAGTGCATCGAGCACCGCCTGGTTGTAGTTCGCTACGGCCAGGTCGTACTGCGCATCGGTGTTGGCCAGGTTCGCGCGCAGCTTGCCGCCTTCGAAGATCGGCATGCTCAGCGCCGGACCGATGTAGGCGAAGCTGGAGCTGCTCTGCAGCAGGTCGCCGACGTTGGGTGCGACCACGCCGGCCAGTGCGGTCAGGTTGAGGCTCGGGTAGAACTTGGTCTTGGCGACCTTGATCTGCTTGTCGGCCGCTTCTACCCGCCAGCGCGCGGCGACGATGTCGGGGCGGCGACCGAGCAGCTCACTGGGCACCACGCCCGGCAGCTGCAGCGCCAACGGGTTCATCGCGCGCGGGCGTTCGATCGACAGGCCACGGTCCGGGCCCTTGCCGACCAGCGCGGCCAACGCAGTGCGGCCCGCATCGATGCGCTGCTGCGCCGCCAGCAACTGCTGCTGTGCGGCCGGCACACGGGCTTCGGCCTGGCGCACCTGCAGGTCGCTGTCGATGCCGGCGCTGCGACGCTGACGGGTCAGTTCCAGCGACTTCTGCGAGCGCGCCAGTTCTTCTTCGGCTACGTCATTGAGCTGCCAGGCGTAAGCCAGATCGGTATAAGCCTGGGCGATGCCGGTGGACAGGTTCAGGCGTGCGGCCTGGGCCTCGACGGTAGCGGCATGAGCGCCGTCCACGGCGGCCTCCCAGGCGGCGCGCTTGCCGCCCCACAGGTCGATGCCGTAGCTGAAATCGAAGGCAACCTGGCTGCTGCCGGCGTAGTGGCCACCGATTTCATCGCCGGCCATCGATTCGGGCAGGCGCAGACCGGTGTAGCCACCGGACACGGACAGGCTGGGCAGGCGATCGGCGCGCGCGGTGCCGACCTGTGACTGTGCCTGGCGCAGGCGGGCGTCGGCGGCGTCCAGGCTCGGATGGCCGGCCAAGCCTTCGGCGATCAGCGCATCCAGCTGCGTATCGCCCAGTGCCTTCCACCAGTCCTGGGCGGGAAAACCGGCGGCGCTCAGGTCGCTGTCGGACAAGGTGCGTTCGCTGTGCAGGCTGTCCACGTCGAGCACGTGGCCCTGCGGGGTGAGGCCGCGGCTGCTGGCGCAGGCGGCCAGGGCCAGGGCCAGCGCTGAAACCAGCAGCGCGCGCCCGGACCGGCGGAGAGTGGGATGCGGGATCGGGTTCATGGGGTCGTCAGGGAATCGCGGATTCGGGTCAGGAGGGACAGCAGCTGCGTGCGTTCGTCGGCGGACAGATCGCGCAGGGCGTAATCCATCACCGCGTCGCCGCGCAGCTTCAACCGCGCCCACAGCGCGCGGCCTTCTTCGGTCAATACGATCTGCAGCGCACGCCGGTCCTGGGCATGCGGCTCGCGGCGCACGCAACCGAGCGCTTCCAGCTTGTCCAGCAGGCGGGTGACCGCGCTGGGCACCTGGTCGATGGCCTGGGCCAGTTCGTTGGCCGTGCACGGCGCCATGTTCGAGAGCACCTTCAGCCCGATGTAGTGGGTGAAGCCGATGCCGAGGTCTTCTTCGGCCATGGACGCGTCGAGCTGGCGGACCAGGCCGTCGCGCACCTGGCGCAGCAGCAGACCGAAGCTGGGGGGAGTGGTTGCAGGACAGATCATGGGGGAGCATTCTCTTCCAAAAAAAATATTTCTCAATGGAAATATTCGATCTGGCATCGAATGCTGTGTTGCAGCAATTGGCTGGATCAGGTGAAGGCGCCACCTTAATGGCGCTCCCAACTGGCCCGGTAGTACAATCCAGCCAATGAATGTCACATTCAAGCCACCCCCAGTCCACGTGAAGGCGGGCGAACCCGGACCTGCCACCCTGCTGCGTGAAGAAGCGTTGGACTGGTTCGAGCGCAACGACGGCCCGCCGGTCATCGCCTTCCGCTTCGACAGCCCGCAGGGGCTGGCCCGCGAAGTGGACTGGCATCACCACGTCCGCGCGCAGCTGATCTGCGTTGAACGCGGCCTGCTGACCACCCGCACCTCACATGGCACCTGGTCGCTGGCGCCAGGCTCGGCGGGCTGGATGCCACCAGCCGAACCGCATACGGTCCACATCGATGGTCCCCTGCGCGGCTGGGGCATGGTGCTGGCCGCACCGCTGTGCGCCGAACTGCCGGCCGACCCCTGCGTGCTGGGCATCTCGCGGCTGGCGCAGGCGGTGGCCGAACGCATCTGCGACTGGCCGCAGGACTACGAAAGCACCACCGAGCGGCAGCACATCATCAACGTGCTGCTGGACGAGATCCGCACCGCGCCGCGCCAGCGCATGCATCTGCCGATGCCACGCGACCGACGCCTGCTGAAGATCGCCTCGCAGCTGCTGGCCGACCCGGCCGACGAGCGCGGCCTGGCGCAGTGGGCGCATTGGGCCGGCCTGTCGCCGCGCAGCCTGACCCGCCATTTCCGCGACGAGACCACCCTGAGCTTCGCCCAGTGGCGGCAGCAGGCGCGGCTGGCCGAAGCGCTGCGGCAGCTCAGCGAGGGCCGCAGCGTGGCCGATATCGCCCACGCACTGGGCTTCAGCAGCGCCAGCGCCTTCGTCACTGTGTTCCGGCGACACTTCGGGTTGCCGCCCGGACGCTACCTGGCACGGGCCGGCCACGGCCTGGAACCGGGCCTTGACCCTGCACGCGGCTTGGCATCCCCCGCCGCATCCGGATAATCACTGGATTGAGAGCGGCGACCGCCGTCACCGCCTCCCGACATAGGTAACAACGCCGCATGACCGATCTTGCCCGTCCCGTGTTCCACGGTTTCGAACAACTGCCGCTGCGCGAGTACGCCGAACGCGCCTACCTCGACTACTCGATGTACGTGGTCCTGGATCGCGCCCTGCCGTTCCTCGGCGACGGCCTGAAGCCCGTGCAGCGCCGCATCATCTATGCGATGAGCGAGCTGGGCCTGAATGCCGCGTCCAAGCCGAAGAAGTCCGCGCGTACCGTCGGTGACGTCATCGGTAAGTACCACCCGCATGGCGACAGCGCGTGCTACGAAGCGCTGGTGCTGATGGCGCAGCCGTTCTCGTACCGCTATCCGCTGATCGAAGGCCAGGGCAACTTCGGTTCCAGCGATGACCCGAAGTCGTTCGCGGCGATGCGTTACACCGAATCCAAGCTGACCCCGATCGCCGAAGTGCTGCTGGGCGAACTGGGCCAGGGCACCACCGACTGGGCGCCGAACTTCGACGGCACCCTGCAGGAACCGACCTGGATGCCGGCACGCCTGCCGCATCTGCTGCTGAACGGCACCACCGGCATCGCCGTGGGCATGGCCACCGATGTGCCGCCGCACAACCTCAACGAGATCGTCAGCGCACTGCTGCACCTGCTGGACGACCCGGATGCCAGCGTGCGCGACCTGTGCGAGCACGTGAAGGGCCCCGACTACCCGTCCAACGCCGAGATCATCACCCCGGCCAACGACCTGCGGAACATGTACGAGACCGGCAACGGCAGCGTGCGTGCGCGTGCGACCTACATCAAGGAAACCCACAACGTGGTGGTCACCGCGTTGCCGTTCCAGGTGTCGCCGTCGAAGGTGATCGAGCAGATCGCCGCACAGATGCGCGCAAAGAAGCTGCCATGGCTGGAAGACATCCGTGATGAATCCGACCACGCCAACCCGGTGCGCGTGGTGCTGGTGCCGCGCTCGAACCGCGTCGACGCCGAGCAGCTGATGGGCCACCTGTTCGCGACCACGGACATGGAGCGCAGCTACCGCGTCAACCTCAACGTGATCGGGCTGGACGGCCGTCCGCAGGTGAAGAACCTGAAGACGCTGCTGGGCGAATGGCTGGCATTCCGCAGCAGCACCGTCACCCGCCGCCTGCAGCACCGCCTGCAGAAGGTCGAGCGCCGCCTGCACCTGTTGGAAGGCCTGCTGGTGGCGTTCCTCAACCTGGACGAGGTGATCCACATCATCCGTACCGAGGACGAACCGAAGGCGGCGCTGATCGCGCGCTTCGGCCTGTCCGAAGACCAGGCCGAGTACATCCTGGAAACCAAGCTGAAGCAGCTGGCCCGCCTGGAAGAGATGAAGATCCGTGGCGAGCAGGACGAGCTGGCCAAGGAGCGCGACAAGATCCTGAGCATCCTCGACAGCAAGGCCAAGCTGAAGAAGCTGATCCGCGACGAGCTGCAGGCCGATGCCAAGAAGTTCGGTGACGAGCGCCGTTCGCCGCTGGTGCAGCGCCAGGCGGCGCAGGCCATCGACGAGACCGAGCTGGTGCCGAGCGAGCCGATGACGGTGGTGATGTCCGAGAAGGGCTGGATCCGCGCCGCCAAGGGCCACGACATCGACGCCTCGACCCTGTCCTACCGCGATGGCGATGCCCTGCAGGGCGCGGTGCGTGCACGCAGCACCCAGCAGGTCGCGTTCCTCGACAGCGAAGGCCGCGCCTACTCCACGCCGGTGCATACCCTGCCCTCGGCACGCGGCAACGGTGAACCGCTGACCGGCCGCTTCTCGCCGGCCGCGGGCACCAGCTTCGTGACCCTGGCCAGCGCCGAACCGGATACCCGCTTCGTGCTGGCCTCGACCCACGGCTATGGTTTCGTCACCCGCTTCGAGAACCTGATCGGCCGCAACAAGGCCGGCAAGGCGATGCTGAACCTGTCGGCGGGCTCGTCGGTGCTGTCGCCGTCGGTGGTGGCCAACGTCGCCACCGACCGCATCGTCGCGGTGACCAGCTCGGGCAACCTGCTGGCGATCGCCGCCAGCGACCTGCCGGAACTGGACAAGGGCAAGGGCAACAAGATCATCGAGATCCCCAAGGCCAAGCTCGCCACCGAACGCGTGGTTGCGATCGTGGCGATCAGCCCGGGGCAGACCCTGCAGGTGCGCAGTGGCCAGCGCACGATGGGCCTGAAGTTCAACGAGCTCGAGGCCTATCTGGGCGCCCGCGCCACCCGCGGCCACCTGCTGCCGCGTGGCTGGCAGAAGGTCGAAGGGCTGTCGGTCGAATGAGGCGCGGGGTCGGATTCCTTTCAACGGAAAGGGCTCCGATCCCAGGCAACGCCTCTGGTAGATGCCAACCTTGGTTGGCACGCCTCACCCGATGGGGTCAGAGCCGTTTTCTTCGAAAACGGATCCGACCCCGGACGCCAGACACAAAAAAGCCGGGGCATTCCCCGGCTTTTTTGTTTGTCGGCTGGCGGGCGGTGGAGCAGCTGGCTGGCGAAGGCTGGCTGGCGGTGCTCCGGTGCTGGCGGGCGACGGGACGTTGTGCTTCCGCGGAATGCAGCCAAGCATGGCTTGGCTCTACATCAGGTACAGCAGCCGACCAGCGGTCGGCTCTACCGGAAAGCAATCGAGCATGGCTCGGCTCTACAAAGGCGGTACTGGATCAGTGCGCCGGGGCGCCGCTGCCGTCGATCTTGCTCAGCTGGTACAGCTCCAGGCCGATGCGCTTGATCAGGCCCAACTGCTGCTCCAGCCACCACGCGTGGTCTTCCTCGGTGTCCTTCAACTGCGCCAGCAGCATGTCGCGGCTCACGTAGTCGCCCTTCTCCTCGCACAGCTTCATGCCGGCGGCGAGGTTGTTGCGAACGGCGTATTCGGTGTCCAGGTCCTTGCGCAGCATCTCCTCCACGGTCTTGCCCGGCTCGGTGGCATGCGGGCGCATGTCCGGGTCGCCGCCCAGGAACAGGATCCGGCGCAGCAGCGCGTCGGCATGCTGGGTCTCTTCTTCCATCTCGTGGTTCAGGCGTTCGTACAGCGCGAACAGGCCCTGGTCCTCGTAGCGGCGGGAGTGGATGAAGTACTGGTCGCGGGCGGCGAGTTCGCCGCGCAGCAGTTCCTTCAGGCAGGCGATGACGTCCGGGTTGCCTTTCATGGGGGGAGCTCCTGTGAATCGATGGCGCCCATGGTGCCCCATCTGGAAATACGGTGATCTAATCGGAATCAGTCGCAGTTGCGCCTGCGGCTACAATCGGCCGACATGCTCGGGAAGGACCTGCAATGCGTCGTACGTGGCGGTGGATTCTGGGTGCGTTGGTCGCGATCGTGCTGCTCGCGGTGCTGGTCCTGTGGTTGCTGCTGCGCGGCAGCTTGGCCGAGCTGGACGGCGAGCGCCCTTTGCCCGGGCTGGCCGGCAAGGTCACCGTGGAGCGCGATGCGCTGGGGGTGGTCACCATCACCGCCGGCAACAAGGCCGATGCGCTGCGGGCGCTCGGCCGTATTCACGCGCAGGAACGTTATTTCGAAATGGACCTGATGCGGCGCAGTGCCGCCGGTGAACTGTCCGCGCTGTTCGGGGCGAAGGCGATCGAGGCCGACAAGCGCATGCGCGTACACCGCCTGCGTGCGCGCACCGAGGCCCATCTGCAGGATGCGCTGGGCAGCGACCCTGCGGCCGTGCGCGCCTATGTGGACGGGGTCAACCAGGGCCTGGGCAGCCTGGCGGTGCGGCCATGGGCCTACCTGCTGCTGCGGCAGGCGCCGCAACCGTGGCAGGCCAGCGACAGCGTGCTGGCAGGCCTGGCCATGTACGCGGACCTGCAGGATCCCAGCAACCAGTCCGAACTGGCCCTGCAGCGCATCCGCGCGGTGGTGCCGCCGGCCCTGTATGCCCTGCTGGCGCATGACGGCAGCGAATGGGACGCGCCGCTGGCCGGCGCTCCCCGCGGCAACGCCCCCCTGCCCGATGCCAACCAGCTGGACCTGCGCACGCTGAAGGCCTCGACCGGCCAGGCTGCGGAAGATGCCGACGCGGTCGGCAGCAACAATTTCGCCGTTGCCGGCGCGCTGACCACCGATGGCCGTGCGATCGTCGCCGACGACATGCACCTGGGCCTGCGCGCCCCCAGCCTGTGGTTCCGTGTGCGCCTGCGCTACCCCGATCCGCAGGCCGCAGGTGGCCAGGTCGACGTCAGCGGGTTCTCGCTGCCGGGCGTGCCGGCGGTGATTGTCGGCAGCAACGGCCACGTGGCCTGGGGTTTCACCAACAGCTACATCGACACCGCCGACTTCCGCAGCGAGCCCGCCGACGCCACGGTGACCGTGCATGAGGAACGGATCGTCGTGGCCGGCGGCACCGACGTGCAATTCCCGGTACGCGAAACCGCGTGGGGGCCGATCCTGCACACCCACGCCGATGGCAGCGGTGACGCCCTGCGCTGGGTCGCGCAGTTGCCGGGCGCGGTGCGCATGGACTTCGCCGACATGGCACGCGCCGCCGATCTGGACCAGGCCCTGCAGATTGCCGACCACGCCGGCATTCCCGCACAGAACCTGCTCATCGGCGACCGCAGCGGGCGCATCGCGTGGCGCCTGGTCGGCGCGCGACCTGACCGTGGCCCGAGCTGCGCGCCACTGGGCTTCAATGACAATCAGGCCAACCCAGGCTGCGCACCCTGGCCGATCCGCAGCGACGCCGCGCCGAGCCTGATCGATCCACCCGCGCATCGGCTGTGGACCGCCAACAGCCGCGTGGTGGACGAGGCGACCTTGGCCACCGTCGGCAACGGCGGCTACGACCTCGGTGCACGCGGACGGCAGATCCGTGATCTGCTGGCCACACAGGAGCGCTTCGACGAACACGACCTGCTGGCAATCCAGCTGGACGACCGCGCAGTGTTCCTGCAGCGCTGGTGGGTGCTGCTGCAGGAGGTGATCGAGCACAGCGACGATCCGGCACTGAAGCGGTTGGGCACGGTCAGCCGCCATTGGGACGGGCGCGCCGCGATCAATTCGACCAGCTACCGGGTGGTGCGCGAGTTCCGTACACAGGTGCTCGACACGCTGAACGATGCGCTGCTGGCACCGGCCCGGGCGCAGCTGGGCGAGGACTTCCTGGCACCACGTCTGGCGCAGCTGGAAGGTGTCGCCTGGCCGATGCTGGAACAGCGACCCGCCAACCTGCTGCCGCCCGCGTACACCAGCTGGGATGCGCTGCTGGCCGACGCTGCACGTCGCACCGAAGCGGAGCTGTCCACGCAGGGGCCGCTGGCACACCGCAGCTGGGGCGAGCGCAATACCGCAGCGATCTGCCATCCGGTCGCGCGCGCCCTGCCCGCCTTCGCCAGCCGCTGGTTGTGCATGCCGGCCGATCCGCTGCCCGGCGACCGTGATATGCCGCGTGTACAGACGCCGACCTTCGGTGCCTCGCAGCGGATGGTGGTCTCGCCCGGCCACGAGGCCGACGGCATCGTGCACATGCCGGGTGGGCAGAGCGGCCATCCGCTGTCGCCTTACTGGGGCGCGGGCCATGAGGATTGGGTGCATGGTCGCCCCACCCCGTTCCTGCCCGGCAAGGCACAGCACACGATGACGCTGGTACCGGTGCACTGACGGCGGCACCCACATGCCCGAGGGTGCGCTGCACGCTGTAGAGCCGAGCCCATGCTCGGCTGCTTCTGGTGCGGAGCCGAGCATGGGCTCGGCTCTACAAAATGCCCGCCCGGCGCGACCGGGTCAGGCCCTGCGGCGCTCGATCAGGTTCAACAGCGGCCCGGTCATTGCGGTGGTCACCAGCGCCATGATCACCAGCACCGAGAACAGGCGGTCGCCCAGCAGGCCCAGCTCGTAGCCCAGGTTGAGCACGATCAGCTCCATCAACCCGCGGGTGTTCATCAGCGCCCCCAGTCGCCACGCTTCGCGCGAGGCCATGCCGGTGCTGCGCGCCGCACTCCAGGTGCCCAGCAGCTTGCCCACCGTGGCCACTGCGATCACCACCACGCACAGCAGGATGTCGCTGCTGCGCAGCGCGTCGGCACGCATGCGCAGGCCGGTCATGGCGAAGAACAGCGGCAGCAGCAGGGTCACCGCGAACGGTTCGACCCTGGCCACCAGCAGCTGCCGCAGCTGCGCATTGGACGACACCGCCACACCCGCAGCGAACGCGCCGAACAGCGCGTGGATGCCGAGCACTTCGGTAACCAACGCACTGGCCAATGACAGCAGCAGGATGCCCAGCAGCCAGCGTCCTTCGCGACCCGGCGCGATGGTCTGGCGGGCAAACCACGGCTTCACCAGCCCCAGCATCAGCGCGATGAACGCCACCACGCACAGCAGGTTCAGGCTGGCCGGCAGCCAGCCAGTGGCCTGCGCAGCCGCCACGATCAGCGCCAGCAGACACCACGCGGTCGCATCGCCCAACGCCGCGCAGGCAATGGCGGTCTGCCCCAGCGATGTGTGGGTGATGCCGCGATCAGCGAGGATGCGCAGCAGCACCGGGAAGGCGGTGATGCTCATCGAGATGCCGACGAACAGCGCGAACGCGGTAAAGCTCACACCTTGCGGCCCATGCTGCGGGTACAGCCAGATGGCCAGGGCCACGCCGAGCACGAACGGCACCGCGATGCCCGCGTGGCTGACGGTGAAGGCGAATCGACGACGCCCACGCAGCGCACCCAGATCCAGTTCGGCGCCGGCCACCAGCAGGAACATCAGCACGCCCAGCTGGCTGAGCATGCCCAGCGGCCCCAGCGAAGTGGCCGGGAACAGCGCGCCGTGCACCTGTGGCAGCAGACTGCCCAGCAACAGCGGCCCCATCATCAGGCCAGCGGCCATCTCGCCGATCACGGCCGGCTGGCCGAAACGCTTCAATAGTGCGCCCGCGCCCTTGGCGACCAGCAACAGCACCAGCAGCTGCAGCAGGAACAGGCCCAGCGGCGAGGCCAGGTGATGCGCCCAATCGCTGCCGACCACGGCTTCGGCCTTGCTGGCCACCGTCGGCAGCCCGGGCCCGGCATAGCGGGCCAGCAGCAGGCCGACCAGCAGCGGCACGCCGGCCCAGACCAGGTAACGCCACGCCCACTTCGTCGGCCGCACGGGACCTCCGGTCTGTACGTCCATGAACATTCCCCAATGTGCAGGGCGCCGATGATACGTCCTTGCCTGCTCCGGCGCTGTGCGCTCGCCGGGCATGGCCCGGCGCTACCGTTGTCAGGCGACCGGGCACTGCCGGTCAGGCCAGAGCCTGCTCGTGCACGCCGGCGATGGCGCGGCCCGACGGATCGGCGGCTGCGGCGAAGCTGGCGTCCCAGGCAATGGCTGCCGGCGAGGAACAGGCGATCGACTTCCCGCCCGGCACGGTTTCAGCCGCCGCATGACTGGGGAAGAACTGCTCGAACAGGTGGCGGTAGTAGTACGCCTCCTTGGTCTGCGGCGGGTTGTGCGGGAAGCGCTTGTCGGCGGCGGCCAGTACGCGGTCGCTGACCTGTGCTTCGGCGTGCGCCTTCAGGCCGTCGATCCAACCGTAGCCGACACCATCGCTGAACTGCTCCTTCTGCCGCCACAGGATGCTGTCCGGCAGGTAGCCCTCGAAGGCCTCGCGCAGCACTGCCTTCTCGATGCGGCGACCACCGAAGCCGGCACCGACCATCTTGTGCGCGGCATCGAAACGCATGGCCACGTCGAGGAACTCGCGGTCCAGGAACGGCACGCGCGGCTCCACGCCCCAGGCCATCATCGACTTGTTGGCGCGCAGGCAATCGTAGTTGTGCAGGGCGTCGAGCTTGCGCACCAGTTCCTGGTGGAATTCGCGCGCGTCCGGTGCCTTGTGGAAGTAAAGATAGCCGCCGAAGATCTCGTCGCTGCCCTCACCGGACAGCACCATCTTCACCCCCATCGCCTTGATCCGGCGCGCCAGCAGGAACATCGGCGTGGAGGCGCGGATGGTGGTGACGTCGTAGGTTTCAATGTGGCGGATCACCTCCGGCAACACATCCAGACCTTCCTCGAAGGTGTATTCGAAGCCGTGGTGCACGGTGCCCAGCGCTTCGGCGGCGACCGCAGCAGCCGCCAGATCCGGCGAACCCTTCAGGCCGATGGCGAACGAATGCAGGCGCGGCCACCAGGCTTCGCTCTGGCCGCCATCTTCGATGCGACGCCGCGCATAACGTGCTGCCACGGCGGCAACCAGCGACGAATCCAGCCCGCCCGACAGCAGCACGCCATACGGCACGTCACTCATCAACTGGCGTTCCACCGCATGTTCAAAGGCCTGGCGCAGCTCGGCGAGATCGGCCTGGCGGCCCTGCACCTCGTCGTACTCGCGCCACGGCTGCTGGTAGTAGCGCACCAGTTCGCCGCTGGCACTGTCGTAGTAATGGCCCGGCGGGAACTGGGCAACGTCGGCGCAGGTATCGACCAGCGCCTTCATTTCAGAAGCTACGCGCAGCCGCCCCTGCGCATCATGGCCCCAGTACAGCGGCACCACGCCGACCGGATCGCGCGCCACCAGCACACGGCCGGCTGCACGGTCCCACAGGGCAAAGGCGAAGATGCCGTTGAGCTGTTCCAGCCACTGCGCGGGCGATCCGCCCTGACGGTACAGCGCGTTGATCACCTCGCAGTCCGAGCCGGTCTGGAAGGCATAGGCTTCGGCGAGGCCGGCCTTGAGCTGCTGGTGGTTGTAGATCTCGCCGTTGACCGCCAGCGCCAGCTGCCCGTCTTCGGACAGCAGCGGCTGCGAGCCGCCGGCCGGATCGACGATGGCCAGGCGCTCGTGGACCAGCAGCGCGCCTTCGTCCAGGTACACGCCGCTCCAGTCCGGGCCGCGATGGCGCTGGCGCTGCGACAGCTCCAGCGCATGGCGGCGCAGGGAAGGAAGATCGTCACCGGCCTGCAGGCCGAAAATACCGAAGATCGAACACATGGGTGGAACTCCTGTTGTGGGGAAGTACACGGGGGGAAGGTGTTCGACCGGCCATCCAGGCCCGGGTGGGGCTGCGCCCGGGCACAAAAAAACCCGCATCGGCCGATGCGGGTTTTCTGGTGTCCGGGCGTATGTTGCTGTCTATCTACCCAGGGCGCAGTCCCGCATCGGCCGCGCACGATTATTCGCGCGCAGATTATTGCGGTTGCTGTTGTTGACGGCGGTGGCCAGGCGGAGCGACATGGATCCGACCGTAACCGGGTTTCCGGCGCGGCGCAACAGTTGCGATGGCAACCGATTCAGCGGCCACGCCGGTAGCGACCCCGATAATTCCCTGCCCGCTTTCCGGAATTCATGGATGAACCCTTGCTGCCGTCGCCTGCTGCCCCTCCTGGCCCTGATCGCCCTGGCCGGCTGTGCGACCACGCCCACCCGCCCGGTCGATGACAGCGAACGCGACGCCCTGGCCGCAGCTGCCGATGGCCAGTTCGATTCGGCGTTGCGCGTGGCCAAGCTGTACCAGTACCGCAACGACGTGCGCGCGCTGGACTGGTACGCGCGCGCCGCTGCCACCTCGCCGCGCACCCATCGCACCACAAGCGCCGAGGAACAGCTGGGCACGATCCTGGAACGCGGCCGGCTGGACAGTGCTGATACCCCGCAGAAGCCCGACGCGGTGGTGCTGAAACCCTCCGCGCGCAAGGCCTACCGCTGGTACCACCGCGCTGCCTATCACGGCTCGCCGTATGCGATGAGCGATCTGGAGACGTGGTATGAGCGACGTGGCGACATGGAGGGCGCACTGCGCTGGCGCCTGCGCCGCGCGGTCTACCTGCGTCAGTTGTACAAGCTGCAGCCGTTGCGCGATGCCACCAGCGGGTCCGCGAAACCCGGCACTCCGCTCAGCGCTGATGCCTCACCGAACCCGGTGATCGCGCGCATCCAGCGCCGCGCCGCGCGCGGCGATGCCGAAGCGCAGGTGGACCTGGGCACGCTGTACGAGGCCGGCATCGGCGTGGTGCAGGACAAAACCGAAGCGCTGCGCTGGTATGAGCGTGCCGCTGCGCAGGGCAACGTGTATGGCCAGTACCTGGCCGGACTGGCTCTCGGTCGCGGCGGCGATGGCCTGCAGAAGAACGTAGATGCCGCGGCGGCGTGGTTCGCCAAGGCACACGCGCAGGACTTCTACATGGCCGACGAGTCGTACTGGCGCGAAGCGATCAAACCGCCGTTCTTCCAGTTCTCGGAATAGCGCCGGGCGATGCCCGGCGTATCCACAGCAACCTGCTGGACGAGCGCTACACCAGCAGGCGTTCAACCAGTCGCTGGTACAGCCCCGGCAGCGCTTCCAGCTCGTCCACGCGCACGTTTTCATCCACCTGGTGGATGCTTGCGTTGACCGGGCCGACTTCGATGCACTGCGCACCCAGGGGTGCGATGAAGCGCGCATCGGAGGTGCCACCACCGGTGCTCTCTTCCGGCGCGCGACCGGTGTGCTCAGCCAACACGGCGCGCGCCGCTGCGCGCAACGTCCCTTCGGGCGTGTAGAACGGTTCGCCGCTGCGGTGCCACTTCAGCGTGTACTGCAGGCCATGACGGTCCAGCAGCGTGGTGATCTCCGCTTCCAGCTTCGCTGCATCCCAATGCGGGTTGTAGCGGATGTTGAAATCCACCTCCAGCTCACCGGGAATCACGTTGTTGGCGCCGGTACCGGCATGGATGTTGGAGATCTGCAGGCTGGTCGCCGGGAAGCTCTCATAGCCCTCGTCCCAGCGCCGTGCGCTCAGTTCGGCCAGCATCGGCGCGGCAAGATGGATGGGGTTGCGCGCCTTGTCCGGGTAGGCCACGTGGCCCTGCACACCCTGCACGCGCAGCTTGGCCGACAGGCTGCCACGCCGTCCCACGCGCAGCAGGTCACCCAGCGTGGCGGTGGACGACGGCTCGCCGGTGATGCACCAGTCGATGCGCTGGCCGCGCTCGGCGAACAGCCGCGCGACATGGCGCACGCCGTCGATGGCATCGCCTTCTTCGTCACTGGTCAACAGCACCGCCAGCGTGCCGGTGTGCTGCGGATGGGCCGCAACGAACTGTTCGGCAGCGACCACGAACGCAGCCACGCTGCCCTTCATGTCCGCGGTACCACGACCGTACAGCACGCCATCGCGGATCTGCGGTGCGAACGGATCGCTCTGCCATGCCTCGCGCGGGCCCGGCGGCACCACGTCGGTGTGGCCCAGCAGGACCAGCACCGGTGCGCCGCTGCCGTGAGTGGCCCACAGGTTGTCGACCTCGCCCAGCCGCAGGTGCTCGCAGGTGAAACCGGCCGCCTGCAGACGTTCACCGATCAGCAGCTGGCAACCGGCATCGTCCGGGGTCACCGACGGCCGTGCAATCAGATCGCAGGCCAGGTCGAGGACGGCGCTCACGCGCCGCCCACGCCGAAGCGCGCCTTGAAGCCGTTGTCGCTGAAACCCTGGCTGACCTTGCCGTCGGCAGTCACCACCAGCGGGCGCTTGATCAGCTGCGGGTATTCGCGCAGCAGCAGCTTCCACTCCGCTTCCGAATCGGCGGCCTTGCGGTTGTCCGGCAACTGCCGCCAGGTGGTGGAGGACCTGTTGACCATCGCCGCCAGGCCACCCAGCTGGGCGGCCCATTCCAGCAGCGTTTCCGGGCTGGGCTTGTTGTCGCGGTAGTCGACGAAGGTGTACGGCACGCCGAAGCGGTCCAGCCACTTGGTCGCCTTCTTGCAGGTATCGCAGTTCTTCAGACCGTAGACGGTGGTGCTCATGCGTGCGGCTCCGTCAGTCGGCCAGGCCGCGCAGCAGGTCGTTGACGCTGGTCTTGCTGCGGGTGCGGGCATCGACCTGCTTGACGATCACCGCGCAGTACAGCGAGTGGGTACCGTCCTTGCTCGGCAGCGAGCCGGACACCACCACGCTGTACGGCGGGATGTAGCCGTAGCTGATTTCGCCGGTGGCGCGGTTGTAGATGCGGGTGCTCTGGCTGAGGAACACGCCCATGCCGATCACGCTGTGATGGCCGACGACCACGCCTTCCACCACTTCCGAACGCGCACCGATGAAGCAATGGTCTTCGATGATGGTCGGGCTGGCCTGCAGCGGTTCGAGCACGCCGCCGATGCCGGCACCACCGGACAGGTGGCAGTGCTGGCCGATCTGCGCGCAGGAACCGACGGTGGCCCAGGTGTCGACCATGGTGCCTTCGCCGACGTACGCACCGATGTTGGTGAAGCTCGGCATCAGCACCACGTCCTTGCCGAAGTACGTGCCGCGACGGGCGATCGCACCCGGCACCACGCGCACGCCGCCGCGGCGGAATTTCGCCTCGTCATAGCCGGCAAAGCGCGATTCGACCTTGTCCCAGAACGGTGCCGGGCGTGCATCGACCACGGCCATGTCGTTGACGCGGAAATACAGCAGCACGGCCTTCTTCAGCCATTCGTTGACCTTCCAGCCACCATGGCCGTCCGGCTCGGCGACGCGGAATTCGCCGCTTTCCAGGCCATCGATCACGCGGTTGACCAGCGGACGGGTCGAGCCTTCCAGTTCGTGCAGGGTCAGCGTGGCGCGGCGCTCGAAAGCGCTTTCGATGCCGAACTTCAGTTCTTCCACGCCCGGGCCGGCCGGCTTGCGCAGCGACTTGCGTGCGATGTTCTCGGCGCGCGCGGCTTCGGCGGTCTTGGCCGGGGCCTTCTTCGCTGGTGCCTTCTTCACCGCAGCCTTCTTCGGCGCGGCAGTCTTCTTCGCAACCGGCTCAGCGGCAGCGGTCTTTTTGGCTGCTGCGCTCTTGGCGGTCGCGACAGTCTTCTTTACAGGCTTGGTGGCCATCAGGCGGGGTCTCCAGCGTTTCGATCAGGGTCCAGGCAGGCCAGCATTGCGTCATGCAGCTGCTGCCGGGCGGATTCAGTCAGGGGGAGGTCGTGTTCGTCACTGATCACGAAGGTGTCTTCGGCGCGTTCGCCGAATGTGGCAATGCGCGCGTCCTGCACGCGCAGTCCCTGGTTGCGCAGCACGAACGCCACGTCGGCCAGCAGGCCGGGGCGGTCGGGTGCGACCAGGGCGAAACGGGTCGCGCCGGGTTCATCGCGGAACTCGATGCGCGGGGCAAAACGGAAGTGGCGAAGCTGGCGTGGCACCACCCGGCGCGAGGGACGCAGCCGCGTCAAATCGCCACTGAGCGCCTCGCGCAGGGCCGCTTCCAGATTGGCGCTGCTGCCATCGGCAAACGTATCGGCCGGGCTCACTTCAAAATTATCGAAAATCGTGTCGGCAGGACCATCCAGCACGCGCGCGCGGTGGATGCCGTAGCCCTTGCGGTCCAACGTCATCACGATCGCGGCGAACAGGCCGTCACGGTCCGGCGAGTGCACGAACACTTCCAGTGCTGGGTCGTCGACGCTGATCCGACGTACCTTCACCAGCGTCTGGCCCTGCTTGATCGGTACCAGCGCGGCGGCCTGCCAGGCCAGCTGTTCCGGGCGCAGGCGGATGAAGCCTTCGTCGGGCATCACCGCGAACTGGCGGTCGATGGTGGCATCGTCGTAGCCCTGCTCGCGCACCAGCGCACGCACACTGTCGCGCGCTTCGGCCACGCGCTCGGCGGCCGGCACCGGATGCTCCAGGCCCTCGCGCAGCGCGCGCCGGGTCGCGAAGTACAGATCGGCCAGCAGCCGGTCCTTCCACGCGTTCCACAGTTTCGGGCTGGTGCCGGCGATGTCGGCGCAGGTCAGCAGATAGAGGTAATCGAGGCGGTCGCGGCTGCCGACCAGGGTCGCGAAACGATGGATCACGTCCGCATCGGCGATGTCCTGCTTCTGCGCGGTCACCGACATCCGCAGGTGCTGTTCGACCAGCCAGGCCACCAGCTCGGTATCCGAACCGCTCAGCCCCTGCGCGTGGCAGAAGGCCCGTGCATCGACCGCGCCCAGTTCGGAATGATCGCCGCCGCGCCCCTTGGCGATGTCGTGGAACAGGCCGGCCAGCAGCAGCAGTTCGGGCTTGCGCAGGCGCGGCCAGACTTCATGGGCGATCGAGAAACGTTCGTCGGCGCGACTGCTGGCGAACAGCCCCATGTTGCGCAGGACCATCAGCGTGTGCTGGTCGACGGTGTAGACGTGGAACAGGTCGAACTGCATGCGCCCGCTGACCTGGGCGAACGCGGGAATCCACTGCCCGAGCACGCCCAGCCGCGCCATGCGCGAAAGCGTGTCGACCGGGCGCTGGCCACGCAGCAGGGCCATGAACTGTTCGCGCGCGTCAGGGTCTGCCTGGTCATAGGCAGGCAGCAGCGGCAGCGATTCGGCCAGCGCGCGCGCGGTCAACGAATGCAGGCCGCGGATCTGCGGATTGTTCGCCCAGCTGGCGAACAGCGCGAAGACCTGGCCGATGTCCGCGTTCGGCCAGTCGGCATCGTTGGCCGCCAGATAGCCACGGCGCAGGGCGAACCCCACGGTCAGCGGCTCGGGCTGCGCCTCGCCATCGAACTGTTCCTCGAAGCGCTGCAGCAGACGATCGCTGATCCGCCGCACCACCGACGCGGCGCGGTAGAAGCCCTGCATCATCTTCTCGACGCCCAGGCTTTCGGCGTCGTCTTCAAAGCCCAGGCGCGCGGCCAGGGTCTTCTGGTAATCGAAGCGCAGGCGCTCTTCCGGGCGTCGCGCCACCAGATGCAGGCCGAAGCGAAGTCGTGCCAGCACCGCGCGTTCGCGCTTCAGCGCAGCGGCCTCGTCAGCGCCCAGATGGCCCAGGCCGACCAGCGCTTCCAGACCGCGCACACCAAACGCACGCAGCGCCATCCAGCCCAGCGTATTGAGATCACGCAGGCCGCCGGGGCCATCCTTCAGGTCCGGCTCCAGGTTGTCGGCAGTGTCACCGAAGCGCTGGTGACGGTTGCGCAGTTCCTCGAGCTTGGCCAGGAAAAACGCACGCGGTGGCCACAGTTCGCGGTCATCCACCGCCGCACGCAGCGCACGCCGCGCTGCCTCATCAGCCATCAGCGGACGCGCTTCGATCAATGCCGTCAGCACGGTCTGGTCAGCAGCGGCCTCGCTGCATTGCGCGGCCGAACGCACCGCGTGACTCACCGCCAGGCCGCAATCCCACAGCAGCGCGAACAGCCGCGCGAGCGCGTCCTCGTGGGCCAGCTGCGCGAGCGGATCGCCGAACACCAGCAGGTCGATGTCCGAGCGCGGGAACAGTTCACCACGCCCATAGCCACCTACTGCGAACAGCGACAGGCCACTGTCGGCCGGCAGGCAGCGCTGCCATGCATGGCGGATCAGGTGATCGGCCGCGCGCGCGCGCAACGCCAGCAGGCGCTCGATGTTGTCGCCCTGGTCGAAGCGGCGGTACAGGCGCGTATCGGCCTGCTGCAGCGCATCGCGCGCGGCAGCAGCCCAATCCGGGTCGTTGAGCGACGCGGCCGGCGTGTCCAGCAGCGAACTCGCCGGCAGCATCGTCAGGAGACCTGCGACTCGCCCGGCGACAGGGTCAGCACGTCCACGCCGGTCTCGGTGACCGCGATCATGTGCTCCCACTGCGCCGACAGCTTGCGGTCCTTGGTCACTACGGTCCAGCCATCGGGCAGCACCTTGTTGTAGCGGGTGCCCTCGTTGATCATCGGCTCGATGGTGAAGGTCATGCCCGGCTGCAGCACCAGGCCCTGGCCCGGACGGCCGTAGTGCACCACCTGCGGTTCATCGTGGTAGACCTTGCCGATGCCGTGACCGCAGTACTCGCGCACCACGCTGAAACGCTCGCCTTCGGCATAGCTCTGGATCGCATGGCCGACGTCGCCCAGGGTTGCGCCCGGACGCACCGCGCGGATGCCGCGCCACATGGCCTCATAGGTGGCGTCGACCAGGCGCTTGGCCATCACCGACGGGGTGCCGACGAAGTACATGCGGCTGGTGTCGCCATGCCAGCCGTCCTTGATGACGGTGACGTCGATATTGATGATGTCGCCATCCTTGAGGACCTTCCCTTCGCTGGGAATGCCGTGGCAGATGACATTGTTGACCGAGGTGCACACGGTCTTTGGGAAGCCGCGGTAGCCGACGTTGGCCGGAATGGCGCCCTGCACGTTCACGACATGGTCGTGGCAGATGCGGTCCAGTTCCTCGGTCGTGACACCGGGCTTGACGTGGGGGGTGACGATGTCGAGCACTTCGCTGGCCAGGCGGCCGGCGATGCGCATCATCTCGATTTCCTGCGGGGTTTTGATATTCACGCTCATGGCTCCCATTATCGCCGATCCGGCCGCAATCTGAACGAACGCCACCCAACTGGCGATCCGGGCCATGCACGGATCCGGCAAGGAAGGTGAAAGCGTGATGGCCCACACCCTTTCGAATCCCTGATTCTCACGCAATACAGACACTTACGGTGCCTACGCTGGGGTCACTGTCGTCAAAACGGCGCTGAATGTGCCGTTTTCGCCCTGTTCAACGGACCTTCGGGTCAGGGAGGTTGTCCATGCGATCCGCAGCTCGTTCCCCTTTGGCCTGGGCCCTGGCCCTGCTGGTGGCAGGCCCGGCCGCCGCCGCTGATACCACCACGTTCAACGTCACCCTGGTGGTCACCAAGGCCTGCACCATTACTGCGGCCGCAGCCACCAACGTCGACTTCGGCACCGCCGCTTCCACCACCGCCACCCCGACCCTGGGCCAGGGCACTGTGACCGCGCAGTGTTCGGCGCTGACCCCGTACACCATCGCGCTGAATGCCGGTGCCAATGCCGGCACGGCCAATGACGTCACCACGCGGCGGATGAAGAACACCAACGCCGCAGTGACCGCGAACAACTACGTGGGCTACCAGCTCTACCAGGATGCCGCACACACCCTGGTCTGGGGCGCCACTACCGGCACCAACACCCAGGCCGGCATCGGCACCGGGCTGGCGGTGCCCTACATCGTCTACGGCCAGATCCTCAACCTGAGCACGGCCAACGCTGCTACCGGCAACTACCTGGATACCGTTACCGCCACGATCACCTATTGATGGAGCACGCCCGCATGGCCGGATCCCGCCCGTGGCGCGCCACCGGCTTGGCGCTGCTCGTCTTCAGCCTGCTTGGGGTCAACGAGGTCTCGGCGACCAGCTTGCAGGTCGCCCCCACCAGCCTGCAGCTGGAAGCACGCCAGCGCGCTGGCGAACTGTGGTTGACCAACAGCGGCACCTCGCCGGTGAAGCTGCAGGTAAGGGTGTTCCGGTGGGTACAGCAGGACGGGAAGGAGCAACTGCTGCCCACCGAGGATCTGCTGGCTACGCCACCGATGCAGGAACTGGCAGCGGGCCAGCAGCAGCTGGTGCGGGTCATGCGTGCCGTTGCCGACGCACCGGCTGCGCAGCAGTACTACCGGCTGATCGTCGATGAGGTGCCCGATCTGGCCACGCGCAGCGAAGGCATGCAGTTCGTACTGCGCTATTCCATCCCGGTGTTCGTGCAACCCGGCGCCAGCGCCCGGCTGGCACCGCAGCTGCACGCCCGCCTGGTCCGGCTGGACGACGGTCGCAACGGCGTGGAAGTAGGCAATACCGGCAACAGCTACGCGCAGATCGCCGACCTCGCCCTGGGCAGCCCGGAGCGGCCGCGTATCGTCCATCCCGGCCTGCTGGGCTACGTGCTGCCCGGCCAGGTCATGCGCTGGCCGCTGGAGCGCACGGCGATCGACCGCGACAACGACCAGATCACGGCCAAGCTCAATGGCGAGTCGGAACAGACGTCGCTGCCGCCACCACCGGCTCGCTGAGGCGCTGATGAGCGCAGCGCTCGGTGCGGCCCTGTCCCCGGCGGCCCATGCAGCCGATGTCTCCGGGGTCTCCGCCGATGCCCTGCTGCCGCCACCGACCCCACTCACGGCCAACCAGACGCTGTACCTGGACGTGACCCTCAACAGCACGCCACGCGGCCTGCTGCCCTTCACCGACAATCGCGGCCGCCTGCAGGCCAGCCCCGAGATCCTGCGCCAGCTCGGTTTCAATGCCAGTGGCGATGCTCCCGTGTATCTGGACCAGATCAGCGGCGCGGTGGTGCGTTATGACGCCCACCTGCAGACCCTCGCGCTGGACGTGCCACTGGACCAGTTGACCCTGCCCACGACCGTGCTCGGCCGCCCGCAGGCGCGCGCGCCGCGCAGCAGCGCCTCGCCCGGCGTCCTGCTCAATTACGACCTGTATGGCAGCCGCGTCGACCGCCTCGGCAATCTGACCCTGAGCTCTGAACTGCGGGTGTTCGGCGTGGGTGCCGGCACCTTCGAGAACACCGCGGTCAGCCGTCGCTACCAGACCGGAGACCGCCACTGGCGCAGCGACAGCGTACGCCTGGACACGCGCTGGACCCTGGATTTCCCGGACAGGGCGCTGACTCTGGAGGTGGGCGACTTCTACAGCGGCTTCGTCGACTGGAGCCGGCCGGTACGCCTGGGCGGCCTGCAGATCGGCCGCAATTACGGATTGCAGCCGTACCGTGTGCTTACCCCGACGCCGGCCTTCCTCGGCCAGGCGGTGGTGCCATCCACGGTCGAGCTGTATGTCGATGGCCTGCGCCAGTACAGCGGCCAGGTGCCGGTCGGACCATTCCAGCTGGCGGCGCAACCGGGCATCAGCGGCAACGGCAGCGCGCAGGTCGTGGTCACCGATGCGTTCGGCCGCATGCAGACCCTGGATTTCAGCTTCTACGGCACCCAGCAACTGCTGGCCAAGGGCCTGTCGGACTGGTCGCTCGGCGTCGGCCAGCTGCGCGAGCAGTTCGGCGAGCGCTCCTTCGCCTACGACGACCGTACCGTGGCAAGCGCCAGCTGGCGCGGCGGCGTCAGCGACACATTCACCGGCGAAGCACACGCCGAAGGTGGCGGCGGCCTGGCACAGGCCGGCGTGGGCGGCTGGTGGCTGCTGGGCGGCGCGGGCGTGGTCAATGCCGCGTACGCCCACAGCCGCTACCAGGGCCTGCAGGGCGGCCAGTGGGCGCTGGGGTACAGCTGGAACAACCGTCGTTTCAACGTCAATCTGCGCAGCGTGCGCAGCCACGGCGACTACCGCGACCTGGGCGCGCTGCAGGCCAACCTGCCGCCCAGCATCAGCGAGCAGGCCACGGTCGGCCTGGACCTGCTGCGCCTGGGCTCCCTGAGCGCCAGCTACCTGCGCCTGCGCTATCCCGATGGCGAGGACAACCGCTATGCCAGCCTGTTCTGGTCACGCAGCTGGCGCCAGCGCTGGTCGGCCTACCTGTCGGTCAACCAGAACCTGGACAACAGCGATGACCGCAGTGTCTACCTGTCGCTGACCGCGAGCCTGGGCAACAACCGCCAGGCCAGCCTGTCCACCCAGCGCAACGGCGACCGCCAGAGCTGGGTCGCCGATGTCACCCAGCCAGTCCCGGGTGACGGCAGTGCCGGGGGGATCGGTTGGCGCGCACAGGTCCGCCACGGCGACGACGGCAGCGGCGGCCTGGCCGAAGTCGGCATCCTCAACGATGTCGGTCGCTACGCCTTCGGTGCCTCGCGCCAGGCCGGCCTCAACTACGCCTATGGCAGCGCCAGCGGCAGCCTGGTGTGGATGGCCGGGCACACCTTCGCCGCCCGCGAAGTCGCCGATGCCTTCGCGGTGGTCAGCACGAATGGCATTGGCGGTGTTCCCGTGCGGCTTGAGAACCGCCTGATCGGTGTCACCGACGATCGTGGCCTGCTGCTGATCAGCCCACTGCTGTCCTGGCAGCGCAACCGCGTCTCCATCGACACCCTGGACCTGCCGGCGGACATGCGCGCCGATCGCATCGAGGACTGGGTAACACCGCGCCAGCGTGCCGGCACCGGCCTGACCTTCAACCTGCGCTCGCGGCCGTCGTTGACCCTCACCGTGCAGGACATGGCGGGGCAGCCGCTGGAAGCAGGCAGCGAGGTGCAACTGGCGGATGGCCGCCAGGCCTCGGTCGGTTACGACGGACTGCTGTACCTGGAAGACGTGGCCGCTGGCACCGTGCTGTACATCACCACCAGCAGGGGGCAGTGCCGTACGCGGGTACCGGCATCGCCGCAGGTGGTCGCCGCAGGTGCGCGGCCTCGTCCGGCGCCCCTGCAATGCGTGCCGGAGGTGGCGCCGTGAGCCTGCGCCCGCTGCTGCTCGGCCTGCTGCTGCTTGCAGGCCTGATCGCCAGTGCACCGACGCGCGCGGCCGCCACCTGCACCGCCACCGCCGACGCGCTGCTGCCCTTCGGCAACGTCAGCAGCGGCGCCGCAGGTGCCACCCCCGGCACCTTGAACATTGCCGTGAACTGCTCCACCGCCGCGCTCAGCCTTATCGCCACCACCGGCATCCGCGTCTGCATCGGCCTGGGCAATGGCACCGGCGGCACCAGTACTTCGCCGTGGCGGACAATGGTCAACGGCAGCAGTGATCCGCTCAATTTCCAGATATACAACGTCGCCAACTACAGCGAAGTCACCGGCCTGGCACCGCGCGGCACACCGCCCGCACAGGAACTGACGATGACCTACAGCGTGCCGCTGATCGGCGGCTCCGGCAGCCGTACCACGCAGTTGTTCGCACAGATCCCGGCCAACCAGGTGCTGGCCTCCGGCAACTACAGCAGCACCTTCACCGGTGCCAGCGTGGTGCTCACCTGGGCCTGGAACGAGGTGCTGCTGGGCACCGCCACCGTGCCAGCCACCTGCAATGGCGGCGCGACCGGCACCAACACCGCCAGCAATGCCTTCACCTTCAATGCCACTGCCACCGTGCTGCCGCAATGCGGCAGCTACCTCACCACCACCATGAATTTCGGCAACGTCACCGGCGGCATTCCCGCCAATATCGACCAGACCGCCACCCTCACCCTGACCTGCCTCAAGCGCACCGCGTTCCAGGTCAGCCTCGACAATGGCCAGAACAACCCTGCACTGAGCAGTACCCGGCGCATGCGCACCACCATCGGCAGCAACAACTATTACCTGACCTATGAGCTGTACCGGGATGCTGCGCGCAGCCAGCGCTGGGGCAATACGCTCAACGTGGACACCTTCAGCGGTGTCGGCACTGGCAGCGCGCAACCCTTGACCATCTACGGCCGGGTACCGCCGGTGAGTGACCAACCGCCGGCCGGCACCTACAACGACCTGGTACAGGTAACGATCACCTACTGAGTGACGCCCCGCACTACAGAATCCCCCATGTCGGCCGATACCGCGCATCAGGTCGACAACAGGGTGGATGGCAGGTGGTTCGGGCAGTACTGATCGGAGCGATGTCCATTGCCAGCACGACAGCGTGGGCCGACCCGGCGCCCGCTCCGTTGCAGATCCGCCTGACCGTGGTTGAAGGCTGCGCCGGCACGGAGGGCGGCCCCCGTTGCCCGGTGCCACAGCAGCACAGCGACACCCTGCACCTGCCGCCACAGATCCGTGAACTGGCCCCGCCAGCGCAGGACGAGCAAGGGCGTGCCGCATCTGAACCGCCAACCACCTACTACTGATGCGCCGGCTGCTGCCCCTGTTGCTGGCACTGCTGCCCATGCCCGTGCAGGCGCTGGATCTGATGCCGACCACCCTGCGCCTGCCGGCCGCACAGGGGCGGTCCGAGCTGTGGCTGCACAATCCCGGCCCTGGGCACTGGCGCGGCCAGGTGCAGATCTGGGCGTGGGACCAGCAACCGGGTGCCGAACACCTGCAACGCAGCGCGCAGGTGCTGGCCAGCCCAACCCTGCTGGATGTACCTGCCGGTGCGCGCCAGCGCGTCTGGTTGCTTCCGGCGTCGTCCGCGCCTGTGGCCGCCGAACAGGCATTCCGTATCATCCTGGCACCGGCAGAACCGGCCATGCCACGCTATTCACTGCCCCTGTTCCGCGGCGAACCGGTTGGCCCAGCGTCCCCCTGCCTGCAGGCAGAGGTGGTGCTCAACGGGTCGCAACTCATGCTGCGACTTCTGAACAGTGGCATCGGGCACGCGCGCCTGAGCGACCTTTCCTATGAGGCAGTCGGCGGCCACCGCAGCCTGCTGCTGCCCGGTCTTGCCGGCTACGTACTGGCGGCGCGCCAGCGCGCGTGGCAGCTGCCGCCACGCGCCGATGGCTATGCCGGCGGCAGGTTCCACGCCCGCCTGCAGGACGGCGCAGAGGTGATCCTGGCCGCGCCGACGCCCGCAATTGCAGCCCGCCCGCCAAGCAGGCTATAATCGCCGGGATGTCCTGCCGCCCTGTGCGCAGGACGCCGTCCACACCGGACGTCACCGGTGAATCCACACCTGCTGCCCCCATCCGTGCCGGGGTGCTCCGCAAGGAGTTCGGCCACGGAGGCAACAGGGAAGCCCAACCCCGGAACCTTCAGCGCTTCCACGCGTCCCGCATACCTATCCCGCGGGCGGAATCGCCGGTTCCCCATCAGGAGTATTGCAATGCCCCAGGTCACCATGCGTCAGATGCTGGAAGCCGGCGTCCACTTCGGCCACCAGACCCGCTACTGGAACCCGAAAATGGCTCCGTACATCTTCGGCGCCCGCGGCAAGATCCACATCATCAACCTGGAAAAGACCGTCCCGCTGTTCAACGACGCGATGAACTTCATCTCGTCGGTTGCCCAGAAGCGCGGCACCATCCTGTTCCTGGGCACCAAGCGCAGCGCGCGTGAGTCGATCCGCGAAGAAGCCGAGCGTTGCGGCATGCCGTTCATGAACCAGCGTTGGCTGGGCGGCACCCTGACCAACTTCCGTACCGTGAAGCAGTCGGTTGCCCGCCTGAAGGAACTGGAAGCCGGTGAGTCCGACGGCACCTTCGAGAAGCTGGTCAAGCACGAAGTGCTGGGCCTGCGTCGCGAGCGCGACAAGCTGGAAGCCTCGCTGGGCGGCATCAAGGACATGAACCGTCTGCCGGACGCGATCTTCGTCATCGATATCGGCCACGAAGACATCGCCATCAAGGAAGCCAAGAAGCTCGGCATCCCGGTGATCGCTGTCGTCGATACCAACTACAACCCGGAGCTGGTGGATTACGCGATCCCGGGCAACGACGACGCCATCCGTGCCGTGCAGCTGTACGCACGCGCTGCTGCTGACGCCGTGCTGGAAGGCAAGGCTGCTGCACCGCACGCCGCCACCGTCCGTGAAGAAGAGTTCGCCGACGCTCCGGCCGAAGAAGGCAAGCCGGTTCGCCGCGCTCCGGCCAAGAAGGCCGTTGCTGCCGACAAGGGCGAAGCCCAGGCCTGATCCAGGCCCTGGTGGGCGCCACGCGCCCACCTTTCCTGTCCGCTGCCGATGGCGCGACGACAGGAAACTGTCACACGGGCCGGCCACCATGCCGGCCCAACCCCTTTCTTTCGTGAGGTAATCCCGTGGAAATCACTGCTTCCCTGGTCAAGGAACTGCGCGAGCGCACCGGCGCCGGCATGATGGAATGCAAGAAGGCGCTCACCGAGGCCGGCGGCAACATCGACGCCGCTGCTGAAGCGCTGCGCAAGTCCGGCGCTGCCAAGGCCGACAAGAAGGCTGACCGCGTGGCCGCCGAAGGTCGTCTGGGCCTGGCCCAGGACGGCGGCAAGGCCGTGCTGGTCGAGATCAACTCGGAAACCGACTTCGTCGCCAACGACATCAACTTCAAGAACTTCGTCGATTCCGTCGCTGCCGCTGCCCTGGCATCGGGCGCCACCGACGTGGAAGTGCTGAAGAGCGCCAAGCTGGCCACCGGCGAAACCGTCGAAGAAGCCCGCGCCACCGCCATCCAGAAGCTGGGCGAGAACATCCTCATCCGTCGCCTGGTCAAGCTGGACACCACCGGCAACGTGGGTTCCTACGTCCACACCAACGGCAAGGTCGGCGTGCTGATCGACCTGATCGGTGGCGACGCCGAACTGGCTCGCGGCCTGGCCATGCACGTGGCTGCGCTGAAGCCGCCGCACAACAAGGCTGCCGATGTGCCGGCCGAGTTCGTGGAAAAGGAAAAGGAAATCGAACTGGCCAAGATGTCCGAGAAGGACAAGTCCAAGCCGGCCGACATCCTGGAAAAGATCATCAGCGGCAAGATCAACAAGATCGTCAGCGAAGTGACCCTGTACGGCCAGAGCTACGTGCTGGACGGCGACAAGTCCGTCGAGCAGGTGGTCAAGGCTGCCGGCGCCGACGTGGCTGGCTTCCAGCTGCTGGTCGTTGGCGAAGGCATCGAGAAGGTGGTGGAAGACTACGCCGCTGAAGTTGCCAAGGCGATGCAGGTCTGATTCCAGCCTCCCGGCTGTAATGAAACCAGAAGGAGCCGCGGGAGACCGCGGCTCTTTTTTTGTGCCTGCCCCCGCGGTGGGCGCCCTTTCTGCGGGTGTGCACCGTTGGTGCGCACACCCGAACCCCGGGTCTTTGCGTTGCGTGCGAATCAAGCCGATACTCGGCAAAGGGAACCTGCAGTCACATAACAGGAACGAAAGTCGCGGACTGTGATGCATTCCTAGGTATTCTTGTCCTAATGGAATTGAACGACCCGACATGCCTCCCGAGCTGACAGCTGCACTGGCGCTTTGCCGCAACCTCCCCTCGCCGCCCGGTATTGCCCTGCGCATCATCGAACTGGCCCAGGACCCGGAAGCGGACATCGCAACCGCTGCGGACATCATCGCCATCGACATGGCGTTGAGTGCCCGCATGCTGCGTATCGCCAATTCGCCGCTGTACGCCAGCCGGCGCCGGATCGAGAACCTCGGCCAGGCGCTGACCATGCTCGGGCTGAACGCTACGATCAGCCTCGCCCTGGGCTTCACCGTCACCCAGGGCCTGACCGGCAAAGGCGGCGCCGACCACGACCTGCGCCAACGCGCCTGGAAGCGCAGCATCCTCAGCGCGCTGGCGGCCAGCCAGCTCGGCCAGGCCCGCGGCCTGCGCCGGCTGGAGGAGCTGATGCTGGCCGGGCTGCTGCAGGACATGGGCGTACTGTGCCTGGCCCAGGCCGAATCCGAACGCTACCTGCCGCTGCTGCGCGAAGCGCGCGACAACCCCGACCTGATCGCGCGCGAGCGCCAGGAACTCGGCTGCAGCCACGCCGACGTCGGTGCATGGGTAGCCGAGGAGTGGGGCCTGCCGCGTTACCTGGTCGACAGCATCCGCCACAGCGAAGACGAAGGTGCCGCCGAGAATCCATTCCAGGCCTGCGTACAGCTGTCTGGCGCCGTTGCCGACATCTGGCTGGATGAAGACGCCGATGCCGCCCGCGAGCGCGCCCTGCAGCAGGTCCACGACCGGCTGGAGCTGGACAGTGCCCGCTTCGACCAGGTCCTGGCCCGGATCAGCGAAGCGCTGCCGGACATCGCCAGCCTGTTCGAGAACGGCCTGAATTCGCCGGCCCGCGTGCGCGAGCTGATCGACCACGCCCAGGAGCTCGCAACCCTGCGCAACCTGCGCGAGCTGCAGGATGCCGACCAGGCCCGCCGGCGCGCCGATGAATTCGAGGCCCGTGCCAAGCGCCTGGCCGACCAGGCCCATCGCGACGCCTTGACCGGCGTGCTCAACCGCCGCCAGCTCGAAGCCGTGCTTGAACAGGAATTCCTGCGTGCCGGCCGCCATGGCTGGCCGTTGTCGGTGGCCTTCATCGACCTGGATGATTTCAAGAAAATCAACGACGCCCACGGCCACCTGACCGGTGACGAGGTGCTGCGCGTCTTTGCCGGCAAGCTGCAGGGGCAGCTGCGCAACAGCGACACCGTGGCCCGCTTCGGCGGCGAGGAGTTCGTCGCCCTGCTGCCCAACACCAGCGAATCGGTGGCTTTGGACGTTATCCGCCGGGTACTGGCCAACATCGTCGCCACCCCGATGGCGGAACTGGAAGGCGGTCCGCTGTTCATCACCTTCTCGGCCGGTGTAGCCACCCAGGGCGGCTACGAGCGTTTTGCCGGCGTGCAGGACCTCCTGCGCGCTGCAGATGACGTGCTTTACCGCTCCAAGAATCTGGGCCGCAACCGGGTCATTGCACGCTCTCCCGGCGAACTCGGGCATGATGAACTGTCTGCCACTGCGGGCGCCGAGCTGGGCTGAATGGTGCGCCCCGGATGTACGGGGCACACCGGTATTTTGCGCCGCAGTGCACAAAACGCTTTGGCCGCGCGCCGCTTGCGCGTAGAATCGCCCGCGATTTCCACGCACCCGAGGTCCCTATGTCCAAGCTCGCCTATCGCCGCATCCTGTTGAAACTTTCCGGGGAGGCGCTGATGGGAGATGAGGACTACGGCATCGACCCCAAGATCATCAATCGCCTGGCCCGTGAAGTCGTCGAAGCCCAGCAGGCCGGCGCCGAAGTCGCCTTGGTCATCGGTGGTGGCAACATCTTCCGCGGTGCAGGCCTGGCCGCTGGCGGCATGGACCGCGTCACCGGCGACCAGATGGGCATGCTGGCCACGGTCATCAACGCGCTGGCCATGCAGGATGCGCTGGAAAAAGTGGGCGCCAAGGCCCGCGTGATGAGCGCGATCAAGATCAACGACGTGTGCGAGGACTACATCCGCCGCCGCGCCATCCGCCATCTGGAAAAGGGCCGCCTGGTGATCTTCGCCGCAGGCGTCGGCAGCCCGTTCTTCACCACCGACTCGGGCGCAGCCCTGCGCGCCATCGAGATCGGCGCCGACCTGCTGCTGAAGGCCACCAAGGTCGATGGCGTGTACGACAAGGATCCGAACAAGTACAGCGACGCCGTCCGTTTCGACAGCCTGAGCTACGACGAAGTGATCCGTCGTGGCCTGGAAGTGATGGATACCGCCGCCTTCGCCCTGGCCCGTGACAGCGACCTGCCGATGCGCGTGTTCGACATGGGACAGCCGGGCGAGCTGCTGAAGATCCTGCACGGCGAGAACATCGGCACCCTCGTCCAGGGCCGCGACCCGGCCTGAGGCTGAGCGCAAGGCGACCTCCGGGCCGATTCAGGCCCGGCGGCGTCCCGTATTCGCCTATAATCGCCCGATTCCAGTTACATCCAGGACCCTGGCGATGCTCAACGACATCAAGAACAACGCGCAGACGCGCATGGCCAAGAGCATCGACGCTCTTAAGCACACCCTCACCTCGATCCGCACCGGTCGCGCAACGCCGGCCCTGCTGGACCGCGTCACGGTCAATGCTTACGGCAACGCCAGCACGCCGCTGAACCAGGTCGCGTCCATTTCCAACCCCGACGCCCACTCCCTGCTGGTCACGCCCTTCGACAAGAGCATGATCAAGGAGATCGAGAAGGGCCTGTACAACATCGAGCTGACCCCGAACACCATCGGCACCTCGATCCGCGTCAACCTGCCGCCGCCGACCGAAGAGCGCCGCAAGGAACTGACCAAGCAGGTACAGAAGGAAGGCGAAGGCGCCAAGATCGCCGTGCGCAACATCCGCCAGGATGCGAACAAGGAAGTCGCCAAGCTGCTGAAGGACAAGGTCATCAGCGAAGACGAGAAGAAGCGCGGCGAAGACGATATCCAGAAGTTGACCGACGCCAACATCAAGGACATCGACAAGGTCGTCGCCGACAAGGAAAAGGAACTGATGTCGGTCTGAAGTCGATGCCTTCAGTCCCGCCTCCTCTGCCGGCCGCCCTGCCGCGCCACGTTGCCATCATCATGGATGGCAACGGGCGTTGGGCACAGCAGCGCCGTCGCCCCCGCGTCATCGGCCATCGGGCCGGTGCGCGTGCGGTCAACCGTACCATCGAGCGCTGCCTGGAACTGGGCATTCCGGCGCTGACCCTGTTCGCGTTTTCCAGCGAGAACTGGGGCCGGCCGCAGGAAGAAGTCGATGCGTTGATGAAGCTGTTCCTCGGCGCGCTCGATCGCGAAGTGGACGAGTTGCATCGGCGCGGCGTGCGTGTGCGCTTCATCGGCGAACGTGAGCGCTTCGGCGCCGGGCTGGTCAGCCGCATGCAGCTGGCCGAACAGCGCACCGCCGACAACAGTGCCCTGACCCTGTCGATCGCCGCCAGCTATGGTGGCCGCCAGGACATCGCCCGTGCCGCACGCGCGCTGGCCGTTGAAGTGGCCGCCGGCCGCCTGCTTCCCGAGCAGATCGACGAATCCCTGCTGGGGCGACAGGTGGCTCTGGCCGACCTGCCGCCACCGGACCTGTTCATCCGCACCGGCGGCGATACCCGCATCAGCAATTTCCTGCTGTGGCAGCTGGCGTATACCGAGCTGTGGTTCACCGAAGCGCTGTGGCCGGATTTCGACGCCGCGCAGCTGCAGCTGGCGCTGGATGCCTACGCCAGTCGTGAGCGCCGCTTCGGCCTGACCAGCGCCCAGATCGCCGCCCTGGCCACCGAGACGTCCAGCCCATGACCAAGACCCGAGTCCTCGCCGCGCTGATCATGGCGCCGGTCGCCATTGCTGCGATCCTGTTGCTGCCCACGCAATGGCTGGCCGCCGCCGCTGCTGCCGTGCTGCTGATCGGCCTGTGGGAATGGCTGAAACTGGCCGATGTCGAAGACACCCTCGCCCGCACCGTGCTGCTGGTCCTCAACCTTGTGTTGATGGTGCTGCTGGTGTGGGCCGATGCCGGCACCCTGGTGCTGTTCCAGATCGCGACGCTGGTGGGCGTGGCCTGGTGGCTGGGCGCGCTGGTGTGGCTGCGCTTCTTCAACTTCGGCGCGCAACCCGGCAGTCCGGCGCGCATCCTCAAGCTGCTGGCCGGCACCCTGGCGATCGTGCCGGCGTGGGCGGCGCTGGTACTGATCCATGCCGGCGGCGACCCGCCGGGCCATCAGGGCCACCTGTGGCTGCTGGCCGCGCTGGCGCTGGTCTGGGCCGCTGATTCGGGCGCCTACTTCGCCGGCCGTCACTTCGGCAAGCGCAAGCTGGCACCGCGGATCAGCCCGAACAAGACCTGGGAAGGCCTCGTCGGTGGGCTGATCGCCGGTGTTGCGGTGGCCGTCGGCCTGGGCTGGCTGGCCGGCATCGATGCCGCGCACCTGCCGGGCCTGCTGGTCACCTCGGTGGTGGCCGTATTCGCCTCGGTACTGGGCGACCTGTTTGAAAGCCTGATCAAGCGCCATGCCGGCGCCAAGGATTCAGGCCACCTGATCCCCGGCCACGGCGGCGTGCTCGACCGCGTCGACGGCGTGCTGGCGGCCATCCCGGTGTTCGCACTGGGCAAGGAAATCTTCGGGTTCTGACCATGGATGCTGCTGCAGACCTGCGCCGGGTCGCCGTGTTCGGCGCCACCGGCTCGATTGGTGCCTCCACGCTTGACGTGATCGCCCGCCACCCGCTGCGTTACCAGGCCACCGTGCTCGCCGCCGGCCGCCAGGTACAGGCGCTGCTGGCCCTGTGCCGGCAGCACCGGCCCGCGCATGCGGTGATCGCCGACGAAACCCTGTATGCCGAACTGCGTGACGGCCTGCGCGATGCCGGCCTGGCCACCCAGGCCCACGCCGGCCATGCCGCGCTGGACCAGCTGGCCGCCAGTGACGCCTGCGATACCGTGGTTGCCGCGATCGTCGGCGCCGCCGGCCTGTCCTCGACCCTGGCCGCCGCTGCGGCCGGCAAGCGCATCCTGCTGGCGAACAAGGAATCCCTGGTACTGGCCGGCGAACTGCTGACCCGTACCGCCGAACGTGCCGGCGCCGAGATCATTCCGATCGACAGCGAGCACAGCGCGATCTTCCAGTGCCTGCGTTCACGTGATGCCAGCCTCGACGGTGCCGGCGTGCGCCGCATCCTGCTGACCGCCTCGGGCGGACCGTTCCGCGGGCGCAGCCGCGCCGAACTGGCGCAGGTCACCCCGGCCCAGGCCGTGGCGCACCCGAAGTGGTCGATGGGGCCGAAGATCTCGGTCGATTCGGCGACGTTGATGAACAAAGGCCTGGAAGTGATCGAGGCCCACCATCTGTTCGGCATCCCCGGCGAGCGCATCGAGGTGCTGGTGCACCCGCAGAGCCTGGTGCATTCGCTGGTGGAGTTCGTTGACGGCTCCACCTTGGCGCAGATGGGCCTGCCAGACATGCGCACCACCCTGGCGGTGGGCCTGGGCTGGCCGCAACGGATCGAATCGGGCGTGTCCGGGCTGGACCTGCTGACCCAGGGCCGGCTGGATTTCGAGGCCCCCGACACCGACGCCTTCCCCTGTCTGGCCCTTGCATGGCAGGCGATGCGCGCCGGTGGTACCGCCCCGGCGGTGCTGAACGCCGCCAACGAAGAGGCTGTTTCAGCGTTTCTTCAGGGCCGCATAGGCTTCCTGACCATTCCGACGCTGGTTGCTAACGCTCTTTCAACACTGCCGACCGAACCAGCCGATACACTTGAGGTTCTGTTGTCCGCCGACCAGCGGGCCCGCCAGCTGACCCTGAACGCCATCGCCGCCACCTGAACAGCGCACCCATCCCGTATGACGCCGCCGCCCGTGTCCGCCAATGTGAACCTGCATGACTGACTTCATCGGATCGGTCTGGTGGATGATCGTGAGCCTTGGGCTGCTGGTCACCTTCCACGAATTCGGGCATTACTGGGTCGGGCGCCTGTGCGGGGTCAAGGTACTGCGCTTCTCGGTCGGCTTCGGCCGTCCGCTGTGGTCGCGTCGCGACCGCCATGGCACCGAGTTCGCCATCGCCGCCATTCCGCTGGGCGGCTATGTGAAATTCCTCGACGAACGCGAAGTCGAGGTCCACCCGCACGAGCGCGGCCAGGCCTTCAATCACAAGACCGTATGGCAGCGCATCGCCATTGTCGCCGCCGGCCCGATCGCCAACCTGCTGCTGTGCATCCTGCTGCTGTGGGCGATGTTCGTGATCGGCAAGCAGGACTATTCCGCAACCGTGGGCCGCGCTACGGGCATGGCCGCCACGGCCGGGCTCGGCAGTGGTGACCGCCTGCTGAGCGTGGACGGCCGTGATGTGATCACCCTGGGTGAGGCCAGCATGGCCCTGACCGCGGCGGCGATGGACCGTCGCGATGTGACCCTTGAAGTTCTGGACCCTGCAGACCAGCTGCGCTCGCGCACCCTGCCGCTGTCGCAGCTGCCGGCCGGTTTCGATGAACGCCGGGTTCCGATCCTGGCCGGCGTGTACTGGCGTGCGTGGCTGCAGCCGCCGCTGGTGGACAACATCGTGAAGGGTTCGGCGGCGGAAGGTCACCTGCAGACCGGCGACCTGATCGTGGCGATCGACGGCCAGCGCATCGACAGCGTCGAGCAGGCCATCAGCGAAGTGGGCAGCCTCGGCCGCCGCGGTGGCCCGGCGATGATCGAGGTGTTGCGTGGCGGCGAGCGCCTGGCGCTGGAGATCACCCCGCGCCAGGGCAAGGACGGCAAGGGCCAACCCACCTGGCAGATCGGCGCCGGCTTTGCCCAGAGCTACAGCCCCGCCTACGACACCCTGCTCAAGTTCGGCCCGCTGCAGTCGGTGACGGTGGCGGTGCGTGAAACCGGCAGGATGGCCGCCGATTCATTGGCCATGATGGGCCGGATCGTCACCGGCAAAGCCTCGCTGCAGAACGTTTCCGGCCCGGTCACCATTGCCCGGGTCGCCAATATTTCGGCCAAACGTGGCGTGGATTGGTTCATCCAGTTCCTCGCCCTGCTGTCGCTGAGCCTGTGCATCATCAACCTGCTGCCGATCCCCATCTTGGACGGCGGCCACCTGCTGTATTACCTTATCGAGTTGGTCAAGGGCAGCCCGCTGAGCGAGCGTGCCGTCGCCGCCGGCCAATACATCGGCCTGGCGTTGCTGGCCGGGCTGATGGGATTGGCGTTCTACAACGACATCCTCGGCCTGGTCCCGCGATGAACTTTTCCATGTTTTTGCCGTCTACAGCGTCGGCATCCCTTACCAATGAAATCGACCTTCCTACCGGACGTGACATGACGCGACTCCCCAATCGCCGCCTGCTGGCCCTCGCCCTCGCCGCCGTCACCGGCGCTCCCGCCCTGGCCCAGGCAGCCGAGCCCTTCACTGTCAGCGACATCCGCGTCGACGGCCTGCAGCGCATCAGCTCCGGTACGGTGTTCACCTACCTGCCGGTCGAGCGTGGCGAGACCGTCACCGACAGCAAGGTCGGCGAGACCATCCGCGCCCTGTACAAGACCGGCTTCTTCGAAGACGTGCAGCTGGATCGCCAGGGCAGCATCCTGGTGGTGACCGTCAAGGAGCGTCCGGCGATCAACAAGCTGACCGTCACCGGCAACAAGGACATCAAGTCCGACCAGCTGCTCAAGGGCCTGTCCGACATCGGCCTGACCGAAGGCGGCACCTTCGATCGCCTGAGCCTGGACCGCGTGACCCAGGAACTTCGCCGCCAGTACAACGACCGTGGCAAATACACCGTCGACATCACCCCGACGGTGAGCCCGCTGGATCGCAACCGCGTCGACATCGCCATCGCGATCAAGGAAGGCAAGGCGGCCAAGATCCGCCACGTCAACATCGTCGGCACCGAGAAGTACGACAGCAAGGACATCCTGGAGTACTGGGAGTCCAAGGAACACAACTGGGCGTCGTGGTACCGCCGTGACGACCAGTACTCCAAGGAAAAGCTTTCCGGCGACCTGGAGAAGCTGAATTCCTGGTACCTGGACCGCGGCTATGTCGACTTCAGCATCGACTCGACGCAGGTGTCGATCAGCCCCGACAAGCGCGACATGTTCATCACCGCCGGCGTGACCGAAGGTGACCAGTACAAGATCTCCGAGATCAAGGTCAGCGGCGATACGATCCTGCCGCAGGAAGACGTCGAGCGCATGGTCGTGCAGAAGTCCGGCGACACGTTCTCGCGTGCGCTGCTGGAATTCAGCTCCGACTCGATCACCAACTCGCTGTCCAACATCGGTTACGCCTTCGCCAAGGTGAACCCGATTCCGACCACCAACCGCGCCGAGCAGACCGTGGCGGTGAACATGCAGGTCGTGCCCGGCCCGCGCGTGACCGTTCGCCGCATCATCTTCAAGGGCAACACCCGCACCTCCGACGAGGTGATGCGCCGCGAAATGCGCCAGTTCGAGAACAGCTGGTACTCGCAGGCCGCGATCGACCGTTCCAAGATCCGCCTGCAGCGCCTGGGCTACTTCGAAGGCGTCGAAGTGGAAACCCCGGCCGTCAGCGGCAGCAACGACCAGGTCGACGTCGTCTACAACGTCAAGGAAACCACCTCGGGCAGCTTCGTGTTCGGCCTGGGCTATTCGCAGTCCTACGGCATGACCACCTCGGTGCAGCTGTCGCAGAACAACTTCCTGGGCGGCGGCAACCGCGTGTCGGTCGAAGCCTCGCGCAGCAGCTACCTGCAGCGCTACGGCTTCAGCTACACCAATCCGTACTTCACCGATGACGGCGTCTCGCTGGGCTACAACCTGTCCTGGCGCGAGCTGGACTACTCCGACTTCAACACCGCGCAGTACAACAGCACCAACGGTTCGGCGCAGGTGGTGTTCGGCGTGCCGATCACCGAGACCGACACCGTCTCGCTGATGTTCGGCATCGACAGCAACCAGATCACCACGTATGCGGGCTCGACTCCGAAGTCGATCATCGACTACATCGATGCCGTCGGCAGCCGCACCTTCCATGCATGGCGCACGGAGCTGGGCTGGGCGCGCGACTCCCGCAACGACTACTTCATGCCGACCCGCGGTACCTACCAGCGCGTGGGCCTGGAAACCACGCTGCCGGGTTCGACCATCGAGTACTACAAGCTGAACTACCAGATCAGCAAGTACTGGCCGATCATCCCCTCGCTGGTGATCAACACCCGCGCCGAAATCGGCTACGGTGATTCCTACGGCAACGACAAGACCCGCGTGATCGACAACGGCGACGGCACCACCCGTACCGTCACCGCGTCGGGCCTGCCGTTCTACGAGAACTTCTACGCCGGTGGTACCAACTCGGTGCGTGGTTTCGAGGACAACACCCTCGGCCCGCGTGAAGTCACCAGCGGTTACCCGAACGGCCAGCCGCTGGGTGGCTCGCTGAAGACCGTCGGTTCGGTCGAAGCCTACTTCCCGCGTCTGTTCGACAGCCCGTCGGCCCGCGTATCGGCCTTCGTCGACTTCGGCAACGTCTACAACGGCACCGACAACTTCAAGGCCAACGAGCTGCGCGTGTCCACCGGTGTGGCCCTGCTGTGGCGCGCCCCGGTCGGCCCGATCTCGATCAGCTACGCGTTCCCGCTGAAGAAGAAGGACGGCGACGAGATCGAACGCCTGCAGTTCACGTTCGGTGGCCAGTTCTGAGGAACGACGTTCCTCGGAACTGATCCACCTCCGGTGAATTGCCCGCGCATTTCACCTATCCCCCGCGCCGCTGGCGCGCCCCCCTTAACAGAAGGGGGGCTCTCCACCAGACGGGTCTCGAATCGCCGGGCATTGCCCGGCGTTTTCGTTATTGAAGCGCACGCTGACGCGCTGTGAGCCGAGTATGGCTCGGGGCTGCAGGCGACTGTGGACGTTGGATCCGCTCGCGCGCGGGAGACCATCCGGTGATGGCGCAGGGGGCTGACCAGGACCGTTGGCGCCATGGATGGCGCCATCGAGCCCCCAGGGACGGGTTTACGGCGTGTCCTGGGCAGTCCCCTGCGCCATCGCCCCACGGATCAACCCGGCGCCGGCTTTTGCTCCCGCATGACCGCAATGGCGTCACACGTTAAACTCCCGCCGTGAATACTCCTACCTACACCGCCCAGCAACTCGCCGATCAGTTCGGCCTGCAGGTCCATGGCGACCCGAGCACCGCCATCCATGGCGTGGCCACCCTCGCCCATGCCGGTGCCGGCCAGCTGACCTTCCTCGCCAACCCGCGCTACCGCGCCCAGCTGGCCGACAGCCAGGCCGGCATCGTGGTCCTGCGCGCCGAGGATGCCGACGCAGCTCCCGGCACCGCGCTGGTTGCCAAGGATCCCTACACCACCTTTGCCAAGATCGGCGCGCTGTTCGACATCGCCCCGACCCGCCCGCCCGGCATCCACCCCAGCGCGGTGATCGATCCGCAGGCGCAGGTCGCCGCCAGCGCCTACGTCGGCCCGTTCGTCACCATCGGCGCACGCAGCGTCATCGGCGAGAACTGCATCATCGGCGCCGGCAGCATCATCGGCGAAGACTGCACCCTCGACAGCGGCTGCGAGCTGATCGCCCGCGTCACCCTGGTCACCCGCGTCAAGCTGGGCAAGCGCGTGCGCATCCATCCCGGCGCCGTGCTGGGCGCCGACGGCTTCGGCCTGGCAATGGATGCCGGCAAATGGATCAAGGTGCCGCAGCTTGGCGGCGTGCGCATCGGCGACGACTGCGAGATCGGCGCCAACACCTGTGTTGACCGTGGCGCGCTGGAAGACACCGTGCTGGCCGAGGACGTCCGCCTGGACAACCTGGTACAGATCGCACACAACGTGCAGATCGGCGCCCACTCGGCCATCGCAGGCTGCACCGGTATTGCCGGCAGCGCCAAGATCGGCCGTTACTGCCTGCTCGGCGGCGCCGTTGGCGTCGTCGGTCATCTCGAAATCTGCGACAAGGTCGTGATCACCGGCAAATCGGTGGTCCGCAACTCCATCACCGAGCCGGGCGAGTATTCCTCCGGCACGCCCCTGACCGACAACCGCACGTGGCGCAAAAACGCCGCGCGCTTCAAGCAGCTCGATGCACTGGCCCGTCGCATCCTGTCTGTGAGCAAGGAGAAAGAATGAGCCAGCCCCAGACCCTGCCGGACATGGCGCAGATCCAGACGCTGCTTCCGCACCGCTACCCGTTCCTGCTGGTGGACAAGGTGGTGTCGATCGACTACGAGAAGCGCACGATCGTCGCGACCAAGAACGTCAGCATCAACGAGCCGTTCTTCCAGGGCCACTTCCCGGGCCAGCCGATCATGCCCGGCGTGCTGATCATCGAAGCCATGGCCCAGGCCGGTGGCGTGCTGACCCAGTTGACGCTGGGCCGCGATGCGCAGTCCAAGCTGTTCTACATGGTCAAGGTCGACAAGGCCCGCTTCACCAAGCAGGTGGTGCCGGGTGACGTGCTGGAAATGCACGTCGAGATCAAGCGCGTAATCCGCAACATGGCCGTGTACGACTGCGTGGCCAAGGTCGACGGCGAAGTCGTCGCCTGCGCCGAGGTGCTGTGCGCCGGCACCCGCGAATGACCCTGGCTGGAGGCCCGAGATGAGCGACAACGCCCCCCTGATCCATCCCACCGCCGTGATCGATCCGTCGGCGCGCCTGGCCGACGATGTCCGCGTGGGCGCGTTCACGATCATCGGCCCGGAAGTCGAAATCGGTGCCGGCACCCAGGTCGGCCCGCACTGCAGCGTGCACGGCCCGACCCGGATCGGCCGCGACAACCGTTTCATCGGCCACGTCGCGGTCGGCGGCGAGCCGCAGGACAAGAAGTACGCCGGTGAACGCACCGAACTGGTGATCGGCGACCGCAACGTGTTCCGCGAGTTCGTCACCCTCAACCGTGGCACCGGCGGCGGCGGCGGCATCACCACCATCGGCGATGACAACTGGATGCTGGCCTACACGCACGTGGCCCACGATTGCCACGTCGGCAACTTCTGCGTGTTCTCCAACAACACCACGCTGGCCGGCCACGTGACCGTGGGTGACTACGTGATCATCAGCGGCTTCGCCGGCGCGCATCAGTTCTGCCGCATCGGTGCGCATGCCTTCCTCGGCATGGGCGCGCTGACCAATGGCGACGTGCCCCCGTTCACCATGGTCGGCACCGACTCGCTGGGCCGCCCGCGCGGCATCAACAGCGAGGGCCTGAAGCGCCGCGGATTCGACCCCGAACGCATCACCGCCATCAAGCGCGCCTACCGCACGCTGTACGTGGCGGGCCTGCCGCTGGCCGAAGCCAAGGCGCAGCTGGCCGAGCAAGCGCGCGACAGCGACGACGTCAAGTCGATGCTGGACTTCATCGAACACACCGAGAGGCACCTGCTGCGATGAGCAGCGCGACCGGCCAGGCGCCGGCCGGCGCCGAGGTGATTTCGCTGGCCTCGATGGCCGGCAGCGTGCCTGCACACCGGGTGCTGAGTGATCGCCCGTTGCGGATCGCGCTGGTCGCCGGTGAAGCCTCCGGCGACCTGCTCGGTGCGGGCCTGATACGCGAACTGAAAGCCCGCTTCCCGCATGCCGAATTCGCCGGCATCGGCGGCGATGCGATGCGCAGCGCCGGTTGCCAGACCTGGCACGATGCCAGCGAACTGGCGGTGATGGGCCTGACCGAAGTGCTGCGCCATCTGCCGCGCCTGCTCAAGCTGCGTTCGGCGTTCCGCCAGCGTGCGCTGGAGTGGCAGCCGGATGTGTTCATCGGCATCGATGCTCCGGACTTCAATCTGGGCATCGAACGCTGGCTGAAACAGCGTGGCGTGCGCACCGTGCACTACGTCAGCCCTTCGGTATGGGCATGGCGCGAGAAGCGCGCCGAGAAGATCGGCAGCAGCGCCGACCTGGTACTGTGCCTGTTCCCGATGGAACCACCGATCTACGCCAAGCACGGCATCGACGCGCGCTTCGTCGGCCATCCGATGGCCGATGACATCCCGCTGCACGTCGACCGTGAAGCGGCCCGGATCGAACTCGGCCTGCCCGCCTCGGCCAAGGTGCTGGCCGTGCTTCCCGGCAGCCGCCTGGGCGAGATCTCCAAGCTCGGCGAAGCCTTTTTCGAGGCCGCCTGGCAGGTGTCCGAGCGCATTCCCGGCCTGCACGTGGTGGTCCCTGCGGCCAACGCGGCCTGCCGCCGCCTGATCGAAGAACAGCTGTCACGCTCGGCACTGCCGGTGGCCTATTCGCATGTACTGGACGGCCAGGCGCGCAGCGCGATGATCGCCGCCGACGTGGTGGTGCTGGCCTCCGGCACCGCGACCCTGGAAGCGATGCTGGTGAAGCGGCCGATGGTCGTCGGCTACCGGGTCAACGAACTGACGTACCGCCTGGTGAAGGCGCTGGGGTTGATCAAGGTCGACCGCTTCGCCCTGCCCAACATCCTTGCCGGTCAGGACCTGGCGCCGGAGCTGATGCAGCACGACTGCACGCCGGAGAAACTGGCGGCGGCCGTCCAGCAGTGGTTTGACCACCCGCAGCGGATCGCAGACCTGCACGGTATCTACGCGCGCCTGCATGAACGCCTGCGCCGCAATGCCTCGGCGCGTGCAGCCGATGCCGTTGGCGAGCTACTGGTCCGCGGCCAGGAAAAAGCATGAGCCGTCGCCATGCCGCAGCGGCCAGCCTGGCCCTGTTTGATGGCGCCGCGGTGATCGACCCCGGCCACCGCATCGCCGGTGTCGACGAAGCGGGTCGGGGACCGCTGGCTGGCCCCGTCGCGGTGGCAGCGGTGGTGTTCGATCCGCAGCGGCCACGACTGAATGGTCTGGATGATTCCAAGCAGCTGACCGCGGCCCGCCGCGAGCAGCTGCATGACCGCATCCTCGACCGCGCCCTGGCCTGGCACGTGGTGCTGGTGGACGTGGAAGCCATCGATCGCCTGAACATCTATCAAGCCACGCTGCAGGGCATGCGCGATGTCGTCGCGGCGGTGGCCCATGTGGCCGGCTTCGCCCGCATCGATGGCAACGTAGTACCCAAGGGATTGGTGCTGCCGGCGCAGGCGCTGGTCGGCGGCGATGGCATCGACCGCGCGATCATGGCGGCCTCGATCCTGGCCAAGGTCTCGCGCGACCGCTACATGCTGGACCTGCACGCTCGCCACCCGCAGTACGGCTTCGACCAGCACAAGGGCTACGGCACCCCGGCACATCTGGCCGCCCTGCGTGAACACGGGCCGTGCGCGGAGCACCGGCGCAGTTTCGCCCCGGTGCGCGAGTGCCTGGAAGCGCCCGCTGTCGCGACCATCGCCTGAGCCTGCTGGAGTTGCAGAGCCGAGCCCATGCTCGGCTGTCCACAGCAGCCGAGCATGGGCTCGGCTCTACAGAAGGCGGCCTCCCGCACGCCTGAACCCGGCCGTCTTCCCGGGCATGTCAAGAGCTTGTCGCCACCCCCTGCCCTCGCTACCCTGACCGGGCACTCCAGCGCTTCCCGACCCCGGCGACGATTCCCGCGTCTGCACCCGGGGCCTGCGCGCTCCAACCTGGTCCGGCATGTCCAACTCCCGCTTCGTACATCTCCACGTCCACACCGAGTTCTCGCTGGCGGACTCGACCATCCGCGTGCCGGCCAAGCCGGACCAGGCTGACCCGAAGAAGGCCAAGCAGGCCAACCTGCTGTCACGTTCGGTCGAACTCGGCCTGCCTGCGCTGGCGGTGACCGACCTCAACAACCTGTTCGCCCTGGTCAAGTTCTACAAGGCTGCCGAAGGCGTGGGCATCAAGCCCATCGCCGGCGCCGACGTGATGATCGCCGAGGAAGGCCAGGACCCGTGGCGGATGACGCTGCTGTGCCGCGACCGCGAGGGCTATCTGAGCCTGTCGCGGCTGCTGACCCGCGCCTGGATGGAAGGCCATCGCCCCGAGGGCGGCGTGGCCGTGCACCCGGACTGGCTGAAGGCCGGCAACGCCAGCCTGTTCGCCCTGGCCGGCCGTGACAGCCTGGCCGGGCGCCTGGCGCTGGATGGCAAGCATGACCTGGCCGAACAGCAGCTGGCCGACTGGCAGCGCGTGTTCGGCGACGGCCTGCACCTGGAGCTGACCCGCACCGGTCGCGACGGCGAAGAAAGCTTCAACCAGTTCGCGCTGATGGCCGCCGGCCAGCGCGGCCTGCCGGTGGTCGCCAGCAACGACGTACGCTTCCTGTCGCCATCCGATTTCAGCGCGCACGAAGCACGCGTGTGCATCTCCACCGGCCGCGTGCTGGATGACCCCAAGCGCCCACGCGAGTACAGCGACCAGCAGTACCTGAAGTCGGCCGAGGAGATGTGCGCGCTGTTTGCCGACATCCCCGATGCGATCGACAACACGCTGGCGCTGGCCGAGCGCTGCAACATCGAGATGCGCCTGGGCACCTACTTCCTGCCCGACTATCCGGTGCCCGACGAGGAGACGCTGGACAGTTGGATCCGCAGCGAATCGCGCAAGGGCCTGGCCGCGCGCCTGGAAAAGAATCCCATCGCGCCCGGCATGACCGCGCAGGATTACAGCGACCGCCTCGAGTTCGAGCTGGACACCATCATCAAGATGGGCTTCCCCGGCTACTTCCTGATCGTGGCCGACTTCATCCAGTGGGGCAAAGCGCAGGGCATCCCGATCGGTCCAGGCCGTGGTTCCGGTGCCGGCTCGCTGGTGGCGTGGGCGCTGCAGATCACCGATCTGGACCCTCTGCCGTACAACCTGCTGTTCGAGCGCTTCCTCAACCCCGAACGCGTGTCGATGCCCGACTTCGACATCGACTTCTGCATGGACCGTCGCGACGAAGTCATCGACTACGTCGCACGCAAATATGGCCGCGAGCGGGTCAGCCAGATCATCACCTACGGCACCATGGCGGCCAAGGCGGTGGTGCGCGACTCCGGCCGCGTGCTCGGCTTCCCCTATGGCCTGGTCGACGGTGTCGCCAAGCTGATCCCGAACATCCTCGGCATCTCGCTGAAAGATGCGATGGGTGAGGGCAAGGACAGCGAGATGGCCTCGCCCGAGCTGATCCAGCGCTACCAGAGCGAGGACGATGTCCGCGACCTGATCGACCTGGCGCGGCAGCTGGAAGACCTCACCCGCAACGCAGGCAAGCACGCCGGCGGCGTGGTGATCGCGCCCGAGCCGCTGAGCGAGTTCTGCCCGCTGTTCGCCGAACACGATGAAGAGGGCCGCGGCAAGAATCCGGTCACCCAGTTCGACAAGAACGACGTTGAAGAAGTCGGCCTGGTGAAGTTCGACTTCCTCGGCCTGCGCACGCTGACGATCATCGACTGGGCGGTGAAGGCGATCAACAAGCGCCACGAGCGCGCCGGCATTCCGCCGGTGGACATCACCCAGCTGCCGCTGGACGATGCGCCCACCTACAAGGACATCTTCGCCTCGGGCAATACCGGTGCGGTGTTCCAGTTCGAATCCTCGGGCATGCGCCGCCTGCTGAAGGACGCCAAGCCCGACCGTTTCGAAGACCTGATCGCGCTGGTGTCGCTGTATCGCCCCGGCCCGATGGACCTGATTCCCTCCTTCGTCGACCGCAAGCACGGGCGCGAAGACGTGGAGTATCCCGATCCGCGCACCGAGCGCATCCTGCGCGACACCTACGGCATCATGGTGTACCAGGAGCAGGTGATGCAGATGGCGCAGATCGTCGGCGGCTACTCGCTGGGCGGCGCCGACCTGCTGCGCCGTGCGATGGGCAAGAAGGTGCCGGCGGAAATGGCCAAGCACCGCGAGATCTTCCGCGAAGGTGCGGCCAAGGACGGCGTCGGCGAAGCCAAGGCCGATGCGATCTTCGACCTGATGGAGAAGTTCGCCGGCTACGGCTTCAACAAGTCGCACGCCGCCGCCTACGCCCTGGTGAGTTACCAGACCGCCTGGCTCAAGCGCCATTATCCGGCCGAGTTCATGGCCGCGACGCTGTCTTCGGACATGGACAACACCGAAAAGGTGGTCGGCTTCCTGGACGAGGTGCGCAACCTCGGCCTGACCGTGCTGCCGCCGAAGGTGAACCAGTCCGCCTTCATGTTTGAAGCGGCCACGCCGGACACGATCCAGTACGGCCTGGGTGCGATCAAGGGCGTCGGCCAGGGGGCCTGCGAAGCGGTGGTGGACGAGCGCCTGCGCGGCGGCGACTACACCGATCTGCTCGACTTCTGCACGCGCATCGGTTCGGCCAAGCTCAACCGGCGCACGCTGGAAGCCATGATCAACTGCGGTGCGCTGGATGAGCTGGGTCACAACCGTGCCTCGCTGATGCTGCAGCTGCCGGAAGTGATCAAGGCCACCGAACAGATGGCGCGCGAGCGCGCGTCCGGCCAGAACTCGCTGTTCGGCGGCCCCGAGCCGGGCGTGCAGGCCATCCACCTGGAGCTGCAGGAAACCGACGAATGGCCGTTGCTGCAGCGCCTAAACGGCGAGCGCGACACGCTGGGCTTCTATCTCAGCGGCCACCCCTTCGATCCCTGGCGCGATGATGTGCGCGACCTGGTCGGTACCGACCTTGGCTCGGTGGAAAAGATCTGGAGTGCCAACAGCAACAGTGGCGGCGGCGAGAAGCGCTGGCGCCCGGAAGTGCAGACCGTGCTTGCCGGCCAGGTGGTCGGCGTGCGCCGCAAGGGCGAGAGCCAGATCTTCATCCAGCTGGAAGATGGTCGGGGCCGCGTCGAATGCAGCGCGTTCTCCGATGCCATGGCCGAGTTCGGCCACCTGATGACCAAGGACCGCATCCTGGTGGTCAAGGGCGGCCTGCGCGAAGACGAATTCAATGGCGGCTTCGCGTTGCGGATCCGCCAGTGCTGGGACTTCGACGAGGTCTGTGCGAACTACGCCACGCGCCTGTCACTGCGGCTGGACCTGCGCCAGCAGCGACCGGTGTGGGAACGCATCGACGCCCTGCTCGACCGCCACCGCCCCGGCCGCACGCCCCTGCGCTTGGACCTGCTGCTGAAGGGCCCCGATGGCGGCATCGCCGGCATGCTCGATGTCTCCGGGCAGAGCGCGGTGCGTGTCGATTCCAAGCTGATGGAGGCGCTGCGCGCCGAACCGGCCGTGCGCACGCTGAAGGTGCGCTACAGCCCGCCCTGGGCCAGCTGAGGCTGGCCCCGGATCCGTTGTTGTTTTCCCGCTGCATACGTCAAGGACGATTGCCCGCAATGAAGAACCTGTTGTTGCCGATGATGGCCGCGCTTGCGCTGGCCGGCTGTTCCTCCAAGGTCGATTTCGAGATCGACAACCCGACCGATGCACCGCTGGCGATCAGCATCGATGGCAAGGAACTGCCGGTGGCCGCGCACGCGTCGCGGCCGATCAGCCTGGCTGCCGGTGAGCATCAGCTGCATACCGACCGCTTGGGCGACGTGCGCTTCATCGTCTACGCCGACGGCCGCGGCGGCCTGATCAACCCCAGCCTCAGCGAATACGTGACCGCGCGCGAGATCTATGTGACCGGCGAGGACAAGCTGAAAAACTTCGGCGTCAGCGGCCCGGGCATCGAGCTGGGTGGGGTCGAGTTCAAGGGACCGTTCGAAAAGCACCACGGCCTGTTCATCGACAAGACCTGGAACTTCGGCGTGCGCGAGCCGTTCCCCGAGGAGCAGGTGGTTGCCCACGTCGATTCGACCGGCGGCAGGATCAGCACCAAGATCTTCACCGCGCCGGACTTCATCGCCTATGTCGAGGACGGCATGGGCGAACCCGGTGCCTACAAGCGCGAGCAGCCCGCCGGCTACGTGGCGCCCGCCTACACGCTGCAACCGGCGCCCGCGCTGCCCGCCCTGGACCCGGCCTTCGAGGCCCATGCCGGTCCCGTGCGCGATATCTATGCGCGCTGGCTGAAGGCCACCACGGCCAGCGAGCAGAAGGCCCTGCGCAAGGAAGACTTCCAGGCGCAGATGGCCTTCACCCGCGCCACCATGACGCTGGGCGCGAAACTGCCGGTGGCGGCCAACCGGGCCTACAACGACTTCGTGACGATCCGCAGCACCGAAATGGCCCGCAGCGCGCTGGTCCTGCCCTGAACCGGCGGCCGGCGGCCGACTGGCGCCGCTGGCCCCCACTGCGCTACCGTCGGTTTCCAGACGAAGGCGTACGGGCCGTTCCTGCGCATTCGGCTAGAATTCCCCTCTTCTTTACACGACGGCTTCCGATGAATCCGAACTACCTCGACTTCGAGCAACCCATCGCCGACCTGGAAGCCAAGATCCAGGAACTGCGCAACGCCAGTGCCGGGCCGGCGGTCAATGTCGAGGCCGAAGTGCATGCGCTGCAGGACAAGCTGCGCGTGCGTACCGCACAGATCTTCCGCAACCTGACCTCGTGGCAGGTGCTGCAGCTGGCACGCCACCCGTCGCGCCCGTACACCGCCGACTACATCCGCATCATCTGCGATGAGTTCCAGGAACTGGCCGGCGACCGGGCCTTTGCTGACGACAAGGCGATCATGGGCGGCCTGGCCCGCATCAATGGTCGCTCGGTGATGGTCATCGGCCACCAGAAGGGCCGCGACACCAAGGAAAAGATCAAGCGCAACTTCGGCATGCCCAAGCCCGAGGGCTACCGCAAGGCGCTGCGCCTGATGAAGATGGCCGAGCGCTTCGGCCTGCCGGTGCTGACCCTGATCGATACCGCCGGCGCCTGGCCGGGCATCGACGCCGAGTCGCGCGGCCAGTCCGAAGCGATCGCGCGCAACCTGATCGAGATGGCCGAGCTGAAGGTACCGATCATCTGCACCGTGATCGGTGAAGGCGGCTCCGGCGGCGCGCTGGCGCTGGGCGTGGGCGACCGCACCGTGATGCTGGAATACGCGGTGTACTCGACCATCACCCCGGAAGGCTGCGCCTCGATCCTGTGGAAGGACGCCGGCAAGGCCAAGGATGCTGCCGAGCAGCTGGGCCTGACCGCGCCGCGCCTGAAGGGCCTGGGCCTGGTCGACAAGGTCGTGCGCGAGCCGACCGGCGGCGCCCACCGCAACCCGACGCAGATGGCCAAGCGCCTGAAGGCCGTGCTGCTGAATGAGCTGGAAGCGCTGGATGCGCTGTCCACCCAGGAACTGCTGGACCAGCGCTACAAGCGCCTGCGCAGCTACGGCACGTACGAAGCGGCGTAAGCCCGGTGCTGCCGGCCGCTAGACAAGCTTGGTAGTGCCGGCCGCTGGCCGGCAACATGCAGGGGATTGCAGAAACGAAAGAGCCGGGCAGATGCCCGGCTCTTCTTGTTTGTACCTCGCACAGCATCCACGCATGGCGTGGATCTACCGGGTCCAAGTGACGCCCCTCAGAACGGCTTGGCCAGCACCAGCCACACGATCGGAATGAACGCCAGCAACGGAATCTCGTTGATCCAGCGCAGCGCGCGCGAGGATGGCAGCGCCCTGCCCTTGGCCACACCCTTGAGCAGGCGCCCGATCCAGATGAAGTACGCCAGCAGCACCACCACCAGGCCCAGCTTGGCATGCAGCCAGCCCGCGCCGCCCGGGGCGACCATGGTCGGGAAATCCGGAATCACCTTGTAGCCCAGCCACAACACCAGGCCGAGCACGAACGCCAGGCCGAACATCGAATGGCCGAAGCGGTACAGGCGCATGCCCATCAGCTGCAGGCGCTCGACCACCGCCGGCTGCCCTGCCGTCTCGGACAGGTTCACCAGGATGCGCGGCAGGTAGAACACCGTGGCCATCCACGCCACCACGAACACGATGTGGAAGGTCTTGACCCAGTAGTAGCTCTGCATGCGCTCGCTCCGGCGGCTGGCGTGGATGTCCGTCATTCTCGCATGTCGTGGCGAGGCCACCCCACGTGCAACCGCCGCGACACATCGACGCATGGTGTGCTGCAACACCGTACGATAGGCGCCGATTTCACGACTGCACCGGACCGCCATGGACAAGACCTACGACGCCGCCTACTTCCAACGCTGGTACCGCCGCGCCGATATCGGTGGCAGTGCACGCCTGGCGCGCAAGGTCGCCCTCGCCGTGGCCACGGCCGAGTACTACCTGGAACGACCGATCCGCAGCGTGCTGGACATCGGCTGCGGCGAAGGCGCCTGGCGCGCGCCGCTGCTGAAACTGCGTCCGAAGGTCGAATACCTCGGTTTCGACAGCAGCGAGTACGCTGTGCGCCGCTACGGCCGGACCCGCAACCTGCACTTGGCCAGCTTTGGTGATTTCGCCTGGCTGCGGCCCTGCGCCCCGGTCGATCTGCTGGTCTGTTCGGACGTGATGCACTACGTGCCCAACCGCGAACTGCGCGCGGGCCTGGCCGGTGTCGCCGAGCTGACCGCAGGCGTGGCGTTCCTGGAGACCTTCGCCGCCGAAGATGAATTCGAGGGCGACCATGACGGCTTCCAGTCGCGTCCGGCCCGCTGGTACCGGCGCGAGCTGACGCGCCAAGGCCTGCAGGCGGTCGGGTCCCACCTCTGGCTGGGACCAGCACTGGCCGGTGAAGCAGCCGCGCTGGAGCAGGCCGCCCGCTGAATACCGCCCATTGAGTGCGCTTAACGTCCGGGACAGTTGGATGCGCTATGCTGCGCGGCAACATAAGACCATACATATTCGGTCGGCATGCTCTATCAACTGCACGAACTGACCCGCAACCTGCTCGCCCCCTGGGTGCACCAGGCCCAGGCCAACGCCAAGTTCTTCGCCAACCAGGGACACTGGTGGTCGCAGATGCCCGGCGCTGATCGCCTGGCGGCGGTCAATGAGCTGTTCCACCGCATCGGCAAGGATTACGAGAAGCCCGAGTGGGGCATCAACGAAATCGAAGTCGAGGGCGAGCGCGTGCCGATCGTGGTGCACGAGGAACTCAGCAAGCCGTTCTGCAAGCTGCTGCGCTTCAAGCGCCACAGCAATGAAGCCGACCAGCTGCACACCATGCTCAACCAGCCGTTCGTGCTGGTGGTGGCGCCATTGTCGGGCCATCACGCCACGCTGCTGCGCGATACCGTGCGCACGCTGCTGCGCGACCACCGTGTGTACGTGACCGACTGGGTCGACGCGCGCATGGTGCCCGGCAGCGAAGGCGAGTTCGGGCTGGACGATTACATCGCCTACATCCAGGAGTTCATCCGCCATCTCGGCGTCGAGCGCCTGCACGTGGTCAGTGTCTGCCAGCCGACCGTACCGGTGCTGGCCGCGGTGTCATTGATGGCCAGCCGCGGTGAACCGACGCCGCGCACGCTGGTGATGATGGGCGGCCCGATCGATGCGCGCTGCAGCCCGACCGCGGTCAACAACCTGGCGACGCAGAACCCGCTGTCGTGGTTCGAGAACAATGTCATCCACACCGTGCCGGCCAGCTATCCCGGTGCCGGTCGCCGCGTGTATCCCGGCTTCCTGCAGCACGCAGGCTTCCTGTCGATGAATCCCAGCCGCCACTTCAGTTCGCACTGGGATTTCTACACCGACCTGGTGAAGGGCGACCTGGAGGATGCCGACGCGCATCGCAATTTCTACGACGAGTACAACGCCGTGCTGGACATGCCGGCCAAGTACTACCTGGACACCATTTCCGTGGTGTTCCAGGACTTCCTGCTGCCGCGTGGCGAGTGGGTGGTCAACGGCGAAAAGGTCGATCCGTCGGCGATCCGCGATACCGCACTGCTGAGCATCGAAGGCGAATTGGACGATATCGCCGGCCTCGGCCAGACCGAAGCGGCGCAGTCGCTGTGCACCGGCATTGCTGCTGACCGCCGCGAGCATTTCATCGTCGAAGGCGCGGGCCACTACGGCATCTTCAGCGGCCGCCGCTGGCGCGAAGTGGTCTACCCGAAGGTGCGTGACTTCTTCGCCGCGCATGCCGAAGCCCCGGCAGCGAAGGCGACGAAGAAGAAGAGCAACGTCACCCCGCTGCGCCGCAAGGCGGGGTAACCCGCCCTGCTTCCGGTAGATGCCAACCTTGGTTGGCGCTCTGCCGTGAATCCCGATGCCGGCGGCATCGTGCCAACCAAGGTTGGCACCTACCCAAGCGTGGATTCCCGCTTTACAACCGCACCAGCAGGTTCTTGGCCAGCATGCCGTGCAGCTTGCCGATGCCGCGTGCCAGGTGCATCGTCAGCAGCAGCAGCAACACGCCCACCGCTGCAACCCCGATGGCCACCAGCGGCGAGGCCGCCATAGGCAGAACGTTCACGTCGTTGATGTAGATGCCGGGGATATCGCCACTGAAGATCGCCGCCACCGGCGCCCAGATCAAACCCAGCGACAGCGACAGCAGGGTCACCGCGATCGTGAAGTAGATGATGCCCAGCGGCAGCATCAGCACGAAGTACAGCAGGGTCAGCCAGGTGCGGCCATCGGTGAACATGTCGCCGATACGCTGCAGCCAGCTGCGGCTGCGGTCGGTGTACTGCGGCCGGCGCGGCATGCGCTCACCCAGCAGCGCTTCCACCAGCCGCCCTTCCAGCAACGCCAGCCCACGCACCGAGCCGAAGAACAGCACGGTCAACGGGACGCCGATGATCAGGATCAGCAGGCCCAGCGACAACGACAGGCCGGTGACCACCCAGGTGAAGAAGAAGATGCCGGTGGCCAGCGACAACAGCATGTAGAACAGCGCGCCGTAGGTGTGCGGGTCGGTCACCACGCCGAAGAAGCGCGCCAGCAGCGAACGCTGCGCGGGGACTGCCGGCTGCGCCGCCGGTGCAGCACCGCTGGCCTCGGCCGCTGCACGCAGCACCGGGCCCGTGTCGGCCCGCGGCGTACGCAGCGCGCGGTTCACCGTGAGCTCGGTTTCGCGATAGATCTCCGCCACCTCGTCCGGTGCACCGTAGCTGCCGGCGACATCGGCGATGACCTCGGCTTCGCTGCGGCCGGGTTGCGCTGCCAGTTCAGAGCGCAGGTATTCCTCGGCGTCGTACAGGGCGTCCTGCACCATCGCCGGATCGGCACCGTCCAGTGCCGCACGCAACTGCGCCAGGTACTGCGGAATGGTGCTGGGCAGACTGTTGCCTGCCAGGTTCAGGTCGTTCATTGCGGTATCCCCTCCAACACGGAATCGACGGAATCACGGGTGTCACGCCAGGCCTGGCGCCATTGCTCCAGCACCTCCCGGCCACGCGCGTTGATGCGGTAGTAGCGGCGCGGCGGCCCGCTGCTGGACGGCTCCACATGGCTCTCCAGCAGGCCGGCGCCCTCCAGGTTGCGCAGCACCGGGTACAGCGCGCTCTGCTTGCCGCTGAGCACGCCCTCGCCCACACGCTCCAGCTCTTTGGCGATCAGGTAGCCGTACAGCGGCTCACCGGCGCGGGCCAGCACCGCCAGCAGGGCCAACGAGACCGTGCCGGCGCTGAGCTCCTTCTGGAACTTCTTCAGGTGGACATCGTCTTCGGACATGACCGGCCCTCCACTACGTTGAAGTCAACAGTAGTGCGAAGTTCGGTATAGCGAATGTGTCGTTAGTCACTCTGCCGGTTGGGCACCGGCCACATCAGGCTTGGCGGACCGCCTCAGCCAGCCGCTGTGCCATTGCATTGGAGAGGTCATGCCCACCGTGTTCAAGGCGGGTCAGCAGGGCTTGTCGGCGCGCTGCCGACAGCGGTGAGTAACCCTCGCTCACGCGAAGCCAGTTCTCCACCAGGCGCAGATGCCATGCACGTTCGTCCTGCCTCTGCGGGACCGCATCCAGCAGAAGTTCCAGATGCTGCCACAACGGCATGTGGGGCAGCAGCCGAAGCAGTCCGGTCTGAGCCACCGGGGAAGGACCGTCGTGGCAGAACGCCAGCAGCCGGGGGGCGTCCAGTTCGGCTACCCAGTCCGCCTGCGCGTGGGTCAACAGTTCGTGGATGCTTCGCCCCGGCTCCTCCAGCGCAACGCGCAGCAACGCCAGCCCTGCGCCGCCCTCGGCCCGTATCCAGCCTCGTACGCAATTGCGCCGATGGCGCGCCGTCACCCGTGGATAAAGCGACCGCAACAGTGCAACGTCCTCAGCGACGGCATGGTCGGCCAGCGCTTCCAGCGCCACGCGCCAGCGCCCCGCTGTCTGCTGCGCCAATGCGCTGCGCCACAACTCGATGGCCGGCGTTGCGTGGCGCTGCCGCACCAGGAATGCCGCCAGACTGCGGACGGCCCGTGCACGGTCGAACAGTGCATCCTCGACAAACACGTCGATCCCTTCCACCTCATGCGCCACCAACGTCCGCAGGGCCGACGCGCGCACTTGGCTGGAGGGAGCTGTCAGCGCGATGCTGCACTGCTCCAGCACCTGCGATGGGTCGCCCTCATCGAGAAGGTCCTGGAAGGCCATGCGTGCAATGCGCGGATCGCTGTCCCGCAGCGCGCGCGCACGGATCGCCACACGCTCCGGGTGGACATCGAAGGCGATCGCATGGGCGCTCAGCCGCGTACGTGAGTCACGATGGACGAGCAGGCCACCCAGCACTGCCCGCTGCGAGGGCGCCGATAGCCAGCCCTCCAGCGTATCCCTGCGCCAATCGGCATCCACCCGTTGCGCATCCTGCAAGCGAACCGCCAGCGGCCACGCTGCCAGCACGTCGTCGATGCTGCAGCGGGACAGCAGAACTTCCACCACCTGCTGGGCTACAACCCGCACCTCAGGGACCCAGTCATTGCAGCGCAGCAACGCACTGGAAAGCGTCAGACGTCCTGCAAGGGCGCCCATCCGCTGCAGCGCCGCCTGACGCGTGTGACCATTGCCGTCCGCGCCGGCGAGAAACAACGCAGCCGCCTGCACTGCGGCTGGTGCCTGCGGACTGACCTGAAGGCAGTCGAGCAGCTCACTGTTCCGCGGCGCCCACCAACTGCGCCGGCGGCCATCGATATCGACCAGCATCCGTGGCGACTGTGCATGCAGCCAGCAGACACCGTCTTCGCCTTCATCGATATTGCCTTTCAGATAGCCATCGACCATCGCCTGCAGTTTGGCCCCTGGATCCAGCATTGGCATTTCGTGCGTCCATGCAAAGGAAGCACATCGTGCCGCAGGGGCGGCGCGACAGCCAGTCTGCAGGATTGGCGCAACAGCAGCGACTCGCGCAGAATCGAAGCCTCGTTCATGCCCCGGGGATCCCATGCCGCACCGTCGCCGTCTTGCCCTGTCCACCCTGGCCTTGGCCTGCCTGCTGCCCGCACTCGCCAGCGCGGCCACGCCCTACCGCAGCCCGCAGCAGATCCTGGATGCCTCCACGGCCAGCGACTGGCGCACGCCGGACCCGGCCAACCTGCTGTACATGGACCTGCCGGCCGGGCGGGTGATCATCGAGCTGGCGCCGCAGTTCGCCCCGCGCCATGTCGGCAACATCCAGACCTTCGCCCACGAGCACTTCTGGGACGGCACCAGCATCTACCGCTCGCAGGACAACTTCGTGGTGCAGTTCGGCGATGCCGACGCCGACGATGCCGCCAAGGCCAAACCGTTCGGCAGCGCACAGCGCAAGCTGCCGGCCGAATTCGAGCGTGCCAACAGCGGTTTGAAGGTGAGCGTGCTGCCGGATCGCGATGGCTGGGCAGCGCAGACCGGCTTCGTCGACGGCTTCCCGGTCGGTCAGGACCCGCAGGCCGGCAAGGCCTGGCTGGCGCACTGCTACGGCATGCTGGGTGCGGGCCGCAGCAACGAGGAAGACAGCAGCATCGGTGCAGAACTCTACGTGGTGACTGGCCAATCGCCGCGCCAGCTGGACCGCAACATCACCCTGGTCGGCCGCGTGCTGAAGGGCATGGAACTGCTCAGCGCGACCCCGCGCGGACCGGCACCGATGGGCTTCTACGCCGACCCGAAGCTGCGCACGCCGATCGTGTCGATCCGTCGCGTCAGCGACGTACCCGCGGCCGAGCGCACGCCGATCCAGGTGCTGCGCACCGACTCGAAGACCTTCGCCGATACGGTCGAAGCGCGGCGCAACCGCGTGGATGATTTCTACAAGCGCCCGGCGGGACATATCGACCTGTGCAATATCCCGGTGCCGGTGCGGTAGTGGCTTGGCTTCCTGCACATGACGCGTGCTGAAGATGCTTCATTGTTCATGGGCGTTACTTTTCTTTTCGCGCGAAAAGAAAAGTAACCAGAAGAAACGCGCCGCAAAACCGCGAGCCGCCGTGCTTCGCACGTCGGTCCCCTGCGATGCTCGGCTCGCTCAAGGCGGACTGAAAGGGCAAGATCAACAGCAAATGCATCCACGCATGGCGTGGATCTACTGGGTGCAGCTGTAGCCTTTGGTCTGGGTCCGCCTTGAGCGAGCCGAGCACCGCAGGTCCGGCGAGGGCAAAGAGGCGCGGGTGTCTGAGCGCAGCGAGTTCCCGCGTCGTCCCTCGGCGGACCGAGGAGCGCAGGGTACCGACGTGCGAAGCACGGCGGCTCGCGGTTTGGCGGCGTGTTTCTTTGGTTACTTTCTTTGCACGAGCAAAGAAAGTGACACCTCCCCGCAGCCGCGGAAAAGGGCTCGCCGGGCATGGCCCGGCGCTACCGATGCGTGGGCGCCAATGAGCCTCAGCCCTTCTGGCTGACCGCCACGCTGCCCAGAATCAACGCACCCGCAATCAACATCTGCACCGTCACCGCTTCGCCCAGGAACAGCCAGGCAAACGCAGCACCGAACAACGGAACCAGGTAGGTCACCGTTGACGCACGCGACGGGCCGATGCGGCCGATCAGGCGATAGAACATCAGGAAGGCGAATCCGGTGCAGACCACGCCCAGCGCGATCGCCGCGCCCCAGGCCTTGCCCGGAATCGGGCCCTGCGGCAGATGCGTGAGCGCCATCGGCAACAACCACAATGAGGCGCACGACAACGTGGCAGCGGCGGCCGCAGCCGAGGGCAGACCGGTCATGTGCCGCTTCACCAGGTTCACGCCCAGTCCGTACAGCAGCGAGGCTGCCGCACCGGCCAGCACGGCCGTACCGATGCTCAACCCCGAGATCTTGGCCGTGGCCAGCACCACCACGCCGGCAAAACCGACCAGCAGCGCGCCCGCGCGGCGCACACCGATCTTCTCGCCGAAGAACAGGAACGCAATCAACGCGGCAAACAGCACGGTCATCGCATTGCAGATCGCACCGATGGCGGCCGGCGCACGCTCTGCGGCGTACGCGAACAGCACGAACGGCAACGCCGAATTGACCAGGCCGATCGGTGCCAGCCACAGCCACCGGCGCGGTGGGAACTGCGCGCGGGCGCGCCACAGGAACGGCAGCAGCACCAGCGCGCCCAGCACCAGCCGCACCTCGACCAGGGCGAACGGACCGAACGAGGGCACCGCCACCCGCATGAACAGGAACGAGCAGCCCCAGATCGCGCCGAGCAGGGTCAGTTCCAGCGGTGTGCGCCAATCACGCTCGGTCGCCTGGGGTATCGCATTCATCTTCTGTGTCCGTCCGTCAACGTGGCGCTGGTCTGGCCACACAGGATCGGCCGCAGACGCCCGCTGCACAAGCGCGTAGTATCGCTGCCAGCCACAAATATGGCTTGAGGCTGGACATGCTGCTACGCCCTTCCCTGCTTCCTGCGCTGGCCGTTTTCGCGGTCGCCGCGCGCCATCAGAACTTCGCCCAGGCGGCGCAGGAACTGCATCTGACCGCCAGCGCGGTCAGTCACCATGTGCGTCGCCTGGAAGAGGTGCTGGCCACGCGCTTGTTCCTGCGCCATGCTCGCGGTGTACGACTGACGGCCGAAGGCCGGCAGCTGGCCGACGCCGCCAGCGCCGCGTTCACCGATGTGGCCGCCGTCGCCCACCATCTGCAGCCGGACGCGGACAGCGTGCCGCTGCGGATCGCTACGCTGCGCTCATTGTCGTATTGCTGGCTGTTGCCACGTCTACCCCGTTTCACCCAGGCCCATCCACACATCCGCATCGAGCTGCACACGGGTAGTGGCCTGGACCGCTACGACGAAAACGGCCCGGAGGTGGGCATCCGTTATGGACTGGGCCAGTGGCCCGGACTGCACGCGCAGCACCTGATGGACGACAACCTCTTTCCCGTCGCGTCCCCGGCATTGTCCGGTGTCGAAGTACTGGAAGACCCGGCACGCATTGCTGAGTTGCCGCTGCTCAGTGATCTGTCACCACAGGGCTGGCGCGACTGGTTCCGCCACGCCGGCGTGCGCCCGCCGTCGCCGTTGCCGGCGATGCACACCTTCGCCGACAGTACCGACGCGATGCGCGCGGCGGTGTATGGCATGGGCGCGGTGCTGGCACGCACCCACGTCGCCCAGCCTTATCTGCAGCGCTATGAGCTGGTGCGCCTGCCAGGTCCTGCAATGAAGGCACGCTATGCCTATTACGTGGTGCATGCCGAAGGGCGGCCGCCCAGCCCCGCCGCGCGGCTGTTCATCGACTGGTTGCTGAGCCAGGCGCAGGACGAACGCACGCCTATTCCCGCGTTGCCCGACAGCCTGCTGGGGCGCCCGAGCACACCCGGCTGACTGCGCCCTCACCCGATCTTTGCCCGGCGCTGGCTAGGCTGCAGGCGAACCCCACAACGTGCTTCCGCCATGGCCCTGCTGCGACTGCGAATTACCGGAACTGAAGACGATGCCCGTGCGATCAGCGACCTGCTGCTCGGCCTGGAAGGCATCGAACACGTCGAAGAGACCGACGACCTGATGCCGCACATGGATGACGATGATTCCAGTTCGGCCGGCCTGTCCGACGACATCGGCCCGGGTACCCACGAACTGGAAGTGGAAGTAGGCAACGAGAGCACCGCGCAGAAGGTGCGCGATGCGGTGCAGGAACTGGCGCTGGAACTGGATGTGTTCGTCGAATACGAGACCGACGAAGGGTGAACAGCCGCCGGGCATGGCCCGGCGCTACCTTCTGCACATTCCGGTAGCGCCGGGCCATGCCCGGCGAGCGCATCGCGCGGTATCGATCAGGCTTTGCGGCGGCGACGACGGATCAGCGCACGGACGATCCAGGCCATCACCAGCGCCACCAGACCCACCGGCAGCAATGCCGCCGCAGCTCGGATCAGGAATGCCACGCTGGTGCTGAGAATGCTGCCCGACTCGCTCAGTGCTTCGCCGATCTCGCTGCGGCTACGCTGGCCGGAGGTGGTGTCGAAATGCATCGTCACCAGCTGGGTATCGATGCGCCTGCGCTGCTGGGCGGCGTCCTTGGTGGCCTGCTCCACACCCGCCTCGATCTCCGACAGGCGCGTAGTGATCGCCATCAGATCCTCGATCTTCAGATCGCCGCGGTCCTGGTAGGACAGCAGCCGCGCGTGCTCCTTCTCCAGGCGTGCCTTGGTCAGCGCGGTGTCGGCCACCTGCTGGGCCAGGTCCTCGGCACGCGTATTGCGCGCCTGCAGCTTGCCGCCTTCGCCGGCCAGGCCGATCAGCGATTCCACACCCTTCGGCGCGATGCGTACCTTGACTTCGCCACTGGGCTGTTCGCCACTGCGCTGATCCACCTGCAGCACCGCGCACTCTCCGAACTTCGCGTTCTGGCAGGCCTGTGCGACCTGCTGGATGCGCGGCGCGATCTGCGCCGCTTCCAGCTGCACCTGCACATCGTGCTCGTAGGCCAGGAAAGCGCCTTCCGGCGAAGCGACAGCGGCATCGGCATCGGCAGCGACTGCGCCGGACTCCTGCGCTCGCTCACCGTTCTTGGCACAGGCCGCCAGCGCCAGCAGCAATGCCGGCACGATAACCACACGCGTCCACACGCGAGGCGCCGTCATCGCGAGGCTCCGTCGAACGAGGTGATCGACAATCCACCCAGCTCTACCTGCGGCAGGCAGCGCACGTTGATCGCCACCATCGGCAGGCCACTGCGCGGGTCCACCGCCTCGCTGTAGGGCGCGGTGCCGCACGCGCGGCAGTGATGGTGATCGATGTTGTGGGTGTTGAACTGGTAGGTCGCCACGTCGGCGATGTCGGTGCCCAGCTGGAACGCCTCGCGCGGGGCGAACCAGAGCAGGCTGCCGCGGCGGCGGCACATCGAGCAGTTGCAGTCGATGACGTCCTTGATGGGTGCATCAGCCTGCACGGTGAATGCGATCCTGCCGCAATGGCAGCTTCCCTGGTATTCCATGTCCTGCGCTCCGCTGGAGGGTCCTTGTGTGCGCCCATGGTAATCCTATGGCACGGGGACAAAGCAGCCCCGGGGGCCTATGCTCGGGGATTGACCCCGTACAGGAATGCCGATGCGCCCGCATCTTCTTGCCCTCGCCCTCGTCGCCGCCCTCGCCGGTTGCCAGCCGGCCGATGCCCCGACCAACGGTTCCACCCCGGCCGCCAGCCAGCAGGCTGGTGATGCGGCGGTCGATGCCGCCTTCGCCGACCTGTCCAAGCGTGCCCTGGACACCTGGATGCAGCTGTCCCCGGTCAGCGCCACCCAGATCGGCGACCACCGCTATGACAGCGAGATCGACGACCTGAGCGCGGCCGGCCAGCAGAAGACCGTGGACGCCTACAAGGGCCTGCTTGGCGAACTGGACAAGATCGAGGTGGCCAAGCTGGGCCGCGAGAATCAGGTGGATGCCGCGATCCTGCGCAACCAGCTGCAGTCGGAAATCTGGAATGCCGAGGTGATGCAGTCCGGCAAGTGGGACCCGCAGCTGTACAACGGCGTTGCCGGCAGCGCGATCTACGGCCTGATGGCGCGCGAGTTCGCGCCGCTGCCGGAGCGCCTGAAGTCGGCCACCGCGCGCATGGAAAAGCTGCCGGCGATCTTCGCCCAGGCCCGCGAGAACCTGGATCCGGCACGCGTGCCGAAGATCCATGCCGAGACCGTGGCCAAGCAGAACAAGGGCATCCTCAGCATCGTCGATACCTTCATCACCCCGCACATCGGCGAGTTGCCGCAGGCCGACCAGCAGCGCCTGCAGGCCGCCATCGACGGCCTGAAGAAGGCCGTGGACGAGCAGCAGACCTGGCTGGACAAGACCCTGGTGCCGAACGCCAAGGGTGACTTCCGCATCGGTGCGGAAAAGTACGACCAGAAGCTGAAGTTCGCGCTGAATTCCTCGCTGTCGCGGCAGGAGATCGGTGAGCGTGCGCGCGCCGAACTGAAGCGCGTGCGCGAGGACATGTACGGCATCGCGCAGACCGTGCTGAAGGACAAGCCGGGCGCACCGGAAATGCCGGCGCAGCCGAGCGACGAACAGCAGCAGAAGGCGATCGAGGCCGCGCTGGAGCTGGCCTACGCTGACAAGCCGGCGCGCGACAAGGTTGTCGACGATGCCAAGGCCGCACTGGAGCAGTCCACCGCGTTCGTCCGCGAGCACGACCTGATGACCCTGCCCGACGCGCCGGTGGACATCATCCTGATGCCGGAATTCCAGCGTGGCGTGGCCGTGGCGTACTGCGATTCGCCGGGCCCGCTGGACAAGAACCTGAAGACGTTCTACGCCGTTTCGCCGATTCCGGACGACTGGAACGACAAGCAGGTTGACTCGTTCCTGCGTGAGTACAACTCGCGCATGATCCACCTGCTGAGCATCCACGAAGGCACCCCGGGCCACTACCTGGAAGGCTGGCACTCGGCCAAGTTCCCCTCCACCCTGCGCGCCGTGCTGCGCTCGGGCCTGTTCGCCGAAGGCTGGGCGGTCTACACCGAGCGCATGATGCAGGAGCAGGGTTACCTCAACAACGACCCGCTGTTCCACCTGGTGCAGTTGAAGTTCTACCTGCGCACCATCTCCAACGCGATCCTCGACCAGGGCGTGCACGTGGACAACTGGGATCGCGAGAAGGCGATGCACCTGATGACCCACGACGCCTTCCAGCAGGAAAGCGAAGCCTCGGGCAAGTGGGTGCGTGCGCAGCTGACCTCGGCACAGCTGCCGACCTACTTCGTCGGTGCACAGGAACACTTCGACACCCGCAAGGCGATGCAGGACAAGCTGGGCGACAAGTTCAACCTGAAGGCCTACCACGACCAGATGCTGTCCTACGGCGCCCCGCCGGTGCGCTTCGCGCGCCAGCTGATGCTGGACCAGCCGATCGAGTGATCGGTCGGGTGTGAGTTGAACGCAAACGGCCCGGGGAGACCCGGGCCGTTTTCATTTCCATGTGTGCAGGCGCATCCCATCCACCCGGATCCTGCAGTAGATCCACGCCATGCGTGGATGCTCGTCGGTTCAGAGCATGTGGATGTAGAGTTTTTCCGCGTGTGGCCGGACATCGAGAAAATACTCTGCACCGCAGCCACGGCATTTGGACGGATGCTCCTCGTCGCTGCCCCGCTGCTCATCCAACGCGCTGGCCAGGACTGGATGCCCGCAGTCGAAGCAGAGGAATGCGATGTTGCTGCCATGCGCATCCGCTTCGATTTCATCACCCTCATAGTCCATCAGCAGAAAGTCGGTAATGTTCAAGGCGCACCTTTTCCTGGTCTTGGCAGCAAGAAATCAGCCCAGTTTCCTTTCAACCAACCCTGTGGAGCATTGCCTTCCGAGCGGTGCATCCACGCATGGCGTGGATCTACTCCTCGGCAGCAACAAACCCACCGGTCTGCCGCGCCCACAAGCGCGCATACAGGCCACCGGCCTCGATCAGCTCGGCATGGGTACCGGTCTCGACGATGCGGCCCTGGTCCATCACCACCAGCCGGTCCATCCGCGCGATGGTCGACAGGCGGTGGGCGATCGCGATCACCGTCTTGCCACCCATCAGTTCGTCCAGGTTGTCCTGGATCGCCGCTTCCACTTCCGAGTCCAGCGCCGAGGTGGCCTCGTCCAGCACCAGGATCGGCGCATCCTTCAGCAGCACGCGGGCAATGGCGATGCGCTGGCGCTGGCCACCGGACAGCTTCACGCCACGCTCGCCGACATGCGCGTCGTAGCCACGACGCCCTTCGCCGTCGACCAGCGTATCGATGAAGGCCTCTGCGCGCGCCTTGGCCACGGCCGCGCGCAGCTGCTCGTCGCTGGCATCCGGGCGGCCGTACAGCAGGTTGTCGCGGATCGAACGGTGCAGCAGCGAGGTGTCCTGGGTCACCACACCGATCTGCTGGCGCAGGCTTTCCTGGGTGACGTAGGCGATGTCCTGGTCGTCGATCAGGATGCGACCGCTTTCCAGGTCGTACAGCCGCAGCAGTACGTTCACCAGCGTCGACTTGCCGGCACCGGACGGGCCGACCAGGCCGATCTTCTCGCCCGGCTTCACCACCAGCTCAAGGCCAGCGATCACGCCACCCTTCTTGCCGTAGTGGAAATGGACATCCTGGAAGTGCACGCCGCCACGGGTCACACGCAGCGGTACAGCATCCTCACGGTCCTGCACGGTCAGCGGCTGGGCGATGGTGGTAATGCCATCCTGCACGGTGCCAATGTCCTCGAAGATGCCGTTGATGGTCCACATGATCCAGCCGGACATGTTGTGGATGCGGATCACCAGGCCGGTCGCCAGGGTGATCGCGCCGACAGTGATGTGTCCGCCGTTCCACAGCCACAGCGCAAGACCACAGGTTCCGGCGATGAGGAACCCGTTGACGATGGCGATGGTCAGGTCCATGCCGGTGGTGATCCGGGTCTGCGCGCGGTGCTTGACCGCCAGTTCCTGGATCGAATCGGCGACATAGGCCTGCTCGCGGCCGCCATGGGCGAACAGCTTCAGCGTGGGAATGTTGGTGTAGCCGTCGACAATGCGTCCCATCGCCTTGGAGCGCGCCTCCGACGCGATCCAGGCCCGTTCCTTCGCGCGCGGCACGAAGTAGATCATGATCACCACGTAGGCCAGCAGCCACAGGATCAGCGGCACCATCAACCGCCAGTCGGCCTGCGCGAACAGGTACAGCGCGGTACCGGTGTAGACCACGATGTACCACAGCGAATCGACCATCTGCACCGCCGACTCGCGCAGCGAGGTACCGGTCTGCATCACCCGGTTGGCCATGCTGCCGGCGAAGTCGTTCTGGAAGAAGCTCAGGCTCTGCCGCACCACGTAGTTGTGCATCAACCAGCGCGAGCGATTGCTCAGGCCCGGCACGATGGCCTGGTTGACCAGCAGATTGTGCAGACCGACCAGGATCGGGCGCGCGATGACGGTGATGAACAGCATCCAGCCGAGGGTATCGGCGTGGCGCTGGAAGAAACCCGCGCCCGGCTGCTCGGCAACCATGTCGACGATGCGGCCGAGGAAATCGAACATCGCCACTTCCACCAGCGCCAGCAGCAGGCCGGCGATCAGGGTGGCCAGCAGCACCGGCCACACCGGTCGCAGGTAGTGCAGGTAGAACGGCACCACGGTGCGCGGCGGCATGCGCCCGTCAATGGGCGGAAACACCGGAATCAGGGATTCAAACCAACGGAACATCGCATTCCCTCGCCATCGATAGCCGACGGAGTATCCCACGCCGCGTGTGTACGCCGGCCGACGACCGCCCCCGGTTCCGGGTAGCGCCGGGCCATGCCCGGCGGCCCCTGCAACCGCGCTACGCGCTCGCCGGACGTGGTCCGGCGCTACCAATCCGCTCGGCCAAACAGTAGCGCCACGCCCGGCGGCGTTATTTCACCGGGGTGAACAGCAGATCCTGGAAATCGAAGCTGAAATCGGTCAGGTCGGAGATCGGCTGCATGCGCACCTCGCGCACGTTTCCATCCGGGTCCAGGCTGAAATTCACGAACGCATCGGCATTGAGCGAGCGATCGTCCCAGCGCACGATGAAGGTGTCGTGCTGCCAGTGTTCCAGGCGGCCGCTCAACTGTGCCGTCTTTGCGAAGCGCAGCCGAAGGTCCTTGCCTTCCGCGCGGATGACCATGTCGCCATACCAGCGGTCGCGGTAGGTGGCCGCATACCCGGCCAGCGGCAATGACGGCCTGCTGCCCTTGTCACGCTCCGCCTGGTGCTTGGCCCACGCTTCGTCGGCCTTGTCCTGGCCCTTGGCCACGCCCTTCGCATAGGCATCCACCCAGTCGTGCTTTTCACCGCCCAGGTAGGCATCAAGCACGCTCAGCGTGATCGCATTGAATGCCGCACCCACTTCCTGGTTGGTCAGCACCACCACGCCCAGCTTCTCGCCCGGCACCAGCGTCAGCCGCGAAACCATGCCCGGCCAGCCACCGGTGTGCCAGACCAGCTTCTGGCCGCGATAGTCGCTCAGGCTCCAGCCCTCGCCATAGCCGGCGAAGTTGGCCCGCGCCGGCGCCAGCTCCGGCACGCTCGGCGCCGGAATCGTCTGCGGCGTGATCATCTGCCACATCTGCTGCTGGCTCTTGGCAGTGAACAGCGGCGTGCCATCGGCCAGCTTGCCTTCGGCCAGCTGCACCTGCATCCAGCGTGCCATGTCGTGGGCACTGGAATAGATGCCACCGGCCCCGGCGTTGTTCGACCAGGTCAACGGCGCAACGGTACGCAGATCCTTGAAATCGTACTTGGCGTGACCGACCGCAGCGTTGTCGCCAGCCCTGAGGTGATCGGCGTTGTAACGCGTGCCGGCCATGCCGACCTTGTCGAAGATGCGCGTCTGCAGGAACTGCTGGTAGCTCATGCCCGAGACGTGCTCGACCACCTGCTGGGCGACCGCATACAGGATGTTGTCGTAGGCATAGCGCTCGCGGAAACCACCTTTCAGCGGCACCTGGCCAAGGCGCTGCACGACTTCGGCATTGCTGTAGGACGTGGTCGGCCAGAACAGCAGGTCGCCCGCGCCCAGGCTCAGGCCACTGCGGTGCGAAAGCAGGTCGCGGATCGTCATCTGCCCGGTCACGAACGGATCGGACATGCGGAACGATGGCAGGTGGTCGATCACCTTGTCGTCCATCTTCAGCTTGCCGTCCTCGGCCAGCAGATTCAGCGAGGTGGCAGTGAAGGCCTTGGTGTTGGAGGCGATGGCGAACAGGGTGTCGGCCTCGACCGGCGCCGGCTTGCCCAGTTCACGCACGCCCCAGCCGCGCTCCAGCACCACCTGCCCGTCCTTGACCACGGCCACGGCGATACCGGGTACGTCGAACTGCGCGCGCACGCGCTCGACGGTCGCATCCAGGTCCTGCAGCTGCTGCGGCGTCGCCGCATTGGCCATGGTCGTGCACGCAAGCAGCACGGCTCCTCCGATCCAGGTATTCATCCAGCACCATCTCCGAACAGGGGTAGCGGCCATGTGCACGCCGTCACCGGGGTTTCGCGCGATGGTAACGGTCCCGGGTGCAGCCTGCCCTGTGCCATAGGAGGGGTGTCATGGGTGCGAACGGCCAGAGCAGCAACGGCTCCACCATCATTCCGTGCCTGCGCTACCGCGATGCGCTGGCGGCCATCGACTGGCTGCAGCGCGCGTTCGGTTTTCACGCGCAGGCCGTGTATGCCGACGGCGATACCGTGCACCACGCACAGCTGGTGTTCGGCCAGGGCATGATCATGCTCGGATCTGCCAGCAACAGCGGCGAATGGGCCAAGCTGGCGGTGATGCCCGATGAAGTCGACGGCCGGCAGACCCAGAGCGCCTGCGTGATCGTTACCGACGCCGACGCCCACTATGCACGGGCCAAGGCCGCCGGTGCGCGCATCGTCATCGACATCGCCGACCAGGCCTACGGTGGGCGTGGCTATGCCTGCGCAGACCCGGAAGGCTACCTGTGGTGGTTCGGCAGTTACGATCCGTGGCGGGCGGAACACACGCAATGACGGCACGATCAGCGTCTGCGGCGCCGGTCCGCTGCGGTATCGGCGGCTGGGTGTACCCGCAGTGGCGTGGCGGCGCCTTCTATCCACAAGGGTTGATCCAGCGCGAAGAGCTGGCCTACGCCAGCCGCGCGTTGCGCTGCATCGAAATCAACGGCACCTTCTACCGCACCCCGACAGCGACCCAGTGTGCGCAATGGGCCGCGCAGACGCCGGACGGCTTCCGCTTCTCGATGAAAGCGCCGCGCCATCTTGTGCAGCGGCGAGATCTATCGTCCACGGTCGAGGCAGCTGGCTCGTTCCTGCAGGCAGCCATCGCTCTCGGCGACCGGCTTGGCCCGTTGCTCTGGCAGTTCGACCCGCAGCACCCGGCCGATGCCGAGGCGCTGGACACCTTCATGGCACAGTTGCCAAAGCGGCTGGATGGAACGGTGTTGCAGCATGCACTGGAGGTGCGCAACGCCAGCGTCCATGGAAGCGAACTGGTCGAAGCGGCGCGCCGGCATGGCGTGGCCCTGGTGATCGAAGACAGCGACGAGTCACCGTTGCACGGTGACATCACCGCCGGCTTCGTCTATGCACGGATCAAACGCAGCCAGGCCAGGCTGAGCGAAGGTCTGCCCCTGCCGATGCAGCAGCGCTGGGCCGGGCGCGCGCGGTGCTGGGCCGGAGGCGAGATAGTGGACGACCTGCCCTGCCTGGCCCCACCGGCCGCGGCCGCGCCGCGCGAGGTCTACCTGCTGTGCATCGGCGCCGGCAAGGCACGCAATCCGGCGGCGGCGATGGCGTTGCAGCGGCTCATCGACGGCGCCAGCGATCCACGGCCCATAGCAGTGTCCAGCCCAGCACGAACACCCCGCCGACGCGCAGTAGGCTGAGGCCGAATGCACGCGAACCGATCCGCTGCACTTCCAGGAACGGATACGGTGCGCTGCCCAGCCACGAGGCCGTGAGCATCGCCCAGCCCAGGTAGGCCAGCGGCACCAGCAGGACCGCGCCCAACGCGCGCCAGCGCAGGTCACCATGAGGCAGCAGCCCCGCCCAACCGGCCAGATACAGCAGCGGCACCACGTAGTGCAGACCGACATCGGCCCACCACTGCAGGCCAGTTGGCTGCCACAGCCCCTGCAGCGCCAGCAGATAGATCAGGCCGGTGACGCCGATGCACAGTGCCAGGGTGGCGGCCACCGTCGGTCGCAGGGCGCGGCCGCGGCAGAGCCGGACGCAGCCCAGGCACACGGCCAGATTGCTGAGGATGGTGAAGTAGCTGAAGAAGCGCAGACTCGCCACGCCGGGGCCCAGGCTGGCGCCGATGCCGCGCATCAGCAGGGCGAACTGCAGCAGCAGCGATGCTGCCGCGACCAGCGCGGTCAACAGCGCCCAGCCGCGCAGCAGAAGAAAACTGGCAGCGGGCATGCACGGCTCCCTCGTGGCAACGCCGCGAGCATGCCACAGGCATCGCCCGCCGATGCGCCTTGCCTCACAATAGGGCGATGAGCACACCCGACACCCGCAAAGCGCTTTGGCAGATCCACTTCTGTGTCCTGCTGTGGGGCGTCACCGCCATCCTCGGCAAGTTGATCACCCTGCCCGCGCTGCCGCTGGTGTGGTGGCGGATGCTGCTGGTGGTGGCGATGCTGGCACTGCTGCCGCGGGTCTGGCGCGGGCTGCGTACGTTGCCGCTGCGGCTGGTCGCCGGCTATGCCGGCATCGGCGCGCTGGTTGCGCTGCATTGGCTGACGTTCTATGGCGCGGTGAAGCTGGCCAATGCCTCGGTTGCTGCGACCTGCATCGCCCTGGCACCGGTGTTCACTTCGATCATCGAACCGTGGGTGGCCAAACGCCCGTTCCAGATGCGCGAGCTGGCCTTCGGCCTGGCCGTGCTGCCCGGTGTGGCGCTGGTGGTGGGCGGCGTGCCCGACGGCATGCGCATGGGCGTGTTGATCGGCGCGCTCTCGGCCCTGCTGGTGGCAGTGTTCGGCTCGCTCAACAAGCGCATGGTCAGCCATGCCGATCCGCTGACGGTAACTGCGCTGGAGCTGGGCGCCGGCACCATCACCCTGACCCTGCTGGCACCGCTGATGCCGTACCTGCTGCCGGCGCTGGCCAGCCCGTTGTGGATCGTTCCCGACCTGCACGACGGCATCCTGCTGCTGGTGCTGGCCGGGGTCTGCACGCTGCTGCCGTTCGCCCTGGCCCTGGTCGCGCTGCGCCACCTCAGCGCCTACACCGTGCAGCTGGTCACCAACCTGGAGCCGGTCTACGCCGTGTTGCTGGCCGTGGTGCTGCTGCGCGAGCAGCATGAAGTCACCCCGTGGTTCTATCTGGGCGTGGCGATCATCGTCGGTGCCGTGTTCCTGCATCCGCTGCTGAACCGCCGCAAGCGCGTGCAGCATCCGGAGATCCTCGGCACATCCGAAGCGCGCAACATCGCCGATTGAGTGTGTCCGCGCATTGCGCGGATCTTCCCGGTACCCGTCTCAGCGCTGCGGCCAATGCCAGGCCGGTGCATCCAGCAGGCCCTGCCCGCCCAGCAGCGTCCGCCCATGCTCCTTGTACAGGTGCATCGAATGGCAGTGCGGTGCCTGCTCCAGCGCGGCGATCAAGCGCGTGGCATGCGATACCACCCAGACCTGGCTGCGCGCACTTGCGGCGATGATCAAGCGTGCCAGCGCCGGCAGCAGATCCGGATGCAGGCTGGTCTCGGGCTCGTTGAGCACCAGCAGCGGCGGCGGCCGAGGCGTGTGCAGCGCCGCTGCCAGCAACAGGAAACGCAGCGTGCCGTCGGACAGTTCGGCCATCGACAGTGGCCGCAGCAGCCCGGGCTGGTGGAAGCGCAGCGCGAGCCGGCCATCCAGTTCCCCGAAGCTGACCGTCGCCCCCGGGAATGCATCCTCGACACTGCGCGCCAGCGCCTGCGGATCGCCGATTTCCAGAATCGTCACCCAGGCGGCGGCGAGGTCGCGGCCGTCATGGTGCAGCACCGGGGTACGGGTCGCCATCGCCGGTTGTCGCGCCGGTGCATCGGCATCGCTGCGGAAGTGGTCGTAGAAGCGCCAACGGCGGATGTACTCGCGCAAGGTGATGGCTTCCGGCATGCGCTGCGGATCGCCCACCTGGGTGAACAGGCTGTCGAACAGGGACAGTCGGTCGTCCACCAGGTCCCAGCCGCGCGGGTGCCGCTGCCGCACCAGCGCACCGCGGCGGTCGACCAGCAGGTTGGCGCTGCGCAGGAACGGTCCCGCCCAGATTGATTCGGCCTTGATCTGCGGATCCAGCGCGAAGGCCGATCGACTCGGCGGCGGATAGCCGAGGTCGATGGCGTAGCCGAATTCATCGGTGGCGAAGCCCAGCTTGAGCCCCACCGATTCCTGCCGCGCCCCGCCCTGTAGCGGGATCTCGCCGGTCAGCACGCGGCGGTCGATCTTTTCCGGACCGGCCCACAGCGCCGAACCCAATCCACCCTCCCGGGCGAGTACCGCTGCAACTCCCCCCTGCGCGGTTTCCGCCAGCAGGCGCAGCGCGCGGTACAGGCTGGATTTGCCACTGCCGTTGTCGCCGGTGACGACGTTGAGCTGCTGCATCGGCAGCACCAGCGCATGCAGTGATCGGTAGTTGGCGATGGCCAGGGTCTGCAGCATGGTCGACGTCCTTGCAGTGAGACGTTGAGGGTGCCCTACGGGGATCGCAGTGGTTGCGACTGTCCGGAAACGCTCCGGTCATCCACGCGTGGCGTGGATCTACTGGTGCATCCACGCATCGCGTGAAGCCACCGCAGCCACCCCGGCGGTCAAGGCGCTACTTCCACCCGGTTGCGGCCGGCGCCCTTGGCCCGGTACAGCGCGGCATCGGCACGGGCCAGGGTCTGCTCGGAGGTTTCACCAGGCCGGTGCTGCGCCACGCCGATGCTGATCGTCACCGGGAAGCCCAGCGGCAGGTTGGACACCGCCACGCGCAGGAACTCGCATTGCAGCTCGGCGGTACGCAGATCCACGTCCGGCATCAGTGCGACGAACTCCTCACCGCCGTAGCGTGCGGCCATGCCGCGCCCGGCGAAGTGCGAGCGCAGCAGCGCCCCCAGTTCGGCCAGCACCCGGTCGCCGGTCGCATGGCCCTGGAAATCATTGATGTGCTTGAAATGGTCGATGTCCACCAGCGCCACACAGGCCTGCCGCGCCTGCCCATCAACGGCGACCACGGCTTCACCCAGCGCTGCTGCCAGTGCGCGGCGGTTGGGCAGGCCGGTCAGCGCATCGGTCCGGCTCTGTTCGGCCAGGTCGGCATTCTGTGCCAGCAGCAGGTCGTGGTAGTCCGACAGCAGCCGCTCGTAGTCGTCGCGCTCGAGCATGTGCTTCTGGATGTCCAGCGCGAAGCGGCGCAGCTCCATCACCAGCATCACCTGCCGCGACAGCGCGGCCAGCGCTTCGGCCTTGTCGCTTGCCAGGTGCTGCGGGCGCGCGTCGAACACGCACAGCGTGCCCAACGGCAGGCCGTCACTGCTGATCAGCGGTGCACCGGCATAGAAACGCACGTGCGGGTCGCCAGTTACTACAGGGTTGTCGTGGAAGCGCACATCCTGCAGCGCGTCCTCGACCACCATGATCTCCTGCGGTTGCAGGATGGCATGGCCACACATCGAATCACTGCGCAGGGTCTCGGCCGCATCGATGCCCTGTATCGACTTGAACCACTGCCGCTCGACGTCGATCAGGGTCACGGCCGCCATCGTCGTGCCGCATACCGCCTTGGCAATGGCGACCAGATCATCGAACGAGCGTTCCCGTTCGGAATCGAGGATCCGGTAGCGGTACAGCGCCTCCAGGCGCAGCGCTTCGTTGGCGGGCTTGTCGGGCTTGATCATGCAGCGTCACGTTCCGGCAGGTCGCCGCAAAGTCTAGCTGATGTAGAGCCGCACCCATGCTCGACTGCACCCGGGCAACGGCAGCCGAGCATAGGCTCGGCTCTACACACGTCGTTTACCAGTCCTGCTGCTGCGGCAACAGGCCGTGCAGCTCCTGCTCGGTCAGGTTGCGCCACTGGCCGGGCTTCAGCGCACCGATCTTGATGTTGTCGATGCGCACGCGGCGCAGCTGCGTCACGCGATAGCCGAACTCGGCCGACATCAACCGGATCTGCCGGTTCAGGCCCTGCTGCAGGGTGATGCGGAAACCGAACTTGGCGATCCGCGAGGTCTTGCACGGCAGCGTCATCTGGTCATGAATGCGCACGCCGCGGGCCATCGCGCGCAGGAATTCGTCGGTGACCGGCTTGTTCACCGCCACCAGGTATTCCTTCTGGTGGCCGTTTTCAGCGCGCAGGATCTGGTTGACGATGTCGCCGTTGCTGGTCATCAGGATCAGGCCTTCCGATTCCTTGTCCAGGCGGCCGATCGGGAAGATGCGCTGTTCATGGCCGACGAAGTCGACGATGTTGCCCTTCACCGTGCTTTCGGTGGTGCAGGTCACGCCCACCGGCTTGTTCAGCACGATGTACACGTGGCGGCGGGCGCCTGGCTTGCGGGCAGTGCGAACGCGCAACGGCTGGCCGTCGACCAGCACCTTGTCCTCCTCGCCGACCACTGCGCCGGTGCCGGCGGCATGGCCATTGACGGTGACGCGGCGGGCGGCGATCAGGCGATCGGCCTCGCGACGGGAGCAGAAGCCGGTGTCGGCGATGTATTTGTTGAGTCGGCTGGTCATCGCCCCATTATCCGGCATCGCCGCCCTTCCCGCCTCATGCCGTGGTCAATGGATCTTCGGTCTCGCCATCGAACACCCGGTTGCGGCCACTGCGCTTGGCCACGTACATGGCGTGGTCGGCGCGCCGCAGCAGCGCGGCCAGGTCATCTTCGGCCGGCCGCCACTGTGCCAGGCCGATGCTCGCGGTCACCTCCAGACCGGGCACCTGCAGGTCCCGGCAGGCCTCGGTGATGCGCTGGCGCAGGCGTTCCAGGCGGGCGGCCGCGATCTCCCGCGGCATGCCCGGCAACAGCAGCAGGAACTCCTCGCCCCCCATCCGCACCACCTGGTCCTCGCTGCGGACAGCGGCGCGAAGCGCGCGCGCCACGGCCACCAGCACCTGGTCACCGATCTCATGGCCATGGCGATCGTTGATGTCCTTGAACAGATCGATATCGAGGAAGCCGATCACCAGCGGGCCCCTCTCACGCTCGCCGCCCTGCAGATGCTGGGCCAGCTGGTGCAGGCCGGCACGGCGGTTGGGCAGGCCGGTCAGCATGTCGGTCTCGGCGAGCTGTCGCATTTCATCACGCTGCTGGCGCAGCCGGCCAAGGCGCAGGTTGAGCGCGTAGGCCGCCATCATCAGCAGCCAGGTGACTGCCAGCTGCAGGGCCTCCACCCGGTACTCCATCAGCCAGTGCGCACTGGCGGCGTCGGCCACGATCAGCACCAGCATCGGAGCCAGTGCGGCCAGCCCCGCCAGCGACCAGACATCGCCGCGCAGGCGGGCCCAGATGCCCATCGCCAACGACAGTGCGCAGCCGACGATGAAGGTCCCCTGCAGGACCTGCGCGACCACGCCCAGTCCATCGCGCTGCAACCACGGCACCAGTGCCGCCAGCGTGAGCAGGGACCACAGCACCGACTGCTGGCCCACGCGCGAACGTGGCAGCACGCGGTCACCGCCGTTCAGGCGCCACATCGCCGGCAACACCAGTGCCTGGGTCGCTGCCGTCAGCGCCAGCAGCCACCAGTCACCGCGCCCGCCGACGCGCAGCCAGGGTTCGGGATAGCCGCTGAGACCACCGAGGATCGACTGCCACAGCACCAGCACCAGGGTGGCACCGATGTACATCAGGAAACTACGGTCGCGGGTGGTCAGATAGGCCATCAGCGCCGACAGCGCCAGCGCGATTGCCACGGCGATGCAGGCGGCGCGCACCAGCAGCCGGGCAGTGTCGTTCTGCTGTACCGGGCTGGGCGCGCCCAGTTGCAGTGTCGGCACCCAGCGTGCCTTCAGCGGCGTCTGCCAGGAGACCAGGAAGGGTTCGTGGCTGCCGGCAGCGGGTACCGCCACCATGCCGATGCCCGCACGGAAGCGTGAATCGCGGGTGCGCGCGTCCTGCATGTTGCCGCAGATCTCGCGGTCACCGTGCTGCAGCCGCACTTCGCCGGCAAAGACATTGAAGACATCCAGCGCCTGCGGCTCGCCGGACCAGCCTTCTGGCGGTGCATTCACCCGTGTCTGCTGGCGCGGCCCGGCCAGCATCTCCGGCGTGCACGCGCGATGGGGCGTAGGTTCGGCCGTCGCGGTGCCGACCAGAAGGTAATCGCGGCCGGCGTCGACGCTGCGCGCATGGCCCAGCCACGGCAACGCCAACCACACCAGCAGCAGGACAAGCACCGCCCCTGTTTCGAAACGCACCTGCCTGCCGCCCACGCCACGTCCTGTTACTGCTTACGTCCGCGCCCACTGCGCGTCGCCCCTGGCGGCATTATCGCAGTCGAAGGCAACGCCGATGTGTAGACCAAAGTGGTGGGGGTGCTGGCCGGGCTGCCGCCCGGCACCCACAGAGGCCGGAGCCGAAGCAACAGCGAAAGCGGGCTACCGAGGTGGGCGGGGCGGTATGGGCAGGCAGGACACGCCGTAAACCCATCCATGGGGGCTCGATGGCGCCATCCATGGCGCCAACGGTCCTGCCCGCCCATACCGCCCCACCCCTGACAGTGTCCCGCCATCTGGTAGATCCACGCCGTGCGTGGATGGATGTTCATACCGATTTCGAAATCATTGAATGGATTGGATGTCATCCACGCATGGCGTGGATCTACGCGTCGACCAAGGTCGACACCCACCAACAGCCGCGTGAACCTGTCGAAGGCGGGGTGGGTCCGGTTGCGGGGGTGTCCGCGGCATGGATGCCGCGGCCAAGCCCCCATGGATGGGTTTACGGCGTCCCCCGCAACCGGACCCACCCCGCCATCCCCCAGAACCCCGCTGTTGCTGTTGCTGTTGAGGTTGCCGGCCAGCGGCCGGCACTACCGCGGGTTCCGGGCGCAGCCCGGCCGCAGCACCTTCAGCCGGCAGCCGATGGCCCCTGCGTGCCGGCCAAACGCATTGGCCGCAGGTCAGCCAGGGTCAGCCGCTCCAGTGGCTGCGGCCGTTCAATGGCATAGCCCTGCAGGCCCTGCACCCCCATCCCGGCCAGCGCCTCGGCCACTTCAATGGTCTCCACCCACTCGGCCACCACCTCCATCTGCAGTTCGCGGCCCAGCTCGCTGATCGCACGCACGCTGGCACGGCTGACCGGATCGGTATCCATGTCACGCACGAAGGCACCATCGATCTTCAGCATGTCCGCCGGCAGCTGCCGCAGATAGCCGAACGAGGACAGGCCCGAGCCGAAATCATCCAGCGCCACCCGGCATCCGCGCGCCTTGAACGCGTCGATGAAGGCTCGTGCCTGGCTCAGGTTGCCGATCGCCGCGGTTTCGGTGATCTCGAAGCAGAGCTTGGACGCCAGTGCGCGGTTGCGCTCCAGCAGGTCGCAGACGAACGCCAGGAATCCCGGCTCGGCGATCGACTGGGCCGACACATTGACGTTGCACAGGCCGAGCTGGCGTACGTGCGCCGGACACACCTGCAGGTGGCGGAACAGCAGGCCGAGCACGTGCCGGTCCAGCACCACCGCCATGCCGTAGCGCTCCACCGCCGGCATGAACTGGCCCGGCAGGTGCAGCACGCCGTCGCTGTCACGCATGCGCACCAGCACTTCGTAGTGCAGGTAGGACGGATCACCTACCTTGGCGATGCGCTGCGCATACAACAGCATGCGGTTCTCGGCCATGGCACGGCTGACCCGCTGCAGGCGTTCGGCTTCCAGCCGTCGTTCTTCCAGGGCCAGCCGGTTTTCGTTGAAGCAATGCACGCGGTTGCGGCCGGCCTGCTTGGCTGCATAGCAGGCACTGTCGGCGGCGCTCATCAACCAGTTCGCGTCCGGTGCCTCGGCCGTCACTTCGACCACGCCCACGCTGCAGCTCAGCTGCGGACTGCCTTCGCTGATCGGGAACGTGGCCTGGCCCAGGTTGCGGATCAACCGCTGCAATACGCGCTTGGCTTCATCCTGGTTGGCGCGGGCGAGGAACACCGCGAACTCATCCGCGCCCAGGCGGCCCACCCAGTCGCCATCACGCACCGCGCCGACCAGGTACTCGGCGAAGCTGCGCAGCATCTGGTCGCCGGCCGCGTGGCCGAAGCTGTCGTTGACCAGCTTGAAGTGATCCAGGTTGATGTAGCCCAGTGCGTGGGTTCCACCGTCGGAGCGGACCTGCAGCAGCGACTTCTCCAGCAGGCGCTCGATCTCGCGGCGATTGATCAGGCCGGTCAGTGGATCGTGGCTGGCATGGTGCTCGATCTCGCGTGCCAGGGCATGGTTCTGGCTGACATCCTCAACGATGGCGAACACCGACAGGCCACCGCTGGCGGTGCGCACGCCGGTACCACTCCAGCGTCCCCATACCAGGCTGCCATCACGACGCCGGAAGCGCAGTTCGCCCGGTCGCAGCTGGCGATCCCAGTCGATGCGGCCACCCCCATCGATGACCAGCTCGCCCTCCATCAGCAGATCAGCCAGCGACATCTGCAGCAGCACGTCGCGGCGATGGTCGAGGATGTCGGCCATCGCCTGGTTGGCCTCCACCACCCGGCCGCTGGCATCCAGCTTGAGCATGCCGACGTTGGCCTGGTAGAAGGCCGCCCGGAAGCGGCTCTCGTGCTCGGTCAGGTCCTTGCCGACCCGGCGGGCCAGGGCCACTGCCATCAGGCTGATCAACAGGACCGACAGGCCGCCGACGGCCAGGGTTGCGATGCGCACCGCGCGGGCCATGCGCAGCAGCGCCTGCGAGAACGCCTGCGCCTGTGCGCGCAGCTGGTGGTCGATGCCCCGCAGCCGGTGCAGGTACTCATCCACGGTCGCCTCGTCCAATGGTCCCGCGCCATGGCGGCGTTGCAGCTCCTCCGACAATGCCTGCAGGGCCAGCAGGTCCGCGTCGGTCTGCCGCCACAACCAGGTGGCCTCGCGGAAGGCACCGACATTGCGCGCGTGGCGGAACGAGAAGATCAGCCGCGGAATGTCGGCGCGGGCGTTGCCCCCACGCAGGAAACCGGCCCGGGCTGTCGCCTCGTCCGGTTCGGATTGCTCCAGCGCCTTGCGAGCCTGCAGGTCACCCAGCGGAACCTGCAATGCCCGTTGGGCATCCTGCAGATCCAGCAGGTGCCCACGAGCCAGGTAACGGCTGAGCGCTGCGGTGGCGTCCTGCTGCCCCCGCGACCAGTAGCCCTGCCCTGCGATCCACGCGGTCGATGCCGCCTGCAGCTCCTGGATCACGGCCGACAGCGCGACCAGTCCGATCGCCATGCCCGTCAACAGCGCAAATCGCAGCCCCAGCCCGCGGGTCATCGGTACCCGTCGGCGCTGTTGGTCCATGCCACTTCTACCCATCCTGGATCCCCCGAATGTGCTGCGGTGACAATCTCCTACGGAACCGGGCCAGCCTAGAACCGGGGATGTGTGGGCCATGCGAAACCGGACCCGGCCGGTGATCGGCAGCGGCGGCCGAGCCGGCCTGCCCCCATACAAACAACAACGCCAGCCCGGAGGCTGGCGTTGTTGATCTACTTCAGTGCGGCTTAGAAGCTGCGCGGGCCGCGCGGCTTGTTGAAGCCATCACGACGCGGCGGACGGCTGTCGCGGTCGCCGCCGGGACCACCCGGACCACTGCGACGCGGAGCACCCGGGCCACCCGGACCGCCCGGACCACGCTTGTCGAAGCGCGGCTTGAACGGACGCGGCGCCGGATTGACTTCTTCACCGGCCGCCAACGGGCGCATCTGCAGCTGCTGGCCGGACACCCACACCTTCTGCAGGTGGGTCAGCACGTCCGACGGCATCTGTGCCGGCAGATCCAGCAGCGAGAAGTCGTCGTGGATGTCGATACGACCGATGAAGCGGCTTTCCAGGCCGGCTTCATTGGCGATGGCACCGACGATGTTGGCCGGCTTCACGCCGTGCTGGTGGCCGACCGAGATGCGGTAGGTCTCCATGCCCTGCTCCGGTGCGCCGCGCGGCGGCACGTCACGGCGCGGACGCTGCTCGAAGCCACCCTCGGCATCGTCACGACGCGGACCACGCTCGAAGCGCGGGCCGCGCTCGTTGCGGTCGCCACGTTCCGGGCGCTCAGTGCGCTCGAAACGCTCACGCGGGGCACGTTCTTCGCGCGGGGCGCGCACCGGCGGCTGCAGCAGGAACGGGGTATCACCCTGCATCATCTTCGCCAGTGCGGCGGCCACTTCGATGGCCGGCACGTTCTGCTCGGATTCGAAACGCTCCAGCAGCTGGCGGTAGAAGTCCAGGCCGCCCTGGCCCAGCGTTTCGGTGATGCGCGAGGTGAACTTGTTGATGCGGTTGTCGTTGACCGCTTCCACGCTCGGCAGCTGCATTTCTTCGATCGGCTGACGGGTCGCACGCTCGATCTGGCGCAGCATGCCCTTCTCGCGCGGGGTAGCGAACAGGATCGCTTCACCGCTGCGGCCGGCACGGCCGGTACGGCCGATACGGTGCACGTAGCTTTCGGTGTCGTACGGGATGTCGTAGTTCAGCACGTGGCTGATGCGTTCCACGTCCAGGCCACGGGCGGCCACGTCGGTGGCGACCAGGATGTCCAGCTTGCCTTCCTTCAGCATGGCGATGGTGCGTTCACGCTGGGCCTGCTGCATGTCACCGTTGATGGCGGCAGCGGCCAGGCCACGGGCCTGCAGCTTGCTGGCCAGTTCCTCGGTGCCGGCCTTGGTGCGCGCGAAGACGATCATCGCGTCGAACGGCTCGACTTCCAGGATGCGGGTCAGCGCGTCCAGCTTGTGCATGCCGCTCACCCACCAGTAGCGCTGGCGGATGTTGGCCGAGGTGGTGGTCTTGGTCGCGATGGTGACTTCGACCGGGTCCTTCAGGTAGGTCTGCGCGATACGACGGATGGCCGGCGGCATGGTGGCCGAGAACAGCGCCACCTGGCGCTTCTCCGGCAGCTTCTTCAGCACCGCTTCGACGTCGTCGATGAAGCCCATGCGCAGCATTTCATCGGCTTCGTCCAACACCAGCGTCTTCAGCTCGGACAGGTCCAGCGTGCTGCGGTTCAGATGGTCGATGACGCGGCCGGGGGTACCGACCACGATGTGCACGCCGCGGCGCAGGGCCGTCAGCTGCTGGCCGTAAGGCTGGCCGCCGTACACCGGCAGCACGCGGAAGCCGGGAATCTTCGAGGAATAGGACTGGAACGCCTCGGCAACCTGGATGGCCAGCTCGCGGGTCGGGGCCAGCACCAGGGCCTGCGGCTTGATCTGCTGCAGGTCGATGTTGGACAGCACCGGCAGCGCGAAGGCTGCGGTCTTGCCGGTACCGGTCTGGGCCTGGCCCAGCACGTCGCGGCCTTCCAGCATCGCCGGGATGGTGGCGGCCTGGATCGGCGACGGCGTTTCGTAGCCGATGGCAGTGACAGCCTGCATGACAGAATCGGACAGGCCGAGCTGCGCGAACTGCAGCTGCGCTTGGGTTTCTTGGGACATGGGGAACTCCGAAGGCACTGCCACGAGCATGGCAGGCGAAAAAAAGGGGGATTCCGCGCTTTGGGCGCCCTTCTTATCGCGTGCCCTGGCGCTGCTCGGTTGAAGCTGAGGTTTCACTCGCTCAGAGCGGAATGATACCGCACTGTTCCTGAACAAGGTGTACAGGAAACCACCGGCATGCCGTTACGGCCCGCCGTGGCGCACAATAGGCGCCCATTTTACCGCTGCGGGCCCTGTCCTGCAGCGCCTGCCCCAGGAAACCCCGTTCCATGCAGATCCTCGAATTCGACCTCGACGGCGACTACGTCGAACTCAAGCAGTTGCTCAAGCTGGCCGACCTGGTCACCAGCGGTGGCGAAGCCAAGATGGTCATCAGCGAAGGCCTGGTGCTGGTCGATGGCGAGGTCGAGCTGCGCAAGGCCTGCAAGATCCGCGCAGGCCAGGTGGTCGAGTTCAACGACAGCCAGATCCGGGTGCTGGCCGCCGCTTGAGTCACCGCGCGGCCGTCAGGCCACGCGCTGGGTCAGGTGGGCGGCAATCAGCTGCCGGAACGGCGCCACCCCCTGCGCTACCCGCAACCCCGCTGCGCGTAACAGGCGCGCCGGCCGGCGGTCATCGGTATACAGGCTGGCAATCGCATTGGTCGCCTCATACAGCGGCCGCGCCGCCAGCCGATGCCCGCGCTGGTAGCTGCCCAGCATGCCGGCGGCGGCGATGTCCGCCCCGCGCCGCTGCTGCTCGGCGATGCCCTGCGCCAACCGCTGCGCACTGGCCAGGCCCAGGTTGAAACCATGTGCGGTGACCGGGTGCATGCCCACCGCGGCATCACCGATCAACGCCGAACGTTCGCCGACGAAGCGCTGCGCATACACCCCGACCAGAGGATAGGCCTGCGGCGTCGCTACCGGCTGCATGCGTCCCAGGCGGTGCTCGAAGAAGCCGCTGATGGCGTCCCCGAACGCGATCTCATCCATCGCCAGCAGTTCTTCGATCTGCCGCGGTGGCAGGGTGATCACCGCCGATGCCTGGCCTTCGTTGAGCGGCAGCAGTGCCATCGTGCGGCCATAGCCGAACCACTCCCACGCCGTGTGGTGATGATCGCGCTCGACCTGCATCCTGCAGACCAGCATCGATTTGCCGAAGTCACGCATCTGCGCACCGATGCCGAGCATGCGGCGGGTGCCGGAGAAGCGGCTGTCGGCGCACACCAGCAGGCGCGCGTGCAGTTCGCTGCCATCATCCAGGCGCACCACGTGGCCCTGGCTGTCGGCGCGCACCGCCTGCACTTTGCGGCCATCGAACAGCTCCAGCCCGTCCTGGCCCTGCACCGCCTGCCAGGCCGCGCGGCGGATCAGATGGTTGGGCACCAGCCAGCCCAGCGGCTGGCCATCGATCTGGCTGCTGGCGAAGGTCAGCGCGAATGGCGACCCGCCGTTCATCACCCGCGCGTCGCGCAGCTCGGCAATCTCGGTCTCGGGCAGGCGTTGCCACAGGCCCAGTTGTTCCAGGCTCTGCCGCGACGCATGGGTCAGGGCGATTTCACGGCCATCGAAGGCGGCATCGGCCAAGGCCTGGCGCGGCTGCGCTTCGACCAGTCCCACCTGCAAGCCAGTACCAGCCAGGGCGCGCGCAAAGCACAACCCGGCCGGTCCGGCGCCGACCACCACCACGTCCATCCTGCGCATGCGCGCCTCCTGCCGTTGATCCAGTCGCGGCCAGCATAGCGCCGCGTGCCTGACCGGCCTTGATCTGGATCAGCTGCACTTCACAGCAGCGCGCAGACCAGTGCCAGGATTGCCACGATCGATACCAGCCAGACCAGGCTGCGCACATAGGGAATGCCGGCCGCGTACAGCGGCAGGTACACCACACGCGCCCAGAAGTAGACCTGCGCGACCAAGGCAGTGGTATCGCTGCCACGCCCGGCCACCACCACCGCGATCGCAGCGGCAGCGAAGAACGGGAAGGTCTCGAAGAAGTTGGCTTGCGCCCGCTGCAGCCTGCCTGCCAGCGGGCTCAGCGGCTTGGACGAGTCGTCGCGTGCAGAGGCGTTCCATTTCATCCCGCGCTCGCGGGTGACCACGGTGGAGGCGGCGAAGATGTAGACGAAACCCAGCAGCATCGCCCACGCCAGCATCGTCAGTTCGGTGGCCATCGTCGATCTCCGTCAGGGGCTGGATGCGCGCAGGCTGTAACCGGCCAGGCGCCAGGTCTGGTCTTCATCGAAGCGGAACGACACCAGCTCGCGCACCGGCTGCGCGCTGTTGGCGAAGCGGGTCGGGAAGCTGACGTTGATGTACAGCCCTTCGGGCACGGCGGCGCCGGCAGCGTACTTGACCCGGGTGATGGTCGGCTGGCCACGGCCGGCCATCGCGCCCAGGCGCGTGCGGTCTGCTGCAAGCTGGCTGACGAAGGCGGCCTTGGGCACCGCGCGGCGAGCGACAGCCGAGGCGCCGTCCCACAACTCACCCGCCCGATTGGCGTCGACCAGTTGCGCGGCCTTCAATGCGGCGCTGCCCATTTCCGCGTCCTGTTTCTGCACCTGCGCCTGCTGCGCCGGGCTCAGCACCGGCGTGGCAGCAGTCGCCGGTTTCGCGGCGGCCGGGGCGCTCGCCGCGGGGCGCGCCGGGGCCGGCGCGGGCGTGGCCGGTGCAGGCGTTTGCGCCAGTGCAGCCAGGGGCAACAGGGACAGCAGCAGGAGCACGCGCTTCATGGACACCGCCGGTTCGATGGAAAGAACCGCAGTCTACGCCAGCGCAGTGAGTGGCCCGTCAGCGCGCCTGGACGCTGCCTTCCACCGCGCCTGCGTCGGCCTGCGCCGCCGGTGCAGCCGATGTCGCCGGCACCTGCTCGGCCACCGGCGGCTGCTCCGGCGGTGCCGGTGGCAGCGTGGCCACGTCGATCTCCGACAGCGGGCTTTCCTCCGGGCACACCGGATCGGGGAAGCCGAAGCGTTGCTTCAGCGACTGGCCACAGCTGTTGATCGATTCCATGTCGGCGCCATCGCGCTTGCACTGCTGGTCGAAGGCCACCAGGAACGCATCCTTGCGTTGCACGAAATCGTCGCCGCAGGCGCGCATCTGCTTGATACGCTCAAGGTCATCCTGCACCGCGTTGGTTCCGTCCAGGCCGTACTGGCGAAGCTCTTCGGCCGTCAGCAGGCGCAGGCTGCGGTTGGGCACGGTCATCATCAGGTCGGCCACGCCCACCGCCACGCCATTGCGCTGCAGGTAGTCCTTCACGTTGTCATAGACCTCGTGCAGCTCGCGGTTGAGTTCCGCGCGCGACGTGGCCTTGGAACTGATGCGCATCATGCGGTGGATGCCGACCTTGCCGGTCAGCAGGCGGTTGTCGCCGGCAGCCAGTACGAACACGCAGGCGCTGTGGCAGATCGAGCCCTCGCGCACCCAGATGGTCCAGCCGGATTCACCGATGCTGTCACCGGCAACGATCGCCGATTCCACCTGGCCGCCACTGGAATCCAGGTCGAGGATGCGCTTGTGGATCTGCAGTTCGTCGGCAACCACCGCCAGCCGCCACATCATCTCGGCAAACCCGGGATTGATCTTGCCGTTGTAGCGCACGCGCAGCAGCCCACGCTCGGCACACGGCGCCAGCGCCTGCTTCAGCTGTTCGCGCTGCAGGCCTTCCAGCTCAAGGCCATCGCCGCCCTCGCCGGCGTAGTCGGTGCTGCAGCTGATCCACGCCTTGCCATTGTCCAGCTGGGTCTGCGGCCAGGGCCGGTCGGCCCTGCTGCGCGCCTGCGGCGGTGGCGCCGGCGCATCGGCGGCATTGATCGACACCATGTTCTCGCCATCGCTGGCCGGGGCACGCGTGGCCTTGTCGGCGGCAGTGACGTTGCCGGGATTCTCCAACTGACTGCAGCCCGCCAGGGCCAGGCACAACAAGGGCAACCAGCGGAGTTTGGCGGACATCGGGCAACCGGAATTCGGACAGATAAGAACCACAGTCTACCTGCCCATGGCGCGCATTCAGCGCGCGCCACTGAACCTCCTCTGACCCTCAGGCCCTGTCATTTCCCGTTCCAGTGTCTTCCACCTTCCCATCCACGCATGGCGTGGATCTACGCATCGACCAAGGTCGACACCTACCAGCAGCACAGAACGCCGTTCCAACAGATCGCGGCCAACTGTCGAAGGCGGGGTGGGTCCGGTTACGGGGGTGTCCGCGGCATGGATGCCGCGGCCAAGCCCCCATGGACGGGTTTACGGCGTCCCCCGCAACCGGACCCACCCCGCCATCCCAAGGAATGCAGGTTTTTGACGTTGCTGTTGCTGTTGACGTCGCCGTTGCCCCCCCGCGGGTGCCGGGCGCAGCCCGGCCGACCTCCCCCAGCATCCATGTCCGAATATGGCGAGTACTGTCCCCCGGACACGCCTAGACTGGCGCCATGGATACCGCACTCGCCCTCGACACCGCCGCCTGCGACCGCGCCCGCCTGGCCCGTGATGCGCGCTTCGACGGCGTGTTCTTCACCGCCGTCCGCAGCACCGGCATCTACTGCCGCCCGGTGTGCCCGGCGCCGCCGCCGAAGCCGCGCAACATCACCTATTACCCCACGGCTGCTGCCGCCGCCTCGGCCGGCTATCGTCCCTGCCTGCGCTGCCGCCCCGAACTGGCCCCGCTGGCACAACAGGCGCTGGCCGGACAGGCCGTGCAACGCGCCCTTGCGCTGATCCATGCGGGCTTCCTGCAGGACCAGCCGGTGGCCGACCTGGCCGGGAAGATCGGCCTCAGCGCGCGCCAGCTGCAACGCCTGTTCGTCGAACGGCTGGGCGCAACGCCAGGGCAGATCCACGCGACCCATCGCCTGCTGCTGGCCAAGCAGCTGCTGACCGAAACCACGCTGCCGGTGACCGACGTGGCGCTGGCAGCCGGTTACAACAGCCTGCGCCGCTTCAATACGGCATTCCTGCAGGGCTGCGGCATGGCGCCCACCGCACTGCGCCGCCAACACCATCCACTGGCCGCCGACGATGGCGGGCTGGTACTGCGCCTGGGCTATCGACCGCCGCTGGATTTCCCGCGGATGCTGTCGTTCCTGCGCAAGCGCAGCCTGCCCGGCATCGAGCTGATCGGTGAAGACAGTTACCAGCGCGTACTCGGCACGGCCGAGCGCCCCACCCTGCTGCGCGTCACCGCCGATCCGAAGCGGCCCGAGCTGCGCCTGCAGCTGGGCGCGGTCGACCCGCGCCTGATTCCGGACATCGTGCGCCGCGTGCGTCGCGTGTTCGACCTGGACGCCGACCTGCAGCAGGTGCACGCAGCACTGGGCGACGAGCCGTTGCTGGCACGAGGCATCGACGAGCGCCCCGGCCTGCGCGTACCGGGCGGCTGGGACGGCTTCGAGGTGGGCGTACGCGCGGTGCTGGGCCAGCAGGTAAGCGTGGCGGCGGCAACCACGTTCGCGCGGCGGCTGGTCGATGCCTACGGTGCGCACCTGCCCGGCATGCCGTCTGAATTCGACCGTCAATTTCCGGCGCCGGACGTGCTTGCCGAAGCACCATTGGAATCGATCGGTCTGCCACGCAGCCGCACGGCCACCGTGCGCGCCCTCGCCGCGGCCTGCGCCACCGGCGAGCTCGATTTCGGGCCGGGCCAGGCACTGGAAGATTTCGTCGCCCGCTGCGTGGCACTGCCCGGCATCGGCCCGTGGACAGCGCAGTACATTGCCCTGCGCGGGCTCGGCCAGCCTGATGCCTTCCCGGCCGGTGATCTGGTGCTGCAGCAGGTGCTGGGCCACGCACAGGGCCAGCGCCTCAGCGAACGCGCCACCGAAGCGCGTTCGCAATCGTGGCGCCCATGGCGCGCCTATGCCGTGCTGCATCTGTGGCACCTGTCCGGCACTTTCGTTGGAGAACCCTCATGAACCTGTTGTTCGATCGCTTCGACACGCCGATCGGTGAACTGACCATCGCCGGGGATGACAATGGCCTGGCCCACGTTCTGTTCCCGGAAAACCGCCATCCTGCGCGCGGCCGCGAGCACTGGCATTACGCGCCGGGTGCATTGCCGGAGGCGCGCGAACAGTTGCTGCAGTACCTGCATGGTGAGCGCAGTGATTTCGACCTGGTGCTGGCACCGCATGGCACGCCGTTCCAGCTGCGCGTCTGGCATGCGCTGGCGTTGATTCCCTTCGGCCAGACCTGGAGCTACCTGCAGCTGGCGCAGCAGCTGGGCCAGCCCACCGCGACCCGTGCGGTTGGCGCGGCCAATGGCCGCAATCCGTTGCCGATCGTGCTGCCCTGCCATCGCGTGATCGGCAGCAACGGCACGTTGACGGGCTTCGGTGGCGGGCTTGAAACCAAGGCGGCGTTGCTGCGGCTGGAGCAGCGACAGGCGCCGTTGTTTGCATGAGGTTTGCTGGCCGGGCTGCGCCCGGCACCCGCCGAGGCCGGAGCAACAGCAACCGCCGAAGCAACAGCCGGCTCTGGATTGCCTGAGAGTTGGTGGGATGGATCGGGTATGCAGGACACGCCGTAAACCCGTCCGTGGGGGCTCGATGGCGCCATCCATGGCGCCAACGGTCCTGCATACCCGATCCATCCCACCCCTGACAGGTTCCCGGTGACGGTAGATCCACGCCATGCGTGGATGGAAGCATCCGCAATCTGTCTGCCGACAGGCACGGGGAACAGGAAAAATGCGTGGACACGCGCCGCCCAAGAGCGCCACGTGTCTTTGGTACGTCATTGCCGCGGATTATCATGGGCGGATGACATCCGTACGCCTGACCTGCACGCTGGCGCTGCTGCTGCCCTTGGCCGCCTGCACCACCACGCCTTCGCCTTCGACAATCGCTGCGGCAAGCGGCACGAATGCGACCCCGGCCACGCCGCCGAAGCTGCTGCTGATCTCCATCGACGGCCTGCGCGCCGATGCGCTGGATCGCGGTCTCACCCCGAACCTGCAGCGGATCATCGACGGTGGTGTGCGTGCGCGCTGGATGACGCCTTCCTATCCGTCACTCACCTTCCCCAATCACTACACGCTGGTCACCGGCCTGCGCCCGGACCACCACGGCATCATCAACAACAGCATGGACGACGCTGCGTTGGGGCGCTTCGCGCTGCACGACCGCACCGCGGTGACCAACAGCGGATGGTGGGGCGGCGAACCGATCTGGGTGGGTGCCGAGAAAGTCGGTGTGCGCACCGCCACCACTTCATGGCCAGGCAGCGAAGCCGAGATCCAGGGCACGCGCCCCAGCCAGTGGCGCATCTACAACGCCAAGGAGCCCCTGCAACAGCGTGCGCAGACCGTGCTCGACTGGCTGTCGCAGACCGATGCCGATGCCCCGCGCCTGACGACGCTGTACATGGAACATGTGGACAAGGCCGGCCACAACTTTGGGCCGGAATCCAGGCAATACACCGATGCCATCGTGCAGGCCGACCGGATCGTCGGCCAGGTGCTCGATGGCCTGCAGCAGCACGGCCTGACCGATACCACCAACGTGATCGTGGTCTCCGACCATGGCATGGCGTCGGTGCCGGAGGGCCAGGTGATCGCCCTCGAATCGATGGTTGATCCCAGCATCGCGCGCAACGTCAGCCCGGGCCAGTCGGTCGGCTTCGCGCCGGTGGCGGGACATGAGGCAGAGGCCGAGCGCGCCCTGCTCGGCCGTCATGCCCACTACGAATGCTGGAAGAAGGAAAACCTGCCGGCGCGCTGGCACTACGGCAGCCATCCGCGCGTGCCGGCGATCGTCTGCCAGATGGATGAGGGCTGGGACGCACTGACGCGCGAAAAGATCGCCAAGCGCGAGCACGCCGATCGCGGCTCGCATGGCTACGACAACGCGTTGCCGTCGATGCGCGCCGTGTTCGTGGCTCGTGGCCCTTCATTCCGGCAAGGCCTGGTGATCGACGGTTTCGACAACGTCGATCTCTATCCGCTGCTGGCGCACCTGCTGCAGGTGCCGGAAGCGGCGAACGATGGCAATCCGGAAACGCTGAAGCAGACCCTGCGTTGAATACGTTGTAGAGCCGAGCCCATGCTCGGCTGCATTGCGCCAGCCGAGCCTGGGCTCGGCTCTACAAAAATGAGCAAAAAAAAACGCGGCGCCGAGCGCCGCGTTTTCTTTGGACCGGTCGGTCGGCGGATCAGCCGGCCTTGGCCACTGCCTTCTTGGCCACAGCCTTCTTCGCCGGAGCCTTGGCCACGGTCTTCTTGGCAACCGGGGCGGCGGTGCCTACAGCGACCTTGCTCGCGGTGTGCGAACGGGCGTTGCCGTAGCTGGCGTTGTAGCGCTTGCCCTTGGCGGTCTTGCGGTCACCCTTACCCATGTCATCAACTCCTCAAGTATGAAATCTGGTTACCCCGTTCTGACACGGGTTTGGCGGGACCGTCTTGCTGGACGCCCCCGCGCACGATCGGAAATCCTAGCACGCCGGGCCTAGTGCGCGCAGCTTGCGTCGTGCACGTGCCCGTGATTCAGGCGCAGATTGACCAGATGCGCGATGCCGACCAGCAGCCCGCCCAGCGTCATCACCACTGCGTGCGGCACCGCGTTGTGGTGCAGCGGGTCGTACAGCACACCGGCCCACAAAGCGACCAGGCCGGGAATCAGGAACGCCAGCGCACGCAGCGCGCCGTGGCGCCGATAGCCCCAGACCAGGCTGAACAAGCCCAGCAGGGTCACGAACACCACCAGCGCTTTTTCCACGCCATCACTGAGCCAGAAAGACAGGCCCAGCGAGGGCGCCGCTGCCAGCAGCAGCGGAATCACCGCGCAATGCACCGCGCACAGCATCGAACCGGTGGCGCCGAAGCGATCGAGCAGGTGGCGCAGGCGTGAGGGCAAAGGCATGACTTCCAGCAGGGCGGCGAATCGTTATGGAATAATATAACATCGATCCCCGACCCGCACGGTTTCCCTGCCCCTGTCCCGCCGACGGGATTCGTGCGCCACCCGATTGATACATTGTAACAAAGGACCGCCCATGCCCTCCCACCACCCTCGTTTCAAGCCGCATTCCCTGGCCCTGGCGCTCGCTGCGCTGCTGCCGTCCGTCGCCTTTGCGGCCTCCGACGATGATTCGCATCGTGACCGCCACCTGACCGAACTGTCCTCGGTACAGGTCACCGCGTCGCCGCTGCAGGGTGATGCCGAATCGCTGGCACGCCCGGTTGAAGTGCTGGCCGGTGAGCGCCTGGACGAGCAGAAGGCCGGCACCCTCGGCGACACCGTGGCCAAGCTGCCCGGCGTGCAGAGCACCTTCTTCGGCCCCGGTGTCGGCCGCCCGATCATCCGCGGCCAGGAAGGCCCGCGCGTGGCCGTGCTGTCCAACGGCATGGGCAACATGGACGCCTCCACCGTCAGCGCCGACCACGCCACCAGCATCGAGCCGTTCCTGGCCGACCAGATCGAAGTGCTGAAAGGCCCCGCGACCCTGCTGTTCGGCAGCGGCGCGATCGGCGGCGCGGTGAACGTGGTCGATGGCCGCATCGCGCGCGAACTGCCGGACCGTCCGCTCAGCGGCCGCGCCGAACTGCGCGGCAACTCGGTCAACGACGAGCGCAGCGGCATGTTCCGCCTTGACGGCGTGAGCGGCAATGTCGTGCTGCACGTGGATGGCCTGGTGCGCAATGGCGACGACTTCCGCATTCCCGGCTACGCGGTGATCGACGGCCTGGAAGACCACCACGATGACCACGACCACGCAGGCGAGGAAGGCGAAGAGCCGCGTCGCGGCCGCCTGGACAACAGCTCCATCCGCACCCGCGCCGGCGGTGTCGGCGCCACCTGGCTGGGTGAAGGCGGCTACTTCGGCGTCTCTGCCAGCACCTACCGGACCAACTACGGCATTCCCAACGGCGCCCATGTGCATGCCGACGGCGATGACCACGACCATGGTCACGACCACGACCATGGCGAGGAGGAGGAAGGTGAAGAGCATGACGTGCGCATCGACATGGTGCAGAACCGCTTCGAGACCAAGGCCGGCATCTACAACCCGGTGTCGTTCCTGAAGAACATCAACGCGCGTGTGGCCTACACCGACTACGAGCACGTGGAACTGGAAGCCGGCACGCCGTCCACCCGCTTCACCAACCGCGGCATCGAAGGCCGCCTGGAAGCGGTGCAGCAGCAGATCGGCGGCTGGGACGGCGCCTTCGGCCTGCAGGTCGGCAACAGCGATTTCGGCGCGAAGGGCGAAGAAGCCTTCGTGCCGGATACCGGCACCAAGAACATCGGCGTGTTCGTGCTGCAGGAAAAGCAGTTCGGTCCGTTCAAGCTGGAACTGGGCGGCCGCCACGACCAGGTCAAGCTGGACCCGACCGGCGACTACCAGCGCCGCAAGTTCGATGCGACCAACCTGTCGGCCGCCGGCATCTGGAAGCTCAACGATGCCGTCGACCTGCGCATCGGCGTGGACAGTTCCGAGCGCGCGCCGACCAATGAAGAGCTGTACGCCGCTGGCGCACACATCGCCACCCGCTCGCTGGAAATCGGTGATGCCAACCTGAAGACCGAGCGCGGCCAGCGCATCGAACTGGGCATCCACACCCACAGCGAACGCCTCGATTTCTCCGCCGCGATCTATCAGACCAAGTTCAAGGACTTCATCTACCTGGCTGACACCGGCGTGACCGAGAGCCTGCCGGTGCGTGCCTGGACCCAGCAGGACGCGGTGTTCAAGGGCGCCGAGGCCGAAGCGCTGGTGCACCTGTTCGAAGGCGGTGCCGGCGATTGGGACCTGCGCGTATTCGGCGACTACGTGCAGGCCAAGCTGGACGGCAACGGCAGCCGCACCCTCGACATCGCCGTGCCGCACGGTGACCACAACCACAACTACAGCGTGGAACTGGCCAACACCGGTTACCTGCCGCGCATCGCACCGGCCCGTGTCGGCGCCGACCTGCGCTGGGCGAAGGATGGCTGGCGTGCCTCGGTGGGCGCGGTGCGTTACAGCCGGCAGAAGGACGTGGCGCAGAACGAGGCGCCGAGCAACGGCTACACCCTGGTCGATGCGCACCTGGCCTACCGCTGGGACCGCAGCGACAGCAACAGCTACGAGCTGTTCCTGGACGGCAGCAACCTGACCAACCGCGAAGTGCGTCCGCACACCTCGCTGTTGAAGGATTACTCGCCGCTGCCGGGCCGTGGTGTCGCTTTCGGGATCCGCGCGTTCTTCTGATGGGGCATCCACGCATGGCGTGGATCTACTGGAAATGGATCCACGCATGGCGTGGATCTAAGGGTAAGTGCATCCACGCATGGCGTGGAGCTACCGACTTTGATGGCTACGTGCTGTCGTTCTCTCCCGGGGGGCCAGGTGGCCCCCCGTTTTTTTTACGCTCCCAGCCGCCCCTCACACAGGCGTCACAAAGATGTGCGTACGACAACAAGCGGACAATCCCGTCGCCATTCGTCTCTCGCCATCCGGACATGTTTGTCCGAAAATGAAGCCATGACCACCCAACGTGCCGATGCTGCTGCCCGCCGAGCCCTCATCCTCGATGCCGCCGACCATGTGTTCGGCCAACATGGCGTTACCGCGCCGCTGGACCTGGTGGTGGAGCGTGCCGAAGTCGGTCGCGCCACCCTGTACCGCAATTTCCCCGACCGTACCGCGCTGATCCAGGCGCTGCTGCAGCGCACGGTCGACCGCATCCGCCGCCAGGTCGAGCAGCTTGGCGACCGCGACGACGCCCTGTTCGAGGTGTTCGAAGGCATGGCCCAGCGCATCGTCGATTCGCCTGCGCTGGCCGATTATTGGCGCGCGGTCGATTCGGATGTTCCGGCCATGCGCACCGCACGCGAGACCGTGCGCGACCTGCTGGAAGCGCCTATCGCCCGTGCCAAAGCCGCTGGCCTGTGCCGGCCCGATCTGGAGAAGACGGATATTTCACTGATCTCGGGCATGCTGGGTGCGGCCCTGCGCGGCAAGACCCGCGATGAGCGTGCCCAGCTGGCCGGGCGTGCCCTGCAGCTGCTGCGCGGGGGACTCCAGGGAGCAGCCAGCGGGGAACGCTGATGGTGCAGCCGTACCTCAAGCCGGTGCCGGATTGGGAGGAGCACGAGAAGCCGACCATGCCCGGTTCGGCGTCGATGCCGTGGCACCCACCCTATCGGCGTGCAGCCTATGCGCTGGTGTCGCTGCTGGTGGCCATCACCGGCGGCCTTGGCAACGCGCTGGTAACGGCCAACCTGCCCTTCCTGCAGGGACAACTGGCACTCACTCCCACCCAGGGCAGCTGGCTGGTCGCCGCCTACGCCATGGTGAACGTGACCGCCAACCTGCTGGCCTTCAAGTTCCGCCAGCAGTACGGCATCCGCCTGTTCGCCGAGATCGGCCTGGGGCTGTATGCGGCGCTGGCGGTGCTGCACCTGTTCGTCGGCAGCTTCGAGACCACCATGCTGACCCGCGCCGCCAGCGGTTTCGCCGGCGCGGCATGTTCGACGCTGGGTACGCTGTACATGCTGCAGGCACTGCCGCGGCGTTTCACCGGCAACCTGCTGGTGGTCGGCGTTGGCCTGTCGCAGCTGGCGGTGCCGATTGCCTGGATCGTCTCGCCGGGCCTGGTCGATACCGGTCAATGGCACCAGCTGTATTCGTTCGAAGCAGGGCTGGCGCTGTGCGCGTTTGCTGCCGTGGTGGTGCTGAAGCTGCCGCCCGGCATCCAGGTCAAGGCCTTCGAACCTCTGGACTTCCTCACCTTCGCCCTGCTCGCGCCTGCCGTCGCCCTGCTGGTGATCGTGCTCGCGCAGGGCTACACGCGCTGGTGGTTGAACACGCCGTGGCTGGGCTGGGCGCTGATCGCCTCCATCGCGCTGACCACCACCGCGCTGATCATCGAACACTACCGGCGCAATCCGCTGCTGCAGATCCGCTGGCTGTCGACCCTGCCGGTGATGCACTTCATCGTTGGCGCCTTCCTGATCCGCTTCCTGACCACCGAACAGTCCTACGGCGTGGTCAACCTGATGCGCACCCTGGGCATGGGGCCGGACCAGATGCGGCCGTTGTTCGTGGTGATCCTGGCCGGCGTGGTGACCGGCATCGCCGGCGCGGCGATCACCTTCGGCCCGAAGCGGCTGATCGCGCAGCTGCTGATGGCGATCCTGCTGCTGGGTGCAGCCGCGTTCTTCGACCAGCACCGCACCAGCATGGATCGACCACACGACTTCTACGTCAGCCAGTTCCTGGCCTCGGTGGGCGCCGGCATGTTCATGGGCCCGCTGATCATGCTCGGCATTTCCGCCGCGCTGAAACAGGGTGTGGACCACATGATCACCTTCCTGGTGACCTTGTCGATCACCCAGACGCTGGGCGGACTGGCCGGCTCGGCCGTGCTGGGAACGTTCCAGCTGCATCGCGAACAGCTGTATTCCAGCGCCTTGACCAGCCAGCTCGATCCCGCCGACCCGGTGGTGGCGCAGCGCCTGCGCATCCAGCAGCAGCTGTACGCAGCGCAGATCACCGACCCGGTGCTGCGCAGCGCACAGGGCAGCGCGCAGCTGGCGCAGACCACCCGACGCGAAGCCAACGTGCGTGGCTTCAATGATGTGTTCACCCTGAGCGGCTGGCTGGCGATCGGTTTCCTGTGCTGGTTGCTGCTGCTGTCGCTGCGTACCGCCGTGCGCAAACAATGGCGCAAGCGCCATCCTTCCTCCCCCGCTGCGGCTGCGACCGCGGCACCGCGCTGAGTCCATCGCCATGCCTCCCGTCCCGCCCCGTCCAGACGACACCGACGCCGCCGAGAACGTCACCCCGCCACCGCCCACCGATGCGGCGCCTGCGGCGACGCCAGCCGCGCCGGCCGCCGCACCGAAGTACCTGAAACCGAGTTCGCGCAGCGTGGTGGTGATGGTCGTGGTGGCGTTGCTGGGCATCGCGCTGATCCTGCGCGCCTGGCATCTGTGGCCCTTCACCAGCAGCGTGATGGTGACCGACAACGCCTATGTGCGCGGGCAGATCACGGTGATGGCGCCGCAGGTCAACGGTTACGTGACCGATGTGCTGGTGAAGGATTTCCAGCACGTGAAGCAGGGCGAGCCGCTGCTGCGCATCGACGACCGTATCTATGCGCAGCGGGTGGCGCAGGCCCAGGCGACGCTGGACAGCGCGCGCGCGGCGCTGGCCAATTCGGACCAGTCACAGGCGCAGAACCGCGCGCAGATCGCTTCGGCGCAGGCCACGCTGTCGGCGGGACAGGCTGAGCTGCAGCGCTCCCGCAATGAGGCCAAGCGCTACGAGGAGCTGGCGGCGCAGCAGCTGGTGTCGATCAACGACCGCGACAAGTTCCGCACCAGCCAAGCCTCTGCACAGGCCAGCGTGCAGCAGTCGCAGGCGCAGATCCGCATCTCCGAGGAGACCCTGGTCTCCACCCAGGTCTCGCGCAAGAGCCTGGAGGCGCAGGTGGAAAGTGCGCAGGCGCAGCTGGAACTGGCACGCATCGACCTGGCCAACACGGTGATCCATGCGCCGCGCGATGGCCAGATCAGCGAAGCCAGCGTGCGCGTGGGCCAGTACGTGGCGGCCGGTTCGCAGCTGCTGTTCCTGGTGCCCGATGCATTGTGGGTGGTGGCCAATTACAAGGAAGGCCAGACCTGGCAGATGGCGATCGGGCAGCCGGCATCGTTCTCGGTGGATGCGTTCCAGGGCCAGGTGCTGCGCGGACGGGTGGAGCAGATCGCGCCGGCCACCGGATCGGAGTTCAGCGTGCTGCGACCGGACAATGCCAGCGGTAATTTCACCAAGGTGGTGCAGCGGTTGCCGGTGCGGATCTCGATCAACGGGGAGCAGCAGCTGGCGGCGCGGTTGCGGCCGGGCATGTCGGTGATCGTGCGGGTGGATACTGCGACGAAGCCGATGGACTAGGCGCGGGCCTGCTTGACTGCGCGGCTTCGTCGAAGACAGCGAACGGCGGAGCCCCTCGTGGCTGATCGTTGCGGTTGGATTGGCGGGATTGGCCGGGTGGGTGAGGCAGGCGGGACACGCCGTGAACCCATCCCTGGGGACTCGTAGGCGCCATCCATGGCGCCTGCGGTCCCGCCTACCCCACCCACCCGGCCACGGACAGGTTCCGTGCGCGTCAGCCACGTGAATCAAAGGATGAAAATCAAAAGCAAAAGCGCGCGGCTCCGCTTTTTTGTAGTGTTGAGCCATGCTCGACTGCTTTGCTGCAGGAACAGACGACAACGATGAAGTTCAACGCACTGGCCCGTAAGGCGGCCAAAGGTCCTGCGCCGCTGGAGCATGGCGGTGCGGTCGAGGTGGAAGACCTGATCGGCTTCGTGCTTGAGCATGGTGTCGAAGGTGCGGCCGAGATTGAACGTCTGTGCGCGCTGCATGGCTGGCGCGAGGAGTTCCAGTACAACGGCGATGGCACGCATTTCGCGCCGATGGCGCCGTGGGCAAGGGCCTGTGCGGCTTTCGGCCATGGCGGCGTGGCGGCGATGCCGCCGCTGCTGGATCAGCCGCGCATGGCGACCTATGTGATCGGGGTGCTGGAAGAGGTGCGCAGCGAGGCTTCGGTTGCGGCCCTGCTGGCGTTCTGCGGACAGGCCGATTTCAGCCAGGATGATCCAAGGTCAGCGCCGTGGCGGGCGTTGGCTGCGCTGAACGTGCTGCTGTCGTTCGACAAGGGTGTGGCGGTGTCTACGGATATCCAACAGACATTGCTGCAGCGGGTGCAGCGCGCGTGGAGCCAAGCGCCGACGCCGCAACGCCAGTGCTTGGCCCTATATGCCGTGCGCGGCGCACGCGTGGCCGAAGCGTTGGACTGGGTGCAGTCGCTGGTGCTTGAGGATGCGGAGTTGATCGCCGCACGCAAGGCAGTGCTGAAGCATCTGCGCAAGCAGCCGTGAAATGGGGTCAGATCCCTTTGCCACTGGCAAAGGGATCTGACCCCAATCGCGAGGATGCCGGCCAGCGGCCGGCACTACCGTTCCGTCAGCCGGCGCAGCGTGCGCACAGGCCGTGCACTTCCAGCGTCTGTGCCTGCGGCTGGAAGCCCAGTTCCTTGGCCCGCTTCTCCAGCTGGGTCACGATCTCGCGGTCTTCCAGTTCCACTGCGCTGTGGCAGCTGTTGCAGATCAGGAACGGCACCGAATGGGCCGCACTGCTGGGATGGTGGCAGGCCACGAAGGCATTGACCGATTCCAGCTTGTGCACGAAGCCATTGGCCATCAGGAAATCCAGCGCGCGGTACACGGTAGGCGGGGCATCAGCGCCCACACCCTTGCCGTTGCGAACCCACTCCAGCAACTCGTAGGCCTTGACCGGCTTGCCGGCCTCGGCGATGAGCTTGAGCACGTTGGCGCGGATCGGGGTCAGGCGCAGCCCGCGCTCACGCGAGACACGCTCGACCACCGCCACGAAATCCGAAGCGTCGTGGACATGATGGTGCGGGGCCGTACAGGCGGTTTTGGCGGACATGCGCGTTCTCCAGTTCGGGCGTGGGCCGGTGGGCTCAGGCCGTTGCTACCTTGGTGATGGCCACATCGATGCGTTTCAAGGCCTGCTCGCGGCCAGCCAGGTACACGGTATGGGAAATGTCAGGGCTGACCTGGGTGCCGGTGATGGCCACGCGCAGCGGCTGGGCGACCTTGCCCATGCCCATTTCCAGCGCCGCAGCTGCATCGTGCAGGGCCACGCCAACAGCCTCGGCGGTCCACTCCGGCAGGGCTGCCAGCAGCTCGCGGGCCTTGCCCAGCGGCAGTTCCGCACCGGCCTTGAAGTGCTTGGCCACGGCCGCTTCATCGTACTCGTTCAGCGGCTGGTACCAGACCACGGCCTTCTCGGCCATTTCCTTCAGGGTCTGCACGCGCTCGCGCAGGGCGATCACCACGTCCACCGGCGCCGGGCCAGCGCCCACGTCCAGGCCCAGCTTCTGCAGCTGGTAGACCAGGTGCGGCGCGATCGCGGCCGGTTCCTCGGTCTTCAGGAAGTGCTGGTTGACCCAGCCCAGCTTGGCCATGTCCAGGCGCGAGGCTTTGGAATTGCAGTCCTTCACGTCGAACAGGTCGATCAGCTCCTGGCGGCTGAACAGTTCCTGGTCGCCATGCGACCAGCCCAGCCGGGCCAGGTAGCTCAGCAGCGCGTCGGGCAGGTAACCGGCGTCCTTGTACTGCATCACGTCGGCCGCGCCGGTGCGCTTGGACAGCTTGGCACCCTGCTCGTCCAGGATCATCGGCATGTGGCCGAACTTCGGCACCGGCGCGCCGATGCCTTCGTACAGGTTGATCTGGCGCGGGGTGTTGTTGATGTGGTCGTCGCCACGGATGACTTCGGAGATCTTCATGTCCCAGTCGTCCACCACCACCGCGAAGTTGTAGGTGGGGTAGCCGTCCGGACGGAAGATGACCATGTCATCCAGTTCGCTGTTGGCGATCTCGATGCGGCCCTTGATCAGATCATCGAACACCACCGTACCTTCAAGCGGATTCTTGAAGCGGATGACGCGGTTCGGGTCGTCCCGGTACGGCAGCCCCTGCTCGCGCGCGGCGCCGTTGTAGCGCGGCTTTTCCTGCTTGGCCATCGCGGCCTCGCGCATGGCATCCAGCTCTTCGCGGGTTTCATAGGCGTAGTACGCCTTGCCGTCGGCGATCAGCTGCTCGGCCACTTCCTTGTACCGGGCGACGCGCTCGGTCTGGTAGAACGGACCTTCGTCGTAGCCCAGGCCCAGCCACTCCATCGCCTCCAGGATGGCGTCGATCGCGCCCTGGGTGCTGCGTTCACGGTCGGTGTCCTCGATGCGCAGCACGAACTCGCCGCCACGGTGGCGGGCCTCCAGCCAGCAGTACAGCGCGGTGCGGGCGCCACCGATATGCAGGTAGCCGGTGGGACTGGGGGCGAAGCGGGTGCGGCAGGTCATGGAGGGCTCGAGGAACGGGTATCCCCCGATTTTACCAGCCCTCCGCCCCCTGCGGAAAAAGGGGACGGAGGGGATTAAGTCGCTATTCCCCCGCTCCTGCGGGGATGCGCGGGCAACGGAGGGGAAATGCGACTTAATCCCCTCCGTCCCCTTTTCAGGGCTCGGGCTTGCGCGGGAAGGGCTGCTCGCGCATGGCGGCGTGGTAGGCGAAGGAGGCGACGATGGCGGCGGCCTGCTTCAGGTCTTCCGGTTCCGCGTGGTCCCAGGTGTCCAGGTGGCTGTGGTGGACGTTGCTGAAATAGTCCAGCTTGTCCTGGATGAACTGGAAGCCCGGCAGGCCGATGCGGTCGAAGCTGATGTGGTCGGTGCTGCCGGTGTTGCGGGTGGCCACGGTGGTCGCGCCCACGTCATGGAACGGGGCCAGCCAGGCTTCGAAGATCGGCATGGCCGCCAGGTTTTCCTGTGCGTAGATGCCACGGAAACGGCCCGAGCCGTTGTCCATGTTGAAGTAGACCTGGAACTTGCCGTAGTCACGGGTCTTCTGCAGGGCACCGGTCGGTTCGCGCAGCGAGGCTGGCAGCGCCTTCTGCGCCGGGTCGGTCGGCTCGGGGAATCGACCGAAGTGCTTGGCCACGTATGCCTGCGAACCGATCAGCCCCTGCTCCTCGCCACTCCACAGCGCAACCCGGATGGTGCGCTTGGGCTTGGCGCCGCTGGCCTTGAGGATGCGCATGGCCTCCATCATCACCGCCACGCCGGCAGCGTTGTCGGCTGCACCGGTGCCGCTGTGCCAGGAATCCAGGTGCGCACCGATCATCACCACTTCATCGGGCCTGCTGCTGCCACGGATCTCGGCCAGCGTGTTGTAGCCGGGCTGGTCCGCTTCATCGGTGAAGCGAGCGGCCACATCCACGCGCAGGCGCACGCTCTGCTTGGCTTCCAACGCGCGCACCAGCGGATTGAAGTGCTCGGCGATCATCGCCAGTTCGGGAATGCCGACCGACTCGCCAGCTTTGCGCGAGCCACCACCGGCCACGCGGATGATGCCGTTGTCCCAGCTGCTGATGCTGATCGAGGCCAGCGCGCCTTCTTCGACGAAGAACGCGTTGACCTTCGCCGCCAGCGCCTGCTTCTCCTGGTATTCCTTGACCCGTTTGGCGCGGTCGGCGGCCACGTCCTTGTCCTTGGGCAGGGTGAACTCCTGCAGGCCTTCCAGCGAGGTGGCGTCGTGCCGGTGCGAATCGGCATCGGTTCCACGCTTGTATTCGCGTGCTTCGCCAAGCAGCAGGATCTTACCCCGCAGCTTGCCGCGATATTTCTCGATGTCCTCAGGCTTCTTGATGTCCACCTGCAGCAGCTCGCCCTCGACCGGGCCCCTGGTGCCCGGCGTCCACGCCTTGGGCAGGGCATGCAGTGGCTGCACGCGATCGCCCAGCATCTCCACACTGGCCGAAGTGAACTCCCAGCCACGGCCGAATTCGTCGAAGGCTTCGTCGTGGACATTGTCCAGCTTCCATTCGCTGAACTTGCCGCGGGTCCAGGCGTTGGCGCGGCCCATCGCCGGCGAATTGGTCAGGCGCGGCCCGATGCGTTCGGTGAGGTAGCTGAAGGTGTCCATCACCTGCGATTTGTGGAACGCCTGCTGGCGGATCTTGCCGACCATGTCCAGGTCCACCGGCTCGCGCTGCTGCGCCACCGCATTGCCACCCATCGCCAGCGCTACTGCCAGCACGCCCCACTTCAGCACATCGCACTCCTGCCCTTCGGCTCGATCATCAACCGGTCGAGTCTAGCCAGCCAGTGCGCCTGGCCCCCGTCCCATCGGTCATGGGCATCTGGTAGATCCACGCCATGCGTGGATGGGGTCTCGCGCGGCTGTCACCCCTTCCACCCCAGCCACAGCTGCGCGCGCTCCGGCAACAGCAGCAGCCAATGCCGCTGGTCGATGCTGCTGCAGCCGAACACGGCAGCATGTTCCGGCCAGTCCGCGGGCAGCCCGTCGATGCCGATCTCCGACAATGCCGCCGCCCCGGCCTTCCATGGCCGGTAACGGGGCACCTTGCCCGCGAGCGCGCCGCGTCCGTGCCGCGCCTCCCGCAGCCAGTCCAGCCCACGCCGCTGCAGTCCCTCGCAGGTGATGGCGGCCAGCTGGAAGCGGACCAGGCCGGGCGCGATCCGTGCCCCCGGCAACGCCGCCAAAACGCCATGCGCCTGCAGCAGCGCATCCACTTCCAGCAGAGCGGGAATGCCCTGTCGTGCCCGTTGCTGCAATCCTTGGCGCCAACCCATGGCGTGCTCCTTACTTCTGCTCGGCCAGGGCGTACCAGTCGACCCGACGGGTCACCCACATCGCCAGCGCGAGGATGACGAACAGCAGCAGCGAGCCCATCAGCAGCGCATTGTTCTCCGACACCAGCAGCCCATACAGCGCGCCGTACAGCACCGTCAGCATCGCGGCGAAGCCCAGGCCCCGCTTCCAGTGCCCCAGCACATTGGCCAGGTACACCGCCTGCAGGCCGATACAGGCCAGCGCGGAGACCAGGTAGGCCTGCCAGAAGGCGATGTGCTCGGACAGGCTGATCAGCAGCAGGAAGAAGATCGCCAGCGCCAGGCCGACCATCAGGTACTGCAGCGGATGGATGCGCAGCGACTTGATCAGCTCGAACAGGATGAAACCAACGAACGTCAGCACCACGAACAGCACGCCGTACTTGGAAGCGCGATCGGCCTGGGTATAGGTATCGACCGGGTCGACCAGCGAAACCTGCACCGCCTGCGCGTCCAGGTCATCGCCCTCGCGCAGTCGCTGCTGTGCGTCCGATGCCAGCGAGGACACGGCCCAGCGTGCATCGAAGCCCTGCGCATCCACACGCCGCTCGTTCGGCAGGAACGCACCGGCAAACGACGGGTGCGGCCAGCTGGAACGCAGCGCGATCTGGTTGTCATCGCCCACCGGCACCACCGACAGCGAGCGGCTGCCATCGAGCTGCAGCTCCAGTTCCACGCTGCTGGCCGCCAGGGTGCCTCCGCTGCGGGCGACGCCGGCGATCGGTGCATGCAGCCCACGGCCCAGTGCGGAAGCGCCGGCCACGCCCGGCAGCAGCTTGACCTGCTGCCCATCAACCCGAAGATTCGGCGTACCGACCAGGCCGCGCGCGTCGGACACACCCAGCGCGATGTACGCCTCGCCATAGGTCGTGCCATCGTGCTCCGGGTAGTCATCCTCGCTGAAGGTCGCCTTGAGCTGGCCATTCCAGCTGTACACCGGCACCTTGAACAGGCCGACCGAACGCTGGCTTGGCAGCAGCTCGCCGCTGATCTGCAGGGTGGCCGGCGGCTGCAACCAGTAGCCCTGGGTGGTCTGCAGCTCGGTCTTCTTGTTGCCCTGCGCATCGACCACTTCCACAAGCTCGCGCTTGGACCACGGCACCACGCGCACCGGCCCGACCACGCGCTGGGTACCGGCACGGCTTTCGGCCACCCGCGAATAGGCCTCTTCGCGATAGGCGCTGCGCTCGGTGATGACGCTGCGGATCAGGAACAGCGGGATCAGCAGCAGCAGGATCAGGCCGCCGACAATGGCGAACCGCAGCAGCATCTTCAGGGATTTCATCGTCCGTCCTCGTTGGAGAGGACTGCAGGATGGATCGCTGCGGTGAGCAGGGTTTGTGGCGAATTTGAAGCGAGTGTGAAGTCAGCGCCGCGGACGCTGCCCTGGTATCGCCAGCGGCAGCCACAGGCTGGCCACGGTGCCGCCTGCTTCGCGCGGCTGCAGGCTGGCGCGGCCGTCATGCAGGCGCGCGACTTCCTGCACGAAGGGCAGGCCGAGGCCGGAACTGCGGCGGCCGGTGCCGGGTCGGGCCAGCGAATAGAAGCGTTCAAACACGCGCTCGCGCGCGTAATCGGGAATGCCCGCGCCACGGTCGGCAACCTGCAGGCGTACGCCCTGCCCGTCCAGCTGTGCATCCAACTGCACCTGTGTCCCGGGCGGCGAGAACGCAATGGCGTTGTCGATCAGGTTGTGCAGGGCTTGCCGCAGCAGATAGCCATCGCCCTGCACGCGCAGGTCGGGCACCTGCTCGATATGCAGCTCGACACCGGCGGCCTGCGCGCGTACCTGCGCTGCCGTTGCGGCTTCCTGCAGCAGCGCGGGCAAGGCAATCGGATCACGGGTCTGCAACCAGCCGTGCTGCTCGACCTCGGCCAGCGCCAACAGCTTGTCGATGGTTTCGGTCAGCCGCTCCTGCTGGTCGACGATGCTGCGTGCGAAATGCGCGCGGTCGGCGTCGGCCATCGGCTCCTGCAGCAGTTCGGCCGCACCGCGGATCGCCGCCAACGGACTCTTCATCTCGTGGGTCAGCGATTGCACGTACTGTTCGACGTACGCCTTGCCTTCCAGCTTGCGCCGCATCGTCTCCAGCGCCTGGCCAAGCTCGCCGATCTCATCGTTGCGGCGCTTCGGCGGCGGCACCGGTTCGCCGGCGCTGACTGCCCGCGCGTAGCGACTGAGCTGGCCCAGGCCGTTGGTCAGCCACATCGTCACCAGCACACCCACCAGCGCCGACAGGCCGATCAGCCACGCGCCGCGTTCGATGATGGCGCGCTGGCTGGCGGCAATGAACGGATCGATGCTGCGGTTGGGCTGGGCCAGGCTGAGCACGCCGATCAGGGTATTGCCATCGACCGGGTCGTACACCGGCGCGGCCACGTGCATCACCGTGTTGCTGTCATCGCCCGGCGTTTCTGGGCTGGAGCGCGCGCCGTACTCGCCGCGCAGGGTGCGATAGACATCGTTCCAGCGCGAATTGTCGCGCCCCACGTCGCGGCCCAACGAGTCGTAGATCACGATGCCCTTGGCGTCGGTGATCGTCACCCGGTAGTCCAGCGCACGCTTGGGGAAGCGCCAGACCATCGCCTTCAGGTCGCGCTGCCGGGCCTTGGCCAGGTTGCGGGTGAAGCTGCCGTTGCGGATGGTGCCGGCCTTGACGTCGGCGGCGGCCATCTCCGCCAGCACGTTGGCCGCATCCACCAGGGTCGATTCCATCGCCTGGCGCACGCCCGGCTTCACTTCATTGACGAACACGCGCATCACGAAGAACGCGGCGATGCCCACGATCAGGAAGAAGCCCAGGAACAGTTTCAGGACCAGACGCACCCGTCAGACCTCCAGGGCGTAGCCGAGGCCGCGATGGGTGCGGATCGGCTCACCGCTGGCGCCGGCCGCCCGCAGCTTGGCGCGCAACGTCTTGACGTGGGTGTCGACGGTGCGGTCAGCGCTGTCGGCGGCGCTGTCCCAGCCACGGTCCATCAACTGGGCGCGGCTGAGGATCGCGCCGGGGCGCTGCAGCAGCGCTTCCAGCAGGGCATATTCATAGCGGGTCAGGTCCAGCGCGTGGCCCTGGAAGCGGATGCGGCGGCCTTCACGATCGATGGCGAAGGCACCATGTTCCTGCCAGCCGGTCTCGGCACCCGAGGCGGCCGGAGCGGGCGTGGCACGCCGCAGCCGGGCACGCACCCGCGCTACCAGCTCGCGCGGCGAGAACGGCTTGGCCATGTAGTCGTCGGCCCCCAGCTCCAGGCCCAGCACGCGGTCGAGTTCGTCGTTGCGTGCGGTCAGGAAGATCACCGGCACCTGCGCCACCGGCCCCGGCAGGGCGCGCAGCCGGCGACAGACCTCGAAACCACTGAGGTCTGGCAGGCCGACATCCAGCACCACCAGGTCGATATCGCCGGCCTGCAGCTGCTGCAGGGCTTGCCCGCCCAGCAGGCTGTGGCTGGCCGCATAGCCTTCGCTGCGCAGCGCATAGAGCACGGTTTCGGCGATGGCCGCTTCGTCTTCAACCACCAGGACATGGGTAACAGGCGCTGTCATGGCGCGCAGCATAGCCGCTGCGGCCCTCGCCCCGTACACTGCCGCCCATGAACTATCGCCACGCCTTCCACGCCGGCAACCACGCCGATGTCCTCAAGCACATCGTGCAGCTGGCCCTGATCGACAGCTTCAAGCGCAAGGACAGCCCGTTCTTCGTGCTCGACACCCACGGCGGTGCCGGCCGCTACCTGCTGGCCAGCGAAGAAAGCCGCAAGACCCTTGAGGCCGAATCCGGGGTCATGCGGCTGATGGCCCAGCCCAAACTGCCGGAGGTGGTCGAGCGCTACCTGAAGGCGGTACAGGCCGACAATCCGGTCGGCGCGATGATCTCCTACCCAGGCTCGCCGCTGCTGAGCGCGCAGGCCATGCGCCCGCAGGACCGCATGGCGGTGTGCGAGCTGCAGGAGGACGAAGCCGCCTCGCTGAAGACCCTGTTCGCCCATGACAGCCGCGTCGGCGTACACCCCGGTGACGGCTACGCGCTGCTGCGTTCGCTGCTGCCGCCCAAGGCCAACGGCGCCAAGATCGGCCGCGGCCTGGTCCTGATCGACCCGCCCTACGAGGCCCAGGACGCCGAGTACCAGGCGGTCCTCGCTGCGCTGGCCGAGACCCTGGCGCGCTGGCCGCAGGCCACCTGTGCGGTCTGGTTCCCGATCAAGCAGCGCCGCACCATCCTGCATTTCCTGCGCAAGGCCGCCGCACTGCCGGTGAAGTCGGCCGTGACCATCGAGTTCCTGGTGCGCCCGGACGACTCGCCGCTGCGCCTCAACGGCAGTGGCATGCTGGTGCTCAATGCACCCTGGCAGTTCGACCGCGTGGTCGGCCCGGCCCTGCCGGCGCTGCGCCAGCATCTGGGCGAACCCGGTGCCAGCACCCGCCTGGACTGGCTGAAGACGGCCGAATAAGGGCCTTCACGAGGCTGTACGACCGTGAGCCTTTCGTTCACGGAATGCAGCCCCGGTGATGACACAATCGATGGACCACCAAGGAATCACCCGGTATGGCCACTCGCAACCGCATGCCGCCCTGGCATGAGATCTTCAAGGCTCCCAGCGGCCACGAGCTGCTGATCCGCCCCATCCGCCCGGAAGATGGCGCGCCGCTGCAGGCCGCCTTCAGCCTGTTCGGGCCGGAAGAAATCCGCGACCGCTTCCTGCAGTCGGTGACCGAGCTGTCGCCGGAAACCACCCAGCGCCTGACCCACCCCAATCCGAAGACCGAGATCACCCTGGTCGCCGCCGAGTCGCTGCCGGCCGGTGAGGCCGTGGTCGGCGCGGTGGCCCGTGCCTCGATCATCCCCGGTACCCGTGAAGCCGAGTACGCGATCCTGATCAGCCGGTTCCTGATCGGTCAGGGCCTGGGCCGCCAGCTGATGCGCAAGCTGGTGAAATGGGGCCGCGGCAAGTATCTGGACCGCCTGTACGGCGATGTTGCCGCCGAGAACGAGCCGATGAAGCAGCTGGCCGCCTCGCTGGGCTTCAAGCCGGTACCACACCCGAACGGGGCCGAAGGCCTGGTGCGGATGGTGCTGGAACTGGACAACTGACGGTAGCGCCGGGCCCTGCCCGGCGATGTTGATCCGACCGCTGCGCTCGCCGGGCATGGCCCGGCGCTACCCCGGTCACGTAACGATCATGGGCCCGGCGGGGGCTTCTGCTAAAATCCGCGGTTCATGTCGCGTACTCCATTCCCCGCCCCGCCGTTGCCACGTGCCGGCCAGCTCCGCGCCTGGTGGCGCGCCCCCGCCTCGCCCACTGCCCTGGCTTGGTATCTGGCCCAGGCAGCGCGCACGCATGATGCCCCGGTACTGGTGGTGGCCCGTGACAACCACGGTGCCAACCAGATCGAAGCGGATCTGCATACCCTGCTGGGAGGCGACCCGAGCCTGCCGGTGGTGGCGTTCCCGGACTGGGAAACGCTGCCCTACGACCGCTTCAGCCCGCACCCGGACATCATTTCGCAGCGCCTGTCGGCCCTGCACCGCCTGCCCACGCTGAAGCGTGGCCTGGTGGTGGTACCGGTGCAGACCCTTCTGCAGCAGCTGGCACCCCGCAGCTACGTCATCGGCGGCAGCTTCAACCTTGAAGTCGGCCAGCGCCTGGACCTGGAAGCGGAGAAGCGTCGCCTCGAAAGCGCCGGTTACCGCAACGTGCCGCAGGTGATGGACCCGGGTGACTTCGCCGTGCGCGGTGGCCTGCTTGACGTCTACCCGATGGGCGCCGACGAGCCGCTGCGGGTGGAGCTGCTGGACGAAGACATCGATTCGATCCGTGCATTCGATCCGGAAAGCCAGCGCTCGCTGGACAAGGTCGAGGCGGTGCACATGCTGCCCGGTCGCGAAGTGCCGATGGACGACGCCAGCATCGCGCGGGTGCTGGCCACCCTGCGCGAGCGCTTCGACGTCGATACCCGTCGCAGTTCGCTGTACCAGGATCTGAAATCGGGCCTGGCGCCGGCTGGCATCGAGTACTACCTGCCGCTGTTCTTCGAGCGCACCGCCACCCTGTTCGACTACCTGCCTGCCGGCAGCCTGCCGGTGGTCTGCGTCGGTGCCGCTGAAGCGGCAGAGACCTTCTGGACGCAGACCGGCGAGCGCTACGAGCAACGCCGCCATGATGTTGAACGGCCGCTGCTGCCACCGTCGGCGCTGTACCTGTCGCCGGACCTGCTGCGCGAGCGGCTGAACGACGCACCGCGCATCGAGGTATGGGCTGCCGATCACGCGCGCATTGCCGAGGCGCATGCGCTGGGCGACCAGCCGTTGCCGCCGCTGCCGGTGGCCGCACGCGAGGCACCGGCCGGTGACGCACTGAAATCCTTCCTCGGCCATTACCCTGGCCGTGTGCTGATTGCCGCCGATTCACCCGGCCGCCGTGAGGCCCTGCTGGAAGTGCTGCAGGCGGCCGAGCTGAAGCCGCCGGTGGTGGCCGACCTGCTGTCCTTCCTGGCCAGCGACGAACGCTTCGCCATTGCCGTGGCGCCGCTGGAAGACGGCTTCGCATTGGATGCGCCGCACATCGCGGTGCTGACCGAACGCCAGCTGTTCCCCGAGCGCGCCGGCAGCACACGCCGCACGCGCCGCGCCGGACGTGAGCCGGAAGCGATCATCCGCGATCTCGGCGAGCTGACCGAAGGCGCGCCGATCGTGCACGAGGACCATGGTGTCGGCCGCTATCGCGGACTGATCGCGATGGACGTCGGTGGCATGCCCGGCGAATTCCTGGAAATCGAATACGCCAAGGGCGACCGGCTGTACGTGCCGGTCGCGCAGCTGCATCTGATCAGCCGCTATTCCGGCGCCTCGGCCGAGACCGCACCCCTGCATTCGCTGGGTGGCGAGCAGTGGAGCAAGGCCAAGCGCAAGGCTGCCGAGAAGGTCCGCGATGTGGCCGCTGAACTGCTGGAGATCCAGGCCCGCCGCCAGGCGCGTGCCGGACTGGCACTGCAGGTGGACCGCGCGATGTACGAGCCGTTCGCCGCCGGTTTCCCGTTCGAGGAAACCCCGGACCAGCTGGCCGCCATCGACGCCACCCTGCGTGACCTGGCCAGCAGCCAGCCGATGGACCGCGTGGTCTGTGGCGATGTGGGCTTCGGCAAGACCGAAGTCGCGGTGCGTGCCGCATTCGCCGCCGCCAGCGCCGGCAAGCAGGTGGCGGTGCTGGTGCCGACCACGCTGCTGGCCGAACAGCATTACCGCAACTTCCGCGACCGCTTCGCCGACTATCCGATGAAGGTCGAAGTGCTGTCGCGCTTCAAGAGCACCAAGGAGATCAAGGCCGAGCTGGAGAAGGTCGCCGCTGGCACCATCGACGTCATCGTCGGCACCCATCGCCTGCTGCAGCCGGACGTGAAGTTCAAGGATCTGGGCATGGTCGTCGTCGACGAGGAGCAGCGCTTCGGCGTGCGCCAGAAGGAGGCGCTGAAGGCACTGCGCGCCAACGTGCACCTGCTGACCCTGACCGCCACGCCGATCCCGCGTACGTTGAACATGGCCATGGCCGGCCTGCGCGACCTGTCGATCATCGCCACCCCGCCGCCGAACCGGCTGGCGGTGCAGACCTTCATCACCCAGTGGGACAACGCGCTGCTGCGCGAAGCCTTCCAACGCGAGCTGGCACGCGGTGGCCAGCTGTATTTCCTGCACAACGACGTGGAAAGCATCGGCCGCATGCAACGCGAGCTGTCCGAGCTGGTGCCCGAAGCGCGCATCGGCATCGCCCATGGGCAGATGCCAGAGCGCGAGCTGGAAAAGGTGATGCTGGACTTCCAGAAGCAGCGCTTCAACGTGCTGCTGTCGACCACGATCATCGAATCGGGCATCGACATCCCCAACGCCAACACCATCATCATCAACCGTGCCGACCGCTTCGGCCTGGCCCAGCTGCATCAGCTGCGTGGCCGCGTCGGTCGTTCGCACCACCGCGCCTATGCCTACCTGGTTGTACCGGACCGTCGCTCGATCACGCCCGACGCGGAAAAGCGCCTGGAAGCAATCGCCTCGATGGACGAACTGGGTGCCGGCTTCACCTTGGCCACGCACGATCTGGAAATCCGCGGTGCCGGTGAACTGCTCGGCGAAGACCAGAGCGGGCAGATGGCCGAAGTGGGCTTCAGCCTGTATACCGAGCTGCTGGAACGTGCCGTGCGCAGCATCAAGCAGGGCCATCTGCCCGACATCGATGCCGGCGAAGAAGCGCGTGGCGCCGAGGTCGAACTGCATGTGCCGGCGCTGATTCCGGACGACTACCTGCCGGACGTGCACACCCGCCTGACGTTGTACAAGCGCATTTCCAGCGCGCGCGACAGCGATGCGCTCCGCGAGCTGCAGGTGGAGATGATCGACCGCTTCGGCCTGCTGCCGGATGCGGCCAAGAACCTGTTCGCCATCGCCGAGCTGAAGCTGCAGGCCAGCACGCTGGGCATCCGCAAGCTGGACCTGGGCGAGAATGGTGGCCGCATCGTGTTCGAATCCAAGCCGAACATCGACCCGATGGCGGTGATCCAGCTGATCCAGAAACAACCGAACCTCTATGCCATGGACGGTCCGGACAAGCTGCGCGTCAAGCATCCGCTGCCGCTGCCCGAAGACCGCTTCAATGCCGCACGCGCGCTGCTGCTGACCCTGGCCCTGCGCTGATCGATCTCCAAGGCGCCGGTCCGCCGCGGGCGGCAGACCGGTGCCCTTTCCGTTTACTGCGCCCGCGACAAGGAGTGTTGCCGTGAATCGTTTCGCCCCCCTTCTGCTCGCCACCAGCCTGGGCCTGCTGGCCGCCTGCCACAACGGCATGAGCAACCGTGATTACCTGCTTGAGAATGTCGCCAGCTGGAACGGCACGGTCAGCATGGTCGAGCAATGGACCAACGGCCCGAACGGCGAGTCCTTCCATGCGTCGCTGCAGGATGGCAAGAGCATGCAGCAGCATCGCTTCGGCCTGAAGAACGCGCACAAGGAGATCGCCGACCGGCTGGTCTTCGTCCAGCAGTTCACCCATGGCAAGGACGCCGATGCACTGCACCAGAACCTGCTCGACTCCCTGAAGAGCACCGAACAGATGTTCGCGGTGATGGAACAGCTGGCTGCCCTGCCCGATGGCTACAGCGAAGAACAGGTCACCCCGCTGCTGCAGACGCTGGATGAAGCCGTGACCAAAATGGACGAAGACATGCAGACCCTGAGCGACGCGCAGGATGCCTTCGCCAAAGCCCATCGCATCCACCTGCAGACCACCGGCTGAGCCACGCCGCCCCGGTTGCCGATGCGGCCGGGGCGATGACACGCTGTACACGACTGAACGCACGGCCCCACGCGATACCGTCGATGCGCCCCGCGCAACACCGATGCGGGTACCCTATGCGCCGCCCCGGCCCGCTCTTGCGGGCCTTTCCGTTTCCTGCGCGGCTTCGCCGCGCCGCCAGTTCCGATGCCCCTGCCCAGACCTCCCGACCTCCTGCACGCGCAGGCCTGCCTGATCGACGCCCTGTCGATGTCGCTGCAGATGCGTGATGCCTATACCCGCCACCACTGCGACCGCGTGGGCCTTCTTGCGCAGCACCTTGCCCTGCATTGCGACCTGGATGAGGAAGCCTGCGCGCAGGTCGCCCTGGCCGCACGCTTCCACGATATCGGCAAGATCGGCATTCCCGACGACGTACTGCTGAGCCCACGCCGGCACAGCGATGAGGAGCGCGCGATCATGCGCGAGCATCCGGTACGTGGCGAACATATCTTCCTGGCCACTGGTCGCAGCGATGCGGCGCCGGTCGCGCGCCTGATCCGCGCCCACCATGAAGCGTTCGACGGCAGCGGCTATCCCGATGGCCTGCAGGGCGAGAACATCCCGCTGGGCGCACGCATCGTCACCATCGTCGATGCCTATGATGCGATGACCAGTGCACGCCCCTATCGCGCGGCGATGGAGCATGAGACGGTGCTGCGGATACTCGATGAGCAGGCCGGTGGCCTGATCGATCCATACGTGCTGCAGCGTTTCCACGGCATGCTCAAGCACGAGCCGGCGCTGGCCTGAGCATTCACATGCTGGGCTGCGCCTTGCTTGCGCAGCCACGGCAATCCTCGCAAGCTGATGGTCGGCCAAAGACGGTCGCCTGCTTACGAGGAGTACCACCCATGAAAGGAAACACCCGCATCGCCGCACCGCTGGGACTGTTGCTGTTGGCCCTGGCGCCGTTCGCGCAGGCCCAGCAGGAGAGCAACGCGCCCGCTGCCGCCTGCCTGTCGCGCAGCCAGATCACCGCCGGCACCTCGCCCGCCGCCCTGATGAACGCCCTGCCCCGCTGCGTGCAGGATGGGCGCATGCAGGACGCCATCGATCTCTACAACATCGCCGGCGTATTCGCCCATTTCGATCGCCAGCGGGTCGCTGACGAGACCGGACACAGTGCCTACAACGCGCTGAAGTCGATGGCGGGTTCGGCCATGGGCGAGGACAATCTCGGCCGCTTCGACAGCGCATTGAAGGCGCAGCTGACCCCCGACAAGGCACCCGCCTATGTCGCTGGCATCTGCACCTTCAGCAAGCGCGTGGGGCCGCCCTCGTATACCCCCACCTACATGCTGGCCCATGGCATGTCCAACTTCACCGGCACGGGTGGCGGTCTGGTGCCAGGCTTCGACCCGGCCAGCGCGTGGCAGGCGACGTTGTCGCAGTACCTGAAATGCCCGGGCTGAGCCTCAGCCGGTTGTAGTGGTTGCCAATGAAAAGGCCCGGCTTGCGCCGGGCCTTCTGCTTTGCACGTTGCGGGCAATCGGTTACCAGATCACCACGCGCTTGTCGTCTGCGCGCACCATCGCATCACCGGCCTTGCACTGGAACGCAGCGGCATAGGACGGCATGTTCGACGGCGCACCGTTGGCACGGAAGTTCGCCGGTGCGTGCGGATCGGTGTTCAGGCGCACGCGCAGCTCACCGTCGGTGAAATTGCGACGCCACACGGTGGCCCAGTTCATGAAGAAGCGCTGGTCCTGGCTGTGGCCGTCGACTTCGACGTTCGCCTTCGGATTCTCCTTCAGCGCCATCTGCAGTGCATCGTAGGCAACGGTCAGGCCACCCAGATCACCGATGTTCTCGCCCAGCGTCAGCTTGCCCTTCACGAACACGCCCGGCACCGACTCGTAGCCGTCGAACTGTGCGACCAGCTGATCGGTGCGCTCGGTGAAGGCCTTGCGGTCGCTGTCGGTCCACCAGTTGTCGAAGTTGCCGTTGGCGGCGAACTGGCTGCCCGAGTCATCGTAGCCGTGCATCATCTCGTGGCCGATGACCGCACCGATGCCACCGTAGTTCAGCGCCGGATCGGCCTTGGCGTCGAAGAACGGCGCCTGCAGGATCGCCGCCGGGAACACGATCTCGTTCTTGGTGGCGTTGTAGTAGGCATTGACCGTCTGCGGGGTCATGCCCCACTCGGTCTTGTCCACCGGCTTGCCGACCTTGTCCAGCATGTAGCGGTAGTTGAACGCGCGCGCGGCCTGCATGTTGCCCAGGTAGCTGTCACCGTTGGTCTGCAGGCCCGTCCACTCGCGCCACTTGTCCGGGTAACCGATCTTCGGGGTGAAGCTGGCCCACTTCTCCAGCGCCTTCTTCTTGGTTTCCTCGCCCATCCACGGCAGCTGCTCGAGGCGAGCCTTCAGCGCCACCGACAGGTTCTGCACCAGGTGCTGCATGGCCTCCTTGGATTCGGCCGGGAACACCGCATCGACATACAGCTGGCCGAGCGCTTCGCCCATGCCACCGTTGACCGACTCCAGCACGCGCTTCCAGCGCGGCTGCATTTCCTGCTGGCCGCGCAGGGTCTTGCCATAGAACTCGAAGTTGGCCTTCTCGAACTGGCTGCTCAGGTACGGCGAGGCATCATCAATGGTGTGGAAGCGCAGGTAGGACTGCCAGGTGGCGGCCGGCACGTCGGCCAGCATCTTGTCCATCTCGCTGAAGAAGCCCGGCTGGGCCAGCGAGAACTTCTGTGCGGCCGGCACCTTCAGGGAGTCGAACAGCGCGGTCCAGCTGAAGTTCGGGGTCAGCTTGTCCGCGTCGGCGGCGCTGAGCGGGTTGTAGCGCTTGGCCGGGTCACGCATCTCGATGCGCGACATCGAGGCCTTGGCCAGGCGGGTCTCGAACGCCATCACCGCCTTGGCCTGTTCGGCAGCCTGCGCGGCGTCCACGCCGGACAGCGTCAGCACCTGCGCGATATAGGCAACGTAGGCGTCGCGGATCTTGGCCTGCGACTCGTCGAAGTAATAGCCCTTCTCCGGCAGGCCGAGGCCGCCCTGGCCGACGTAGGCGATGACGTTCGCCGAATCCTTGTAGTCGGCATTGGCGAACAGCGAGAACAGCACGCCCTGGCCCTGCGCCTGGCTGTCGCGCAGGTACTGGGTGATGGCGGCGGTGTCGTTCAGCGCGGTGATCTTGTCCAGCGTCGGCTGCAGCGGCGCCAGGCCGGCGGCCTCGATCTTCGCTTCGTCGTTGCCGGTCTTCCAGATGTCGCCGATCTTGGCTTCCACCGAGCCGGCCTTGGCCTGGCTGGCGGCGGCCTGCTGCACCAGCGCGTGCTGCACTTCCAGCGAGCGCTCACGCAGGATCTCGAAGCTGCCCCAGGTGGTCTGGTCGCCCGGCACCGGGTTGGCCTTCAGCCACTTGCTGTTGACGAAGCCGTTGAGGTCGGTGCATGCAGCAATGGACGGATCCAGATCGGCACTGTTGAGGCTAATCAGCGCGGTCTTGATCTGCGACTGGTCGAACGCCGGCTTGGCAGCGTCGGCAGCGGGCGCGGTCTCGTTCTTGCCACAGGCGGCGAGCGAGGCGGCGATGGCGATGGTCAGGCCCAGCGGGACCAGATTGCGGACGTTCATGGCGTGTCTCCAACGGCGAATCGTCCAGCGTAGCCGCTGCAGCGATGGTGGGGACCGGCCAAAGGTCACAGGAGTGCGCCTGTAGAGCCGAGCCCATGCTCGGCTGCTTTCTGAAAACGTCGGCAATGCATCAGCCGAGCGTGGGCTCGGCTCTACAAAAGCGAAGGCCGGCGTGCGCCGGCCCTTCGTTCTTACTTCGCCTTGCCCTGGTTGGCCACGGCTTCAGCGGCCTTGCGCGCCGCCTCCGGGTCACCCAGGTAGCGGAACGACTTCACGGTGAGGTCGTCATTCAACTCGAACAGCAGCGGGATGCCGGTCGGGATGTTCAGCTCGAGGATTTCCTCGCGCGACACGTTGTTGAGGTACTTGTACAGCGCGCGCAGCGAATTGCCGTGGGCGGTGACCAGCACCGTCTTGCCGTCCTTCAGCTGCGGCGCGATGGCGTCGTGCCAGTACGGCAGCACGCGGTCCAGGGTGGTGGCCAGCGATTCGGTACCCGGCAGCGCGTTGCGGTCCAGGCCGGCGTAGCGACGGTCATGGATCGGATGGCCCGGATCTTCCAGGTCCATCGCCGGCGGCGGGATGTCGTACGAACGACGCCACACCTTGACCTGGTCTTCGCCGTGCTTGGCGGCGGTCTCGGCCTTGTCCAGGCCCTGCAGGCCGCCGTAGTGGCGCTCGTTGAGGCGCCAGGACTTGTTCACCGGCAGCCAATCCTGATCAAGCTCGGCCAGCGCACCCTGCAGGGTGTGGATGGCGCGCTTGAGCACGGAGGTGTGGGCGACGTCGAACTGCAGGCCTTCCTCGCGCATCAGGCGGCCGGCGGCAGCCGCTTCCCGGCGCCCCTGCTCGGTCAGGTCGACATCGACCCAGCCGGTGAAGCGGTTGTCCAGGTTCCACTGGCTCTGGCCATGGCGCAACAGTACGAGTTTACGGGTCACTGCAGGGTCTCCAACGCGAGGAAAGGCAGGCGGCCATTGTAGCCCCGGCGCCCGCTCACCGCGCCGTGGCGGTGCGGATGTCATCCTGTGGCCGATGAATACCGTGATCGACCCCGGGCGCTGGGAAGGCAGCGTCAGTGCCGCACGCGAGCAGCAGAAGCAGCTGGCCACCCGCGTGCAGCGCCAGGACCGGCTGCCCGCCACCGTGCGCTGGCTGGCGGGACTGGATGTCGGCTTCGAGGAAGACGGTGCGATCACCCGCGCTGCGGCGGTACTCCTCGACGCGGAGAGCCTGCAGCCGGTGGCGCAGGAAATCGCCCGCATCCCGACCGTCATGCCCTATATCCCGGGCCTGCTCAGCTTCCGCGAACTGCCGGCGCTGCTGGCGGCATTGGCACTGCTGCCGCGAACGCCGGATCTGGTGTTCGTCGATGGCCACGGCATCAGCCATCCGCGCCGCCTGGGCATTGCCGCACACCTGGGCGTGGTGACCGACCTGCCGAGCATCGGCGTGGCCAAGTCGAAGCTGGTTGGCCGCTTCATCGAGCCGGGCGCCGAGGCAGGCGCGCATACGCCGTTGCTGGATGGCAGCGAACAGCTCGGCTGGGTGCTGCGCAGCAAGCTGCGCTGCAAGCCGCTGTTCGTCGCCGGCGGACATCGGGTCAGCGCCGATACCGCGCTGGCCTGGGTGCAGCGCACGCTGCGCGGCTATCGCCTGCCCGAGCCGACCCGGTTGGCGGATCGGCTGGCCTCGCGGCGCGACGAGCAGCAGTGACGCCGGGCACAGCCCGGCACACCCGCTCAGCGATGCACGTGACCGCGATGGCCCTGCGCATCGGTCGCTGCATGATCGTGCCCGGCGTGATCGTCGTCCTTGGCCGCTGACGGCTGGCCACAGGCTTCGCCGCAATGGTCGGCCTCGATCTGCAGGGTCACGTGTTCGATGCCGAAATCATCGTGCAGGCGATCACCGAGTTCGCGACGAAGGCGATCGGCATCGTCGCCTTCGCGCATCACGATGTGTGCGGTCAGTGCCGGCGTGCTGGACGCCAGCGCCCATACGTGCAGGTCATGCACGTCCAGCACCGCGTCATGGTCGGAACAGGCGGTCGCGTACCTTGGCCACGTCCATGCCCTTGGGCACGCCTTCCAGCAACACGTTTACCGCTTCGCGCATCAGCACATACGTGCGTGGCAGCACCCACAGACCGATCAGCACAGCCAGGATCGGGTCGATCGGCTTCCAACCGGTCCATTGGATCAGCAGCGCGCCGGCAATCACCGCCACCGAGCCGAGCATGTCGGCCCACACTTCCAGGTAGGCCCCCTTCACGTTGAGGCTCTCGCCGCTGCCGGCCTGCAGCAGGCGCATGGAAATCATGTTGATCACCAACCCGGCCGCGGCGATCACCAGCATGCCGGTGGAGGCGATCTCCTGAGGTTGGCGGAAGCGACCGATGGCTTCCCACAGGATGTAGCCGGCGACCACGAACAGCATGGCGCCGTTGATCATCGCACCCAGTGCCTCAAGGCGTGCATAGCCGTAGGTGCGGCGCGCATCCGGCGGACGCCGGCTCAGCCGCACGGCAACCAGCGCGATCATCAGCGCCAGGGTGTCGGTGGCCATGTGCGCGGCATCGGACAGCAGCGCCAGGCTGTTGGTCCAGAACGCACCGACCACCTCCACCACGAGGAAGGTGGAGGTCAGGCCGAGCGCCCACCACAAGGGTTTCTCGTGGCGGATCTCGGATGGCAGGTGATCGTGGTCGTGACCCATGGCAACAGCTCCTTTGCGATGGAGGCAGGCTACGCCGGCGGGCGTTGGGAAACTATCACGGTGTTTATAACATTTCAGGCCTGCACGGCCTGCCCGGCCGGCGCAAACGAGGAGGGTGCCGACCAACGGCCGGCACTACCGCCTGACGATCAGAACCCGAAACGCAGACTGGCCCAGTACGCGCGGCCTGGTTCGTTGTACGTCGCCGCACCGGCATCGCTACTGTTGGCCTCGCGGAACAGGCGCTTGTCGGCCAGGTTGTTGACGCCGAAGCCCACGCTGACCGTATCGGTCACCTTGTAGCGCGCGCTCACGCCCCAGACGTTGTACGCGCCGCGGGTCTGCAGCACCGTGGACGCATCGCAGTTGGCCGTGCAGCGCGGATCGTTGTTGATGTTGGCCGTGGCCGGCTCCTGCTTGCCGTAGAAGGTGCCGGTCAGCAGCAGCGACAACTGCTCGGTGGCCTGCCAGTCCAGCATGGTGTTGACGGTGTACTTGGGAATCACCGACAGCGGCTGGCCGGTGCTCTTGTTTTCGTTCTCCACCATGTAGGTGAAGTTGTTGCTCCACTTCAGGCGGTCGCCCTGCTCGCCCAGCAGCGGAATCACCAGGTTGCCCTCGAGCCCCTGCACGATGGCCTTGGGTGCGTTCTCCCAGCGGAAGATGCGGCCCTTGCTGTCGGCCGTCAGGCCGATCTGGGTGTAACCGGCCTGGATCTTGTCCTTGTAGTCGTTGTGGAAGTAGGTCAACGAGGCCTGCCAGCCGCTCTGCGGTGCCCACTCCACGCCCAGTTCCTTGTTCAAACTGGTCTCTGCCTTCAGATCCGCATTGCCCTGCATGTAGCAACCGGCACCCGGGCTCGGCAATGCGTTCGGGCAGCCATTGCCACGGGTGTAATACAGATAGTCCGGGTTGGACTGGTACAGGTTCGGCGCCTTGAACGCGCGTGCGATGCCGCCCTTCACCACCCAATCACTGTTGAGCCGGAACTGCGCGTTGAGGCTCGGGCTGGTGTTGTTGCCGAACTGGCTGTGATGGTCGAAGCGCAGGCCCGGGGTCACGATCCAGCGCTCACCCAGGTAGATGTTGTCTTCCACGTAGACGGCGGTGGTCTGTGCATCGGACTTGCCGCGTGCGCGGTCGGCCGAAAGGCCCGGAATGCCGCCACCGCTGCTGCTCGACTGGCTCATGGAATACGGATCGGTCAGCCGGCTGTCGAGGTATTCGAAGCCCAGCGTCCACACGTTCTCGGCGCCGCCGAGGGTGGTCGGGAAGCTGACCTCGCCGTCCAACTGGTAGTTGCGCAGGCGCGAGGTCGACCAGTCAGCACCATTGAAGCTGCCTTCCGGGCCACCGGCCAGGCCCTCGTTGATGCGCGAATTGTTGACCCCTTCCACCGCTGCGGTCAGCCGCGAGCTGACATCGCCCCAGCGTCCGCGATGGGTGATCGCGCCGGTGCTGCGGTACATGCGGTTGGTCTCGGCCTGCTGCTCGGCCAGCGCACCGAGATCAACGCCGGTGGAGGTGCCTGTGTTGCTGACCGCACGGTCGCCGGCATAGATGTTGCCTTGGCGGCTGGTGCCGGCCTCGAATTCGACCACCTGGTTGGCGGTCACGTCCCAACGCAGCAGTGCGTTGACATCGCGGTTCTTGACGCCTTCGCGGCCCGCCGGCGGTACCGCATTGGCGCCGGTGGCGAAGTTGCGGTTGAGATCCAGCGAATCGGCATCGGTCTTGTTGAGGTTGCCGTACAGCCGGAACGACAGCGTGTCGGTCATCGGCCCGCTCAGCTGCAGGCCGACGCGCTCGCTGCCACCTTCGGCACTGTGTTCGGGCACCAGGCCGTACAGATCAACCGCACCGGTCAGGTCGCCAGTGGGGCGCTTGGTGATGATGTTGACCACGCCACCGGATGCACCCGAGCCATAGCGCGCCGCCGCCGGGCCGCGCAGCACTTCGATGCGTTCGATCATTTCCGCCGGCACCCAGTTGGTATCGCCGCGCGTGTTGCGCTCGCCACTGCGACCCATGCGCACCGCGTCGCGTGCACCCACGCGCTTGCCGTCGATCAGGATCAGGGTATTTTCCGGGCCCATGCCGCGCAGATCGATCTGCCGGTTGTTGCCGTACTGGCCCGACGCACTGTTGCCGGTCAGATTGACGCCGGGCATCGTACGCAGCAGTTCGGCGATGTCGTTGACCGGCGGTCGCTTGGCGATGTCTTCAGCGGTGATGGTGGAAGTGCCCAGCGCCTGCCGCGCGATCTGCGAGGCGGTGACATGCACGGTATCGATATCGGTGGCATCGGTTTCCGCATGCGCGGTAACCGCAGCGCCGGCCAGCAGCGCGGCGACGGCGAGCGCCAGCGGGCGCGGTGAAAGAGTGTTTGCAGGCATGTTCTGGACCTTCTGGCAGGGCAGCGGAAGCCTCTGGCATAGGGCACGAGGCGGCGACGGGGGAGGCGGAACGATCGCTGCGGGATGCCCGCAGGTCGGTTCCTGACGTCATTTTTTCATAAATGCGAGTGATTCTCAAATGCGTCAACGCATTGCGGCATCGGCCGGCATGTGCTCTGCCCGGGTTTTTCGGCCTGCATGGCGCTTAAACTGGACGGCTTACCTGCCATCAACCGTCGACAGCTGCGGCCGATACCGTGGTCTGTTGTGCGCCGCTAGAGATCGACGTGGATACACCCCAACTGGACGAAGCCAGCCAACCGCTGGCTCAGGCCTGGCAGCAGTGCCTGCTGCAGGCCGGCCCCGCCGCCGCCGCACTGCTGCATGCCGTGGCCGCCGACGCACCGCCAATGCTGGCGCAGCGCTTCTACGAGGTGCTGCTGCAGGACACGCGTGCGCGCCGCTTCCTGTCCCATGAACAGGTCAAGCAACGCCTGCAACCGGCGATGCAGCGTTGGCTGGCCCAGCTGCTGACCACCGATGCGGATGGAATTGCCGCTACGGTCGCCGCACAGCGGGTGATCGGCGATGTGCATGCACGGGTCGGTATTCCGGTTGACCTGGTGGCACGCGGTGCACGCGTACTCAAGCACGAACTGTTCGTGCGCCTGCGCGCCGACGCCGATGACAGCGACACCGCTTTCGCCGCCATCGATTGCCTCAGCGCGATCATGGACATCGCCATGGAGGGCATGACCCTGGCCTATACGCATGCACGTGAGCGCTCGTCGCGCACCGATGCAGCGTACCGGCTGTTCTCGCTGGTGCAGAACGTCAGCACCGAGCGCGAGCGCCAGCGCGCCCTGCTGCTGGATTGGGAAAACAGCCTGCTGTACACGCTCGCTGGCCATGCGACAGGCGCCGACAACGCCAGTCTGGCGACCTCGGAATTCGGCCTGTGGTTCACCCACAAGGGTATTCCCAGCTTCGGCGAAAGCAGCGAGACACAGCAGGTCGCCCAGCTGATGGCACGCATCGACAGCAACCTGCAGCGCGCCACGGATGAAGATCCGGCACGGCGACTGGCGGCCCTGCCGGCGATCCGCGAAGACCTCGCCACCATCCGCAACCTGATGACCCTGCTGTTCGAACGCATCGGCGAACTGGATGCGGGCAGCGATGCGTTGACCAACCTGCTCAACCGGCGCTTCCTGCCGACCGTGCTGCGCCGTGAGATCGAATTGTCCACGCGCAACCACACGCCATTCTCGCTGCTGTTGCTGGACCTGGATCATTTCAAGGCGATCAACGATGGCCACGGCCACGACGCTGGCGACCGCGCCCTGCAGCACGTTGCCGCCCTGCTCGGCCAGCAGACCCGAGGCAGCGACTACCTGTTCCGCTATGGCGGCGAGGAGTTCGTGGTGGTGCTGGTGGCGGCGAGCGAGTCGCAGGCGGAGGTGATCGCGGAAAGCCTGCGTCGGCAGATCGCACAATTGCCGATCTCTCTCCCGAATGGACAGACGTTGGGCCTGACCGCCAGCATCGGCGTGGCCGGACACGATGGGCATCCCGATTACGAGCGGCTGATGGCGCGCGCCGATGCGGCGATGTATGCCGCCAAGCGACAAGGCCGCAACCGTGTGGTGGTGGCCGACGAAGCACTGCCCGAGGCACCCGGGCGACGCGCGCTGCAACGTTGAGCCTGCAGCGCGCGCGGTAGGGCGTCGAACAGCGTCGGCGCTACCGGGCGGCCTTGCGCGGAATACGCCACGCCGCCCACCACGCCAAGCCCAGCAGGGCGATTCCCGTTCCCAGCGCGCACACCGCCGGCCACCCGTAGCGCGCCTGCATCCAGGTGCCTGCGGCAGCGCCCACACCGCTGCCCACCGCATAGAACAGCATGTACAGCGCCACCAGGCGCCCATGCTGTTCGGCCGGTGCGCGCAGCAGCAGTGCCTGGTTGGACACATGCAATGCCTGCCCGCCCAGGTCCAGCACCACCACGCCCAGCAGCAACAGCGCCAGCGACTGCGGCAGGCCCAGCAGCGGCGCCCAGGCGACCAGCATCAACAGCAGCGCGCCCAGGCTCACCCGATGGGCAAAGCCACGATCCATCCAGTGCCCGACCCGCGCCGCCAGCAGCGCGCCGATGATGCCAGCCAGGCCCAGCGCGCCGATGCCAGCGGTCGACCAGCTCAGGGGCGGCGCCGACAACGGCAGTGGCACCGCCGCCCAGAACACATTGAGACCGGCAAACAACAGCAGTGCCAAAGGCCCACGTTCGCGCAGTGCCCGATCCTGCAGCAGCATCTGGACCATGGAACGCAGCAGCTCGCGCCACGCCGGCGGCCTTGCAGGCACCGGCACGTGCGGCAGCCGCCGCCACAGCAGCAGCGCCAGCGCTGCCATCAACAGTGCCGACAGCAGGTATACCGCGCGCCATCCCGCCACGGCGGCGACCGCGCCGGACACCACGCGTGCCGACAGCAGGCCGATGAACACGCCGCCCTGGACCATGCCCACCACCCGCCCGCGTTGCTCCGGTGCAGCGAGGTTGGCGGCGTAGGCGATCAACCCTTGGGTCAGCGCCGTACCCAACAACCCCGCCAGCAGCATGCCCGACAACAACCACACGGTGCTGCGGGCGGCGGCCAGCCACAGCAGCGCCACCACCAGCGCCAGCAATTGCACCCGCAGCAGTCGGCGACGGTCGCCACGGTCGGCCAGCGGCAGCAATCCGAGCAGGGCCAGCACGCTGCCAGCCTGGGTGGCAGCCAGCAGTGCACCGGCCACCGCGGCATCAAGGGCGAAATCGTGGGCCAGGCGCTCCAGCAGCGGCTGCGCGAAGTAGACGTTGGCCACGCTGGCACCGGCAGCAATGGCGAGCAGGCCCAACAACGGGCGGGACAGCGAAGGCATCATCATGGTGGTTGCAATTTGAAACTACGTGCACGATAGCGCCACTGGTTTTAAACTGCAACCACAATCGAGGACATTCCCCATGCACGCCAACAGCCCCTGCCCCGTGGCCCGCAGCGCCGATCTGCTTGGCGACCGCTGGGCGTTGCTGATCATCCGCGATGCCTTCGATGGCATCAGCCGCTTCGGCGATTTCCAGCGCAGCCTGGGCGCGGCGCGCAACATCCTCAGCGACCGCCTGCGGCGACTGGTCGAGGCGGGGCTGCTGGTGCAGCAGCCTGCCGCCGATGGCAGCGCGTACCAGGACTATGTACTGACCGCGGCCGGCCAGGACCTGTTCCCGCTGCTGGTCGCCCTGCGGCAATGGGGAGAACGGCATCGCTTCGCTGCTGGCGAGGCACACTCGCAGCTGATCGAATCCAGCAGCCGCCGGCCGCTGCCCTACATGCAACCGCACGGACGCGATGGCCAGCCCCTGCACGCCGCCGATACCCGCGTACGCAAGCTCAAGGAAGGAGACAGCCGGGCCTGATCCGCCCGTTCACGCACACCGGCGACGTCCCCGGGCAGTTAGCATCGCTGGTCTCCTGCCGCTGAATGCCGCCGATGCCGAACTACGCCAGAACCGTTTCGATCCTGCTGCCGCTGGCCCTGCTGCTGGCCGCACCACTGGCCTCGGCCCGCGACGTGGCAGCACCTGCAGAACACGTGGACACCGATGGTCCTTATGTGTTCCGTGAAGGCGCGCAACTGAAAGCGCAGTGGATCTGCCAGGACCAGGTGGAAACCCATACCGTGCGCGCCGGCACCGCAGGCGCGGATGTTGCCGCGCACTGCGGCTACCCGCATGCGGTGCATGTGCTGCCGCCGAATGCGCCGTCGGTATCCGTGCTGCCCGCCGTGCCGCGCATCGTCGCCGTGTCCGACATCCACGGCCAGTACAAGCTGCTGGTCCGCCTGCTGCGCGCCAACCGGGTGATCGACGCGCAGGACCGCTGGGCACTGGGCACGGACACGCTGGTGATCGCGGGCGACGTGTTCGATCGCGGCCCACAGGTGACCGAAGCGTTCTGGCTGCTGTACGGCCTGCAGCAGCAGGCGGCGGCGGCCGGTGGCGCGGTGCATTTCGTGCTCGGCAACCACGAGACCATGGTGCTCTACGACGACCTGCGCTACGTCAACCCGAAGTACCTGCGCAGCGCGCAGCTGCTCGGCCGCAGCTATCCGCAGCTGTATGGTGCCGACTCGGTGATCGGCCAGTGGCTGCGCACGCGCCCGGTGCTGCTGCAGATCGGCGATACCCTGTTCCTGCACGGCGGCATCTCGCCCGATGCCGTGCAGATGGCATTGGACCCGGCCCGCACCAACGCCGCCTACCAGGCCTCGCTGGGCATCCCCAAGGCCGAGGTGAAGGCAGACCCCGCCACTGCACCGCTGTACGACGGCAAGACCAGCCCGATCTGGTACCGCGGCTACTTCGACGGACGCCTGGACACCCCGGGCGTGCAGGCGGTGCTCGACCGCCTCCAGCTCAAGCGCATCGTGGTCGGCCACACCTCCATGCCACATGTCAGCAGCTTCCACGACGGCCGCGTGATCGCCATCGACAGCAGCATCAAGAATGGCGAGAACGGCGAGCTGCTGTTCATCGAGGGCGGCAAGCTCAGCCGCGGCCTGTTGGACGGTTCGCGGGTGCCACTGGCCAAGGGCGAGCCCGGCCTGCAGGACTGAACGAAGGGCCAGCGCCGGGCCGGCCCAGGTCCCCCACGCCCGCCACCTGCACCCGGTTTGCCGCTACCCTCGGCAGCCGAGAGGCCCGCCCTGTCCAGCGGGCGGCCCATCCGCCCCCAGGAGCCCCGCGCATGCGCGTTCTCATCGCAGAAGACGACCCCGACATCGCCTCCGGCCTGTGCGCCTCGATGCGCCGGCAGGGCCACGTGGTCGACCACGTGGACAACGGCGCGCATGCCGATGCCGCACTGAATTCCACCCAGTACGCACTGCTGGTGCTGGATCTTGGCCTGCCCCAGCTGGATGGCCGTGACGTGCTGCAACGGCTGCGCCAGCGCGGCGATGGCCTGGCCGTGCTGGTGGTCACCGCACGCGATGGCCTGGCCGAGCGCGTGCGCGTGCTCGACCTGGGGGCCGACGACTACCTGGTCAAACCCTTTGCGCTGGACGAATTCGAAGCGCGCGTGCGCGCGCAGCTGCGCCGGGTCACCAGCAACGGCAACCCCGACCTGCGCATCGGCCGGCTGCGCCTGGACCTGACCGGGCACCGGGTGTGGATAGACGAGCAGACGCTGGAGCTGACCGCGCGCGAATTCGGCCTGCTGTCCGCCCTGGCGGTGCGTGCCGAGCGCATCGTCTCCCGTGCGCAGCTGGTGGAGGCCCTGTGCGACTGGGGCCAGGACCTGACCGACAATGGCCTGGACATCGCCCTGCATCGCCTGCGCCGCAAGCTGCAGCCGGGCGGCATGGGCATCCGCACGGTGCGCGGGCTGGGCTACATGCTGGAAGACGCCGGCGCGTGATCAGCGGACCGCCCAGCCTGCGACGGCGTCTGCTCGCCTTCCTGGCGCTGCCGATGCTGGGCCTGCTGACCTTCAACACGCTGCTGGCGTACTACGTGGCGCTGGACTACTCCAACCGCATCCACGACCGCAACCTGACCGACGACACCGTATCGTTCGCACAGATGCTCAGCACCATGCCGGTCAGCAGCGACCTGTCCCCGCAGGCACGCTTTCTCATCGAGTACGACCCCGATGGTCATCGCTACTTCAACGTCGACAGCAGCCGCCTGGGCACCATCGCCGGCAACGCCGATTTCAGCGCCTATGCACCGTCGCAGGACTGCAGCGGCATGCACCCGGCACTGTACGAAGGTGAATTGAATGGCCAGCAGGTGCGCATGTCGACGGTCTGCACCCAGGCGATGAACGATCCACAGGACCAGCTGGCGGTGACCGTGGCCGAAAGCATGGCCGACCGCCGCCAGCGTGCACGCGAGATCCTGATGATCGTCATTCCACTGATGGCCATGCTGGCCCTGGGAATGGCGGCACTGGTCTGGTTCGGCGTCACCCACGGCCTGCGTATTCTGACGCCGCTGACCTCCCGCCTGGCCCAGCGCCGCGGCGAGCTGGCACCGATTTCCGACGCCGACGTGCCCGAGGAAATCCAGCCCCTGATCAGCACCATCGATGGCCTGTTCGCGCGGCAGGCGGAAATGATCACGCTGCAGAACCGCTTCATTGCCGATGCCGCGCACCAGTTGCGCTCGCCACTGGCGGGCATGGCACTGCACGTGGACCAGGCACTGGCCCACGGCGATCCTGAGACCGTGCGCGAAGCGCTGCAGAACATCCGCCGGCTCAACCAGCGAACCGCCCGCGTCAGCACCCAGCTGCTGGCGTTGAGCCGTGCCCAGACCGTGCCGGAGACGGTGGAGGCGCTGGACCTGTCCGAGCTGGTGCCGCAATGGGTGGGCATGCGCGTGCCCGAAGCGATCCGCGATGGCATCGACCTGGGCTATCTGGGTCCGCAGCAGCCGGTGCGGATACTGGGCAACGGCGCCCTGCTGCACGAGGCGCTGGACAATCTGATCGACAACGCCCTGCGCTACGCCGGCGTGGATGCGACCGTCACGGTGGGCGTGCAGACCCTCGACGACAATGATGTCGAGCTGTACGTCGAAGACAACGGCCCGGGCGTACCCGAGGACGTGATGTCGCGGTTGGGGGAACGTTTCTTCCGCGCGCCCGGCACTGCCGCCAGCGGCACCGGCCTCGGCCTGGCCATCGCCCATGAGGCCGTCGAGCATCTGGGCGGGCGCCTGGGTTACCTCAACCGTCCCGGTGGCGGCCTGAAGGTATCCATCACCATACCGTTGCTGAAGGGCCCTTGATCCAGCCGGTCCGCTGAAAGGTTGCCGAAAATCGCGCTTGCGATGCTGGCCATCCCGACTGCCGCGCTGGAGCCGACTGGTGTCCGCATCCCATGAGTTCTTTCTTCCCGGTGGCCCGCAGGGTGTCCTGCTGATCCATGGCCTGACCGGCACGCCGGCCGAGATGCGCATGCTGGGCAAAGGGCTGAACAACGCCGGCTTCAGCGTGCACGGTGTGCAGCTGCCAGGCCACTGCGGCAGCGTCGAGGACCTGCTGCAGACCCGCTGGGAAGAGTGGTACCAAGGCGTGGAAGATGCGGCCGCGAACCTGCGCGGCAAGGTTGACCAGTTGTTCGTCGGCGGGCTGTCGATGGGTGCGGTGCTGGCGCTGGCACTGGCCGCGCGCCGGCCGGACTGGGTCTCCGGCGTGGGCGTGTACGGCGCCACCTTCCGCTACGACGGCTGGAATATTCCGGCGGTTGCGCGCTTCTCGTTCCTGCTGCCGTGGTTCAAACGCCTGGGCATCGGCCGCGACCGCATGTTCATGGAAGAGCCGCCGTATGGCCTGCGCGACGAGCGCCTGCGCGCGCAGGTCAGCGCCGCCATGCTGTCCGGTGACAGTGCCGCTGCCGGCCTGCCGGGCAATCCGTGGCATGCGTTGGCCGAAATGCGTGCACTGAGCACCTGGACCCGCCGTCACCTGCACCAGGTCACGGCACCGTGCCTGGTGATGCACGCCCGCGAGGACGACGTGGCCAGCATGGGCAATGCCGAGCTGGTGATCTCGCGCGTCAGCGGACCGACCGAACTGGTGGTGCTGGAAGACAGCTACCACATGATCACCATCGATCGCGAACGGCGCGAGGTGATCCGCCGCAGCGCGCGCTTCTTCAGCGACATCGGCGAACGTGCGGGCGTGCTGCAGGCGGTCGCCTGAGATGGGATCGCTTGCCACCCTGCTGTGGCTGGTCAACGTGGTGCTCGACACCGGCGGCCAGCTGGCCTTCAAGGCCGCCGCCAGCGACCCGCAGGACGGCGAAGGCCTGCAGCGCTGGAAACACATGTTCGGCCGTCCCTGGCTGTGGCTGGGCATCGCCTGCTACGTGCTTGAATTCGTCGCCTGGATCGCCTTCCTGTCGCTGGTACCGTTGTCGCAGGGCGTGCTGCTCGGCTCGATCAACATCGTCGCGCTGATGGTTGCCGGCCGCCTCCTGTTCCGCGAGCGGCTGACGCCGTTGCGGGTGACCGGCATGCTGCTGGTCAGCGCCGGCGTTGCCGTGGTTGGAGCCGGAACATGAGGCGGCTGTACCTGATCGGCTTTCCGCTGCTGATGGCCTTCGACACCTTGGCCCAGCTGTGCTTCAAGTATGCCGGCGACGCCGCGCTGCCGGTCGAGGCCAACACCGCGTGGCTGCTGCGCGTGCTGTCGCAGCCCTGGGTGTACGGCGCGATGCTCGGTTACGTCGGCGCGTTCTTCACCTGGATGAGCCTGCTGCGGCACGCGCCGATCGGCCCTGCGTTCGCGGCCTCGCACCTGGAAGTGATCAGCGTGCTGCTGCTGTCAGCGTGGCTGCTGCACGAACCGTTGACGCTGCATCACCTGATCGGTGCGGTGCTGATCGTGGCCGGCATCATCTGCCTGGGTCGTGCCGAAGCGGATGATCCGCACGCTGCAACTGAACCATCCCCGTGAGCCTGCTGTCGCGCGAGTTGCCGCCCACCGCCGGTCTGCCACTGCAGGCCGGCGATTTCCTTCCCGGCGGCGGCGACCTGTGCGCGATTCTCGCCGAGCAGTTGGGCACGCCGCCACTGCAGCTGACCTGCTCGGGCACCCACGCCCTGCTGATCGCCCTGCGCACCCTGCGCAGGCGCGCGCCGTACCGCGATACGGTGATCCTGCCGGCCTATACCTGCCCACTGGTGCCGATTGCCGTGCACAGCCTCGGCCTGCGCATACAGCTGTGCGATACCCGCCGCGACCACTTCGATTTCGACCCGGTAGCACTGCACGCCGCAGCCGATGCACGCACGTTGGCGATCATTCCCACACATCTGGGCGGGCGCATCGCCGATGTCGATCGCGCATGTGCGATCGCGCACCGCGTCGGTGCATGGGTGATCGAGGACGCTGCGCAGGCGCTGGGGGCACGCGTGGCCGGCAACAGCGTCGGCCTGCGCGGCGACATCGGTTTCTTCAGCCTGGCCGCCGGCAAAGGCCTGAGCCTGCATGAGGGCGGACTGCTGCTGACGCATGACGAAGCACTGCGTACGGCAATGATCGAGCAGGCCGCAGGACACACGCCCTTCAGCCTGCGCTGGGAGCTGACCCGCAGCCTGCAGCTGTTGGGCCTGGCAGCCTGCTACCGCCCTTCCCTGCTGTCGCTGGTGTATGGAAACCCGCTGCGGCGTGCCCTGCGCAGCGGCGACCTGGAAGCTGCGGTGGGTGATGTGTTTCCGTTGGATATTCCGCAGCATCGCGTCAGCCGCTGGCGGCAGAACGTCGGTGCACGCGCAGCGCAGCGTCTGCCCGCCTTCCTGCAGGCAGCCCGCCTGCGTGCGCTGCAGCTGCGCGTGCAGCTGGAGTCGCTGCCTGCCGTTGAGGTGGTGGACGGAATGCCAGGCACCCAGGGCACCTGGCCGATGCTGATGCTGATGCTGCCCAGCGAACGTGCACGTGACAAAGCACTGTCCGCGCTGTGGCAGCGCGGCCTGGGTGTCAGCCGCATGTTCATCCATGCCCTGCCGGACTACGCCTATCTGCGAGGCATCGTTGCAGACGCGCCCGTACCCAATGCCCGCGACTTCGCCGCCCGCTGCCTGACCGTGGGCAACAGCCCCTGGCTGAGCCATGAAGACACCCGCGAGATCGTGAAGGTACTGGCGCGCCAGTAGTCGCTGAAGCCAGGCGAGGCCTGCTCCGCGTCACTGGCTGAACGCTTCCCGAGCGCCTCCATTCGAGCTTTCAGGCGGAAAGGAACGAGAAAGACGGCCTGCCTACATTGGCCCCGTCGCCGGCATCGTGCCAAGGCCTCTCTTCATCGACGGAGCTGCCCATGCAATGGAGCATCCTGTGTGACTTCGATGGCACCATCAGCCTCGAGGACGTCATCGATTCACTGTTGGAAAAATTCGGCCAGCCCGGTTGGCAGCAGCTGGAAGATCAGTGGCGTTCGGGTGAGATCGGCTCGCGTGAATGCATGCAGGGCCAGGTCCGCCTGCTGAAGCTGGATCCGGCCACCCTCGATGCACACCTGGACCAGGTACGCATCGATCCGGGCTTCGCCGCCTTCGTCAATCGCGCACACGCGTTGGGCCTGCCTCTGCGCATCGTCAGCGACGGTCTGGACTACGCGATCCATCGCATCCTCGCCAACCATGGCCTGCCACCGCTGCCTGTAGTGGCCAACCACCTGCGCTGGTGTGACGGTCATTGGCAACTGGAATCCCCCTACCAGGCCGAAGGCTGCCGCAGCGGCACCTGCAAGTGCACCTGCGCGGCGCAGGCACGTGCCGACGAAGCACCCCGCGTGCTGATGATCGGTGATGGTGCCTCGGATTTCTGCGTATCCGAACACGCCGACTTCGTATTCGCCAAGCGTCGCCTCATTGCCCATTGCACCGACGCCGGCATTCCCCACGCCGCCATCGACACCTTCCACGACGCTACTGCGCTGCTGCCGCGCCTGCTCGACGGCAGCCTGCTGCAGCCCTCGCTTCCGCGGCTGCTCGCCACCGCCTGATCGCTCCGCCCGTTGCTTCCTTCGAATGCCCTCTCCGGAACCGAACCGATGAATATTTTTGACAAGAACGCCGATGCCGCCATCACCGATGCGCAGTTGCTGGCAGACGAAGCCCGCTACAGTTCCTTCGGCGACACCGTGCACTACGTCGATCCGCCGAAGATCTTCCAGCGCTGCGAAGGCAGCTACATGTTCGACGCCGCCGGCACCCCGTACCTCGATCTGCAGATGTGGTACTCGGCCTGCAACTTCGGTTACGCCAACCAGCGGCTGAACAATGCGCTGAAGGACCAGATCGACACCCTGCCGCAGGTCGCCAGCCAGTATCTGCACCCGACGCGTGTGCAACTGGCCAAGACCATCGCGGTAGACATGCACGAAAAGTTCGGCCTCGATGGCCGCGTGCACTTCAACGTCGGTGGTGCGCAGGCGGTGGAGGATTCGCTGAAGATCGTCCGCAACGCGCGCAACGGCAAGAGCCTGATGTTTGCGTTTGAAGGCGGTTACCACGGCCGAACCCTCGGCGCCTCGTCGATCACATCCAGCTACCGCTACCGCCGTCGTTACGGCCACTTCGGCGAACGCGCGATGTTCATCCCGTTCCCGTATCCGTTCCGTCGCCCGAAGGGCATGACCCCGGACGAATACTCCGACCACTGCGTGCACCAGTTCGAGCGCCTGTTCGAAAGCGAGTACAACGGCGTGTGGGATCCCAAGGTCGGCCAGGCCGAGTACGCCGCGTTCTATGTCGAGCCGATCCAGGGCACCGGCGGCTATGTCATTCCGCCGCGCAACTTCTTCAAGGGCCTCAAGCGCGTGCTGGACAAGTACGGCATCCTGATGGTCGTCGATGAAATCCAGATGGGCTTCTGGCGCACTGGCAAGCTGTGGGCCATCGAGCACTTCGATGTCACTCCGGACGTGCTGGTGTTCGGCAAGGCGCTGACCAACGGCCTCAACCCGTTGTCGGGCCTGTGGGCGCGCGAAGAGCTGATCAACCCGACCGTGTTCCCGCCGGGCTCCACCCACTCCACCTTCAACTCCAATCCGCTGGGTACGCGCCTGGGCCTGGAAGTGCTGAAGCTGGGCAAGGAGATGGACTACGAGCGTACCGTGCCGGAAAAGGGCGCCTACTTCCTCGACGGCCTGCGCGGCCTGCAGAAGCGCCATCCGGAAATCGGTGATGTCGACGGCCTCGGCCTGGCCCTGCGTGCGGAAATCTGCGCCGCCGATGGCTTCACTCCGAACCGTGAGCTGCTGGACCGCATGGTCGACATCGGCCTGGCCGGTGACCTGCTGCACGACGGCAAGCGCATGGGCCTCGTGCTCGATGTCGGTGGCTGGTACAAGAACGTGATCACCTTCGCGCCTTCGTTGAACATCACCTACGAAGAGATCGATCTGGCGATCACCCTGCTGGACCAGCTGCTGACCAAGGCCAAGGGCTGAGCTGCAATGCGCTGCCGGTTCCCGTGCCCCGCATGGACATGATTCCGCGTGTATCCAGCACCGCGCTGGAGCCGGCCGCGCTGCTGGAGGGCTTCCTGGCCCACCCGCCCCTGGGGTTCGATGCCAGCCGCCTGCCCAGCGGCCTGCCCAGCTTCCGTGCGCCGCTGGATCTGACCACGACCCTGGACGATGCACTGCGCTCGCGCCTGCTGGGGCTGCCGCTGTCGCGCCTGTGGCAGCCGTGGCTGACCTGGCAGACGCGGTTCATCGGCGCCACCAGCACCGAGTACACACCGTTGCCGGCACATGTGTCGGCGGCGGCACTGGCCGACGACGTGCTGCGTCACGGCGTCGGTGACAGTCGGCTGCTGGTGGTCAAGGATCTGGCGATCGATTCCCCCTTGCTGGACGATGCCGCCAACGCGCACAGCCACGCTTTCCTGCAGGCGCTGCTGGAACGCGGCTTCATCCAGCTGGAAGGCATGCCACTGGCATGGGTGGCGATCGATTTCGACTGCATCGATACCTACCTGGCACGTCTGTCCACGGCGCGGCGCAAGAACATCCGGCGCAAGCTGCGCTCGCGTGCCCACCTGCAGATCGACTGCATCGCTACCGGCGACCCCGCCCTTGCCGAGCCACGGCTGCAGGCCGAACTGCACGCGCTGTACCTGCAGGTGTATGCACAAAGCGCCGTGCACTTCGACCAGCTCGACCTGCCCTTCTTCCAGCACCTGCTGGCAGACACGCAGGGCCAGGGGCGCTTGTTCCTCTACCGCCACAATGGCGAGCTGATCGGCTGGAACCTGTGCTACGTGCACGCCGGCAAGCTGGTGGACAAGTACATCGGCCTGTCCTATCCGCAGTCGCGCGACCACAACCTGTACTCGGTCAGCTGGATGCACAACCTGGAGTACGCGATGCAACACGGCCTCAGCCACTACGTCGCCGGCTGGACCGATTCACGCATCAAGGCCGAACTGGGTGCCCGCTTCACTTCCACTGTGCATGCGGTGCATGCGCGTTCGCCGCTGCTGCGCGCCGCCCTGCGCAGGCTGGCCCCGCACCTGCAGGCTGAGCCGGATGGAGGGGGTTGACCGATGCAGCTGCGTCCCCCGCTGATCCTCGACCTCGATGGTGGCGTACTGCCGTTGCCGCAGGCACGCACGCTCGCGCTGCAGCACTGGCATGACCCGCTGCGTTTTGCCTGCCGCAACACCACGCTGTCGCGCTTCGCCAATGACGTTCTGTTGCCGTTGCCGGCACAACTCGGCACGGTGATGCTCGGCAGCGGCGACTTCCACCATCTCAGCCTGCCACTGCTGCAGCGCCTGCACACGCGCGCCCCGTTCCAGCTGGTGGTGCTGGACAACCATCCGGACAACATGCGCTTTCCCTTCGGCATGCACTGCGGTTCCTGGGTGAATGCCGCCGCTGCGCTGCCGCAGGTATCGCATGTGCATGTACTGGGCATCACCTCGACCGATATCGGCGTGGGCCACGCGTGGGAGAACCACTGGCGGCCCTTGCTGGGGCGACGGCTGACCTATTGGTGCATGGACGTGGATGTGGGCTGGGCCAGCCGCATGGGCATGGCAGGCGCCTTCCGTCGCTTCGAACATCCCGAGGCGCTGGTTGCCGCGTTCGCCGCCGAACAGGCGCAGGCGCCGCGGCCCACCTATCTGTCGATCGACAAGGACGTGTTCGCTGAAGAGGTAGCGCGCAGCAACTGGGACCAGGGCCGCTTCCAGCTTGAACATGCGCTGATGGTGATCGAGGCGCTGCGCACCGGTGGACTGGTGGGCAGCGACATCACCGGCGAGGTGTCGCTGCCCAGCTACCAGAGCCGTTTCAAGCGCTGGTTGTCGTCGCTGGATGCCCAGCCAGACATCAGCGCCGATGATCTGCCGGCATGGCAGCAGCAGCACCAGCAGGTGAACCGCGAACTGCTGGCGGCGATGGCCGCAGTACCGACTGCCTGCTGAGCGCTTTTTTGTAGAGCCGAGCCATGCTCGGCTGCTGTTCGCGGTCCCCTGAGTCGAGCATGGCTCGACTGTACAAATGGCGATAGCCGAGCATGGCTCGGCACTACACTGGACTCCCGCCCCGGAGCCGCCGTCATGCCCCAGACCGTCATCCCGCAGCTGCGCATGCGCCATGCCGATACCAGCCTGCCGTTCTACGTACAGGGCCTGGGCTTCCTCATCGACTGGGAGCACCGCTTCGAACCCGGCTTCCCGCTGTTCGCCCAGCTCACCCGCGAGGGCCAGACGATCTTCCTGACCGAACACACCGGCGACTGCGAAGTGGGCGGCGCGGTGTATTTCATCGTCAACGACGTCGATGCCCTGCATCGTGCTTTCAGCGCTGCGGGGGTACCCATCGAGCAGCCGCCACACGATACGGACTGGGGAAGCCGCGAAATGCTGATCGTCGATCCGGACGGCAACCGCCTGCGCTTCGCCACGGATGCTGGCTGAATGCCACGGGCTTGAGAGGTGATATACGTTTCGTATACGCTTCGTATATTCCCTGTCGAGAACTCCCATGGGCATCGTCAACATCGATGACACCCTGCACGACCAGCTGCGCCGTGCCTGCACCGTCTCCAACCGCTCGATCAATGCCCAGGCCACGTTCTGGATCCGGGTCGGCATGCTGTGCGAGATGAACCCGACCCTGAGCTTCCAGGACGTCGTCGCCAGCGAACTGCGCGCCGCCGGCGTGCAGCCGCAGCTGCTTGCGCCCGGGCGGGCCTGAGCCGATGGCCATGATCAAGCGCCCCGACGAGATCGACCGCCTGGCCGAGTCCGGACGACTGCTGGCGCAGGTCTTCGCGATGCTTGACGCGCTGCCGCTGCAGGGCCGCAGCACGCTGGAGATCAACGACATCGTCGAACGCATGATCGTCGACGACCTGCAGGCACGGCCCGCCAGCAAAGGGCAGTACGGGTTCCCGTACGTGCTCAATGCCTCGATCGACAACGTCATCTGCCACGGCATGCCGTCGGCCGACGATGTGCTGCGCAATGGCCAGATCGTCAACCTCGACATCACGCTGGAGAAGCACGGCTACATCGCCGATTCCAGCACCACGTATCTGGTGGGTGAAGTCGACTACGCCGCGCGCAAGCTGGTGCAGGTGACCTACCAGGCCATGTGGAAGGGCATCGCCGCTGTGCGGCCAGGCGCGCGCCTGGGCGACATCGGCCACGCCATCGCCCGCCATGCCCGCAGCCACGGCTACAGCGTGGTCAAGGAATACTGCGGCCACGGTATCGGCCAGGAAATGCACGAGGAGCCACAGATCCTGCACTACGGCCATGCCGGCACCGGCATGGAACTGCAGGAAGGCATGGTGTTCACCATCGAGCCGATGCTCAACCAGGGCAAGCCTGCGATCCGCCAGCAGCCCGACGAATGGCCGGTGTACACCCGCGACGGCAAGCTGTCAGCGCAGTTCGAGCACACCGTAGCCGTGACCCGTACCGGTGTGCGCGTGCTGACCCTGCGCCCCGATGAAACCCCGTTGTGCGCAGTGGACGCGGCCTAGAGCGGACGCAGCAGCAACAGCAGCGCAAGGCACAGCATGAAGGCCGACACGCCTGCATCCAGCACCCGCCACGCTGCCGCGTTGCGGAACACCGGCTGCAGCAACCGGGCGCCGAATCCCAGCCCGCAGAACCAGAGCACGCTGGCCACGCAGGCGCCCGCCGCGAACGCCCAGCGCAGCTCACCCGGATAGCGCGTGGACAGGCTGCCCAGCAACACCATCGTATCCAGGTAGACGTGCGGGTTGAGCAGGGTGAAGGCCAGGCAGGCCAGCAGCACCTGCCGCCGGCTGCCACCACTGGCATCGGCCGCGGCCAGCGCGCTGCCACCTCGCCATGCGCGCAGCCCGGCCTGCAGGCCATAGCACAGCAGGAAGGCGGCCCCGCCGAAGCGCAGCACCTGCAACAGCAGCGGCCATTGCAGCACCAGTGCACCCATGCCGCCCACGCCAGCCAGGATCAGCGCGATGTCCGCGCCCATGCAGGCCAGCACCACCATGCCCACGTAGCGACGCTGCAGCCCCTGCCGCAGCACGAAGGCGTTCTGCGCACCGATGGCGATGATCAGGCCAGCACCCGCAAACAGGCCAGCCAAGGCCGCAGCAATCCACATCCGACGCTCTCCACCGTGAAAGGAGGCGCAGGGTGCGACCAACGGACCCGTTAAGGCCAGCTGGTTTTTCTTTATCCTGTGCAGAAAAACTGAAGAGGCATCGCGTGGACCTGGTACATCCGCAGTTGAGCGCCTTCACCGCGGTGCTCGAAGAAGGCAGCTTCGAGGCCGCCGCACGCCGCCTGTCGATCAGCCCGTCGGCGTTGTCGCAACGGATCAAGGCGCTTGAGGACCGGCTGGGCCAGGTGCTGGTGGTGCGGCAGGCGCCGTGCCGGCCTACCGCTGCCGGTGAAGTGCTGCTGCGGCGGGTGCGGCCGATGCAGGCCCTGCAGGCCGAAGCGCTGGCCGAACTGCTGCCGGAACGCGGCAGCGATGCCACCCGCACGCCGATCCCGCTGGCGGTCAACGACGATTCGCTGGATACCTGGTTCGTCGCCGCCATCGCAGAGCTGCACCAGCGCCACGGCTACCTGTTCGACCTGCACATGGACGACCAGGACCACACCCTGGAACTGCTGCGCAACGGCAGCGTGCTGGGCGCGGTCACCGCCGAACGCAACCCCCTGAAGGGCTGCAACGTGCATCCGCTGGGCGCGATGCGTTACCACGCCATCGCCTCACCGGTCTTTGCGCGGCGCCACTTCAGCAAGGGCATGCAGGCCGACGCGTTGGCGTCGGCGCCGATGATCGTGTTCAACCGCAAGGATGAACTGCAATGGCGCTTCCTGCGCAGGCTGACCCGTGCACGCCTGCAACCGCCCGTCCACTACCTGCCCTCCTCCACCGGCTTCGTCGATGCTGCCGCGCGTGGACTCGGCTGGTGCCTTGCTCCGGAGGCCCTGGTTACGCCAGCGGTACAGGCCGGGCAGGTGGTGGTGCTGGAAGCTCGTCGCTGGCTCGACGTACCCTTGTTCTGGCAGCATGCCGCCGTGCGTTCGAGCACGCTGCAGCACATCACCCAGGCGCTGCGCACCGCCGCTGGCAACACCTTACGTTGAAAAGAGCATGATCCAGACCACCGCAGACCCCGGCTTCACGCGCGGACCACTACCGTTTGCCCACTTCTTCACTACAGGAACGGCATGCGCCTGAGCTGCCCACGGACAAGGATGCACCGCGCGCTCGGCGCTGCCGGCCTGGCCTTGCTGGCAAGCCTGCCGCTGGCCGCAGCGGCACAGACCAGCGCGCCTCCAGCGCTGGAATGGGAACAGGCGCGGCAGCGGCTGGAACAGGTCTCCGACGCACTGGCCGCTGCTGATGCCGGCGTGCGCAACAAGGAAGAACTGCAGGAAGCCACCCGCCTGCTGCGCCTGCCGGAGATCACCGGCGAAGTGCGCCGGCTGCAGTTCCAGAAGACCCTGACCCTGCCGCTGGGCTCACTGGCACCGGTGGCCGAGGCCTATGGCATCGACTCGCCGCTGTCGTTCACCGAACGCGACTGGCGCACGCGGCCGGTGGTCACCGCCGTGCTGCCGCTGTACACCGGCGGCCTGATTCCCGCCGCGCAGCGTGCTGCCGGCGCGGCCAGCGAACAGGCCAGCGCCGAGCGCGAAGCGCAGCGACAGTCACTGACCGTGCAGCTGGCCCAGGCCTACTTTGGCCAGCGCCTGGCCGAGCAGGCTGTAGTCGTGCGGCGCGATGTGCGCGATGGCCTCAATCGCCACCTGTCGGATGCCGAAAAGCTGGAACGCGAAGGCTTCGCCACCCGAGCGCAGCGCCTGCAGGCCACCGTCGCCCGCGACAAGGCCGAGCGCGAATACCAGAAGACCCTCAATGATCTGGCCACGCTGAAGGCTGCGCTGGCGACCCTGCTGCGCAGCGGCGGCGATGTGCAGCCATTGTCTCCGCTGTTCGTGCAGCGCACCGCGCTGGAACCGGTCACCAGCTTCGAGCGCACCGCGCAGGCACGGCAGCCGCAGATCGCGCGCCTGCGGGCGATCGTCGCGCAGGCCGAACAGGGCGTGCGCGTGCAGCAGGCCAAGCTCAAGCCAACGATATTCCTGTTCGGCCAGTACGACTTCCGGCGCCGCGACGAAATGCTGACCGATCCGGACTGGGCGTTCGGCATCGGCCTGAAGTACACCTTCCTGTCGCCGAACTCGCGACCGGCACAGATCAGCGCCGCACGCGCGCAGCAGGAGCAGGCCGAGGCAGGCCTGCGCGAGGCCGAGAACCAGGTGGCACTGGGTGTGCGCAAGGCCTGGAACGAGCTGGAAACCGCGCGACAGCAGTTCGTGCTGCTGGACAGCAGCATCGCCCAGGCCGACGAGAACCTGCGCCTGCAGGAGCTGGCGTTCCGCGAAGGCCAGGCCACCTCGCTGGACGTGATCGATGCGCGGCTCGGCCTCGGCGGCGCCCGCGTCGAACGTGCGCAGGCGGCCTACCAATACGATATCGCCTTGGCGCAGTTGCTCGAGGTGAGTGGACAGATGGACCGCTTCGAAGACTATCGGCGGCGTGCAGACGAGGTGATCGATCATGAGTGATGTGTTGCACGACGAAGCAACGACGCCCCCGGGCAAGCGCCGGCTGGGGCCGATTCTGCTGGTGGTGCTGCTGGTGGCGGTGGTGCTGGGCCTGTGGCTGGCCTGGCGCAGCCCCGCCGACCAGATCCAGGGCATGGCCGACGCCGACACCCTCAACGTGTCGGCCAAGATCACGGCGCGCGTGGCCGAACTGAAGGTGCGCGAGGGCGATCGCGTGCAGGCTGGACAGGTGCTGTTCCTGCTCGACAGCCCCGAAGTCGCGGCCAAGGAACAGCAGGCGCACGGCGCGCTGGCCGCGGCGCAGGCGGTGGCCGACAAAGCCAACGACGGCGCACGCAGCGAAGACATCCGCGCGGCCGAAGCCAACTGGAAGCGCGCCGAAGCCGGTGCCACCCTCGCCGAAGCCACCTACCGGCGCGTGCAGAACCTGTTCAACGAAGGGGTGATGACCCGGCAGAAGCGCGACGAAGCCGCTGCCCAGGCCACCAGCTCACGCGAACTGGCCCGTGCCGCCCGCGCCCAGTACGACATGGCGTTGGCCGGTGCGCGCGAGCAGGACAAGCGTGCCGCACAGGGCCAGGTGCAGCAGGCGCAGGGCGCGGTGGCGGAAGTCAACGCCGCGCGCGTTGAAGTGGAAGGTCGCGCACCGCTGGCCGGTGAAATCAACAAGCGCATGGCCGACCCGGGCGAACTGGTACCGGCCGGCTACCCGGTGTTCACCCTGGTCGATATCGACCGCATGTGGGTGTCGATGAACCTGCGCGAATCGCAGATGCAGGGCCTGAAGGTCGGCAGCAAGCTGCGTGGCAGCGTGCCGGCGCTCGGCAAGGACGACGAGTTCGAGGTCTATTTCATCAATCCCGCGGGCGACTACGCTACCTGGCGTACGACCCGTCAGTCATCGGGCTATGACGTGCGCAGCTTCGAAGTGCGGGTGCGCCCGGTACGCCGCATCGAGGGCTTCCGCCCCGGCATGAGCGTGCTGTTCGCATGGCCGCAGCACTGAATACCGACCGCGGTGGCTTCGGCGGCTCATGGCAGCGCGAACTGCGCCGGTTGCGCAGCAGCCGTGCAGACCTGGCGCTGGTCACCGTGCTGCCACTGTTGATGCTGGTGGTGATGGCCTGGATGTTCTCCGCATCGGTGATGCGCGATGTGCCGATTGCCGTGGTCGACCTGGACCACAGCAGCGACAGCCGCCTGCTGCTGCGCATGCTGGATGCCAGCCCCGGTGTGCGCGTCGCCAGCCAACCGGCAGGCATGGAGGAGGCACGTGGGCAGCTGCGCCGGCTGGAAGTGTTCGCGGTGGTGCTGGTACCGCGCGATGTGACCCGCCAGGCGTTGCGCGGCCAGCAAGGCACGGTGTTTTCCTATTACAACGCCACCTACATGACCACCGGCCAGTCCGCCGCGCGGGATATCGGCGACGCGGTATCGGCGTGGAACGCGCGCCTGCTGCGCGAACGCATCGGCCTGCAGGTCGGGCCGGGCAAGCTGCGTGCCGCGCCCATCGCGGTGCAGTCGGACATCCTGTTCAATCCGGCGCGCAGCTACGAGCTGTTCCTGCTGCCGCTGATCTTCCCGGCGGTACTGTCGCTGGTACTGGCGCTGGCGGTGGCCGGCAGCCTCGGCCGCGAAATCCGCGACGGCACCCTGCCCGCCTGGCTGGGCCACGCGCCGTGGTCGACCATTGCCGGCAAGGTGCTGCCCTACGTCCTGCTGTTCTCGTTGTACGGCGCGCTGGGCGCGGCCTACCTGGCCTGGCTGCGCGGCGACGGCATCGCCGGCAGTGTGGTTCTGCTACTGCTCGCACAGCCGCTGTTCTACCTGGCCACCGCGGCCTATGCACTGTTCTTCGTCGGCGTTACCCGCGACATGGGCACGGCCCTGTCCGCCGTGGGCCTGAGCATCGGCACCGCGCTGGCCTTTTCCAGCGCTACGTTCCCGGTGATCGACGCGCCGTTGTTCACCCGCGTCTGGCATCTGCTGCTGCCGCTCAGCGCCTACATCAAGCTGCAGACCCAGCAGCAGTTCATCGGCTCGCCACTGGTGGTGTCGCTGTGGCCGCTGGCCACGCTGCTGCTGATGATCGCGGTTGCCGGCGGCATCGGCGGCTGGCGCCTGCTGGCGTTCGCGCGCACCCCGCAGGCAGCGCAGCCCGCCGGGGCTGGCGCATGAGCAGGATCTGGCACAGCCTGCGGCAAACCCTCCTGGCCGTGCTCTGCGACCGCTATGCGATCGTGGTGATGGTCGGCGCGGTGATCCTGTACTCGTTCTTCTACCCCGCCGCCTATCGCCACCAGGTAGCCGGCAACCTGCCCGTGCTGGTGGTCGATGAAGACCACAGCGCGACCAGCCGCGAACTGCTGCGCAAGCTCGATTCGCTGCGCGTGGCCCATGTGGTCGGACAACCGGCCGACCTGCAGGACGCGCGTGCACAGCTGGAGGCAGGTCATGCCGAAGGCATCGTGCTGATTCCGGCCAACCTGGAGCGCGACATCCTGCGTGGTCATCCGGCCAAGATAGTGCTGCTCGGCAACGGCGCCTATCTCGGTCGCGCCAGCTGGGTGCTGGGCAGCGTGGCTGATGCACTGGGCGCGTTCGGCCGCGAAGCGGCAGTCACCCAGGCCGCGTTCATGGGCGCGCCACAGGCACCACCGGTCACCCTCGTGCAACGGCCGCTGTACAACACGCAGGAAGGCTACGGCAGCGCGATCGTGCCCGGCGTGGCCGAACTGATCGTGCACCAGACGCTGCTGATGGGCATCGGCGTGCTGCTAGGCGGTCGCCGTCTGGTGCTGGGCCGGCGCCTGCAGTTCGACCTGCCCACCCTGACCGGCATGGCGCTCGGCTTCGGCCTGATCGGGCTGTTCGGGCTGTTCTGGTACGCCGGCTTCACCGCCTGGGTGCAGGACTATCCGCGTGGTGGCAACCCGCTCGGGCAACTGCTGGGCGGTACGCTGTTCATCGCTGCCACGGTAGCGTTCGGCCTGTTCGTCGGCAGCTTCTTCCGCACCCGCGAACGCGCCTTCCAGTACATCATCGCCACCTCCATCCCGCTGTTCTTCCTGGCCAGCCTTTCCTGGCCGGCGGTGATGACCCCGCGCCCGCTGGTGTGGCTGGCGCAGCTGCTGCCGACCACCTCCGGCATCAACCTGATGGTGCGCCTGAACCAGATGGACGCCAGCCTGGCCGAGGTCAGCCACGAGCTGATCACCCTGACCGCCCTGCTGGTGCTGTACAGCGCCCTCGCCCTCTGGCGCCTCCACAGCAAAAAGGGGACGGAGGGGATTAAGTCGTAATCGGCACGAAGGGGAAGAAAGCGACTTGATCCCCTGCGTCCCCTTTTACGGCTCTGGTGCGTACCAGAACGGGATGCTGTACTCGCGACGGCGGCTGGGGCCACGTTCGCCGCCGTCGGCGTTCCAGACCAGTCGCAGGTCATGCCGGCCCGGCTTCAGATCCGCCATCGGCAGGTAGCCCACCAGCCCGCGCATGTCGAGGTCGCGGCGCTCCATCGGCACGAAATCATGCAGGTCGACCTTGCCGCCATCGAGCTGCACCGTCCACAGCAGCGCCATGCAGTTCACCGCTGCCGTCGCCGCCTGTGCACCCTGCGCTTCGTTGCGGGCACCGCCCGCACAGCGCTGCCGTGCCACCGGATTGTCACGCTGCGGACGGTGCGGAATGAACAGCCGCAACCGCGATGCACTGATGGTATCGGCCGGAATCATCGGATAGGGCAGCAGCTGGTCATGCGCCGAGCGCAGCGATTCGTAGTGCGCGCCCAGCATGCCGTGGTCCACGGCTTCCTCAGTCAGCACGCTGTAGCGGTTGAACGGCGAGAACTTCATCGAGCCGTACACCTGCAGGGCGGCGAGCACCATCGCCAGCATCACCGCCGACAGGTAGATCACGGTGAACGAGCGACCGCGCAGGTTGCTCTGCAGGGTCCACTGCATGGTCTGCAGCAGGCGCAGCATCGGCACCCGCTGCAGGCCAGCCAGCACCGACTGCAGCCGCTTCTCCTGCCGTGCGGTGTCCAGCCCCCGCGTGCGACGCCGCGCGATCGACTTCTCCAGCAGCATCGGCACCATCGCCAGACCGAGCAGGCCGACCATCAGCACCGCGACGATTCCCAGCGTGATGCGATCAACATCGCCGAAGGCGGCACCGATGGCCATCGCCACACCGAGCGAGACAATCGCCACCACCAGGGTGCCGGCCAGGGTCTGCACGCACAGCAGCGTGGTCGAGAACAGCATCGTGGCAAGCCGGTCTGCACGTTCGATGGTGCCGTCGAGCCCACCGTCGCGTTGCTGCAGGAATGCTCGTGAGAACGGCCCCAGCATCGTCAGCCGATCCCAGTCGATGCCGTTGGGGAAGTGCGATTTCAGGCCGATCAGGCCGATCCAGTAGCCACGCACCGCCAAGTGGATGATCAAGGCCACCGCCAGCACGTAGCACATGCCGACGCCGATGCTGAAGGCGAACCACAACGCCTGGAAATAGACCCCTTCGGTATGCAGGCTGCTGCGCGCCCACGCGTCGAACAGGTAGCCCGGCACGGCCAGCAGTGCGAAGGCGAGCAGGCCGGAAATGAACAGCTCCAGCTCGTCGGTGCGGTCGCGCACGCGGGAGTAGCTGGCTGTCGTGCGAGGCATTGCATCAGCAACAACCGACGGTTCCCGACCGTCTACAGCACTCGACTCGTTCACTGGCGATTCATCCCTGGAGGTCGGCGCAGTATAGGCATGCGCCCTGCTCCGCGGAACGGGACCGGAAACGAAGAACGCCGGCACAGGGCCGGCGTTCGGGGTACAGCAGTGTGGAAGGGGTTATCGCAGGGATGGATCAGCGGTAGACGCGCTCACAACGACGCTCGACCACGCGATCACCAGTCTTCTGCTGATGGTTGCCCTGAATCTGCCGGCCGGCTGCGCCGCCCGCTACAGCGCCGGCAACCGTTGCCAGCTTCTTGCCGTTGCCGCCGCCTACCTGGTTGCCCAGCAAACCACCAACCACGGCGCCGGTGGCGGTACCGGTGATGCGGTTGGGATCGCGGGTATTGCGCTGCACTTCCACGTTCTTGCAGACCACGCGGCTGCCATCGTTGAACTTGCGGCCTTCATCACGCGGGCCGTAATTCTGTGCGCCAGCAACGGACGAGGCTGCCAGCAGGGTGCCCAGCACCATCAATCGGGTCGAGGTCTTCATGGCCATCTCCTGTGCTCCGGTATGGCGCAAGTGTCTGCCTGCGGGTGGCAACTGCAGGTGAAATCCAGGTGTCCGTAGGCTGAGCGGCCATCATCGGTTCAGGAAACAAAAATGCGCCCATCGCGACCAGCATCGCGATGGGCGCCGTCTCCCACCCGGCTTAGAACTCTTCCCACCCACCCGTGTTGGCGGCGAGCGAGGGCGCGATGCGCGGCGGCACGCCGGTCACGCGACGCACCGGCGGCACACTTGCAGCGACCGCTGCCAACATCGGACGGACTGCCGCCGCCGCCACCGAAGCCCCGGTGCGGAACACCGATACCGCTTCGGCCAGCAGGTTGGCCTGTTCCTCCATCGAACGTGCTGCAGCGCTGGCCTCTTCCACCAGCGCAGCATTCTGCTGGGTGGTTTCGTCCATCTGCATCACGGTCTGGTTGACCTGCTCGATACCCGAGCTCTGCTCCTGCGAAGCCGCCGAGATCTCGGCCATGATGTCGGTCACCCGCTGCACCGAGGCGACGATCTCGCCCATCGTGGTGCCGGCCTGACGCACCAGCGCCGAGCCGTCGGATACCTTGCCCACCGACTCTTCGATCAGGCCCTTGATCTCCTTGGCGGCGCCAGCCGAGCGCTGCGCCAGCGTGCGCACCTCACTGGCCACCACGGCGAAGCCCCTGCCCTGCTCGCCCGCGCGCGCCGCTTCCACCGCGGCGTTGAGCGCCAGGATGTTGGTCTGGAAGGCGATGCCATCAATCACACTGATGATCTCGGCGATCTTCTTCGACGACGCTTCGATGGCGCTCATGGTGGTCACCACCTGACCGACCACCTCGCCGCCCTGCGAGGCCACCCCATGTGCACCGATCGCCAGCTGATTGGCCTGGCGCGCGTGTTCGGCGTTCTGCTTCACCGTGGAGGTCAGTTCCTCCATCGACGCTGCCGTCTCTTCCAGGTTGGCCGCCTGCTGCTCGGTACGCCGCGACAGATCGGTATTGCCCGAGGCGATTTCCCCCGCTGCCAGATTGATGCTGGATGCACTGGTCTGGATGCGGCCGACGATCTGGATCAGCTGTTCGACGGTGGCATTGCAGTCGTCGCGCATGCGCGCGAAGACACCGTGGAAATCGCCCTGCATGCGTACGGTCAAATCGCCGCGCGAGATCGCCTGCAGCAGGCTCGACACCTGCACCAGATTCTCATCGGTGGTCTGCATCAACCGGTTCAACCCGGTCACCATCTCGCCGAAATCGTGCTCGAAGCGAGTTTCGTCGCCACGCAGGCTGAAGTCGCCGGCGGCCGCGGCTGTGGCCAGCCGGCGGATCTCGCCGTTGATGGCCGACAGGCTGGACTTGGTCTCATCCATGGCCTGGGTGATCGCCGCCTTCTCGCCCGGCAGGCGATCCATGTCCACCGACAGGTCGCCACGTGCGTAGTGCTTCATCACTTCGATCAGGCGGTTCTGCACCTGCACGTGCGAACCCACCAGCGCGTTGGTGTCATGCACCATCCGCCCGTAATCGCCGGGGAAGGTACTCTCGTCCATGCGGTAGCTCAGGCTGCCGTCATCATGCTGCCGCGCCATCTCGCCCTGCGCCGTCATCACCGCCTGCAGCTGCCCCTGCATGCGCTGCATGGATTTCAGCAACTGGGTCACCTCGTCGTTGCCCGAGGCATCGATGACGTTGTCCAAGCGACCGTTGGCAATGCCATCGGCCAGCTTCACCGCGCCCGCCAAGGGCCGGGTCAGACTGCGGGTGATCGCCCACGCAGCCAGTGCACCGAGGATCAGGCTGAGCACACCGAAGGCGATGGACAGTGTTCCCGTCCACGCTTCCGTGGCGCGGTACTCCTCACGGCTGCGTTCGGTCAGGGCTTCCTGGTGCCGCAGCAGGCTGGAGATCGCTCCATTCCAGGCGGTGGCCAGACCGTGTTCGGCCAGCAGTTCGGTGGCCGCACCGTCGTAGTCGCCCGCCTTCATCCGTTCGTGCAGCTGCCGGGTGGAGGCGTCGGTGGCCTTGCGTGCCGCCGCGATCTGCGCCACCAGCGTATCGCCGGTGGCATCGCGGGGAATCGTGATGTACTTGTCCCAGATGCCGTCGTAGGTGCGGCTCAGTTCCTGCGCCCGCTGGTAATCCCTGTCGAACTCCTCGCCGCGCTTGATCACCATCAGGCGACGATGCATCAGCACCGCGTTGTTGGTATCAAGCATGTCGTTCAACAACCGCATCTTGACCATGTTCACGCCCACCACTTTCTCGAACTGGGCGGACTTCAGATGGTTTCCGTACAACACCAGGCCGACGATGGCCATGATGAACAGCAACAGCAGACCGAAGCCGGCAGAAAGCCGGGATCCCACACGGAGGTTGCGTAAGGCGAGCATCTCAATTCCCTTGATCGTGGCCCTATATCGGTGACGGCACGATCCGGGGAAACTTTAAATACATTTACTGAAACAACGCCTCATTAACATAAATGCATTCAAGTAGAGCCCTTTCCTTATTCCTCCCCATTTTCCACTGAAGGCAGGGCGGGAATGCATAACGCAGATGAATAAGCCGCGCGCTCTTTGGCCGCGCAACGCTATAGTCGGCAGATGAACGTATTCCTGCAGATCAACGGCACCGTCATCGTTGATATCCCAAGTTTCTACGCAGAAATCAACCGTGTATTCATGGCTGGCGAAGACTGGCAGCTCGGGCCCAGCCTCGATGCATTGGACGATCTGCTGTACGGCGGTTATGGCGCACTGGCCGGGCACAAAACGGCCACGGTGGTCTGGCGCGATATCGACTGCAGCCGCGATGCACTGGGAGTGGAGGCCACGCGTGCGTGGCTGCAAGACAAGCTGCGGCAACCGGGTACGTTCAATGCCGAAGCCATCGGCCGCCAGCTGGACGCCCTGCAGCGCGGCGATGGGCAGACCTACTTTGACATCGTGATGGATATCTTCGCCAGCCACCCGAATATCAATCTGCAACGTGCCTGAGGCAGTCAGGCCTGTTGCCACTCCACATCAGGGAACATGGCAACAGGTGCCACAAGCACAGCAGGAACTTGCCCCACAGCATTTGAGCGACTGTCCGCTGCCATCCTGACACTTCGCGCCACAGCATCCGCTGTTGCGCACAGATGCCACCGTCGTGGCGATCCCACACGCCTTCAACGCGTCATCCGCCTCCAGAAGCGGCGTCTCTCTTGAATAGTCAAGTACCTGAACGTCGGCCGGACCCGCATCCAGTCCCTGCTTGTAAAGCCCCAGCGGTCGCCCGCTTCGCGCTGCGGCCTGCACCGTTATCGGAGAAATCGTCAGTGCACCCTCCTGCAACAACGTACCGCTGAACTGTTCTCCCTGCCACAGACTCCACTGCAGGTCTGCGGCCGCTTCACCGACAAAGGCCGATGCCTGGGCAACATCGAGCACCAACGTGTAGCGGCGCCCGTGCTTCTCCCCCAGCGTGAGGATCGCCGTGCGTCCTTCCTGCACGCTTACACGGGGCGAGAATACGGGGTTCGCGTCGTGCAGCACCCGCAGAGTGAGGTGGTGCAGGTCCTTTGATCCGGATACTTCTGCAGCCAGGGACGGAGCCGCAATACTGACCAGGAACATCGCAAGCAACATACCAAACAACGTACGAAGGAACATGCAGGAACTCCGTTGACCGCCCGATTGCGGCCGTCAACTCTCCACCGGCGATCCAAACGCAAGTTGTGACCCACACAACACATTCATCAAGCTCCCCCGACGGCGCGCCCACAGCGACCATTTCATACGTGATCGCCGCTATCCTGCGGCATCCACGCAGCCACTGACCACCACGGCCGCCACCGCCGCTGCTTGTCTGCGACATCTCACACGCCACCAACGAAAGCGCCTTTTCCCCCCGACCAGTTACCATGGACAGCCCTGTACCCGTTCCGCACCCGCTGCCCTCCGGCGCGAGCGGACGCCCCTGATCCACGAGCCCCATGTCCAAAGACAAGTCCGCCGAACACACCCCGCTGATGAAGCAGTAGCGGCGTGCGACTCTTCGGCAGAATCAATTTATTGATTTACAACAGATTGCCAGAGCCTCATCGGATCGTTCGCGGATTTGGCTACCCTTTGGCGACCTACGCAACCCCCTATTGAAAGACTTTTTGCGCAGCCCCTAATGCCGACTGCGGCAGCCTCGGAGCCATGAGCGGAGGAAGCCACTCATGCGCTATGACGGCCAAAAAACGTCGCTTGCCGGGCACTGAAACGACGCTTCCGACCGCGTGCTTTGCACGCCCACCAATCCCCCCATCGGGGCGCTCGCCACGGACAGGCTCCAGTCCCACCGCCGGGCGCACATCCAGCCCTCGCAGGGCGTGGCCGGCGTGATCGCCAGCGGCATCAGCCCGGGCCACATCGGCGCCAAGGGGACCACCGGTTCGGGCACCACCTCGGCCACCAACATGGGCTGGCCGGCGCGGTAGGACCGGATCGCCACCAGGCACTCGCTGCGCATCTCGACGTGGGGCATGTCCTGGAATCTCTTCCAAGCGCCACCCCACCTCAAACCCGCCTGCTGGGCCAGCTCACCGAAGCGCTGGTAGCCCTGCCGCACCTGCTCGTCCCTCAGGTCCCAAGAAGGGCGCCCGCGCTTGTAGATGACCATATCCGCCGCCCAGCCGTGGTTGTGGCAGCTGCTACCAGGCCCCACCTGGGTCACGCCCTTTTGGCTAGCGAGCAACGCAGCCTGGCGCTGTTCAGAGCGGTAACCCTCCATCAGGCGCAGGTCGTAGCCCTCGCCCTTCATTTGCAAAGCGATCCGTTCCAGTGTTGAGCGAAGCTCGGGCTGGACACCGTCCCACTGCGGGGCGTCCTTGTGGCGGTGGAACAGGCGTTTGAAAAACCCTGGCTTCTTCCCGTGGACCTCAACGGAATCGGTGGCTGGCACGTGAGCGTGGACCAAGATGGGGGCGCTGACCAATGCGAGCGCGAGCAACAAGCGTTGAAACATGAGTAGGCCTCCTTACTCACATGAGCGATACATCCATGCAAGCGGAGAATCGAAAACGCGCAAGGGGGCTTGCGGAATCTTTTCCCTGACGTAGAAGAACAGGGGTGGGGAAAAGTCGGCCCCACCGCTTCCCGGCTCAACGGTCCTCCTGCCGTTGCGCCGGGAGGTTTCGTTGGGGGGGGGGGCTTGCGCATTCCAGGATCTGATCTATTCGTGAGTGCACACACTCACTCAATTCAGACCCAGGAGGCCATCCCGTGAATCGATCCCTCGCACACATCGCGCTGTTCGCTAGCGTCATCACTGGGATGGCAACCGCACATGCCCAATCCCATGTCGACTCGACCATCGTTGGCGATACCCCGCTTAACTGCACGTCTGAGTCACCCATCGACTTCTTGAATCATGTTTCAGTAGGTGTTGGAAACCGCTGCGTCGGTGAGCGAGATCCTGGACTTGTTCCTGCCGCCGACGCGGTCATCGTAGGAAACGGTAACGAATTCGACACGTCGGATGTCATAGTTGGTCATGGCAACCGCTCCAACGACGTGAACCCCGCCTCGGGAGCCGGCAACAATATTGTTGGCCGGCTCAACAACGTGGAGGGCGCTAACAACAACGTTCACGGCCTTAACAATCAAATCAGGGGCACCAACAACATCGTTGCAGGGTCCAGCGTCGAAGGAACCGGCAGCAACATGGTGCTTTTCGGAACAGCAGCGAGAGGAACTGCTGACGGTTGTGTTGCTATCGGAGGCCGCGCGGAATGCGTTGAGGCCGACGAGTTTTCTATCGGCAACACGATCCAACGTCGCCGCCTGACCAACGTCCGAGACGGACGTGATGAATTCGACGCAGCAACTGTGGGGCAATTGCGCCACATGACAGAAAACTTGGGCGCAGGCGCCACCGTAGTGAACGGTGTGATCGTGGCACCGAACTACCAGCTGATCAGCGGGAAACATTACAGCACCGTTGCCGGCGCTATCTACGATCTCGACGGGCGCGTTCACCAGCTGGAGCAGAACCCTGGCGGCGGTGGTGGCGCCACCGGCCCGCAGGGCCCGCAAGGTCCGACCGGTCCGCAAGGTCCCGCAGGCCAGGACGGTAAAGACGGCAAGGATGGCGGAAGCAGCACCGCGGTGGCCGGGGCCAACATCGAGGTCACGGACAACGGGGACGGCACCCAAACCGTTGCCTTGAAAGACACCATTGAGCTTTCCGAGCAGGGCTCGGTCCAAGTGGCCAAGGCCATCCACAACAGCGACGGCTTCACTGTCCAAGGCGGCCCATCGGTCACCCGATCCGGGATCAACGCCGGCAACCAGCGGGTAACTGGGGTGGCTGCAGGGGCGATCGCTCCTGGGTCCACGGACGCGATCAACGGTGGCCAATTGTGGGACTACCAGCGGCAGCAAGACGACCGCTGGAACCTGACGGACCGCCGTTTCCGCCAGCTCGACAAGCGGGTGAGCGGTGTCTGCGCCATGGCCCAAGCCAACGCCCAGATGGCCACCTCAACGTCGGCCATCCATGGGGAGAACCGCAACCGCCTGGCCGTGGGCGTCGGTGGCTGCAGCGGCCAAGCCGCCATTTCCATCGGCTACACCCGCGACGTGACCACCCCACGCGGATCCCCATCGGCTTTCTCGATCGGGGTTTCCCGCAGCGGACAGGACACGGCCGTGGGCGCAGCCTGGGCCATCGGTTGGTAACGAATCTCAGCGGCGAAAAGGAGGTGATCGTATCTCGGCAAGGGCCCTTCGGGGCCCTTGTTCGTGGCGTCAATTCATTAAAATTGTATTTATATACAATAACTTACGATTGACCAAGGCGTTGGAAGCTGGTAACATCTCCACCGCTCAGCAGTGTAGGAGCCGGACTGACAATCCCGCCTGCAGTAATGACCGTTGCCGTAGCACTACTCACGCCAATGCTTGCCATTGCCCTAGAAGCCGTTAGGGAATGGTTGACCAACCACGACGCAAAGGAAGATGACACATGCAGCACTAACAATTACAGGTATACCTCAATGAATAAAGAAACAAGTAACAGCAACACGATTGCAACACGCACCAAGAAACACCCGCTTTGCAGAGCCCTTGGCGTGGGCCTCAAGGTGCTTTACGACACGACAATTGCTGTAGGAGCAAGCGCGCTCCTTACATTACACAGGTCAACGCGCGGTGAGCCATGCTCCCCGTTGACCGATATGAAAAGCCCGGGCCCAGCCCGGGCTTTTTCTTTGGAACGCTGCTGCTATCCGCAGCGCCTCCGATCCGGCAGAGCCGAAACCGCCCAAACCTAGCCCCGTCTTTTCTCCGTTGCCACGAACGCACCATCGGAATGAAGGACCGCGAACGTGTTCCCCTGGACGTGCTCTGGCCAAACCTGTCCCGGCAGGCCCACGAACTCCAGCGGGAGGTTCGCCTCTTGGTCTGGTTCGAACCCAGCGAACGGGTCAAAGCTCTGCGGCTGCCAGTCCTCGAACTGAAAGTCCCTGTTCCAGACCATTGCAAAGGCCAGCGGATAGGCCTTCAGGACATAGATCGCCGAACTGGCTTTCCCGCCCAAGATGCCCAGCCCGAAGTCGCGAAGAACCGTTCGACCGCTGTAGGGATACACCCAGTAGTGAAGCCGAACCTGGCGTAGAAGATCTGACCGGTCATCGAACAGGTGCTGGCTGTGGCGTTCGTCGTAGCGATTCAAGCCCACCGATGACATGTGGCCCAGAACTCCCCTTGCCACAAGCTGCGGCTGGATGCGAATGCTCTGGTAGTAGGTGACTTTGGTTCGATCACGCAAGATCTCCATCACCTGTCGGCTCATCGATACAAGCGCCTTGTCGTATCGAGAAAGCACCGAGCCGTTGCAGGTCCGGCAGATGCTCCTGAAGCAAACGCCATTGGGCATCTTGTGCGACCGCGGCTTCTTCTCTCCACTGATTGCATCGGCGACGCTGGACACCCTCAGAGCGATGCCTTGAGCCCACGCCTTGGGTGGCACGTGATTTTCGGTCAGGTCGGTTTCCTGCCCGCATATGTTGCAACGCCCTTTGGAAGGTCCAACCGGGAACTTAAAGGTCACTCGCCCGCCCCATGCTCGCCATGAACTGCGAAGAGATTACACGCAAGCGACGTGTGGCCTCTCACGTCCTTCGCAGCAGGCTTGCCAACTCCAGATTCTGATCTATTCGTGAGTGGGTCGTTTTACTCACGGAGAGACCATGACCCATCGCCACAACCTGGGACGCAGCGAGAAGTATCACGCCCTGCCCCGCACCCTTTACGCCCTATTGTTCGACGACGGGGGATGCTACGTCGGCCAAAGCACGAACCCGCAGCAGCGGGAGAAGCAGCACCGCTCCCCCAAAGGCGGCTGGCACCGTCCCTTCCGGTTCCATGCGCTGGAGGTGGTGACAGCCACCCGGGCGGAAACCGAGGCGTATGAGCAGGCGTGGCGGGTGAAGGCCTCCCGGGAGGGATGGCGCATCTACGCCAAGCCACCGGGGATCGTGGTCAACCCGCACCGGCGGGCCACGGCCCACGTGCGCGGGTTGGCCCACCAACGGCGGTGGCAGCTGGGAACACCGGTGAAAGCCCCCTCCGAACGCGTGGGGTGGTGGCCATGGGTAGTGGTGGTGATCAGCGTGTTGGCGCTGGCCCGATGCGTCACCGGGTAAGCCTCATCTCGCGCCGTTCCGCGTTCGAGATTGGCACCTCGGTTTCGGATTTCAACCCGGCCAGCAGCGCTTCCACTTCTTGGACCAGGTTGCGCACCGGGTCCGCCTGCTTGCTGGACAGTCCCACGCTCAGCGCCATTTCCTTGTGCCGTTCGGTGCCCAGCCGCTCGGCCATGCGATCCATCATCTCGTCGGTCGTAAACATGCGGTAGCTGCCTTTGGTGAGGCGAGTGAACGCCACCAACGCCGACTGCTGGTCGAGCATTCCCATGTTCGTGGCCAAGTGGTAAACCTCGGATTTCCCCTGCCCCTGCGCCTTGTGAACGGTCATGGCATACCGGTGGGCCAAGGCGTTGTGCTCGCTGGTGTTGAACTCCAGGATGCGTCCTTCTTCATTCGGGTTCGAAGAGTCGATGCGCACCACCAGGTCGTAGCCACCGGATTTGTCCTTCCGAATACTCTCCACCGTGCCCTCGGTGCCGTTGATGACACCCAAGTCGTTGTTGGTCGCCGTGAACATCACACGGTCGCGGCGGGAGAGCGTCAGGTCTTCCCATTGGCCTTTCACGATCGATCGGAAGGTGAACTCCTCTTTGTCCAGCACGCCTTGCTCCTGGAGCCCCGTTCGGATGCCCGTGGTAAGCGCTTTGACTTCAGAGCGCGTGTGGGCCAAGACCAGCTTCTCGTCCATGGGCGTCCTGTCTTTCAAGTAATCCTCCACCAACGCTTTGATGGCCTGGCTTTCCGTGCCAAAGTCGTCGATGCAGTTGCGTTGCTTGAGGTTGTTCAGGATATCTTCGCCCATATCGAATGTGCCTTTGCGGCTGCGGTGTCCGCGGCGCATGTCCTTGACCTCTCCCTCGTCATCCCGCTCGTAGAAGCTGTTGGCGGTGACCAGGTCATCAGCGTTCCTCTGCCGGCGGATTTCGGTCAGTTTCTTGTCCCCCAAGGCCATCTTCGCCAGCTCAAAGCCGTTGCCCGCAGCGATGGGCTGAAGCTGGTCACTGTCTCCCTGCATGACAAGCTTGGCGCCCACCCCCTGGCAGTAGGTCATGAGCTTCAAGGTGTCATCGGTGGCCACCATGCCGGCTTCATCGAGCACCACCACAACGTTCTTCGTCAGAGCAACCTTGCCCTGCCGGAGCTGGGAAAAGAACTTTGCAACCGACATGCAGGGCATTCCGGACTCTTCTTCTAGCTTGGCCGCGGCTTTACCCGACACGGCCAAGCCCATCAACTGCTTTCCTTCGGCTTCGAAGCACTGTTTGTAGACCTCGGCCACGGTGGTCTTGCCGGTGCCGGCCAACCCCGACATGACCCCCACACCGGCCGTGCCGTAGGTGAGGTGACCGATGGCGGCTTTCTGCTCCTCTGTGAGGGTAAAGCCCTTGCGCTTCTCGTAAGCGGCGATCTCCCGATCCACGGTGGAGCGGAACAGCTTGAGGTCCGTCTCGTTCTCCCGCTCTTTCGAGCGGCGGATGATCTCGGCCTCCCATTCGACCATCCAGGTGGCGCAGAAGCGATCCTCCCGGTGCTTGCGCGCCAACCGAACGCCCCGGTCGTCTTCGTGGAGGTATTCGGCTTTCACGCGCACCAGATCGTCCTGCTCGGTGAACTCATTCACCATCCTGAGGATTTCTTCTGAATTTTTTTGTCCTGCGAACTCCATCCCCAACTCCCGGACCAGGTCATGCTCGCAGAACATCGCCTCGTTTTCGTGCATGCGCTGCAAAACCTCGTCAAACGTATGCGGGTCCAGGTGTTGGCCTTTCGTCTGCTTGAGCGACTGGGTGGTGGGAACCAGCTCCGGGTGCTCTTTAGCGATGTTGGCGAAGGTTTGCTGCCAGTCCTTGACCACCTGCTCGAAGGGCGGTTCTTCCTTTTTTTTGCGGGTGGCCTTGCAGGCCTCGTCGTGGCTGGCGTTGGGGTGTTCCTTGACGTAGTCCAGGATTTCTTGGCGGCGGGTCTTCGTCTGAAGCACCAGCTCCCGGTCGATGCCGGCAATCGTGGTGAGAGTCTGGCCCGTTTCGTGCCCCATCACGTCCACCTCGCGTTCCCGCTGAATCCCATAGCCCAGCGCTTTCATCGCGGCGTAGAGCTCGACTTTGTAAAGGTGATCCGCGGCGTGCCGGTGACGGTAGATTTCGATGGCGTCGAAGGTGCCCCACTGACCGTCCTCGCCCATCGAGATCCCGTAGACCAGGTGATGGGTGTGCAGGTCGGGTTCCACGTTCCGGTTGCTGACATGATCGGCGGCTGTCCATACCAATCCCGCCGTGCCTATAACGTCTACGCCTCCTTGTCCGCGCCGGGTCTCCACTTTGCTTTCGATGTAGCGCATGGCCACGGCGCAGGCCTGGCGGTGGGCCTCCAGGATGGCCAGCTTCTCGCGATCATCCGCCAGCGCAAACGCCACGCTCACGTCCCCCGGGGCGGAGATGGTCAGATCAAACCCGACCCGATGGCCGCCCTCCCACTTCTCCATTGGCTTGCCATCGTCGTCCAGTCGCACGTTGCCCATGCGATCCGTCTTGATGACCAATTGGGGCTCCTCTCCCGCGTTTTTGCACAACGGCCTTCCGGTGGGTGAAAAGCCCTTGCCCAGCAACTCCATCACCCTTCGGGTGACCGGTTGATCTTCCAGGTCGAGTTCGGCGGCGAGCTTGCCGCCCCAATTGAGCGTCTGCCGCGGATCGGGACCGCTGCCGGCGTAATAGGCCACGGCGCTGTCGATGGCCAGGCGCTCGGTGGCCAGCATGTAGTCAAACATGTTTCCGTTGTTCTTGTTGTGGCCGCGGGCATCGATGCGGGTGCAATTGATCATGGGGCTCCCTTAAAGAACGTTGACTGTTCCAAGGTCCCAGAAAACGGAGAGTTGGCAAGGCCGATCACCGCTTGAAAAGCGCGTCGATTTCCTCGGGTGTCATGGTCAGCACCCGCTGGACCGTGTCGATGCCTTCTGCGGTGGTTGGGAAGGCCAACGCGTCACCGGTCAAAGGGGGCAATTCAGCTTCACCCTCGGCCACCGGGCCGGCTGGCTTGGTCGTCCACGCAGCGGCCACCTGCCCCTCGCGAACCGCTGGATGGCTCTTCCCGGGCCATGTCAGCAACAGGACGTCCCCGCCCATCTGCACGATCGCCTCGATGCCCCACCTCTCGGGACCGTAGCGCTTGCCCTTTCGGAAGCCCAGCCGGTCGGTGAGCTCACCGCTGGATACCAAGGCGCGGCCTTCTTCGTGGACTTGGGCTTTGTCCTCGTGCCCACGCCAGGCGATTTTTCGCTTGCCGAGCTGGCTGGCCAGCTTGTCCCGGGTCGCCCCCATCTGCACTTGGCACACCACGTGGGTTCCCACCAGCGATGAAAAGGCCTGGGCGGCCTTGTCCCCGTAGACCAGTTCAATCTGGGAGTGATCCTGGACCGCCATGATGGCCACCACGCCTTTGCTGCGCCCCAACGCCAACAAGGGATCGACGTTCAAGCGCCCAGCGCTGGTCAGCTCGTCGAACACGAAGTAGAGCCCACGCCCGCCCTCGTTGTCCGGCAAGCCCGGCCCAATGAGATCCGGCACGGCCACGTTGATCATGGCGGCGATGTAGGCCTTCGTCAGGGTCGGATCGGGTCCGGACTGCACGATGACCTGCTTGCGCCCGTTGTAGTCGTCCCGTATCCACTCGGTCATCGAGAAACGGCGCTTGCCAACCTTGGGCCATGCGGTGGCCAGATCGTCGATGAGGCGGGTGAAGCCCCCCAAGGAAGACAGCACGCTGGACGTGGTCTGGCTTTCCGGGTCACGCACCAGTGCGGCGCCGCGGGGGTAATGCGGGCGCATGCCTGCGGCCATCTCTGCAGCCGGGCGGCGCACCAAGGCCGCCAGATCGGGCCACCCCCACTGGCCAGGCCGGGTGTTCTGGAGTTCGCGCACGCACCCGATCAACAGGTCTTGCGCGGCCATCGTCCAGAACTTGGCGTTCCCGTCGCCCTCCGGGATGATCGAGGCAGCAAACGCCGCCGCCTGGGTCGGGGTCCGCACGTCGGCGGCGACGTCCCACACGTGGGAGCGCGCATCGAAGGGCGACACGATGATGGGCCTTTTAAAGATCGACGTGAAGTCGCCTTTGATGTCGTAAAGGAACAACTTTGCGCTCTTCAGTCGCGTTAGCTGTTCCAGGATGTGCTTGAGGATGACACTCTTGCCCGACCCCACCGAACCGGTGATCAAGACGTGGCGCGCCCAGTGCTTTTTTGACAGCAACAGATCGGGGTGGAGGGACAGGGCGAAGGGATCCGCCTCGGCGTCTTTAGGGGCTATCGAGCGGTGCCGGGCTTCGTCCACGGCCTCCTTTCCTTCCAATAGCCGCGGTCCGGACAGGTGCCAAGTGTTGCTCACCGGCTCAGCTGCCTTGAGGAACATGCGAAGGCCAAGGCCCACCGCCAGCAGAAGCGACACCCCGATCCGGGACCACGTCGCCACTGGGTGGTGGTAGGACACCAGTTCGATGAACTCCCGTGCCGGAGCCCGAGCCGAGATGCCGACGGTCAGGAAGTGGTAGGCGGTCACCAGTCCGCCTTTTAAGGCATCGGCAAAACGGATGAGCGAGCCATCGGGATTCGGCAAGAGCCAGGCAACGCCCATGCTCCCCACGTAGGCCAAGCCAAAAACGAATGCACCGGCAAGAACGGCGCGGTGCCAGTATCGGACCGGCTGGGAAGGCGCAACGCTGCCGGGCACGTCACCCAGCGCGTCAAAGGGCTTGGGTTTGCTCATGTCGGTGCATGCGCGTCGGGGTCCGCCCTCGCCACCCTGGCTGCTCTGGATTGGCGCCGTGGGCCATCAGGTGGAGGCAGGCCCGGGCGTGCTTGTGAAGGGCGGCAAGGTGGAGCGGTGCCCACCCGTGGGCGTTGAGGGCCGCCACGTCGGAGCCCGCTTCAACCAGAGGCGTGACCAGCGAGGCGTGACCAAACCGGGCCGCGTGGTGCAGGGGCGTGTTGCCGCTCACATCGGGCAACCGGGCGTCCGCGCCCATGCTGATGCAGGCCAGCAGTGCTGCTTCGTGGCCCGCCCGGGACGCCCCCACGAGCCAGCCCTGCCACGGTGCGTTCTCCCGCAACCGGTTTGCATCGGACTTCCGTGCCCGCGCTTCCTCCACCGCCATCGCCATGCCTTGGAAGAGCGAGGCGTGCTCTGCCATGGACAACCCAACCACCCTCTCTGCCAAGGTGCTGTAAACCATCGGCTCGTCACGGTCTGCCAAGCGCCTCTCGTAAGCACGCACCAGGTCCCGGGTGGAGGCCCGCGTGGGCGCGTCGAACCCCAGGCGATGCAAGCCCCAGCGCAGGTCCACTTGGGGCGCATCATCGTGCTCCCGCTGGCGCACCTGCCAAACCAGATCGCCCAACCGACCCTCGACAGGGGAAACGCTCAGGGCGTGGGCGCGCGCCAACACTTGCGAATCGTGAAGGCCTTTGGATGCACCGGCTTCGCGAGCGAGCGCGGCCGCCAAGGCCTCCGCTCGTTGGAGGTCCAGGGGACGCAAAAGGCGCAACAGGGATTCTTGAGTGTCCATCCCCATGGTTGTAGCGTTGAATCGCTGGCCGTCAAGCCAACACGCAGAAATGGTGGGTCAGGCAGGACTTGAACCTGCAGGGGAGTGAACCAGCGGTTTTACAGACTGCCCCGGCTTCGTTACCGGACTACTGACCCGAACGCTAAACGCTGTCGGGTGGGCCAAAGACGATCCAACCCAACATGTAGAAAATCAGTGCGGGATAGAACCAGAAATCAAACCCCTCCCAGTCAAACCGGCGCCAACGCTTCCTGCACCTTGCACGCAGCTTGAGCCAGCGCCGGCTGCTCACCGGAAGGAACTCTGGACCACCACCCCGATGGTCACAAAGCCCGCCACCGCCATGGCCACCACTTTGAGCAGAACCGGAACGGCCGGGGGGTAGACGAGAACAGCCGCTGCGAAGGCCGCGATCAGCAGGAACAAGCCGGTCAGCAGTGGAACCGCGTTTTCGAAAGCGAAGTCTTTGAGGGCATTGAACAACGTGGACATGGTGGCTTTCCTTTTGGTTTTATGAGTAGGTCTACCTACTCGTTACACAACCAGTAAAGCACCATCAAACTGGACGTCAAGACGCAAAAATGCCCGATTCTGCGAAGAACCGGGCAGATTTGAACATCGGTGAAAAATTACTGTCGGAAGACGTTCGGTTGGGCCTGCTTCTGGTGCTTCTCCCAATCGTAATTGGCAGCGTAGTCCTTCATGAAAGCCGCCTCCTTCAACGAACTGCGGGCGTAATCGGCGTATCCCAGGCGCCCAGGTCCGTTCTCCATCCGCTGCTCACGGGTCAACATGGGAGGGGTCTCCTCCCGCTGGGCCCCGCGTTGCTGCCGCCACTGCGCAACGGTCGCATGAACCACCTGCTCGTGCTTGTCGTCCGGCTTTGCATCACGAACGGCTTTGTCGGCCTCCTGGATCTTTGCCTGGAGCGCGGCGATCTGATCGGGCGAGGCCTTCTCTGCCCAATCCAGAACGCGCTGTCGGCGTTGCTCGATGGCGTCTTGGTCTTGGGCCACGTTCTGCTCGAAGTCCGCCCGTGCCGCGCTGTCCTTCTGGGGCGGTGGGCGATCGCCCAGAAGCCGCTCGTTGCGCTGCGCCTGGAGTGCTCGCAGCTCGGTCATTTCTTCGATGGGTTGGGAAGGGGTGTCGCTCATGTTTGTTTCCTCCGCTGGGGTGAATGGGTTCATCGTTGATCAATCCGTGGGTTTGGCAAGGGGGGCGAGCCCTAGCTGCCCTCGTTGGATGCTCACCGGGGCCGTCCTGGATGCCCAATCTAAAGGGCTGGATTGGGATAGCATTCCAACGTTTGTTAACTTTTACCTAGATCCGCGCTACGTTCTGGGATCATGAGAAGCCCACGACCCTGCTGCCCAAATGCCGAGTGCGCCTACCACCAGGTGCCGCCGGCGGGGTTTTACCGGAAGCGTGGTTACTACAGGCCGCGGCACAACCGCCAACCCGTGCCTCGTTACGAGTGCCGAGGATGTGGGGCGTGGTTTTCTTCTTCGCAGGCCAAGCCCACGCGGGGCCAGCACCGGCCGGAGTTGAATCGAAAGGTCCTGGAGCTGGCCGTGTCAGGCGTAACCATGCGTCGGATGGCTGAGGTGCTGGGGTGCAGCCAAAGCACGGTGGAACGCAAGGTGGCCCATTTGGCCGCCCAGGCCAAAGCCCATCACACAAAGCACCTGACCACTCTAAGCACTCGTTACGCCATGTTCGATGAGCTGGAGACCTTCATTCATGCCCGCTGGAAGCAGGTTTCCGTGTCGGTGGTGGTTCGCGTCAAGACGGGAGAGGTGCTGGCGTTCGGGGTGGCTCGTAAGCCTTCCAGCATGCGGCAAGGCATTGAAGGCAATCGCTGGGTCATCAATGACCGCCCCCAGGTGATTCCCCGAGTGCTCTCCGAAGCGGCCATTGGAATGAAGGCTGGCGCGACGCTGGCCAGCGATGGGGATGCCAATTATGGAAAGTGGGTAGCGCAAACGCTGCCAGGGATCACCCACGCCAAGCTCCGGTCTCCGACCGTGCCCGACTACGACCCCTTGTTCGCCATCAACTTGGCGTTCGCGAAAATGCGCAATGACCTGGCCCGATTGGGGCGGAAGACCTGGACGACCACCAAGACCCTTAAGGGGCTGGAGAATCACTTGTGGTTGTGGGTGGCTTGGACGAATGATTATCAACTTCGCTGATAAGGGCAACTCTTTCTACCCATCGCCCAAACTTCGTGTCTTTGTTTGCCTTCCACATAATTGCGCAAAAAAATATGAGAACAAATCCAAGGCATGCGATTAAGAAAGAGCTCAAAGCCTGCCCCCAGAAGGCCCCACGAAAAGAGAGCCTTTTTCGCAATGCGGAGAAGTGACCATTGTTCTCATCCTGCGCCTCAGCGATCACCTCCCTAACTGCGCTCGCAAAATCCTTAATACACAGGTCTTCGATTCGCGTTTCGATATGTTTTTCGATTCTTTTGTCAATCGAAAGGTCGGCAGCAATTTTGAGTGCGTCATCCGCAGTGTATCCGGCATCAAGCAAATCAGACATCAGCTTATCAGCATACTGTTCTTTAATTGCCCAGCGCAGAAGATCCTCTGTTTCAGAGGAAAGCTTTGTCCTTCGTCCCTGCTTGATACGACCCATCCATCAGTCCCCGTGATGGATGGGCCCGTTCTGGTCAATTTTGGGCTTGATGCCCAGCCTCTTGGCAGACTTCAAAGCCGCATCCAGCAACTCATCAACCACCGACTTTTCAGTCATGTCTGGAACGTCTTGCTTCCACATCTTCAAAGAAAAATCTTGGCAAATGTCTCGATGGATACGCTCATTCGCGTTAGCAGTGGCAAAATTTTTCATTTCAGTTCCCCTGATATGCCAGCTGTCGGTCTGGCTTCTGTGTGGGGTCCACGATTTCAGGTTGCCTGCGTGGTCAGTCGAGTCAAGTGGGGAAATCGCGCGCAATTCAGGATCTGAGGCCGTGAGGCCACAGTTTCGGCATTTGCTTGTTAGGCAATGCCAGATCTTTCGAAATATTTGGGGCATCGTTTGTCTCCGGATTGGGTAGCTGTGTGCGCACTAAACAAGGGCAGCTAGGGGCGAGCCCCCTTGCCTATCCGCATCAATCCGCATCGGGCAGCAGCTCCGCCAAGTCGATTCGCTTGATGCCGGCACGGTTCAGCGCCACGATGGCGTGACCACGGGGCTCAAGAAGGGCGGAGTATTCTTCCTGCAGGAAGAGCGGCTGCACCTCGCGCTTGCCCCCGGTGGGCATGTCAATGTCGCGCGCGATCTCGTCTTGGCCCAGCGTGTCCTCCGACCCAATCCGCCAGCGGCGGCCCGTCACGGCGTCGATGCGCGAGGCCGTCAACCGCCCGGCCCCTTCCATTCGCATCTTGTCGTAGGCGGACGCGTAGGCATGATCCGGGTCGTTGAGCACGGAGTGGCGCCAATTGTTCATGCCGCCTTGGTAGTCGATGCCCCGGGTGCGCTGTTTGAACGTGGTCAACGTTGCCTGTCCGAACCGCTTTTCCAGGTATTCGTGGGTGTTGTGCGAGCACTTCAGCGCGATCACCGACTGCATCGTATTGGCCATGAGATCCGCCTCGTTGACCGAACCAAAGGCGTTGACCAAGCTTTCAAACCCTTGCGTTGCAAGCACGGGCATCAACCCCAGCGAGCGCGAAACGGAGAACAGGTTGATGTCATCGGCCGTCAACAGCAGGTGGGCCTCGTCCATCATCAACATCACTTCAGTTTGCCCAGGCAACGCTTCGCGCCACTTGTCGCCGAATGCACCACGCGCCTTGATTCCGTTCATGACCCGCTGCTTGAGCAGGCGCATCATCATTTCACCTGCCTCACCGAACTGCGTCGGCGGCAAGAAGAGGCCTACCATTGCTCCGTAGAGCGCATCGGACACGTCCACCTCGCCCTTCTCGATCGAATGCCAAGGCATGTCCGTTTTGCTGTCACGCAGCTTTTCGCCTCGCAAGAGCTTCTCCAGCAGCCCTCGTGAGTTGAGCGTGAACGACTGCCTCTGTTCCGGATGCATATCGGGAACCTCCTTCAGCGCCCAGTTCAGCGAGCTCTGCAGCTGAGACATGGGACGGAAGAGGTCTGGGTGGATGGTTTCGGGAGCGTTGTCCTGACGAAGGCGGTGCTGCTGCAGGTAAGCCGCATAGGCCAGCCGCCCCTCTTCGTCATGGCTCGTGTCCGCCTCTTCCAGGCCCAAATATTTCACCACCTCCATCAGCCTCGGATTGGCACGAGGCGCTGGGCTGGCGGGAATCACGTGTTCCACAATGGACAACAACTTGATGTGGTGGAATGGCGTGTAATGCCATTGCCTGTCATCGCTCACCGGGATTCGATGGATGGCGATCTGCTCGGCGATCCGCTCGATCAACGCCTCAGTCTCGGCCACGTCCTCGCCCAGCTTGCGCTGTTTGACCAGCTCAAGCTCCGCATCCAACTGTGCACGCTCCAGCCCTTCCAGCTTGGCCGAGCACCAAGACCTGTAAGCCATCTCGTGATCCACGAGCGCACGAAGGATGATGCCGGTGTGGTAGAGAAACGCGTCACCGCCGTCCGTCCAAAGCTTGGATTTCTCGTCCACTCGCCCACCGGCTGCACCGCGCAATGCCCGGACGATCTGATCGGGCGCCAACCCTTCGTATGGCGCCACCCGCATCCCGGGTTTGACGACGATATCGAACAATCCTTCCAAGTCCGAGATGATCGCCCCGTCTTTGCCGTCGGCGATGAGCGCGCCACCGCCGGCAAGCTTCTGCTGCTTCAAGCGCTCCCTTGCATCTGCGTGGCCTGGCGCCGCACATGCCATCGCCAAAGCGGCTCTACGGAACCGACGAGCGATGGGTCTGAGCGCGGCGAAGGATTTGCCAGATCCGATGGCTCCGAACACGAGCAGGCCCTGCTGACAATCCCTCCACGAGAACATCATCACGGTGCCCAGGTCGGGCGAGTAGCCATAGCCCTTGTCGGAAAGGTGTCCCGTGGCGCGCCCAATGGTGATCAGCGGGGTCTTGTCCCGCAGTGCCGCCTCAGCTTGCTGTTCACGCGCCTTGACGTGCGCGTTGATCAGCGCCCCCTGGGTGGCCAGGTTGTTGTCGTTGTTCTGCAGGTAAAGCCGGGCGGCGTTTTGGACAAAGTTGCCTTCGGCGTATTGCATCGCATACATGCAGGCCAACACGTAAGGTGCCGCCTCGCCCAAGCCAAACGGCAGGACCTTGGCGACAACCAAGGTGGCAAAGATGAGCCCCACCCACTTCATCGCTTGAATGAAGCGCGCGGCCGTCCCGCCAATGACGCCCCGGTGCGGGCGCGAGGCTGCCGCCACAAAGCAAACCACAAACAGGATGCCGACCAAGCCAAAGGCCCACCACAGGTAGGTCTTGGCCATCTGGGCATACACAGCCATGCCACCGGCTTGCATTGCCACCTCGGTGCCGCCCTTGCTGTCGCCGACCATGAACTGAAGCGCCATCGGAACCCACTGCAACAGCACCAGGGCTTTCAGCGCCTCCTTCATGCCCTCGCCTTGCTTGAGGGCAATGAAATAGGGAATGGTCAACACCAGAGCGGCCCAGCCGGCCCAGCCGATGAGGCTCACCAGGAAGGTTGCCAGAACGCCGATCACGGGGAAGGCGAGATACATCAAGGGTGTGGCCAGGCTGTCGCCGCCCTGCCCCATGTCGTTGCCCTGCAAGAAGCCCTCGGCACGCCGCCCACGCTTCGTCGTGATGATCCGCGATTGGGTGTCGCGCAAATCCTCTGGAACCTTCGGCCACCACTCCTGGAACTCGTCCTCGCTGCGTCCATCAGGGACCTTGAACACCTGGGCGTTCTCGTCCCAGACCGCGCCGCATTCCTTCGCGAAATCCCGGTCAGCCTCCGGCACATCGAGCTCTCGGCTGCGAACGCGATCGGTCACGTCAAAGCGACCCACGAGGTTTTCATACTCCTCGTGGGATTTGACGATGATTTCTTCTTTCACGCCCGAAGGCTCGCCGCTCTTCCGTCGGAACTTGCGGCCCAAGCCGCTCGTCCAGTCCAGAACGTTGAACAAACTGATTGCAGTCATCTCTGCCTCCCTCCCCTGTCAAATCAACGAAGCCAATGCGCCAAGACGGCAAGCACCAAGCAAAGCGGCGCGCACGCCAGAAAGCCCGCCTTGGCCACCCAGCGCTCTGCGACCTGCTCAACCTTGCTCGCGTAGAGCCGATCCTTGGTCCATGCCTCATACGCGGCGTCGTCTCTGACCGGAGGCCTGCGATCGGCGCGCAAGTAGTAGAAAGTGCGGCGGACGCCTTCGCTCAGGTGGCCCATGCCAAACGATTCAGGGCTACCCAGGAACAAGCGCCCGTGCAGGTTCAGCCACTTTGAGCCGAAGTGAAGTTTTCCGGGTTCCCGGTATTGCGTGAACAGCCACTTGAACATGTCTCCCCCTTATTCGTGAGTAGGTCACTTCTTTCTAGATCGAATCCGCGGATGCGCAAGGGGGATCAATCGATCCCCGACTTCTTCGCCCAGGCGTCCAGGTCTGCGTTGGCTTTTTGCTGCCAGTCGTTCCTTGGCTCGGCGGCTGGTGCGGGGGCCTTCCTCGGCAATGGGGCGGTTGCACGTTTCGGCGAAGGCTTGGGCTGGGTCGCAATCGGAGCTGACGCTGTCACATCGGGAGTGGCGACCGGCTCTGGCTTCTCTATCGCAGGTTCTGGCTCGGCCTGCTCTGGAAGCACTGCTGGAGCAGGCACAACCACGGGGGCTTCCACTACCTCGGGCAACTGCTCGGGAGCGGCTGGAGTGGCAACCGGTGCCACGGGCTGCGGTGTGCTCGGCGGCACCTGATCGCTCTTCCCAAGTAAGAAGTAGATCGCCCCCACGACCAATGCCACCGCCACTACGCCGGCCAAGACCCAGGGCCAACGAGAGCGGGGCGTGGAATGCAGTGACGCTTGCGCTGCCTCTGGAGCCTGGGCGTCGGGTGAGGGGCCAAGCTCCTCTGCGGCAGTGGCGGCCAACTTTCCCTGCCCTGTCGAAACGTCATCGGTCACCTGCGGCTCTTTGACAGCATCTGCTGGCTGATACGAAGGGGCGTCCGCCTCCGGTGCAAATCTGGCGGCTTCCACGACAGGCCGCTGTTCCGTCACTCCTGGCTCAAGATTCGTTTCGCTCACGCCAACCGCTTCGGCTTCGACGGCAATTGCCGCTGGCTCCCGGGCGGACAACGCATCGACCAGGTCCTCGGCTGCCATTTCGGCGAAGGGTGCTTTGCCCTCCCCCACCTCCCCATCAACAAGCACAAGGTCCTGAGCCATTCCGTCAACCACGAGAGAACCCGCGTCCTCTCCCTTCAAAGACTTTGTCGCCACCTCGGCTTCGGTCGGCTGGACGGTGGGGCCAGACTCGGCTTCTGTTGCCTGAACTCTTTCCTCTGCGCTTCTTGCCCGCTTGGCGTCTACGGTCGCCTTGACCTCCTTCGCCTTCTCTGCAGCGGCAGCAACGCCCTTCTGGGTCAACTCGGCAGTGCGCCTGCTGATCACCCCGGCCCAGTGACTGGCCGCTTTCAGGTTTTCTTTCATGCCGTCGGAAACCAACCGCTCTTCCTGCGTGGGCGAAGCGGTCGGGGTTGCGTTGGCACGCTTCAGCAATTCTTCGCGCTTGCGTTGCTGGATTCTTTCTTCTGGGGTCATGTGGGCTCCTGGGAATGGGGGAAGGAAGCCCGGGCATCGCAAGACACCCGGGCAATTGGCGTCAGCGGACGTCAGGCACCGGGGTAACGACGATCACGGGCTCACCGCTGCCGCAGCGGTCGTCCACCGTGACCTTGGACAGCGCGCCACGCTTGGCCAGCTCCACGATGGGCACTTGGCAGGCGGCCTTGTCAGCTCCCTGGAACACCACCGTCAAACCGTTGCTGGACTTGTTCAAAAGACCCGCGAACTTGTCGAGGAAGGCCCGTGTGTCGCCGTCCAACCTCTTCATGTCGGCGGGGCTGTAGTTCAAGCGCAACGAATCCAGGACGGCTTCCTGCCTGCCCTCCACGGTTTCGGTCTTGGTCACCACTTCGGCCCTCATGCCAGCCGCACGGGCGGCCTCGGCGGCCTGCTCGGCGTGCTCCCGCTGCTGCGTCACGTAAGACGCCGAAGCACCCACTGCAGCACCCGCGGCGCAAGCGCCCCAGGCCTTGTCTTTCTTGCCCGTGAGCAAGGCGATGGCTCCGCCGGCCACGCAACCGATGCCACCGGCTTTGAACAGGCGCTTCTTATCGGCCTTGGGCTTGCCATCGTCCGCCGCGGCATGCACCGCATCAGGGGTGGCCTGGGCGGAAACCTGAAGCGGCATGCAAGCCACCAGGCAGAGAGTGAGAGGAAGGGAAAAACGTTTCATGGGATGGATCTCCTGCTGTGGGGGAAAGTTAGGTGCGTGGAGCAGTCATGGGTCCGGCTGCGGGCACCTTGGCCGCACCAGAACCTTTGGGAGAGGGTTGCGAGAGGGCCGCCGTCACCACCTTGCGAAGCGCTTCTTCGTAGCGCTGGATGGCGCTGTCCTGCTCCGCCTTCGTTTCGTCTCGCAGCCGCCGCAGATCTTCCTGGAGCGCACTCCGGAACAGCGCGTTCTCTTCCCGCAGATCGTCGATGAGGCGCTCCAGCTGAGCGTTGGCGTTCTCCAACACGCTCACCACTGACGTGGCGGTGTTGTGTCGCTCCAGCGCCTCTCGCACGTAGGCGCTGAACGCGCTGCCCGATTCACGGGCGAGCCGCTGAGCAAGTTTCAGTTGCCGAGGGTCGAGGTTTACGTTTTGACGAACGAACGCCATCGGTCGAGTAACTCCGTTTCGGGATTACTCCACCGATACCGCGAATCTCGGAGTTGGCAAGGCCCCACGTCAGGAGCCTGAAAAACATGGGCCAAACGAGCTAACAAGCACTGACACTGTCTCCATTCGGTGGTGACATGGTCAGGCCTTGATTGCATTGAGGTTTCGGCTGGCGTTACAGCGATTCTTGGGCGAAAAACGCACTCCCACTTCAGTGCGTCATGTGTATGACGACTCTGGGGAACCTTCCGGGCTCCTGCTTCTCTGCCACTGCCGACAATGCTTCCACCCATGTTGGGCTCTTGCAGTTGCTTTTCGGCGGCCCCTTGCGTGTTGCCCCAGCTGCGCTATTGCTGGTCTACGCCCCCTCGCCCCACAGGACCGCCGCCCACGCCATGCCCACGCAACGCTCCCGCTCTTCCACCCCTCACGCCCACCGATGCCCCACCCCGGGAATCCGTGCAAAGTTTTTCAGCCCACCGTTTCGCATTGCCCCGGATCCCCAGGACAGGTTGCCCTCGCCCACCCGCTGCACCGCCCCACGACACCCAAGCCACGTTGGTTTTAGTCAAACGTGTGCAGTGCCATTGGATGCACCGACACCGTGCTTTCCGAATCTTCCGTGGGCAGCCAAAGAACCACTGGAAGGAACCCGCAAATCCCTCGCACCAATTCGTTTTAGTCAAACGAGGGTGCGCGCCATGGCCTCCATTCACCGCCATTGGCCCATGAATGATCCACCTGCTGTCGTTTCAGGAGTGCTCTCATGAACACCGCTGACCTGGACGCGTTTGCCCGTCGCGTGCTGGCCTTCCATGCCGTCCGTGCGCCTGCCACCCCACGCTGGGCGCTGGACGTGGCCCGCCGCTCTGAGAACCCCGCGTGCGCTTTCTGCACCGCCCCTTTGAACGTGGATCATCGCCATTCGTGGGGGCTTTCACCCCTCGTTCCGTTGAACCAGGGCGGCCCGGCGGACACCGAAAATCTGCTCATGGCCTGCAAACGCTGCATCGCTGAACGCGGCAGCCGAGACCTGTTGGCCTGGCCCGAGTTGAGCCAGCGGCTGCCACCAGAACCCTTGGACGCCCTGCTGGCCGACCGGCTGCTTGTCCTCCAGCGCTCCGACAACCACCTGGTCGAGGTGGGGCGCTTTGCCAAGCCAGCCACCGTCCTTGCCCAGCTCCAAGAGCGCTGGATACACCCCCGGTTCGTCGTTCACGCCCAGAGGCATTCGGACGGCTGGATAGTGGGGTGGCCACTGGCCCACCGTGCCCATCTGACGCGAAACGACTTGGCCGCGCTCTTGCGCAATATGCACCAAGGCCAATGGCTGGAACACCCCGACGTGGCGGCCTTCCGGTTGACCGAGGATGTTTTTCAAGCGGCGGTGTGGCAGCTGATCGCCCTCCACGCGTTGGTCATTCCCCTGCCTTTGGGGACTGCTCTCCCTCCCGACCGCTCCTTTGAGAACCGGTGGATGGCCCGGTATCCAAGCCTGCGCCAGATCCGACTGCGGCGACAGGGCACGCACGAAGCACCGTGGCCTAGCCAGGCCAAAGACCACATCCCGGCTTACAGCGACAGGCCCAACGCCGTTCGCATGCGGACCCAGCGTCAAGCCACACGTGAGGGGGAAACGAAGGCCCAGTGGTTGGAAGCAAGGCGGCGTTTGGCGAAGCGAGACGCGGGCGTGGCAAGTGGGACGCTGAGGGCATGGTTGCCCGGGGAGCGGGCAGCCATGCAGGCCGATGTGGACGATCTAGCGTCGTCGTGGTTGGAGGCCCGCCAGCGGAAAGTGCAAGGCCGCTCTCAGCGGCCGTGATCCACTACCATTAGCTTCGCACCCAACTTCGAACACCATCCGGCATGGAAAGCGAAAAGGAACGCATCGCCAAGTGGCGGGCGGAGAAACAACGACGACGCCACGAAGAGAAGAGCCAAGCCGCCACGCGGACCTACAGAAGCCTGTTTGCCATCGATGACGATGAGCTGACCGATCCGCCCGAGCTTAAGGAATACTTGGTCCGGCAGAACCTAGCCAAGGGCAACCTCGCCCGCCGGATGAGCAGCGGTGAGGTCCAGTTGGCGCTGAACACCTGGGGCTTGGACGAACTGAACCAGCTTTGGAGCATGCGCCGAGAGAAGCTCACTTACCTCGAAGACGCCGCCCTCCTGTTGGCCCACATCCGACACCGATCCGGCATTGACCCACAGCTGCGCCCGGCGGCAGAGCTGCTTGGATACGACGCCATCCAAGCACTCCAAGGTGTGCTGGAAGAGAGCGGGCGGTTGGCAGTGGAACAGGCACTGCCCCCGGCGGCGGAAGCCATCGTGGCCGAGGGCAAGCGGGTGGAACAAGTCCTTCGGGTGATCCGAGAGGGCCAAGCCGAGTTTCGTAAACGCCTAGTCGCTCACTACGGAGCCGTGTGCATGGTCACCGGGACCGCCTTGGCAAGCGTCATCGACGCCGCTCACATCGTCCCCTACAACGGGGCAGCCACCAATGCTTTGAGCAATGGCTTACTGCTACGGAAGGACATCCACGCGTTGTTCGATACAGGCCTGTTAACCATCGGACCGGACCTGGTCGTTTACGTCAGCGCGGGGGTGGACGATCCGTTCTACCGTTCGTTGGACGGAAAGGAGCTCTCGCTGGACGCTCCGCCCAAGATGTCCAAAGAGGCCCTGCGGCGGCGACTGGCGGGCAATGAATCGTCCGAGCTGGACGGTGCCAGCCTTTCTCAATGAGCCGACCCAAAGCTCCGGCTGATCGGACAAATCGAACCATTGCTCATGATAGAAACGCCCTCCGCGTGGATCCGGAAGTGCAATCAACGGTTCTCCGCGCCGTAGGCGTATGCCTGCTCCCGCCAGGGGACGCTTTTTTAGCTGCTTTTGCTCTGCCCACGGGATGATCCACAGCTACAAGAAAGCGGCTATGGCCGCTTTCTTCGTTCCCCTGTTTGTGAGGGTCAGTAGATCTTTCCGTTCTTGCTCATCCCCAGATTCCGCACCGCCACCCTGGCGGCCTTGCGGTCCTCCGCGTGCTCGTCCACCGGCGAGCTCACGATCAACAGCGTCTTGTCCTTGATGAGCGAGGCCGCCGCGTAGTCGGCCAACGCCACCATAGCGGTGGTCAACGCAACTTCACTGCCGGCGTCTTCCGAATCGTCAAAGCCAAACAGCTTGGCGATGTTCTCGCGGAGCTTTGGCGGGATCGTCACCATGGCCCGGTGGTGGCGCAGCCCGTCCTCCCGACGGCGGTAGTCGTGCAGCGTGACCGATCGGGGCATGACCATGTGAACCCGCTTGCCTCCCACGTTGCCAGCCTTTTGGCTGTCGTCGTAGTCGAAGTAGGACTTGCGCTCCGGGTAGTCGCCCGGCCCCAGCAACAGATGCTCCGGGATGCGGGCGATCGGAAGGCCTGCCGCTTTGCTGGTCCGGCGAGCCTTGGCATGGGTCACGTCCTTGATGTCATCCAAGGTGCGCTTGACGGCCTTCTTCGTGGCAGCCTTCTTGGCAGGAGCTTTGCGAGTGGCCATGGGTAGGTCTGGGAGGGAAACCAAGGGAAGCTCCATCATGCCGCAGCCCTCCGGCCTGCACCAGCGGCCAAGGTATCGCGCACCCGGACAGCCAGGGCGTGGATCTCCTCCTGGGCCACCCGGGCCCAGCGGCCGTTGGCGTCGAACACGGTCTTTCCCTCCTCGTAGCAGTCCGCAAACAACGCACGATCCCGCACCAGGATAGCGCCCGACATCTTGGGGTGCTCCAGGCGGCGTCGATGGGCTGCCCGCTTCTCGTTGGCCCGGTTGGCGATGGGCAGGTAACGCTTCCCCTTCTTTTCAAGCACATCCACGGTTCGCAGAAAGATGAGAAAGCTGGCCCCATCGAGCAACGTGGGCACCAGGTAGAGATCAGCCTCGGGGATCACTTCGTTGTCCGGCAGGCGTGGTGGAGTGTCAGTGATCTCCACGTCGAAGCCAGGGGAGCGCGAGCGCCCGACACTGAACGGTGTTTCGTCCGACAGTGAGGCAAACGCACAGGCTCCGCCTTGGGGGTCCCGGTCGTTGACCAACACACGCAGGCTGGGGTCACGGGCATAGCACCCGGCAAGATTCAGGGCCAGCGTCGTGCGGCCGACGCCACCCTTGAGTGAGAAGTTGCACAGTCGCATAGGGCATCCTTTCGTGAGTAGATAGGGGTTCCCTCCGAACTTACCCCGACGCCGCCATTGCGCAAGTGCATGTTTTTGCAACCCTTTCGGGCCGTTCAGCCCTTGGATTCTTTTCTATTCTTCCAGCGAGGCGACTGGACGACGGCTGTCCCACCGAATCGTGTGGGCGGTGTTTGACGCAGAGCAATGCAGATCGAACGGCTGAGAGGCCATCCATGCTTTGACAGACGGTGGCGTAGCGCCATGCAGCGCTTCAATGATCGTCCAGCGTTGCTTTGCCGGGCCGAACTCCGCAAACACGTCCGCCCCTGCTTCGGCCAGCATTCCGGCCATCTTGTCGTAGCACTGCCGCTTGGCCGGGTCATGCTGGTTCACGTGCCACGCCATGCAAGCGACGTGGAAAGCGGTAATTCCGTTGGGCCCCACCGGGTGGTCCAAGGACGGGAAAGCCGTCAGGCCCCTCCAAGCCTTCAGACGTGCCTCGTGGATGGCCGCAATGGTTCTTTTCAAAGCCTGTGGGTTGCGGTGTTCGATGGCCTCCAGAAGCCGTTGAGCGCGCCGGTCGGTGGTCATTTCCATTTCAGCTCCTTGCGCAGCTGGCGCTCGAAGTGGCGTTGCTCGCGCGCCAGGCGGGCTTGCCGGCGAAGCTTGCCTTCGGGCAGGAACGCGGGAACCGTGGGAGGGATGTGCGCGAAAGGAAGGCCAGCGATGGGGCGGGCCGAGCGGGTGGGGCTTTCAATCATGGCGACGGTCTCTTGGGTTATTTAAAGCGGTCTTCGTGAGTAGGTCGCCCCACTCCCTTAACCCCATGCAACCAGACCACCACGCAATGTCAAGATGAAAAATCCAACTTTTTTTGACTAAAAACAGGGGCTTGCGGAATCCAAGGTGCATCGCATGCTGAATGCATGACGCACACGACCCGCCCCCGCTGTTCGCCCACCCTCACCCGCCTTTCCAAAGGCGTGCGCTGCGCGCTGGGCTTCACCCTCACCGAGGCCTTGCTTGCACTAGGGACCGTGACCGCCGCCACGGGCGCGATGTTCCTGTTCTTTGGCCAGGTCGATGCAAAGGCCAAGGTGGCCAGCGAGACGCGCAACCTGCGCGAGCTGTCCCGTCGTATCGAGAGCAGCTTTGGGGTGGTGGGAACGTTCCGCGGGGTGAGCACCACCGCCGTGGTGGTCGATGGCCTGGCCCCCGAATCCCAACTCGGCGTCGGGGAAAGCGTCTTGACCAACGCGTGGGGCGGCGCAGTGAACGTCCAGTCCTACACCGTCGAACGCTTCGGGGATTCGTTCTCCGTCAGCTACGCCGGCCTTCCTCGCCAAGCGTGCGTGGACCTGGTCGCGGCCAACGCGGGCGGGGTGTGGGACGCGCAGGTGTCGGACGTGTCGGTGATTCGAAACACCGGCGGCCAGCTCGACGTCGGATTGCTGGGCCGCACCTGCGCTGACAAATCGCGCGTGGTCTTCGTCTACCACAGCGGGTTGTTGGCGGGCGAATGGACCGGATCGCCGCTGGTGTTGCCCCCCGTCACCCCCTCGGTCACGCCTCCCGTTTCTCCACCCGTGGGAACCCCAGTAGGGCCCGTGGGGCCGGTCGCGCCTTCCACGCCGGTGTCGCCCCCAACCGCCCCGCCACCAAGCGTTCCTCCCATGACGCCCCCACCAGTCACTCCGCCCGCTCCCCCGGTGAGCGTGACGCCCCCTGCCCCGCCCACTTCATCCCCGGCCACGCCACCGCCGACGAACACGGTGCCGCCGTGTCAGGAGTGGAGCGAGAACCGAACCATCAACTGCCCATTGGGCCAAGTGGGCCAGGTGTTCCAGAACCGCCGTCACCACTGCGGAACCGATCCGAGCGTTTACGAGGCGTGGGCTGGCTCCACGACGGCCGGCAGTTGGACCACGACCAACAGCACCTGCACGCCGTGCCCTGCTCCCGAGACCCGCAACGTGGGATGCCCTGCAGGTCAGTTTGGCGCGATTGGGCAGCAGCGCACCTTCACCTGCACGGGCACCGGTTCGTGGAACGCCTGGACGCAGACCAATACCACCTGCACGGCTTGCCCAGCGCCTTTCCCACAAGCCGAAACCCAGTGGGTCGCCGCGAGTGCCGCTTGCCCGGCGGGCCAGAGTGGATCGCACACGTGGCAGGCCGAGCAGCGGCGGACGAGGACTGGGACATACAGCTGCCCAGCCACCACGTGGTCGCTGCCCAGCCCGACGTTCACCACTTGGACAAATTGGGCGGAGACTGGGGTTCGTCGCAACGAGGCCAATACATGCACCCCCAACGCACCACCTCCGACGTTTCCCGAATACACCGGGCGATCTTGGCATTCGTGGGGAGACGGAGGGCACTACGGCTGGGCGATCTTCTGCAACGCTCCCCGGACCCTGGCCGAGCTTCAAGCCACCTCGTTGGCATGCACTTGGCAATACGAAACGAACGACACCCCCACGTTTACGCCAGAGCCACCTGGCGTGACCCGCCCAACACCGGCTTTGGAAGCCTGTGTCTACGCGCTGCGCGCCAACTTAACTCCGATGCCAGGTTACGGCTTCGTCAACCACCCTGGCACCGCGGTTTGGCCTGCGGCTTGCTCGTGCAGCGTCGTGGGTCCAGGCGCGCGGTTCTACTGGCAAGACCTGGGAGCGAGCGACTGGGTGGGCTTTGAATTCAAGTGCCCCTGACGGCAAAGAAGGCGGAGGGCATCCCTCACGTTCGAAGTGGCAAAGCTTCGGATTTCCAAAACCGACCGGAGGCAATGCCCTCGCACCAAGCGTGCTTTTCAGAAGGCAGGTGGCTTGGCCACCTGCGGCGGCTTCTGGGCTCTTCGCTGCTGTGCCTCGAAGTCAAACCCCAGCCAAGGTTTTCCACATCGCCTTGCCTTGGGCTTCGTGAACCGACGCGTATTGCTGTGGATCCCAACTGGTTCCGGTCAAGAGCAGCCCAAGCTCGGCCACTGTGGCTTGGCAACGATCACCAAAAGCCAAGACCTCATTGAAGGTCAACCCAAGCGTGTTGATGTCAAAGGCGCCGGGCTCCTCGTCCAACTTCCGCATTTCCAGGTGGGCATGGTGCTTGTCCCGTAGGGTCTTGATTTTCGCTGCCACGGGATCAACCGAAAGGATCGCCATTTCATTGGAGACCTTTTCCCAGCCACTATCGAAGCGCGAGTAGTTCTCGTCCCGATCGCTCTGTCTGAACTTCTCCTGGAAAACAGCCGAGCTTTCGGGCGGCAGGTCACTGATCGGTTCGTCGTGGAAGTGATCGAAGATGCGACCGTAGCGCTCCCGGTAGTGCTCCTTGATCGCGGGATCTGCTTGAAGCTTTCGCCAGAGGTTGGTCAGGCTACCGGACCGCGAATCGTTGTCCAGAAATAGCCGTGACTGATCGCGCACCAGGTCTTGTCCAAGAAGCGGCGCCAGGTGGTTCCAGGCATTGGCCCCCGGCGTCTTGTCCAGCTTGGCTTTCAGCCCTGCCTGAATCTCGGGGTCTTGAATGAGTGGGGACAGAATGTGCCGGCGCTCGTCGAGGATGTGGCACTCCTGCGTGAGCACCCGAACGAATCCATCGATTTGGCGAATACGTTGTTCCAGTTCCTCAGGCTTCATTTTTGCTCCGCCTCCAGCGGCACCTGCTGGAACCGCACCTGCAGCCGCCTGATGAGCGCTCGGGTTTCCGCGTTCGGAGCGCGCGTGCACACCAGCACCGCCTCCCCGTTGGGCACGTGGCGGATCGCCTTCTGCTCGGCCCGGAGAACGGCGCGGTATTTCACCGCTTGATAGACGCCTCGCTGGAGCTCGTCTTCGCTGCACCGGCTGGTCTTCACCTCAACGGCTAGACGGTGCTTGCCGTTGTCGAAGTGGGCATCCAACCGATCGCCGGAGCTCAAGAGCTTCTCGTTCGTGCCAGCGGTGAAGTCGCCGTAGTCCATGAACTCTTCCGGATGGTTGGCCACCCAGCGCTTGAGGGCTTGATGTTCGGCGCTCTCTGGGCCGCCTCCCTGCTGGACCTTGGGGAGCGGAATGACGCGCTGCGCCTCGTTCTGAGGCTTCTCTCCAGCATCAGGCTCCACAACGGGGGCGCCCAAGGCGCGGGCAACCCTGTCCCAGTGTGGGTAAGTGAAGACATCCTGCTTGGCTTCTTCAAACTGCGCCTTGCGATCTTCTTCGGTCGCCATGGGCTTGCCATCGAAATACGCCGGAACGATGGTCACCGCCCCATCGCCCGGAACTCCCTTGTTCTTGTTGATCACGATGGCATGCAAGGGAGGAATGGGTTCCCCCCATTGCTTGCTCAACCATTCGATGGCTTGCGCCACCCCACCTGCCACCCGCCCGTAGTTCAGGACGTGCTTGATGGAATGGCCGTTGCGGTCGTGGAGCTCACGCGCCAGATCGGTGTAGGTGTGGTCATCGCCTTCCTTGGCCCATCGCAGCAGGATAGGAAGTGCGTCAGGCACAAGCGGCCCCAGCTTCTCGCTCTGCGCCAACGGAATCAATTTCCAGCTGAACTTCTCCATCCCCTACCCCTCCCTTGTCGTCCCGCCATGGTAGCGGCGGGACCAGCACGGGAAAACGATGAGGGCCGGTTTCCCGGCCCCCCTTTCTCAATCCTCGTTGGGCAGCATGACGGTGACCACCGGCTCTAGGGCGTCCCCGGGCTCACACAGTGCTTTCAAGGTGACAAGGCGATGGGTCGACCGCGTCAGGCCAGACCCGACCTCCGGGTGGGCTTCGTTCGACAACCAGTCGCCGGCATCCGGCAAGGCCACGTGGAGTTGGAACTGGAGCTCCGAGCCGTTGCCTTGCTGCCGCTTGATGGCCACATGGAGCATGAAAAGCACGTCCCAAAGCCGGCCGTCCACCGACTGGCCGCGCAGTTCCAACCCTCTGGGCACTTCGACGTAGCGTGCCCACGCAGCGCGGGTGATGGCCACGGGCAACTTGAAACCGGCTTCTTTGGCCACGTCGGACACGTCCACCAGGACGCCGTCGTCGATCGCCTGGGCCCGGGTGTAGGAATGGATGAGATCAGAAGGTTCGAACATGCGCAGTTCCTCTTGTCAGTGATGGCCCGCCCAGGGCATCCGGTCGGGATGTCCTGGAATGGGGAACCCACTGCCCCACCGACAGGCGCGGTCAAGGGAGGAAATGGAAGGGCTGGCGCGGCCCGCAGCGCAGCGAGGACACGGGCCCTGGAATGTCCCTTGACCGGAGAAGCTGGGCGATGGGGCGGCGCGCAGCGCACAAAGCTTTGAGAGCGTGCCGCGTTCGGCACACCGATTCAGGGTTGAACTTGGGAATGCCGTCACGCCTGGGTGCAGGTCACAGGGACCCGGTCCATCCACGCGCTCTGTCCTGCCGATGCTTGAGCGGTGAGCGGGCCCAAACCTCGGATGAAGCGAAGAGACGCAAGTTGGACATCGTCTTGGGGCCAATACGGGCCATCCGGCGAAAACACGAAGTGGTCCCCTTGAAGGGCCCCGCAGGTGGTGCAATGGTGGGCCAAGTAGGTTTGCCCTGACGTCCGGGTGGCGTCGAAGCGAAGCCAAGGGGCGTGGCCGGCAACGAACGCAGCGGCCTCCTCGTTCAAGCGCTCGATGTAGCGCAACACAGCGCCCTCCCCCTGATCTGCCATACCTTCGTCGTCGTGCTCCTCGAACGAAGGCACCCAGATCGCGGCGGTGGGCGTCGGCGCGTGGCAGAAATGGCACTCGGTGTGGCCGAGCAGCAGGCCGTAGGCCGGGGCTTGAAGGGTGGATGGAGCGGCAGCGTGGGTCATGAAACCATTTTGCCCTGCCAGGGTGTCAGCCGGTGAGACCAGCACGCGTTGAATCATGGGTGTTTCGGAGCGTACTTCGCTGTGAACCCAGCCACGCCAGAGCGTGCCCCGCTGTGAACCCAGCCACGCCATTTGCTTGTATTCGTCTTTGCTGAGCAACTTGGACACCCCCAACCACTGCACCAGGTGGTAGTGCGCGATCGTTCGCGGGTAGCGCTGAATCCCCTCGTGCAACAGTTTTGGCAGGTAACACACAGAACCATCGCGGCGCTCGTATGCGTAATAGCGGTGGCGGGCGGCACGCGTGGTCATGGCGTTTCCCTCAGTGCGCCCAAAGGGCACGATCGATGCAGCGTTCAAGGCGCTGGGCCAACCAAAGGCTGAAAGGAAGGGCGATGGGGGCAGCGATGGCGAGAAGAGAAAGGGTCATGTCGGCGGTTCCAGTCGGTGGGAAGAGCGTTGCGTTCTTCCTGATCCCAAGGTAGATCACCATGGAAATTTGTCCACGGTTGTAGTGGACAAAATATTGACTAAAAGTAAAAACTGCGGTGTCAAGGCCGCAGTCTTTCCTAACATCACTTATCGCGCCGAAGGCGTCACCTACTCTTTTCCACCGCCGCTTCTACAGAAACCGGCGCGAAGCGACCGGTGGCGGCGTTGAGCGGTTGGCTCTACAGCCTTGCCCGCTTTGCACTGACACTTCCCCGGGCTGCCCATGCCTGCTCCAGGTGGACCGCGCGTTGTTCGGCTTCCACCGTGGCCACCACGTGCGGCATCGCCGTCTTCAGCGATGGCGTGTTCCAGAACGGACTGCCCCGGTGAGGGTTGCCGCCCAGCCGCAACAGCAGCAACGCCGTCTGCTCAAGTCGGCTGCGCTCGTCGGCGTCGTCGCTCAACTGGTAGTCCGCCGCCAGCTTTTCCAGCGGGCGCTCGCACCAGTGGTTCCTCTCTTGAGGGTGCGCACCAGCTTGCAGGAGGGCTTCGACGATGCGGGGCCAGGCAAGTGCGGAATGGAGCGCAGGACCTTCGTTGAGGCGCCACGCGTTGGGGTTGGCGCCCTGCCGCAGGGCCTGTAGAGCGCGGAAAAGACTTCCATCGACGCACGCGTGAATCAGCTCAGCGCTCGGACTTCCTGGCGGTGGTGGGCGGCGGTCACCCATGGCGGCTGCCCCGAACCTGGTTCCGAAGCAGATGTCCTTGGACGTAGTCCCGGATGATCTGGCGCACCGCTTCTGCGGTGGAAATCCCCGCGTTCACCGCGCCCTGCTCCACCGCCTCCAAGACGCTGCGCTGCAGCGGAAGGTAGGCCAGGCGCACGTCCCTCTCCCCACCCAGCCGACGCTTGCTCAGTGCGTAAGGGTGGGCGGCATACATGGCGAGCACTTGGCGCACGGCTTCGTTTCGGGTGACCTGCGCGCGCGCGGCGGCCGCCTGCAAGCGCTCCAAATCACGGGAGTAGCCCCGGGAGGACGGAAGGGTGACAAGTTTTGGGGAAGGGACAGGTTGAAGCACGTCGCGCTCCGGCTTAGGACGCCGCGTCCAACGGCTTGGCGGCCGCCTCTCGGACCACCGCGATGGCACGCCAACGGTTGATCGCAGCGCCAGCGAAATACAGGGCGTCCACCAGTTCTTGCGCGGCCCCCTTCTCAAGCAGGGCCCGGTTGCAGGAGGCGAACCCTGCAAGGATTCCGTAGCGGTCCGCGTCGTCTTTGGCATTGTTCATGGCTTCCGCAATTTGAACGTTCATGTCGAATCTCCTGGTTTTGACTGGTGGGTGATCGGCGGTTACAGGCGCACGCGCTGACGGGGAGCCTCTAGGTCAGCCGCCGGAGCTGGAGCTTGGCTCTGCGCCTCTTGCCGTGGGTTCCAGACCTGCCCACCGATGACCATGCTCGGACCGCCTGCGGCAGGAAGGACCTGCGAAAGCCTGGCTTGCTTCGCCGCGGCGTTGATCGCACGCACGGTGCCCTCTTCCATGCCTTTGGCTTCGTAGATCACCTGCCCCTCCAGGTGATCCCTCGCTTCGTCCACAAGGGCGGCAAGGGTTCGACCGAACTTCGACTTTGGTCCCTGGTTGCGAGCGTCAGCGTCCCAGCGCTCGATCACTTCAAACGACTTCTCGCTGCGATGGCCAGACTTGTTGAGTTCTTGGAGCACCGCTTCGGCGTCTTTCACGTTGAAGCGAATGGCGGAGAGCTTCACCGGGTGCGCGTAGCCACCGCCACTCGATGCCGATTGCGTGATGGCGACCGCTTGGTTTCCGTCGCTGACGAGGTGATGAATTTTCATGTCGATTTCCTTGATGGTCTTCGGAAGGCGCGATTGCCTATCCACAAATTCAAGGTAGATCGCCCTGTAAATTTGTCCACGGCTGTAGCGGACAAAATCTTGGCTAAAAGTAAAAACTGCGGGACTAAAGCCGCAGTTATTCCTAACATCACTTCTCGAGCCGAAGGCGTCACATACCATTCTTCCATCGCCGCTTTCCAGAAACCTGCGCGAAGCGACCGGCGGTTGGTTTTTTGCACAAAAAAGGCCCCTCGCGGGGCCTCAAAGGACATGAATTGTTCTTACGCGATCAGTTTTTGTCAGCACGCCTTACTCCGCGCACTCCACGCCGATCCATTCTTCATCGAACCATTCGTCCAGCGTCGCCAGGTCCTTGACCTTGCAATTGGTGCCGTAATCCGACCCTTCCATGTCGAACACCACCTCATAAAGGAGCTGCCCGTCCTCTTGGCGCTCCACGTTGACGGAGACGGTTTGGTCAGCCAACAGCTCGTCGTCTTCGCATCCCAGCTCTGCCGAATTGCGGTTCAGCAGGAAAGCCAGCAATGCGTCCTCAGCGGAAGACTGGAACGCGGGATAGCCCGCCGCGCCGGTCGAATAGGTATACCCAGACAACTGGTCAAACAAAGTGCTGGCAGCGGCATGCGCAGCTTCGTGGGCTTCCTTGACGGTGATGGTGTCGTTTGTGATGAGCATCGTGTGGTTCATGGCGAGGTCCTTGTTTGTCGGTTGGCACGATTGCCTTCCCATGTATCCAAGGTAGATCACCATGAAAATTTGTCCACGGTTTCGGTGGACAAAATCTTGACTAAAAGCAAAAACTGCGGAACTAAGGCCGCAGTTATTCCTAACATCACTTCTCGCGCCGAAGGCGTCATCCGCTCTTTTCCCACCACCGCTTTTACAGAAGCCGGCGCGAAGCGACGGCGGTGGCAGTGGGCTTTTCCTGGCACAAAAAAAGGCCCCCTCGCGGGGGCCCCAAAGGACATGGACTGATCTTACAGGCTGGTGGAGCGCCAGAGCTTGCCTGCGATGCCACCCACGATCAGCGCCACGGGCATGAGCGCCGTCAGAGCCATCGGGGGCACGGAGGTGAAGAAGTTTCGCTCGCCCTCTTCCAGGCCCGGGTAGAGCAGGCCCACGGCAACGCTGACCAGCTGCAGGGCAACGACGAAGAGCAAGCCCACCAGGGCGCCCTTTCCAAAGCCACCTTTGCGCGGCGAAACCGGGAGCCCGCTGGCCCTTGCCGCGCGCACGCGGGCCGCGCGCCAGTTCAACACGTAGAGCAGGAGCAGCAAGAGCAGCACGGCTGCCCCACCAGCGGCCGCCAGGCCGGCCTCCCAGCCGTAGCCCATGTTCTCGCCGATCTCTTGGGCTCCGGCAAGAAACAGCAGGCCTGCACCACCGAGGATGACGGTGCCCGGTGCCAGCAAGCCCCACTGCATGTGACCGCCGGGGGTGTGGTGAGCGTTGTAAGACATGGGACCTCCTTGAAGTGGTGTTCCCTCAATGCATAGCGCGATTCCGCGCCTTGGCAAGGTCAGCCCTTCTTCTGGGCTCCGACCGGCACCCAGCCTGTGGGTTGCTTCTCAAAGATGAAGTCGTAAGCCGACGGCACGGGAACGGGATCGGGCTTCAACTGCTGCCCGCCCTGGAACCCGACCACGTCCAGCGTTCCACCGGTCACGCACGTGGCCCGCTGGGGACCACTGGAGGTGCAATCCGCGGTGAGGTCTTTCCAACCCCAAACCTCGATTCGTTGGCCCATTTCGCTGGAAAGGTTGGCGTTGGCATGCGCCTCGTAAGCGTGGGCGACTTGTTCGATGGTGGGCAAATCCGCCTTGCTGCTGCAGGCGGCCAAGCCTGCGGTGATCAGGGCGAGGGAAACGTGGGTTGCTTTCATGCCGGTGCTCCTTGCGTATGGGTTAAATCAACGTCGATGGTTTCGTCGCGGTATCCGAGCCGAACCCTCTCTATCGTCACGTCCATCTTCGGCACCGTGCCCTCCACCCAGACCCGGTTGACGGAGAACACCACCAGATCGTCTCGGTAGCTGCGACCTTGTCGCGCCAAGTTGGCGGCCTCTTGGGCGCCCATTCGGATGAGCAGGTGGAAGCGGCCGGCGTTGGGTGGGCTGGACACCCCCGTGGAGGTGCGGTGAACCCACGGCACAAAGCCCTTGCCGGTGACGCTTTGTCCCGCCGCGGACACCTGAGGCATCGGGATGAATCCTTCCAGCACGCCACGGTCGGCCCGATAGGCGACATCGCCCAGGGCTTGGAACGTGGGACGAACGGCAAACCGTCGGATGGCCTTGAAGCGCTGCAGGCGCGCGTCGAAAGCCGGGCCATAACGGCGCTCGATGGCAGCCGGATCATCGCCTGAGATGCCGTTGGCGCCCTGGGCCTTCGTGTCCATCAGCCACCATTGCCTCAGGCACCATTGGCGCTTGTCGGCGTCGATGCGATAGGACGAATGGGCCATGGCGAGCAGCTGCATGTCGCAAGTGTCCACGCCGCCACCACCCACAGCCGTCACCCCGGCCCGCAGGTGCTGAGCCCCTTCCAAGACGTCCTGATCCAGGTCCCAGTAGGTCCCGGTCGGCTCGACGTAAGGGCTCCTTGCCCTATCACTGACCACCTTGGGCGTGCCTTGGATGGCTCGGCCGATCTGGCGAAGCAGATCCGATCCAGCCCCCGATTGCGCCTGCGCTCCAGCCGCCGCAGTCAGGGCAAACGCCCCGGTCAGCACGGCCCTTCTAACTCCCTTCATGAAACCCCCTGTTCCCACCAATGGATTTGGGATCTTGCAGCCAACTTACGCGACACGTAGAGTCTACCCGGGGCGTAGCCTCTGGGTCATCCTGTCCGCATGCCTGCATTGCATCCGTTCAGCCCGTGACCGCCGCCCCGCCCGCTCCCCGAGCCGTGGTGGCCGCGCGTCTGCGCCAAGCCCGCGTCCTGCGGGGCTTGAGCCAGCGCGAAGTCGGAGTGCGGATGGGGATGGACAAGGACACGGCGTCGGCCCGAATCTCTCGGTATGAATCCGAGGGCATGTCGATCAGCTTGGAAGCCCTCTTCGAGCTGGCCCAAGCCTTGGAGGTGCCCCCAGCCTATCTTTTGGCGACCAGCCCAGCGATGGCCGATGCGATCTTGGCTTTGGGCGAGCAGAGCGCGGCTCAGCAGGAACGTTTTGCCGAACTGCTAGGCGCTTTGGGTGAGCTGTCGGCGAAGAAGCGCAACGCACTCATCGAAAAAGTGTTGTCGCCCACCAAGGACTAGGACATCGGCGAACAAGGACGAATCGACCCCATGTGGACATGGATCACCAACCTTTGGCGCGGCAAGCGGACGGAGCCCACCCGGTCCCCTGTTGCCATGACGACGCTGATCGAACTGAACATGCTGGAGCTCAACGCAGCGGAGGCCAGCAGCCGCGCTGCACTGGCCCCACCGGGGCATGAAGCAGCACTCCTTGAGAGATTCAAGGCATCGGCCCAGCTTGTCCTTATCGAAAAGCCTCCGTCCGACGCAGCAGACTCAACCTGGGAATCCCTTGGTCAGAAGGCACGCCGCCTAAACCGAGGATTCGCAGACCTCCGATTGCAACTCTCCCCGCCAGCGATCGTTGGTGGGGATAGAGAGCCGCGCGACAATGCGCGTCCGATCCTTTAAGGCGGCCAGGCCAGCTCTTCCATGCGAGCTCTCCTCCGTTGCATGTAATGCAGCATCCCGCTGGCGCACTGCTCAACAACGGGGTTTTCCTCAAAGGCCCCAACCCCAACCGCTGTCAGTGCTGCAATGACGCACAAGTTGGTGGTGGCCACCGCGTTGACGGTGGTCTGAAAAAGAATGGCTGCCGGCACGTGCGCCCCGATCTGCCCATTGGGATCTTGATACATCACCCGAATGGCCTTCCCGCCATGGACCAGTCCGCACAGAGGGTCCCACGAATTGGTCACCGTCCGAGCCAGCTTCTGAGGCTCATCGTCCTGCCCGATGCGTGCAATGGCCTGCTCCACGTCCGCGGCCAGGTCTTTGAGGGCAATAGTCACCCACTTTCCTTTCTCGTTCTTCTTTCGGGGGCCGCGATCTTCCTGGAGAAAGTCCTCCAGCTGTTCGTCGTCGGCAAGGAACTGGACAAACACCGCCCGCAGGAATTGCTCAATCTGGGAGCGATGCATCGCCAAGGCCACCGCTGGAAGATCGATGGGATGGGTCTCCAGGAGGAACAGCAACGCACGGCCGTAGTCCATCGATGCCCTCAACAGCTGGAAGGTCACCCGGTGGCGCTCACTGCTGGCGGGAACAGTGATGCGGGCCATGCAGGACATGTTCGATTCCAGGCTGGCCTTGGCCTCTCTGGCCTCCTGTGCGATGTCCAACGCCGTGGGCTGGCGCTTTGCAGCACGAGCGTCCAGCGCCGATTGGATCCCGTGGCTCAACCGGTCTTCCTTCATGCCACCACCTCTTGGGGTTTCTTTGCCTGCTGATGCGGCTTCAAGGCATCTGTCGCCACGTGCCTGGGATCCGCCAACCACAAAGGCGCCACCTCGGGGAACAGTCGGAGCATGAGGGGATCCCAGGACCGGTGCGGCGCAAAGGTGGTCTCCCCCCGGGCCAAACTGGTGAGCACCCCTTTCATCTTTGCCTGGAGCTTTCCGGTGCGATCTTGGGACACGACCGTCTTCAATTGGTGGTGTGCACGGAGCATGCAACGGTAGAACCACAAGCTCTTGGGCCAGATTTTGTGGGCGTGGTGGCCCAGCTCGGCCAGCGTTTCAAAGCCGATGCCCATCGGGCGCCCTTCGCCGTGCTTGATCGAATAGCCAATCACCAGCAGTCGGTCCAAATCGGGGGCTTCCTTGGCATAGGCCGGCAGCGTGATCCCCACCGGGGAGAACAAGCGGCGCAAGTCTTCCCAACGGCGATCGCGCTCCTTGTAGTCGGTGATCTCTCCCCGCAGCAGGGCCACGTAGAAGGTTTCGAAAGCCTCTCGCCGATGGCTCCAGACCTGCTCCTCCTGCCAAGCCATTCGGTCCTTTTCTGCTTGGGCTTTGTGCCCTTCATAGTCGAAGGCGTAGGCCCGAGGGATGCCCCGGCTACACGTGTCGAACGTGAGATCGTCGAAGCAAACCTCCCGCCGCACCTCTACGTCGCGGATCGTGCCGCCCTCCCGGCGCGGCTCCAGCCAAACGCCTTCCAAGCAGAAGCGGCCCTCGCGCTGGGAGCGGGCCACGGTGGCGGGGGTGACGCGAAACGCGTTGCGGTTGTTGGCGAAAAACAGGTCGTCTTCGGACAGTCGGAACTGATCCAGATCCAGCTCCTTGAAGAGCCACAGCATGCGCCCCCCGTTCTTTCGGTAATGCCGCATCCGTTCGGCGATGACGTGAACGAAGGTAGTGGAGAGTTGGATCTCGATGGCCCACCGCTGGCCGTTCCGCTGCGTCTGCACGTCGGGCTGGCGCCACTTCACGCCCTCGATGTCCCACCACCGTTCTTCCAGCTTGGTCTCCTGGAAAGACGGATCAGCGTCCAGGCTGTCCCTCACCCACCCCTTGAACGCCTTGTGGAGCGCGCCCTCCTTACACAGCCCAAACCGACGCGCCAGGATGGCTTGGGGCGAATGTCCCTTGCGCCCTGTGCAGGTTTCGCGGTGGCGAGCCGTGAGGTGATCGAAGTAGAAGCGGAACTCGGTTCGGGCGCGGATGGCTTTGGACCTCACGCCCATGGCGTCCTTGCAATAGGGGCACTTGAACCGAGGTGCGCCGTCGAGCACCTCCAGTTCGGCCGCCAGCCGCCCATCCCGGACGACCTCTCCGTAATCCCGGCCTTCCATGAAGGCCTCCAACGTCAAGCACTCGCCCCCCTCCCGATCCCAGACCAAATCGTGGGATCGCTTCGCAGCTGGCACGTAAAGGACGGTTTTCTCCATGGAACTACTTTAGTCAGAACCTGTCTCGCCAGATGAGACGCTGATCCGAAAGGCATTGGCATCAATACATCAACGCCGGCAGGGGAACAGCAACCAAGGGTCAATCGTCACCAGCATCCACCACTACCTCAACCACCAAGCGAAAAGCGTGCGCTGCTCGGTTCTGGTGGATACGCAACAATTGACGGCGTCTCGCCAGCGTTGCTTGCTCGAGCGCCTCCCGAACGAAATCGTCCCCATGCAGATCCGATTTGCGCGAGTTGCAACTCACACATGCCAACACGATGTTGGAGATGAAGTGGCTCCCCCCGTGATGCAAAGACACGTAGTGATCCTCGTGGCAACTGGTGGGCTCGCCTGGGCCGTTTACAGCGCCACCCGGTCCCTCGAGGGATCTGTAGCAGTAGTAGCAGCGACGCTCCTGGAGTGCCAGCAGCGTCCTAATCTGCTCAGCGGTGCGCGAGCCCGGCGCCGCCTTCGACTTCAGGGCCCGGTGAAACGACGTTCGTCGACGTGTCTCTCGGACGCGGACTTTCCAATGTGCATGAAAGGTATCCAAGGGCAAGAGCACCTCCAGATCGGAGGACTGGAAGAAACGGCGAGCACCTGCTTTGCACGCCTCGTGAATGCTCCAATCCTCCAGCGTTCCGTTGCAGCGTGCGCATCGCCCATGCTGGGTAAAAAACTGCCTCAGCTCGTCGCTGATCCCAAAACGTGCGTTGAGGTCCACACGCTGAAACCGGCAACCGATCATGCCGTCGGAAAAGACCTGATCTCCCAGGCGTTCATAGGGATAACGTCGGACCATGCCCCACCCCGCCTTTGTCAGACACCCGAGAATGGTGCTCGCTTTCCCTACCGGCTGCCAGCAGAGGTCGCCCGTGGCTGGTCCAGACCTTCTCGCAGCAACAGCCGCACCAACTCGCTGACGTGAACCCCCTCCCGGTCAGCCACCTGCTCCAACAGGTCTTTCAGCTCCTGTGGCACGCGAACGGCCATCTGCACGTAAGGTGGCCGGCTCACGTGGACAGCCTCGCCAGGGTGAGCACCCACGCCAACGCCAAACCGGCCAGGATTTGGGCACGCAAACGGTAACGCACACGAAGCGCCCCGCTTGCGTGCCGTGCATTGACCCAATGGATACCGGCCAAGCCCAGGACAGCGGCCAGGAACGCTGCAGCCAGCATGGCGGCCAGCACCGCGCCGACGGTGGTCATGCCAGCGCTCCGGCCATGGCGGCCAGGACGAACCACTGTCCAGCGATGAGGCCGTAGCCGATAAGCAATCCCTCCAAGCCCGCCCAACGGTGGCCCGGGGTGCGCAGCAGCGCCGCACTGTCGTTGAGCAAGGACCACCCGGAGAGAATGGACAGCCACTCAAAGTCAATGGTCGTAGCGATCATAGATCGAGCCCTCCCCTCCAGCGGAATTGATGGCGGAGGGCAACATGACCTCCTCGTTTTTCACGCGTCCGAACACGCTGGCAAACACGTCCTTGAGCGAGGTGCTTTGGGCCGCGTCCCGTTCGGCTTGGCGCGCATACTCGTCCAGCCCAGACGGGAACACCTGGCGTGCGCCGTTGACGGCGCCGCGCAACCCGCTGGCGTTGGGCATGCTCGCCCCAAAGGTGCGGTTCCACGTATCGGAAAACCGGTCCAAGCCATCCATGCCCATGAAAAGCAATCGCGCCAGCACCAGGGCAACCACGACGTTGACGACAAGCCGCTTCGTCAGTCTGAATCCAATGAACATCTCTCCCCCTTTGCATTTCGTTGGTCGGTGTCAGACGCACGCATCACGAACGTCATACGTCTGGGATACACCGACACGCGAAACCCACAAGGGGGCTATTTTGACTAAAGCTAAGAAATGGGAGAAAAGCCCGATCACCCTGCAGGCGCGGCTGCACTTGCCCGTCAGCCGGCGCTCGACTGGGGCAATGCTTTGAACGGTCCGAGTGACCAAATTGGCAGGGCTAAATCTGGCCCAAGTCTTTGACCACCGCCTGGCCAGGCTTCAAAAAGCCCAATAGCAACCGTCCGCCGGCGACGGTCCGCCCCATGCTGGCGTTGAGGTATCGAGCCTGGAGCTGCGCTGCCACCAGCAGGTCCTGGGTGGCCATGCTGGGCGGCCACTCCCTGAGCGGATCGCCGGGCGACGCCAGCTGTCCTCCTATGGGCTGGACAACCGCTGGAACGGTCAAGTCGTGTTTGGCATAGGCCGTGGCCATCATCCGGCCGTTCTTGGGCGACCAACCACCCAAGACCAACTCCGTGGTGCAGTGTTCCGCCGGCAACCCAGCCTCGGCCACGGCCTTCACGTAGTTGGGCCACAACTGATCCATCACGAGCCCAAGCTCAGCACTCAGTTGCTCCATCGTGAAGTCTGCCCGAAAACTCGCCTCCAGGCACAGTTGGTAGATTCTAAGGAAGAACTGAGCTGACCCACGGGTCGCCAGCAACAGCTGGTGTTGGGGAATGAGGAGCAGTTTGGCTCCGGCTGAAGTTTGTCCGCTGCGCGCGTCTTCGGCCCATGTGTCCACGGTCACAACCAGTTGATCGGCACTCAGCAGAACATTGAGGATGCTCATGGCAATGATCCGGCGGCTTTCTGCCACTATCGGACCTCGTCTCTCCCCTGTCGAGCGCAACCATGGCCCAAACCCTAGAACAGCTGGCGGCACGACTGGACGCCTGCGAAGTCGATCTGGAAGCCCATCGCGGATACATCAAGGCCTTGGAGTATGGGCTGCTGACGATCATTGCCAGCCATCCGAGCCCCCAACTACTGCCCGTCGCTTGGAGCATGGCTCTTGCGGGAGTCGCCGACGCCCATGCCGGCCACCAGACACTCACCTACAACGCGGCTTTGCAGCAGGGGCTCCAGGCGCTGACCCAGCAATTCAATGCGCTAGAGCAAACACGCGACCAGGAATCCAACTTCCTCGGTTGAAAGGATGGGGGCACGCAAGGCCCCCACTCTGGCCATTTCACTCAACCGCCGGCTGAAGGCGTGGTGTTTTTGGGCAGGCCAACCTCAGCGGGTCATGATGACTCGGGTGGATTCCCCATCCGAGAGCTTGACGCTTTGCATCAGAAGTCCACCCTGCGGAGGCATGAACTCTTGACCGGGAACGGACCACATGATGCCGGTGGTCAGGAAATATTCTCCTGCAGGCAGGCCCGTAAAACTGAAGTTGCCTTGGGCGTCGCAAACCGATGTCTTGCGCGCCTGCTTGTAATCGGCGCTGTCAGGGATGAACTGCACGTTGGCCGAACCCACGGTGGTATACCCGCTCTCGGCACTGCCGTAAAGCGCGATCAGGCGCTCGCGACCATAGCCGGACTTGGGCTGCAAAGAGACTTCCAACCCCGCGCAGGTTCTGGGCTGACCACCCCGGGTCTGGAAGAAGGCTTGGCCGGTGATGGCGCCAGTGCCTTTCTCAGAGAACCAAGCAACTTCGCTGGGATCGAAAGTGGTGGTCAAAGCCACCTGCCGCGGCGGCGCTGGCGCAAACGTGGCGCAGCCTGACAGCAGCAAGAAGCCGAGAGGAAGAACGAACTTTTTCATGGTGCCCCTGATAGCGCCTACCTTGGCGCGGGCACAGTTTACCGATTGCGTGACACACCTCACAGTCTGCCCGAGCCAAGTTGGTCCCAGTGGCATCCGTCGGGCATGGCATGGCAGCCAAAGCGGCTAGCCAAACCACCCGTGATCGACGCGGTCCAGATCGTGGTCTTCGCCGAACGTGAGGGCGGCCTCTTTGGGCCCCAAGTCGGCGTAGCGGGGCAGCTCGGTGTCGGTGAGCCCGGCGTCCTGGATGGTGAGGGCGAAGTGCGCTTGCAGAGCGGCGTTGAAAGCGGTGCACCACTGGGCGTTGATGGTCGTCACGGGCGTTCTCCCTTAGGAAATGAAAGGGACCCCGAAGGGCCCCGTGGGGTTCAGGCGTCTTGGGGCTCCGGGAGGCGGAGCACGACCACCCCGTTGACTGGCAGGGCGTTGAGAACGAGGCGGTAACCTTTGCCATCCTGGTGCGGCCAGGCAGCGCCGATCTTCGACCAGTTGCTACGCTTCTCGCCCTGGACTTCGTATTCCTCTACCAGAAAGGCGTCGAGGCGGTCGGTGGCGGGCTGGGGATTCTTCTTGGCCATGGTGTTGCTCCGTTGGGCTCGAGCGGATTGCTCGCGAACCGATCCGGGGAGCCGAAAGGCCGTGCAGCACCTCGGCAGCAACGGAGCGGCAGCGCAGGAGGCCAGAGAGGCCGAAACACCGTGGAGGAGTGCAACGCACTTGCGCTCGGGCGCGTGGACCCAAGGTTTCGCACCCGGCAACCGCGCCCAATGGAGAAGTGGCCCGGTTTCAGAACGCCCTCCCCTCGTGGCTTGGTGGAGAGCTTGGCGACAAGTGCCACTGGGCAGGCAGCTGGCCCGCCCCCTTAGACCTCGATCGTTGCCAGCCATCGGCGGGGACTTCGATCCGTCGAAGACCAGCGCCAGAACGAACAAGGGGCCCGAAGGCCCCTTCTCATCCGAAGGTATGCTCTGACCCCAGCACGGTCCATCCTCGGTCCATCAGGTTGCATCGATGCAGCCAGCGTTCTCTTTCAACCATCCTCACGGGATGGTCGGCTGCCACCTCAACCGGTTCCAACGGCCCCAAGACCGATGGAAGCGTTGGATGGTCGTCCTGGAACAGGACATGGAGGTGCTCGCCGGTGTGGTCGGCGGTCATTCGATACAGCGTTACAGTTTGTTTGCTCATAATTGAAATCCTCATCAGTTAACGTCGAAGCCGAGCGGGCTTGACGTAATACTTATGCCCACCAATCCGAAAAACCGAAGAACCCTTGCTGCACAAGGGTTTTCATTTGAAAAGTGGTGAAGATCTCTTTCCGGTATCCTTTCCCCCGACAGGGGAAGACACCACCATGAGCCAACGGATCATTGGCCTGGCCCTCGTGGCCATGCTCGCGGGATGCAACGCGCCCACACCACCCTCGCCGCCCGTGGCGGCACCGACTCCCGCTCCGGTCTTACCCGAGCCGATTCCCGAACCGGAAACGAAACCGGTGCCGGTGGAAGAGCGTGCTCCCGCCGCCGAGGAACCGAAGGGGCACGCCGATGATCCGGCAGTGGTGGCGCGGCTGAGAAAGCTGATCAAAGAAAGGGACGCATTGGGCACCAAGGTGTTCCAGGCTGGCGTGTCCATCGATGGGGCAAGTTCGGCCGGCACGGCGTTCAACGAAATCCACATCCCTGAGCACACGTGCTTTGTGCTCGGCCAGCTGCTGGACAAGGCGGACTTGGTAACCCCGCTGGCTATCGAATACGAGCCGGACTACGAGACTCAATCCACCGAGAATGCTTCAGACCTCCGAATCATGGGCAACTCCCTAGGCAACTTCGCCAGCGTTGCTCAGCGCATGCTGGACATGCCGCACGACGAACGTGTGATCACTTGGAACCTGGACTGTGCCGGCCAGCTTGGCCTGCCCAAGGCCTACATCAAGCAGGAGGGACAATCCTCGTTCTATGTGGTGACGAACGAGGGCCATGCCCTGAAGGTGTTGGGTGATATTGAGGCCGGTTTTGCACAGAAGATCGAAGACGCCATCGAGGCCAACCCCACGGTAGAAGTGGTGATGCTGGGAAGCGGCGGGGGCTACGTCGATGAAGCCATGAAGGCCGGTGCTTACATTCGACGCAAGCGGCTGGACACCACCCTCTACAACAACTGCTACTCCGCCTGCCCATTGGTCTTCATGGCTGGGGTTGAACGGCAGAACTGGTCGCCCTATCCCAAGCTCGGATTCCATCAGATCTACACACCCGATGGTCATGCCATCCCCTTTGACAGCCAGCCCTACCGGCAAATAGTTGGCTACCTGACCAGCATGGGCGTTGAGCCTCGTTACGTGCTGCAGAAGATGTGGTCCGCGCCGCCATCGGGCATGACCAACGTGGACGGACAGGACGAGGATCTCTGCCGGGCCAACATCACCACCTGGATTCAGCGGGGTTGTTCTAACCGAGACTACGGCCACTTGTGAGTGGCGCCCTCTTGCTCAGGCCCGTGGCACGGCGTATAAAACCCCTGCCGGTCGCTAAAGCGTCGGTGTTGTGCCCGCATAGCCAATAGGCTCCGGGTGCCCGAGGTCCACCCAATGGGGGCGCGGGAATCCTTTTCGATTCCGGAGCCCACCGTTGAGCACGAAGACCCTCAAAATCCTGCGCACCCGTTCTTTCCACGCCCAGCAAGGCCGCTGCTACTACTGCAGCGGTCCGATGTGGCTGTGCTCGCCCGACGAGTTGGGCCTGAGCCGCCGTTCGGCAGCGCCCTTCCAATGCACGGCCGAACACCTGCTGGCCCGTCAGGACGGCGGGAAGGACGTGGCGGGCAATGTCGTTGCCGCGTGCCACCTGTGCAACCTGCGGCGCCACAAGCGCCCCACCCCAGCTCCCTCACCCGGTGCATATCGCGCCCGCGTCCAGCAGCGCATGGCCAAGGGGACTTGGCACCCGGGGTTAGCCAAGGTGGCCGCCCGCACAGGCATTCACGCTTTATCATGACGTGATCGGCTTCTCACTTTAGCGTTGGATGATCGCGGGGCATGGACAGCAAAAGGATGGCGAAGGAATGGACCCCGTCGTGGATGGGCCAGCGCGTAACGGGATCATCGGATTGGCGCTTGCGCTTGGACGGCCTGGAGCTCGCCCTGGCGCTGGACGGGCGCACCTATCGGGTCAACGTCGAGGACGAGGCCACTTACCGCGTTAACGCCGGCACCTTCTGGACCGACATCACGTTCCATCCTGGACAGGGCCGGGAAGTAAGGGCCGACGGGTTGCCCAACGCCCAAGGCGCCGATTTGGTTCAAGCGTTGAACGTGACGTTGAAGGAGAAGCGCCTGCGTGAGGACGTGGCGTTCCTCAAGGACCAACAGGGCACGATCGACGCATGGCTGGACCACAAGGCAGAACAAGAGCGGGGTTGCTTCGAGCAACGCCGCTGGTTCACCCACGAGCAGCAGGAGGATGTCCTCGCTGCCCGCCCCACGGTTGACCCGGCCGTCCTCCGATCGCGCCTGAAGAAGCCCGGCGTGGCGGTTCGGTTGGGACCGGCTGCCCAGGCGATCGAACGCTCGCTGGCCGCGTGGGAAGCCGACCACCGCCCTGCTTGGGCCGCGCTCAACGCTGCCCACGTGGAACGCGAGCTGGTGGCCTGCAAAGACTTGCTGGATCGGGTGGAGAGCAAACCGCTCACCCCAGAACAGGCAAGGGCCGTGGTGTGCTTCGACAACCGCGTGCAGGTGGTGGCCTCGGCCGGCTCGGGCAAGACCTCCACGATGGTGGCCAAGGCGGCCTACGCCATCCAACGCGGGTTCGTGGATCCCAAACGGATCGTCCTGCTGGCGTTCAACAAACAGGCCGCCGAAGAACTCAAGGAACGCGCGGGCTTGGCGTTTGAGCGTTTGGGCATGGCGGACGTGACCGTAGAGGCGTCCACCTTCCACGCGCTGGGTTTGCGCCTCATCGGCAAGGCCACCGGGGAAAAGCCCGACATTCCCGACTGGGCCACCGACGCGGCCGGCGGGGTTCGAAAGCTCACCGACATCGTGGACCAGCTCAAAGACCGGTCCCCCACGTTCCGCCGCCAGTGGGACCTGTTCCGCTTCGTCTTTGGCAAGGACCTTCCGGCGTTTGGTGCACCGGAGCCGTCGGACGTGTGGGACGCCCAGGGCAAGGGCGCGCTGGTCACCAACCGCGGCGAGCGGGTGAAGAGCGTGGAAGAGGTGATGATCGCCAACCTGCTCTTCTTGAACGGAGTCGATTACCGCTACGAGGCCCCCTACCCCCACCGAACCGCCGACGAAACGCACCGGCAATACAAGCCCGATTTCTACTACCCCGACTTGAACCTGTTCCACGAGCACTTCGCGCTCGACGCCAACGGCGTGCCACCAGCGCACTTCGAAGGTTACTTGGAAGGAGTGATTTGGAAGCGGCAACTCCACGCGGACAAAGGCACCGAGCTGTTTGAAACCACCAGCCACGGGTTGCGCCACAGCGACGATTTTGATCGGCTGGAGCGCGAACTGACCGCCCGTGGGTTGGTGTTCGATCCGAACCCCGACCGGGAGATTCCCAAGGAAGGCCAGCAGCCTATGGCATCGGTCGAGCTCATTGGGCTGGTGCGCACGTTCATGAGCCACGCCAAGAGCAACGGCCTGAGCGCCTCGGATTTGCAGGAACGGCTGGACGCGATGCCCACCGACACCTTCAAGCTGCGCTACCAGATGTTCCTGGACATTGCGGCTCCGGTGATGGCGGCGTGGGACGAAGCCTTGGCAGCAGAGGATGGCATCGACTTTGAGGACATGCTCAACCTCGCCGCCGGCCACCTGGAAAGCGGCCGCGTGGAATCGCCTTACGACCTGGTGATGGCCGACGAGTTCCAAGATGCGTCGCGCGCCCGCGCACGGTTGTGCCGCGCGTTGGTCCAAGACAAGGGCCGCTTCTTCTTCGCCGTGGGCGACGACTGGCAGTCGATCAACCGCTTTGCCGGCGCGGACGTGTCGGTGATGACCGGCTTTCGCCAGTGGTTTGGCCACGGCCAGGTGCTCAAGCTGGAGCAAACGTTCCGCTGCCCCCAGGCACTGTGCGACGTCTCCGGTGCGTTTGTCTCCAAGAACCCGGGGCAGATTGCCAAGCAAGTGCATTCGGCCACCCCTGCCCATGGCCCAGTGCTCCAAGCGCTCCAGGTGGACAGCAAGGACAAATTGGCCGATGCAATTGACCAATTCGTGGTGAACCTGGCCGAGGGCGTGCGCGAAGGCACGATCCCACCGGGGCGCAACGGCAAGGTGTCGGTTTACGTCTTGGGCCGCTACAACGCTGATCGGCAGTATGTGCCGATGAGGCAAGGCCGGTTCAACCGTTGGGTGGACGTGTCCTTCCTGACCATCCACCGCTCCAAGGGCAGCGAAGCGGACTACGTCATCCTCCCGGAAATGATCAGCGCCCCACGTCGGCGCAGCTTCCCCAACACCCGCACCGACGATCCGGTATTGGCCCTTGCCATGCCCGAAGGAGACACCTTCCCGCTGGGCGAAGAGCGCCGGCTGTTCTACGTGGCCCTTACCCGGGCTCGGCGCACCGTGGCGATGTTTACCGCCCAGGGGCAATGCTCGACGTTCCTTCGCGAACTGGAAGAAGACGGGGCCGTGGTGCTCACCAACACCGATGGCGAGGCCGTCGAGGAAACGCCCTGCCCGGCCTGCAAGCAAGGAGTCTTGGTGCTGCGCACGGGCCCTTACGGGGAGTTTCGCGCCTGTTCCAACTTCCCCGTTTGCAGCTACAAGCCGACGCGGCGCGGTGCAGCCCGCTCCCTCCCCACCACTCCACCGTCGCCCCACAAACGCGCGTCGGTGGTGCCTCCGAGCCGGCCAGTCCGCCCCGCCTCCGTTCCCCAGCCTGCATCTCCCAGGCGAACGCTTTTCTCCATGCTCGAATCCTTCAACAATGGGCTGGCGGAAATCAACCGCAACGTTTCCCGCGCCAGCGCTGTGCAAAGCGCGACGTCCGACTTGAAGCACCGAATCTTCGTTGAAAGAAGCGCGATAGAAAGCGCGTTGGATCTCGCGCGATCCGCAATCTCTCTGGAAGAAGAACTGAAAGACCCTCGCTTCAGAGAAGCTTACGAATCGCTGTCGGAAGCAATTGAGGCACACCGGGACGCTCCCGAAGACGCTCGGCCGCCGTTGAACACCCCACTGCCAACGTTCTCGCGCAGCCAGCAGCATCCAGACGAAGACTTTGAAGCCGCGATCCAGCGGTCGTTTGACGGGCTGAGGGAGGACCGGGAAGCATTCCTTTCTGCAATCCATGGCCAGCTCGCGACGGACCCCGTCCTGCGCCGGCACTTTCTTACTTCGATCGAAAAGCTGTCCGCAGGCCACTACCTCGCAGTCCTAGACCCTACATCCTCTTGGAAACCAATCTAAGGAACTCAGCATGCGAATCACAGAGGCGTTCCGCCAGTATGGCGTGGAACTGAAGAACCCTCAGTTCACTTCCTCTGCCGTTGGGGGCGATCCACGTCAAGTGGTGGTAAGTCTCTGGGCGCACAACTTCCAGCCGGACCGATCGCGCTACGTTGGTGATACGTCTCAGTGGAAGGGACAGGGAAAGCATTTCTTCCGACGCCATCTCCAACAAGCCCTGGATGAGGGGCTGCCCATCCGTGTCGTGGTGGCTACGTCTGAAAGGCCCGATGAAGTCACGGCGGGCAATGCAGCCCGTGTGCGCAACGATTTTGAGCCCGACTTCAGCTTAGTAGGCCAGGTGGCCTCACTGAACTCCGACGGATTTGAGTTGACGTTCGAACGCGTAGCGGCGACGCCCAAGAGCGACGGAAACAGAAGTGATCGAGCCCCGGTCAAATACTGGCACGTGGCCGAGGCTGTCACAGCGCTTGGAGGCCCGTCCTCGATCGCGGACATCCGCGCTTGGTTGAAAGAGCGCTACCCCACCGAAAACCACTCTGACGCCGGCGATAACCTCACGCTGCTGACGGTGAACGATGCAAATCGCAGGCATCACAACAAGGCTCGAACAGACTGGCGCTCCACTTCAAGCCACCCCCAGGATCTGGTGTTCCGCCAAGGAAAGCAACATGGGGTGACGTATGAACCCTTCAACGCCAACGTCCATGGCCACTGGAGCCTGCAGCAGAAGCATGACGGCGCATGGGTTGCGGTCAAGATTGCATCGACTCCCGAATTGAAGGTCGAGGCACAGGCACAACAAGAAGCCTTCGAGCATCAGCCTCCCCTCGACTCAGAACACGATGCACGCGTCTGGAGCATGAGGGCCGTGGCCCAGCGCCGCGGCCAGCCGCTTTTCCGCGCCAGACTGCTCGATGCCTACGGAAGCCGTTGCGCCATCACTGGCTGCTCAGCCGTGGAGGTGTTGGAAGCAGCCCATGTGCTGCCCTATCGCGGTGACCACACTGACCGAATCGACAACGGCTTACTGCTGCGTGCAGACCTTCACACGCTGTTCGATTGCGGGTTGCTTTGGGTTACCGAGGAACAAACCGTTGCTTTGGCTCCATCGCTGTTGCAGACGGACTACGCCCACCTGCAGGGCGTTCCCTTGCGGCTCCCCCAGCTGGCCACGAATCGACCTAACCCTGCACATCTGAAGGAACATGGCGACCGCTGTCGGGCTCGTTTGGCGAACTAAAAACGTAGAACCTAAAGATTCCCGATGTCCTTCCGATACACCAAAGTGCCAGACAATGGCTCGGGCATGCTTGACCCCAAGCAAACTGACAACTTCTCAAGGACTCGGGATGAAACTCTCTTATCGCACCGCCACCCTCGCTCTCGTTGCGGCCCTGGCCCTGCCAGCGCTTGCCCATGCGGAAATCCTGAAGGGTGAACGCATCGTCGGCCACTATGGATGCGGGTCGATGATCTGCAACTTTGAAACGCCGGATGCAGGCACCTTCGATTTCGAGATGGAAGACAAGAACGTTGCACCCAAGATCTTTGCTGCTTGCAAGATCGACGATATTTGCGCCATCACCGGAGACTTTGACATCGACAACGCGACCATCGTTAAGGTGACCAAGGTGGAGAACAGCGGCCAGAAGCACCAGGACTGACACCGCGACGCAGAGATGCCAACGGAGCAAAAGGAGACCCCGCGCCTGATCAGGCGCGGGGTCTTTTCTTAGGCGCGCTCGACGAAACTTTCAGCACTCCCAACCTAGTGGCCCGGCGACAACTCACCGGGCCACGGCCAGCCGCGTCACTCAACCTGGTTCAGCACCTCTTCCTCGATCTCGTCGAGGGAAGCCTGAACGACGGTCTCCTTCGGCAGCGTGATCGTTGGGCGGGCCTTGGCCATCTTCTCGCAATCCGGTTCGAAGGCTTGGTAGACAAACCGAGCCCTGTCCTTGCTCGCATACATGTCCCTCAAGAATGCCGCATTGAGCCGAGACTTGATGATCTCAACCAACGCGTTGGTCTCCGATTCGGACAGCAAGTAGTCGTTCGCCACGGCTTCTACATAGCCAGGAAGCAGGCGTAGCATCTCCTTGGCGTCGTCCTCCACCAGCCCATCAAGCAGGTATTTGGACGCCACACTGGAAGCAGTGCCACCCGCCAGCGCTCCCAGAATGCCACCGATCACCCCACCAGCGGCGGTGCCAATGACCGGAACCACCGAACCAACGGCGGCCCCACCCGCAGCGCCAGCCATCCAGCCGCCAGCACCGCCCGCTACGCTTGCGCCGTTGACCGCCAGATTCTTACCGAACTGCGCCCAAGAAATGTTGCGACTGAACGCAGCCCGGTAGAAGTCCGGGCCAGAAATCACGGCAGTGGTCACAGCCCCTGTGACGGCGTTGGTCCGCAACAGCTTGGCGACGTGGTTGACCGCAGCGGCCCCGTAGACAGCCTTGCCCAAGGACACCTGAGCGACCTTCTGAATTGCACTGCGGCCAAGGGCGCTCTGGGACACGAACTTGACCCCATCACGGGCCGCCACCACTCCGATGGCCGCGGCCTTGGTTCGCAGGATCTGGGCGGTGGCAATCCCAGAAACAAAGGAAGTTGCACCGGATTCCAGTGCCATGGTCAGCGCACCATTGAGCGCCTCCATGTTGGTTCGCCCATCCCACTTTTGCCGAGCGAAGTTGATGGAGAAGGAGATCGCAAACGCATAGCTGGAGGCGATGCTCTGCGTCTTCATGTCGTAAGTCAGGCTATCGATGTTGCCGGCTCGGGCGATGTTCCTCGCCTGGCGGTAAGTCGTGCTGCCTTTCTTGATGATGCGCTCGGCTTCCGCCGGATCGCTGATCCCCGGCACCTGACCGCTGCTGATGCGCTTGCGCATCAGCTCGATTGCGTCCTCATACTGATCGGAGGGCACTTCGAGCAACTGCCCTTCGTATCGATACCCATCCGCTCCAAACGCCGATCCAACCGTTTCCCTCGCCGTCGCGAAATACTTGGTCTGAATCCGAACGCCATCGACGATTCGATCCGGGCCATTGAGCGAATTGTCCGCGCCAACCTGCTCAACCTTACGGCCAGCAAGGGTGTCGGCAAACGCGTTTGCCTCTTCGGCGGCGAAGCCCGTTCCACCTTTGGTGTGGAACTTGTTGATCTGGGTGCGTTCCAAGGCGACGGCTACCGCCGACGTTGACAACATTTCATACAGGTTGCCGATACCGGGCGGATCGGACAACGCCACCGTGCCCATGACCACGGACGCAGCAGTCTCATCCCAACGGATCATCAGAATCGGGGATTCACCCTCCCCCGCGACGTTGGTGACCACAAAACCCTGAGCATCGAGTGATTTCAACACCCGCTCCAGCCCGCCAGCGATCACTGGGGTATCCATCGCAAAGCGCAACGCGCCATGCCCGCCGCGGGACGCTGCATCGATGTGGGTGGTCAACGTGGACAGAACCTTGTCCGCCCAGGCGTCGGAACGCTGCTGCGCCGTCCGGCGGAGGTCTGCAGCCGAAACAATCGTGTTCAAAACGAGCTCCTTTCGCTTGGCGAGGTGATCAGATCAACGGCGCCGGGGTCAGCGGCAGGCTGAAACCACTTGCGTCTTCGGACACTTCCTCCTCATCGGCCCAGCTGATATCCAACACCACATCTTCCTTGTGACCCGTCTCGCCCTCCGGCACCGGATTGCCGGCAGCGAGGTCAGCAAGGCTGCGTCGCACAGCCGACTTCTTAACAACAGTGCGCCTACCACGCCGAACTACAGAGAATCCTTGGACCGTCAAGGCTTCCATGACTCGCTCAAGCCCAGCCTCTTGGCTCTCACTCACCTGGAGCTCATACGAAGCTGCCATCTCGCCGCTGTCGGAGGCGGCCGAAATCACCGCAGTGATCTGCTCCAAGTGTGCCGACACCCACTGATCGCGCACCGAGGCCATGTTGCCGCGCGCCTGGGCGGCCGAAATATCCAATGCCATCTTGAAGCTCCTTGTGTTGGTTGGGACGCCAGTGGAACCAAATCTCGTCGCACGGATTGAGAAAGTGGAGAACATAGTTTGTGCCCCCGCCCCCTTGCGCAACTGGCACCACAAGCCTGGTCGTCCGTGAGGTTAGCGGCCGACAAGCGCCCAGCTTGAGATCCCGATTCTTGGAACCACCGGGTGGAGCGCGGCCTCGATCGAAGGAGCTAACGATCTGAAAATAGAGGGCTTCTCGAACACTGCATTGCCGGCCCAAGGAATGCCAACAAGACAAAGCATCGGGAGCCAAACGCGCTCTATCCACAATGGGTGACCATGGGCGCCAGCGAGGTCAGAGCATGCCTAGAGGCGCCAGGGTTGGGGGCACCTCCGATCAGGGACGGAGATTGAGCTGACGGATCCGCTGCCAACGCTCCGATGCCAGTTTGTCAGACGCTTGGCCCCGCACCGCTCGCCGCATCAATGGAAGCTTCAGCCAACCACTGCTCGACTGTCTTTCCTTTGAATTCGTGAGCAAAGTCGCTGGCGCACAGCATTCTCCCGTCTTGCCTCATGTTTGCGACGGCATGGGCGGCCAGGATGGAAGCGGCTTGGAGGTGCTGCTTGGTGCGACCGCGCTCCGACCAGTCGTTCGGCAGCGCCTTTAGCGCCCCGAGGGCTTCCTTTCCCGAGAGGTATTGCACGCAGGTCAGCATTGACCACTGAAGCCCGACCTCGTCTCGCAACCAACGCCCAGCCGCCTTCTCGTCAAGGCGGCCCTCCATGGTGTCCAGGAGTGCGTGGGCCGCCGCAATGGCCTTACCTTGGGGCGAGAGCCGGCCCTTCTTCTTGGGAAACAGGCCGCGCATGATCAGGCCTTCTTGCTGGCCTTCTTGCTGGCCTTCTTGGCGACGGCCTTCTTCGCAAGTTTTTTGACGGCCCTCTGGGCGGCCTTCTTCACCGGCTTGCCCGCAGTCTTGGCCGCCTTGGCCGGAGCTTTCTTCACCGTCCCATCAGCCGACGGGAACTTGCTGCCCGGGTTGGCCTGGGCCCACGCCTTGCCCTCTGCGGACCTGGCCCACGCGGTGAAGGCCTTGGGGGCCAAGCCACGGCCTGCCCACGCCTCACCGGTAGGAAGGCGATACTTCGGCGCCACCTTGCCAAGCTTGCGTCCCTTGAGGGGACCCGCGGCGGCCTTGGCGGCACGCGCCGGCTTGGCGTCGATCGTTTCTCCGATGAGCTTGGCCACCTGCCGCCGCTGGGCCGGACTGAGGACCTTCGCATACTTCTGCAGGACCGCCAGGGCTTTGGGCACCTCGCCGTCGCGCTTCTCCACCAACTTCTTCTGGGCTTCGAGCTGTTTGATTTCGGCGTTGAGGGATTTCAGGGTGGTCAGGGCCAAGGGGCACCTCCGTTCAAGGGAGCCATGGGTTATAGCCCATAGGCTGGGTAGAGGCCAAATAGTGGCCGGAAGTTAGATTACGGGCGCATAGCCGCCACGCGACTCATCTGCTCGATACGGGACAGGACGAAGTGACGCTTGGCTTGCCTCAGATGGCAGTAGGCCAATACGCACCGGGACGCATGGCTGGCGCGGTGCAGGTGTGTCAACTCCAAGGGCGTCACGGTGCGCCACTGCGGCACCTGCCCTTCCTTCGTGTAGAGGAAGCGAACATCGCTGCCTTCCTCCATCGCTTGGCGAATCTCCATCGACACCGGATCGGTGAAGGTGGCCATGGGATCATGCGTCTGGCGTCGAAACGCCCCGTTGCGCCAAGCTGGCACCAGGAAAATCACCAAGCCAGCCCCGAGGGGAAGCGCGCGTTTCCACCATGGGGTGGGGTCGCGCCCAGGCACAACGCCACCGTGGTGTGAACACGCACCGGTTTCCCCGATAGAGGGCGAGTGCCAACCGTCGGCACACCGCGACGGTAGGTTGGGTTCGTCAAGCAATGCGAACAGCAGACCGCCCACGGCAAGGGCCAACACCAACGCGCCGATCTCGCGCTCGCTGAAACGCATCAGGCTGTGGCCTTGACGAGCTCGTAATACGGGGCGCGCCCATCGTGAAAAGCCCTCGCTTCGTCTTCGTCTTCGTCTTCGTCTTCGTCAGAGTGGCACATGTCAAAGCCCTCTCGCCGCAATACGGGCGTTCAAGTCATCTGCGAAGGCCAGCACGGCGTCCGCCAGGGCCTCCACCTCGGCGGTGGTCGCATAGACGGCCTCGGTGCGATCCTTGTTCTGCCCGAACCGATGAACGATGTCATGTCGTTTCGACGCGGCTGCAGTGAAGCCATACGTGTCATGGCTAGGCATCTCAACGTCCAGCAGAGCCGCGAGGAACGGCCAGTTGCTGCGCCAGCGATGCCAGACCATGTCTTTCATGCCGTTGTGGATCCGCTGTCGTCGCCCTTCCATTTCCATCTGTTCTCCGCCCACCATGTCTTTCAACCGGCGATCACTCGAGAAGGATGCCCGTGCGGCCACCAGACGGTCGACGCTGCCAGCTTCGTTGGCCAGCCACCACACAGCCGTTTCCCACAGGAAAGTTTCCAGTGCGGTGATCAGAGCGGCGTAAACCAAGTTCCTTGCCTGAAACTTGCCGGGCTCGGGCCCTTCCATCTGCAGCACCAACATCAGGTCGCCCGACCGTTTCCGGAGATCTTGGATGGGGCTGTCGGCGGTTTCGACCTCAACATCCCAGTCTTCCTCGGCGGTGAGCGCTGTCGGTGCCAACTCATCACCTATCTCGGCGAAGATGTCGGCCACCAGCTGCTCGATCGTGTCGAAGTCGGCAACCCCTTCAAAGCGCTCCATGAGCACGTCGCGGGGATGCCAGGGACCACCGCGGGTGTAGATGTAGCCCACTTCGGAGTTATAGGGGGTTTCGTTAGCCGGATCGCAGTAACGGGCCATCAGCCAGTGCCGCATCGCGGCCGATTGCTGCTCGGGATCGGCTGCGCGCAACCAGTCGTCCTCGACCTCGCAGGTGTCCAGGTCGCTGAAAGCCTCCGAATCAACCTCCGGCAATTCGTCGTCCAACCCCATCATTCGCTTAGAAAGACTCACTGCCCCTCCTCAATGCCACCAAGTAGCGCCCGTGCCGGCGCAACATAATGTTGATCCAGCGGTTCACGGGATCGATGTGGTCACCAGCCTCGTTTTCAATCACATCGGCGTCTCCGACCAACGCCATCCAAAATTCTCCGTCCGTGGGAGCTCGAAGTTGGCAGCTCCTGAAAACGTGCTTCCAGGGAGTCGAGCAGGCCAGTCAACTGTCCAAGGGTAGTCATGGCCCATCTTGACACCCATCGCCCCTGGGCGCGATAACTCCCTTGCCGCGAGGGGAAATGCCCCCGGCGTATTGCCTGCTTAGCTCAAGGCAACAGGTTCCCGATTCGATCGCACAAGCGACGACGGGATGGTTTTTCCTGTCTTTTGAGATCTAAGCATGCCCAAACTCCAACGGTTGAGAACCGAGGCTTTCCTCGCCCAGAAGGGCCGGTGCTGCTATTGCAGCGTGCCGATGTGGAACGCCTCTCCCGATGAACTAAAGCCGTTCGGCCTGCGCGCCAAAACGGCCACGCCGCTCCGTTGCACCGCCGAGCACCTGGTCGCCCAACAAGAAGGCGGCAAGGACGTGGTAGGCAACATCGCTGCCGCCTGCTGGCTCTGCAACACACGCCGGCACAAACGCAAATCGCCGCCCTCCCCCGAGGCTTACCGCGCGTTCGTGCAGAAACGCTTGGCGAAGGGCAAGTGGCACCCGCCGAGCGTGGCCAAGTTGCGCCTCAGAACGCGTGGAACGCAACCACCCGACGGATGAGTTCCGCCACGCTCACGTGCTGCCGCTGCGCCTCGCGGCGGACGCGGTCGGCCAGGTCTCGGGAAGCCCGGATAGGCGGCAGGCGGTCGTCCCTGGGGCCGGCAACGGGGGAGCGCAGCAGCTGGGGGCGCGCCAGGTAGGCGGTGAGCCATTGGCGCACGGCTTCGCTCTCGCTCACCCCGGCTGCTCTAGCGCGTGCGGCCAATGCCTGGCGCAAGGTTGAAGAAAGGGACACTTTCGGCAGCACGGCCGTCAAGGGAGGCTTGGACGTCAGCGTCACAGCCTCTGCCTCGGTCGGCCCACGGGGGCTGGGCGGAAGAAGCGCTCCAATCGTTTGGTCTCCAGCAACGCTTCCATGAAGGCACCCATGGCGTGGGTGTAAGCGTCCTCGCTGGCCGCCAACCGCAAGCTCAGCGCAAGCCGTTCCCACTTTCCGTTCGGTGCGCATGCGATGGCGAACAACCAGTGGTGCGTCCAGTCATCCTCCAACCGATCGGATGCAACGAAGAGCACCCGGTGATCACGCTGGAACGGCAGGGACGACAGCGCATGGTCAACGGCGTGGCGGTGGGCAGCCTGTAGTCGTGCCCTCTCCTCGCTGTCGGTGTCCAGTAACGCCGCGAACCCTTTGGGCAGGCGCAACGAGACTCGGTAGCCCGCCGCACAGGTGTGGTGGTCTTCGCCTTCCCACAACCGCTGTTGCCCATCGAGCTCCTGGCCCATAGCAAAGCGCCGCATGGCGCCCTCGGTCACCGGCCCACCGGGCTTCAACTGGGTCAACCACGCACCACCCCAGCGCAACGCGGCCAAGGGCGCGTCCAGCAGTTCTGCGAAGGAAAACCCATCGGCGAACACGTCCTCCCGGCAGATGCATGTGAGTTGCAGGTTCATGGGATCACCCTCATAGCCGTGCCCTACTATTCGGAACGGCTTTCGTTGCGCCAGGGAGAGTCGCATCCAAACGCAGGGCCTCTTGTTCCGTTTCCCATCTGCATAGGCGATCGCGTATTTCCGGACGTTGCTGTTCAAGCCACGCATCAGGGTGCGTCTTCTCCTCTGGAGCAAGCTTTCGCACCCATGCTTCAACATGGGGGTCCGCCCCCGCCTCCAGCAACACCTCGAGCAACTCAACATTGCTCTCAAGGTAAGCCGAAAAGATGGGCACCCAGATACCCTCCTCCTCGGAGAAATCTTGCGCGGAACGCTCGGCATTCGGATCTGCCCCAGCCGCCAACAGCACGCGACAGACGGCCACCCGCCCACATCGTGCAGCCAGGTGAAGCGCGGTCTCTCCGCCTTCCTTCTCCCGAGCATTCACATCGGCGCCTTCAGCAATCAGTTGCTGAAGTTCATTCAGATAGAATCGTTCCCGTTCCTTGTGGCGAAACCGCAACAACCGAAAGATAGGCGGCTCCTTCCATAACCGCTGCCACCGCTTAGTCCTGACACCCACGCGAATTCCGAGGCGCTCCAATACCCTTAGGTAGGGGATCAAGAGGGGGGAAAACGTCGTAAAGAGGAAGAAGTCCACTCGCGCCTTACAGGGGTCGTCATCCAAGCCCTTTCTGGGATCACGAAACGCTTCGATCCACCAATTCACTTGCCCCCAGGGATTGAGATCACGAAGCTCGTCAATCCACCATTTCACCCGTTTCCTGATTCCATTGATTGGTTTCACAATGGCCTCCTTGGGACCCCGGCTCGCCGCTTGTCCGTGACAAGGGTCGGCTTTTCGGGGAGCAGCATGCCGTTGAAGTCGAGGGGAACCCCGATGGGGTTTGCCCCACCAATTGGGAATCCCAGCTCCCGCGTCATGGCGATAGCGCGCTCGATGGCTTGCACATAGGCCCGCCTCCGCCGCCGGCTATCGATTCCCATTTCTGCCTGGATGGCCACGAGCATCGGCAACGGAATGCGAAGCTCAAAGGCGATCTGCCCGTTGCTGGTGTCGGGAAGCCCCGATTGGGTTTCGATCACCCGCAAGGCGTGGCAACCCAGGTTAAGGCTTCTCGCATGCCCCGTGGGGGTGCGCCAAGTCACGGCGATCGCGGCGTTCTTTCGCTCGGGGTAGACGGTCACGGTGTAGAGCTCGGCGTTTCGGGTGGGTGGACGTTTCGACCGCTTCAGCGTTTTTCCTCCCGCCCCATCAATGGTTTTCGCGATCCCCATCCCCGTCTCCCCCATGGAATACATTTGTATCCCTTCAACCCCATGCAAGCAGATAAGATCCATCTGTCCAGTGGGCATTCCCGACTAAAGCGAAAAACTGCTGGGGTTGCCCCACAGTTTTTCAAACGCCTGCCCCCTTGCGCGTTTCCGCTGCCGCGGTAAACCAGTGGGAAAGGAGGACGCATGGCCAACACCGAGTTGCTCGCTGCAATCCAACAGCGCAACCCCGCTCAGGTGGCTGCGGCGATCGGGCGCGGGGCCCAACCCAACGCGCACGACGCCCGTGGCTACTCGCCGTTCCACGTCGCCCTGCTTACTGCTGACGCTCCGACCGTTTGCGCCTTACTGGACAACGGGGCTGATCCGTTGGTGAGCACGAAGTTGGCCCAGGGCCGGAACATGGGCGCCAAGACCCTGGCCGCATATCGCCACGGCCGGGCGCACGCGCACCCACCGGGCAGCCGAGAGCGGGACGCGGAGTTCGCCGTATGCGAAGCACTGGACCGCCTGCTGGATGAGCGCGGCGCGCTGCCACACCTGGACGACACCCACTGGTGGATGAAAGGGGTCGAGGACGCGGCGGATATCGCTGCCCGCCAGGGGCGTCCGTGGAAGGCTGCGGGGTAGCAGGAGGCTGGGCTACGATGTGGTCATGCCCGTCTCTGACAACCTCGCCATCCCATTGTTTCGCGCATTCGCCTTGCTCGAATACCAGCTCAAGCGCCGTCATGCATTTCTGAAAGCGGATCGGTTCGGCAATGCGATGGTGGACTGGTCCGAAGTGAAGGCGCAGGTGGACAGGTTTCCACCTGCCGACTTCGTCCTTCGGTTGGGGTCGGTTACTCGTCAGAAGATGCTTGGGGGAGCCCGTGATCGACCGAAAGTTCAGGTGGTCGTCAATGCGGGTGGCCAGCGCGAGGCAACCTTCGAGCCTCGCCCTCTTCAGCCACCCAACGAAGTTCAATCCGACGCCCGCGCCTTAGTGGAAGCGACCAAGCGCGTGCGCAATAACCTATTCCATGGCGGCAAAGAAGATCCGGGCGAGCAACCTTTCGATGGCGACGACGACGAATGGGGTCGCGCCGCCCTCGACGTGGCGCAGACATTGCTCGACCTCCTGGACCAAAGAGCATTCGGACCACCCGATCATCCCTAAGCGTTTGCGCGTGGAACCGACGCTGCGCACCGCCCCCTCGGTTTCACGGCCTCGCCCACCCTCGCAGTGACAAGGGCTTCAGCCCGTTCAGCGAAATACTAATTGGCGGCTCCTCGAGCGTCGGTCTAGCCTGTCTCCCCGGTGCGTCTCACCGGGTGATTCTGACTTGTAGAGACTTCCGCCATGCTCGACACCACGCTCCCGCCCGGTTACCTAGGCGCCGCCCATCTCCATCCCCTGCCGCTGCACCTGCCGTTGCTGCCGGTGCGGGCCACGTGTGGCTTCCCCTCGCCTGCTGAGGACTTCTACGGCTCGCAGGACGTCCTGGACATCAACCAGCGGGTCGTTCGAAACCCGGTGGCCACGTTCTACGTTGAAGCGGACACCGGCACGTCGATGGTCGAGTTCGGGATTTTCCCGGGCGACACCCTGGTGGTCGATCGCTCACTCTCCGCCCGCCATGGGGACATCGTCATGGTGTGTTGGGAGGGTGGCTTCACCGTGAAACAGCTGCGCCTGCGCGCAGGCCGATACGAGCTCCATTCGGGCAATCCCGCCAACGCTCCCATCGTCGTGCCGGAAGACGTGGAGCTGGACGTGTGGGGCGTGGTGACCTGGTCCTTCCGAAAACAACTGAGGCGCTGACATGGACGATGCAAGCCGCTGGAGCAAGCTCAAACCGATGGAGGGGCCGCGCTGGCCCATCCGGTGTGGCCATGTCTTCACCGCCGAGGATGTGGTGCGCCTGCGCGAGGGCCTCTGGCCGCGCGACATGGACGATCGGTGGGCGGTGTGGCTGGACGGGGAAACGCTGCGCTGCTGGCGTTCGTGGACCGGCACGTGCATCTACGAAAGCCAGGTGACCCTGGCCGAGGACGGCACGGGCGTGGCCGTGGTGGTGGACGTGCTCGACGACGGGGACACCTACCGGCGGGCCGCCACCGACGAAGGCGAGCTGGAACGGTTCGAGGGCGTGTTGTCCCAGGTGCGGCGCCGCGAAAACGACGGCGACGCACTGGCTGGGGTGTCGATCATCCAGGAGGCGTGATGCGCCAGCGCATCGAGCTCTGGAAACGCGTCTTCGACACCGACGACAACGCCATTTCCAAGGCGTTGTCCAAGCTGACGTGGGATCTAGCCGCGTTCTCCTGCGTCGTGGAAATGGTGCGCCAAGCCCCCGATGCCGATGGAGGCAAGCGGCTCAATGGCATGGTGCTGGAAATGCTCGTGTCCGGCTTCTGGAGCACCACCATGCAAGGCGTTCGGCGACTGGCCGAGCGGGAAACCATCCACGGCCAACGTGGGGTGTGTTCCCTGGGCGGCCTGCTGATGGATGCAAGAGAAGTTCGACAACGCATCACCCGACGGGTGTTCGTGGAAAACATCGCTGGCCTGGAATACAACTACTCGGCCACGGAAGAGCGGTATTGGCGGTTCCTGCGCGCCCAAGCGCCTGGCCAAGCCCACTGGGTGCCTCGCGAGTATCACTACGAACCGTCCGTCCAACGGCATGCCGTGTTCGACTGGCTGAGCGGAACCACTCCCGCAACGTCAACCCCAGACGATCTGATTCGGGAAGAGGTGTTCGATACGTTGGATCGCCGTCTGGCACGCCTGGACGGCGTGGTGGAACACGTCAACGTCGAGATCGCCCACGCGGCGACGGAGTTCAGCCGCACCGGTCGCGCGCTTCAACAGTGGAACTTGGACGACGCCAAGGGCTCCATCAAGGAACTGGCCCAGATTGCCCAGTTGGTGGGCGAGTGGTTCTGCTTCAGTGGCATTGGCACCGTCCTCCCCCATCCGCAGTTCGACCAGTTCGCGCACCTGGATCAGCCGCTCTTCACCGGTGACAGGCGGCAGCTCCAAGCGACATGGGATGGCTTGGAGCAAGAAATCAGTCAGTGGCACAACGTGGACCCGAGGACCCTTTGACATGTTCGGCTTGGTGGATGGAAACAACTTCTACGCAAGCTGCGAGCGGGTTTTCAATCCCTCCCTGCGCGGCCAGCCGGTGTGCATTTTGTCCAACAACGACGGGTGCGCGATCGCCCGTAGCCAGGAGTGCAAGGATCTTGGAGTGAAGATGGGCCAGCCCATCCACGAGGCGCCGCCCCACATCCGCCGACAGCTGCGAATCTTCTCGGCCAACTTCGGTCTCTACGGCGATCTGTCAGGTCGGGTGGTGTCGGTGCTGCGGGAGTGGTTCCCGCGCGTGGAGGTTTACTCCATCGACGAATCGTTCGTGACCTTCGACGGCGTTCTGGCGGAGCAACGCGAAGCGATGGCCCGCCAGGCCCGTGCCCAGATCCTCCAATGGGTGGGCATCCCGTGTTGCGTGGGCATTGGCCCCACGAAGACGCTGGCCAAGCTCGCAAACAAGCTGGCCAAGAAGACACCGCACGGGGTGGTCACCGCCCTGCCCGGTTCGCCCGAGCTCGAAACCTATCCGGTGGAAGACGTGTGGGGCGTGGGGCGCAAGCTCACGGCCAAACTGGGCACCGAAGGCATCCTCACCGCGGCGGACCTGGCCAGAGCCGATCCCGACACCCTGCGGGCCCGCTACGGGGTCACCCTGGCGCGCACGCAAAGGGAGCTACAGGGGGTGGTGTGCAGCGACCTGGAGGAAGTGGAACCGGAGCGGCAGCAGATCGTGGTGAGTCGCTCGTTCGGCCAGGAGGTCACTTCACTCGAAGACCTTCAGCAAGCCGTGTCTACGTTCGCCCAGCGGGCGTGCGAGAAGCTGCGGTCGCGCTCGCTGCAGGCCAGCGGGGTGTGGGTGTGGCTAAACACCAACCCCTTCAAGCCCGGCGCGGCGCAGTATCACCCCAGCAAGGCGTTCAACTTCATCGGCCCGACGAGCGACACCCGCGAAGTGCTGTTGGTGGCTCAAGGGCTGGCCAAGGCGATGTGGAAGACCGGCTACCGCTACAAGAAAGCCGGCGTGGGGTTGCTCGACCTCACGCACGGCGATGTCCACCAAGGCGATCTGTTCGCCGGCATCGATCCCCGCTCGCAAGCGCTCATGAAGGTCATGGATCAGGCCAACGCGAAGTTCGGCCGGGGCACCATGGGCATGGCGTCCTCGGCCTGGCGATCGAAGGGGCCAGCGCTGGCCAAGCCCGTGTGGGCCATGAACCAGAAAAACTTGTCGCCGGCTTACACCACCCGGTGGGACCAGTTGGTGCGGGTCAGATGACCTGTCGTCGCGCGGACTCGAAGCTAAGCCGCCACGGCGGGGAAGCGCTCTGCGTGGTCGGGATACAGATCTACCATGAAGAACTCTCGGCGAAATCCTTCAAAGATTCCGGGATCGCGGATCATTGCCTCAACCTGAGCTTGTGACCACATCGCGCCATGCGCGGCAGCGCGAGCTCGCAGACGTTCTGCGTCCTTCTGCACAGCATCTTCCGTAAGGCGGCGTTCTGCGTAGCCCTCAACTATCAATCGATAAATGGTTTGTGCGCTCAGCTGCCAGAATTCCTGCCCCGCATGGGTTGCGCGGAGGGCGTCCATCGCGCGCTCTGACGATCGTGTCATGAGCAGCGCTTGATAGAACGCAGACAGAGCCGCCTCCAGATCACCTGCAGATATCTGTCGCTTTGGAGCCAGGAAAGCCCAAAATGGCGCACGTTGCTCGGCACGAACAAAACCAGCGATCGCGCCGCCATGGCACGCGGCCACCACCACGATGAGGTTCAAGCGCGTGGCCACGTTGAGGTTTACGAACGCCGGCTTCATGTCATCCCACGTCAACCAAGACCCGTCAGCGAACTCCAGCCCGCCCTCTCCACCGTGGCACTCGATGTGAAGCAACGGCACGCAGGGCTCCCTGGATGCTTGCTGAGCAAGCTGGGCCAACAGATCGAGAAAAGCCCCGCTGGAAGGAACACGAACGCTGGCGATGTGAGGAACGTCGCCGATCACCCGCGCCCAGTCTTGGGCATCCGCGAACAGGCGGGCTGCGGTGTTGAGTTGGCCTTCCGGGAGGGAATCCACGATGAGAATTTGGTTGAATTTGGCTGCCATCTTCATCTTTCAGATCGCCGGAGCAGGAAACAACGGCCGCATGCAGGGTCTACATTTTCCGACGAGGCATCTTTTTTGGATTCGCTGCGGCACCGCCGATCACCTCCAAGATGCGCCGGCGCTGTCGTTCGGCAATGATCGGGCGCAGGAGCTTAAGAACGTATGCCCACTCCGTGTCAGACATGTCCGGGTCCCAGAGCTTGGCAATGGCCCACTCCCGCTCATTGGGGCACTTTAGCCACGGACGTTCCTTCTTTTGCTTACCCATGAGGTCACGCAGTTCGCACCTCACCCACTCGACGCTTTCGCATACGAGATCCGCTTCACTCATCCAGCATTCTCCAATGTGAGACAGCATTCCCTAGCCACGGGAGATGTCTAGAGTCAGTCTGTCAAGCCTTCAAACATTCCTTCACGGCTTGATCGAGATTAGACACATGGATCGGAGTGGGCGACCCGTTCTTCATCTTCCATACGGTGTAGCCATCCTTTGTTGCCTTGCCACCGATCGCGGTTTGCTTGCCCTCGGAAATAAAGCGGGTCAACAGTTTGGTCGCCCCCTCATCTTGGATATCGAACAGCTTGCGAGCCACGGCATCGGTGAGCAGGTGCGAGCCCTTGGTGTCCAGGCAGAACACATACTTGCCCTTCCAGACTAGGAAGTCCGGTGAGAAGGAGGCACTGTCCCCCTCCGACAACAGCGGAATACGGAAGCCCCCATTGCTCGGGTTCCGGTGCCATGTGTGTCCGGCCTTGTCCAAGGCGGCGGCGAACGGGGCTTCAAACTTGTTGAGGCCTGCGTATCGCGGATAGAGGCCGTTCTCGAAGGCCTGCGCCTTCTTCGGCACGCGCATGGTCGAGAACGTGAACTCCAGCTCAGATTCATACACCAGCGAGGTCAGCTGGTAGTAGGTGGACACGATCTCCCTAGCCAGGGTGTCAGCTGCAGCTGCGGCGTTGCTACCGGCTTCCACCCTCACGTCAAACTTGGAAGCCTTTAGGTCTACCACGGCCAATGCGGCCCTAGAGCGCCCACGGATGGCGTTGCTCACCAGCCAACGCAGGCGCACCCGGTTCGCGTGCCCACTGGCCGTCCAGTCGTGGCCGATCTCCTTGGCCAAGTCAGAGATGTCCACCGTCTCGGTCTTGCTGTGTGCGTCGCCCTGAGTATCGATCTCTCCTTCCTTAAAGGTGGGGAACTGCGCTACCAACTGGGCAATGGCACCCACTGCGTCGTCGGCGTCCGCATGGACCTGATGAAGGAGCACTGAAACCCCCTCTTTGGGGCCGAGATCTTCTGAACCGCCCTCCCCACCGCCATAGGTATGAACGATCTCAATGGCTGCTCCAGATTCTTGGAGCTTGGCCCGCACGGCCTCGATCGATTCGGTGAACACGTTCTTCTTGTCCACACGCAAGAAGAAATGGGCGCTGTTGAGCAACGGTGAATCGTAATGCTTGGCGTCGAATTGGCGCAGAACGCGGCCAATGATCTGCTCAACCTTGATCTGAGAACCCATCGACTTATCGATGTAGCCAAGGTAGCAAGCAGGATCGTCCCAACCTTCCTGCAAACCTTGGTTGAAAATGATGTGCTGAAAGTCGCCGGCCTGAAATTCGTCAAAATCGCTCTCGCCCTTCGAGAACAAATTCACTGCGTCGGGCTTGTTGCCATCGGCGAATTTCAGGTCGGCGTAAATGGCCACCTTGGCCGGGTCCACCTTCTTCTGCTCAACCAGATAGCGCCAGATGCGGATCGGCGGAGCATTGCGGTGTTCAAAGGGCTTGGTGTGATCGTCCTTATCACCGTCGTCGGTGATGTTGGTCTTGCACACATAGATGGCCTTCGGTGTGAACCCCAGCGCCCGACCCTGAATTTCCTGCTCAATCAGTTGGAGCCGATCATGGAGATCGTCCAAGCAACGTTCCATCGGCGCGGTGGTGCCGTCGAACTGAATGGAAGTCTTGATCAGCTCAGCCTTGATGACCGCGTTGCTGTCCACCGCGGTGATGGCAAATGCAGTGGCGTCGGCAGCGCCCTTCCCGTCAACCGCTGCCAACAGCGCAAAACGCTCAAGACTGGCTTCATCCTCGCCCGCCTCATCGACCCAGCTTTCCTGGGGAGCCAGCACGGTTTTAGCAAAGTTCAAGGGCAGCTTGAGCGTCGCGCTGGCCAAGAGGTAGGCCTCCGGCTCCAGTTCGGCCAAGATCTGGGTCTGCTGTTCGGACAGATTGTGACCTTCATCGTAGACGATGATCAACGGCCGCCGAACCCCACCGGCATCACGGGCGATCAATCGCTCCCAGGGCGATTGGTCACCGAACAGGTCTTGATCCTTCTTGTAGATGTTCAGCGCGCCATCGGCCTGCTCTTTGTTGTTGAACAGCCCGGTCGTGGCCATCACGATGAGGGGAGAACTCCCATCCGAGATCAGGTTGGGTTCCAGCTGTGCCGCCCGGATGACACGGAAATCGTCAACGATCTCGGCATACTTTCCGCCACCGGAAAAATTTGTATAGGTCTGCTGGACAACCGACTTGGCTTTGCTCATCCAGAACACGATGGGCTCAACGCCCATGTGCATGCGCATCAACGTGACGGCCTCGGCCAGCACCGGTGTTTTACCGGCGCCCGTGATTGCCGACAGCGCCTGATAGAACGGACGAGGAAGCTTGCCCTTGTAGACCGGCCGGTAAGGGTGGCCGGCAAAGAAGGCGTATCGGCCAGCGATTTGCTGGGCTGCACGCACCTGGAACGGTTTCAGCTCAATCTGCATCCATGCCACCATCGTTGTTGTAAGCGTCCGCGCGGGCGTTAAAGCCAATGTGCTCCAGAACTTTGTCCGGGATCTGATAGAACTCGATGTCGCTGCCCGTGTAGGGCGCCAAAGCGGCGTAGACGTGATAACGCCCCGCCAAACCGACCGCCTTTGCTTCTTGCACAATCTCTTTGAACACAGTCCGCGTCAGGATGGAGGGCTGATCTGGAGCGCTCCAGACCAAGAAGAAGCCTTCATTGCGGCTATTCACAGCAAAGAGGTGCTTGTGCCCGCCGACAGGCAACCTACGAAGATAGGATTTGGCCTTGTCATTGCGATCCCAATAGCTGACCAAAAGGAGATCCATCATTTCTTCGCGCGCCAGGGCATTCACGCCGTTGGCGTCCACTTTTTCACGCTTAAGCGTGAAGTAGCGGAAGCCTCCACCCAACGGCTCACGATCCCCAGACTTCCACTTCCCAGTGATCACGCGCCGGATGCGGTCAGCCGTAAGGGTCTTGGCGTAGTGATCGCCCTTCTCGTCATTGCCCTGCTCTACAAGAATAAAGCGGCGGTTGGCGTCGGATTCCTTGTTGAGTTCCAACACCGCATTTGCCGTGGTGCCAGAGCCAGCAAAGGGATCCAACACGATTCCGTCCGGCTTGCACCAAATCTGAATAATCTTCTTCATCAGACGCAAGGGTTTCACGGTTCGGAACCCATGACCTTTGCCCACAATAGAATCCAGCTCATTGATGCCAGCCTGGCTATGGCCGGATTCGGCGTGGTCCCATGATTGGACGCCCAAGTCTAGAAGACCTTCATAGTCCTCATTCGCCCAGTATGTGAGCGGCACTTTACCCTTCTTCACTTTGGCAAGGTGTTTTTTTGCTCGAGGCCCACCTTCACCGCCATCCGTGAAAACGAGACCCGGCCAGACACTTCCATTCCGAATAGCAAACGCCTTTTCTCTTGCACGCTCAAGGCATACCTGATCAGAGACCGGCTCGCCATTTGCAAAGGCACACCCTTTGATTACAAGAGCGCTCGCCTCGCACTCGTCATCCAATTTGTGGGACACGTATTGACTACCCCAGCCTTGGAGCAGGCGCTTCATTTCGGCTCGTTCGAAGACCCAGTGTCCTCTTGTGGGGTAGTAGAGCTTTCCTGTGAAAGGCGATTGAATGGCGTAGGTTCCGGTCGTTCGATACTCGGGGGCAGTGGCGTCAGCAGCAGTCCAATCCCCTTCCGGATCACCATCGTCATTTCGATAGCGCGAATTCATCTTCTCAGTTCGGTCGAGAAGCCCAGTCTTCGCCCGCTCAATATCCTTCGCATAGACAAGAACGTATTCCGTCGCGGTAGAGAGGCCGCCCTTCTTTCCACCTACGTCGCTCTTGGGAGAGTATGACTTTTGCCAATTGATGATGCCAATGCGATTCTCCTCGTGGAAAATCTCATCCATCAGCATCCCCAGCCTGTAGAGTTCTCGATGATCGATACAGATGGCGATGACGCCACCAGGCTTGAGCATTTCTCGCATCATCCAAAGACGAGGCGTCATGAATCGCAGCCACTTGCTGTGGCGCGAACCATCGTCTTTGGCCACCAAATCGCCCATATCCGGGTCGTTGGGATCTTTGTCCCACTTGTCGTTGTAACGGAAGTCCTCGCCGGTGTTGTATGGCGGGTCCGTCAGCACCAGATCTACTTGGCCACGATACTTGTAAAGCGTGACCATGGTGGCGAGATTCTCGCCATCCCAGAGTTCGTTAACGCACTCCTCCTCAGCGCTGCCCACGGAAGCGCGCTTGTTGAAGTCAAACATCCGAGGCTTGACCTGACGAACGATCTGCCAAGGAGCTGTGCGCCCACTGTAGTTCAAGACGATGCCATCTCTCCCTGCTTCAGCGCGTTCGGCATCGTGCTCTTGCAGCAGCTTGATGAGCGCTGCCCTGGACAGCTCTTCGTATTTCATCTGATTACCTTGTGTTCTTCGATCGCGGACCAGCCGCAAAAATGGCCCCTTAGGGCCATGGGAAGCCTATGCGCTGAAAAAGCCCTAGGACGACGCTTCGGAACATACCCGAACTCCGTCTCATGGGCTGCGCCGCCGCACAGCCGTTGCGCCTCCGAAAGGTCGCAACTCATCCCCTTCGCCATTTTCGCCTCGACCAATACAATCAGCAAGTTAGCCCCTCCGCGCATGGATGTAGGACCCGCAAACCGTTGAGCTGCAACGAAGGCGCTAGGGGACCATCTGTGCCATCCAACTCGCACTGCGCAGACAGCGCTTTTCCCACTCACCGGCAAGCCACCTCAGCCACCGTTTGCGCAGCCCCAAGGTCCGCAGGCAGCTGGGCCTTGCAGACCCCTTCCACCTCCACCGTCTGGCTGGGGCGCGGCTGCTCCAGGTAGAGCACCCCGTCGTAACCCACCTGGGTGGTTTCGGTCGCTGTCTTGGCCGCGGTGCCCGCTTCGATGGCCGGGCCAGTGAGGCGGAAAGTTCGCGCGGTCTCGGTCAGGACCGGGAAGGTGAGGTGCATGCCAGCTTGGCGGCCCGCGGTGGCGGTTTGCTCGATCTCGGCCAACTGGGTGCCCAGCGGCAAGGCCCGATCGTCCACTCGGACTTCGGTGGGGACCATCGGGGTCACCTCGCCCACCACCAGGCGGCCCTGGGCGTTGGTCTTCCCCACCAAGCGGCCACCCACCCTCACCGGCACCCCGGCTTGGCCGGGCACGTCCACCACGGCGAAGGATTCGGCCGGGCCCAGGAACGTCACGCCTTGGCGGTCCAGGTGGACGGCACCGGCCATCGAACCGGAAGTCCAAGTGCTGCTGGGCCCGTGCTCGGCGTTGATCTGAGCCCACCCTGCCCGGGTGGTCCAGTTGGCGTTGGCCCGGGCCGTCTGGCCAGCCGCTCCCTCGTCTACCGACAAGGACAAGCCCACCGGGGTTCCAAAGACCGTGGGGCGGGCGCGTCCTTGGACGGCCCAGGCCGTGGCATCCGGGGCTTGCCGGGCCCTAACGCTCACGCCCTTGCCCCGGCCGAAATCGTAGCTGTAGCCCACCTCCACCCGGGTTTCCTTGCGCTCCAGATCGCGCAAGGCGGAGACGGCCACGGTGTGCCCGTTGCCACGCCAGGTCAGCCCGGCGTCGGCGTAAGCGGTGCGAAAGCGTGGCGTGCGCACGTCCGAATAGCTGGCCCGAAGGGACCACTGGGGCGTGGGCCGCCAGAACACCGAACCCCGGGTGCGCTGCTCCACCTCCACCGCACCGGGGGCGCGCAGGCGCCAATAGTCCTGCTGGCGCTCGTGCTCCAGGCGCACGCCAAACCTCGGGCCGCGGTAGTCGTAGGCCACGGCCTGCCGTTGGCCGCCTCGCGTGGAGGTGCCTAGTTCCATGTCCAGCGTGCCATAGGTGCCGAGCACCGTCGTGGCCCCCAACGCCACGTTGGCCTTCCCGTCCGTTGAGGTTTGGGCGGTGCCGCGCAGGGTCCACCGGTCGTTGAGGCCCCAAGCCACCGACCCGGTCGCGCCCAACGTCCCGTAATCGCTCTCCCCTTGCCGCACCCGGCCGGCCGCGACCTCCCAAGTGGTGAGCCCTTTGCGGAGCAACGTGGGGGCGACGTAGAAGCGCTGATCGCTCACCACCGTTTCGCGGCCGTAAGGGTCTCGCACGACCACTTGGGTTTGCTGTGCTCCGGTGCCCAAGGCGCTGCCATCGGCGGTGAACGGCCCTTTCCCCACCCGGCCTTGCAGCACGCGGGCGCGGTTGGCCAAGACCTCGACCGTGGCCGGATCGAGCGCCACGCCGCCGAGCATCGGGACCGGATACGTGGGCGTCAACGGGTCCAACGCCCGCGGGTCCTTGGCCACGCGCACCCCGCCCAGGTTGACCGGCGAGGAGGACGGACCAGCGAACACATCGCCGGCTTGGTAGGTCACCAAGCGGTTGGGATCATCTTTCTGCCAGCGCGTCACGCCGCGAACGTAGCCGGTGCCGGCCGTGTCGGTGTTGACCTGCCCGCTGGTGCTGATCACGCCCCAACGCCCCGCCTTGCGGACCTCGTGGCCCAGCGAGAACGCCTGCTGTTGCTCGGACACCATGCCGGCCACGCTGTAGTTCACCAGCACCCCAGGAGCGGGCGGCGCGATGGGTCCGCGCTCGGTGCGATCACGGGCCACGCGTTGGGCCTTGAGCCGATCGGCCGGCAGATCCAGGGCGACCGTCGCGGTGGCCTCGTCCACAACAAAGCCCACACCCAACGCTTGGGCGCTCATCGGCTCCGTTTGACCCGGGGGAAGTTGGAGCCCGACCTCGCGCCACGTGGCCGGCTCGGCGAACCACTGACCGCCTTGCTGCCAGAACGTGAGCGGTTCCGCCTTGGCCTTGCCGCCGATGACCGGCACCAGGAACGCGGGCGCCACGCCGTCGGGCACCGCTGCGCTGGCCGACGATGCAGCCAGCAACACCAAGGCCAGGGCCCGGCCACGCATGGATCACCGCCCCACAGGGACGGTGACGGGCTGGCCGTTGACGGTGATTGAAAGGTTTTCAGCGCGCTGGCCGGGTTGGGTCTCGTAGGTCATCGAAGCCCCCGGCAGCGTCCAGCCCAATGCACCCTCGCGCCACGGCTTGCCACCGGCCGGGCCGATGGACGAAACGCGGGCGGCGGTCTGGCCGTGATTCGTCAAGCGGTATCCATTGGGCACCGCTTGGACGGTCACCTTGGGGACGGGCGCGTTGGCGGCTTCAAAGGCCACGGGCAAGTCCTGGTTGACCAGCAACTGGACGCCCTGGGCGTTGGGGTCTTTGAGCTGCATCAGCAGCACGCGGTAGTAGCGCCGCTCGCCCAGCGCGCCCACCCGCATCAACCGAACGGTGCGCTTGGATTGGGGCGGGACGTTCACAAAGGTGGGCGCCCCCACGATCTCCGTGGTGGGTGAAAACACGTTCTGCCCTGTGGCCTGATCCCACCCCACGGCTTTCACCTGGTAACGCACCGACGCGTCGCCGCTGTTGTGCAGCGTCACGGCGACGTGCTTGGCCGAGGTATCGGCCATCAGGGTGGTGGGGCCCACGGAGATGGAACCGGCGGACACCGAAAAGGACAGCAAGGACGCAGCGACCGCGGCCAGGGAGCGTTGGGAATGGGTCATGGGATCTCCTTTGGGGGTCTCCTTTCAAGCTAGATCAGAATGCTATTACGTCAACCCATACCTACTCATCTTTTCGACAACAAAAAGCCCCCAGCGCGAACCGGGGGCTTCGGGACAACCGATGGGGATCAGTTGTAATCAGTTGTAAGTGGCGGTGACGGTGACCGTATCGGTGTAGTTGCCACCCACGGCCTGCTTGAGGGCGAAGAACTTCAACGCGAATTCGTGGGTTTGCACAGCACCGTTACCCGTGCCCGCGAACGCATCGGCATCATCGCCCCATGCCTGGGTGCCGGGAATGTCCTTGAACAACCCATACGGAATGAAGGCACCCGAACCGTTGCTCACGGCGCGGTAGGTCTCGTAACCCGCCAACGCTCCGAAGTTCTGTCCCTGTCCTGGGGAAATGGAGTAAGTGGTTCCCTGGTTGCACACGATGCTCAACGCAGAGGTTCGGGTGGAGTTGTCAGAAGTGCCCGACCAATCCATGTCCGTGACCGGAGAAACGGACAAGTTGCAGGTGTTGGTCAGGGTGCCCTGAATAGTCAGGTCTGCGGTGGTGTCGGCGGCGAACGCAGGCAGGGCCAGCGAAGCCAGGGCGACGGGCAGCAGGGCGCGAAGGAAGGTCTTGCGTGTCATGGGTATCGTCTCCTTGAGAGGGATTGAGTGGGGATGAGTAACCCTTAATGGGCCATCCCCTTACCGATACCTCGAATCTGAAAACGCGCAAGGGGGCCACCCAGCCAGCCGTTAGAGCCTGGGGCGCTTGCCACCGGTGGCTGACTGTTCCCATACCCGATCCAGCTCACGCGCCCGGTGCTGAGCCATTGCCTCCTGAATCATGCGCTGAAGGACGAACGCAAACGCGTCAGTCACAAAAACGCCCACGCCGATCCCATAGTTATCCGGCAGGCTGGAAATCTGCCTTATCGATCGCTGGTAAATGGCCTCATCGAGCTCAGGAGGCAACGGATCAACGCGCGTGTCAATGAACGCGCCCACCTCGGTTTCGGCTGCTTTGCAGAGATCGGCGTCAGCGAGCAGCGCCCGCAAGTCGGCCAGCGTGGGAAGCCACACCGTATTGAACAGCGGGCCACCCACCGAGGGACTGATGAAATGGATGCCGTGAAGCACGGTTGCCCTCTCACTCTTTCCGAGCTCTCCCTCCCCCCAATGTCCGTTCATCCGGGGGATCGAGTCACCCATCACAACCGGCGCATCTTTGGCCTGGGTGAGAAAAGGAGCCAAGGTCAGTGCCCATCCCGAGCCTCCCAATAAGGCAAGTCCGCGCGCCGCCCCTGCTCTTCTCGCCAGCACTTGAGCAAGTGCTTGTAACCGGGCTTGGCTTGGGTGACGTGGAAGGATCGGCCGTTAACGTAGACCTTCCCGCCGTTGTGGAGCTCGACGGCATGAACCGCGGTCCAAGTGGTCGCCCAGCCTAGGCTGTCCTCTTCTTCAAAGCTCACGGGCTCCAAGGAGACCGCTGCATAATCTTCAATCAAGCCGGGATTCAATCCCAACGCGATGATCTTGGTTTCGTGGACTGTGAAGGTTCCGCTCATTTGACACCTCTTGTCTTGGTCGGCGGCAGTGCCTACCACTGAATTCAAGGTAGATCGCCCTGAAAATTTGTCCACGGCTGTAGCGGACAAAACTTTGACTAAAAGCAAAAACTGCGGAGCTAAGGCCGCAGTTTTTCCTAACATCACTTATCGCGCCGAAGGCGTTGGTGCTTTTCATCCATGCGGATGCTATTTCAGATGCCGGCGCGCAGCGGCCGGCGGCGGCTTCCGGCACAGGCTTTTTCTCCCACGGGGGTGGTCACACCCACCCCCGTGAGGCCATCGACACGTGCGAGGTGCCCGCGATCACCAGGTGATCCAGCACTCGGATGTCGAGAAGGGCAAGGGCCTGCTTGAGGCGGTCGGTGATGGCGCGGTCGGCCGCGCTGGGCTCGGGGTTTCCGCTGGGGTGGTTGTGAAAGAAAATGACCGCGGCGGCGCTGTGGTCCAGCGCTTTCTTGGCGACGATGCGGGGATGGACTTCGCACCCGTCGATGGTGCTTTGAAAGAGGTGCTCGGTGGCAAGGATGCGGTGGCGGGTGTCTAGAAACACCGTGCCAAACACTTCGTGATCCAGGTGCGCGCAGCGGGCGGTGAGGTAGCTACTGGCGCTGGCAGGGTCGGTGATGGCCCCTTGGCGGTGGAGGCGACGCTCCAGGATGTGCGAGGCGGCCAGGAGGATGCCCTCTTCGTCCATGGCCAGCTGATATTGGGCCCGAATGTCGTTGGCTCGCTTCATTTGCTTTCTCCACCGGCGCGGGATGCGCCTCGTGGGGACCGGTGGGCGAAGCGTTGGACGAATCCGCACCCGGGAGAGAGCACTGCCAGGCGCGCAGCAAAGGGCCGGAACACCGTGGAGGAGGCCTGCCCTTGCGGCTGCGTCAGCGGAGCCAGGATCCCCGTCGAAGAGGCCACTGTCCGGTTGGGGATTGCAATCAAGGAGAGCAATCAGTGGTCAAACACGTGCCTGGATGCAAACGATCCGATACATTGAGTGATCAAGGACCGCAAACAGGGGACACAGGAATGTTCGGCAAGTTCAAAAAGCAGGCAAGCAAGCCTATGACCGGGGCGGAGCTGGCGGAAGAAGGCCTTCGGCAGGTGGCCATCGCCGCCAAGAACGGGGACATCGATTTCCAGCGCGGGCGGGTTCACGAAGACATCTTTGCGCACGCTGATCAACCTGCTGGAATGATGAGGCTGACTTACGTCATGATCAGCCCCACCGTCGAGAACGAAGTTATCGCCCGCTGCGTCATGCTGCTCGATCGCGTCGAAGCAAACACGCCGGTGTTTCAAATGGACTGGGCGGTTCTTGAAAGCTACAGAGGGCAAGGCTTTGGCATCGCCGTGGCGTTGAAGTCATTGATGGAGTTCACCAACGGCATGCAGGGCAAGCTTAAGAGTGGATACGTCATTGAGGCGGTGGTTGACGAAGGCAACGACGCGTCGCTGAAGATCGCCCGCAAGATTTTGGGTGGAGAGAAGGTCCTACCGAATCCTGCCATTGGAAAGAACACACACAGTTTTCTTCGCGTGTTTCCTGCATAACAAGCGCACCGCCAAAGGCTTGGGCAAGACACCGCTTCAAGCCCCATAGGGCGGTCATCGCATCCGCTGCCGTGGGGCGTCCTTGGGCGCCTCCACGGCAACCTCGGCAACGTCGTCTGCAGCACGCCACGCCTTCCCTTCTAGCACCAAGGAAGGGCCCCTGGAACGTGCGATGGCGACCTCTTTGGCGGTCGGCGGGTTCCATGACCGATGCTCCTCCAGGTAGCGCTCCATGGACGGCCCAAACGGCAGGCCACCGCTCGGCAATGGCAACGCCCGATCATGGCGTCCGTCTCGCTGACGGGCATAGGCGACTTGATCGGGATCCCCAAACGCCTCTCGGTGGGCGTCGAGCAAGCGATCAATCGCGTCCACGTCCCCGCGGGCATGGAGCGATTCGGTGTAAAGCGCTTGAAGCAATGAGTCACGTTCTTGATGAGCTTCTTCGCCCGTGCCTTCGCCCTGGAACAGCCCGTCGTCGCGAGGGCGGGCGTCGACGGGGTCTGGGCGCACCCGGCCATGGCTGCTTCTCATGCCCGCCTCCGCGCCAGCCCGCTGCCGTGAAGCAGCCCACACGTGATCGAATAGACGACAAGAGCCAGCGAGGATGACAGGTATGGGTTGGAAGGATCCAACCAGACCCCGGTCACCAGGTGCTGAAGTTGGTAGGCCAGCAATGCCAAGCACGCGTAGAACAGGGCCAACCGCCACAGCAACGCAGCCACGGATGGGGCGTCCTCTTGGCCGGCTTGGAACGCCTCCCAGCCGCTGCGTGCGCTGCGTGCCTTGGAGGCGCACAGCCATGCGATTCCGAAGGTGATCGCAAACATGACGAGCTTAAACAGCACGACCACCAGAAAAACGGTCATGGGATCCTCCTCTGGGTTCGGAGCAGGCCATGGGCCTGCAGGTAAGCGTGGACTGCCTGTCGGGTCACGCCGAGGCGCTTGGCAATTGCAGGGCCGTTGCTCCCCTGCTCCAGGAGGCGCACCACCAGGGCGTGTTGGTCAGCCAGTGGGCGCCGGGGCTTTTGACGCAACCCCAGGTGAGCGAGGTCGGCGCTCACCACGGGCGACGGAACGCCCAGGGTTTGGGCGATGGCCGCCCGGCGGTGTCCCTCTCGAAACATCCGGGCGACCTCGGAGCGGCGGTGGGTAAGGTCTCGGCTCAACCCTGGCTTCTCAGTGCTGCCCGGCTCCACCCTTTTTGGAAGAGCAGAGCGTCCACAAGGACAACTGCGAGTAGAACAACCACTTTGGGAGCTGAGATTTCCGTTTGCGCCCCTGAGAACAAGACCAACCAGATTCCGAGCAAGAACAACACGCTGAGCAGCCCAGCCAAAGCATTGAGAACGACGACCGTGGAGATTCCCTTGCGTCGTCGGCGCAGTCCGTCCCACACCAGTCGGAAACGGTGCCCGGCCCAGATCGGCGCAAACGCGGTTACGTAGGCAAACGCGCCAAGGAACAGAACAGCAAGGATGGGGTTCGCGATGTCCATCAGCGCATGTCCCCTAAACTCACGCCACAAGCGCCCACCCCGCACGCACTTGCGTTCTCGGCACCATCCCACACTTCAACCCGCGCCATCGGCACCACCCGGGTCTTCTTACCCTTCCCCACCAGGAACACCCGATCACCTTCGCGCACGTCCATGTCGGCGTCTTGGACCACCGCGAGGACGCGCTGGCGTCGATCGGACAAGTCGCGCACGTAGATCTCCACCGCCGGGCGGCCGCTGAGGCCCTTTTGAACAGCGGTTCCGGCAACCGCACCGATGACGCCACCGGCCACCCGGGCTGCATTGCGGTAGTCCCGGTTCTTGACCTGGTTAGCAGCCCCATAACCAACGGCCGCCCCAATGGCAGAACCAGCGTTGAGCCGCTGGTCGGACTTCAGTTGAACCGTGCGAACCATCAGGACCTCGCCCAATCGGGCATCCTGGACGGATAGGGCCTCGGACGAACCGTAACGGCGAGCGGAGGTGGAATCGGCAGCAAAGGCGGCCGGAGCAGACAACGCCAGCGCAAGGGACAGAACAATGGATTTCAAGGTGCACCTCCATTTCATGAGTAGGTTCACCTATGCATAGATCGATTCTGGAAATGCGCAAGGGGGTTCAGGCCACCATCACCTGGCTCCTCTGCCTGGCCTTCTCACGCGCTTTCGTGCGGACCTTCGTGCCGTTAGGTTTTTCAAGCTCCTGCTGGTTGGCTGCCACAAGCTGCCGCTCCCGCTCAACCTTCGGGAGCGGCTCGCGAACCAACTCGGGCACCTTCAGGAATTCCACCACCCGCTCGGCCGCCGCCGCGGCTCGGAAGAGCTCCCGGGGATCGTCCCGGAGGATTTGGATCCACGACTTCACATAAGCCGCGTGCTGGGTAGGGTCGTGGCCAATGCCCAGGCGTTCGCCCATCAGCATGCTGGAGATCTCGGCGACCAGTTCCTCTTTGGCATAGTCGATGCTCCCAAAAGTCCCCTTCTGATCGCGGTTGAGGCGGGTGGGAAAGCCGGTCCAGTGGCCCAGTTCGTGCAACGCGGTGGCGTAGTAGCCGCTGGCCGAGTGGAAGCTGTTGCGCTGGGGCAAGTGGATGCTGTCGGTCATCGGACGGTAGAACGCTTGGTTGCCCCCGTCGTGGTGGATCTCGGCTCCGCTGTCCTTGAGCACCGCTTCGCAGGCCTGATGGATATCGGGCTCTGGCCGCGGGGCTGGCAAGACCAGTGCCGGCAACCCATCGATTTGCATCGCGTTGAACACCCGGGGGAAGAAGACCTTGGGGTGGGCCTTGGCGATGAGCTCGGGGTCCCCGCTCTTCTTGGCCTCTTCCACCGGCGACCAGTCCCAATACTCAATCACGCTGGCTTTCTCGCCTTTGCGCACCTGAGCGCCCACGGCCGCGGCTTGCTTGTAAGTCATCCACCGGTTGTCCTGGGTGTCCCAGGCGCTCTGAAGGGCCCACAGGTGGAGCAGGTTTCCGCCCCGGTAGCTCTTGCCCGTCGTGGGGTTCATGGGCAAGCCGAGGTCCACGCGGGCGTCCCAAGGTTTGAGGAAGGGACCGGTGCCCTCCTCCATCTGGCGGATCAAGCGCTCGACGACGTCGCGGGAATGGCGCTGAAGGAAGCTTTCGTTGGGGGTGGCATCGGACACGGGCAGGCTCTCCTGGAAGGCAAGGAAAGGCGCCTGTCGGCAACGCCAAGGGGGTTAGGCTGGAAACTTCAATCGTGAATGGTGACGGCGCGCCCCTGCTCCAGCAGGCTCTCCAGCAACGCCAAGACCCGATCGATGGTCAAACCAGTGCTAGGGTCCCCGTCGCCCTCCTGGAGTCGCACACGGACGCCATCCGGGGTTCGGTGCACGGTGAAACGGGGGGACGCCGCCAGGGCGTCCTGCCGATCGAGGGCGGATTCGTGGAGGGCATCGGGATGGTCCATGGCTTCAGCCTGCGACGTGGTCGGGTTTTGGCAACCTCCGGTCACAAACGCATCCGCTGGAGGGGAGCTTCCTGGAGCGCCGTGGGGGCTGGTGCTTTGGCCACCTCCCGCGGGTTGAACAAGTCACCCCCCACAATCAAGCACGGGCCATCGCTCGATTGCCGCTTCGGTGATGCCAATTCGCCAACCTCTTGAACCTTGACTTCGAGCCGTTGTTGGCGAGCTTGGGCCTCGGCGGTTACCAGGTGTGCCTGGACTTCTAGATGGAAAGCATAGAACGAGGCGGTCTTCCCGTCGTTATTCTTGGCCAAGATGTCAGCGCCCTTTTCAACGAGGTTTTCCACCAATTCAATACTCGACTGGATGACCCTCCCATGCTCATCAGCAGCTGAGGCTGCGTTAAACAGAGGAGTTCTGCCCCAGATGTCGCGCGCGTTGGGATCCGATCCCGCCTCCAAAAGCAACCTTGCCGTTTCACCCAATTTCGACGTGTCGATATTTCTTACCCCGTATGAATTCCTTACCCTGTATGAACACACCGAATGCAGCGGGGTTTGCCCTTCCTCATTGGCATGATTGGGATCAGCGCCTGCGGCCAGCAACGCTTCAACCACATCAGAATACCCCGCCCGCGCGGCGTATTGCAGAGGCGAGTTTCCATTGTTGCCCCGCCCATTTGGATCAGCTCCAGCTGCCATCAACGTTGACAACACATCCGTCCTGCCCTTCTCCGCGGCACCGTGCAATGGCATATCACCGTGGCGGCTGGGATGGTTTGGATCGGCACCTGCCTCCAACAACTTTGCAATGAAGTCGCCACTGCCGCCCATGGCAGCGCGATGCAGGAGACTGAGACCCGACACTTCCGACTTATGATTTGGATCGACACCGGCTTTCAGCAAGACGTCCAACTCATCCGTTACATAGGAGCGGATGAGATCGATGGGGGCATGCCCAGTCTCGTATAATTGTGAATCCCCATTGCGAGGGGAATGGTCAGCGACACATTTCGCATGGGGATCAGCGCCGGATTCCAGCAACAGCGCTACTGTTTCCGTCCCACCCGCCAGACAAGCCCAGTGGAGGGGGAATGTTCCGTTGCTTTCCTTGTTCGGATCAGCACCGGCTTCGAGAAGAATACTCACTGACTCCGTAAAGTTGCGAAATGCGGCAACATGGAGAGGTCTAGTGCTCAACTCGCCTCCATTGGGATCCCCACCTGCCGCCAACAGCTGAACGAGAATGTTTGGATCTCGGTGAGTTGCCGCCTGGGTCATCGCTGCAGCGGTGGGGGTTGCACCAGCGTCCAGGAGCAGAGACACCTTCTTCGCGTCCCCCCATCTAACGGACTCGGAAAGCGGCGAAAGGTGCCACTCACGTGCATTTGGATCCCCACCCGCCGACAAGAGGCGTTCGAGCGTATCTGCCGGTCCGGACCTAGCGGCTTCGATCATGACGGAACTGCCGGGCTTCACACCTGCATCCAAGAACACCGTTACTTTCTCGAATTCGTCCCTGCAAACAGCGCTCCCAAACAATTCTTGAATTTCTTCAAAATCAGACAGTTCAGCTGCCGCCACAATGGCGCGTAGTTCTTCAACGCTGATACCAGCAGTCCTCAACAAACCTCCGAACCTCCTACTGTTCGCTGCCTTGACGTTCATGGCCCCTCCCGTTTATGTGATCAGAACCTTTGTTCTACCGCTTCGCGGGAAACACGCAAGGGGGGCGGCGAAAGGAGAGTTTTCAGAAGAACCCGCCACCTCGACCGCCGTCGCTTTAGTCACAAGCGCATCCCCTGGCAAGGTGCTTACTGGACGGCAACCGGTTGTGGCCGAAAAGCATCGCGCGCTCCTGACCGCGCCCCGATCACCCCGGTTGGCGGCCCAGGCCAGCCGGCATTGGTGGTCAGGGGAAAGTCGTCGTGGCGCACCCACAGCAACCCCTGCTTCCGAGTGCATTTAATAGGATGTCTCGGGCGAACAGCTTCACACAGGCGTTTCCAAATCTGCCATGTCCCGCAGTGGTTTGATCCCCCCAATTCGAATCTCGGCCACGCGAGGCTTCTTGCCCCCATGGGAGATTTGGTAGATGCCGGCCTCGGGAAATTTCTCGCGAACGCGCTTCCAGAAGTCCTCCGCGTTGACAGGCTTCTTGCCCAACTCTTCCAACACGTATTGGCGGTAGTCGGCGTAAATGGCCGTCTTGTCGGTGCAAACACCGCTGTCGTAGGAGGCGTCTCGGTCCGCCATGTAGGCCATGGTCGTGTCCGATTCCATTCGGTTTTGCTCGGCCAGCGCCAGCACGGCGTCGGGCAGCTTTTCGGAAAACCCGCCACGCTCCATGAGGCGCAGCGCCCCTTCCAGCACCCAGTCCAGCACCTGGGCCATTTCCTCCTCGCTTTCGGTGATCTGAAGGTGGAAGTCAGGCTCACGCTTCTTTCCATTTCCACCCTTCGCTCCCTCATGGGTCTTCTCACCCATGCGAACATTGAAGGGGATGGCCAGGACCTTTCGCCAGAACCCGTGCTCATGCCCGGAAACCGTGAACCAGGCGTTGACGCTGGCGAACAGGGTGCCGATCGGGAGCGTGGTGTATGCGTCCTTGCGCTTGGCCTCGACTTGGATGGGGTCACGGGAAATGAGCGCTTTCAGGACTTCCTGGATGGATGCGGCAAGGACCTTTGGCGTCTCCGTGACGATGTAGGCGCTCTTGCCCACCAACGGGGCCATGGCAAAAGTCCCGTCCAGCTTCTCCAGACGCAGCGACACGTTGCGGGGGTGAAGGGCGCGCAGGATGTGGAGGAACGTGGATTTGCCATTGCTGCCCGACCCAACCAGGAAGAAGGCCTTCTCAAAGCAGATCGACATCAACGAGCTGGCCACCGCCTCCTGAAGGAGTGCACGCACCTCCAGGTCGGGCTGAAAGAGATCCAGGTATTGACCGAACTTCGAATTGGGATCCAGCGGCTTGGGAGTGTAATAGCCATCGCCGTCAACCTGTTCCAGCCGCAGCTTGGCAGGGACCTGGTAAGTGATTCCATGCTCCTTGGCGGTCGCCAGCACCCGAATGCGCGCCTTGGACGGCGTCTCGTCGTTCTGAAACAGGAGTGCTTGCCGCGGGCCCAAACCCTGTCCATAGGTCGCAGAGAAAACGTCCTGATCAAAGACCTCTTCCCCATCCGCCGCTGCGCGAGCGCAACGCGGCTCGTCAGGCTTGACGATCTCAAGGTAGCCCCCCTTGAGGGGAACGATGGCCCTGCGATCGGACTTCTTGGGCAACCAGCATTTCCGATCCCCCATCAGCTCAAGCACCGCTGTGTTGATGCAGCTGGTTGCATGACCTGCGTTCGCCTTGTCCTTGCGCTCCAATCGGAGCCAGGAAAGCGCCTTGGCCGCCATGTCCTTCTCCGAGCAACGGTCCCAGTAGCCTTGCTCAGGAAGCCAGCGGAAGAAGCTGCAGTCGTCGTCGCCATCCGGCAACTTGCCGCCGATCGCATACTCCTCCGTCGCTTTCAGGTGATCGGCAAAATCGGCCTCGAATGCTTGATCGCTCAAGGTTGCCTTAGGCGCTGGTGCTCCAAAAGCCGCCTTGGGGGCCGCATTCCCACGGAAGGAAAGGACATTGCTGGGGCGCCCATTGACACCCGAAGTTGGTGTTGTATCGTTCATGTGTGTGTTGTCCGTTTTTTTGAACCCCGGTTGGCGCCGGGGTTTTTTGTTGATTACGCGGCCTGCTGGACGCGACTCATCCATTCCACCAGCGCTTGACGCATGGCTTCCGATGAAGTCTTGCCCTGGGCATCAGCCGCCGCTTGAAGCCGCCGCTTGAACGCTCGACTCACCCGCGCCTTCAACATTTCGTCTCGCGGTTGCGTCGCCTTCTTCGATGTGGGGGAGTTCGTCATTGCTCGTTTCCTGGGTGATGTGGTCCCGTTGTGGCCACAACCCCATCCAAACAGAGCCCACGAACTTGTCCAGATCGACTTCTTGACTAAAACCAGTATCTGTTGCCTCAACAGCATTTTTTGCATAAACGAGAGGCAATTCACGCTTTTCAGCCAAGGTGTAACAGGTGCTTGTTACACCCCTCGTTACGGCTGAAACCCTGACCAGACAAGGTTTGTCACGGGTGTAACAGGTGTAACAAGTAGATCCATTGATTTGAAAAAAGTGATTGGCTCTGACGCCAAAATCTCTGATGCAGCTGCAAGTAATACCTACCCACCCGTTACACCCGTTACACGCGCCTTCGCCGCTGCAAAGCCATTGAATCCATTGGACAAACTGCCGTAACAAGCACCTGTGACGGGTGTAACGGGTGCTTGTTACGGCGAGAACAGAGACCACGCCTGACTAAACAGCCATCATCCTCTTCCGGCGCAACAACTCCTCCATCGTTCCATTCCACCGGTTGGTGGCGTAACCCAGCTTCCGTGGGCCAGCCAGGGCATTTCCCACCCAGAGATCGACATGCTTGAGCGGGGAGTAGTGCAGCACCTGGGCTGCCTGCAGCTGCAAAGCGGTCATCGCCACGCAGAACGGATCCAAATCAATGGCACTCACCTCGATCGTGTCGGTGGCAAGTTCTTTCATTAGCGAACGAATCTGACCCAACAGCAACCCACCGGCACCGCATGCCGGCTCGTGGATCCTGATGCGGCGAGGACTTGCCGAATGAGGTTTGACATGCCGAGAAAGAGCGACTTGCAATTCCACCATGTCTGGCGGCGTAAAGAACTGACCAAGTCCTTCTCCGCGCTTGGTGGCCAAGAACTCGGCATGCACCCATACCAACACGTCTTCGAATGGTCGGCACTCGATCACCAGTTCCATGTAGGCCCTGAGGGCATGAGCCAAGGGCTCCACGGGAGGGCTGTGCTCCTTCAACGTCCGAAAACCAAGTTCGGGGCCGTAGAAGGAAGCATCCAGCTCATTGAGCGCCGACTTCTTACCCGCAAGAATTAAACCCACCAAGGCATGCTGGACAAACAATTCCATGGCCTCACGGGCGTTCCAGGGACGGTTCGGCCGCGTGGGGATTTCGCGGATCGCCTTGAGCAGTTTACTGGCCATCTTCAAAGACATTTCCTTATGCATCATGAGATCTCTCCATCAAAGATGCGCAAAGCGGCGTCGGTCTGATTACTCATCGTTGGCACTCCCCTGATTGGAATTGGCCACCTGTGCTACCCGCTGGATGGCAAAGAACTTCCCGAGCAGCACACCGCTTGCTTGCGCTTGCTGAAGGTGCCCTGCTGCGCGCTTGCCGTAAGCCACCACCAATGATCCCGACGGCGCTGCCGTGCCGGTGGTTCCGTCGGGACGCACAAACTTCAGCCTCCCACGGGTCAACAGAATCGCCGTGGCGTTAGGGTGGGAAAGCACGCAGTCGTGCATCCATCCCGTCTCCATGCTGACCGGCACCAGGGCGATACCGCCGCCGGGGTGGTTTGCCAGCTTGCTCAGCCACTTCTCCATCCCTTTTCCGTAGGGCGGGTTCATCCACACGAACGCTTGCGAGGGCCACGGCGTGAGCAGGCCATCCTGACTCGGCGGGATCATTCGGCGGGCCGTGGGCGCCGGCAGCCGCGACGGATCTTCGGGCGTGCAAGGATCGAGGTCAAAGCCGCGCTTGCCCCCCAGCGCCTTGACAATGGCAGGCGGGGTATACCAATCCACGCTCGTGTGGGCTTTGTCGCTTGCCTTGTAGCAAACGGAGGTGAGCCGGGTGGGCTTAGACACCGACAGGCGCTTGGGTCGGGTGGCCAGTTTGAATTGAAGAACGTTGGACTGCATGTCGATCCCGCATGTCGTTCCCAATCGGAACGGACACGAGATTGCAGTTCTGGCCCTGTAGGCCACCCATGCGAAAACGCCGCTTTATCGGGACAACTGTCCCGACAACGGCCTAGAAGCGTTGGTGCGCCTTACTCATGCGTTTCCCGACAAAAAGTCGGGAATGGGGTTTAGTCGGCGGCTTTCGCGGCGCTCTCGGCGGCGGAGTGGAGCACGCCCATGGCCCAGTCGTGGAAGGGCTGACGCGCTTCGCTGCTCACCCACGGGGCGTCCAGCGCTTCAAGCAGCGTGAGCGCACGCGCGGGCAGTTGTGGATGAAGCGAAGCAAACCCCACCAGGCGATCGGCGTCGTTGTAAGCCCAGGCAAGGTCCTTTTTCAGGCCTTCAACGCCGAGCTTCTTCAGCAAGGCCACGACGTCGTCGAGGCGTTGCGCCAAGACGTTGGGCGGAATGCATTCGGCACCGGCGTAAGGCTCCACGGCTTGAACCAGCGGCAACGTGGACCGGGTCATGCGTTCGGCACCGCCGCAACGCTCCACCGATGACCACCGGTATTGCGCCCCTTGGCGGTTGCTTTTGACGGGCCTGTATTCCGGGATCAGCCCTTCGTTTCGTTGCCGGCGCTTCTTCAGCGCGTCCTTCGAGATGCCCAGCATGTAGGCAGCCACGCCAGGGCCGACCCATTCCAGCTTGCCTGACTTTGCCCTGGAAAACTCTTCATCTTCAGCCGCTGTCAACGCCAGAGGCTTCGGCTTCTTCGACGGCCGGCCAGGGCGCCCGCCGAGAATGTCTGGATCGCGCGGGCTCAAAGCCGCCCCCTTGTTTTTTCGAACGGCCGCACGGGCTTTGGCTCGTGGTTCGCGCTGTCCCACCGCTCGTCCAGATCACTGGCAAGCTGCCGCGACCGTGCGGCCTGGATGGCCTGCTCGGTGCCGGTGAGCACGGCCACAAACGCATCCTGGTAAGCCTGACGTGCCTCCGTGCTTGCCCAAGGCTGGGCCAACGCTTCTTCCAAGGTTCCTTCCCACTGGTCCTCATCGGCGGCGTTGAACGTGGTGTCGTCCACCGCCCATGCGTGGCCTGCGATGCGCCCACCCAGGGTGACCCAAGGCTGGATCTCCAGCACGTCGGCCAGCGAGGCGTAAGCCACCACGCCCAACCGCCGCGCCCGGGCCCGGGCCTTGGCCAACCGGTCCTCAGCCTCTTTCAGCGCGATCAAGGCTTCGATGCGTTCGGCTTTGCGGACCACGTCGTCCGCGTCGGTGCGTTTGCCGCGCGTGATGGGTTCACCGCTGCGGCTGGCCAAGAACGCGTCCAGCGCGTCCAAGCTGAAACCCAGGTGCTGGTTTCGAGCCATCGTGCCGGCCTTTGCCGGGTTCTGCATGGGCTGGGGCCCTTGGCCTTCGCGCACCCACTCCCTCAAGGTTGTGTGGTGCACGCCGACGTAGTGCGCAGCCGCTTTGGTGCTGATCTTGGCTCGCAACCCTTGTTTGGCCTCGGCAATCTCCTGGCGCCATTTATTGGCGTCGGTGACCGGCGAGGCGAGATCGGGATCACGTTGTAAGGGGAAAGAGCCATCCATGGCCCCATTCTATCGGTGGCTATTGTTGCGGAGTAGCCGTGTCGTTGCGCGGAGGGAGCAGCGGCCAGTCCACCGGTTTGAGCATGTTGTAGAACGCGGGCGAACTCGACGCCATCAACTGCTCCACCCGCTGCAGTGCATCCTGGAGTTCAAACCATTCCGGCTCCTGGTAACGCACCGAGGACTTGGACCCCTCGTCCTCGCCGTCCTTCTTCTGCGGAAGGTGATTGAACAGCCGGCTGGTGATGCGGTTGGAGATCCCAACGCGCGTTGCATAGCGCCCCAAGGTCCGCCGCAGGTCGTGCGGGGTGGGCCCAAATTCCACCGACAGCTTTTCCCCCAAGCCTTTCATGATGGCCTTGCTGTCTTTGTAGTGGCCTTCTGCCGCCCGCGAGCTGCGCGCCGGATACACCCACCGCCCCCGAGGTTCTTCCACCGGCAGGCGTTGATCAAACCGACGCTTGATGAGCTGGAGCGAGAACGGGCCCAACGGCATGCTGTGGTCGCGTTTGTTCTTCGTTTTTGCAAAATAAACCTGCGGGCCAGGCTTCTTGGTGAGCGGGTTCACCGACACGCGCCCCTCTCGCCGGGCCTTGGGGTCCATCTCATCCAGCCACACCCAAGACTGGGTTTCCCGCTCGACCGGGGTGAGCCGGTCGAACCACGCCAGCTTCGCCGTCTCGTTGCGCCGCGCGCCCAGGAACAAGGTGGTGAGTAGGTAGTAAACGCCGCTTTCGTTCTGCCCCCGCTGGGCTTCGCGCCGGCTCCACAGGTAGTCGATGGCCCGACCCAGCGTGTTGTCTTCGCTTCCCAACGGGTTTCGGACGCGTGCTTTCTCGTAGTAGACGTGAAGGCCCGCGGCGTCGCGCATCCGCCCCTCCTCCCACAGCACGCCAAAGTCATTTCCGAACAGCACCGCCTTGCGCTCGGCCTTCTTGGCAGCGCGGGCCTCTTTGTCCACCGCGTAGTTGATCGCTCGAAACGCGGTGGAGAAGGTCTGTTCGGCTGCCGACACCCCCGCCGCCCGAATGCGGGTGCGCATGGCCTCGCTGTCAACGCCCAACTTGGCCAGCTCTTCGTCGGTCAGCTCCACCCGCCCCACCCGCGCCATGGCGTCCTTGATGGGCTGGGACAACCGGTTGGAATGCAAGGCGGCCGACAGGCGGGTGGCCTCGAAGGCTTTGCTGACCTTGTCTTCGTCCAGTTCCATGATCGGGGTGTGGCCGATGCCCACCTCCGGCCGCTCCAAGCGGGCCATGGAATTGGTCAACGCCTTGAGGGTGCCCGCGGTCGCCGGACGGGTCCGACGGGCCAGCATGTCGTGGTAGAGCTGGATCGCTTGGTTAACGGTCAGCGCCTTGGTGGCTTGGATCGACAGTTCCTTCTCCGCCAGTGCCTTGGGGTGCTGCCCCTCCTTCTTGGCCCCGGCCACCTTCACCCCGGCAAGGTCGTGGGCGTCCTTGAGGGCCAGTTCGCTGGTGTCCCCCACGCTGATTCGCATGACCTTGCCACCGATCTTGCGCTGAACTTCATAAGTGGATTTGAGCTTGCCCACGAACACCCCAAACCCAATGGGCGCGCCTGGGGATCCATCGAGGAACCGCCATTGCTTGCCGTCGGGGTTGGGTTCGAGCACCGCATACCCCTTGGCGTTGGTGACGACCGCACCGCTCTTGTCTAGCTTCGGGCGCAGGGTGCTGCGAAGCTGTCTCAGCTGTTCAGGGGTGAGCTTCAGTCGGAATGCCATGGCGACCACTGTCCTTTGGATGAATGTCGCGGCACGCTGCCCGGTGCCGGGTAGCCAAATTCTGGCATGAATCGGCCCCTGCAGGGATTTGGCTACCCTTGGCTACTACAATGGTCTCCAAACCCTTCCACTAGCACCTACTCACCACCACTTCCGCTTTGTGAAAATGCGCTCTAAATGACTGATAAAAAAGAACAATCCAAAAAATCAACGGTCTCGTCAGAGCATACGCCACTCATGAAGCAGTTCTTCGCAGCCAAGTCCGACTATCCGGACCTGCTGCTGTTCTTCCGCATGGGCGACTTCTACGAGCTGTTCTACGACGACGCGCGCAAGGCCGCGCGCCTGCTCGACATCACCCTGACCCAGCGCGGCAGCTCCGGTGGCGCACCGATTCCGATGGCCGGTGTGCCGGTGCACGCCTATGAGGGCTACCTGGCACGGCTGGTGGCGCTGGGCGAATCGGTGGCGATCTGCGAACAGATCGGCGACCCGGCACTGGCCAAGGGTCTGGTCGAACGCAAGGTGGTGCGCATCGTCACCCCCGGCACCGTCACCGACGAGGCGCTGCTGGACGAGCGCCGCGACACCCTGCTGATGGCCCTGTCGCGCAACAAGAGCGGCTATGGGCTGGCCTGGGCCGACCTGGCCGGCGGCCGATTCCTGGTCAACGAAGTCGACACCGATGACGCGCTGGAGGCCGAGCTGGCCCGTCTGGAACCGGCCGAACTGCTGGTGCCGGATGAAGAGAACTGGCCCGACTTCCTGCGCCAGCGCAGCGGCGTGCGTCGCCGCGCGCCGTGGCTGTTCGACGCCGACAGTGGTCGCCGCCAGCTGCTGAACTTCTTCAAGCTGCACGACCTCAGCGGCTTCGGCATCGACGACAAGCCGCGCGCCACGGCCGCTGCCGGCGCCCTGCTCGGCTATGTCGAGGAAACCCAGAAGCAGCGCCTGCCGCACCTGACCTCCATCTCGATGGAGACCGCCAGCGAAGCGATTGCGATGAATGCGGCAACGCGACGCCATCTGGAGCTGGACACCCGCGTCGACGGCGATACCCGCAACACCCTGCTCGGCGTGCTCGACAGCACGGTGACGCCGATGGGTGGCCGTCTGCTTCGCCGCTGGCTGCATCGGCCGCTGCGCCTGCGCGAGGTGCTGGTGCAGCGCCACCACGCGGTGGAGACACTGATCGACCGCGGCAGCGACGCCGACATCCGCGAGCAGTTCCGCCGCCTCGGCGACCTGGAACGCATCCTCACCCGCGTCGCCCTGCGCTCGGCACGGCCGCGCGACTTCTCGACCCTGCGCGATGGCCTCGGCCTGCTGCCGGCCGTACGCGAGGTGCTGGCACCGCTGGATTCACCGCGACTGCAGACCCTGCACGCCGCGCTCGGCGAGCACGACGAGTGCGCGCACCTGCTGGCCAGCGCCATTGCCGAAATGCCACCGCTCAAGCTCAGCGATGGTGGCGTGCTGGCCGATGGCTTCGACGCCGAGCTGGATGAACTGCGCCGCCTGTCGACCCACGCCGACCAGTTCCTGGTCGACCTGGAACAGCGCGAGCGCGAGAGCAGCGGCATCGCCACCCTGAAGGTCGGCTACAACCGTGTGCACGGCTACTACATCGAAATCAGCAAGGGCCAGTCCGAGCGCGCGCCGGTGCATTACACCCGCCGCCAGACACTGACCAACGCCGAGCGCTACATCACCGAAGAACTGAAGGCGTTCGAGGACAAGGTGCTGTCTGCCCGCGACCGTTCGCTGTCGCGCGAGAAGTATCTGTACGAGCAGCTGCTGGACACGCTGGGCACGCAGCTGGAACCGCTCAAGCAGTGCGCCGCCGCACTCAGCGAACTGGATGTGCTGGCCGCCTTCGCCGAGCGTGCGCAGGCGCTGGACTGGGCGCGTCCGGAACTGCAGGCCGGGCCGTGCCTGAAGATCGAACGCGGCCGCCATCCGGTGGTGGAAGCGGTGCGTGACCAGCCGTTCGAGCCCAACGATCTGGACCTGCACCCGGACCGTCGCATGCTGGTCATCACCGGCCCGAACATGGGCGGTAAATCGACCTACATGCGGCAGAACGCGCTGATCGTGCTGCTGGCCCACATCGGCAGCTTCGTGCCGGCCAGCCGCGCGTTGATCGGCCCGATCGACCGCATCCTGACCCGCATCGGCGCAGGCGACGATCTTGCCCGCGGGCAGTCGACCTTCATGGTCGAGATGGCTGAAACCAGCTACATCCTGCATCACGCCACCGCACATTCGCTGGTGCTGATGGACGAGATCGGCCGCGGCACCTCCACCTACGATGGCCTCGCCCTGGCCGACGCGGTGGCGCGCCACCTCGCCTACGAAAACCGCTGCTACACGCTGTTCGCCACCCATTACTTCGAACTGACCGCGCTGGCCGACGAACAGCACGAGGGCGGCCGCAGCGGCATCGCCAACGTGCATCTGGATGCCGTGGAGCACGGCGAAGCGCTGGTGTTCATGCACGCGGTGAAGGACGGCCCGGCCAACCGCAGCTTCGGCCTGCAGGTGGCTGCCCTTGCCGGCCTGCCGCGTGCCACCGTGGCACAGGCGCGTCGACGCCTGGCCGAGCTGGAGCAGCGCGGCGGCGAAAGCCATGCTGCCGAGCTCGCCCCGCAGGCGCTGGATGCACCGCAGCAGTTCGGACTGTTCGCCGCCCCGCCGAACAAGGCGCAGGAGGCGCTGGCCGCGCTCGACCCGGACGAGCTGACGCCGAAGCAGGCACTGGAAGCGCTGTACCGGTTGAAGGCGCTGCTGTAATCCCGGCCGCCGGGCATGGCCCGGCGCTACCGTTGTAGAGCCGAGCCCACGCTCGGCTGCCTTTCGCACTTCCGTCGTGTACACGGCGTTATGCTCGGGCGGTTCGTCCTTCACAGACCGGAGACCGCCATGAACACCGAATCCCTCGCTGCATCCCTCTTCCAGCAGCTGCAGCAGGGCCAAGGCCTGCAGCAGGTGTCGCAGCAGCTCGGCCTGGACAGCAGCCAAGCCACCCAGGCCGTCGGCAGCGCCCTGCCCCTGCTGCTCGGCGCGATGGGCCAGAACGCCAGTGAGCCGCAGGGTGCGCAGTCCCTGCTCAATGCCCTGCAGCGCGACCACCTCGGTTCGGCCGGCGGCGGCGGTGGAGGTTTCGATCTCGGCAGCATCCTCGGCGCGGTGATGGGCGGCGGCGGCGGCAACGCCACAAACGGCGCCGGCATCCTCGGCCATGTATTCGGTGGGCAGACCTCACAGGCGGCCGAAGCGCTGGGCCAGAAGACCGGCCTGGACAGCGGCAAGTCCAGTCAGCTGCTGGCGATCCTCGCCCCCATCGTCATGTCGTTCCTGGCCCAGCGGTTTGCCCAGAGCGGCAACGCCGGCCAGCTCAGCCAGGCCCTGGGCCAGGAAGCACAGCAATCCGGCGGCGGCATCGGCAGCCTGCTCGGCGGTGCGCTCGACCAGGACGGCGATGGCCAGTTCGGCGCCAGCGATCTGCTCAAGCTCGGCGCGGGCCTGCTCAAGCGCTGATCGCGCACAACGATCCAAGCGCTGCCAACCATAGGCAGCCACTATCGCAGCGGTTGAATCAATCGAATTTACCCATCGTTAGGCGATGCCTATGGTGGGTAAGCGATCTGATTCCCTCATTCGCCAGTCCACAGGTAGAGACCCATGAAAAGCGAAGCGAAGTGCCCGTTCAACCATGCCGTCGTCGGTGATGCGACGACCAACCGCGACTGGTGGCCGAACCAGCTGCGCGTGGACCTGCTCAACCAGCACTCCACGCGCTCCAATCCCCTTGATGCGGGCTTCGACTACGCCACGGCCTTCAACGGGCTGGACTACAGCGCGCTGAAGGCCGACCTGAAGGCGTTGATGACCGACTCGCAGGACTGGTGGCCGGCCGACTTCGGTCACTACGGCGGCCTGTTCATCCGCATGGCGTGGCACAGCGCCGGTACCTACCGCATCGACGATGGCCGTGGCGGCGGTGGCCGCGGCCAGCAGCGCTTCGCTCCGCTCAACAGCTGGCCGGACAACGTCAGCCTGGACAAGGCGCGACGCCTGCTGTGGCCGATCAAGCAGAAGTATGGCCAGGCCATTTCCTGGGCCGACCTGCTGATCCTGACCGGTAACGTCGCACTGGAATCGATGGGCTTCAAGACGCTCGGCTTTGCCGGCGGCCGTCCCGATACCTGGGAGCCGGACCAGGATGTGTACTGGGGCCGCGAGACCACCTGGCTCGGCGGCGACGTGCGTTACAAGCACGGCTCGGAGGGTGTGGAAGAGAACCACGGCGTGCTGGTGTCCGATGACGACGCTGATGGCGACGTGCATTCGCGCAAACTGGAAAACCCGCTGGCCGCCGTGCAGATGGGCCTGATCTACGTGAACCCGGAAGGCCCGGACGGCAATCCCGATCCGGTGCTGGCCGCGCATGACATCCGTGACACCTTCGGCCGCATGGCGATGGACGATGAAGAAACCGTCGCCCTGATCGCCGGTGGTCACAGCTTCGGCAAGACCCACGGTGCCGGCCCGGCCGACAACGTCGGCAAGGAACCAGAAGCAGCGGGCCTGGAAAGCCAGGGCCTGGGCTGGGCCAACAGCTTCGGCAGCGGCAAGGGTGGCGACACCATCACCAGCGGCCTGGAAGTCACCTGGACCCGCACCCCCGCACAGTGGAGCCATGACTTCTTCGAGATCCTGTTCGGCCACGAGTGGGAGCTGAGCAAGAGCCCGGCTGGCGCTCACCAGTGGGTCGCCAAGAACGCGGATGCGGTGATCCCCGATGCGCACGATCCGTCGAAGAAGCACCGCCCGACGATGCTGACCACCGATCTGTCGCTGCGCATGGATCCGGCCTACGAAAAGATCTCGCGGAAATTCCTTGCGGATCCGCAGGCCTTCGCCGATGCGTTTGCCCGCGCCTGGTTCAAGCTGACCCATCGCGACATGGGTCCGCGTGCGCGCTATCTCGGCCCGGAAATCCCCGCCGAGGAATTCATCTGGCAGGACCCGGTGCCGGAAGCGAAGCACCCGCTGATCGACGCCAAGGACATCGCCGCGCTGAAGCAGAAGATTGCGGCGACCGGCCTGAGCGTGGCTGAGCTGGTGTCCACGGCATGGGCCTCGGCGTCGACCTTCCGCGGCTCGGACAAGCGCGGTGGTGCCAACGGTGCGCGCGTGCGCCTGGCGCCGCAGAAGGATTGGGCGGTGAACCAGCCACAGCAGTTGGCCAAGGTGTTGGCCGCGCTGGAAAAGGTCCAGGCCGAGTTCAACGACTCGGGCAGCAAGCAGGTGTCGCTGGCCGACCTGATCGTGCTGGCCGGTGGCGTCGGCATCGAGCAAGCGGCAAAGGCCGGCGGCCACGACCTGAGCGTGCCGTTCACCCCGGGCCGCACCGATGCCAGCCAGGAGCAGACCGACGTCGAATCGTTCGCGGTACTGGAGCCGGCTGCCGATGGTTTCCGCAACTATCTCAAGGGCGCTTACAGCGTGCCTGGCGAGGCGCTGCTGATCGACAAGGCTCAGCTGCTGACCCTCACCGCACCGGAAATGACCGCGCTGGTCGGTGGCCTGCGCGTGCTCGGCGCCAACGTCGATGGCGGTAAGCACGGCGTGTTCACCAACCGCCCCGGCACGTTAAGCAACGACTTCTTCGTCAACCTGCTGGACATGGGCACGACCTGGAAGGCGACCGGCCGCGAAAGCTATGAAGGCCGCGGCCGCAACGATGGCGCTGCACGCTGGACCGGCACCCGTGCGGATCTGGTGTTCGGCTCCAACGCCGTGCTGCGTGCATTGGCCGAGGTGTATGCCAGTGCCGATGGCGAGAAGAAGTTCGTGCAGGATTTCATCGCCGCCTGGACGCGGGTGATGGAGCTGGACCGCTACGACCTGCACGGCTGACATGCTCTGGTAGGTGCCAACCTTGATTGGTACACAACACAACGCCCACCAAGGTGGGCGACTACCAGAGCGTTCGCACCCTGCCCTGGTAGATGCCGACCTTGGTCGGCACGCGGCACACGGCACAACGCCCACCAAGGTGGGCGTCTACCGATGCAACCGCCGGGCGTGGCCCGGCGCTACCGCGTAGGCGTCAGCGCGCTCCGGCCTTCAGCCGCTCCAGAATCGGTGCGAACAGCGGCGCCTGCATCGAACGCGGCGGCTGCACGGCTTCGCCCTTCTCGACGGCCTGCCAGTACGATCCCGGCAGCGGCTTGTCGCCCAGTTCGTAGTCCATGCCGTCCCAGCCGTCTTCGCGGAATGCGTAGAACGCCCAGTGCACCTTCTGCTGCTCGGCCACGTCCAGTACATCGCGCAGGTAGCGGCCGCAGTCCGGCCAACGTCGCATGCAGCCGAACTCACCGATCACCATGCGGTTGGCGCCGATGCCATGGGTCTTCGCCCAGTCCATTGGCTGCTGCAGGTAGCTGCGCACGCGCACGGCGTCCCAGCGCTCGCTGCGGTCGCCGAACGGCACTTCCGCGGGATAGCGGTACGGCGTGCTGCGCTTCTGGTTCGGCGCACTGGTGGCCGCATACGGCTCGTACATGTGCACGCTGTACAGCAGCTTCGCGTCGTCCAGCGGCGCAGGCCAGTAGTCGAACGCATCGGCCGCGGCATACCAGCCGGCATCAAGCATCAACGGTATCTCTGCATCGACTTCGCGCACGCTGGCCACCAATTCCATGTACAGCTGGCGCAGATCGCGCGGCCCGCCCTGCACGCCCGCATACCACTTCAGCATGTCCTCGCGGGAGGCATGTTCGGCCAGCGTGGTGGCGTATTCCGGCGCCGGCTCATTGATCAGGTTGTAGCCGGCCAGCGCCGGATGCCCTTTCAGTGCGGTGGCCAGGTCACGCCAGAAGCGCTGCGCAGGTGCGTGGTTGTCGAAGGACTGCCACAGGCGCTGGTCGACCACGTCGCCGTTCTTCTGTTTCCAGCGCAGCAAGGGCAGCGACAGCGGCACCAGCACCACCTTCAGGCCCACGGCATTGGCGTCATCCAGCGCGCGACGCAGGGTCTCCACATCGGCCGGCACCAGTCCTTGATAGTGGTCGGCATCGCCCATCAGGAAATCGCGGCCGCCGGCACTGCGCCATTTGTCCGGGGTCAGTCGCACCCAGGTGGCGCCGGTCGCACGCAACGCCTGGAAATAGGCCTTGTCCGGCGGCGCTTCGTTGAAGCTGTTGCCACCGCGCTGCGGGGTATCCCAGAAGGTGATGTCGGCGGCGAACACCGGGACGGCGGCGGACAGGGCCAGGCACAGCAGGCTGCGGCGCAGGAACATGGTGGGCTTCCATGAAGAGGACGTTCCAACGTGCGGGGCGCAAGCCGAACGGTGGCTGAGCGCAGGCGGCACAGCGCCCACCAAGGTGGGCGGCTACCAGAGCGCTTTCAGTCCGGCCACTGCGTCACAACGCATCGAGATCACCCAGGGCGCGGATCAACCGGCGTGCGCGCTTGTCCGGTTTGTGCTCCGGCGCCTGGTAGCCATCACGCGCGGCAATGCGCAGCGCTCGCAGTTCGGCACGACGCGCTTTGGAGGCCTCGCTCTCGGCATACAGCTGCTGCGCCACCGGCGCCGGTCCGCGCTGGTCGCTCAGGCCCAGCACCTGGATCTCGAAGTGTTCTTCACCGCGATCGACCAGCAGCTGCTCCCCCACACGCACCGCGCGCGAGGATTTCGGGCGCTGCCCGGCCACGGATACCTTGCCGGTCTCGATCGCCTGTTTTGCCAGGCTGCGGGTCTTGAAGAAGCGGGCCGCCCACAGCCAGATGTCCAGACGGACGCTGGGCGCCAACGGGGAAAGCTCGGACATCGGTAGGGACTACTCCGTTCGCTTGTTCAGGGGGCGCGGATTGTCGGGGTCGGTACGGCAACCAGTGCCCCCGATCAATGCCGGCGTTCCGGCCGCCAGATCCTGGCGCTGGCTGCCGACCAGGCACTCGGGGCGGTCGGTCGGCCGCACCTGGGTATCGCCCAGCCGGTCACCTGACGAACATGCGGCCAGTGCCGCTGCGATCAAGGCCACCGCGATCATCCGCATCGCCTGCTGTCGTTGATGCATTGCCACATCCTGCAAACCGGCTTGATGCTAGTGTGCGCCTCCCGGTAATCGATCACCACTCCATGGCCAAAGCGCCGCTTGACCTGACCTCCGGCCCGATCGGCCGCAACCTGCTGCTGTTCGCGCTGCCGATCCTGGCAGGCAACATCGCGCAGTCGCTGAACGGCTCGGTGAATGCGGTATGGGTGGGGCGCTTCCTCGGCGAAGCGGCACTGACCGCGACCGCGAACGCCAACAACATCATGTTCTTCCTGATCGGTTCGGTGTTCGGCTTCGGCATGGCCTCGACCATCCTTATCGGCCAGGCCATCGGCGCGCGCGACATCGCCCAGGCGCGGCGCGTGGTCGGTACCAGCGCCACGTTCTTCATCGGCCTGTCGGTGATCATCGCCATCGCCGGCTGGTTCCTGGCCCACCCGCTGCTGGCGGCGATGGGCACGCCTGCCGCCTCGCTGCCGTTGGCCGAGGCCTACCTGCGCATCATCTTCCTGGCGATGCCGACGCTGTACGCCTTCGCCTTCCTCAGTGCGGCGCTGCGTGGCGCCGGCGATTCGCGCACGCCCTTCCGCTTCCTGCTGGTCTCGGTGGTGCTGGACATCGCCCTGAACCCGGTGCTGATCTTCGGCATGGGGCCGTTCCCGGAACTGGGCATCGCCGGCTCGGCCTGGGCCACGCTGGTGTCGCAGACGCTGTCGCTGGCCGGCCTGCTGCTGTACATGCGGCACAAGCGGCACACGCTGTGGCTGGGCCGCGCCGACATGCACCTGTTCAAGCTGGACATGACCATCCTGCGTGCGCTGGTGATCAAGGGCGTGCCGATGGGCCTGCAGATGGTGCTGATCTCGCTGTCGGTGATCATGCTGATGACGATGGTCAACCAGTACGGCACCGACACCGGCGCGGCCTACGGTGCGTCGCTGCAGCTGTGGAACTACGTGCAGATGCCGGCGATGGCGATCGGTGCGGCGTGTTCGTCGATGGCCGCGCAGAATGTCGGTGCGCAGCGCTGGGACCGCGTGCGCGGTACCGCACGCCAGGGCATCCTGTTCAACTTCCTGCTGACCGGCGCGTTGATCCTGCCGCTGGTGCTGCTGGACCAGTATTCGCTGGCCTTGTTCCTGCCGCAGGGCAGCGAGTCGCTGCAGATCGCGCGGCACCTGAACCACATCGTGATCGGTTCGTTCCTGTTCTTCGGCGTCAGCTTCGTGATCTCCGGCGTGGTGCGGTCCACCGGCGCGGTGCTGCCGCCGCTGCTGATCCTGGCAGCGTCGCTGTGGGGCGTGCGCGTGCCATTCGCCGAATTCCTGCAGCCGTACTGGGGCGCCGACGCGATCTGGTGGAGCTTCCCGGCCGGTTCACTGGTGTCGATGCTGCTGTCGCTGGCGTATTACCGCTGGGGTGGCTGGCGCAAGGCGAGGATGATCAGCAAGCCGGTGCACGCGGAGGAACTGGCCACGCCATCGGAGATTCCGGCCTGCCCGCCGTCGCCGGTGGCCGACCCGGATGCTGTGACCCGGTAGCGCCGGGCCACGCCCGGCGAGCGCAGCGGTTGCCAGAAATCCGCCGGGCATGGCCCGGCACTACCGCTTTTTCTTCGTGGCGTTGTGCTTTGCGGCCGCACGCATCAGGGCTTTGAACGCCGCGGCATTCGGCATTTCGCCTTCGTGGATGTCGATCGCGCGGCGCGTGCCGCCTTCCAGGCTGGCATTGAACAGGCCCTTCGGATCCGGCAACGCAGCGCCGTGGGCGAAGGTCAGCTTCACCGCCTGCTTGTAGCATTCGCCGGTGCACAGGATGCCGTTGTGTTCCCACACCGGAGTGCCGCGCCACTTCCAGGTTTCCTCCACGTCCGGCAGCGCCTCGTGGATCAGCGCGCGCACGCGGGCGAGGATGTCGCCGCGCCAATCACCGAGCTCGGCAATACGAGCATCGATCAGTGCGGCGGCGGGGAGAGCAGCATCTGCGGGATCGGTCTTCTGCGTGGCCATCGTGTGGTCTCGTACGGGGAAAGATCCTTGAGAACTACATGCGTTCGCCGGGCAGCTCGCTGGCCTGCCGCACCCAGTTGAGGAACCGCGCCTCGTCCAGCACGCCATCCTCAAGGATGTGCAGGTAGCGCGTGTCGGCGCTCCTGGACGGTTCCGGCGGAACAGGCTGCAACCGCGCACCGCGGAAGAAGGCGACCTTGATGTAGCGGGCGAAGCAATGAAAGCTGAGGAACCAGCCCTCGCCGGCAGCGACGCCGTACATCGGCGAGTTCCATTTCACCGCCTTGTGCACGCCGGGCACGGCCTGCTCGATCAGTGCATCCAGACGTGCACCGACGGCCTGTTTCCAGTCCGGCATGGCGGCGATGTAGGCCTGCACGGGCGCATCGCCCTCACCCTTGGCGATCTGCGGATTACCGCCGGACAGCAGCTTCGGCGCAGCACTGTTGGCGGTTCGCTTGGCGGACATCGCAGGGGCCATGGGGGTTGAAGGCCCGAGCGTACGCCGCCGCCCGGCAGCGGTCACGGCGCACTGCGCCATGGCCTCAGAGGCTGCGGCGGAACTGCTGCCAGGTGGGCAGTTTGCGGGTCCCGCGCAGGAACCACATCAGGGTGGCCATCACCAGGCCGAACATTACGCCTGCCAGCACGCCAGCAAGCACCAGCAACGCCATTGCCGGGGCCCTGCCCTGCCACAGCAGCAGCCACATCAGCACCGTCCAGAACACGCCGAACAGCAGGCCCTGCAGCAGCGTATTGGTCAGGAACCCGGCCAGTATCGGCGGTGGCAGCGCGATACCCAGCCGCCACAGCATGCGGTGCAGCAGAGGGGCCGCTTCCCGCCGCGGAACGCCGGAACCGTCCAGGAAGCGCAATGCCACCTGGATGTCGGCCGGGTATCGATGGTCGGTCTCATCCATCCCTTGAAACTAACGAGGCGACACCACAAACGCAAACGGCCGCCCGAAGGCGGCCGTCGCGGCAACAACCGAAGTTGTTTATCAGCCCTTGGTTGCCAGACGGGCAACCTTGGCGGCAGCAGCAGCAGCCAGATCTTCCTTGATGCGGGCAGCCTTGCCTTCCAGGCCACGCAGGTAGTACAGCTTGCCGGCGCGGACCTTACCACGACGCTTCACTTCGACCGAGTCGATGATGGCGCTGTGGGTCTGGAACACGCGCTCGACGCCGTAGCCGTGCGAGATCTTGCGCACGGTGAACGAGGAGTTCAGGCCGCCGTTCTTGGTCGCGATGACAACGCCTTCATAGGCCTGCACGCGCTCGCGGGCACCTTCCTTCACCTTCACGTTGACGACAACGGTGTCGCCCTGGCTGAACTGCGGCAGTTCACGGGTGATCTGGGCGGATTCGAATTCCGCGACGATGGACTTGTTCAGCTTGCTCATGGGTTACACCGATTCATTGTTCGGGTGGGCGTGTCATTCGACAGCGTGGGCTCATGCAGTCACCGGACTGTGCTGCACGTTTGTTTTGGGTATTGCACGCCAGCCTGGGCCGGCGGTAATTGGCCATGATAGCCGATAAAGCGGGGCTGGCGCTAGGGCCTGCCCTTTTCTGCCGGGGCCTGGCGGGCCAGGGCCAGCAACTTGCGGTCGGCCTTGCCCAGCGCCTGTTCATCCAGCAGGTCCGGGCGCCGCTGCGCGGTACGGATCAACGACTGCTGCCGGCGCCAGGCGGCGATGGCGGCATGGTTGCCCGAGCGCAGCACGTCCGGCACGTCACCCAGCGGATGCTGGGCCGGCTGGCTGTAATGTGGGCAGTCGAGCAGGCCGAGGTCGCCCTCGAAACTGTCCTGCGCGGCCGATTCGGCGTCATTCAAGGCGCCTTCCTGCAGCCGGGCCACCGCGTCGATGATGACCGCAGCCCCCAGCTCGCCACCGGACAGCACATAGTCGCCGAGGGAGATCTCCTCATCGACATCGGCGGCCAGGAAACGCTCATCGATGCCTTCATAGCGGCCGCAGAGCAGGACCATGCGCGGCAATGCCGCCAGTTCCCGCACCTTGGCCTGGGTCAGTGGTGCGCCCTGCGGGCTGAGATGGATCACCCGCGCAGGCGTCGGATCGGCGTCGCGGATCGCCTGCAGGCAGGCCTGCAGCGGTTCGATCAGCATCACCATGCCCGGGCCACCGCCGAACGGACGATCGTCCACCCGGCGGTAGTTGCCCTCGGCGTAGTCACGGGGATTCCAGCCATGCAGGCTGAACAACCCCTTTTCCTGCGCACGGCCGACCACGCCCAGCCCAGCGGACTGGGCGAGGAAATCGGGGAACAGGGTGATGACGTCGAAACGCATGCTTACACTCAGAACTCGGGGTCCCAGTCGACCACGACCAGATTGGCCTCGAAGTCGACGGATTTGACGAACTCCGGCACGACGAACGGAATCATCCGCTCGCGATCGCCGCGTACGACCACCACATCGTTGGCGCCGGTACTGAACAGGTGCGAGACCTGGCCGAGGGCAACGCCTTCGACGGTCTTCACATCCAGGCCTTCCAGATCGACCCAGTAATACTCGTCGGCATTCGGCGGCGGCAGCGCACTGCGGGCCACGAAGACCTCGGTGCCATGCATCGCCTCGACCGTGTCGCGATCCTCGATGCCCGGGAAACGGGCCACCAGGTGCTTGCCGGTATCCCGGCCACGGGCGCCTTCAAGCGTCGATTCCTGCCCGTTGGGGCTGCGCAGGATCCACGGTTGGTAACGGAAAATAGCGGAACGCGGCTCGGTCCAGGACTCGAGCTTTATTTCGCCGCGCACACCAAAAGCGCCGACAATCCTGCCAAGCAGGATGCGGCGCTCGTTATCTTTCATCTGCGTTCAATCAGATGGGCCGCACCAGGGCGCGGCCCGTCAGGATCAGGCCGCAGCGGCCTGGGACTTGCTCGCTTCCTTGATCAGGTTGCGAACTTTCTCGGTCGGCTGGGCGCCGTTCTTGACCCAATGGTCAACGCGGGCCAGGTCCAGCTCGATGCGCTTCTCGCCACCCTGTGCAACCGGGTTGTAGAAACCAACGCGCTCGATGTTGCGGCCGTCGCGGGCGCTGCGGACGTCGGTGACGATGATGTGGTAGAACGGACGCTTCTTGGCGCCGCCGCGGGTCAGTCGAATCTTGACCATGGTGGTTTTTTCCTATTGCCCAGTCGCCAGGATGGCGCGGTAAGCGGGCGATTATAGCGGCAGATTCCGGCCGAGCCAACCCCGCGGAAAAACGGACCTGCCCGGTAGCGCCGGGCCATGCCCGGCGGCTTTCAGGACTTCCCGTTCAGGAAAGCGGCTGCCAGGGCACCCGCGCCAGCACCGCCCTGCCCTGCTCGGCCAGCGCCTGCGAACCCGGCAGCGCTTGACCGTCGATGGCGTCCAGCGCCCACAGCCCGCTGGCGTTGCAGGCGAAGGCGGCCTGCATGCCGGCCAGCGCATCCAGCCGCAACGGGCGGGCCTGCTGTGGACCCTCCCAGCCCGCCTGCAGCAGCGCTTCAGCGGTTCCCCGCAGCGCAGGCGCCTGCGGCCAGACCAGGTGTTCGCCGTCATGCACGGCCAGGTTCCAGGTCGTGCCCTCGGTGATCTGCCCATCGGCAGTCACCAACAGCGCATCGTCGAAGCCGGCAGCCAGCGCAGCACGGCGCTGGGCGAACAGGCCGAACGTGCCGACATGCTTGATCTGCGGCAGCTCGCGCTGCCATGTCACGCTGCGCACGCGCTTGGGCGCCGTCAGCGCGACCGGCGCGGAGACGGCAACCAGTACATCCACCGGTACGCTGGCCAGCGGATCGCGGAAATCGAAACGGCGCGAGAACACCGTGACCCGCATCGATGCATCGATCTGGCCGGCCTGCTGCAGCGCCTGCGCCATCCACGCTTGCACCTGTGCGACATCAAGCGCGCTGCCGAACAACGCCTGCGTTGCCCGCGCCAGCCGTTGCAGATGCAGATCGAGACCCTGCACCGCGTGGCCGCGCACCTGCAGCGAGGTGAAGTGGCCATAGTTGGTCAGCGCCGGCAACAGGTCTTCGACCCGCGCCGTGGCGCCGTTGCAGGTCACCGTCATCGCAGCAGTGCCTGCGCCTGATCCCACATGCCACGCAGCACGTCGGCGGCCGGCGCTGCCGGTGCCATCCACGCCGACTGCCCGGCCCAGGCCTGCATCGCAGCAAGCCGGTTTTCCTGCGTGGCCTGCTTGCGCATCGGTCCGGTCAGGCCACGCTGCACCGGATACGGGCGCGGCGCGGGTGCGCCCTCGGTGGCAGCGGCACGCACGTAGGCGGTCGCCAGCCCACGCCCCAGACGCCCGCTGAAAGCGCGGGTCGGCCAGGTGTCTTCGGGTTCGCTGCGGGCCAACGCATCGGCCCATGCCGGTGCCACCGCTGCTTCGGGTGTGCGCAGGAAGGCCGTGCCGATCTGCACCGCGCTGGCTCCGAGCATCAAGGCAGCAGCAATGCCGCGACCATCGCCGATTCCCCCCGCAGCGATCACCGGAATCTTCAGGTTGTCCGCCAGCCGCGGCAGCAGCGCAAACAGGCCGACCAGCTGCTGCTCGGCACGCATCGGATCGAAGGCACCGCGATGGCCACCGGCTTCAGCACCTTGCGCGACCACGGCGTCAGCACCCGCATCCTGTGCAGCGCGCGCTTCGGCCAGCGTCGTAGCGCAGGCGATCCAGGCGATGCCCGCACCCTTCAACTGCTGCACATGACGCGGCGACAGCACACCCATGATGGTCGAGGCCACCGCCGGGCGTGCCGCCAGCAGCGCACTGAACTGCTCCTCGAAATCGGCAGGCGTGGCATCCGCTGCGCTCGCCGCAACCTCCGGCCCCCACTGCCCCAGGAATGCACGCGTGGCGGCCTCGGCGGCCACATCGCGCACCGGCGCGGGATCGGGCAACCACAGGTTCACCTGCGCCGGCCCGCTGGACGCGGCCCGGAAGTCCTGCATCCATCGGCCGATATCCGCCGCGGGCGACAACACGGCGCCCATCGCGCCCATGCTGCCAGCGTTGGCCAGCGTGGCGGAAAGTGGAACCGGACAGGCGCCGGCCATCGGTGCCAGCAGGATCGGCAGCTGCAATGAAAAACGCCGACAGAAATCGTCGGCGCGTTCGAGAATCGGCGAAAGGCTCACGCGACGCACCTGTGGGAGGAGTCGCTGCCAGCATACGCCAGACATTGTTGCCGGGAGCGTCGCATCGGGCGATCCGCTCCCGCGTTGCTCAGCGTGCAGACACCGCGTAGGTGCGGACCAGCTGGCTGTCCATTTCTTCGTTGAACTTGAACGTCACATAGCGCGCGTCATCAGCGGCGAACTCTTCCTCGGCGCTGGCGCGGCCGATCTCGGTGCCCTCGGCATCCAGTGCGCGCGCCACCAGCTTGCCCTTGAAGGCCTTGTCGGCCACCACGTAGACCGCTGCGTCCTTGGAGCCCATGCCGCGGCTCTTGCCCAAGGTGACGGTGAGCCCGCGCGCAGCCAGGCCCGGATCGGCCTGCAGCGTCACGTTCATCTTCTTGTCCACGCCCTCGCCCAGCCCGGCGACGAAATCGGCAGCGGTGCCGCTGATGGCACTGCCGGCCTTCTGCGACACGGAGGTGTCGTCCTTGCAGGCAACCAGGCCCAGGGCCAGCGCCATCACCACGATCGACTTGTTCATGCACATTCCTTTGATTGATTCCGCGGGTTGTTCAAGCGTTCGATACAGCAAGCGCTCAGCGGAACGGCATGCCACGGCCGCCCATGGCGCCCATCATGCCCTTCATGCTGCGCATCATGCCCTTCATGCCGCCGCCGGCCATCTTGCTCATCATCTTTTCCATCTGCATGTACTGCTTCATGAGCTTGTTGACGTCGGCCGGGGTCACGCCCGAGCCCTTGGCGATGCGGGCGCGACGCGAGCCGTTGAGCAGGTTCGGGTTGCGCCGTTCCTTCTTGGTCATCGAGCCGATGATGGCGATCATGCGCGGCACTTCCTTGCCCTGGCTGACCTGCTGCTTGAGGTGCTCGGGAATCTGGCCCAGGCCCGGCAGCTTGTCCATCAGGCCGCCGATGCCGCCCATGTTCTGCATCTGCTCGAGCTGGTCGCGCATGTCGTTCAGATCGAACTTCTTGCCCTTGGCGACCTTCTCGGCCAGCTTCTGCGCCTTGTCCTTGTCGACCTGCTGCTCGACCTGCTCGACCAGCGACAGCACGTCGCCCATGTCGAGGATGCGGCTGGCGATACGGTCCGGGTGGAACACGTCCAGGCCTTCCGGCTTTTCGCTGACACCGACGAACTTGATCGGCTTGCCGGTGATGTAGCGCACGCTCAGCGCGGCGCCGCCACGGGCGTCACCATCGGTCTTGGTCAGCACCACGCCGGTCAGCGGCAGTGCATCGCCGAAGGCCTTGGCGGTATTGGCCGCGTCCTGGCCGGTCATGGCGTCGACCACGAACAACGTTTCAGCCGGGTTGACCGCAGCGTGCAGGGCCTTGATCTCGGCCATCATCGCTTCGTCGATGGCGAGGCGACCGGCGGTATCGACCAGCAGCACGTCGACGAACGACTTGCGTGCATCGTCGATGGCGGCGCGGACGATGGCTTCCGGCTTCTGGTCGGCGCTGGACGGGAAGAACAGCACGCCCACCTGCTCGGCCAGCGTCTTCAGCTGCTCGATCGCCGCCGGACGGTAGACGTCGGCCGAGACCACCATCACCTTCTTCTTGCGCTTTTCCTTCAGGTGCTTGGCCAGCTTGCCGACCGTGGTGGTCTTGCCGGCGCCCTGCAGGCCCGCCATCAGGATGATGGCCGGAGCGGGAACGTTGAGGTTCAGGTCGCTGGCTTCGGCGCCCATCACCGCGGTCAGCTCGTCGCGCACGACCTTGATCAGGGCCTGGCCCGGGGTCAGCGACTTCAGCACTTCCTGGCCGACCGCACGCACCTTGATGCGCTCGATCAGGGCCTGCACCACCGGCAGCGCGACGTCGGCTTCGAGCAGCGCGATGCGGACCTCGCGGGTCGCCTCGCGGATGTTCTCTTCGGTCAGGCGGCCACGGCCGCGCAGGCGCTCGATGGTGCCGGAAAGGCGCTGGGTCAGGGACTCGAACATGCGGCGCAACCTGTCTGAAAGCGGGGGACAATAAGGCCCACAGTATAACGGGTCCACCGCGCTCCCCGGACTGCGACGCCAGGCCCGTCGCCAGCACCCCGGGGGTATGCGAAACTTCAACGATGACAATCGTTCTCATCGCCGTCCTGCTCTACCTGGCCGCCAGCGCCCTGCTGGTGCGCGCCCTTGGTCGCAACGACGGGGTGACCTCGCCTGTGTGGCTGTGGCCTGCGCTGCCGGCGATGCTGCTGCATGGCGGCTACCACGTGCTGGTGGCGATGCGCACGACCGGCGGACCGGACATGCACTTCTTCGCCGCGCTGTCGCTGGTGGGTCTGGGCATGGCCTGGCTGACCTCGCTGGTGGGCGCGCGCGGGCGCATGTCCACGTTGGGCGTGGTGGTGTTCCCGCTGGCCGCGCTGCTGCTGGTGGTCTATCACAGCTACGGCCACGAACCGAGCAAGCTGCTGGGCTGGCGTCTGGCCAGCCACGCCTGGTTGGCGCTGCTGGCCTACGCCACGTTGAGCATCGCAGCGCTGCTGGCGATCATGCTGTGGCTGCAGGAACGGGCGCTGCGTCGCCGTGAATTCCGTCCGTGGCTGCGTGCGCTGCCGCCGATGGCCGACCTTGAATCGCTGCTGTTCCGGGTGATCACCGTCGGCTTCGCCCTGCTGACCCTGACCCTCGTCACCGGCGTGCTGTTCGTCGACGACCTGCTGGCGCAGAAGCTGGTGCACAAGACGGTGCTGAGCGTGCTGTCGTGGATCGTGTTCGGCGTGCTGCTGATCGGCCGCCGTCGCTACGGCTGGCGCGGCACGAAGGCGGTGCACTGGACGCTGACGGCGATGCTGTTGCTGCTGCTGGCGTTCTTCGGCAGCCAGTTCGTGATCGAACTGGTGTTCGGGCATTCGCGATAGAGGCGTGCCGGCCGCCGGCCGGCAATCGGAGCACAGTAGATCCACGCCATGCGTGGATGCCCCAGATGCTCAGGGCACCGGCTGGGCCAGGATCCTGCGCACCGAGCGGCCACTGTTGGTGAGGATGTCATCGACCTGCCAGCAGCCCTCGCCCTTGCGCACCATCGGCAACCTCGTCACGTAGGCCTTGTTCCAAACCGAGTAGCGCATCTCGACCTGGCCCGCCGTGGCTGACGCCTGCTTCCAGCTGTAGCGCACGGGGCCGTCGATATCCCCGTCCTGCGCGTCCAGCCACGGATCGGAATCGATCGTGCAGATGCCCTCTTCGCGCATCTGGCAGGCACGCTCGGCGTGCAGCGACTTGGCAAATGCCGCGCTGACCAGTGCCTGCGGCGGCTGCAGCAGATCGCCCTTGCCGGTGGTCGCTTCGAAGAAGGCCCGTGCTACGTCGGCCGGTTGCTGGCAGGCAGGCGCAGCCTGCACGGCGGGGGCCAACAGCAGGCTGACGATCACCAACATCCCTGTCTTTCGCATGTATTTCTCCTTGAGGTAGTGCCGGCCGCTGGCCGGCAACACAGGATCTCATGGGGTTGCCGGCCAGCGGCCGGCACTACCGGCAACACGTAGGCGTAGCGCCGGGCCGTGCCCGGCGAGCCCGCAGCGCAGCAGAGATTACAGCCCGTACCGCTCGATCGCATCCAGGTGCGGCTGGCGGTCCTGGTCGCAGGCCTCGGCCAGGCGCAGCCAGCAGTGCGGGTGCGCCCAATCCGCCGTAGCCTGCTGCAGGAAACGATGCAGTGCCAGCGGCGCGTGATCCTGCGGCTGGGCGACAGTGAACAGCAGACCCGGCAGCGTGCCGTCTTCCGCGTCCGGATCGGTCACGGTGTAGTCCGCACGGCTGTGCGACCACACCTGCCAGCCCTGTGCCTCGGCGGCTTCCACGAAGGCGTTCCATGCATCTTCACCGGGGTGCGCGCCGTCGACCAGCCAGCTGCGTGCGAAACCACCCCGCTCCAGCACATGCACCTGCGCATAGGTCGGAATGAAGTGCTCGCGCTCCGCTTCGTCTTCTGGTGCCGGGTGCACCAGGCCGGCGTCGAACACCACCCAGTCACCCACCTGCTGCGCACGGTTGGCCGGTGCGTTCTCGACGATGCGCGCGGTCACCGGGCCGCTGCGGCGGGCGTAGTACTCCATCGGCTCGCCGCCTTCTTCACTGCGGATGATCACCCAGCCCCACGGCTCTTCGACCACACCCTGCTGGCTGGACAGTTCCATGCCGATCGCTGCTGCCGAGCGGCGCACCGCATCCCAGTCGCGCGCCGCGCTGGCCGCACTCATGTGGTCCCAGTGCGCGGCGTTTGGCTCTTCCAGCAGTTCCACCAGCTGCGCATAGCAGGCCTGCGCCTCGCTGAAGCGGCCGGTCTCCATGTACATCCGGGCAAGCGTCCCGCGTGCACCGTTCGAGCCCGGCGACAACGCCAGCAACGCCTGCGCGGCCTGCTCCAGCGTCGGCCAGTCGGACGCGCGCCGTGCACGCTGTACCTCGCACCAGTGCGCGAACACAGGCACGCTGTCGCGGTAGGTCGCGGCCAGCCTGCGCAGGCCGTCATCATCGCCCTGCTCGGCCAGCCAACGCATCAGCGTGTAGGCCGCTGCACCATCTTCCTGCGCGTGGCCGCGCACGAAGTCCCACAGCAGTGCCTGCGCTTCGCTCTTCGCGCCACAGGCATGCAGCGCCGACGCGGCGACCTCGGCCAATGCGCCGTCATCCGGCCGCTCGGCGTGCGCCTGCAGCAGCCACTGCGCTTCACGCTCGGGATCGCGCGACTGGTTCTGTTCGCCCTGCACTTGCAGCCACGCCAGCAGTTCATCAGCAGGCACCGGTAGCGGTGCCGTCTCCGGCAGCGCCTCGATCCGTGCCGCCAAGCCCGCCACCAGCGCGGCAGCGCCACGGTCCTGCCGCAGTTGCGCCAGATGGGTGCGGGCCAGGCCCAGCTGGCGCTGCGCCACCCAGCGCGCTCCGCGCTGCAGGGCCAGTTCCAGGCTCAATGCAGCGATCTCGATCACCAGGCGATGCGCGCCAACAGTGGCGAAGTGCTCGATGATGGTGTTGAAGCGCGTGCCCAGATCCCAGGTGTTGCGTTCGCCATCACGACTGCACAGCGTTGACGCGGTATTGGCCCACAGCCGCCAGTGGTTCGGTGTGAGCTCGCTCCAGGGCACCAGCTGCTGCAGCGCCTCTTCATCACGCCCCAGCTGGGCCAGCGCCCAGGCCTTGGACAGCCGGCGCGGCACGGTGCAGTTGGCAGGCTCGTACTCGCCTGCAGCGGCCACCTCGGCCTCACGCTGCTCGATCAACGCCAGCGCCTCCGCCGCGCGGCCGCTGGCCAGCAGGATCTTGATCTGCATTTCCGGGAAGCTGTCGAACACTTCCTTGCCACGCGCCTGGATCGCCGCCGCCTGCACCTGCAGGTAATCCAGCGCGTCCTGGCCGCGGCCGTCGTCCAGCAGCGCGTCGGCCTTCTCGCAGCTCAGGCACTGGAAGCAGGCCCAGCTCGGGTCGATGCGTCCCAGCGTCTCGTCGCAGACCTCGATGCGCTCGGGCACCCAGCCCGGACCATCGATGTTGCCGTAGCAGGCGGCAAGATCCTGGGTGACGCAGATCGACTGCGGGCAGTCCAGGGTATCGGCACGGTGTGCGCGTTCGAACAGCGCTACTGACTCGCCCAGCGCGCTTTCACCTTCCACGCGGTTGCCGACGCGGTTGCGCAGCGCCCAATGGCCGACGTAGACGTCGACCCAGGGGTTGTCCAGCGCCTTGCCCAGCGCGCGCGCTTCGGGAAGCAACGCATCGACGCGGTCGACCTGCAGTTCACTGACTTCATCGGCAAGGCGGGTCAGCAGGTGGGCGTTCTGTGCCTGCCCGGCCTGGCGCAGGTCTTCCTGCAGTTTTTCGACCCAGTTCCAGATATCCATGGGGGTAATGCTCCTGTCTAGCGAAGGCTGGATGAGAGGGGGCGGTGCTCAGCGCAGCATCTGCTGCAGGGCACCGGCAATATCGGTAAATGCACTATTGAGATCGGGGCCCGGCGTCGCCGCAGTGCGCTGCAACGGCCGGCCCTGCGCGGACACGATGATCTTCAGCGAGCGCAGCAGGCGCGCGGCAGACGCGGCCTGCGGGTGGCCATCGCGCTGGGCCTGCAGCAAGGCCTGCACCGCCGGATTGTCCAGGTTGAGGTAGAGCCGCGACGGTGCACGTGCCTCGATGCGCGCGGTGAACTGGCGCGCCAGCCGCAATGCGGCCATCGATACGCGCTTGTCGTTCTCGTCGTCTTCCAGGCGTTGCTTCAGTTCGGCTTCGCGGTCGGGCACCACCACCACCGGCAGCGCCTCGGGGCTGAAATGCGCCGGCAGCAATTGTTCGCCGTCGCCCAGGTGTTCGCGCAGCCAGGCCAACTGCGTATCGTCAAGGCTGTCGTCGGTGCGGAACAGCGCTCGATTGCCCTGCTCGGTACCGAGTTCGACCAGGCGCAGGCCCTTGGCCTGGGCCCAGCGGCGCAGGAAAGGCACCACGGCATAGCGATGGCCATGCGCGACCGGCACGCCCATCGCACGGAACAGCATTTCCTCGAAGCCGCCACCGTTGTCGAGGATCACATGCACGGCGCCGCGCGCCGGCAACGCGCTGGCCGGCAGGTCACCCTGCGAGGTCGGCACGCGCACGTGTTCCAGCAGCAGGTCGAACAGGCGCTCATCGCACAGCGCCGCGCCCAGCAGGGCTTCGTTGTGGCGGCTGAGCACGCGTCGCCAGGCTTCGGGCTGCTGCCGCGCAACGTCGGCCAGGCCATCGATCAGCGCTTCCAGCAGGGCGTGCTGCACGGCGCGATAGTGGTCATCGCGCTGCAGGTCCTCGCGGCTGGCGGTCGGGGTCAGCTTCGACGATTCGATCACCCCGCCGATGAAGCCGGCCCACGGCGGCAGCAGGTCGCGCGCGTCGTCGTCCAGCAGCATGCCGCGCACGAACACCGACAGATTGCGGTTGTCGCTGGTGCCGTAGGTGGCACCGTCCTGCACCCAGAGCATGCCGATGGCGTCACTGCTGCCATCGGACTGCAGCGGCATCGTCACGATGGGCTCGAAATCGTGTTCGAAGCGGGCCGCGAACTGCTGCGCCTGGCGGCGTGCCTGCACCGGATGCAGCGCGACGTCCCCCTGCCCGCGCCACGGCGGCGGTTCGGGATTGATCGCGGCGGTCGCCGCACCGATGAAGATCGGCTCGGACAGCAGCGCGCAGTAGCGGCCCAGCACCTCGTGCAGGCGCGCTTCGTTGGCCAGCGGCAGGAAGTCCGGATGCAGCTCCAGCTCGACCTCGGTGCCGATCGCGCGTGCCGGCACTTCGCTGACGGTGTACTGCTCGGCATTGCTGGACACGTACAGGTGGCCCAGCTCGGGTGACTGGTAGGAGGTGGTACGCACGCTGACACGGCGCGCCAGCACGAAGGCCGACAGGAACCCCAGGCCGAACATGCCGATCAGGCCTTCATTGTCCTCGCCGTCCTGGCGCAGGCCGCGGGTGTAACCGACCCCGACCGTGGCCAGGTAATCGTGGATTTCCTGCCGGGTCAGGCCGGCACCGGTGTCGGTGATGCGCAGCACGCCGGCGGCGACATCGACCTGCACGTCGATGCGCGACACATTCTGGATGCCGGGCTGCTCGATACGGCGACGGATGATCGAATCGTGCGCGTTCTGCACCAGCTCGCGCAGCGCCACCATCGGGGTGGAGTACAGGTGCTTGCCCAGCACCGTCATCAGTCCATTGAGATCGACCCCGGCGCGGCGGATTTCGGCGGCGGGGGTGCTGAACATCGGGTCCTGCATGTAATCGATTACTCCTTGCCACGGAAAGGCGCCAGGGGGCGCCTTCGTCGAGCCGGGAAAACTAGCACAGGCAGGCTGACCGTTGCCGCATGTGACGTTTGTAGAGCCGAGCCCACGCTCGGCTGCCCTTTGCCGGAAAAGCAGCCGAGCATCGGCTCGGCTCTACAGTACCGGCATCACGCCGCGTCGATGGCCTCGGACAGGCGTTCGACCGCGATCACTTCCATCCCCTTCACCGAGCCGCCCTTGGGCGCATTGGCCTTGGGCACGATGGCGCGCTTGAAGCCGTGGGTCGCCGCCTCGCGCAGGCGGTCCTCGCCGTTGGGTACCGGCCGGATCTCACCGGACAGGCCGACTTCACCGAACGCGATGGTCTTCTCGGCCAGCGGACGGTCCTGCAGCGAGGACAGCACCGCCAGCAGCACCGGCAGGTCGGCGGCGGTCTCCTGCACGCGGATGCCACCAACAACGTTCACGAACACGTCCTGGTCGCCGACCAGCACGCCGCCATGCCGATGCAGCACCGCCAGCAGCATGGCCAGGCGGTTCTGCTCCAGGCCCACCGCCACGCGGCGCGGATTGGACAGCGGCGATGCGTCGACCAGCGCCTGCACTTCCACCAGCAACGGCCGGGTGCCCTCGCGGGTGACCATCACGCAGCTGCCCGGCTGGTGCGTGCTGGCACCGGACAGGAAGATCGCCGACGGGTTGGAGACTTCCTTCAGGCCCTTGTCGCCCATCGCGAACACGCCCAGTTCGTTGACCGCACCGAAGCGGTTCTTGAAGGCGCGCAGCAGGCGGAAGCGGCTGCCGCTCTCGCCTTCGAAATACAGCACGGCATCGACCATGTGTTCCAGCACCCGCGGGCCGGCGATGCCGCCTTCCTTGGTCACATGGCCGACCAGGAACACCGCGGTTCCGGTTTCCTTGGCGAAGCGCACCAGCCGCGCAGCGCTCTCACGTACCTGGCTGACCGAACCGGGCGCGGCAGTCAGCGTCTCGGTCCAGAGCGTCTGTACCGAATCGGCCACGATCAGCCGCGGCCCACTCTTGGTGGCGTGCTGCAGGATGGATTCGACACCGGTCTCGGCCAGCGCGTTGACGCCCTCCAGCGGCAGCTCCAGCCGGTGCGCCCGACCGGCCACCTGGGCCAGTGATTCTTCACCGGTGACGTAGAGCACCGGCAGCACCGCGGCCATCTTGGCCACGGCCTGCAGCAGCAGGGTGGACTTGCCGATGCCCGGGTCGCCCCCGACCAGCACCACCGCGCCCTCGACCAGGCCGCCGCCGAGCACGCGGTCGAATTCACCGATGCCGGTGCTGACCCGGTTGTGCTCGGTCTGCGCCACGTCCTTCAGTGCGGTGATCTTTGGCGGGTCGATCTTGCCCGCCCAGCCGGCACGCCGTGAGGCGGGCGCCTTGGCCGCCGTCGCGCTCTCAAGGACGATTTCCGACAGCGCGTTCCAGGCGTTGCACTCGGTGCACTGGCCTTGCCACTTGCTGTATTCGGCGCCGCATTCATTGCAGACATACGCGGTGCGGGCTTTGGCCATCGGAGATTTCCTGCAGGGGCAACGAGCGTGGCAGGATAGCCGAGCCGGGTCGCACGTGCTGCGACCACTCAAGTCCCACCCGCCGGTGCCGATAGCGGTGGCGGGCGTGCGCCTTGCGGGCGCCCCTCCCTTCTCCTCTGGATTCAACATGACTGGTAGTTACAGTCAGAGCCTGGTCGCCATCTCGCTGCTGGTGGCCATGCTGGCATCGTATACCGCGCTCGACATGGCCGGCCGCCTGGCCACGGCCGAGGGCCGGGTCGCACGCTGGTGGCTGGCCGGCGGTGCCGCCGCGATGGGCCTGGGCATCTGGTCGATGCACTTCATCGCGATGCTGGCGTTCAAGCTGCCGATTCCAGTCGGTTACGACCTGGCGATCACCCTGTATTCGCTGGCCGTGTCGATCGGCGCATCGGCCTATGCGCTGTGGCTGGTGTCGCGGCCCAGCCTGCCGCTGCAGCGCCTGGCCGCCGGTGCGGTGCTGATGGGACTGGGTATCGCGGCCATGCACTACCTGGGCATGGCCGCGATGCGGATGCAGCCGGGCATCGACTACCACCCGGGCTGGTTTGCCGCATCGATCGCGGTGGCCATCGGCGCCGCCGGTGCAGCGCTGTGGATCGCCTTCCGGCTGCGCGTCGAGCAACGCAACACGGTGCGCCTGCGGATACTGGCATCACTGGTGATGGGCCTGGCCATCGTCGGCATGCATTACACCGGCATGGCCGCCGCACGCTTCCCGGCAGGCAGCGTCTGCGGCGCGGTCGGCAGCGGCGGCATCGATCCCCGCTGGCTGGCCGTGCTGGTGATCGTGACCACGCTGGCCACGCTGGGCATCGCGTTGGTTGCCTCGTTGTTCGACCGCCAGATGCGCGTGCGCACCGGTCTGCTGGCCGACTCCCTGGCCCACGCCAATGACAAGCTGATCCAGGCGGCACTGCACGATCCACTGACCCAGCTGCCGAACCGCATGCTGCTGCAGGATCGGATCGAGCAGGCCATCGAGAAGGCGCAACGCCGCCAGCAGTCGGTGGCGGTGATGTTCTGCGACCTGGATGGCTTCAAGGCCGTCAACGATGCCTATGGCCACCAGCTGGGTGATCGCCTGCTGGTCGCGGTGGCCCAACGCGTGGGGGCGCAGCTGCGGCCGCAGGACACCCTCGCCCGCCTCGGTGGCGACGAGTTCGTGATCGTGCTGGCCATCGATGCGCCTGACGATGCGGCGGTGGTCGCCGAGCGGGTGATCGCGGCGGCCAGCGAACCTTTCGTGCTGGATGCGGCGGAACTGCAGGTCACCGCCAGCCTGGGCATTGCCCTGTATCCGGACGATGCCGGCGACGAACGCGAGTTGATGGCACATGCCGATGCGGCGATGTACCACACCAAGGAAACCGGACGGAACGGCTACACCTTCTTCATCCCTTCAATGCAGCTCAGTGCCAACCGCCAGCTGCGCCTGCTGCAGGACCTGCGCAAGGCGATCGCGCGCAACGAACTGCTGCTGCACTACCAGCCGAAATTCCCGGCGGCCGATGCACCGGCCACCGGCGCCGAGGCGCTGCTGCGCTGGCAGCACCCGGAACTGGGCCTGCTGGCACCGGACGTGTTCATTCCCATCGCCGAGCGCAGCGGCCTGATCCTGCCGATCGGCGACTGGGTGCTCGACCAGGCGTGCGCGCAGCTGCGCGCCTGGCATGACGGCGGGCACAGCGACTGGACGATGGCGGTAAACCTGTCGCCGCTGCAGTTCGCCTCGCCGGCCCTGTTGGACAGCGTGCGGTCGGTGCTGGAACGCCATCGCATCGACCCGGCGCGGCTGACCCTGGAGATCACCGAAACCATCGCCATGAAGGATGTCGAAGCCAGCCTGGCGATCCTCAACGATCTGACCGCGATGGGCGTACACATCGCCATCGACGACTTCGGCACCGGCTATTCCAGCCTGCTGTACCTCAAGCGCATGCCGGCCACCGAGCTGAAGATCGACCGGGCGTTCGTGCATGACCTCGAACGCAACGACGAGGATGCGGCCATCGTGTCCTCGATCATCGCGCTGGGCCGCACCCTGCAGCTGCAGGTGGTGGCCGAGGGCGTGGAGACCCAGGCGCAGCGCGATTACCTGAGTGAGCTGGGCTGCGACCAGCTGCAGGGCTATCACCTTGGACGGCCGATGGACGCCGAGGAGTTCCTGCGCAAGGTGGGTTGAGAGGCAACTGCATCCACGCATGGCGTGGATCTACTGGCTGCCGGCCAGCGGCCGGCACTACCGGACAACGGAAAAACAGAAAGGCCGCCCGGAGGCGGCCTTTCTGCGTGGCAACGTCGCAAAGACGTCAGTGCATCATGTGCACGTTCATGTTGTGCATGACCCACAGGGTACCGACCACGATGATGCCGATCACCACCACGGTGAAGGCCGCAGCGTTGACGTTCCAGCGGCTCTCCGACGAGCGGTCCAGGTGCAGGAAGAACACCAGGTGGACCAGCATCTGCAGCACCGCGGTGATGGCGATCACCACACCGTTGACGGTGCGCGAGAAATCACCCGACATCACCATGTAGAACGGGATGACGGTCAGCACCACCGCCAGCACGAAGCCGATCAGGTACGACTTCACGGTGCCATGGCTTTCGCCGCCGGCGGCGTGGTCGTGTGCATGGTTGTCATGTGCCATTACAGCGCTCCATTGAGGTAGACGACGGAGAACACGCCGATCCAGATCAGGTCCAGGAAGTGCCAGAACAGGCTCAGGCACGCCATGCGGGTCTTGTTGGTCGGGGTCAGGCCGTACTTCTTCAGCTGCACGAACATCACCAGCAGCCACAGCAGGCCGGCGCTGACGTGCAGGCCGTGGGTACCGACCAGGGCGAAGAACGCCGACAGGAAGGCACTGCGGTCCGGACCGTAACCCTGATGGATCAGGTGCTGGAACTCATAGACTTCCATGCACATGAAGCCGAAGCCCAGCAGCCAGGTGATGCCCAGCCACAGGAACATCTGACCGACCTGCTTGCGGTGCATGGCGATCATGCCCAGGCCGAAGGTCAGCGACGAGGTCAGCAGCAGCGCGGTTTCCCACGCCACGAACGGCAGCTCGAACAGGTCCTTCGCGCCGGGGCCACCATCGGTGCCGCCGGCCAACACCACGTAGGTGGCAAACAGCGAGGCGAAGATGAGGCAGTCGCTCATCAGGTACACCCAGAAACCGAAGACGGTGTTGCCGCCGGTGTCGTGGTGCTCGTGGTCGTCATGGCCATGGGCCGCCGCGTGTGCGGCGTGCCCGTGGTTCACGGTGGAGGTATTGGTGCTCATGCCTTCAGCTCCGACTTCACCAGGCCCTGGGCTTCCAGGTGCTTGCGGTGTTCGTTCTCGATGCGTTCCACCTCGGCAGCCGGGACCCAGTAGTCCACGTCCTGGTCGAAGGTGCGGTAGATGAACGTGGCGATCATGCCGACGAAGCCGATGATGGCCAGCCACCAGATGTGCCAGATCATCGCAAAGCCGAACACCATGCTGAAGGCGCCGATGACAACGCCGGTGCCGGTGTTGCGCGGCATGTGGATGTCGGTGTACTTGGCCGGCTTCGGCCAGGCCTCACCACGCTGCTTGCGCTCCCAGAAATCGTCCAGCTCGGTGACTTCCGGCAAGGTGCCGAAGTTGTAGAAGGCCGGCGGCGAAGAGGTTTCCCACTCCAGCGTACGGGCATCCCACGGGTCGCCGGTCAGGTCGGCAGTCTTCTTGCGGTCGCGGATCGACACGGCCACCTGGATGATCTGGCACAGGATGCCGGCACCCACGATGAAGGCGCCAACAGCGGCAACCAGCAGGAACGGCTCGTAGGCCGGGTTGACGGTGCTCTGCAGACGACGGGTCATGCCCATGAAGCCCAGCACGTACATCGGCATGAAGGTCACATAGAAGCCGATGAACCAGCACCAGAACGCGCACTTGCCCCAGAACTCGTTGAGGCGGAAGCCGAACATCTTCGGCCACCAGTAGGTGATGCCGGCGAACATGCCGAACACCACGCCGCCGATGATGACGTTGTGGAAGTGGGCGATCAGGAACAGGCTGTTGTGCAGCACGAAGTCGATGGCCGGGATCGCCAGCATCACGCCGGTCATGCCGCCGATGGTGAAGGTGACCATGAAGCCGATGGTCCACAGCACGGGCGTGGTGAACTGCACGCGACCGCGGAACATGGTGAACAGCCAGTTGAAGATCTTCACGCCGGTGGGGATGGAGATGATCATCGTCGTGATGCCGAAGAAGGCATTGACGTTGGCACCCGAACCCATGGTGAAGAAGTGGTGCAGCCACACGATGAACGACAGCACGCCGATGCAGGCGGTGGCGTAGACCATGCCCTTGTAGCCGAACAGGGCCTTGCGCGAGAAGGTCGCGATGACCTCGGAGAACACGCCGAAGGCCGGCAGCACCAGGATATAGACTTCCGGGTGACCCCAGATCCAGATCAGGTTGATGTACAGCATGGCGTTGCCGCCACCGTCATTGGTGAAGAAGTGCGTACCCAGGTAACGGTCCAGGGTCAGCAGCACCAGGGTGATGGTCAACACCGGGAAGGCGGCGACGATCAGCACGTTGGTCACCAGCGCGGTCCAGGTGAAGACCGGCATCTGCATGAGCTTCATGCTCGGGGTGCGCATCTTGAGGATGGTGATGAAGAAGTTGATACCACTCAACGTGGTACCCAGACCCGCCACCTGTAGTCCCCATATGTAGTAGTCCATACCTACATTGTTGCTGTACTCGATGCCCGACAATGGCGGGAAGGCCAACCAGCCGGTGGCGGCGAATTCACCGATCCACAGCGACAGCATGATCAGCACCGCACCGGACACGAACAGCCAGAAGCTGAGCGAGTTGACGAACGGGAACGCGACGTCGCGCGCACCGATCTGCAGCGGCACGGCCAGGTTCATCAGGCCGGTGATCAGCGGCATCGCCACGAAGAAGATCATGATCACGCCGTGGGCGGTGAAGATCTGGTCGTAGTGGTGCGGCGGCAGGTAGCCCTCGGACCCGCCGACGGCGATGGCCTGCTGGGTACGCATCATGATCGCGTCGGAGAAACCGCGCAGCAGCATGACGAAGGCGACGATGATGTACATCACGCCGATCTTCTTGTGATCCACCGAGGTGAACCACTCCTTCCACAGATAGCCCCACAGCTTGAACTTGGTGATCAGGGCGACGACGCCCAGGCCACCAAGGATCGCGCCGACCAGGGTGGTCAGCACGATCGGATCGTGGGGGATCGACTCAAGAGAGAGTTTTCCCAACATGTTCATTCTCCCGAACCCGCGTGGCCGGCATGGCCTGCGTGTTCGTGTTCGGTGGCATCCAGGTTCTCACCGGATTCCTTGGAATCGTGGGCCTCGCTCGGGGCATGGCCCTCGTGCGCTTCATGGCTGGCAGCGTCGGCAGCAGCGGCACCGGCGTGGGAATGCTTCATGCCGTAGTGCTTGTTGTCGCCCATGTGCTTGGCGATGACCCAATCGAACAGGCTTTCTTCAACCTTGCCGAAGTAGGTGACCGGGTACCACTCGGAATTCTTCGCTTCGCCCAGCGCCTTGAACGTGGTCTTGTCCAGGGTCTGCTCGCCGGCACGGACCTGGTCCAGCCACTGGCGGTACTGCGCATCGGTGACCGAGTAGGCAGTGAAATGCATCTTGGCGAAGCCTGCACCGCTGTAGTGCGAGGACATGCCCGGGAATTCACCCAGTTCGTTGGCGATCAGGTGAAGCTTGGTCTCCATCGCCGCCATCGAATAGATCATGCTGCCCAGGTGCGGGATGAAGAACGCATTCATCACCGTATCGGAGGTGATCTCGAAGTTCAGCGGGGTGTTGACCGGGAACTTGATCTCGTTGACGACCGCGATCTTCTCTTCCGGATAGATGAACAGCCACTTCCAGTCCAGCGAGATCGCCTGGATGGTGACCGGCTTGACGTCCGATTCCAGGGGCTTGTACGGATCCAGCGCGTGCGAGGACCGCCAGGTCAGCACCGCCAGGACCAGCACGATCATGCAGGGGATCGACCACACCACCACCTCGATCGCCGTCGAGTGGGACCACTTCGGCTCGTAACGGGCCTTGGTGTTGGAGGCGCGATACTTCCACGCGAAGGTCAGGGTCATGATGATGACCGGGATGACGACCAGCAGCATGAGCACGGTGGCCGTGATCAGCAGTGTCTTTTCATCCTGGCCGATCTGGCCCTTCGGACTGAGGATGGCCACGGCATCGCAGCCGGTGAGCATCACCAGCAATGCGAGCAGCAAGCCCGGGCGCAACCAGCGCCCAAGGGTTTTCAACGGAATCATCGGTCGATCCAATTGCGAGGGAATGCCGTTCCCCGTCCTGCCCGCACCGGCCAAAGCCGGGCCCACCCGTCCAGAAGACAGGCAGGTAAGGTGGGGTCGAGTCAGCCTTTCAATTTTAGGCCGTCACCCACCATTTAAGAAAGGCATTGACAATGATCAGGCGCAGGAAAGGCCCGGATCTGGCTGCGACACGTTGTCGCACCGCGCCATTGTGGCGGGCAGAACGCGCGGGGACGGCAGCGTAGCATCGGTCTCGGCGACGACGAGGCCCCTCGTTCGGCAAAGTCCACTGAACAGGTTCAGCAAGTTTTGAGCTCCCTTTCTTCGAGGAACCCGGCATGGACAGACCCTTCAGCGTTGAACGCATCGACCATGTGGTGCTGCGGGTGCGCGAGCTGGCCCGCAGCGAAGCCTTCTATGCCCAGGTGTTGGGGTGCGTGGCGGTGCGGCAGCGCGAGCACCTGGGCCTGGTGCACCTGCGTGCGGGTGCGTCGATGATCGATCTGATCAGTCTGGACGGCACGCTCGGTCGCCACGGCGGTAGCGGGCCGGGCAGCGAAGGTCGCAACGTCGACCACCTCTGCCTGCGCGTCGAGCCCTTCGACGAAACCGCGCTGGTCGCCCACCTTGCTGCCCACGGCGTGCCGGTACTGGGGCCGGCCGAGGTCAACTTCGGCGCAGAGGGCGATGGCTTGTCGTTGTACTTCAAGGATCCGGACGGCAACACGGTGGAACTGAAGGGACCTGCGAACGAAGCCAGTCGATGAAGCGGCCACTGCCTCCGACCCGTGCCATGCCCCCGCTATCCGCCCTGGAACCGCACCGGCACACGCAGGATGATCTGCTTGACCGTGGTCACCGGCCGTGTGGGAGTGACGTGCCATTTCAGCGCAGCGTCACGGGCGGCGCGATCCAGCGCAGGGTGCCCGCTGCTGCGGTCCACGCTCACATCGAGAACGCGGCCCTCGGCTGACAGAGTGATCAGCAGCTCGACGCTGCCCTCCGGCGCCGTCTCCCCGTCACCACGCGGATAACGCGGCGGCTGCCGGCGCGCCATCGCCGCCAGCTGCGCGCCCAGCGCCTGTTCGGGGTTCAGCTGGGGCGGCGGCGGGCTCATGGCGATCGGCGATGGTGCGTCCACGGTCACCGGCGGTGGTGCGGCAGCCACAGGCGCTTTGAACATGACCGTCACCTGCCTGCGCTCGCCGCCCGTGAGCACCTTCGACGCACTGTGCCAGGTGCGCGCGCCCTGCCGCGCGGCCTCATCCAGCACGGCGTTGCCACTGCTGCTTTCAATCAGCACCGAAGTAACCACGCCGCTCTGCCAGACATCCACCTGCAGGATGACCGTGCTGTCGGCCTGCACAGGCGCGCGCAGCGGGATGCCGTGGCGCAGGTCCTTGAACCCGGCGGCGGGCAGGTCGACCAGCACCTGTCCATACTCGGCCGGTGGCGACGGCGGTGGCAGCAGTGGCGACGTACGCAGCGCCAGGCCCTTGCGATCGACCAGCATCCCCGCTGGCGGCATCGCGCGTTGCGCCTGCCTGGCGGTGTCAACTTTCGAGGTTGCCGGTGGTGAGGGCTCCGAGACCACCGGGCCCGGCGGGTCTGCAGCAGTGCCGGAGGCGTCCGGCGTCTCGCCTTTGCTTGCCGCCGCCTGCCGGTCGTCATCGCCCAACAGCAGCGTCGCGCGCGCCTTCAGGATCTCCATGCGGTCTTCGGACGCACTGGCCAGCAGCGTCGAGAGCATGAACACGTCGCTGCCAAGCAGCAGTGTATTCACGTCGAACCGGGCAGGATCAGCCGAGGCGGTCTTGTCGCTGCGGTCGATCAGCCCGGCGATCACCAGCGCACCCAGCGCGAGCTCTTCGTCCGTGTCGACCATCGTCGACGCGTAGGCATTCCACAGGCGCTCCTCCAGCGGTGCATAGGCGAACAACACCTCCTGCGTGCCGTGGACGCGCCACAGGCGCTCTTCCAGTGCCGCGTCGCCCTCTCGGTCGAATGGCTTGCGTGGCGACCAACGTGAGCGGATCGCCAGCTCCTGCAGATCCGTCGCCAGCAGGCGCATCGCTACCGTCGTGCTCGACGGCGAGAGTTTCCACATCTGCTGCAGCAACTCGATCTGCTTCAGTTCCAGCTCGCGCGCTTCCTCGGCGGTAAGCCGATCCACCATCGCGCCCGCGTCGCTGGCCAGGCCTCCCGTTCTTTGCGTACGGCGGCCGGACCGGGCGGCAAGGGTCTCGATCGTCTCGTTGTACGCCGCACGCAAGCGCTCGTACTCCGTGCGGTCTTCGCGCAGCGCTGGACCATTGCGCGCCCACAGATCCAGCTCCTGCATCAGCGCCTGCGTGCGCGGCAGATCGCCACGGGCAGCGGCACGTGCGGTTTCGTGCACCTTGTTGAGCATTTCCCGCTCGAAATGACCGCGTGAATACCAGCGCGGAACCGTCGTGCGATCCTCGCCGACCACGACCGAGCGCGCTCCCTGCATGCTCCCTGCGCCCGCAGCCCCATCCCCGGAAATGCCGGTGACAACAAAGATGACGAACGAGAGGAAGCCGAACATCACCGACGCGATCAGATAGTCCACGGCCCGGTCCTGCACCGCTACGCGCAGGAACGACAGCACCGACACCGCACCGCCGATCAGCAACGCAGCACGCAGTGCCGCCCTGCCGTCGCTCAACGCGCCGCTCGACAGCAGCCGTCCGAGCCAGCCGATCGAGCCGTAGACCAGCACGCCGAGGTCGCCCCAGAACGGCGCCATCCCGAGCAGGGCCAGCAGCAGCACGGCCAGTACACCCAGCAGCTTCATGGACGCTTGCTCATGATCAGCATCGGCACGAACAGGATGAACAGCAGGATCGCGATTGCCAGCATGGCCATCTGCACGGCCAGCCCCACGCCATCCCAGATGCTCGGATCCACCAGCGCGCTGTAGCGGCGGTAGGCCGGCATGCCCCAGCCCATCACCCAACCCAGCAACAACGTGCCGATCACCGCCATCGTCACCCGCGACATCACCCCGGGAACGCCGCTTGCAGCCGACGCCTGTGCGGCCACCGGCTGCGCCTGGTTACCGCGCGCGGCAGTACGTCCGCGCTGCTTGCGGGCCTTGGCCGGTTTCTGCCGCGAGCGGGTCTGCGCCGCGCGTGCGCTGCCGGCCAGCAGTTCGACGCGGGCGCAGGCAGCACACGGCATGCCGACAAAATGCTGGTGGGCCGCATCCTTGCCACACGTCACCAATTGCCCGGCGTTGCGCCGCGCGTAGTCCAGCAGCAGCGTGGCCCATTCCTGCGCCGAAGGCCGCCGCCGCGCCTGCGTCGAAAACGCACGATCAAACATGTCGCGCAGTGCCGGCGGGAACATCTCATGCCCACTGACCGGCGAGGGCAACATCCGCGGATGCGGTTTGCCGCGCGCATACGGGTACAGGTTGGCGGCGATGCGCGCCGGCAGGTCGCTGGGCACCGTCGCCCCCTGCGGCCTGCCCGCATACGGATGCAGGCCGGAATTAAGCAGCTGGAACACCATCACCGCCAGCGCGAAGCGATCCTGCGCCTCCTCCTGGCCCGGCTTCACCCCCGGCTGCTGGAACTCAGGCGCCAGATAGTCGGTGGTGACCTGCCCGGCCGGGAAACGCTCGCCCTTGCCCTGGATGCTGAAACCATCGCAATCGAGCATCGCGATGAACAAGGTGCTGCGATAGAACCGCACGTTCAGCGGCTTGAGGTCGACCACATAGTGCTGCCGCCGGTGCAGCGCAGCCAGCATCACCGCCAGGTTGGCCGCCAGCGTCATCTTCGACCCCAAGCCGGTAGGCAGGCCCTCGGCACGCGCTTGCCGCTCCTGCAGCACATGTTCCAGATCGCTGGTGGCCGACAGATCCAGGATCGGCATGGTGAAGCCGATGAAGCGCCCACTGCGGTCCCGCAGCAGGGTCAACGGCCAGGCAATCTGCACCTGGTCGGCCCCCTGCCCCTCCATCGACGGCAGGTCCGGCTGCAGCTCCAGCATCGCCTGCAGCTTGCGCTCGTAGACGCGCGCGTCCTTGTCCGAGTGATACAGCTTGGCTACTTCGCGCGGCCGCTCCTTGAGGGTGAACACACTGCCCGCGCCGCCACTCTTGAGCAGCCGCTCCAGGGTCAGCGGCCTGCGCTGTGTGTCGTAGACCTGTTCGCCGCTGCGCCCGGGCATGTGCTCAGGCCGGCAGCGCGACCAGCAACGTCTTGTCGTCGCCGGTGATCTGATCGGTGCGCGGGTCGGCCAGCGTCGCGTGCAACGCCTGGCTGCCGTGGGTCTCATCGACGCCGGCCAGATAACGGATCACCGGTGCGATGAACGGTTGGAACAGGCTGTCGCCCGCGCGCGACATCGCAAACGGCTGCACGCCATCGGACATCAGCACCAGCGCGTCGATCGCCCCTTCGAAGCGGGTCAGCCGCAGCTGCTCGCGCCAGTTGCCACCGGTCACGAACCACGTTTCGTTGGCGTACTCGCCGTTGGCGGGCAGCGATACCGCATCGGGCGACTCATTGCTGAAGGCACAGGCGGCGACGCCGTCGCCGACATGGAAGAACCAGCCGCCATCGCGCGTGGCGACAGCCCCTACCAGCGTGCAGGCATGGTCGGAGAGCTTCAGGCCCTGGCTCAGCGCAAGCATCGCCAGCTGACCGCGCGCATCGTCGACGGCGGTTTCGATGATGGCGCGCAACGCATCCACCGGCAGTGCCAGTGGATCGGCACCGAGCTGGGCAGATCCGGTAACCGACGCCGCCACGCTGCTGGATACATGCCGGGCGCCCACATCGCTGTGCGATGCGGAGCCTGCACCGTCGCAGACCACCGCGACCAATGTCTGCCCCACCTGCACCGACGCATAGGCGTCCTGGCAGGGCTGCCCGCGGTCCAGATGGGACCGTCCCGTGGCCGATGCGGCCATCACGCGCCAGGCCATGGTCAGACCGGCACTTGTGACCAGCTGTCGGTGGCTGGCAGTTGCACCTGCCCGCCGGGCGTCGAATTGGAGACCACCCGCATGCTCGCGCTCAGCCACAGGAACAGCTCCTTGAACTGCAGGCCCTGCAGGCGCTTCACGCCGCGCTCGCCATTACGGCTGAACTGGCCCAGCACGCTCATGTCGGCATTGCCGACGGCGATCGGGAACACCGCCACCTTGTTCTGCTGCTCGGCATCGCGACACTGCTCGGCCACCGCTTCCCAGGCATCGGTGGGCTGGCCGTCGGACATAAGGAACAGCCACGGCCGGGTGTAGGCGACGCCAGCCTGGCGGAAGCGCGCCTTCTCGTCTTCGATTTCCTGCAGCGCCAGTTCCACCGCCGCGCCAGTCGGCGTGGTGCCGTTGGCCGACAGCGTGGGCGCGGCGAAATCCATCGCGTCGCACCAGTCACCGCTGATGGCGGCGTTGTCCATGCCACCGTACTCGACCAGCAGCACGCGCACGCGCTTGGCCGCGATCACATCGGCCTTCAGCTCCTGCTCCAACAGCTTCAGGCCCGCGTTCAACTGCTCGATGGGGCCACCGCCCATGCTGCCGGAGCAGTCCAACACCAGGATCAGCGGCGTGCGCTGCTCACTGTTGTCGACCAGCGAAACATCGGGGATTGCGGCAATGGACATGATGGGAAGCCTCCGTGCGGGTGAACCGGTGCAGGTGATCTGCGCGGCCGATTATAGGGGGAGCTGGAGGTCCAGGGGGCGAGGTCTGACGGGGAGGCGTGCCGGCCAAACAAAAAGCCCCGACCGAGACCGGGGCATTTGCTGAAACTGGTGCCGGAAACAGGAATCGAACCTACGACCAGCCGCCTACGGCTCCAAATAAACCATTGCCTAGTCGCTGGACGCATCAGTCTGATCAGCGATAGCGCCAACGAAATCGATGATCTCTTCGATCTCGACGCCTCGTTGATTAGGCTCATCGTCAGATCCCAAACCGGTCTCCGAAAACTCCTGCGCTAATGCACCGATCAGCGACTCGCGGTCCTGTTTGACAAGGTGCTTGATGCCTTCTTCAGGCAAGTGAAAGCTGTGCTTCGCTGCGATTTCAGCCAGCAGAGAATGCAGACGGGACGAGATAGACCGCTTCATTTCACTTCACCTTCGGGTCTCTCAACCCATCGCTGCTTCTTGGAATGGCAGTTATGACCTTCCCCTCACCATTCAGGACTACCTTCGCATCTTTCCGCTGTAAGCAGTCCTGCCACCGACCTGCTCGGCGACCTTTGCAGGGTCTTTTACGCTCCTTGAAAGAGCCTCGAAGCAAGGTTCGGCATTCATGACAACAAGGAGGTCTTCGGAATCCAACTCCAGGGCTGAAGCCAAAAGGGCCATTCTGAGTTGGACAAGACGCTTGACTATAAGCACCAGCGAAGCCGAGGGCGATGCCTCGCGAGGGATTGAACAGCTACCGGAAGCTCATGACTGCCAGCCATGGGCTGGCACTACTGAACCAGCCGGCCAGCGGCCGGCACTACCAATGGCCGTGCCGCCCAAACAAAAAACCCCGACCAAGGCCGGGGCTTTTGCTGAAACTGGTGCCGGAAATAGGAATCGAACCTACGACCTACGCATTACGAATGCGCCGCTCTACCAACTGAGCTATTCCGGCGAAGCTGGCAATTTTACGGTCGGCCTACCCCTGCGGTCAATCCGGTCGTGACGATTGCCGCCAAACGCCCGCCCACCCAGCCCCTCAGCCCGCCATCACCCGGTTGCCGCAGTCCCGCCCCGCCGCGAAATCGGCCAGGTTGCCCAGCGTGATCGCCGAGATCTCCTGCAGCGCCTCCACGGTGAAGAAGCCCTGGTGGCCGGTCACCAGCACGTTGGGGAAGGTCATCAACCGCTGGAAGGCCTCATCGTCGATGATCTCGCCGGACAGGTCCTGGAAGAACAAGGCGCTTTCCTGCTCGTAGACGTCGATGGCCAGGTGGCCCAGCCGGCGCGACTTCAGCGCGCGGATCACCGCATGGGTATCGACCAGGCCGCCACGCGAGGTGTTGACCAGCATCGCGCCGGGCTTCATCCGCGCCAGCGAGGCATCGTCGATCAGGTGCTGGGTATCGGGTGTCAGCGGGCAATGCAGCGAGACGATGTCCGAGCGCGACAGCAGCTCGTCCAGTTCAACCATCGCGCCGATCTCTGCGAAGGCGGGCGATGGATACGGATCGTGCCCCAGCACGGTGCAACCCATGCCGCGAAAGATGCGCGCGGTGGCCAGCCCGATTTTGCCGGTACCGATGATGCCCACGGTTTTGCCATGCAGGGTGCGGCCGAGCAGGCCATCAAGCATGAAGTTGCCCTCACGCACGCGGTTGTAGGCGCGATGGGTCTGCCGGTTGAGGGTCATCACCAGCGCCAGTGCATGCTCGGCGACGGCTTCGGGCGAGTAGGCCGGCACGCGGGCGACGAACAGGCCCAGATGCGCGGCCTCGGCCAGGTCCACATTGTTGAAACCGGCGCAGCGCAGCAGCACTGCGCGTACGCCCAGCGCATGCAGGGCCTGCAGCACCGGCGCATCAAGCCTGTCATTGACGAACACGCAGACGGCGGCGCAGTCCTGTGCCAGTGCGGCGGTGTGCACGTCCAGCGCGGCATCGAAGTACACGAACTGGAACGGCTGCCCTGCCCCTTCGCGCAGATTGGCTTCCTCCAGAAAGCGGCGATCGTAGGGACGGGCACTGAAAACGGCGATCTGCATGGCAAGGTCTGCGCGGAAATCCGCCACGACCATAGCGCACCCGCACATCGATGGGGATGGCACCGGCGGCGTGACTGCCGCCGGTGCCGGTACTGCCTTAGAACGTGTAGCCCAGGCCCAGCATCACGCCGTTCTGCAGCTGGCCGTCGCGGCGCTCGCCCACGTAGTCGACCATCACCGACAGGCGATCGCTGGCGCGGCTGGTCACGCCCAGATTCCAGGCCAGCACCTGCTCGCCCACGGTCTGGCTGCTGGCACCGAACACCAGGTCCGGCGCAGCGGCGAAGCCGGTGCTGTAACGGGCCTGGGTGTCGCCCAGTTCCTTCTGCCAGACCACGCGCGCGCGCGGGGTGATGCGCTCGCCGTTGTTGCCTTCGAAGGTCTTGAACAACTGCAGGCCCGCGCCGACGCGGATGCTTTCCAGGCTGTCACCACGCCCGACCAGCGCGCCGGCACCCTGCCCTTCATTGAAACGGGTGGCCGAGGTGCGCGCGTAGTCGACCACCGGCAGCAGCGGCTGGATCACCACACCCTTGGCGGTGGTGAACGAGAAGCCGTGCTCCAGGCGGGCCGAGATCGCATCGTTGTTGTACTTGGCACGCAGCGGGCCCTGCAGGCCATCGATGCCCTCGATACTGCGGCGGGTGTCGTGGCGCAGGTCGGTGTAGCGCACCGAGGCCGAGAGGTAGCCACGCGAGTAGGTGGCATCCAGGTAGCCGCCCACATCCAGCGCGCGCACATCACCGGTGAAGCCGGAACCATCGCGGCCCTTGGTCGACATGTCCGCAGCGGCAACGCTGACGCCCAGGGTCACCCGGTCATCGGCCAGCTGCGTATCGGCACCGAGCACGATGCCGCCGACGGTATGGCTCAGGCCAGCCACGCCGCCCTCACCGTCGATGCGGCCATGGCTGCCGAAGCCGCGGCCCCAGAGGCCGTGGTTGCGTGGTGCTTCGCCGCCGAAGTTGGTGTTGCCACCGCCCGCCCCCGCCGGCTCCACCAGGTGCATCGCCAACTGGTTGAACAGGCTGCCATTGGCCATGCCGGGCTGCGCCGAAGCCGCCTGCGCGGCCTGTGCCGCCAGGCCGCCGGCGTCACCGCTGCCGCTGCGTCGTGCGGCCTGGTGCTGCTGCACCACGCTGCCGATGCTGCCAACCAGCGCGTTGTCGGCCAGGCGCAGGCTGGCGTGGCCATCACCGCGCAGTGCACCGGCCTGCTGTGCGATCACATCGCGATCGGCAAACTGCAATGCACCCAGCAGCGGCTTCAGGCCGGCATCCTGGCGCTGGCCGGCGGTTGCCAGCGCACGGCCGAGACCGTTGTTGCCGGTGAGCTGCGCAAGCTGGTCGAAGCCGGGGTTCGCCGTCAGCGACAGGCCCTCGGCGGTCTGGTTGATGTTGAAACTCAGCAACGAGTTGTGACGCGGCCGGAATACTTCGCCGCCGGTGATGCTGGCGGTATAGCCGGTGTCGCCCAGGCGCACCGCATCGGTGAAGCCCTGGAAGATCGGGCCGCTCACCAGCTCGCGCTGGTAGTTGCCGGCGTAGAAACCCTGCGCCACGTTCAGTTCAAGGTGCGCGCCCGGCGAGATGACCAACGCGCCCTCGTTGGCGCCGCTGTCGTAGAAGTCGCCCACGCGCAGGCGGCCACTGTTGGCGCCGCCCGCCTCGGTGACGTCGAACAGCACCTTGCCGCCCGGCATGATGTTGACGTAACCGTGGGTGACCAGGTCACCACCACGCGGCATCAGGGTGCCGAACACGCGCAGGCGGTTGAAGCCGTCCTCGCGGTACGACGGACCGGTGCCGGCGAACAGCGCATCCGAGTCGTTGGCGACCGAGGCGATGTCACCGTGGCCGACCACCATGCCGGCCGCCAGCACGCGCAGCTCCGGGGTCCGCAGGGCGCCGCCTTCCAGGGCGATGGTGCCGTTCTCCACCAGCATGAAATCGGCGCCGGTGGTCTCGGCGGTACGCCAGGTGCCGCCCTTGGCCACGCGGATCACACCGGCCGAATTGCCCAGCGTGGAGGCATCCAGCTCCGACAGGCGCAGGCTCGCCAGCAGGTCGGCCTGGAAGCCCGGATCGCTGAGGAAGTCCTGCACCGAGAAGCGACCGATGCCGTTGGGACCACGTGCAGCCTCGTTGTAGATGGAAACGGCCTGGTTGATGTACGTGGTGGCGAAGTCGGTATCGTTCCAGCGCGAGAAGTCGTCGTCGACGAACGCCTGCAGCTGGCGTGCGGTGCGCAGGTAGCCCGGATTGATGTCGCCGCTGACATTGCCGGTGACCGTCAGGGTGTCGCCCGGGTCGCGGTAACCGGCGGCGGTGATGATGTTGTTGCTGTAGATGTCCTGGCCCGGGAAGGTCTCCAGCTTGCGGCCACTGCCATCGGGATCGAAGCTGATCGACGCGCCGGTGGTCCGGGCCGGATCGCGGAACACCAGCAGACCGTTGGGCTGCACCACCTCGTACATGGCCTTGTGCAGCAGGCCGGCATCCATGCCGCCGCCGTAGTTGCCGGTGTAGATCTCGGTCATCCGCGGCGAAGGCGTATAGATCACCTTGCCACCGCTGCTGGCGGCGTGGATCTGCACCGAGTCGACCAGCGGCAGGTCGCCGGCCAGGTAACGCTCGACGCCACCGGACTGCATGATCGAGCAGGACGAGATGCAGTGGCCGGACACGATGGTGTTCAGGCCGTTGGTACGGATCACTGCCTGCAGCCACTCACCCGCGATCAGCGCGCCACCATTGGAGGTGCGCAGCACGACTTCGCGGATCGGACGGCCTTCGGCCTGTGCCTTGGCCAGCAACGCCGGCAGTGCGACCACGTCGGCGACGGTGACACCGCCACTGAGCACGACGCGATCGCCCTGTACGTGATAATTCATTGCCATGACGTCATCCATCTGGCCCAGGGTCGCGATACCCACCAGGCCCGCCAGGGCGATGCTCAACTTCGAATGCTTCATTGCGTTCTCTCTCTCCGCCCGCACCACGCGGGTCGAAAGCAGAACGCAGCAGCGGGGCAGACGCCCCCAGTCGGCGACGAGAAAAAAGATGAATGCATTCACAATGGAAATACAGAAGAAATGCGGGCTTCCCCATCCGGTCACCGTCGCGTAAAACTCGATGACGCGTCCGTCATTGTCGTCCGAGGTCCTCCCCTGTCCGTGCCCTCCCCTTTGCTCCGTGCTGCGCCGGAACTGCCTGGGATTCCGGACGTCTTCATTGCATTCGTACGTGAGGAACGCGCGCCGCTGTGCGCTTTCCTGCGCGCCCGCGGTGTCGGTCCCGAGGATGCCGAGGACATCGCCCAGGACTGCATGGAGCGCCTGATCCGCTACCGCGCACACGACACCGAGGAACTGCGGCTGCTGCTGTACCGCATCGCCCGCAACCGCCTGGCAGACCGCGGGCGCTCGCCGCAATCGCGCAACCACCTGTCGCTGACCGAACGCGACGGCAACGAAGAAGCCGCCAGTGCTTCTCCTGATCCGCTGCGTCAGGCAGAATCCGGGCAGATGCTCGCCCTGCTGCGCCAGGCACTGTTCAAGCTTCCCGAACGTGCCCGCGAGGTGTACCTGCTCAACCGCATCACCGGGATGAGCTATACACAGATCGCCCGGCATTGCGGCATCACCGCCAAGACCGTGGAAAAACACATTGCCCGTGCATTGCAGGGCCTGCGCAAGGAGCTGGGCCCCGATCCTCTCCACAATGATGGAGACACCGAATGATCCGCAACGACAACAGGGATGACACGTTGCTTTTTGAACACGCAAGCGCCTGGGTAGCCCGGCTGGAAGCCCCCGACTGCAGCCCCGAAGAGCGTCAATCCTTCGAGGACTGGCTGGCCGAGGATCCCGCGCACGTCAGCGCATGGGTGCAGGCCGAGAAGCTGCACCAGCGCAGTGCCGGCCTGGCCGGCGACCCGTGGCTGCGCACCGCCGCCGCGCGCGCGGCACGCAGGCCGCAGCGTCGTTGGCTGCCAAGTGTGGCCGCCGCTGCCGGCGTATGCCTGGCCGTTGGCCTGGGCTGGATGCTGTACACCGATGGCAATCCCACACCCCTGACCTATGCCAACGCGAGCCTGCTGCCGCAGCAGCGCACGCTGGCCGATGGCAGCATCGCCATGCTCGACGCCGGCACTACGCTCACCGCACGCTTCGGCTGGCGCAAACGCGAACTGGCGCTGGAACAGGGCCGCATCCAGCTGCAGGTCGAACCGTCATCGCGCTCGCTGCGGGTGCAGGCCGGTGGCAGTTCGATCCGCGATATCGGCACTACCTTCCAGGTTGAGCGCCTGGCTGACGGCCGGGTCGAGGTCGCGCTGCTGGAAGGCGTAGTGGAAGTCACCAGTGGCAGCGCGCAGCACACCCTCTCGCCGGGCCAGCAGCTGCAGGTCCTGGCCTCCGGGAAGATCCAACCGGGCCCGCAGCTGTCCTCAACTGCCGCCGCCGAGGCCTGGCCGCAGGGCAAGCTGGTGTTCGACGGCACGCCCCTGGCCACCGTGGTCGAACGCATGAACCGCTATGGCAGCACGCCACTGGTGGTCGCCGACCCGGATATCGCCGACCTCGCGGTCAGCGGCACCTTCCGTGCAGGCGACGCGCACGAACTGCTTTCCGCCCTGGAACTGGGGTGGTCCATTGCTGGCCAGCCGCGCTCGGATGGCGCGCTGGAACTGCGCCGCACCTACTGAGGCGGCGGCCGATGCCGGCGCCGGGTGTGCTTCGTTGGGACATGCTGCGCTGGGGCCTGCTGCAGGCCCTGCTGTGCGTTGTGCTGGTGCCCGGTGTGGCGGCCACGACAGGCGCTGCCGAGGCAGTCACCCAGGTCGATTACCGGATCGCTCCCGGCGCCCTGTCGCCGGCACTGCAGCAATGGGCGCGCCAGAGCGGCATCGCCCTGGTGTTCGACGCACGTGAATTGGCAGACCTGCGCACCAGCGGCGTCGCCGGCTCGCTGGCGCCGGCCGCCGCACTGAAGCGACTCGTCGCTGGCATGCCGGTGAACATCCTGCAGACACCCAGCGGCGGATTCGTAGTGCGCCGGCATGCTGCGCCACCCGATGTGGTCGCGCAGCCGGTACGGCGGCCACCGCCGCCAGCGCCACCGAAGCCGGTGCAGGTGGAAATGGCTCCGATCCATGTCACCGGCAGCCGGTTGCCGCGCACCTCCGTGCAGACCACGCTGCCGGTAACGGTGATCGACCGCGAAGACATCCTGCGCAGCGGCTACGGCACGCTGTTCGACCTGTTGCGCCACCTGCCCGGCATGAACGGCCACCCGCCGCTGAGCACCTCGCGCAGTGGTGATTCGCTGTACCTGCCGGTCGGCGCAGCAGCCACCACCAGCCTGGACGGCATGGGCCCGCGCGCGACCCTGTTCCTGGTCAATGGCCGGCGCCTGCCGCGCTATCCGATGGTCTCACTGGAAGAAGGCGGGCTGACCGATCTGGGTGGCATTCCGCTCAGCTTCGTCGAGCGCATCGAACTGGTGCGCGGCGGTGCTTCGGCCATCTACGGCGCCGATGCAATGTCCGGCGTGGTCAACATCATCCTGCGCGACCAGGCCGAGGGGCCGGAGGCCACCCTGCAATCGGGGGTCAGCAGCCGTGGTGATGGCGATCAGTACCGTGTGCAGGCAGCCACCGGTGGCGTGCGCGAAGGTGGCGACCGCTGGTTTGCCGGCATCGACCTGCATCGCCTCCAGCATGTAGCCGGTGACCAGCGCGACTGGCATGCAGAAACCTCGCTGTACCCGATCGGGCTGATCATACCCAACGGTGTTTACCTCCCTGCCACGCAGTGCCATCCGCCGTTGCAGCGCGAAGACGACGGCTGCTGGCTCGACAGCGCACGTCCGCGTTCGCTGCAACCGGCATCGGAGACGCTGTCCGGCTACCTGCGCTATCGCCACGAACGCGGTGACGGACGCTACGCCTATGTGGAAGCACGCGCCAGTCACAACCGCCAGCGTTTTGAACTGGGCCCGACCGCCGTCGCACTCGAATTCAACCGTGGCGCGATCCTCAATGTGGTCCTGCAGGAAGGCGGCGAAGTGCGCCCGCGCGTGCATGCCACCGAGGGCGACATCAGTTTTGGCATGGGCCGTGAGCGCGCGGGCCGCAGCTGGGATGCCGGCCTCAGCGCGCAGCGCAGCCAGGTGGACCTGCGCACCGAAGGTACCGTGCGCAGCGAACGCCTGCTGGAGGCCGCGCGAACGCTGGATTTCCTGCCCGGCTTTTCCACTCTGCCACCGGGGCTGGCAGAGGAGCTGTTTCCGGCCATCCACAACCGCGGACACACCGAACAGTGGCAGGGCTGGTGGGGCATGCAGCGAACCCTGATGACACTGCCCGGCGGTGCCGCACAACTGGCCACCGGTATCGACCTGCGCCGCGAGCGCTGGACATCGCTTCCTGATCCGCTGCTGGGCAAGGGCGAGCTGGCGCTGAGCCTGCCGCTGGAGCAACGCCGTCTGTCGCGGCAGAGCAACGCCGCCTACGCCGAACTGGGCCTGCCGTTGGCGCCGACGCTGCGCCTGGACGTGGCCGCGCGGCTGGACCGCGATGGCGGTGACACCGCGTTCTCGCCGCGTGCCGGCCTGCGCTGGAGCCCGAGCCCGCACTGGTCGTTCCTGCTGGCCAGTGGCCGCGGCTACCGCGCGCCCAGCATCTTCGAGCGGCGGCGACCGCCGGGCTACTTCGGCCTGTATCCCCTGCCCGCATCGGCTTCCCTGCCGCCGTGCGCGCGCCCGCTGCGCGGTGGCGGCTGCGCGGTGGAAGTAGAGGTGGTCGAGAACGATGCGCTGAAAGCCGAGACCTCGCGCAGCCACTCGCTGGCTGCCAGCTGGACTCCGAATGATGCGTTCTCGCTGTCGCTGACCCACAACATCGTCGAACTGCGCAACGAGATCCTCGCCCTGCAACCCAGCGACGCACTGTGGAATCCCGGTACCTGGGAGCTGGATGAGCAGGGCCGCCTGCGGGATCTTCGACTGTCATTCGACAACATCGGCCGCACCACCTCGCGCAACTGGGTACTGCGTGGCGAGTACCGGGTGGATGCCGGCCGCAACGGGCAATGGCTGTTCTCGCTGGATGCATTGAAACAGCAGGAACTGCGACGTGATCGCAGCCATGGCGAATCGGTGGACCTGCGCGGGCATGCCACACCGGCGAACGCAGGCATCCTCAACGTGCAGTGGCAGAACCCATCCTGGGACATCGCCCTGCGTGGCAACCGCGTCGGCCGCACCCGCGCATGGCTGGCCGGTGAAGCCTGCACGCAGGAGCAGCATGACCAGCGCCGCTGCATGAACCCTGCGCAGCTGCGCTGGAACCTGCATCTGGCGCGCCGGCTGAGCCCGCGCGTGATTGCCGCTCTGGACGTGCACAACCTGCTCGATACGCGGCCGGTGAACTACCTTGTCGGCAGCGGCGGGCAGATGCCCGGGCTGGACGATCCCCTGGGGCGCTACTTCCTGCTGACCCTGCAATTCCGCTGAGCGTAGTACCCTACGCCGCCTGTTCCACGGCGTCGAAGGCGAGTCATGAAAGCCTACCTCTGGTTCCTGGGCGCGCTCATGTTGTTCTTCGCGCTGCCCTTCCCCTGCCTGATCTACTTCGGCACCGGTTGGCCGCTGGACGTGGGCGACCGCAGCGCGCCAGGGCTGGCACTGGGCCTGCTGGCGGCGTCGCTGGCACTGTGGCTGGTGCTGCTGTACGCCTTCCTGCATTACCTGCTGCTGGCGCCACCGCGCGCATTGCAACGCGTGCGCAGCATCCTCGCCGACGGCGAGCCACGCAGCGCGCGCATCGAGCAGGCCGAACAGACCGGTGTGCAGGTGCGTGGCTTCGCGCAGTGGCGGCTGCAACTGGCCTTCGACAATCTGTCCGGCACGCCGATCACCGAAACGCTGGTCGTGGTCGACAGCAAGCCACAGCTGCAGCGTTTTGCCGTGGGCAAGCAGTTGGGCGTGCTGCTCAGCCGCACGCCAGGGCCTTCGCCCAACGTAATGCTGGAAGGAGCGCAACCGGAACTGGACAGCGCCAGCCTGTGGCGCCGCGCGATCGGCGGCCTGATCGGCATCGTCGGGGTCGCTGCTGCGTACGTCATGGCCTACCGGCTGCAAAGCGATGGCATGGGCTGGACGTTCCTGGGTTTCGGTCATCCACTGCTGATCTGCCCGCTGGTGCTGTGCAGCTACCTGATCGCCCTGCGCCTGCTGGCGCGACTGCTTGCCGGCACACTGCAGATCGACGCGCGCGCTGAAGCCCTCAAGTACCGCGGCGTCGCTGCCGAAGCGCGGGTGCTCGACGTGCGCCAGACCGGCACCTACGTCAACGAACAACCGCAGGTGGAATTCCAGCTGGAATATCTCGACCGCGAGGGCAACGTACAGCAGGCCAGCGTGCGCCGCTTCGTTGCGCTGCTCGACCTGGCCAACATTCCACGCGGGCAGGTCGACATCCTGTACGACCCGGATGATCGCCGCAGCGTGCGCATGGAGCGCGCGTGAAGCGGCCCGTGTCCACACCGCTGGTGTTCGCTGGCGTGGTGCTGGCCCTGGCCGGTGTCGCCACGGCGGGCGGGGCACTGCAGACCGTCAACGCGACCCTGCGTGGCGCCGCATCGATCGCGCCTGCGGATGCAACGCAGCAACATCCTTGGGAACAACCGTTGCGCACCACGGCCATCGCCACGCCACGGGCGGCACCCGAACCGATGCAGGTACCCGGGCGCACGCGGCCGAACCTGCTGCTCGACGCCGAGCGCCTGCAGGCTGCACGGCAGGCGCTGGAAGCGATGCCCGGACTGGCCGGCGAACGCCTGGTCGTCTTCCACAGCATCCACTTCCATGACGACGGCCGCATCGACATCGACCTGGTCGATCCACAGCAGCCGGGCCACGTGGATGGTTACCACTACCAACGCGGGCAGTGGCGCAAGGGCGATGCGGTGAACCCGCAACAGTTCGCGCCGACCATCAGCCTGCGCCGCAGCAGCACCGCACTGGCCAACATCGATTTCGATGCCGTGCCACGGGTGACGCAGGCCCTGCAGCAACAGCGCAATGCACTGATGCGTACGCCGGCCCAGGTCGGCCATGTGTATGTGGTCATCCGCAAGGGCGGCAAGCTGGTGTGGCTGCCGGATGAAGTAGCCGGCGACCGCCAGACCGTGCGCCTGCGCTACGACACCAAGGGCAACCTGCAGTAGAAAAAGGGGACGGGGGGGATTAGGTCGCAAGTGGCGCGACGATGGCCAAAGCGACTTAATCCCCTCCGTCCCCTTTTCTGCTATCTCACCGAGCGGGCGATGGCGTACTGCGCGGCGTAATAGGTGGACAGCACCAGGAGGCTGGCCAGCGGCAGGCCACCGCCGAAGCGATCCCACGCCAGCAATGAATCGCTGGCCACGAACAGCAATGCGCCACCGGCGGCCCAACGCGCGCTGCCCGCTTCCAACGCATCGGCGTGCGGCCGCTTCCAGTAACGGGCCAATGCCAGCACCGCCATGGCGGCAAGCACCACGACGTAGGCCAACACCGGAATGCGCATCGGCAGCGGCAGATGTGGCCACAGGCCGGCCACGTTGATCGAAGCGAATGCGGCAAGCAGCACGAAGGCAGCGAGCAATCCGCGGCCCGCACGCAGGCCGGCGCGGAATGCGGCGATGTAGCAGAGATGCGCAAGCAGGAAGGCAACCAGCCCCGGCACGAACGCGTCGACCGGCAGCATCAGCGCGATATCGCCCACGCAGGACAGCAGCATGCCGGCCAGCACCGCGCGCCGGTAGAACGCATCCACCACCGGCCGCGCCTGCCAGGCGATGGCGGCGATCAGCAACGTGGTCGCTGGCTTGGCCAACCAGTGCAGCCAGCGCCCATCGTCGTCCAGGTAGGCGCCGACGATGGCCAGCACGGCCACCACCAGGATCACCCCATCACGCGTGCGCAGCTTCATCGTGCCTTCCACAGCTCTGCAAGGCGGTCCGGGCGGCCGGTGATGCGTTCCAGCACCGGATACTGCAGGCCACCGTGATAGTCGATCTTCATCGTATCGATGCGGTCGAACTGTTTGACCAGCAGCGTGATCGGCGCCTTGTCAGTGGCCGCTGCAGCCACCGCATCCTTCAAGCGCTGGCTGCTGTATTCGCGACCGCCAACGGCGATCACCTTCATGCCCGGCGCCAGGCCGGCATTGAACGCCGGGCTGTCCCAGACCACATCGCCGACAACGCCGCTGTCGAGCACCGTCGCGCCCAGCGAGTAGGCCAGCAGCGCTGCCTTCGCGCGCTTTTCCTGTGCCTTGTAGGCCTCGTTCGGCGCATCGCGGTAGACCAGCTTCCAGCCCGCCAGTTCCAGGCCGCCGGTCAGCGATCCGTGCCCGTCCAGGCGCTGCCGAAGGAAGCCCGCCCAGTCGTACGGCGCGATGCCGTTCAAGGTCGCCACCACGTCATCGAAGGTGTACGGATTGACGTCCCAATCGCCGTTGCCGACGCCGAAGAACGCACGCGCGAAGTCATCCAGGCTGCGGCGGTTGCCGGTCAGCCCACGCAGCTTGCCCTCCACCTCCAGCCACAGCATCTGCCCACCGGAGTAGTAGTCTTCGCTCATCTGGTAATTGCGGTACGGCAACGTGCGGCGCTGGGCGATGGTCGGGTCGTTGGTGGTGTCCTGCAGCGGGCGCCACGCAAGTCCCGGGCGGCCGCGGTCATAGGTTGCCGCCACGTTCGCCAGCATGTCGCGCGCCTGCTCAGTGGTCCAAAGGCCCGAACGCGCGGCCAGCACCTGGCCCCAGAACTGGGTCTGGCCTTCATACACCCACAACAGGCTGTCGCCCATCGGCGTATTGAAATTGGCCGTGGCCAGGTCGGCACCGCGACGGTACTTGCCGTTCCACGAGTGGGTGTACTCATGCGGCAGCAGGTCGCGCATCCAGGCATTGCTGTCCCACTCGGTGAAGTAGCCCGGGTCGGCACTGTTCTCGCTGGAGCGATGGTGCTCCAGCCCGATGCCGCCGAGACGATCGGTCAGCGCAAGCAGGAATTCGTAGTGATCGTAGTGACGCGCGCCGTACAGCTTGTCGGCCTGCTGCACCAGCGCACGATGCACCTTCAACTGCGCATCGGTTGGCTTCAGCGATTTGGCATCGTCGGCGAACACGTTCAGATGCACCGGCGCCTTCGCGCCCGGGTCGAGGTCGATGCGCTGGTGATGCTCACCGGCAAACAACGGCGAGTCGACCAGGTGGTCGTACGAAATCGGCTTGAACACCACGGTGTCGCCATCGCGGCGTGCGGTTTCCAGCGCGGTGGCATAGGCCCAGCCCTTGGGCAGGGTCACGCTCGCCTGCGCCTGCAGATTGCGCGCGTCCACGCCGGCCGGATACAGCGAGTTGGCGTTCCACTGCAGGTTGAGCATTTCCGGGGTCATCACCACCCGGCCCTGGCTTCCACCCTGCGAAGACAGGAAATCGAAGTGGGCGACGATCTCACTCACACCCGCCGGCACGTCCACTTTGAACGCGTACACGTTGAACTGGTCGCGCTGCCAGGCCAACGGCTTGCCGTTGGCGGTCACCCGCAGCCCCGCCAGCTTGTCGATGGGGCCGGTGGGCGAATGGTTGCCGGGAATCCACTGCGGGTACAGCAGGGTCAGCGGGCCGGGCTTGGCCGGCACGGTGGCGGTCACCTTGAAGATGCGCCGGGCCAGGTCGCGCGCGTCGACATCGATGCGCAGCAGGCCGGGGGCGGCGGCATCACCCGGTGGCGGGGTCTGCGCCAGCGCGGGCGTGGCCGCCAGCGCGATCAGCACGGACATCACCAGGGCACGGGTTTTCATCGGCAACTTCCAGCAGCGAAGGATTTCCCGATGCTAGGCCTGTGCGATGCCGAGCCCCATGGCCGAAGGTCATGGTTGCCAGTGCATCGACCTGATGCAGCAAAGCCTCATCGCAGCGACATCGAGGGCGGACCGCATCCACGCATGGCGTGGATCTACTGGAAAGCGGAGGAGTACCGGGTAGATCCACGCCATGCGTGGATGACATGCATCCCGAAGCCGTGCGAACCAAGGTTCGCACCCACCCGTAGCGCTATCGGTCAGTCAACCAACCGCAGGCGCAGTTCCTTCGGCAGCGCGAACACCATCGATTCCGGCTCGCCGTCCAGCTCACCGATGCCGGAAGCCCCCAGCTCGGCCAGACGCGCCAGCACGCCATCGACCAGCACCTGCGGCGCCGACGCACCGGCGGTCACGCCGATATGCTGCTTGCCGAGCACCCAGGCCGGGTCGATCTCGTGGGCACCGTCGATCAGGTAGCTCTCCACGCCTTCACGGCGGGCCAGCTCGCTCAGACGGTTGGAATTGGAGCTGTTCGGCGAACCGACCACCAGCACCAGGTCGCAGCGCTTGGCCAGGTCGCGCACGGCGTCCTGGCGGTTCTGCGTGGCGTAGCAGATGTCGTCGTTCTTCGGCCCCTGCATCGCCGGGAAGCGCGCGCGCATGGCTTCGATGATGCCGCGCGTGTCGTCCACCGACAGCGTGGTCTGGGTGGTGTAGGCGAAGTTTTCCGGCTGGTTGATCTGCAGCGTGGCCACCTGCTCCACGTCCTCGACCAGATAGATCTGGCCGGTGCCCGCCTCGCGGTTCCACTGCCCCATCGTGCCTTCCACTTCCGGATGGCCGGCATGGCCGATCAGCACCACGTCACGGCCGGCACGGCAGTGACGGGCGACTTCGAAATGAACCTTGGTCACCAGCGGACAGGTGGCGTCGAACACTTTCAGGCCACGACGCTCTGCTTCCAGGCGTACGGCCTGGGAAACACCGTGGGCGCTGAAGATGACGGTGTTGTTGTCCGGCACTTCGTCGAGTTCTTCGACGAAGATCGCGCCGCGCTGCTTCAGGTCATCAACCACGAAGCGGTTGTGCACCACTTCATGGCGGACATAGATGGGCGCGCCGAGCGTTTCGATCGCGCGCTTGACGATCTCGATCGCACGATCGACACCGGCACAGAAACCACGCGGGTTGGCGAGCAGCACATCCATCAGTTCAGTCTCCCGGCAGCGGCCGGCTTACGGTTTCGGGTTGGCATTATCCGCCTTTTTGGCGGACTTGCCGTCGAACAGGCCGAACAGGGCGATGCCTACGGCACCCACCACGATGGCCGAATCGGCGATGTTGAACGACGGCCAGACATGCTCGCCGACGTACCACTGGATGAAATCCACCACATGACCATGCACCTGGCGGTCGATCACGTTGCCGATCGCACCGCCGATGATCAGTGCATAAGGCACGGCGGCCTTCCAGTTGCCACGGGCGGTAGCACGCAGCCACCAGGCCATCAGGCCGCTGATGGCGATCGCCAGAACGGTGAAGAAATGCTTCTGCCAGCCACCGGCGTCGCTCAGGAAGCTGAACGCTGCACCCGTGTTGTAGGTGCGGTACCAGTTCCAGAAGCCGTCGATGACCACCACCGGCTGGAACTCCGGCAGGCTCGACAGCACCCAGGCCTTCGACCACTGGTCCAGGCCGATGATGACTGCCGACAGCAGCAGCCAGATCAGTGCGTTGGGATGCGGGCGCGGGGCGGCCATCAGAACCAGCTCCGCACTTCGCCGGCACCGGCGATGTTGGTCACGCAGCGACCGCACAGTTCCGGGTGGTCGGCATTGCTGCCAACGTCGGCACGGTGGTGCCAGCAGCGCACGCACTTGGACTTCTGCGTCGGCTGGGCGCTGACGAACACCTCGTCGGTGGTCGCCGGGCGCACCTGCACGTCACCGCTGATGAACAGGAAACGCAGTTCATCGGCCAGCGGCTGCCAGCGTGCGGCCTGGTCTTCGCTGGCGGCGATGGTGATCTCCGCTTCCAGCGCGGCGCCGATCGCACCATTGGCGCGCATCGGCTCCAGCACCTTGGCCACCTGTTCGCGCACGGCCAGCAGCTGGTCGAAGTCGGCAGCGCTGAGCTGTGCCTCGGCCGGCAGCGGTGCCAGGCCCTCGTACCAGGTGGTGAACAGCACGTGGCCGGCACGGTCACCCGGCAGGTAACCCCAAAGCTCGTCGGCGGTGAAGGTCAGGATCGGCGCCACCCAGCGGGTGAACGCTTCGGCGATGTGGTACATCGCGCTCTGCGCCGAACGACGACCATCCGAATCGGTCGGCATCGTGTACAGGCGGTCCTTGGTCACGTCCAGGTACAGCGAGCCCAGGTCCACGCTGCAGAAGTTCAGCAGCAGCTGCACGATCTCGGCCATGTCGTAATTGTCATACGCCGCCTTGATCTTCTCCTGCAGCTCCCAGGCGCGGTGCACGATCCAGCGGTCCAGCGCGACCATCTCGTTGAGCGGGCGCAGGTGCTGGGCCGGATCGAAACCGTCCAGGTTGCCCAGCAGGAAGCGGGCGGTGTTGCGCAGGCGACGGTAGGCGTCGGCGGTGCGCTTGAGGATTTCCTGCGACAGCGACATCTCGTTGCTGTAGTCGGCCGAGGCGATCCACAGGCGCAGGATGTCCGCGCCCAGCTTGTTCATGATTTCCTGCGGCTCGATGCCGTTGCCCAGCGACTTGGACATCTTGCGGCCGTGCTCGTCCACGGTGAAACCGTGGGTGAGGCACTGCTTGTACGGCGCGTGCTTGTCGATGGCCACGCCGGTCAGCAGCGAGGACTGGAACCAGCCGCGATGCTGGTCGGAGCCTTCCAGGTACAGGTCGGCCGGCTTGCCGAAGCCACGCGCGGCCAGCACTGCTTCATGGGTCACGCCGGAATCGAACCAGACGTCGAGGATGTCGGTGACCTTCTCGTAGTCGGCCGCTTCAGCGCCCAGCAGTTCAGCCGCATCCAGCGAGTACCACACGTCGATGCCTTCGGCTTCAACGCGGTCGGCGACCTGCTGCATCAGCTCCACCGAACGCGGGTGGATCTCGCCGGTCTGGCGGTGGGTGAACAGTGCGATCGGCACGCCCCAGGTGCGCTGGCGCGAGATCGTCCAGTCCGGGCGGCCGTCGACCATGCTCTGGATGCGCGCCTTGCCCCAGCTCGGGAACCAGCCGACGGTGTCGATGGCGGCCAGCGCATCGTTGCGCAGGTTGGCCTTGTCCATCGAAATGAACCACTGCGGGGTGGCGCGGAACACAACCGGCGTCTTGTGCCGCCAGCAGTGCGGGTAGCTGTGGCGGATCTCGACGAAGGCCAGCAGTGCGCCGCTGTCACGCAGCACCTGCACGATCGCCTCCTGCGCCTTCCACAGGTGCTGGCCAGCCAGCACCACGTCCCCGGCCGGCGGGGTCGATTCCAGGTAGACGCCACGGCCGTCGATCGGAGTGATCTGACCGGCGTTGTACTTGTCCAGCAGGCCGTATTTCTGGCTGACCACGTAGTCTTCCTGGCCGTGGCCGGGCGCAGTGTGCACCGCACCGGTACCGTCCTCGTCGGACACGTGTTCGCCGTTGAGCACGAGGATCTCGCGCTCCGGGTAGAACGGGTGCGCCAGCAGCTGGTTTTCCAGTGCCGAACCTTCGGCTTCACCATGCAGCACCACCGCGTCCACGCCGTAGCGCTGCAGCGACCGTTCGGCCAGGGCCGCGGCCAGCACCAGCCAACGGCGCTTGCCGTTGTGCGCCGGGCCTTCGGCCAGCACATAGCGGATGTCCGCGCCCAGCGACACCGCCAGCGAGGCCGGCAGCGTCCACGGGGTGGTGGTCCAGATCGGCACGGCCACTTCGACATCGGCCGGCAGGCTGACGCCGAACGCCTGCGCCACCGCCTGTGCATCACGTGCGGCGTAGGCCACGTCGATCGCCGGCGAGGTCTTCTCGTGGTACTCGATCTCGGCTTCGGCCAGAGCCGAGCCGCAGTCGAAGCACCAGTACACCGGCTTGGCGCCGCGCAGCAGATGGCCGTTGGCCACGATCTTGGACAACGCGCGGATCTCGTTGGCCTCGAAATCGAAGCTCAGGGTCTTGTACGGGTTGTCCCAGTCGCCGGTGACGCCCAGGCGCTTGAAGTCAGCGCGCTGGATGTCGATCTGCTCCTCGGCGAACTCGCGGCACTTCTGCCGGAACTCGACCGCATCGAGCTTCACCCCGACCTTGCCCCACTTCTTTTCCACCGCGATTTCGATCGGCAGGCCATGGCAGTCCCAGCCCGGCACGTAGGGCGCATCGAAGCCGGCCAGGTAGCGCGACTTGACGATGATGTCCTTGAGGATCTTGTTGACCGCATGGCCCAGGTGGATGCGCGCATTGGCGTACGGCGGGCCGTCATGCAGCACGAACAGCGGGCGGCCGGCGGCGTTGTCGCGCAGCTGCTGGTAGAGCCCCTGCTCTTCCCAGCGCGCCAGAATGCCCGGCTCGCGCTTGGGCAGGTCGCCGCGCATCGGGAATTCGGTGGCCGGCAGGTTGAGGGTGGTCTTGTAGTCCTGGCTCACGCAGTGGCTCGCAATCTATGTTCGGAAAGGATGGCACGCGCCTGTTCGGCGTCGCGGTGCATCTGGTCGGTCAGCGCCGCCAGACCGTTGAATTTCTCTTCGTCACGCAGCTTGGCGACGAATTCCACTTCGATGTGGCGCCCGTACAGGTCGCCCTGGAAATCGAACAGGTGCGCTTCCAGCAGCGGCTCCACGCCGTCCACGGTCGGCCGGGTACCGAAGCTGGACACCGACGGCCACGGCTGGTCGAACACCCCGTGCACCCAGGTCGCGTAGATGCCCGACAGCGCCGGGGTCTTCGGGAACCGCAGGTTGGCGGTGGGGAAGCCCAGCGTACGGCCGAGCTGGCGCCCGCGCACCACCCGCCCGCTGATCGAGTAGGGACGCCCCAGCAGATCGCCGACACGGGCGAAGTCGCCTTCCTGCAGCAGCTGGCGGATACGGGTGCTGGAGATGCGATCACCATGCAGGTCGACCGCTTCGATTTCACCGGCGCTGAAACCGAGCTCAGCGCCCAGCGCCTGCAGCAGGGCCAGATCGCCACGGCGACGGTTGCCGAAACAGAACTCCGGCCCGATCCAGACCTCGCGGGCGTTCAAGCGCTGGGCCAGCAGCTGGCGTACGAATGCCTCGGCCGGCATTGCCGCCATCGCCGCGTCAAAGCGCAGCAGGCCGATCGCATCGACGCCCAGTTCGCGCAGGATCTCGACCTTGCTGCGGGCCAGGGTCAACCGCGGCGGCGGCGTGCCCTGGGCGAAGAACTCGCGCGGCAACGGCTCGAAGGCGACCGCCACCGCAGCCACACCCAAGGCGCGCGCGCGCGCGACCGCGTGCCGCACCAGCGCACGATGCCCCAGGTGGAGGCCGTCGAATGCACCGATGCAGACCACGCTTCCGTTGGGGAACAGCTCCCCGCCCTCGACGCTTCTGAACAGCCTGCTCATCAACTCTCGTTCCGGCCGGCCCAAGCCCGCCGTTTCAATGGTGTAACCCTGAAGTATAGCCGCCGGGAGCCACGATCAATGCCCACGCAGGTCGCGCGGGCGGAAGCCCATCGCCACCATCGCCAGCAGATAGGTCAGCCCGCCACCGCCGACCAGCAGGCCGAGGGCACCGATCCGTTCCCACACGCCCATCGACGAGAAGCCAGGCAGCCAGTACAGCAGGGCCAGCAGCACGCCGACCATCGCCGTACACGCCAGCAGCAGGCGCAGCAGGTAGCCGCCCCAGCCCGGGCGCCGCTGGTAGACATCGGTCTTGCCCAGCCAGTACCAGAGCAGCCCCAGGTTCAGGTAACTGGACAGCGCGCTGGCAATGCCCAGCGCCAGGTGCAGGCCAGGCTGCTTGCCGAGGGCGGCCATCACCCCCTGCGCCTTCAGCTCATCGGGCACCATCACCTGGTACAGCACCGCCAGCAGGGCGAAGTTGAACACCATGTTGGCCACCAACGCGGCGACACCAGCACGCACCGGCGTCCTGGTGTCCTGGCGCGCGTAAAAGGCCGGCAGCACCACTTTCAGCAGCGCGAAGGCCGGCAGGCCGAAGCTCAGGCCGTACACCGACAGCGCCGTCATGCGGGTGTCGAAGGCGGTGAACTGGCCGTGCTGGAAGATCGTGGAGATCAGCGGCTCGGCCAGCAGCAGCAGGCCGAGCATGGCCGGCACCGAGATCAGCAGGGTCATGCGCAAGCCCCAGTCCAGCGAGCGCGAGAAGCCTTCGCGGTCGGTGCTGACATGATGCCGGGCCAGCGCCGGCAGGATCACCGTGCCCAGGGCCACGCCGAACACGCCCAACGGCAGTTCCAGGAAGCGATCGGCCAGCGACAGCCAGGATTGCGAACCATCGGTCAGCTTGGCGGCGATGACGGTATCCAGCAGCAGGTTGATCTGCGCCACTGACGAGCCGAACAGGGTCGGCACCATCAGCGTCATCACCTTGCGCACGCCCGGATGGTTCCAGCCCCAGCGCGGCAGGGTCAGCAGGTCGATGCCCTTCAACGAAGGCAGCTGGAACAGCAGCTGCAGCAGGCCGGCGGCCAGCACGGCCCAGCCCAGGGCGAGGATCTGCTTTTCCGGCGTGCCACCCAGCCGCGGCGCCAGCCACAGCGCGCCGGCGATCATGCACAGGTTGAGGATGACCGGGGTCAGCGCCGGCATCGCGAAGCGCTGGAAACTGTTCAGCGCACCACCGGCCAGGGCGGTCAGCGAAACGAACAGCAGGAACGGGAAAGTCAGGCGGAACAGGTCAATCAGCAGGCCCTGCTTGGCAGGGTCGGTGTCGACGCCACTTGCGAAGACCGACGCCAGCTGCGGCGCGAAGATCAGCGCCAGCGCGGTGACCAGCATCAGCACGCCGCCCAGGGTGCCGGCAGTGCGGGCCATCAGTTCACGCAGCTCGGCGTGGCTGCGGGTTTCCTTCACCTCGGTGAACACCGGCACGAATGCGGTGGCAAAGGAGCCCTCGGCGAACAGCCGGCGCAGGAAATTGGGTATCCTGAAGGCGACCCAGAAAGCATCGGTGATGGCGTTGGTGCCGAAGGTCGAGGTCACCACCTGGTCCCGGACCAGGCCGAGAACCCGCGAGACCATGGTCATGCTGCTGAACGACAGCAGGCCCCGCAACATCTTGGGTGAACTCACTCAACGTCCCTCTTGACAATCGACTTGACGTACATTTCTTACGCCATCATACTAGCTAGCTTGCTGTTCCCATAACACCGATTTTTCAGGAAACCACCACCGTGGCCAATATCAAGTCCGCCAAGAAGCGCGCCAAGCAGACCGTCGTGCGCAACGCGCGCAACGTGGCTCAGCGCTCGATGCTGCGCACCGCTGTCAAGAAAGTGATCAAGGCGCTGGACGCCAACGATGCCGCCGGCGCTCAAGCCGCCTTCGCCGTTGCCCAGCCGATCCTGGATCGTTTCAGCGCGCGTGGCCTGATCCACAAGAACAAGGCTGCTCGCCACAAGAGCCGCCTGAACGACCGCATCAAGGCCCTCCAGGCCGCCTGATCCGGTTGGTTGCTGGAGCCCCGGCTCCGGCAGCACGCAAAAGCCCGGCTTCGGCCGGGTTTTTTGTTGCCTGCAGTTTCCGCCTCTGTAGAGCCGAGCCCATGCTCGGCTGGCCGCGCGAACAGCAGCCGAGCATGGGCTCGGCTCTACAGAAGAGCGGCACCCACAAAAAACCCGGCCGAAGCCGGGTTTTTTCGCGGGAACCGCAACAGGCATTACTGCGCGTTGCGTGCCGCCTCGAGCTCGTCTTCCTTCTGGCGATCGAAGAACGCCATGATCCGGCTCATGATCGGGAAGGTGCCCTCGCGACCCAGTGCGGACACCAGGAACCACGGCTCCTTCCAGCCCAGCTCGGCCACGATCTTCTCGGCGGCGGCCTTGGCCTCGTCCTCGAACATCAGGTCGGCCTTGTTCAGCACCAGCCAGCGCGGCTTGGCCAGCAGCTCCGGATCGTGCTTTTCCAGTTCGCGCTCGATGGCACGCACCTGCTCGACCGGGGAAACACCTTCCACACCACCTTCCATCGGCGAGATGTCGACGAGGTGCAGCAACAGGCGGGTGCGCTGCAGGTGGCGCAGGAACTGCGCGCCCAGGCCGGCACCGTCGGCAGCACCCTCGATCAGGCCCGGAATATCGGCGATCACGAAGCTGCGGTAGTTTTCCACCTTCACCACACCCAGGTTCGGGTACAGCGTGGTGAACGGGTAATCGGCCACCTTCGGCGTCGCCGCCGAGACGGCGCGGATCAGGGTGCTCTTGCCGGCATTGGGGAAGCCCAGCAGGCCGACGTCGGCCAGCAGCTTCAACTCCAGCTTCAGCGTGCGCTCTTCACCCGGCTCACCCGGCAGCGCCTGGCGCGGCGAGCGGTTGGTGGAGCTCTTGAAATGCATGTTGCCGAGGCCGCCGCGGCCGCCCTTGGCCACCAGCAGGCGGTCGCCATGCTGGGTCAGGTCGCCGATGATTTCATCGGTGGCCACGTTGATGATCACGGTGCCGACCGGCACGGTAATGACCATGTCTTCGCCGCCCTTGCCATAGGCCTGGCGGCCCATGCCGTTCTCGCCGCGCTGCGCCTTGAAGATGCGGTCATGGCGGAAGTCGACCAGGGTGTTGAGGTTTTCGTCGGCGCGGATCCACACGCTGCCGCCCGCACCGCCGTCGCCGCCGTCCGGGCCGCCGAGCGGAATGAACTTCTCGCGACGGAAGCCAATGCAGCCGTTGCCGCCGTTGCCGGCGAACACTTCGATTTCTGCTTCGTCTACCAGTTTCATTGTTTCGATGCCTGCGATGGGCGCGGCATGCACGCCGCCACCTTGATGTAGTGCCGGCCGCTGGCCGACAACCGGGCGATGCCCGTTTTACCATTGATTCCAACGAAAAGCCCCGCCGAAGCGGGGCTCTTCATGCAGCGTCTCCATGCCGGGGCATGGGCGCCGGCCGTTGCCTTATCAGGCTTCGACCGAGACGACGCTGACAGTGCGACGCTTCTTCGGGCCCTTCACGGTGAACTCCACCTTGCCGTCCGTCAGGGCGAACAGGGTGTGGTCACGACCGAGGCCGACGCCGGAACCCGGGTGGAACTGGGTGCCGCGCTGACGCACGATGATGTTGCCGGCTTCGATGGCCTGGCCGCCGAAGATCTTGACGCCGAGGTACTTCGGGTTGGAGTCGCGACCGTTGCGCGAAGAGCCTACGCCTTTTTTATGTGCCATGACCTATCTCCTTACTTGCTGCCACCGGCAATGCCGGTGATCTCGATTTCGGTGTAGTACTGACGGTGACCCTGGCGCTTCATGTGGTGCTTACGGCGACGGAACTTGATGATCCGGACCTTGTCGGCACGACCCTGGGACAGGACGGTGGCAGTGACCGCAGCGCCGCTCAGGGCGTCGCCGATCTTGATGCCATCGCTGTCGCCGAGCAGCAGGATGTTGTCGAACTTGATCTCGCTGCCGACTTCGACTTCGAGCTTTTCAATGCGGAGCTTTTCGCCCTGCGCCACGCGGTATTGCTTACCGCCGGTGACCAGTACTGCGTACATGACCAGACTTCCTCTGTAGTTATTGTGGTCTATGGACTGCCGCCGTCGAGGGCGGACAGGAGCGGAATTGTACGTGGACCACCGGGGACGGGTCAAGTCAACCCCTGGGCGGGGCCTGCGGGGACCTGTCCCCCGCCCTCAGTAGAGCCGAGCCATGCTCGGCTGAACGGTTCGGGGTCCGGCCAGCCGAGCATGGCTCGGCTCTACTGGCCGTCTCACGAGGTGAGACACCGGGCTGGCATTGTCGCCCATTGCCCCCATCTGGTCACCTCGGTAGGCTGACCGATTGCCGCCCTCTCGCTGGCCCGGCGGCCCAGCCACGCCCCCACAACCGGATTCCCCATGGCGATGGATTTCATCCGCATCCGCGGCGCGCGGACGCACAACCTCAAGAACATCGACCTCGACCTGCCTCGCGACAAACTGATCGTGATCACCGGCCTGTCCGGTTCGGGCAAGTCATCGCTGGCGTTCGACACCATCTATGCCGAGGGCCAGCGGCGTTACGTCGAGTCCCTGTCGGCGTATGCGCGGCAGTTCCTGAGCGTGATGGAAAAGCCGGATCTGGACCATATCGAAGGCCTGTCCCCGGCGATCTCGATCGAGCAGAAGTCGACCTCGCACAACCCGCGCTCGACGGTCGGCACGATCACCGAGATCTACGACTACCTGCGCCTGCTGTACGCACGTGTCGGCACCCCGCGTTGCCCCGACCACGGCTATCCGCTGGAAGCGCAGACGGTCAGCCAGATGGTCGACCACATGCTGACGCTGGACCCGGAACAGCGCTACATGCTGCTGGCGCCGGTGATCCGCGACCGCAAGGGCGAGCACGCGCAGGTGTTCGACCAGCTGCGCGCGCAGGGTTTCGTGCGTGTGCGCGTCGATGGCGAACTGTACGAAATCGATGCGGTGCCGCCGCTGGCACTGCGCCAGAAGCACACCATCGAAGCGGTGATCGATCGCTTCCGCCCGCGCGAAGACATCAAGCAGCGCCTGGCCGAGAGCTTCGAAACGGCCTTGAAGCTGGGTGATGGCATGGCGTCGGTGCAGTCGCTGGACGACGCCGGTGCGACCCCTACCCTGTTCTCGTCCAAGTATTCCTGCCCGGTCTGCGACTACTCGCTGCCCGAACTGGAGCCGCGCCTGTTCTCGTTCAACGCACCGATGGGCGCCTGCCCCGGTTGCGATGGACTGGGCATGGCCGAATTCTTCGATCCCTCGCGCGTGGTGGTGCATCCCGAGCTGTCGCTGGCTGCCGGTGCCGTGCGCGGCTGGGATCGCCGCAATGCCTATTACTTCCAGTTGATCGCCTCGCTGGCCAAGCACTACAAGTTCGACACCGACGCGGCGTGGAACTCGCTGCCGGCCAAGGTGCAGCAGGCCGTGCTGTACGGCAGCGGCGAGGAAGCGATCACCTTCACCTACTTCACCGAGGCCGGTGGCCGCACCCAGCGCAAGCATCGCTTCGAAGGCATCATTCCCAACCTCGAACGCCGCTACAAGGAAACCGAGTCGGCGGCGGTGCAGGAAGAGCTGGGCAAGTACATCAGCGAGCATGCCTGCCCCGAGTGCAACGGCGCACGCCTGAACAAGGCCGCGCGCAACGTGTTCGTGGCCGATCGCCCGCTGCCGGAACTGGTGGTGCTGCCGATCGATGAAGCGCTGAAGTTCTTCAGCGAACTGAGCCTGCCGGGCTGGCGCGGCGAGATCGCTGCGAAGATCGTCAAGGAGATCGGTGAGCGTCTCGGCTTCCTGGTCGATGTGGGTCTGGATTACCTGACCCTGGAGCGCAAGGCCGACACCCTGTCCGGTGGCGAGGCACAGCGCATCCGCCTGGCCAGCCAGATCGGTGCCGGCCTGGTGGGCGTGATGTACGTGCTCGATGAGCCGTCCATCGGCCTGCACCAGCGCGACAACGAGCGCCTGCTGGGCACCCTCACCCGCCTGCGCGACCTCGGCAACACGGTGATCGTGGTCGAGCATGACGAAGATGCGATCCGCCTGGCCGACTACGTGCTGGACATCGGGCCGGGCGCGGGTGTGCATGGCGGCGAGATCGTCGGCCAGGGCAGCCTGCAGGACCTCCTCGATGCACCGCGTTCGCTGACCGGCCAGTACCTGTCGGGCAGGCGCGCGATCAAGATCCCGGCGCGCCGGCACAAGCCGAACCCGAAGATGACCCTGCATCTGCGTGGTGCCACCGGCAACAACCTGAAAGGCGTGGACCTGGCCATTCCGGCGGGGCTGCTGACCTGCGTGACCGGCGTGTCCGGCTCGGGCAAGTCGACCCTGATCAACGACACCCTGTTCTCGCTGGCTGCCAACGAGATCAACGGCGCCTCGCACCCGATCGCGCCTTACAAGGAGATCGATGGCCTGGACCTGTTCGACAAGGTGGTGGACATCGACCAGTCGCCGATCGGCCGCACCCCGCGTTCGAACCCGGCCACCTATACCGGTCTGTTCACTCCCCTGCGCGAGCTGTTCGCACAGGTGCCCGAATCGCGTGCGCGCGGTTATTCGCCGGGCCGCTTCAGTTTCAACGTGCGTGGTGGCCGCTGCGAGGCCTGCCAGGGCGATGGCCTGATCAAGGTCGAGATGCACTTCCTGCCGGACGTGTACGTGCCCTGCGACGTCTGCCATGGCAAGCGCTACAACCGCGAAACGCTGGAGATCCTGTACAAGGGCTTCAACATCAACGACGTGCTGGAAATGACCGTCGAAGATGCGTTGAAGCTGTTCGAGCCGGTACCGTCCATCGCCCGCAAGCTGGAAACCCTGGTCGATGTCGGCCTGAGCTACATCAAGCTGGGCCAGAGCGCGACCACGCTGTCCGGTGGTGAAGCGCAGCGCGTGAAGCTGTCCAAGGAACTGTCGCGCCGCGATACCGGCCGCACTCTGTACATCCTCGACGAGCCGACCACCGGCCTGCACTTCCACGACATCGAGGCACTGCTCGGCGTGCTGCACAAGCTGCGCGACGAGGGCAACACGGTGGTGGTGATCGAGCACAACCTGGACGTGATCAAGACCGCGGACTGGATCGTCGATCTGGGTCCGGAAGGCGGTCATCGCGGTGGCACCATCCTGGTGACCGGCACGCCGGAAGACGTGGCCGCTTGCCCGGATTCGTACACCGGCCAGTTCCTCGCCCGGATGCTGCCCTCCACTACTGCGCGACCGGACCAGCCCGCCGCCGTGGCCAACAAGCCCGATGCGCGCCCGCCGCGCAAGGTGAAGCCCGAGAAGCCGGCAAAGAAGGCAGCCGCCGCCAAGAGCACCGGCAAGGCCAGCAAGACCGCCACGGCCGGCACCAAGAAGAAGAAGGACGCCTGATGAGCAGCGAACACAAGATCCTGGCCCGCATTCCGATCAGCGTGCGCTGGCGTGACATGGACAGCATGGGCCACGTCAACAACGCCAAGTACATCTCCTACCTGGAAGAGGCGCGCGTGCGCTGGATGCTGGGCGTGGATGGCGTGTCGATGACCGACCGCATCGCACCGGTGGTGGCTGCCACCAACGTCAACTACCGCTTGCCGATCGTGTGGCCCAACGACATCCTGGTCGAGCTGTTCGTCGAGCGCCTGGGCAACAGCAGCGTGACCATCGGTCATCGCATCGTCGACCAGCAGGATGAGTCGAAGCTGTATTCGGACGGCAACGTGGTGGTGGTGTGGATGGACACGCAGACCGGCAAGAGCGCGCCGCTGCCGGAGGCGATCCGCAACGCTTCCAGCTGAGCAGCCCAATCACTGCACCCGCGAAGGCCGCCCCCATGGGCGGCCTTTTCGTTGCTGGAAGAAGATCGCTCAGCCCGCTGGCTCGGCGCCGAATTTCAGTTCATTGCCAACCTGTGCGATTGCATGGATCGCGGGCAACAACCGTGCGCCCAGGCGGGTGAGTTCGTACTCAATGGAAGGGGGCGAGGTGTCCCTTTCATGACGTGTGACCAGACCTTTCTGCTGCATGTCCCGAAGGCGCGCGGTCAGCGTCTTGGCCGTCACCGGCGCCAGGTCCACACGCAGCTCGCCGAATCGTCGCGGCCCAGCACTCAATGACCAGATGATCTCCGCCGTCCATGTGCCGGCAAGCAACGCCATGCACTTGCTCAACGGACACACACTGTCCGGATCTACTGCCCGGTTCTTCCGCACCTTGAGCCCCATGTTCTTCCGCTCCTTCGACGGGTATCCATATGGAAACCCGATTCTCGCGTCATGTCGCAGCAAAGCGCTCCGACCACCGTTTCCCCGCAGCATACTTCCGGGCACTCCCCCCACGATGAAACGACGATGAAGCTTTACTACACGCCGGGCACCTGCTCGCTTGCCGCCCACATCCTGCTGCGCGAACTGGGAATCCGCTTCGAGCTCGATCGCGTCGATCACTCGACCAAGCGCACAGCGCAGGGCGAAGACTTCCTGCATATCAATCCCAAGGGGTATGTCGCCGCACTTCGGCTGGACAACGGTGAGGTCCTCACCGAAGGCGCCGCGATCCTGCTTTACCTCGCCGATGTCGCCGGCGTGGAATTCTCGGTACCGACAAGTGCGATCGGTGCGGCGCGACTTCACGAATGGCTGATCTACGTTGCTGCGGAACTGCATCCGACGTTCGGCCCCTTGTTCCACCCGGAGTCGCCCGAGGCGCGGGAGAAGGCCCAGGACCGGCTGCATACCAAGCTCGACTACATCGAAGCGATGCTGTCCGACAACCGCCGCTACCTGCTGGGCGGGTCCATTTCCATCGCCGATCTCTATCTGTTCGTGGTTGTCGGCTGGACGGCGCACCTGGGCATCGATACCACGCCATGGCCACACCTGCAGGCACTGCTGCTGCGGATTGGCGAGCGACCCGCCGCGAAAGAGGCGATGGCGTTCGAAGGACTCATCTGAATCGCGCCCCAGGCACTGCGCCTCAGCCAGGACGGTAGTGCACGCATGCGTGGCGCGCGTCCCGTATCCTTTGCTCTCCGCCTCTGCTGCGGAGGTTGCCGGCCAGCGGCCGGCACTACCGACACTTTTCAAAGGACTGACATGATCCACCAGACTGAACTGCGCGACCTGCTGCCCGGCATGGTCCCCTTCCCCGCCGACGTATTCCCCGATGACCAGGCCTGGCTTGGCCAGCACCTGCTGCCGCTGCTGAAGATCGACCTCGGCGTGCTGCGCCCGGAACTGGCCGGTAGCGTGGTCACCATGCTGTGCCCGATCGAACCCTATGACGGCTGCATCGGCGAATCCACCGAAGATCACCACAACGCGTTCACTGGCACCAACTGGATCGCCTTTGAATTGACCGCCGACAACCGCATGCGTTTCCTCGGTGAGGAGGGCTATTTCATCGGCGACCAGGTGCAGGACAACGACGCGCTGGAGCACATCACGGAGATGCATGAGAGCTACAGCAAGGCACACGCTTACTTCCAGCAGCATGGACGCCTGGCCAGCTATTCGCGCTATGGCGATGGCGAGCCCGGCGAGCAGGCCTACCTTGATGTGCTGGGCGGGCAGATCTCGACCGGCAACTGGATTGAAACTGCGGAGATTCCCGCCGCCTTCGCGCTGGCGTTCACCGAGGCGGCCGACGACCGCCATGCGCCGGACGATGCCGAGTGCGCGATCATCACCCGCGATGGCAGGAAATTCTTCGCCGTTGCCGAAGTGGCCGGCTACAACTGGTGCGCCACCGGTGCCGATGCGATCGTGATGCTGTACGAGCCGGAAAGCCGCACGGTGCTGTTCTCGTACGACTGGTCGTAAGCCCCACCGCGCTGCGCGCTCGCCGGGCATGGCCCGGCGCTACCGGTGTCGATTCGGCCGTGATGCCTGGGTAGCGCCGGGCCATGCCCGGCGGAACGAGCGCCGCGTTACGGCGCGACCTTGCGCACGGTCAGCGTCGTACCCGCTTCACCACCGCCTTCCAGCTGCAGGCGCAGCGGCACCGCCTGCCCCTCCTTCAGCGCACCCTTGCCATCCATCAGCATCAGGTGCAGGCCGCCGGGTTTAAGCTCGGCACGCGCGCCCGGCGCCAGCGGCAGGCGTTCGATCGCGCGCATCCGGCTGATGCCGTCCACCACCGTGGTTTCGTGCAATGACACATCACCGAACGCAACGCTGCTGGCACCGGTGATGGTCACGGCCTTGCTGCAGCCGTTGCGGATTGTCCCGTAGCCAGCGGTCATCGGCATCGCTGGATTCGGCGGCATCCGCGCCCAGCCTTGCTCCACCGTCACGCAGCGCTGTTCGGCCGCCGACGCTGATGCTGCAAGCGCACACAACGCGAACAGTACGCCAACGCATGGTTTGGTTATCATCGCCCAGGTTCCTTCTTCGCAACGAGACCCGCAGCATGACGACGCTCATCGAGGTGATCAACCATGGCCCCATCCGCGAACTGCGGCTGGCGCGGCCGCCGGTCAATGCACTGGACACCGAGCTGTGCCGGCAGTTGATCCATGCCATCGAACTGGCGATGGCCGAGGACGCGCACGGGATCGTGCTGTCCGGCAGCGAGCGCATCTTCACCGGCGGCATGGACGTGCCGCACCTGCTCTCGCATGGCGATGACAAGCACAAGCTGCTGGACACCTGGAACGCGTTCTTCGGCGCGGTACGCACGCTTGCCGAGAGCCGCATCCCGGTGGTTGCGGCGATCACCGGCCATGCACCGGCCGGCGGCTGCGTGCTGGCCCTGTGCTGCGACTACCGGGTGATGGCACGCAGTGCCGATCCGGCGCGCCCGTACGCCATCGGCCTGAACGAAGTGCAGGTCGGCCTGATCGCACCGGAAGGAATCCAGCGCCTGTTGCGCCGTGCGGTGGGTGCACACCGCTCCAGCGTCCTGCTGGGCACCGGCGCACTGGTACCCGCCGAACAGGCCCTGCAGATCGGCCTGGTGGATGAACTGGTTGATGGCGAGCTGGTGGTGGCCCGCGCGGTGGCCTGGCTGCAGGACCTGCTGAAGCAGCCGCGGCAGCCGATGCTGCTGACCCGGGCCATCGCCCGCGCGGAGCTGCACGACGCCCTGCACCCGGACCTGATCCAGCTCGACCGCTTCGTCGAGGCCTGGTTCGCCCCGGATGCGCAGAACGCGCTGCAGGCGCTTGCCGCCCGCCTCGGCAAGTAAACGGTAGTGCCGGCCGCTGGCCGGCAGCCTGGCGATCCTTCCGGGACGCCTGCGGATGCCGGCCAGCGGCCGGCACTACCGAAGATCGGGCATCCGGCCTGCACCGGTATAATCAGGCCCTCTTTCCCTGTTGTGGCCGCCCCCTTGAACGACACGCCCGAACCCGTCGTCTCCGAGCTGATCGATCTGCTCACCCTGGAGCGGCTGGAGGACAACCTGTTCCGCGGCCAGAGCCGCGACATCGGCACCAAGTACGTGTTCGGCGGGCAGGTGCTGGGCCAGGCCTTGGCGGCCGCCCAGGCCACGGTCGACAACGGTCGCCATGTGCATTCGCTGCATGCCTATTTCCTGCGCGCCGGCAACATCGACCATCCGATCGTCTACGACGTCGACCGCACCCGCGACGGTGGCAGTTTCTCGGTGCGCCGGGTGACCGCGATCCAGCATGGCAAGGTGATCTTCTTCTGTGCTGCCTCGTTCCAGCAGGCCGAATCCGGTGCCGAGCACCAGCACAAGATGCCCGAAGTGCCGCAGCCGGAAGACATCGAACCGAACAGGCCGCTGCCGGCGGAGGTGCTTGAGCGCCTGCCGATCAAGGTGCAGCGCTGGCTGTCGCGCGGTGGTCCGTTCGAGTTCCGCCATGTGTATCCGCGCGATGAACTGAACCCGCCCAAGCGCCCGCCCTACCACCAGGTCTGGCTGCGCCTGAGCGAGCGTGTAGGCGATGCTCCCGAGCTGCACCAGGCGCTGCTGGCCTACGCGTCGGACTTCCACCTGCTGGGCACGGCGACCTTCCCGCACGGGATCAGCTACTACCATCCGCACGTGCAGATGGCCTCGCTGGACCACGCGATCTGGTTCCATCGCCCGTTCCGCGCCGACGATTGGCTGCTGTACTCGCTGGACAGCCCCAGCGCGCAGGATTCGCGCGGCCTGGCCCGCGGCCAGTTCTTCACCCGTGATGGCGTGCTGGTTGCCAGCACCGCCCAGGAAGGCTTGATCCGCGTGGTTCCGGACCAGGCAGCAGCGGCCGCCGTGCCGGCCAAGGATTGATCCGATGCGTCAGATTTTCAGCAGCCAGCGCGTGGAAACCGTGGAAGGCGTGGCCGAGCTCCTGCGCAGTCACGACATCCAGGTGAAGGTCACCAACGGGCGCTCGTACAAGACGCGCCGCCGGGGCCAGTTCAGCTATACCGACCTGGGCAATGCCGGTGCCTACCCGGCGGTCTGGGTCGTGCGTGCCGACGACCAGCCGCGCGCGCGCGAAATCCTGCGCGACGCCCGCCTGCTCGACACCACCCGCCGTGACCACCCGACCGCCGAGTTCGCCTTCCGCGATGATGTGCAGGAAAGTGCTGGTGGTCGTGGCTGGGCCTGGCGCATCCGCATCGCCCTGCTGGTGGTGATCGCCGGCGTGGCGCTGGTGATCGGCCTGCGCCATCGCGGTGCCCCTGCCCCCGCAACCCCTGCCCCCGCAACCCCGGTGCCCGCACCGCAGGCCCAGCCGCAGCAAGCCCAGCCGGCCGCGCCGGCACCGCCGGAAGAAGAGGAAGTGCGGGTCCGCATCCAGCCGGCGAAGTAGTGCCGGCCGCTGGCCGGCAACCGCAAAAAGGGGACGGAGGGGATTAAGTCGTTTGTGGCACAAACGACTTAATCCCCTCCGTCCCCTTTTTTCGTGGTCACATTCCGCACGCGCCTCCGTCATGGGACACAATCCCTGCAGGAGCCCGCCGCCATGACGACCTTCGCCGCAAGCATCGACGACACACTGCACCGCGAACTGCCGGCCGCCAGCGGCGGCTGCCAGCATGCATATGGGCGCATCGTGCTGGCCTGCCAGAACACGGTCACCGCCATCGCCCTGGCCATCACCGGCGACCGCCAGGCCAGCGAGGACATCGCCCAGGAAGCGTTCGTGAAAGGCTGGCAGCAGCTGCACCAGCTGCGCAGCGCGAGCAGCTTCCTGCCCTGGCTGCGGCAGATCACCCGCAACCTCGCCCGTGACTGGCTGCGCGCGCAACGTGGCCGACCGCTGAGTGGCGAAGCTGCCGAAGTGGCGTTGACCATGGCAGCGGATCCGGCCCCCGGTGCGGCGGATCGCCTGCAGCGGCTGGAAGAGGAAATCGCTGCCGAAGACATCATCTCTACCCTGCCCGCCGACAGCCGCGAAGTACTGCTGCTGTACTACCGCGAGGGCCAGCATTCGCAGCAGGTCGCTGACCTGCTCGGGCTGAGCGACGCGGCGGTACGCAAGCGCCTGTCACGCGCCCGTGCGCAGGTGCGCGAGGGCCTGCTGCAGCGCTTCGGTGAATTCGCCCGCAGCAGCGCGCCCAGTGCCGCGTTTGCAACGACGGTGGTGTCGATGGTGATGATCGCTGCGCCCGGCACGGCAAGCGCAGCGATCCTGCTGGGTACCGGTGTCGGTATCGGTGGCAGCAAGCTCGGCCTGGGTGGCGTCAGCGCTGCGGGCGGCACCGCGATGGGCACGTTGACCGCTACGCTGGGCCAGCTGCACGTGCTCCCAGCCGAAAGCTGGGGTGCGATTGCCGGCGGTGTCATCGGCGGCGCGATCGGCAGCTATCTCGGTGCCCGCTTCCTGATGTCGTACACCGAGACCGAAAGCGAACGCACGCAGGTACGCCGTTTTGTACGCCTCAACACCGGCACCGGCCTGGTCTGGTGCCTGCTGATCCTGCTGGCGGTGCTGCTGCAGGCACCGGTATGGGGGCAGTTGCTGGCGTTGGCACTGGGCCTGGGCGTGGTCAACTACCAGTGTCTGGTGCCGCTGCAGCGGGTGATGGCACCGATGATTGCGCGCGATTCGGCGCGGCGCGGGCGCAGCGGAACCAACTGGAAATTCGAATCCATGTATGGCCGCACCGGCATCATCGGCGCGAACGTGTTCGTGATCGGCCTGGTGGCGTACTCGCTGATGCACAGCGGCCGCCTGTAACGGACAACGCCGGCATCACGCCGGCGTTGTCGTCGATCACTGCAGTGAAAATCAGCGCTGCGGCTTCGGCGCGGCGCCGTCACGCGGGCCACCGTGGCGCGGGCCACCGTGCATCGGGCCCTTGGCGGCGTCGAACTCGGCCTTGCTCAGCTGGCCGTCCTTGTTGGTATCGGCGGCGGCGAACCAGGCGTCACGATGCTGCTTCATGCGCAGCTCGCGGTCGGCCTTGTCCAGGTAGCCATCCTTGTTGAGGTCGAGCTGGTCGAAACGCTCGGCCAGGCGCGGATCGGCCTTGGCTTCCTCACGGCTGATGCGGCCATCCTTGTTCGCGTCCAGCTTGGCCCAGCGCTCGCCGCCGCGACCACCGTGGCGGCCATGCTTCCAGCGCGGCAGCTCATCACGCGAGAGCTTGCCGTCCTTGTTCTTGTCCAGCTCATCGAACTTCGCGGCCAGGCGTGGGTTGGCCGCCGCTTCGCTGCGGTCGATGAAGCCATCGCCATTGGTATCCAGCTTGGCCGGTCGCGGTGCCGGTGCAGCCGGGGTGTCGGCGGCCAAGGCGATACCGGTCGCGGAAGTGCCGAGCAGCAGGGCCAGCAGCAGGGGGGTACGGATCATGGGGTCACTCCTGGGAATGGGATTGGCATCGGGGTGAACACCTCACCCTCGGAGGACAACAACGCCTGACCACGACCTCGGTTGACGCAGCCGCCCGTTCCATTCATCCGGCGGACAGTCGCCGCCATTGCGACAGGCTGGAGCTATGCTGTGCCCATGGCGAGACACGGCGACAGAGACGACGAACTGCGACTGTTCCAGACCGGCGAGCACCCCTGCGGGTACTGGCCGGACCGGGTCGCGCGCGATCTGGTGCTGGACCCGCAGGACCGTCGCCTCGGCGGGCTGTACCCGCTGGCCCTGAGCTGGGGCTTCCGCCGCAGCGGTGATCTGGTCTATCGCCCCCACTGTGCGAACTGCCACGCCTGCGTCGCCGTGCGCATCCCGGTGGCGCGCTTCGCCCCCGACCGCAGCCAGCGCCGCTGCGCCGCCCGCAATGCCGACCTGGAAGTGCGCATCACTGCAGCCATGCCGCGAGAGGATCTGTTCGAGCTGTACCACCGCTACCTGGTGCATCGTCATGCCAAGGGCGGCATGGACGACCACGGCCCGCACGAGTTCGAGCAGTTCCTGATCGGCAGCTGGTCACACACACGCTTCATGGAAATGCGCCTGCCCGGCCACGACGGCCAGCCCAGCCAGCTGCTGGGTGTGGCGGTGACCGATGTGACCGAGCACGGGCTGTCGGCGGTCTATACCTTCTTCGACCCCGCCCATGCCGCGCGCGGGCTGGGCACGTTCGCGATCCTGCAGCAGCTGGAGTGGGCGCGCCGCGAGGGCCTGCCACATCTGTACCTGGGCTACTGGATACGTGAGCACCAGAAGATGGACTACAAGCGGCGCTATCGACCGCTGGAGGCCTACGACGGCCGCCGCTGGCATGATTTCGATGACGATCTGGACGGACGCTGACAAACCACTGACACCGGGCCGGGTGCACAATACGGCCCATGAACGCCAAACCCCTGATCCTCGGCCTGGCCCTGCTCTGTGGCGCCACCGCTCCCGCCTTCGCCACGCCCCCCGCGATGACCGAAAAACCGTCTGCAGCGCTGCGCCTGGCCACCTACAACACCTCGCTGTATTCGGACGAAGCCGGCGGCCTGATCGCCGAGCTGGAAGGCGACAGCGAACACGCGCGCAAGATCGCTGCGGTACTGCAGCAGGCGCGCCCTGACCTGGTGCTGCTGAACGAATTCGATTTCGACGACGCCCATCGCGCTGCCGACCTGTTCCAGAAGCGTTACCTGGAAGTGGCCCAGCCCGGTGGCGGCAAGCCGCTGCACTTCGCCTACCGCTACCTGGCACCGGTGAACACCGGCGTGCCCAGCGGCCTGGACCTGGACAACAACGGCGTGGTCGGTGGTGAAGGCCGAGGCCGTGGCAACGACGCCTGGGGCTACGGCCTGCACCCGGGCCAGTACGGCATGCTGGTGCTGTCGCGCTACCCGATCGACGAAGCCAAGGTGCGCAGCTTCCAGCTGCTGAAGTGGAGTGCGATGCCGGGCGCGATCCGCCCGATCGATCCGCGTACCGGCAAAAACTTCTACAACGACACCGTCTGGTCGCAGCTGCGGCTGTCGTCGAAGTCGCATTGGGACGTGCCGGTGAAGACTCCGGCCGGCGTGGTGCATGCGCTGGTCTCGCATCCGACGCCGCCGGTGTTCGACGGCCCGGAAAAGCGCAACGCCGCGCGCAACCACGACGAACTGCGCCTGTGGCAGGAGTACCTGTCCAAGGGTGACAAGCCGTGGTTGTGCGACGACAAGGGCCAGTGCGGCGGCCTGGCCCAGGATGCACGCTTCGTCATCCTTGGCGACCTCAACAACGATCCGGTCGATGGCGATGGCCGCCACGAGGCGATCGTCGAACTGATCGAGAACGCCCGCGTTCTGCGCTACCCCACCCCGCGCAGCGTCGGCGCCGAGCAGACCAGCCTGGCCTATGCGGCCAAGGGCATCGAACGCAAGGGCGCACCGTTCCATGCCACCGGCGATTTCGGGCCGAAGTCAGGCACCATGCGCCTGGACTACGTACTGCCCTCGACCGGTTTCGAGTACATCGGCAGCGGCGTGTTCTGGCCTGCCAATGAAAGTGCCGAAGCGAAGATCGCCGACGGCAGCGACCACCACCTGGTGTGGGTGGACGTGAAGCCGTAACAGGTGTTGATGGAGTACCGACCAACGGTCGGTACCCACCGGAAATCTATACCGACCAACGGTCGGTACCCACCGAAATTCGGTAGGCGACGACCGTTGGTCGTCGCTTCTTTTTCAAGAGCGCAGTTCGACGCCGATGGCTTCGGCGGCATCACGCGCGATGGCACGCGCCTCGTCGATGGTTTCCGCACGCGCCAGGGTCACGCCGACACGGCGATGGCCGTGCACGCTGGGCTTGCCGAACAGGCGCACGGCGGTGTCCGGCACCTGCAGTGCGGCGGCCACGTTGTTGAAGTACGGCACGCCCTCGCCATGCGCCAGCAGCGCGCACGAGGCCGATGCACCGCTCTGGCGGATCAGCGGGATCGGCAGGCCGAGGATGGCCCGCGCATGCAGCGCGAACTCGCTGAGTTCCTGCGATACCAGCGTCACCAGACCGGTGTCATGCGGACGCGGCGATACTTCGCTGAACCAGACCTCGTCGCCCTTCACGAACAGCTCGACACCGAACAGGCCCCAGCCACCCAGGTCATCGGTGATCGCGCGCGAAATCTCCTCGGCACGCGCCAGTGCCTTGTCCGACATCGGCTGCGGCTGCCAGCTTTCGCGATAGTCGCCATCCTTCTGCAGGTGGCCGATCGGCGCGCAGAACGAGGTGCCACCGGCGTGGCGCACTGTCAGCAGGGTGATCTCGTAGTCGAAGTCGATGAATCCCTCGACGATGCAGCGCCCGGCACCGGCACGGCCGCCGGTCTGCGCGTACTCCCAGGCCGGGGCGATGTCCGCCTCGCTGCGCAGCGTGCTCTGGCCCTTGCCCGAGGACGACATCACCGGCTTGACCACGCACGGCAGGCCGATCGCCGCCACGGCGTCGCGGTACTCGGCCTCGGTATCGACAAAGCGGTACGGCGAGGTCGGCAGGCCCAGCGTCTCGGCGGCAAGGCGGCGGATGCCCTCACGGTCCATGGTCAGGCGCGCGGCACGCGCAGTCGGAATCACCTGCAGGTCCTGCTCCTGTTCCAGCTGCACCAGGGTCTCGGTATGGATCGCCTCGATCTCCGGCACCACCAGGTGCGGCTGCTCCTGCGCGATCAACTGGCGCAGGGCCATCGCATCCAGCATGTCGATCACGTGCGAGCGGTGTGCCACCTGCATGGCCGGGGCATCGGCGTAACGGTCGGCGGCAATCACTTCCACGCCCAACCGCTGCAGCTCGATGGCCACCTCCTTGCCAAGTTCGCCCGAGCCCAGCAGCAGCACGCGGGTGGCGGAGGGGGACAGCGGGGTTCCAAGCTTGGCCATGACGGGGTTCCAGCAGCAATGTGAAGGCGGGTGGGCATTCTATCCGGTCCGGCCGAAGTGCCTGAGCAAGCCCACCCGACGAACGGCAGCCCGAATATGATATCAATTTGATATCTTCATTTCGAACCCTCAAGGACGTACCGCCATGAAAGAGAAGTCGCTGTCCTCCCTCAACGGCCTCGGCGCGCTCGCCGGGTCCCTGGTCGTGGCCCTCGCCGGCGGCGCCCTGTTCGTGGCCGGGGTTGCGGCGAAGGCCAGCACCGGCTCGCCCAACGTGCTGCTGATCCTGGCCGGCCTGCTGATCGCCGCGCTGGCCCTGGTCGCGCTGGCCGGCCTGTATACCGTGCAGCCCAACCAGGCGGCGGTGGTCAGCCTGTTCGGCAAGTACGTAGGCACCGTCAAGGACAACGGCCTGCGCTGGAACAATCCCTTCTTCAGCAAGCGCCGCGTGAGCCAGCGCGTGCGTAATTTCGAGAGCGGCAAGCTGAAGGTCAACGAGCTGGACGGCAGCCCGATCGAGATCGCCGCAGTGATCGTCTGGCAGGTGGTCGATGCCTCCGAAGCGGTCTACAACGTGGACGACTACGAGAGCTTCGTGCACATCCAGTCCGAATCGGCGCTGCGCGCGATGGCCACCAGCTATCCCTACGACCAGCACGAGGACGGCCAGCTAGCGCTGCGCAGCCACGCCAGCGAGATCTCCCAGCACCTGAAGAACGAACTGGCCGAGCGCCTGGCCGATGCCGGCGTGCAGGTGATCGATGCGCGCATCAGCCACCTCGCCTACGCCGCCGAGATCGCCCAGGCGATGCTGCAGCGTCAACAGGCAAACGCGGTGATCGCCGCACGCTCGCGTATCGTTGCCGGTGCGGTCGGCATGGTCGAGATGGCGCTGGCCGAACTGCAGAAGAACGGCGTGGTGCAGCTGGATGAGGAGCGCAAGGCGCACATGGTCAGCAACCTGTTGACCGTGCTGTGCTCGGACCGCGGCACGCAGCCGGTCGTCAACACCGGCTCGCTGTACTGAGCCACCCTCGCAACGGGGCGCCCCACCGCCCCGCCAGGAGTCTGCATGAGCGAGAAAAAAGCCTATCCGCTGCGCATCAACGCCGAGGTCCTGGCGGCCGCACAGCGCTGGGCGGACGATGAACTGCGCAGCCTCAACGCGCAGATCGAATACGTGCTGCGCGACGCACTGCGCAAGGCAGGACGCCTGCCGAAACCCAAGCCATCGCCGGAGGACAAGGAATGAGCAAGCGCTGGAGCTACCTGACCGTCGAGGTCAAGACCACCATGATGGGACTGCAGAAAGCCGACGACATCCAGGCCGAACTCAGCCGCCAGGGCCAGCTCGGCTGGGAACTGGTCAACATCATCATCCCGGCGCCGATGCGCCCGGCCCTGCTGGTCTTCAAGAAGGAGCTGTGACCATGAGCGCACGCCGTTCGTTGCTTGCCGTTTCGCTCGCCCTGTTGTCCGCCAGTGCAGCCGCTGGTGAACCGCAGCAGGTCGCAGCACGCCTGCTCGATCACCTGCAGGCGGGGCGGATCGCCGATGCCGAAGCCATGCTGACCCCGCAGATGGCCGCGGCCGTGCCTGCCGACAAGCTGCGGGGCCTTTGGCAATCGCTGGGTGAACTGAAGCAGCGCGGACCAGCGCACAGCAGCGAGCAGCAAGGCCTGCACCTGGTGGACGTACCGCTGCAGTTCGCCAGTGGCGCGGTGATTGCGCAGGTGGCGGTGAACGCACAGGACAAAGTAGCGGGTCTGCTGCTGCGGCCTGCCCCGGCCGCCAAGGCAGCGCCGCCGCCGGCCGACGCGGACTACAGCGAAGCCGATTTCAGCGTGCCGCAGGCGCGCGGTGCACTGCCCGGCACGCTGTCCCTGCCCAAGGGCAAAGGACCGTTCCCGGCCGTAGTGCTGGTGCACGGCTCCGGCCCGCAGGATCGCGACGAAACCATCGGTGGCAACCGCCCGTTCCTGGACATCGCCCGCGGCCTGGCCGCGCACGGCATCGCAGTACTGCGCTACGACAAGCGCACCCATGCCCGCCCGCAGGATTTCCAGAGCGGCAGCTTCAACGTTGATGACGAGACCACCGACGACGCCGTCGCCGCGCTGAGCGCGTTGGCTGCGGACCCACGCATCGACGGCAAGCGGATCTTCGTGCTCGGCCACAGCCAGGGCGGCATGCTCGCCCCGCGCATCGCCAGCCGCTGGCCACAGGCGCGCGGCGCGATCCTGTGGGCCGCGCCGGCGCGCACATTGCTTGAGCTGCTGCCGGAGCAGAACCGCTACCTGTTGTCGCTGGACGGCTCGATCAGTGCGCCGGAACAAGCGTTCCTGGACAAGCTGGCCGCACAGATCGCCGCGGCCCGCAGCGACAAGCCCATACCCGCCAGCGAACTGCCGCTGGGTGTGCCGCAGGCGTTCTGGAAAAGCATCGAATCGGTGAACGCTCGTGGCGATGCGGCGGCACTGAAAAAACCACTGCTGATGCTGCACGGCGGCCGCGACTTCCAGGTACCGGAAACGGATTGGGCACTGTGGAAAAAAGCCCTGGCCGATCGCACGGACGTGCAATGGAAGGCCTACCCTGCCCTCAACCACATCGGCATCGCCGGCAGCGGCTCCAGTTCATTGAAGGAATACGCGCAGCCGGGCCACGTCGATGGGCAGCTGATCGATGACGTCGCGCGCTGGGTGGAGTCGCAACGATGAGCGGCAGTGATGCACGTCCGTTCGACGTCGCCGAAAGCTCCTCGCTGCGGGTGCTGTGGGTGCTGCTGCCACTGCTGGCGGTACTGGGCGTCGGCATCTGGTCGCAGCTGCACGACAGCCGCACCGACGCTCCCTGGATGGAGGTCACGCTGTCGCCCCCGTTTTTCCTGATGGGTGGCAGCGCGGCATGGAGCCTGGCGGTGATCGTGCTGATGGGCGTCGGCCTGGGCTGGGCGTTTTTCCGCCGCCGGGTGGAGCTGGCAGATAACGTACTGGACGTGCGTTCGACGCTGTACCGCCGCCGCACCCCGGTGGCCGACCTGCTGCTGGACCAGGCCGAGGTGGTCGACCTCGGCCGTGATCGCCGCTACGGCATCCGCTTCAAGACCAACGGCTACAGCATGCCCGGCTTCTACTCCGGGCACTTCCGCCTGCAGGGCGGCGGCAAGGGCTTTGCCCTGGTCACCGACCGCGCGCGCACGCTGGTGATTCCGGTGCGCGGCGGCAGCACCCTGCTGCTCAGCCTGGAGCGCCCGCAGGCGCTGCTGGAAGCGCTGCGCAAGGTGGCCGCCACGGCGCCACGGCAGTAAGCTGGATCGATGCACCGCACCACTCCACTGTTGATCAACACCGAGACCGTCGAACTGTGGCCAGCGCCGCTGCTGCGCGCGCGCAGCAATCTCGACGCCCGCCTGCTGGCGCGTGCGCAATGGGTATTGAGGCGCAAACAGGATGGCCGCTACCTGGCGGCGGTACTGGCACACGGCGTGCACTCGCTTGTGCCGCGCCTGCCACGCGAACCGGGTGTGGAGGAAGCGCTGGCGTTGCTGGATGGCGCGTGGTCACGGCCGTTTGGCGCTGCACTGGAAGAGCAGTGGCTGCCGCTGGCCGGCCTGCAACAGCGCTTGCAGCAATTGGGCCTGGATGTGCAGCGCTATGCGCAGGACAGTGGGCTGGCGCTGGAGGCCGAGCCCTGCCTGCTGCACTTCGCCGGACGTGACCGCTTCGCGCGCCCGTTGTGGCTGCGTCGCGGTGCCGCGCAGGGTTGGCGACGGATGCGCCTGCATGCCGCGCGGGATGGCATTGCACTGGACGCGATCTCCGGCTTCCGCAGCCATGCGTATCAGCTCGGCATTTTCGAACGGAAGCTGGCGCGCGGGCAGAGTGTGCCGCAGATTCTGCAGGTCAATGCAGCGCCCGGCTTCAGCGAACACCACAGTGGTCACGCACTGGACATCGGCACGCCGGGGGATGCGCCGGCAGAAGAGACCTTCGAGGCGACGGCCGCGTTTGCGTGGCTGCAGGCCAATGCGGGAACGCACGGGTTCCATCTGAGCTATCCGCGCGACAACCCGCATGGGATCGTCTACGAACCGTGGCACTGGTGCTGGAAACCGGCCAACGGCTGAGCCCCTCGTGGCGGCTGCTTGACTGCGATCCAGGGTTGGCCGGGAGGGTGGGCGGCGCAGGGGCCGCTGCAAGTACGTCCATGTAAGCTCGGGCGCGCCATCCATGGCGCTTACGCCCCTGCGCCGCCCACCCTCCCGGCCGCGGACAGTTTCCGCGTGCGTTCGCCACGGAATGGAACAAGAGAGCAAAGGCAGACGCGGGTCGCTGCGCTCGAAGCCGGGCATGGCCCGGCACTACCGATGCTTGGACGCTGCGGTCACCGCCTCAGTGCATTGATCGCCAGCAGTACCCATCCTGCCATCAGCGTGGTGCCGCCTACCGGCGCCAGCCGCGTCGGCAACTGCCACAGCGCACCGCCCAGCAGGCTGCCGGAGAACAGCAGCACACCCAGCAGCAACACGTACAACGCCAGATGCGCGATCGCGCCCTGCGCGCGGGGGCCGAGGGCCGCCAGTACCGCACCGTGGGCAAACGCGTACAACGCCGCCATGTTCAGGTGCTGCTGCGCCAGCGGATCGGACACGCCATGCGCGGCATAGGCGGACAGACCGATCGAGGCGGCCGCCAGCAGCGCCCCCAGGCAGGCCAGCAACGACGGTTTACGCGCGCGTCGTTCGGTATTGAACATGACAGCTCCTTGCGCAATGCCCGACACCGGGCTCGGGATGAAAAAAAAACGCGCCGCAGGAAGCGGCGCGTTTTCGTGTCCAACACTACATGGGTCAGCCGAGGCTTACTTGACGGCCCAGTAGATGTCGTACGTCGCTTCCGGGGTGAACGACTTGTCCACGCCGTCCTTCCAGGTTTCGTACGGACGGTCGATGACTTCGTTACCCGAGGTCACGGCCCAGGCGCGCAGGGCGCTGCGGGCAACGTCCAGACCTGCCATGTGGCCGGTGTAGGCCGCATGCGCCGAACGGTGCGGAGCAACGCGGACGTACTTGACCGGAGCGCCACCGTCGATCTTGACGGTCAGCTGTTCGGCCGGCACGCCTTCGGCACCCTTCTTCTTCACCGGCTGGGCGATGTCGAAGGCGTACTTCTCAGCACCGAAATCGGTGGTGATGATACGCAGCGGACCTGCGGCTTCCAGGCCATTGGCCTCGATCACGCGCTTGATCCACTCCTGGTTGTCCTTGATGGACTTGCTGATGGAGTCCTGGCCACGATCGACGTTGCCGGCGGTGACGACCAGCAGGTCCTCGGCCGGGACATCGACGATACCCAGATCGGTCAGCGGAGCTTCGGAAGTGCGGTAGTCGACATTCGGCACGGTGGCCAGCATGTTCGCCATGCGCGACAGACCCATCTTGATGTCATCGCCGATCTGGCGGCTGACATACAGGCCTGCGTAGCGGCCGAACAGGTCGAAGCCATACTTCACCGAGTAGTCCTGGGTGATCTTGACGTTGCGACCGCCCTTGCCGGTCGGCTCCAGGGTGAAGGTGCTGACCTTGTCGTGACCCTTGGTGGCGTCGTCGATGGCGATAACAACACGCTTGTTCTCTTCGGCTTCGGTCACCTTCCAGGAACCGGTGCCCAGGTCCTTGGAAGTGAAGTCGAGAGTGGCACCGACGCCGGAGACCGGGCCGGACAGCTTCAGTTCAACGGCGGGATCGCGCAGTACCAGCGGGTTCCAGTCCTTGAAGCGGCGCAGACTGCTGACCGTGTCGTACACGATCGTCATCTTGCGGTTGGTCTCGATGCTTTCGGTGATGTGACGCTCGCCCGGCAGACAGACGCCAATGATGACGAACAGGCCAGCCACGATCCCCAAGGCGATCAGGAACTCGATAATACGGGTCATTCAGAGAGTCTCCGGGGCCGATCCCACGGCCGGGTTGATTGAAGCGAAGCGCCAATCCTAGCAGGCTTCGCGGGCATTGGTTATCGGGATTGGCGCACCGGTTTCCGTGCCGGCTGCGCATTTGTATGGACAAAGAATTCGAAGGGTAACGCATCCGCGTACCCGGCAAGTAGGGGGCAAACAGGGGGCAACCCTGAATCCGGGCCCGGACTGCATGCCAAGTCTTTGTCGTTAAAGGATTTTCCTCACACCAACTGGAGTTCAAACGCTTTCAGGACCGCACGCGTACGGTCACGTACGCCCAGTTTGGAGAGGATGTTGGACACATGGTTCTTGATCGTGCCCTCGGCGACCCCCAGCGAATTGGCGATCTCCTTGTTGGAGAAACCGCTGGCCATCAGCCGCAGGATCTCGGTCTCACGGTCGGTCAGCGGGTCGGGGCGGTCCAGACTGACGAAGTCGTTGCGCATGTGCTCCAGCCCGGACAGCAGGCGCTGGGTCACCGCCGGCTGCACCAGCGAACCGCCATCGGCCACCGTGCGGATCGCCCCGACCAGCTGCGCCAGAGTCACATCCTTGAGCAGGTAGCCCTTGGCACCGGCCTTGAGCCCGGCCAGCACCAGCTGGTCATCGTCGAAGGTGGTCAGGATGATGGTCGGCGGCAGCTGTTCCTGCCGTGACAGCACCTGCAGCGCCTCCAGCCCGGACATCACCGGCATGCGCATGTCCATCAGGACCACGTCCGGACGGATCTGCGGGATCAGCTCGACGGCCTGGCGGCCATCGGCGGCCTCGGCCACCACTTCGATGCCGTCGTCGAGCGCCAGCAGCGAGCGGATCCCCTGCCGCACCAGGGTTTGGTCGTCGACCAGGCAGACGCGAATCATCAACGCACTCCTTCAGGAACCTGGGTAAGGGCCGCCAGCACCGTTGCCGGTACCGTCGCCCGCAGCCGGAAGCCTTCGCCGGGGCGGGTCTCCACCTGCAGCTGGCCTCCACATTGTTGCAGGCGTTCGCGCATGCCGCGCAAACCATTGCCCACATTGACCGTTTCCGCCCCGACACCGTCGTCGCGGGCTTCCACTACGACCTGGTCCGGGACCTCACGGTACACCCGCAGCCACAGGTGGCGGGCGCCGGCATGGCGCACCGTGTTGGTGATGATCTCCTGGGTGCAGCGCAGCAGCACATGGGCCCGCTGCGGGTCTTCCACGTTCAGCGGCTCTTCGATCTCCAGCTGGATGTCCAGCGAAGGCACGTGCTCGGTCAGCGGACGCAGGGCAGCGGCCAGGTCGATGGCGCCGGTCTCGCGCAGCTGGCTGACTACCTCGCGCACGTTGCCCAGCAGCAGCTTGGCCAGGGCATGGGAACGCTTCACGTGCTCCAGCGCCTGGCCCTCGGCCAGATGGCCGGCCACTTCCAGGTTCAGGGTCAGCGCAGTCAGCTGATGACCCAGCAGGTCGTGCAGTTCGCGCGAAATGCGGGTGCGCTCGTTCACCCGCGCGCTTTCGGCCAGCAGCGCACGGGTGGCGCGCAGCTCGGCATTCAGGCGGCGCTGCTCCTCGCGCGCCTCGGCCTGGCGGCGGGCCACCAGCGCGATCACGAACACGAAGCTGGAGAAGCCCATGTAGCCGACGGCCTGCAGCACGGCGATGACCGGCGGGAAGCCCAGTGGCTGGATGTAGACCGGCAGCACGGCCAGGTTGCTGGCCACCAGCCACACCACACCGATGCGCGGGCCCAGCAACCAGGGCAGCAGGCCGGCCACCACCATCAGCAGGATGCTGCCCAGCGCGGTGCCGGAGAAATAGCTCACGCCGATCGCGCAGGCGGTCAGCAGGATCAGCGCGGCATGGTCGAAGAAGCCGGGCCGGCTTTCGCCCAGCGAGCGGGTCAGCACCCAGTACACGAAGCCGAAGGCCAGGTAGGCCGACGCCCAGGGAATGATCCGGAAGCCGGCCTCGCCGTCCAGGCTCTCCAGCGTCAGCGACACCGGGTCGATCAGGTAGATCGCAAGCCAAAGGCCGACGGTGCCCCAGGTGAACAACCCGGAGTAGCGCAGCATCGCATTGTGGTTGAGTCGGGCCAGCATCACCCATCGTAGCCTGTGTGTGGCTGCTCCCAAGCGCCGAAAGTCATGCTTGGGCATATCCCCCTGTTCATGCCGCAGCCCACCCCGGGCATGCAATAATCGTGCGCAGGGTCTTGTAATGGACCAACCGCGTTACCCCACGGAGTCACAATGTCGATTGTCATCCGCGACGTGCGCGAGCACGAGCTCGATTCCGTCCTGGCTTTGAACAACAATGCTGGCCTGGCCATCCTTCCCCTGGATGCCGAGCGCCTGCGCCTGTTCTATGCAACCGCTGAGTATTTCCGCGTCGCCGAGCGCGACGGCAACCTGGCCGGTTTTTTGATCGGCTTCGGCAGCGACAGCCAGCACGACAGCAGCAATTTCGCCTGGTTCAAGCAGCAGCTGAACACCCCCTTCTTCTATATCGACCGCATCGTGGTCGCCAGCCGCCGTCGCGGTGGTGGCGTCGGCCGTGCGTTCTACGCCGATGCGCAGAGCTTTGCCGAACTGCGCTACCCGCAGATGACCTGCGAAGTGTTCCTGGACCACGGCGCCGATGCCGCCCTGCTCTTCCACGGCAGCTTCGGCTTCCGCGAGCTGGGCCAGAACACCATGCCGCAGGTGGACGTGCGGGCCAGCATGCTGGCCAAGGAACTGTGCAGTTTCCCGTGGGTGAACGAAACCTACGGCGGCAAGCTGCCCGATGTGGCGTGGGCACGCGACCGGCAGCTGCCGGCGCAGGCACAGCGGTCGACGGGGACTTGAGCGTGGCGGTGAATTTCGATTACGAACAGGCCGGTGAACTGAAGATCGGCCAGGTGGGCATCGCCAACCTGCGCATCCGCACCCTTGATGTTGAACGCCTCGTGCAGGAAATGCAGGAGCGGGTGAGCCGTGCGCCGAAGCTGTTCGGCCGTGCAGCGGTGATCCTGGACTTCGGCGGCCTCAGCCAGGTGCCCGACGTGGCGACGGCACAGGCGCTGGTGGATGGCCTGCGCGGTGCCGGCGTACTGCCGGTGGCACTGGCCTATGGCACCAGCGCGGTCGACCTGCTCTCGCAGCAGCTCGGCCTGCCGCTGCTGGCCAAGTTCCGCGCCCAGTACGAGCGCGCCGAAGCAGAGCCTGCCCCGCCGCCGGCACCCGCACCGGAACCGCGGCGTGCCGCGCGGGCCGAGGCGAAGGCCGCACCGGCAGCGGCTCCGGCCACGCCGATGGGCAAGGCGGCCGATGCCGCCGCGCCACAGCCGGGTCGCATGCAGCTGGGCAACGTGCGTTCTGGCCAGCAGCTGTATGCGGAAAACTGCGACCTGACCGTGATGGCCACCGTCGGCGCCGGCGCCGAGGTCATCGCCGATGGCAGCATCCATATCTACGGAACCCTGCGCGGCCGTGCGCTGGCAGGGGCCCAGGGCAACACCGCGGCACGCATTTTCTGCCGTGATTTCCATGCGGAACTGGTCGCCATTGCAGGCCATTACAAGGTGCTGGACGATGTCCCGGAAACCCTGCGCGGCAAGGCCGTGCAGGTGTGGCTGGAACAGGACCAGATCAAGATCGCTGCGCTGGACTGACGCAGCACCTCAAACAGAATCATCAGGAGAAGTCCTTTGGCTGAAATCATCGTAGTCACCTCCGGCAAAGGCGGCGTCGGCAAGACCACTTCCAGCGCCAGCCTTGCATGCGGCCTGGCAAAGCGTGGCAAGAAGGTGGCGGTGATCGACTTCGACGTCGGCCTGCGCAACCTCGACCTGATCATGGGCTGCGAACGCCGCGTGGTGTACGACTTCGTGAATGTCGTGCACGGCGAAGCCACCCTCAAGCAGGCCCTGATCAAGGACAAGCGCTTCGACAACCTGTTCGTGCTGGCTGCCTCGCAGACCCGCGACAAGGATGCGCTGACCCAGGAAGGCGTGGGCAAGGTCCTGAAGGACCTGGCCGCCGACGGCTTCGAGTACATCATCTGCGACTCCCCGGCAGGCATCGAGAAAGGCGCCTTCCTGGCGATGTACTTCGCCGACCGCGCAGTGGTGGTGGTGAACCCGGAAGTGTCCTCGGTACGCGACTCGGACCGCATCATCGGCCTGCTCGATTCGAAGACCCACAAGGCCGAATCCGGCCAGGACGTGCCGGCCTTCCTGCTGCTGACCCGCTACACCCCGGTGCGCGTGGAAAGCGGCGAGATGCTCAGCATCACCGACGTCGAGGAGGTCCTCGGCCTGAAGGCGATCGGCGTGATCCCCGAATCGGGTGACGTCCTCAATGCCTCCAACAAGGGCGAACCGGTCATCCTGGATGGCGAATCCGCTGCCGGCCAGGCCTATGACGACGCCGTCGCACGCATCCTCGGCGAAGAACGCCCGATGCGCTTCACCAACGTCGAGAAGAAGGGCTTCTTCAGCAAGCTGTTCGGAGGGTAAGCATGGGCCTGTTTGATTTCCTCAAAGCGAAGAAGACCACCGCCGAAACCGCCAAGAACCGCCTGCAGATCATCATCGCGCAGGAGCGCAGCCACCGTGGCGGTCCCGACTACCTGCCGCTGCTGCAGCGCGAGCTGCTGGAAGTGATCAAGAAGTACGTCAACATCGACGTCGATGCAGTGAAGGTGGATCTGGTCAAGGATGGCCAGCACGACGTGCTGGACATTTCCGTGGCGCTGCCTGAAGGCCCGGACAAACCCTGACCCCCTGCCCCGCCCGTGCCTGCATGGGCGGGGCTGCCTGACCCGCATGACTGATACCACGCCCGAACCGAACGTTACCCGCGTCGGCGACATCGCCTTCGCCGATGCCCAGCGCCTGCTCGCTGCACATGAGCTGCGGCTGCACCACGTTGCGGCCGGCGAACCGATCCCGGGCAGTTACTGGGGCGAGCCCGAGGCCGGCATCATCGCCAGCGACGTGTACGTGCGCGATGACACGCCGGTGCACTCGATGCTGCACGAGGCCTGCCACCTGATCGTGCTGCCGCCGGAGCGGCGCGCGCAGGTGCATACCGACGCCACCGATTCGGTACCCGAAGAAGACGCCACCTGCTACCTGCAGATCGTGCTGGCCGGGCACCTGCCTGGCGTCGGCAGCGAGCGGCTGATGGCCGACATGGATGCGTGGGGCTACACGTATCGCTTGGGGTCGACGAAGGCGTGGTTCGAGCAGGATGCCGAAGACGCCAGAGCGTGGCTGATCGAACGCGGGTTGCTGCAGGCGTAAAGCATCCACGCATGGCGTGGATCTACTGTAGAGCCGAGCCCATGCTCGGCTGCTCTTCGCCGTTGCCTGCACAAATGCACAAGCAGCCGAGCATGGGCTCGGCTCTACAGGATCAACCCTGCCCTGCCAGCGCGCGCAGGGTGATGCCGACCACATACGCCAGATAGGTGCCGGTGGCATACCCCATCGTGCCCAGCAGCACGCCCACCGGTGCCAGCGCCGGATGGAACGCAGCGGCCACCACCGGCGCTGAGGCCGGGCCGCCGATGTTCGACTGCGAGCCGATGGCGAAGTAGAAGAACGGCACCTTCAGCAGCCTGCCCAGGCACCACAGCAGCGCGATGTGCACGCTGATCCAGATGATGCCGAGCAGGAACAGCCACGGGCGATCCAGCAGCGCCAGCAGATCCATCTGCATGCCGATGCAGGCGATCAGGAAATACAGCAGCAGCGAGCCCAGTCGTGAGGCGCCCGCACCCTCCAGGTTGCGAGCCCGGGTAAAGCTCAGCCCCAGGCCGAGCGTGGTCGACAGCACCACCACCCACACGAACGGCGCATCCAGGCTGAACTGCGATGCCCAGCTGACATTGACCTTGAACCACGCCGCCAGCGGCGCGCCGATGGCGTGGGCAAGACCGACGCCACCGAAGGCCACGGCCACGATCAGCATCAGGTCGGTCAGGCTGGGGATGCGCTCGTGTTCGGCCTGGAAGCGGGTGATGCGCTCTTTCAGCTCATCAATTGCCGACGTGTCGGCTCCACTGCGTGCATCGATCTTCGCCGCGCGCCCGGCGAGGAAGATCAGCGCCGCCATCCACACGTAGCCAACCCCCACATCGACCACCGCGAACTGGCCGAAGGTGGTCGCGTTGACGTCGAACACTTCGCGCATGGCCAGCATGTTGGCACCACCGCCGATCCAGCTGCCGGCCAGTGCGGCCATGCCGGCCCAGGTATCGCCGGCGACGGTATCGGGATGGATCGCACGCATCACCAGGAACGCCACCACCGCACCCAGCATGATGCTGGCCGAGGCACCCAGGTACATCAGCACCAGTTTCGGCCCCAGCCGCAGGATGCCCTTGATGTCCACCGCCAGGGTCAACAGGATCAGCGCCGCCGGCAGCAGGATGTCACGCGCGACCGGGTTGTACAGTTTGGTGTTCTGCCCGTCGATCAGGCCGAATGTGTTGTAGATGCCCGGCAGCAGGTAACACAGCAGCAGCGCCGGCACGAAGGTATAGAAGCGCTTCCACAGGCCCTGCTCGCGCGAAGCGGTCCAGAACACGGCGCCAAGAGTGGCGGCGATCAAACCGAAGACGACGATGTCGTTCTGGATCAGGGCAGTCGAAGGCATGCAGGCGCTCTTGTAGAGCCGAGCCGCGCTCGGCTGCTGTTGGCGGAAGCTCAGGAAGGTGTGCCGACCAACGGTCGGCACCCACCGGTGAAGCAGATGGCGAAACAAAAGCGCCGCCCCGAAGGGCGGCACCGGTATCGCTTATTCGCCGATGTGCTGCTTCAGCCAGGCGTTGACGGTGTCATGCCACAGGATGCTGTTGTTCGGCTTCAGCACCCAGTGGTTTTCATCCGGGAAGTACAGGAACTTCGACTCGATGCCCTGGCGCTGGGCAGCGGTGAACGCGGCCAGGCCCTGCTCGACCGGAATGCGGAAGTCCTGCTGGCCGTGGATCACCAGGATCGGCTTCTTCCAGTCAGCCACGTGGTTGACCGGATTGAACTTCTCGTAGTTCGCCGCCTTCTGGTACGGGGTACCGCCCTGCTCCCATTCGGTGAACCACAGTTCTTCGGTGGCGTAACCCATCATGCGCTGGTCGAACACGCCGTCATGGTTGACCAGGCACTTGAACGGGCTGTTCCAGTTGCCGGCGATCCAGTTGACCATGAAGCCGCCGTAGCTGGCGCCCAGTGCACAGGCCTTGTCACCGTTGAGGAAATCGTACTTCTTCAGCGCCGCGCTCCAGCCCTTCTGCAGGTCTTCCAGCGGACGGTCACCCCAGTGCTGGCTGATCGCATCGGTGAAGGCCTGGCCGTAACCGGTGGAGCCATGGAAGTCGATCATCACCACCGCGTAGCCCTGGCCCGCATAGGTCTGCGGGTTCCAGCGGTAGCTCCAGCCATTGCCGAAGCTGCCCTGCGGGCCGCCATGGATCAGGAACGCGACCGGGTAGGACTTGCCTTCCTGGTAGTTGTGCGGCTTGACCACATAGCCATGGACGGTGTCGTTGTTCCAGCCCTTGAACTCGAACTGCTCGTAGTCGCCGAACGACACGTCCTTCAGCACCTCGCCAGCGGCGGGGGTCAGCGCGCGCAGCGCACCGATCGGCTCGCCAGCGGCCGGCAGCAGGCCGACCAGCACCTGGTCGTTGCTCTTCAGGCTGTTGCGGGTGATCGCCACGCTGTTGCCGGCCACGTCGACAGCGGTGACGCTGCCGTCGCCGATCAGCTTGGTGGCCTTGCCGCTGGCCACATCGATCTGGAACAGCGGGTGTTCGCCGAGGTCATCGGCAGTGGTGTAGATGCTGGTGCCGTCGGCGGACAGGGCGATGCCACCAGCCGAACGGTCCCACTGCGGAGCGATCTCGCGGGTCTTGCCGCTGGCCAGGTCCATCGCCATCAGGCCGAAGCGATCGGCCTCGAAGCCCGGGCGCTTCATCGCGCGGTAGAACAGGGTCTTGCCGTCGGCGCTGAACACCGGGCCGGCATCCCAGGCCGGGTTGGAGGCGGTCAGGTTGACCGGCGCCTGCTTGCCGGCGGCATCGAAGCGGTACAGGTCGAAGTTGGTCGACCACGACTCCTGCTTGCCGGCCACGCGGATGCTGGCGACCACGCTGCTGCCATCCGGCGACCACGCGAAATCATCATTGCCACCGAACGGCTTGGACGGAGCGTCACCATCGATGGTCGCGCTCAGCGCCGAAGCGCCCTTGACCGCACCGGCCTTGGCCGCCGGCAGCGGGGCGACGAACAAGGTGTTGCGACGGCCGTCGTTCCAGGTATCCCAGTGGCGCACGAACAGCGAATCGAAGACCTTGCCGCTGGCCTTGGCGCCGGCCACGTCCTTCAGCTTCTTTTCGGTGCAGGCCAGGTCCGAGGCACAGGCCTGGAACACGCCGGCGCTGAACAGCACGCGGTCGTCCTGCGGCGACACGTGGTAGCTGTCCACGTCCACCGGGAAATCGGTCAGCTGGTGCGGAGCACCGCCAGTGATCGGCAGCGAGTACAGCTGCTGGCTGCCGTTCTTGGCGCTCAGGAAGTACACGGTCTGGCCATTGGCCGACAACGAGGCCGAGTTGACGTTCCAGCCGGCCGGGGTGATCTGCTTCGGCGGTGCCGCATCGCGGGTGCGCAGGTTACGCGCGAACAGGGCGGTGCTGGCCTTGAGGTTGGCATCGGTGCTGCGCTTGGCGAACACCACGGTGCCGCCGTCAGCGGTCAGTACCGGCGCGGAGACGCGGTCCATGGCCACCATGTCGCGGATTTCCAGGCCACGGGCAGCGGCGACGCTGGGCAGGGCAGCCAGCAGGCTCAGTGGCAGCAGGGCATGACGCAGTTTCATCGGGGTCTCCGCAGGACGGCAAAAAACCGATGGTAGGCCTGCGCGGCCGGGCCTGCCAAGGCCATCGGTCATGGCCCGGGCTGAGCTGCCGCCAGAAAAAGCAAACCGCGCCGAAGCGCGGTTTGTCGGAGGTCGGGGTCGGATCCGATTCCGCAGGAATCGGCTCTGACCCCAAACGCTGCCAGCATGGGGTCAGAGCCCTTCCCTGCGGGAAGGGATCCGACCCCGTGGGCGTCATGCCACGGCGCGCTTGCCGGTGCGGTAGATCAGCCAGCCGACCAGGAACAGCACGGCAAGGCCGATCCACTGCGCGGCCGGCAGGTGGAACGGCACGGCGAGCACGTCGGCGCGGCTGCTGACCACGATCGGCACGGCGATGGCGATACCCATCAGCGCCTCACCGGTGATCAGGCCGGCAGCGAACAGCACGCCCGGCTTGTGCACGCGGTCGCGGCCCTCTTCGTCATCGGCGCGCACCTTGTGGAAGCGCTCGACCAGGTAGGAGATCAGGCCACCGAGGAAGATCGGCACCATCAGTTCCAGCGGCAGGTAGATGCCGATCGCCGCGGCCAGCACCGGCACGCGGAAACGCGAGTTGCGCGACTTCAGCCAGCTGTCGAACGCGATGATGGCGGCACCGACCACGGCACCGATGCCGATGAAGGTCCACGGCAGCTCGCCGCCGAACAGGCCCTTGGCCACCGACGCCATCAGGTTCGCCTGCGGTGCGGCCAGCGCATTCGGATGCAGCTCCGACTTGACGCCGATGCCGTAGGCGGTGGCCAGCAGGTTCAGCACCGGGGCCATGATCAGCGCGCACGAGAACGCGCCGATGCCCAGCATCAGCTGCTGCTTCCACGGGGTGGCACCGACGATGTAGCCGGCCTTGAGGTCCTGCAGGTTGTCGCCACCCACGGCGGCGGCACAGCACACCACCGCGCCGATCATGATCGCGGCCACCGCGCCCAGCGGCGCACCGAAGGCACCGACCGGCTGCAGGCCATCCTTGCCCAGCAGCAGCACCAGCACCGCCGAAGCGAACAGGATGGTGGAGATGGTGATGCCCGAGACCGGATTGTTGGACGAGCCGATCAGACCGGCCAGGTAGGCCGATACCGAAACGAACAGGAAGCCGGCGACGATCATGATGAGGGTCATCGGGATCGATACGTGCCACTGGCCGACGATGGCCTGGTACAGCGCCAGCAGCGGCAGGGTGAACACCACCAGGGCCACCAGCATCCACTTCATCGGCAGGTCGCGCTCGGTGTGCGCCAGTACCGGGCCACCGCTCTTGCGCGCGGCCGCAAAGCCGCTCTTGACGCCGTTGAGCAGCGACTTGCGCAGCGAGATCAGGGTCCAGATGCCACCGATCAGCATCGCGCCGACGCCCAGGTAACGCATCTTCGCGCCCCAGATGGCGAACGCCGCTTCGGTGGACGAGGCGGTGGCGATCGAGGCGGCCAGCGCCGGATCGGTGTTCATGAAGAACGCCTGGTAGATCGGAATGGCGATGTGCCAGGTCAGGATCGAGCCGGACACCACCACGATGCCGACGTTGAGGCCGACGATGTAGCCCACGCCCAGCAGCGCCGGCGACAGGTTGGTACCGATGAACGCGGTGATCTTGGAACTGCCGACATAGGCCGAGGTGGCCCAGGCATCGGGGATCAGGCGCATGCCGCTTTCCGCGGCCAGCTTCACGAAGGCACCGATCACTGCCGACAGGCCGAGGATCTTCAGGCCCGGGCCGGGGTTTTCACCGGCCTTGAGCACTTCGGCCGCCGCCTTGCCTTCCGGGAACGGAAGCGGGTCTTCGACGATCATCGAACGCCGCAGCGGCACCGAGAACAGCACGCCCAGCAGGCCACCGAGACCGGCGATGCCCAGCACCCACCAGTACTTGAAGTCCGGCCAGTAGCCCATGATCACCAGCGCGGGGATGGTGAAGATCACACCGGCGGCGATCGACGAACCGGCCGAAGCGCCGGTCTGCACGATGTTGTTCTCAAGGATGGAACCGCCACCCAGCAGGCGCAGCACGCCCATGGAAATGACCGCGGCGGGAATCGCGGTGGCGATGGTCAGGCCTGCGAACAGACCGAGATAGGCGTTTGCGGCCGACAGCACCACCGCCAGCACGATGGCAAGGACCACCGCGCGGAAAGTGAGCTGCTTGGGCGCAGCGTCATGGTTCATGAAAGCCCCTGCTGGCAAAAAATCCCTTGCACGCTAGCGTTCAGGGGCCAGCAAGTCCAGCGTGCCAAAGGATGGGGGCCGAGCACGGAACAGACACAGACCCGCAGCGGCACGGCCAGCGAACCGATGCGGCAAAGCCCGAGTGGGCATGCCGCAAACGCTATGTTATAACTTTCCGCCGCCCCATACGCCCCCACCGCATGCCCTCCTCTGCCTCCCCCCGGCTGGCCTCCATCGACCAGCTGCGCGGCACCGTGATGCTGCTGATGCTGCTCGACCACGTCCGCGAGACGTTCTTCCTGCAGTACCAGGTGAGCGACCCGATGGACGCGGCGACCGTGTCCCCTGCCCTGTTCGCCTGCCGCCTGCTGGCGCACCTGTGCGCACCGGTGTTCGTGCTGCTGACCGGCCTGTCGGCGTGGCTGTATGGTCAACGCCAGGCCGACCCGCGCCGCGCCATCGCCGCCTTCCTGCTCAAGCGCGGCCTGTTCCTCGTGGTGCTGGAACTGACCCTGGTCAACTTCGCCTGGACCTTCCAGTTCCCGCCGGACACGGTGTACCTGCAGGTGATCTGGGCGATCGGCCTGAGCATGATCGCGCTGGCTGGCCTGCTGTGGCTGCCGCGGCCGGTGCTGGCGATGCTGGCGGTGGCGCTGGTGGTTGGCCACAACCTGCTGGATGGCGTACGCGTGCAGGGCGACGGCGCCCTGGCGGTGCTGTGGAAGGTGCTGCACCAGCGTGACTGGATCGAGGCGGGGCCGTTGAGCCTGCGTACCTCCTACCCGGTGCTGCCGTGGATCGGGGTGATCGCGCTGGGCTACCTGATGGCGCCGTGGTTCGCTGCCAGCAGCGACCCGGAACAGCGCCGACAGCGATTGCTGTGGGCCGGGCTGGGCGCGCTGGCCGCCTTCGCCCTGCTGCGCTTCGCCAACGACTATGGCGACGCGCCCTGGCAGTACCAGCAGACCACGCTGCGCACGTGGATGAGCGTGTTCAACATCACCAAGTACCCGCCCTCGCTGCAGTTCCTGCTGCTGACCCTTGGCGCGGGCCTGCTGCTGTTGCGGCTGTATGAGTGGCCGCCGCTGGCGCGTGCGCTGCGGCCGCTGGCCGATATCGGTGCAGCGCCGATGTTCTTCTACCTGCTGCACCTGTACGTGCTGAAGCTGCTGTACCTGGCCGCGCTGAAGGCCTGGGGCCCGACCCACGGTTGCCTGTATGCACTGGACTCGGTGGCCGGCCTGCTGCTGGTGGCCTGCGCGCTGGCGGTGGTGCTGTATCCACCAACGCGGGCGTTCGCGCGGTTCAAGGCACGGCGACGCGACCTGGCCTGGTTGCGGTATCTGTAGGCCATGTACCGGGGCGGCCATCCACGCATGGCGTGGATCTACTGAAAGCGGGCGCGGGCCTATAATTCCGCGATGAATTCCACTGCTATCGCTTCCGACGACTTCCTGGGTCACCCCAAGGGCGTCTACGTCTGCTTCTTCACCGAAATGTGGGAGCGCTTCTCCTTCTACGGCATGAAGGCGCTGCTGCTGCTGTATCTCACCAAATACCACCTGTTCGGCGACAAGGCCGGGTTGGACCTGCTCGGTGCCTACGGCGGCCTGGTGTACTGCATCCCGGTGTTCGGCGGCATGCTGGCCGACCGCTGGCTGGGCATGCGCCGGGCGGTGCTGTTCGGCGGCATCCTGCTGGTGCTCGGCCACCTCGGCATGGCCTTCGAGGGCCACGCGGCGTACCGGGTCAATGGTGAAGTGGTGCGCGACACCTCGGCACTGGCCGTGACCTACCTGTCGCTGGCGCTGATCATCATGGGCGTCGGCTTCCTCAAGCCGAACATCTCCACCATCGTCGGCAAGCTCTACCCACAGGACGATCCGCGCCGCGATTCGGGCTTCTCGCTGTTCTACGCCGGCATCAACCTGGGCGCCCTGTTCTCCTCGCTGGTGTGCGGTTTCCTCGGCGAGGTCTACGGCTGGAAGTATGGTTTCGGTGCGGCCGGCATCGGCATGATCGCCGGCCTGGCGATGTTCCTGTGGGGCCAGAAGTACCTGCAGGGCCACGCCGAACCGCCGCAGCCGGCCACGTTGAAGCAGAAGGTGCTGGGCCTGCCGCGCGAATGGCTGATCTACCTGTGCGCGGTGATCGGCGTGCTGCCGGTGGCCTGGCTGATGTGGGCGGCCGGCAACGGTGCCTTCGCGCTTGGCGGTGAAATCAGCCTGGCGCTGATGCTGATGCTGGTGGTGCTGGGCGGCGTGCTGGTCTGGTTCGCGTGGTTCACCGGCACGAAGTGCACGCCGGTGCAGCGCCAGCAGATGATCGCGCTGATGGTGCTGATCTTCATGGCGCTGGTGTTCTTCACGATGTACGAGCAGTCGTACGGCTCGTGGGTGACCTTTACTGATCGCCTGCTGACCAAGGACATCGTGCCGGCGCTGGTGATCCGCGAAGGCTCGCCGCTGCCGTGGTCGATCGTGTCGCTGCTGCTGGCGCCGCTGGGCTTCGTGGTCAGCGCGCGCTTGTCCGAACGCCGTCCTGGTTCGGCCGCGCCGCGTACGTTCTTCATCGGCATCGTTGCGCTGATGCTGGTGCTGCTGGTGCGTGACTGCCTGGTGATTCCGCAGACCGCCGGTTCGCTGACCTATCTGGGCGGCCTGTTCCTGGTGTTGCTGGCGCCAGCCTTCGCTGCGCTGTGGACGTGGATGGACCGCCGCGGCTGGGAACCGGGCAAGCCGGTGAAATCAGCCTGGGGCCTGGTGATCGGCGCGCTGTCGTTCGTGCCGCTGGCACTGGCCGCGCAGCACGTCGGTGCCACCGGCGAGATGGCCAGCGTGTGGTGGCTGGTACTGGCCTACTTCCTGCTGGCCAGCGGCGAGATGTGCCTGTCGCCGGTGGGCCTGTCGGCGGTGACCCAGCTGGCGGTACCACGGGTGATGAGCCTGATGATGGGCACCTGGTTCCTGGCCACGGCCTTCTCGGAAACACTGGCCGCGCTGTTCGGCAAGCTGGCGGCGATTGACGTGCCCGAAGGCGAAACACTGGACATGGCCGCTGCCGCCGGTGCCTATGCACACCTGTTCTGGCTGCTGATGTGGATCGGCCTGGGCTGCGCGTTGCTGGCCTTCATCGCCGCGCCGTTGTTGAAGCGGATGATGCACGGGGTGAAGTAACCCCCATTGGCGAGTGGCTGCGGCGGCAACCATGGCGGTTGCCGCCGCATCTGTTTCAGGGTGCCTTGGCTTTGCTCGGAGCCGTCGCGGCTGCTGCCGTACCACCGCCCAGGCTGCGCGACAGGAAGGCAAGCAACCGGGTGTAGTAATCGCGCTGGTTGGCTTCGCTGTACAGCCCATGCCCCTCGCGTGGGTAGTACACCGCTTCCACCGGTACGCCGGCCTGCTTCAACGCGGCCTCCATGCGCTCGGTGTGCTGCACGGGCGCGCGAAGGTCTTCACGACCAGCGGCAAGCAGCACCGGCACCTTGATGCGTGCCGCCAGGTTGACCGGCGACACGGCATCCAGTGTCGCCGGGTCGCCCAGCCACTGCTGCAGGTAGGTCACGCCCGACGCACGATCCTGGATATCGCCACGTTTGAACATCAACGGCAGGTCGTACACGCCGACATAGCCCGCCGCGCACCGGTACAGCCCGGGCTCGCGCACGGCGCCCATCATCGCCGAGTACGCACCGTAGCTGGCGCCGTAGATGCAGATGCGTCCGCCGTCAGCGATGCCTTGGGTGATCGCCCAACGCGTGGCGTCGGTCACATCGTCCTGCATCGCGCGGCCCCATTGCTGGGCAGCGGCCTGTGTATGCGCCCGGCCGTAATTGCCCGAGCCACGGAAGTTGACCTGCAGCACCGCGTAACCGGCGTCGGCCAGCAACTGATTCTCGCGCTCGAAACCACCGTCATCGAACACACCGATCGGGCCACCGTGCGGGACCACCACCATCGGCAAATTGTGCCCATCACTGTCCTTGGGCAGGGTTAGGAAGCCGTGCAGCGGCAGGCTATCCCGCGCAGCCAGGGTAACCGGGCGCACGCTGGCACCGCTCTCGCGATCGAACCAGCGATGGCGGCTGGTGAGAAAAGCGGCGTTGCGGGTGGCGGTGGTGTACAGGAAATAATCGCCGGGATTGGTCGCCGAGCTCACCTTCACCAGCAGGCGAGCGTTGTCGCGGGTGCCGGAGAGCAGGCTCACCGCCTGCCCTGGAAACGCCTTTTCAAGCTTGCGCTGGATGCTGGCGGTCGGCGACTGCTCATCGAAGAAGGCCGTACGCGTAACAGCGCCGACGAACTGGATGCCCACCGGCACGCGTGTGCCGGGCTGGTAGACCACGCGGGTAGGGTCAACGGTATCGTCCTGCAGCAGCGTGCGCCGCTCTCCGCTGACCGGGTCCCAGCTGACCACCGCGTCCGGGCCGCGGGCCTGCTCCACCACCAGGTAGGCCAGGCGGTTGTCGGCGGAAAAGCCGATCGGGCGTTCGATGCGGTGACTGTTGCCTTCGTCGTTGACCAGCGTCCAACGATCGCGCCCTTCGCGGTAGTAGAGCTTGTTGACATTGTCGGCAGCGGCACCGTGGGCGAAGCGCAGTTCACCTTGATTGTCGGTGGTGAACGTCGCGCGCTGCACCGGTGAACGCGAAACGGGGATGCGGCGCCCGGTGATGACGTCCATCCGTTCCAAGCGCGTATTGGTGTCGTTGGCGAATGGCCACAGCGAGATCAATACATTGCGTTCGTCGGCAGGCAGCGGATCGGCCAGGAATGCAGCCACCTGCTCGGCCACCCGCCCGGTCACGAAGCCGGGCTCGTCCGGGCGCGCACGGTAACCGACCAGAAGATCACCGCGTTTGCCATTGGCGTCGATGGCATACAATTCGCCCGTCGGCCGCGGTTGGTCCAGCGGACCCCATTTTTCGGCCAGACCGATCAGCAGGCGGGTATCACTCACCCAGTCGACCTGGGCTGCATGATTGTTGCGTGGCGGCCGGAAATTGCCGACCAGTTCCATCGTGTCGGTACGCAGCACCGCCACGGCAGTTGCGCCGTCCAGCGGCAAGGTCATGGCCAGGTACTCGCCGGTGGGCGAGAGCTGGATGTCATTGAACTCCGCGCGGCGCACGTACCCGTCCAGCGAAACCTCCGCCGCCTCTACCCCAACCGCGCCGCAGATGGCCATCAATGCAGCCAGCACCCTCGCATGCTTCATGACGTTCTCCTTGAAGCCGGGCATCCCCTGCCCGGCATCGGGTCCGCAGGACGCGGCTGGTCTGCCTCACGGCGCCTTGTCAGCACCTGCGGTCGCGCTGGCGGTTTCGCCGCCCAGGCTGCGCGACAGGAAGGCAAGCAACCGGGTGTAGTAGTCACGCCGGTTGGCCGGACCGTAGAAACCGTGCCCCTCGGCCTTGTAGTACAGCGCCTCCACCGGCGTGCCGGCCTGCTTCAGCGCCGCTTCCATGCGTTCGGTATGCACCACCGGTGCGCGTTGATCTTCCCTTCCTGCCGCCAGCAGCACCGGCACGCGGATCTGTGCAGCGAGGTTGACCGGTGATTGCTCGACCAGCTCCTTCGGCCGACCGACCCATTCGCGCAGGTATCTCAATCCGGATGCATCATCCTGGATGTCACCGCGGGCGTACATCAACGGCAGGTCATAGACACCGACATAGCCGGCAGCGCAGCGATACAGGCCGGGCTCGCGCACCGGTCCCATCATCGCCGCATAGGCGCCATAGCTGCCGCCGTAGATGCAGATGCGCGCCGGATCGGCCGTGCCCTGTGCGATCGCCCAGCGGGTGGCATCGGTGACATCGTCCTGCATCGCCCGTCCCCACTGCAGCTTCGCGGCCTGGGCGTGCGCACGCCCATAGTTGGCCGAACCACGGTAGTTGACCTGGAGCACGGCATAGCCGGCAGCAGCCAGCATCTGCGCATCCACGTCGTACGTTCCGTCGTCGAAGATCCCGATCGGCCCGCCATGTGGCATCACCACCATGGGCAGGCCGGTGGCCGGCTGGCCTGCCGGCAGGGTGAGGAAGCCATGCAGCGCCAACCCGTCACGCGCCTTCAGGCTGACCGGTTGGACGACGGCGCTCTGCGCCGGATCGATCCAGTCACTGCGGCTGATGAGGTGGCGCGCCTGCTTGTCGATGGTGTCGTAAAGATAGAAGTCGCCCGGGTTGCGCGCGGAGTGCGATTCCACCAGCACCGTGCGGCCATCGCGGGTACTGGAGGTGATGTACACGGGGCCGCCCAGCCCTGCCTCGAGACTGCGGTACAGGCGCGCTTCGGCCGAGGCTTCATCGAAGAAGCGCGTCCGTGGCACGTCTCCAAGGAACTCGGCTCCCACCGGCACGCGGGTTCCCGGCCGGAAGATGATCCGATGCGGATCGACCACCTCATCGCGCAGTACCACCCGACGCTCGTTGCTCTGCGGGTCCCAACTTACGATCGCATCGGGTCCCTCGGCCTGCTCGGTCTGCAGATAGGCCAGGCGACCATCAGCAGAGAAGCCGATAGCCACCTCGATGCGTCGGCTGAGCGCCTCATCGTTCAGCAGCACCCACTCGCTGCTGGCACCTGCGCGGTAATAGAGCTTCTTGCTCGTCTCGTCGGTACCGGAACCGTAGGCAAAGCGCACCTCACCCTGGGCATCGGTAGTGAATTCCGCCTGTGCGATCGGCGCCCGCACCACGGCATTGCGGCGACCGGTGTTCACGTCCATCCGCTCCAGCTGGGTGAAGGCGTTGGCCGTGAACGGCGTTACCGCAACCAGTACGTTGCGGTCGTCATCCTTCAATTCGTCGGTGAGGAACGCGGCCACCATGCCGGCCGGCTTGACCTTGATGTTGGTGCCCAGGCCGGTTTCAGCCGTGCGGTAGCCGACCAGCAGTTCACCGCCCTTGCCATCGGCGTTGATACCGAACAGTTCGCCGGTGAGCACGGGGCGATCAAGCACGCCGAACTTCTGCGCCATTCCCACCAGCAGACGGTCATTGCTGACCCAATCAAAGGTGTGGGCATGGTTGTTGCGGGGCGGCCGGAAGGTGCCGACCATCTTCATGTCGGCGATCCTGTAGATCGCCAGCGCAGTGCCGGCCTCGATCGGGACCGTGGCAGCCACGTACTCCCCCCCGGGCGAAATCCGGATGTCGGTAAACGCTTCCTGCCGCAGATAGCGGTCCAGATCGACCACGCCGGCCCCCGCCGTCGCCCCTCCCACGACCGTGCACAGCAGCACGGCAAGCACAGTCCTGCGCATCCTTCCCCCTTGGAGACGGACCCCTTGTCCGCAGGCCGATTCTAGGCAACCCGTCGACGCATCCGCCAGTGGACAGAAAAAACGACGGCACCGTTACCGGTGCCGTCGTTACCACTACCTTTACCTTGGAGAGAGAGTCAGGACGTGGGTTCGGGGGGCGTGCGCCGGGTCAATGGACCCCGCGCACCGCCAGGGTGAGGGCCAGGATGCTGAGGATCACAGCGATGGTGCCGTCCAGCACGCGCCAGGTGCTGGGCTTGGTGAACAGCGGCGCCAGCAGGCGCGCGCCCAGGCCCTGCGCGGTCAGCCACAGGCAACTGGCGGTGACCACGCCGGCCGCGAAGGCCATGCGTGCATTGCCGAAGTTCTCGGCGATCGAGCCGATCACCATCATGTCCAGCCAGAAGTGCGGGTTGATCAACGAGAAGCCGACCGCCGCCATCAGCACCGCACGGCGGCTGCCGTCATCGCTGTCGGCTTCGCCCATGCCGCCGCCGCCGGCGATCGCACGGCGTGCCGACTTCATCGCATACCAGGCCAGGAAGGCCACGCCGGTCCAGAGGACGGCGGTGGTCAGCCACGGCAGCGCCGTGGTGAGCGTGCGCAGGCCGGCCACGCTGGCGAAGATGAAGATCGCATCGATGGCCGCACAGGTGGCCACCACCGGCACGATGTGCTTGCGCAGGATGCCCTGACGCAGGATGAAGGCGCTCTGGGCGCCGACCACGGCAAACAGGCCGATGCCGGTAGCCGCACCACTGAACCAGGCACCAAGGCCGGTGCTGGCGGAGATGACCGAGAACATGGGATTCACTACCTTGTCTTGCTTGGGGGAGCGGTGCCTCGCGAAGGCGGACAGCACCGGAACGGGCGCCATTGTCGCGCCGCAACATAGAAAAGACGAGCTAAACTTACTAAACCAACATTAGCGGAACTTAATCGCCATGCGCATCGACCATGCCCAGCTGCGGGCCCTGGCTGCGGTGATCCGCGAAGGCAGCTTCGACCGTGCCGCGCAGTCGCTCAACGTCACCCCCTCGGCCATCTCGCAGCGGGTCAAGGCACTGGAGGACCGCATCGGCCGGCTGCTGGTCAAACGTGGCACGCCTGCGACCGCCACCGCAGAGGGCCAGCTGCTGGTGCAGCTGGCCGAGCAGACCGCCCTGCTGGAGCACGATGCCCTGCATCGCATGGGCCTGGCCGACGAGGACCTGCCACAGGCCAGCATCCCGGTGGCGGTGAACCACGACAGCCTGGAGACCTGGTTCCCGCAGGCGGCGCAGCAGTTCGCGCAGGGCACCGGCACCACCCTGGACCTGCGGGTGGAAGATCAGGACCACACGGTCGAGCTGCTGCGCCAGGGCACCGTGCTGGGTGCGGTGACCACCCTGGACGAGCCGGTGCAGGGCTGCCAGATCCACGCGCTGGGCAGCATCCGCTACGCCGCGACCTGTACTCCGGAATTCCGCGAGCGCCATTTCGCCAAGGGCGTCACCGCGCAGGCACTGGCGCAGGCACCGGTGCTGGTGTTCAACCGCAAGGACGACATGCAGTCGCGCTTTGCCCGGCGCATGGCCGGTGCCGACCTGCCCAGCACCGCGCCGACCTGGTGGATTCCTTCGACCCGCGCCTTCGTCCAGGCCAATCTCGGCGGGCTCGGCTGGACGATGAACCCGTTGCCGCTGGTGAAGCGCCATCTGGATGCAGGACGGCTGGTCTACGTGCGGCAGCGCGCGTGGGAAGACGTGCCGCTGTACTGGCAGCACTGGAAGGGCGACGTGCAGACCATGGCCCTGCTGACCCGGGCGGTGCTGGACGCCGCCTCGGCGCTGGTGCAGCGCAGGCGCTGAAAAGAGGGCAGCGAGGGGATCAAGTCCTTCTTGCCACAAACGACTTGATCCCTACGTCCCCTTTTTGTGCAAGCATCGGCGCAACCGACGAGGGGGCTGGCTGATGGAAACCGAACCGGTATTCCTGCATATCCGCGTGGTGATGGGGATCATCCTCGGCCTGTCCATCACCACCCTGCTGAAGGGGTTGGCGCAGATCATCGAACACCCGCAGCGGCGCGGCTGTTCGGCGCTGCACCTGTGCTGGGTGATGTGGACGCTGGTGTCGCTGGTCACCTTCTGGTGGTGGGAATTCCGCCTCGTTGAAGTGCACCGCTGGACGTTTGAAACCTATCTGTTCGTGATCACCTACAGCGCGACCTGGTTCCTGCTGTGCGCGCTGCTGTTTCCCGACGACCTGCGCGACTACGGCAGTTACGGCCACTACCTGATGCAGCGGCGGCGCTGGATCTTCGGGGTGATCGCGATATTGACGCTACTGGACCTTGTGGACACCGCGATCAAAGGGGGAAGCCGATGGCGGCTGCTGGGGGATGCCTACCCGTTGCACACGGCGCTGATGCTCATCGTTGCGGCGCTGGGATGGCATCTGCGCAGCGCGCGCATGCAACTGGTGCTGGCCGCAGCGACACTGGCCTATCAACTGGCCTACTTCGCGGCGGAATACTTCACCATCGGCAGTGATTGAAGACCGCCGCCGTCTCCATCCAATCTCCATCCGGGTCGTCCACAATCATGTGGGTCCGTTCGACCACAGGTTTCCCAGATGACGATCCACTACCGCGATGCCCTCCCCGATGATGCCGCTGCCTGCATCGACCTGCGCGGGCGCACCCGCGAAAACGCCTTCAGCGCCGCGCAGCTGGCCGAACTGGGCATCACCGAAGAGAGCTGGGCCGCCGGCATCGCCGATGGCGATTCGATTGGCCGCATCGCGTGCGAGGGCGAGCGGATGGCCGGCTACTGCTTTGCCGACCGCGAAAGCGGCGAGGTGCTGGTGCTGGCCCTGCTGCCGGAATTCGAGAACCGCGGCGTCGGCCGGCAGCTGCTGCAGGAGGTGGTCAGCCTGACCCGCGATTCAGGCCACACCCGCCTGTTCCTGGCCTGCTCGGCGGACCCGCGTTCGCGCTCGTATGGCTTCTATCGGCATCTGGGCTGGAAGGCGACCGGCGAGGTCGACGAGGCCGGTGACGAGATACTTGAGCTGTCTTGACGCGCGGTGCCGGGAACAGCCGCCGGGCATGGCCCGGCGCTACCGGGGATGGGGTCGAACGCGCAGGCCGGATGCTGCGTTGCATCAAAATCGGACCAGAAGCGGTTAAAATTGCCCCTGGAATGCTGCAAGGCGTTGTTTCTTCACGCTCTTTCCCTGCTTCTTGCGCATCCTGACCCCTTCCCCCCGCCAACGATTCCGCCCCCATGAAGAAATTTGGCAAGGCCCTGCTCGCCCTGCTCGTGCTGCTGTTGCTGGTCGCCGCACTGTTCCTGTACTGGCCGCTGACCAAGCGCTCGGTGCCCGCCGCGAGCAACGACAAGCCCGTCGATGTCGTGCTGGTCGGCGCCGGCATCATGAGCATCACCCTGGCCACCTACCTGCAGGAACTGCAGCCGGACTGGAACATCCAGGTCTATGAGCGCCTCGACGGCGTCGCCGGTGAAAGCTCGGACGGCTGGAACAACGCCGGCACCGGCCACTCGGCATTCGCCGAACTGAACTACACCCCGGAACTGCCCGATGGCAGCATCGAGACCAAGCGCGCGGTCGGCATCGCCGAATCGTTCGAGGTCTCGCGCCAGTTCTGGTCGCACCAGGTGAAGGAAGGCCGGCTGAGCCAGCCCAGCGACTTCATCAACCCGACCCCGCACATGAGCTTCGTCTGGGGCGATGACAACATCGCCTATCTGCACAAGCGCCAGCAGGCGCTGGTGAAGAACCCGCTGTTCTACGGCATGCAGTACTCCGAGGACCCGGCGCAGATCAAGCAGTGGGCACCGCTGTTGATGGAAGGCCGCGACCCGAAGCAGAAGGTCGCCGCGACCTGGATGCCGCTGGGCACCGACGTCAACTTCGGCGTGATCACCCGCCAGCTGACCGCCGGCCTGCTGCACAGCCCGAACTTCGGCCTGCACCTCAACCATGAGGTCAGCGCCCTGCGGCAGAACGCGGACAAGAGCTGGAACGTGACGGTGAAGGATCTCAAGGCCGGCACCGAATCCACCACCCACGCCCGCTTCGTGTTCATCGGTGCCGGTGGCGCCGCGCTGAAGCTGCTGCAGATGTCGGGCATCCCGGAATCGAAGGACTACGCCGGCTTCCCGGTGGGCGGCCAGTTCCTCGCCTTCCAGGGCCAGGACGTGACCTCGCGCCATGGCGTGAAGGCCTACGGCATGGCCGAAACCGGCTCCCCGCCGATGTCGGTGCCGCACCTGGATGCGCGCAAGCTGGATGGCAAGCCGGTGGTCCTGTTCGGACCGTTCGCGCTGTACAGCACCAAGTTCCTCAAGCACGGCTCGTGGTGGGACCTGTATTCGTCGGTCAACCACAACAACGTCGGCCCGATGCTGGAAGTGGGCAAGGACAACCTGGACCTGGTGCAGTACCTGATGGGCCAGGCGCGCCTCAACGACGCCGATCGCCAGGCCGAACTGGTCAAGTACTTCCCCAACGCCAAGCCGGGCGACTGGAAGCTGGTCACCGCTGGCCAGCGCGTGCAGATCATCAAGCGTGATCCGCTGAAGGGCGCGGTGCTGCAGTTCGGTACCGAGATCGTGACCGACAAGGACCACACCCTCGCCGCGCTGCTGGGCGCCTCGCCGGGTGCCTCGACCTCGCCGCCGATCATGCTCGACCTGATGGCCAAGGCCTTCCCGGAACAGATGAAGGCCGGTTGGGAAGCCCGCCTGCGCGAGATCGTGCCGTCGTACGGCCGCAAGCTCAACGACAGTGCCGCGCTGACCAACGAGATCCGCACGCTGACCAGCCAGACCCTGCACCTGCCCTACCTGGAGGTCCCGGTGGAAGCAGGCGCGACACCGGCCCTCGCACCGACGGCCGCGCCGGCCCCGGCCAAGGAAAAGCGCAACGCCAACGAGGAACTGCAGGCGCTGTAAGCCTGCGGTTTACGGATGCAAACGGACGGCCACCCTCGGGTGGCCGTCTGCGTTTATGCGGCGGCGGGTCGGAGCCCTCCCGTGCGGGAGGACTCTGACCCGCGCTTGAGCGCCGAGGGCGGGGTCAGAGCCCGTTGCCTGGGCAACGGGATCCGACCCCGCTCCAGCCCCTGCCAGGCGCCGACAAACCCGTGCGCAATGACGCGAATTGTAATGTTGTTAAGAATTATTTACATTTGCGTCCTGCGCAGTGACCGCGCCGCTCCCAGATGGACCTGATGTGCCCGAAGCCGCCGCCCGGGTGCTGGACGACTGTTGCCGCCCCTTCCCCGCCTTCACGCTTCGAGCCCGCCATGTCCCTGACTCTCCGTACCCGCCTGCCCCGCCGTGCGCTGCTGCCGGCTGCCCTGCTGTCCTCCCTCGCCGTGGTTGCACCGTCGGCGTTCGCCGAGGTCGCTGCCGACGCCTCCGACGCCAAGACCCTGGACCGGGTAAGCGTGCGCGCCGAGCAGTCCGCGCCGCCGTCCAGCACCACCCGCCTGCCGATCACCCTGCAGGAAACGCCGCAGTCGTCCACGGTGATCGGCCTGCAGCGCCTGCAGGACGAATCGTTGTTCAGCCTCAACGACGTGCTGCGCAATGTCACCGGCGTCAGCGTGTCCTTCTATGACACCCAGCGCCCGCTGTACTACGCGCGCGGCTTTGCCATCACCGATTTCCAGGTGGACGGCATCCCCACCTACAGCGGCTCGACCAACCAGGAATACGACACCGCCTTCTACGACCGGGTGGAAGTGATCCGCGGCGCCAATGGTCTGCTCAGCGGCGCCGGCGTGCCGTCGGCCACGGTGAACCTGCTGCGCAAGCGCCCGGGCAAGGAGTTCGACGCCTCGTTCTCGGTCAGTGCCGGCAGCTGGGACTACCGCCGCATGGAGGCGGACGTGACCGCGCCGCTGACCGCCGACGGCCGCTTCCGCAGCCGCGTGGTCGCCGCCTACACCGATCGCGATTTCTATTACGACCGCTACAAAGAGAACAAGATGGCCGGCATGGCCGTGCTGGAAGGCGATGTGACCGACAGCACCACGGTCACCGTCGGCTACCAGACCCAGGACAACAACCCGGTGGGTTCGACCTGGGGCACCGTGCCGTTCTTCGACAGCAAGGGCAACTTCGCGCATCTGCCGCGCTCGACCAACCTGGCACCGAAGTGGAGTTACTGGCAGCGCGAGACCAGCACGGTATTCGCCAACCTGGAACAGCGCTTCGGTGAGAACTGGCTGCTGAAGATCAACACCGCCTACACCCGCGGCAACGTGCAGAACATGCGCCTGTACGGCACCGGCAATCCCGACCCGGTGACCGGCGCGGGCATCTACCTGCGCACTGCCGCCGGCGATTCGGAAGACACCCGCCGCAACGTCGACGCCTACCTGACCGGCACCTTCAACCTGTGGGGCCAGGAGCACGACGTGACCCTGGGCGCGCAGTGGGCCGACCTGGAAGGCACCACCAATACCCTGGCGCTGAACTACCCGCGCGATTGGGCGACGTGTGGCCGTGAGCGCTGCTACTACATCCCCAACGTGCACACCTGGGATGGCGACATCTCCGAAGTGACGTACACCCTTACCGGCGCACGCCGCGTGGCCAAGACCACGCAGAGCGGTTTCTACCTGGCCACCCGCCTGCGCCTGGCCGACCCGCTGGCGCTGATCGCCGGCGCACGCCTGAGCCGCTGGCAGACCCAGACCCGCGCCTACAACGCCGCCGGCGCCTATACCGCTACCAGCGGCGCGTACAAGGTGAGCGATGAAGTGACCCCGTACGTGGGCCTGGTGTACGACATCACCCCGAACGTGGCGGCCTATGCCAGCTACACCGAGATCTTCAACCCGCAGAACTACAAGGACCGCAACGAGAACCTGCTGGCGCCAGTGCAGGGCTCCAACCTGGAAGCGGGCCTGAAAACGCAGTGGTTTGATGGCCGTTTGACCGCCAACGCGGCGATCTTCGAAGCCAAGCAGGACAACTACGCGGTGCGTGACATGGGCGTGCCGGAAGGCTCGCTGAGCGATGGCAGCTCGGCCTACATCGGCGTCAACGGCACCAAGGCGCGTGGCTGGGAAGTGGACGTCAACGGCGAGATCCTGCCGGGCTGGACGGTCAATGCCGGCTATACCCACGTCAAGGTGACCCGCGCGGCCACCGACCTGCTGTACGCCAATCCGGCCGAGAACCTGCTGCAGCTCAATACCCAGCTGCAGCTGCGCGGCGCGCTGGAGCGCCTGAGCATCGGCGGTGGCGTGCAGTGGCAGAGCAAGGTGCAGGGCTACAACATCCCCTACCCGGTGGGTGTGGGCACCACGGTGACGGTGAACCAGCCGGCGTATGCGCTGGTGCAGTTCAACGCCAACTACCGCATCAGCGACAACTGGACGGCGACGCTGAGCGTGCGCAACGCGCTGGACAAGACCTACTGGGCCAACCTGGACTACAACAACTACGGCGAACCGCGCTTCGTGGCGGCCAGCCTGCGCTGGAAGTTCTGAGGCGCGCAGCGGAAACGGTGGGTGCCGACCGTTGGTCGGCCGACGCTCCGCCACGACCAACGGTCGTGGCCCACCTGAATGGGCCCGCCTCCGCGCGGGCCCTTCTTTTTGGTGGGTGCCATTTGCTGGGTGCCATTTGGTGGGTGCCGACCGTTGGTCGGCACGCCAGGCGGTCAGATTTGCTGCGCTGCGGGTTGCACAGTTCGCCATAATTATGGCGTAATTATTCCAACGCCATTCGGAAGTCCGTCGATGAACCCGAGCTGGGACACGCTGGAGCGGGGCCGCCAGGCGCGGCTGGAGCGCGCCGCGCCATGGGCCAAGGGCCACGAGGTGGCGGCCGGCGACATCGCCGATCTACTGCACGCGCTGCTGGAGCCGGGCGACAAGGTCTGCCTGGAAGGCAACAACCAGAAGCAGGCCGACTTCCTCGCCCAGGCGCTGGCCGACCTCGATCCGGCAAGGGTGCATGACCTGCACATGGTGCAGTCGGTGCTGTCGCTGCCCTCGCACCTGGATGTGTTCGAGCGCGGCATCGCCTCCAAACTGGACTTCTCCTTCTCCGGGCCGCAGTCGGTGCGGCTGGCCAACCTGGTGGCCGAGGGCCGCATCCAGATCGGCGCCATCCACACCTACCTGGAACTGTTCGGCCGCTACTTCATCGACCTCACCCCGCGCGTGGCACTGGTCGCGGCGCAGGCCGCCGACCGCCACGGCAATCTCTACACCGGCCCCAACACCGAAGACACGCCGGTGATCGTGGAGGCCACCGCATTCGGTGGCGGCATCGTCATCGCCCAGGTCAACGAGATCGTCGATACCCTCCCCCGCGTCGACATTCCTGCCGACTGGGTCAACTTCGTGGTGCAGGCGCCGCGCCCGAACCACATCGAACCGCTGTTCACCCGCGACCCGGCGCAGATCTCCGAGATCCAGGTGCTGATGGCGATGATGGCGATCAAGGGCATCTACGCCGAGTACGGGGTGAACCGGCTCAACCACGGCATCGGCTTCGATACCGCGGCGATCGAACTGCTGCTGCCGACCTACGCCGAATCGCTGGGGCTGAAGGGAAAGATCTGCCAGCACTGGGCGCTCAATCCACACCCGGCGCTGATTCCCGCCATCGAATCGGGCTTCGTCAAATCGGTGCACTCGTTCGGCTCGGAACTGGGCATGGAGAAGTACATCGCCGCGCGCGGGGATGTGTTCTTCACCGGCGCCGACGGTTCGATGCGCTCCAACCGTGCGTTCTCGCAGACTGCAGGACTGTATGCCTGCGACATGTTCATCGGCTCCACCCTGCAGATCGACCTGCAGGGCAACAGCTCCACCGCAACGCGCGACCGCATCGCAGGCTTTGGTGGTGCACCCAACATGGGTTCTGATGCACGCGGCCGTCGCCATGCCAGCGACGCCTGGATCAAGGCAGGCCAGCAGGCCGCGCGACCGGGCGAGATGCCGCGTGGGCGCAAGCTGGTGGTGCAGATGGTGGAAACCTTCCGCGAGCACATGGCGCCGGCCTTCGTCGACCGACTGGATGCCTGGGAGCTGGCCGAACGCGCAGCCATGCCGCTGCCGCCGGTGATGATCTACGGCGACGACGTCAGCCATGTGCTGACCGAGGAAGGCATCGCCAACCTGCTGCTCTGCCGCAGCCCGGAAGAACGCGAGCAGGCGATCCGCGGCGTGGCCGGCTACACCGCCGTCGGCAGGGGCCGCGACCGCGCGATGGTGGAAAACCTGCGCGACCGCGGAGTGATCCGCCGCCCGGACGATCTCGGCATCAACGTGCGCGATGCCAGCCGCGATCTTCTTGCCGCGCGTTCGGTGAAAGACCTGGTGCGCTGGTCCGGCGGTCTGTACGACCCGCCCAAGCGCTTCCGCAACTGGTAAGGGGAACGCCATGGAAACCCTCGACTATCGATTCGACGGCACGACGCCTGTCCGCTTCCCCACCGATGCCGTGCTGGTGGGCGTACTGGCCTCGGGCAACCTGGAAATCCTGCTGGAACCGGCCGACCTGGAAGGTGCGATGACGGTGCGCATCATCACCGCCGCGCGTGGCTTCGGCACGGTATGGCAGGCGGTGATCGCCGACTTCGCCCAGCGTCACCCCCTACGCGATGTACGTGTGTCGATAAACGATGCCGGCGCCACACCGGCCGTGGTCAGCCTGCGCCTGGACCAGGCGGTAGAGACCCTGCATGCCGGAGGCCAGTCATGACGCTCGCACAGCGCAGCAGCTATTACGAAGCCGATGCCCGCGCGCGCATCGGCGGACTGCTCGATGCGGGATCGTTCCGCGAATTTCTCGGCCCTGCCCAGCGCGCCATCAGCCCGCACTTGGCGCAGCTGGACCAACCGGCCGCCTTCGACGATGGCATCGTCGTCGGCGAAGGACGCCTGCGCGATAAACACGTGCTGGTGGCCGCGCAGCAGGGTGAATTCATGGGCGGCGGTGTCGGTGAGGTGCATGGCGCCAAGTTGACCGGCCTGCTGCGCCGCGCGGCAGCCACCCGGCCCGACGGCGTGCTGCTGCTGCTCGATACCGGTGGTGTGCGCCTGCATGAAGCCAACGCCGGCCTGATCGCCATTTCCGAGATCATGCGCGCCACCCTGGGTGCACGTGCAGCCGGTGTTCCGGTAGTGGCGCTGATCGGCAGTGGCAACGGCGCCTTCGGCGGCATGGGCATCGTCGCCCGCTGCTGCACTACGGTGATCATGTCCGAGGAGGGGCGGCTGTCGTTGTCTGGCCCGGAAGTGATCGAGACCGTGCGCGGCGTGGAGGAATTCGATTCGCGCGACCGCGCATTGGTGTGGCGGGTAACCGGCGGCAAGCACCGCTACCTGATCGACCAGGCGCAGGTGCTGGTACCCGATGCGATCAGCGCCTTTGCGCAGGCGGCCTTTGATGCACTGCAGCCAGACACCGCCAGCGCCGACACCGACGCGGCGCTGGCCGCGCTGCAGGCACGCCACGCCGCATTGAAAGCGCGCGTGGAAGCATGGGGCGACTGCAACGATGGACTGCAGATCTGGGCGCGCCAGGGCATTGCGGATCCAGAACGCCTGGCGCTGCTGGAAACCGATGCCTTCCTTGCCGCCACCGCGCACCGGAGCCTGCCATGAGCCTGCCATTGACTACGCTGCTGGACGCGCTGTTCCCGCGTGGCCACGCAATCGCGGTAAACGATTCGGTACTGACCGGATCAGCGACCACCGACGACGGCGAGGTGACGGTGATCGGCACCACCGACAAGATCGAAGTGGGCGTGGATCACGCCCTGGTGCTGGCCGATACCGTGCTGGCCAGCACCGCTGTACATCCGCAGCGTCCGATCGTGATGCTGGTCGATACCGCCGGCCAGCGGCTGGCGCGCCGCGATGAACTGCTGGGCATCAACGGCTACTTCGCCCACCTCGCACAGACCCTGGACCTGGCCCGCCGCCGTGGCGCGCGCCTGGTCACGCTGGTGTATGGCGAGTCGGTCAGCGGCGGCTTCCTGTCGTTCGGGTTGATGGCCGACCACATCCATGCCCTGCCCGATGCACAGGTGCGGGTGATGGACCTGCGCGCGATGGCACGGGTGACCAAGCAGCCGCTGGAAAAACTGCAGGCGCTGAGCCTGACCTCGCCGGTGTTCGCGCCGGGCGTGGAGAACTATGTGGCGATGGGCGCAGTGCAATCGCTGTGGGATGGTGATCTGGCGCGTCACCTGCTGGATGCACTGCGCGCACCCGCCGACGGTGACCATCGCGCCGCGCTGGGCGCCGAACGCGGTGGCCGCACATTGGCTGCGCAGGTGGCCATTGCCGTGAGCCAGGGCAATGCCTGAGCGGCCTGCCCGGCACACGCTGGTCTGGCTGTCGGCCGATGCCGATTGGCGGGCCGACGTGCCCACGCACGAGCCGCGCCTTGCCGCATGGTTGGCGCAGGGCCTGCCTGCGGTGGTGGCGCGTCGTGCAGCGGATGATCCCGATCCGCGCCTGCGACTGGGCGTTCCATTGCCACCGGCCGAGGGCAAGCATCGCCTGTCGTTGCGCGTGCCGTTGCGCCACGTTGCTCGCATGCACGCACCGCCGGCATTGAGTGAGCTGCTGGCAGCAGGCGACGCCGTTGTGCCGCAGGCATGGCAGGAATCACTTCACGACCTGCAGGCACTGGCCCCGGCCCGGGTGTTCGGCGCCTTCGCCTGGCAATGGCTGACTGCCCTGCCCTACGTTCATGAGCGTTCCGACATCGACCTGCTGTGGCAGGTGACCGATGCCGCGCAGGCCGAGGCGCTGATCGCGCAGTTGCTGGCATGGGAGAGCCGCCATCCGCATCGTCTCGATGGCGAGCTGTGCCTGCCCGATGGCGGCGCGGTGAACTGGCGCGAACTTGCCGGCCGCAGTCGGCAGGTGCTGGTGAAGCGCCTGGACGGAGCCGCATTGGAAGCGCGCGATACGCTGTTCGCCACGCGCGAGGCGATCGCATGAGTGCCGCCCGCAAGCCGTTGCCTGCATGCGGCGCGACGGTCGACAGCGCACGCCTGGGACGGCTGGCCATTGCAAGCCTGCACACCGAGCTGGCCTGCGCCCCGAAACCGGGCCTGGTCACGCCGTTCAACAGTGGCAGCCATGACGACATGGATGCCAGCACGTTCCTGCGCAGCCTGTTCGCCCTGCGCCACTACTTCACTGCGGTGGCCAGGGCCGGTGCCGCGGGTGCCCCCTTCACGATGCTGCGCGATCACGGCATTGCCGCCGAAGCGGCCATGCTGGCCGCCACCGCCGGCATCAACACCCATCGCGGTGCGATCTTCAGCCTTGGCTTGCTGGTGGCCGCCGCGGCTGGGTGCCGGCGCGTGCATGGCCAGGCCGTATCCGCCGCGCAGGTGTGTCTGGCGGTCCAGCAATGGAAAGACGCGCTGATCGCGGCGCCACTGGACCCGCACAGCCCGGGACAGCGCGCGCGTGCACGGCATGGCGTCTGCGGGGTACGCGAACAGGCCGCCGCCGGTTACCCGGTGCTGCGCGAGCTGGCCCTGCCTACCCTGCGCCACGCGCTGGGTAACGGCCTGCCGCACGATGCCGCACTGTGCCACACGCTGATGCAACTGGTGGCACAGGTGGACGATCTGAACCTGCTGCACCGAGGTGGCGCCGAGGGTCTGCGTTGGGCCCAGCAACAAGCGACCACATTCCTTTCCTCGGGCGGGGCCTTCGCGCCGGACTGGCGCATGCGCCTGCAGTCCATGGGCGATGCCTTCGTGATGCGTCGGCTCAGCCCGGGTGGCAGTGCCGATCTACTGGCCTGCGCCTGGTTCCTGCTGCAGCAGGAGGGTGCATGAGCCTGGCCCTGCTCTGCCCCGGACAAGGTGCGCAGCATCCGGCGATGTTCGACCGCGTGCGTGGCATCGCCGCTGCACGCGCGGTACTGGACGCGGCGGGCGACGTTCTGGGCCGCGACGTGTTCGCTGCCGCGGCCGCCGACGACCGCTTCGACAACGCACGAGCGCAACCGCTGCTGTGCGCCGCCAGCATCGCGCAATGGCATGTCCTGCGCGACACCCTGCCGAGCCCGATCGTGGTGGCTGGGTACAGCATCGGCGAACTGGCGGCGCATGCCGTCGCCGGTAGTTTCGATGCCACCGCCTGCCTTTCGCTGTCTGCCCAGCGCGCGCGTTTGATGGATGCCGCCAGTCCCACCGGTGCGGGTATGCAGGCCGTGCTGGGGCTGGATCGACAGACTGTGCAGGCGCTGTGCGAAACCCATGGCGCGCACGTGGCCATCGCCAACGGCGCAGATCATTTCATCATCGGCGGCACGCAGCAGGCACTGCAGGCGCTGGCCGCTGCCGCGCACGCGCAGGGCGCGGAGGTGCGCCTGCTGCCGGTGCATGTGCCGGCGCACACGCCACTGCTGTCGGCGGCAGTCGAACCGTTTGCGGTGGCGCTGCAGTCCACCACCCTGCATGCCCCTCGCCTGCCGCTGTTGGCTGGCATCGATGCACGGCCGGTGCGCGACACCACGACGACGGTGCATACGCTGTCCGCGCAGCTGGCGCAGACCATCGAGTGGGCACAGGTGATGCGCCAGGCCTTCGAGCGCGGCGCGCGCGTGTTCCTGCAGCTGGGCCCGGGCAACGCGCCGGCACGCATGATCGCGCCCGCCTATCCGTGCTGCGAGGTGCGCGCGATCGAGGAATTCCAGAGCCTGGACGGCGCGGCGGCGTGGGTCCGCAGCGCGCTGCAGCGGCTGCAGTAACGGGTTTGAGCAGTAGCGGGTTTGAGCAGTACGTAACGCGCAGTACGTAACAGGCCATACCCCGGGATGGCGGGCTTCCATCCGTGCAGTACGCGAATCAGGTGTCTGGGAGGGCGCATGACTCCACAAATTGCAACGATCATCGGTCTGGTGATCATGTTCATCGTCGCCACCGCGATGCCGATCAACATGGGTGCCGTCGCCTTCGCGCTGGCCTTCATCGTCGGCGGTCTCTGGGTCGACATGGGGGGCAAGGAAGTCCTCGCTGGCTTCCCGGGTGACCTGTTCCTGACCCTGGTCGGCATCACCTACCTGTTCGCCATCGCGCAGAAGAACGGCACCATCGACCTGCTGGTGCACTGGGCGGTGAAAGCAGTACGCGGCCATATCGTGGCCATTCCGTGGGTGATGTTCGTGATCACCGCCGTGCTGACCGCCTTCGGTGCGCTGGGCCCGGCCGCAGTGGCGATCATCGGCCCGGTCGCACTGCGCTTTGCCAAGCAGTACCACATCAACCCGCTGATGATGGGCCTGCTGGTGATTCATGGTGCGCAGGCGGGTGGCTTCTCGCCGATCAGCGTGTACGGCAGCATCACCAATGGCGTGGTGCAGAAGGCCGGGCTGGAAGTCACCGAGATGGCGGTGTTCCTGACCAGCCTCGGCTTCAACTTCATGATGGCCACGATCTGCTTCTTCGCCTTCGGCGGCATCGCGCTGCTGCGTCGCGGTTCGATCACTGCGGCGGGCACGGTCGGCACGGCGGAACTGGCGATGGCCGGTGGTCCGCAGGCCTCGTCGCGGCAGTTCGCCATCGAAGGCCACGGTGCGCTGGTCGCGGCCGGTGGTGGCACCCTGTCCAACGATCCGGTGGCACTGGATGCGGTGGGCCTGACCCGCGAGCGGCTGTTCACCCTGATCGGCCTGCTCGGCCTGGGCGTGGCCGCACTGATCTACAACCTCAACGTCGGCCTGGTCTCGATCACCGTTGCGGTGGTGCTGGCACTGCTGTCGCCGCAGAGCCAGAAGGGTGCGGTGGATGGCATCAGCTGGTCCACCGTGCTGCTGATCTGCGGCGTGGTCACCTACATCGGCGTGCTGGAACATGCCGGTGCCGTGGACTTCATCGGCCACGGTGTTTCCAGCATCGGCATCCCGCTGCTGGGCGCACTGCTGGTCTGCTACGTGGGTGGCATCGTCTCCGCGTTCGCCTCGTCGGCAGCGGTGCTGGGTGCCACCATTCCGCTGGCCGTGCCATTCCTGATGCAGGGCCATCTCAGCGCCGCCGGCGTGATCTGCGCGCTGGCGGTCTCCTCCACCATCGTCGATGTCAGCCCGTTCTCGACCAACGGCGCACTGGTAGTGGCCTCTGCCGCGAAGGAAGAACGCGAAACGCTGTTCCGCCGCTTCCTGGTCTACAGCGGCCTGGTGGTGGCATTCGGCCCACTGCTGGCCTGGCTGGTGTTCGTGGTGCCGGGCTGGATGTAACCAGCCAACGGTAGTGCCGGCCGCTGGCCGGCAATCTCATGAAGCCATCCAGCGATCATGGGTTGCCGGCCAGCGGCCGGCACTACCTGGCGTTACACTTTGTGCATGGCCATCGCTCCTGCTCCACGTACACCCAAGAAGCGCGCCCCTCTGTATGAGGAGGTGGCCGAACACGTGCGCGAGCGGATCTACGACTACCGCCTGCCACCGGGCGAGTGGATCGACGAGCCGGCGCTGTGTGAGGAACTGGGCATCAGCCGCACGCCGCTGCGTGAAGCGCTGAAGCTGCTCGCCGCCGAAGGCCTGGTGCAGATCGATGCCGGCCGCGGTGCGCGGGTGACCCGATTGACGCTGGAAGACCTCAACCAGCTGTTCCCGGTGATGGCAATGCTGGAAGGACGCTGTGCGCATGAAGCGGTCAAGCACATCGACGACGCCGGCGTGCAGCAGCTCGAGGACCTGCACGCAGCGATGGAAACGGCGGCCGCAGACGGCAACATCGCCGAGTACTACCGCAACAACTACCTCATCCACGAGACGGTGCAGCACTACGCCGGCAACCCGTGGCTGATCCGCATCACCCACGACCTGCACCGTATCCTGAAGATGCATCGCGGGCGCCAGCTGCTGGCCCCGGGCCGCACCGCGCAGTCGCTGGCTGAACACCGCGAACTGATGGAGTGCTTCCGCCAGCGCGATGCGGCCGGCGCCGAACGCACGATGGAGCGGCATCTGCTCAGCCAGGGCCAAGCCTTGGCCGCGTATGTGGCCAGCGGCGGATTGTTGAACGTGCCTGCGCCGTTGCCGACCGAAGGTGGAAGCTGAGTTCATGGGGTTGCCGGCCAGCGGCCGGCACTACCAGGGCGTGACCTGTCGAGGTTGCCGGCCAGCGGCCGGCGCTACCAGGGCGTGACGTCTCGAGGTTGCGGGCCAGCGGCCGGCACTACCAAGGCGAGGCCAGGTCACGGTAGTGCCGGCCGCTGGCCGGCAACCTGGAACGTCTCCTCAATCGCCGCCGCCGCAGCTGCCGCCGTCCCCGCCTCCACCGCTGTCGCCGCTGCCGCAGTCCGTGCTGCTGTAGCTGGGGTGGCTGTGGCTGTCGCCGGAAGAACCACCGGAAGAATCATAGGCGCCACCGCCATTTCCATCGCCGCGCGCGGGTGAGCCATCGGCAGTAGCCATCGCCATGCACACGATCGCGCCGACCAGCGGCAGCAGCCACACCACCAGCAGCTGCCCGGCGCGGCTGCTGACGCGAAGGTCGTCGCGTCCCAGCACCACGAAGCTGGCCACCAGGTTCAGCCCCAGCACCAGGGCAATCAGGACGAGGGTCACAGCCAGCATGGCGCAGCTCCTTGCGACGGGTTCGGGCCCGCAGACGATACCACCGCCGCCGGTTCGCCCTGCCTGTCATGAAGATGGGACAATGTAGGGCGCGCCGGCCTGCCCTCGGGGCCGCCGGCCCCCCTGCACCACACGGAAGAAGAAGAACAACAACATGTTGAAAGTCATTTTCGATACCGACCCGGGCGTCGACGACGCGCTGGCGCTGCTGTACCTGCACAAGCACCCGCAGATCGACCTGATCGGCGTCACCACCACCTTCGGCAATGCCTCGGTGGAGTCGACCACGCACAACGCGCTGTACCTGAAGCAGGCCTGGGGCCTGTCCGCGCCGATCGCGCGCGGCGCTGGAGGCCCGCTGCAGCCCGAAGCCACTCCGGAAGCCTGGCCGGTGCATATCCATGGCTACAACGGTCTGGGCAACCACCCGGTGCCGGAGGCCCTGGATGTGGCCACCGACGGCCGCCCGGCCCACCAGCTGATCATCGACCTGGTCCGCGCCCACCCGGGCGAAGTGACCCTGGTGGCAGTCGGCCGCATGACCAACCTGGCGCTGGCCCTGCAGCAGGCACCGGACATCGCCGGTCTGGTGCGCGGCGTTGTGCTGATGGGCGGTGCGTTCCACGTCAACGGCAACATCACCCCGGCGGCCGAAGCCAACATCTGGGGCGACGCCGAAGCGGCTGACATTGTGTTCACCGCCAATTGGCCGGTGACCGCCATCGGCCTGGACGTGACCACCCGCGTGGAAATGGACCGTGACGGCCTGGACAAACTGGCCGCCATCGGTGGCGCCGATGCCGAACTGGTGCGCGCCCTGTCGCAGGACTACGTGGACTTCTACCTGCAGGCAGGCCACAAGGGCATGGTCGTGCACGACTGCTGCGCCTGCATCGCCCTGACCCGCCCGGAACTGTTCCAGTTCGAGCGCGCCAGCGTGCGCGTGGCCACCGACGGCGTCGCCCGCGGCATGACCATTCCCAAGCCGGAAGGCATGGGCTTCGGCCCCAGCGTGTGGGATGGCCACGTGCTGCAGTCGATTGCCATCGGCGTCGATGCGGGTGCGGTACTGGCCGACATCGAGCAGACCCTGAAGGTCTAAGCGCTCACTGCCCGCCCCGGGACACGGGGCGGGTCTTCGGCACGGTCTCCGGCAACGTCCACAGCACCGGCAGCACCAGTACTGCCACCAGCGCGATCATCGCCCCCGGCGCTGCTGACCATCCGCTGCGTTCCACCCACCATTGCGCCAACCACGGCGTCGCCCCGCCGAACACCGCGGTGGCCATGGTCACCCCCAACGCCAGTCCACTGACCCGGCCCTCGCCCGGGAACTGTTCTGCCGTGGCCGGTGCCGCCACGGCACTGATGCCACCGGCCACGCAGGCCAGCACCACTGCTGCGAGCACGATGCCCAGTGGCGCGGCAGACGCCATCCAGCCGAACATCGACAACGGCAGCAGCGCCGCCAGTACCGTCAGCCCCAGCAGCAGCGGACGCCGCCCGAAGCGATCGGACAACGCGCCGCACAGCGGAGTGATTGCGATCACCGCCACCGCTGCAATGGTCGACAGCCACAGCGCATCGCCTTCGTCGTGTCCCTGCGCGTGCAGGAACGCTGGCACATAGGTGATGCCTACGTAGTAAGTGATCGACCCCAGTGCGGAAATCGCGAACGTGCGTGCCACCGCACCAGGATGGTTGCGCAGGACATGCCGCAGCGGCGTGGCGGGAATGCTGCCTTCGCGTCGCTGCCGTTCGAACTCCGGCGATTCGTGCATGCCCGAACGCGCGATCAGGATCACCAGTGCCAGCGCCGCGCCGAAGAAGAACGGGATTCGCCAGCCCCAGCTGTCCAGCTGCGGCGCAGGCAACAGCGCCACCGTGAGCGCGGAGATCGCCACCGCCAGCAACGCGCCCACTTCACTGGCCGCCGAGGCCAACGAAGTGACCAGGCCGCGTCGTCGCGCCGGCGCGCTTTCCAGCAGGTAGGCGACCACGCCGGTGTATTCGCCGCCCACCGAGAATGCCATCACGCAGCGCAGGATCAACAGCAGCACGCCGGCAGTCGCACCAGCGGTCGCCGCCGTCGGCAGCAACGCGGTGGCCAGCATGGCCGCCGCCATCAGCGCCATCGAGGCCAGCAGCATCCAGCGCCGGCCGAGCCGGTCGCCCAGGTGGCCGAAGCACAGCGCACCGAGCGGACGCATCAGGTAGGACACCGCGAAGCCGGCCAGGGTAACCAGCATCGCCTCCTGGCCGCCGCCGAAGAACACCCGCGACAGCACCGTGGCGAAGTACAGGTACAGGGTGAAGTCGTACCACTCCACCACCGTGGACAGGCCGGCCACCCACATCGAGCGCTGCCGCCCCGCAGTCATTGCGTGTTTTCCTTCATCGCCGAAGGGTGTCATGGCGGCAGTGACGATGCAGTAGATCCACGCCATGCGTGGATGCCCCGGAAGGAACGCAGTAGATCCACGCCATGCGTGGATGCCCCCCGGGTTAAATGGGGTCAGAGCCCTTTGCCGCTGGCAAAGGGATCCGACCCCACTCTGTTACGGCGCCCGGCGCAGGGTGATCAACGTGATCTCCGACGGCACGCCGATGCGCGCCGGGAATCCCGCCCACAGGCCGGCACCGTTGCTCACGTAGAGCGTCATGCCATCCACCGCATAGCGGCCGGAAACGAAGCCGCCGTTGGCACGCTTCACCAGCTCGTCCATGCCGATGATCTGGCCGCCATGGGTGTGCCCGGAAAGCTGCAGCTTCACCCCGCGTGCAGCCGCTTCGCGTGCATTGCGTGGCCGATGGTCAAGCAGGATCACCGGTGCGGTCAGGTCGGCACCGGCCAGTGCGGCGTCCAGGTCGGGCAGTGGCAGGCCATAGCGCGAGGCCACCGGGTCGGTCACCCCGGCGATGGTCAGCGCTGCATCACCACGAAGCACCTGGGTGTGGCTGTTTTCCAGCACCTGCATGTGCAGCGCGCGGAACGCCTGCATCCATTCGCTGTACTGCGCGTAGTACTCGTGGTTGCCGGTGATGACGATCACCCCGTCCGGCGCACGCAGGTCAGCCAGTGGGGTGTAATCGTTGCGGCGCGCCTGCACGCTGCCGTCAATGAGGTCACCGGTGATCACCACCAGGTCCGGTTGCAGCGCATTGCTTGCTGCTACGACCTGGCGCACCCAGTCGCCGGTGAGCAGGCGGCTGGCATGGATGTCGGTGAGCTGCAGCACGCGGTAGCCATCGAAGGCCTGCGGCAGGCCGGCGATGGCCACCTCGATCTGCCGCGGCTGGGGTACGGCCATGCCCTGGCTGACACCGAAGCCGCTGAGCAGCAGTGCCAGCACCGCAACGGACGGGCGTAGCGCCCTGCTGCGCAGTGCAGACAGGGCACGCGGTGCGCGCAACAGGCGGGCAGCCAACAGTCCGGCGTCCAGCACCAGCAGCGCCAGGGCCAGCAGCAGCACCGCGGTGGAGCCGGTGGCCAGCGTGGCGATGGCCATCTTCGGAATTTCCGGCGAGGCCATCGTGCCCCAGAAGCTGGCGACGATGCGCAGCTGCACGGCAATGCCCACCAGCAGCACGGACAGCACCACCTTCAACCAGACAGGCAGGCGCAGTGGCCAGAACAGGCGCCAGGCCACATACAGGCCCATCAGAAAACCAATCGTACTCAGCACTACGACAATCCAGAACGGTAAACAGGCCCGCCATGGTGACGGCAGAAGATGGCAATGGATAGAGCCGAGCACGGGCTCGGCTCTACCGTCGTCACGCCTCCGGCAAGCGCTCCACCCGCAACCGCGTGATGCGGCGCTTCTCCATTGCCAGCACGGTGATGCGGATACCGGCCACCTCCAGCGTGTCGCCGATGTCGGGCAGGCGCCCCAGCTGTTCCAGCACCAGCCCGGAGATGGTCATGTAGTCCGCGCTGCGCGGCAGCGACACGCCGGCCAGCCGCTGCAGGTCGTCCAGGGTCAGCGCGCCGTCGGCGTCCCAGCAGTCCTCGCCCTGCGCGACCACGCCATAGCGCTCGTCCTGGGTATCGGCCAGATCACCGGCGATGGCCGCCAGCAGGTCGTTGGCGGTCACCAGGCCTTCCACGCTGCCGTACTCGTCCACCGCCACCGCCAGCGGCACCGGATGCTGGCGGATCAGCTCCAGGGCCTGCAACGCACTGGCGCTGGACAGCACGTACTGCGGCTCGCGCAGGTTGCCTTCCAGTTGCAGTGGCTTGCCCTGCAGCAGGTCGGCCAGCAGGTCGCGGCTCTGCACCACGCCACGCAGGCTGTCCAGGTCACCGTCGCCCACCAGCATCCGCGTATGCGGCGACGCCACCAGGCGGGCGACCACGTCGTCGTCACCGCGCGCCATGTCGATCCACTGCACGTCGGCACGCACGGTCATCACGCTGGACACCGGGCGGTCAGCCAGGCCCAGCACGCTGCGTATCATCTCGTGCTCGGCCGGCTGCAGGCGTTCTTCGGTACTGCCACGTTCATCGGCTTCTTCTTCATCGTGGCCATTGGCCTGGCGCGCGCCCAGCAGGCGCAGCACTGCATCGGCGGTACGCTGGCGGAACGGCTGGCGCTGCTCGTTGCGCTCGTGGTTGAAACGTATCCACTGGTTGAACGCTTCCACCAGGATCGAGAACGCGATGGCCGCGTACAGGTACCCCTTCGGAATCTTGTAGCCCAGGCCCTCGGCCACCAGGCTGAAACCGATCATCAGCAGGAAGCCCAGGCACAGCACCACCACGGTCGGGTGCTTGTTGACGAAGCGGGTCAGCGGTTTGCTGGCCAACAGCATCAGCACCATCGCGATGGTCACTGCCGCATACATCACGCCGAGGTTGTCGACCATGCCGACGGCGGTGATCACCGAGTCCAGCGAGAACACGGCATCGAGCACCACGATCTGCGCCACCACCATCGCGAAGCTGGCGTAGACCTTCTTGCCATCTTCGTGATGCTCGCGGCCTTCCAGCCGCTCGTGCAGTTCCATCGTGCCCTTGAACAGCAGGAACAGGCCGCCGCCCAGCAGGATCAGATCACGCCCGGAGAAGCTGTGCTCGAACAGGGTGACCAGCGGTTCGGTCAGTTTCATGATCCAGGCCAGCGCGGCCAGCAGCACCAGCCGCATCAGCAGCGCCAGCGCCAGGCCGATCACCCGCGCGCGGTCGCGTTGGTGCGGCGGCAGCTTGTCGGCCAGGATCGCGATGAACACCAGGTTGTCGATGCCGAGAACGATCTCCAGCACGACCAGGGTTGCAAGGCCCATCCATATCGAGGGGTCAGCCAACCATTCCATTTCAGGTCCGTTTCGTCAGTAAGGGGAAAGTGATGCGATTCAGGCGCGCGGCGGGGCGAAGGTCAATCCGCATCCTGCGCCTGCGTGGGGTCATGCCCGAGCAGGTCGCCGGGGCTGCATTGCAGTTCGCGGCAGATCGCATCGAGCGTGGAAAAGCGGATCGCACGTGCCTTGCCGGTCTTCAGGATCGACAGGTTGGCCAGGGTGATGTCGATGCGCCCGGCCAGCTCGGACAGGGTCATGCCACGTTGCTGCAGCATGCGGTCGAGGGTGATGATGATCGCCATCAGCTCATGCTCATCAAATCACGCTGTCCAGATCGTCGCGCATCGCTGCGCCGACGGTGAACACCCGCGCCAGCACGAACAGCATCAGCACCGCGACCAGGCCGGTGATCGACATGCCGCCGCCCACCTCCATCCAGGCGAAGTCCGGCCCCATCCAGCTGGCGTAGAGCCCGATCACGATCGACAGCACCTCCATCGCCAGCATCAGCCAGGCCATGCGTTGCAGGCGCACGGCATTGGCATGGGTGAAGGGGCGCTCGTTGGCCGCAGACCGCAGCAGCCGCGCCAGGTGGCGCAGGAACACCAGGCACAGCACCAGCAGCGCGACGATGGCGGCAAGGCCCACGCAGAAATGCAGGAACAGATGCGAACCGTGCATGGCCGCCGCGTGCGCATCGTGCACGCTGTCCAGCAGCCAGCTGCGGTCGTAGGCCACCAGCGGCACTGCCAGCAGCGCGGCCAGGATGCCCAGCCAGCACATCGCGCGCACCGCCTGCACGGCGGTCTGGGCCAGGGTGAACAAGCCGCGCGCAGGAAGGGCGCGGGCGGGACGAACGGTCAAGCAGCCTCCGATGTGGAGCGGCCCTGCCGCCCCGGGGTGGATTTATCGATAAACGATATATCACATCCGGGGGCTGTTGGCTGAATCGCTTCCGCTCCGGCGCCGTTACCGGGCGGGTGCGGATGCAGGCGGCGCGGCCTGTTCGCGCATCGCTTCGCCCGGCGTGGCCGAGGCCATCGCCTGCACCCCCGCTTCGGCGGCCTGCCGGGTAACCAGCCGGAAGCGCACGCGCAGCTTGCTCTCGCCCGGCGTTGCCCAGCCGTACTGGATCGCCACCTGGTCGCCGGACAATGGACCGCGCGAGGGCAGCGAGCGGATCTGCAGCGGTTTCGGCGCGGCCTGCATCAGCCGCGCGAAGCCCTTCTGCACCACTGCCGGGTCGGCCTTCTCGGCATACACGGTACAGGTGCCATCGTCGGCCCAGCTGACCGCATAGCGGCCACTGGCCAACGGCACCATCCACGCCATGCCCGGCTGGCCCTGCAGCAACGTGGCCGCCTCGGCCGGCTGCAGCGGGGTCAGGCCGTTGGCATCCATCAGCGACTGCAGGCGCGCCGGTGCGCCGATGTGCTGCATGCAGGCGGTGTCGAACAGTTCGCTGAAGGGATCCTGCGCCGGTGCCTTCGGCGCACGCGCGGGCTGGGCCATCACCACGATCGGCAGCAGCAGGCCAGCCGTCAGCCAGGGCGCAGGGCGCATCGCAACTCCAGGGAACGGAAAACAGCGGGGAGGATGGCAAAGCCGGGTGGCAGAACGCAACGGGCACGCCCGCGCTTGACATCATCCAGCCCCAGGGAGAACATCAGTTAACGAATTAGTTAACTAACCCCATGGACCGCATCTTCGAAGCCCTGGCCTCCACCGCACGCCGGCAGATCCTGGCCTACCTCAGCGCCGGCGAGCTCAGCGCGGGCGAGCTGGCCGAGCGCTTCGATTTCAGCAAGCCGGCACTGTCCAGCCACCTGCGCATCCTGGAAGACGCCGGCCTGATCGAACGCGAGAAGCGCGGCCAGTTCGTGTACTTCCGGCAGGTGCCCGAGCGCCTGGCCAACACGCTGTTTTCCTGGGCCGCCGAAGTCTGTCCGGTCGGTGGCCCGCTGAAGCGCGAAGCGCGCGCACGCCGCAAGACACCCGCCCGCTGAGGAGCACTGCGATGCCCGGTTCGACCCGCACCAGCCGTTCGTTCCCGAGTATCCAGCTTCCGGCACAGGACGGCGGTGGCCCGGTGGAAGTCACTCTGATCGCGCAGCTCGGCATCGGTGCCGGCGATGCGCTGGTGAGCGATGCCAGCCAGCGCCAGCGCCACCACCCCGCTTTCATCGATGCACTGGACGAGCCTTCAGCGCGGCTGGGTGGCATGCACCTGCAGCACGGCGATGCGTCGTCGCTGTACAGCTTCGTGGTGGGTGCCGGTGGCCATCCCTTCCATCGTCATGCCGGGCCGCGCATGTTCACCGCCATCGCCGGCAGTGCGGGTGCCGAACTACGGTTTGCCAGCGCGTCCGATGGGCAGCTGGCGGACGATCCCGCACACTTCCTGCGGTCACTGCGTCGTGTCCGCATCCCACCGGATTGCCTGTTCACCGTGCGCTTTGGCGGCGGCACCTGGCACCAGTTCGCCTCGAACAGTCCGGCACACCCTGCGCTGTTCGCGCTCTCGTGCCACAGCAATGAACTGGCCGGGGCAATGAGCGAGCAGGCACGCGCACAGGCACAGGCCAATGCCGCAGACATCCCCAGCTTGACCGACGTGCTGCCTGCAGCGCACTGGCCCACCGCAACCACGCTGGCGGCCACACCGTTGCTGCAGTTGTCACTGCAGGCGGCAGCACCCAGCCTGCGCGCGCGCCTGTGCGCGCAGACGCGCACGTTGCTCGGGCCGCTGCGCCGCCTCAGCCTGGAGCCACTGCGCGGATTCGTGGAACGGGCGACGCCGGCGTACCCGGTCTGCAGCAGCGCGGCGCCCACGCAGGGGATGCTCGCCAGCGCACTGCCGCACAGTCACTACAACGACACGACCACGCTGGCGCTGCACGGCGGGCAGACCGGCCACCGCTCCGCCTCCGCACTGCTGGCCGACGTACTGGACGGATTCCTGCGCAACCCGCCAGCCGGCGTCGGCCGCTTGATGGCCCTGCGCAATCGCCTGGTTGCGCCGCTGCGCCTGCGCACCTCCCCGCTGGGCTGTCCGGTGTCGTCACTGCTGTCCAGCGACCGCAGCCGCGTCTTCGGTGGTCGTTTCCCGGTACTGGATGCGCAGGTGGATGCGGAAGACCGGTGTGCCGAAGTGCTGCTCGGTGCCGATGACCGCCATCTGTGCTTCCGCAGCAGCGTACGCGTGCAGTTCAACGAGGACGGCCAGGTCGAGATCAGCCTGGGCTCGCGCGTGCAGACGCTCAATGCGTTCGGTCGCTTCTACATGGCGATGATCGACAGCGCGCATCGGCATTACGTGGCCCCGGCCCTGCTGCGCCGCGCAGTGGAACATGCGCTGGCGCCGGAACTGGCAGCGTGGTCCGGCGAGCCTGCGCACTCCTGACCCATGGACGCAAGGCACGGGGCCCTGTACGGGTTCCGCGATCAGACCACGATTTCGCCCTCGTCCTCGCCATCCCAGTAGTGGATGCGGCTGGCGTGCACGTGGATCAGCACCAGCCCTGGCGTGTCGACACCCTGTTCGAACCACCGCTCCAGGTCCTTCACCCAGTGCTGGGCCATCGTGCCGCGATCGCGGACCAGCGCTGCCCTGCCCTGCACGTGCACGAACAGCGGCGGCTTGCCCAGCAGTGACTTGCTGCCGGTAAGACCCAGCGCCACGTTCGGGTCGGCGCTGATCTCGCGCACCATGTCGGTCTCTTCCATGGTGAAGAACCAGCTGTCGCCGTCGTAGTCCACATCGCCGTTGTTGCTCATCGGGCGCCCAGCGATCTGGCCACCGGCATGAGTCTGCAGCATGGTGAAATCGATGCCGGCCATCTTCTTGGCCAGTTCGGGCAGGGTGAGCGTGGTCATGCGCAGTTCCTTCGACAGGTGGGCGCCCAGCGTCTGCCCAGTGCGGTGACCGAGGCGTGGATGACTGCTGCCGGTTTCTTCACGCGGTGAGCCCGGCGGTGCTTCTGCGCTCGCGCTGCAGTGACACTCGAGCGTCAACGCGGATAGCGGAACACCAGATCGTCCGGATCGCTGCGCACCGCCGCCCCATCCAGCACACCGCCAAGGCGAACCGCCACAGCCTGCGAGGCGTGGTTGTCCGCTGCCATGTAGCTGACCAGGGTCGGCAGGCAACGCACCACGAACGCCCAATCACGCAACGCCGCAGCGGCTTCGCTGGCGAAACCCTGCCCTTCCTGCCCGGCATACAGCAACCAGCCCAGTTCCTGTTCCGGGAACAGCGGGCCATGGTTGATGCCAACCTGGCCGATGCACTCGCCCGTATCGCGGCGCTCGATCATCAACGCGCCGTGCCCGAACAGATGCCAGCTGGCCAGGTCGTGGCAGAACTGTCCCCACGCGGCAACCTCACCAAATGGCCCACCCATGCCGCGTGCGCGGGGCGAGGCCAGGAATGCGGCATACACGGGGAAGTCGTCCAGGCGCTGCGCGCGCAGGCGCAGGCGGGGGGTTTCCAGCAGCGGAATGTCGATCATGCGTGTATCGGTCAGTACACGGCCAGGAAGCCGCACCCGCGGCGCTGTGGCTGGCCTTCAACCGTCACCTGCACGCTGGCCGATGTATCCACGCCTTCGGCATTGCGGCAAGGCTCGCGCTTGATCTCGACGATGGTGGGCTGCTTGCCCAGCTCACCGTTGAGTACTGTCAACGAACTGGGCGCACCGGCCGGCTGGCCGAGGTAGCGCAGCGTACCGGTGCTGTTGCGGCCGGCGATGGTGAGCGTGGCATCGTGGTTGCCCTTGCCGGTGGAGGCGATCTCGATGGACCAGCCTTCACCACCGCCGGTGAAGGCTGGTACCGGGCTGGCATCCGCGGCGATCGAAGGATGACGCGGTGCATCGGCGCCCGCATCGGCTTGCGGTGCACTGCTGGCGCAGCCAGCGAACAGGCCCGCCACCAGCGTGGCAGTCACAACGGAACGCAGAGTCATGGCGTACTCCTCCGGCAGACGAGCGGCCAGTCTAGGCAGAAGCGCGTGCGCTGGCGATGAACAAGGCTACCCTCAGCGTGCTGCACGCCCACCCGTAGCCACCTGCACCCGGTCGCGGCCCAGCGCTTTGGCCGCGTACATGGCGGTGTCGGCGGCGCGTACCAGCGCGTGCCAGCCGATCGGGTCAAGCGTGCCCTGAGCAACGCCGAAGCTGGCGGTGACCCGCAGGATCTCGCCACTGCCCAGCACGATGTCCTTGCCGCGCAGTGCCGCCCGCAGCGACTCGGCCAGCTGCCGGCCACTGGCCAGATCGCCTTCGGCCAGCAGCACCAGGAATTCCTCGCCGCCGTAACGGGCGACGCTGTCGTTGCGGCGCAGGTGGCGGCGCAGCAGCTGCGCCACCTGCACCAGCACATCGTCGCCGGCCGCATGGCCCTGCCCATCGTTGATCGACTTGAAATGATCGACATCCAGCAGAATCACCACCGCCTGCGTGCTTCCATCGGCATGCCGCTGTCGTACCAGCTCTTCCAGCGAGCGCCGGTTCAACAGGCCGGTCAGCTGATCGGTATCGGCCAGCTCACGCAGCTCACGGGTCAATGCAGAGCGCTGATGCGACTTCGCCCGCAGTACCTCGATGGCATCGAACAGGCGCTGCATTTCCGCCATCGGGTGGGTGGCATGCTGCTCGGTGCCCGGCGTATCCGAGGCGATCTGGATCACCTGCGCCTGCGCCTGCAGCAACGGCCGCAGGATCTGCACGTGGGCGATGCGCAGGGCCAGCGCAAGCAGCAGCAACGTCCCCAGCACCGTGGCGGCCAGCACGGCCAGGCGGACCGCTTCCTTGTTGCGGGTGTGCTCGAAGCGCGCGATCGAAACGCCGAGGTAGCCATCGCGCAGCGCTTCCAGCGATTGCAGGGTGGGCACGTAGCGCGAGGTGAACTCGGCCGCCGTCCAGGGTGGCGGCACCCCACGCCGCCCATCTTCGATCAGCTGTTCCACCATCGGCAGCGACTGGCCGAAGAACTGCCGGCGCGCCATGTCCCAATGCCAAGACAGCGTCGGCTCGCTGCGGAATACAGACTCGTGGCTGGCCGCCAACCGCCACAGCTCCAGCAGGCGGCCCTCGGTCTGCTGCGCAGCGCGCACCTGTGGCTCCCGCCACGCGCCGGGCACCGCCAGCGGCACCATCACGTTGGATGCCAAGCGGCCACCGTGCTCGCGCAGGTCGATCAGGATCTGCCCCTGCATGGCAGGAATCGCAGCTTCGCGATCGGCGGCGACCAGGTCGCTGATCTGCACCGACGTCAGCGCCTGCAGCCGGTCGTACACCGCGAACATGCTGTTGATCGCGTGCTCCACATCCTCTGCCGAGCGCTCGCCCCTGGGCAATGCGGCGACGCGGTCCACCGCAGCGCGCGCGGTCTGCAGCCGCCGCTGCGCTTCATGCAGGCGCGGTGTTTCGTCCACCACCCGCGGGTCGGTCTGGAACACGCTCTGCAGGTGCTGCGTCGCTGCGTCCACCCGCTGCCGGGCGACCACCAGCTGTGCAGCCAACCGGCGCTGCTCCTGCGCATCGGTGCTGTCGGCGCCGAGCAGGCTGTTGGCTGGCCCACGCTCGGCTGACACCAGATTGGCCAGCTCGAAGGTCTGCCGCAGCTGCCGCAGGCTGACCAGGTTGGCCTCGGCTTCGGTGTAGCGCTGCGTGCCCTGCACCAGCGCAATGGCCATCAGCGGCAGGGTGCACAGCACGAACAGGCCACCGAGGATCCAGAGCCAGGTCTGCAGTCCGTTTGGCGATGCCCTGCGGCCCATCGATGTACCCCCTGGCGTGCGGATCAGTGTAGCGCTGCGCTCGCGTAACGGTGGGTCAAATCCAGCGCTGGTCCACCAGTTCGCGCTTCACGTAGGCGTAGAACACCGGCGCGGCCACCAGCCCAGGCAGGCCGAACGCCGCTTCCATCACCAGCATGGCCAGCAGCAGCTCCCAGGCGCGCGCCTGGATCTCGCCGCCGACGATGCGTGCGTTGAGGAAGTACTCCAGCTTGTGGATCACCACCAGGTACAGCAGCGCAGCCACGGCCACGTAGAACGATACCGACAACGCGACGATGGTGATGATGGTGTTGGAGATGATGTTGCCCACCACCGGCAGCAAGCCGGCGATGAAGGTGATCAGCACCAGCGTCTTCGACAGTGGCAGGTGCACGCCGAACAGCGGCAGCACGCCCAGCAGGAAGATGGCGGTGAACACGGTGTTGAGCAGCGAGATCTTGACCTGGGCAAATACCACCTGGCGGAACGCGGTGGCCAGGCGGCTGGTACGGCCGATCAGTTCCTGCGCCAGCGGGCCCATCTTCGGCAGCGGCAGTTCGTCGTACAGCGCGATCATCGCGCCCAGCACCATGCCGATCAGCACGCGCACCCCCACCTGCACCACCGACGTGCCGGCCACGCCCAGCTGGCGCTGGTGCTCGGCGGCCCATTCGTTGACGGCCGCACGCAGCGCCGTCAGGTCTTCAGGGATGTAGGGCTGCAGCAGGGCCGGCACCTGGTGCCGGGAGGTGTTGAGGATGTCCATCAACCGTGCCAGCAACACGTCAGGGCCGCCGGTCTCGTTGCGGAAGAACGAGGCCACGCCGATACCTGCCAGCACCAATGCGCTGATGATCACCGCCGACAGCACGATCACCGCGATCGCCCGTGCCCGCCCGGGACGCAGTTTGCCTTCCACGGTGGAGGCGAGCACATGGGTCAGCTGGAACACCAGCAGGCCCGACAGCAGGGTCACCACCAGGCCAAGCTTCAGTGCCAGCCACATGCCCAGCAGCATCATCAACCAGGCGGCGATGCGTGCGGCGGGAGGCTTGGGCAGGGTCGGGATGACGAGCGACATCGGGGCACATCCTGGAGGGGTGGCCCATGGTAGTGGATTGAGGTGATGCGCCCGCGCACACGCGCATCCCTGCGGCCGCCGCCTGCCGTCAACGTGCAACCACCGCCCCGGCCGAGCGCGCCAATGCGGCCGCCTGCTGATCACCCTTGCGCTCGCTGTAGCGATCCACCAGGTAATCCGAACGGTCCCGCGTGAGCAGAGTGAACTTGACCAGCTCCTCCATCACATCCACCACCCGGTCGTAGTACGCCGAGGGTTTCATCTGCCCGTTCTCGTCGAACTCCTGCCATGCCTTGGCCACCGACGACTGGTTGGGGATGGTCAGCATGCGCATCCACCGCCCCAGCACGCGCAGCGTGTTGACCGTGTTGAACGACTGCGAACCGCCACTGACCTGCATCACCGCCAGCGTCCTGCCCTGCGTCGGGCGCACGCTGCCATCTTCCAGCGGCAGCCAGTCGATCTGGTTCTTGAACACGCCGGTGACCGTGCCGTGACGCTCCGGGCTGATCCAGACCTGGCCTTCGGACCATTGCGACCACGCGCGCAGGCGCTGCACTTCAGGGTGATCGGCGCCGACGCTGTCGAGCATGGGCAACGCATGCGGATCGAACACCCGGGTCTCGCAGCCGAGGTGACGCAGCAGGTGCTCGGCCTCCAGCGCCAGCTTGCGGCTGAACGACTGCGGGCGCAGCGAGCCATACAGCAGCAGGATCCGCGGCGCATGCGTGCGGCCGGTGCCCAGTTGAGACAGGTCGGGCTGGGGAAGCGAGGCTTCGGCCAGATTCGGGAGGATGGGACTTGCGATGGATTCATTCATTCGACTATTCTAGAAATATGGAAACGAAAAATGCAATCGCCGCCCTCACCGCCCTTGGCCATGCCACCCGCCTGGCCGCCTTCCGGTTGCTGGTGGAAGCCGGCCCGGCCGGCCGCATGGCCGGCGACATCGGCACCGCCCTGCAGGTGCCGCCGGCCACGCTCAGCTTCCACCTGAAGGAGCTGCTGCAGGCCGGGCTGGTCGAGAGCGAGAGCCAGGGCCGCAACGTCTGCTACCGCGCCAACTTCAGTGCCATGACCGGCCTGATCGAGTACCTCACCCACAACTGCTGCGCAGGCTCGCCCGATCCGGCCTGCAGCCCGACGTCCCCTGATTGCGCCTGCTGACCGGAGATCCGCTTCGTGACCACCCAACGCGTCCTGTTCCTGTGCACGGGCAATTCCGCCCGCAGTGTTCTTGCCGAAGCCACGCTGCGGGCGTGGGCCGGCCACCGCTTCGAGGTGTTCAGCGCCGGCAGCCAGCCAGCCGGCGCGGTCAATCCATTCGCCCTTGCCCAGTTGCAGGCCGAGGGCATCGCCACCGCAGGCCTGCGCAGCAAATCGTGGGACGAGTTCGCCGATGCCGCGCCGATGGACCTGGTGATCACGGTCTGCGATGCCGCAGCGGCCGAGGCGTGCCCGGTGGTGTTCGGCGACTTCGTGCGCACGCACTGGGGCTTGCCAGATCCGGCCGCCGTCGAGGGCAGCGCGGATGACAAGGCGGCCGCGTTCGCGCAGGCGCATGCCATCGTCAAGGCGCGGTTGCTGGCGCTGCTGGCATTGCCCGCTGCCACCTGGTCCGACCGCGGGCAGTTGAAAGACGCGCTGGATCGCATCGGTTTCGTGCAACCCGAGGACGGCCAGGCGTGAGCGCGACGGCACCGATGGGGTTGTTCGAGCGCTACCTGACGCTGTGGGTGGCGCTGTGCATCGTGGCCGGCACCCTGCTTGGCCACGCACTGCCGCAGCCATTTGCTGCGCTGGCGTCGGCGGAGGTGGCCAAGGTCAACCTGCCCATCGCCGTGCTGATCTGGTTGATGATCATCCCGATGCTGCTGCGGGTTGATTTCAGTGCGATGCGCCAGCTCGGCCAGCACTGGAAAGGCATCGGCGTGACGTTGTTCATCAACTGGGCGGTCAAGCCGTTCTCGATGGCACTGCTGGGCTGGTTCTTCCTGCGCCACGTGTTTGCCGATGCGCTGCCCGCCGCACAGGTCGACAGCTACATCGCCGGGCTGATCCTGCTGGCGGCAGCGCCCTGCACCGCCATGGTGTTCGTATGGAGCAACCTGTGCCGCGGCGATGCCAACTTCACCCTCAGCCAGGTGGCGTTGAACGACGCGATCATGGTGGTGGCGTATGCACCGGTGGTGGCACTGCTGCTGGGCCTGTCGGCGATCAGCGTGCCGTGGGACACGCTGCTGCTGTCGGTGTCGCTATACATCATCGCGCCGGTGCTGGTGGCCGTACTGCTGCGGCGCTGGCTGCTGGCCCGCGGCGGGCAGGCCGGCCTGCAGTCCGCGCTGCGAAAGCTGGGGCCGGTCTCGCTGCTGGCGTTGCTGCTGACGCTGGTGCTGCTGTTCGGCTTCCAAGGCGAGCAGATCGTGCGGCAGCCGCTGGTCATCGCCATCCTGGCAGTACCGATCCTGATCCAGGTCTACTTCAACTCAGGGCTGGCCTACCTGCTCAACCGACGCCTGGGGGTCGCCCACTGCGTGGCCGGTCCTTCGGCGCTGATTGGTGCCAGCAACTTCTTCGAGCTGGCAGTGGCCACTGCCGTGGGGCTGTTCGGCGTGCATTCCGGTGCGGCGCTGGCGACGGTGGTCGGTGTATTGATCGAAGTGCCGGTGATGTTGTCGGTGGTGCGCATCGTCAATGCGTCGCGCGGCTGGTATGAGCGACGCTGAGGCGGGGCCGCGCCGTGCTTGCATGGACTACAGGCCGGTCATCTTCAGTGCTGCCTCGGGAAGCCGCTCGCCACTGAGGTGGATGTCCGCAAGCTGTTGATCGATACGGGCCAGGTCCTGCGCATCAAGCACCAGTTCAACGGCACCGAGATTTTCTTCCAGGCGATGCAGCTTCGTCGTCCCCGGAATCGGCGCGATCCAGGGTTTCTGCGCAAGCAACCAGGCCAATGCAACCTGCGCCGGCGTTGCGCCCTTCTCCGATGCCACGGTCTTCACTACGTCGACCAGTGCCATGTTCGCCCTGCGCGACGCTGCAGAGAAACGTGGCACGACAGTGCGGAAATCGGTGGCGTCGAACCGGGTGTGCTCGTCGATCCTGCCGGTCAGGAAACCCGCGCCCAGGGGACTGAACGGCACGAAGCCGATCTGCAGCTCCTGCAGCACGGAAAGCAGCTCATCTTCCGGGCCTCGCCAGAACAGCGAGTACTCGCTCTGCACCGCGGTCACTGCCTGCACGGCGTGTGCCCGGCGGATGGTCTGCACGCCTGCCTCGGATAGCCCGAAATGCTTGACCTTGCCTTCAGCGATCAGTTCTTTGACGGCGCCAGCGACCTCTTCGATCGGCACCGCCGGGTCCACCCGGTGCTGGTAGAACAGGTCGACGCGATCCGTGCGCAGCCGCTTCAGGCTGGCTTCGGCCACGGCTTTGATGTGCTCGGGCCGGCTGTTGGTGCCGCCGCCCCGTGCACCGGTTGCAGGGTCGATGTCGAAGCCGAACTTGGTGGCAATGACCACCTGGTCGCGCAGCGGCGCCAGCGCCTCGCCCACGAGTTCTTCATTGACGAAGGGACCGTAGGCTTCAGCAGTATCGAAGTGGGTGACGCCGCGTTCCACCGCGGTGCGGATGAGCGCGATCATCTCCCGCTTGTCGGCGGCCAGCCCATAGGCTGAACTCATGCCCATGCAGCCCAGCCCGAGGGCAGATACCTCCAGGCCTTGTCCAAGCTTTCGGGTCTTCATGTCTGGCTCCTTGTCGAGCGGTACGTGGGGTGGCCAGCATCGGGCAGCCGAGTCGTCATGGCGGCAATCTACGCCTCCCGCACCTGGTCTTGCAGAGGCATAATCGGATATCGCTTATATCTGGTGCGCATCAATGGGGATCGAACATTACGATCAGCTGGCCCTCTTCGCGCTGGTGGCGCGCGAGCGCAGCTTCACCCGCGCCGCCGCCCAGCTGGGCATGTCCCAGCCGGCATTGAGCCGGTCCATGCGGCAACTGGAAGAACGCCTGGGCGTGCGCCTGCTTGCCCGCACCACGCGCAGCGTGTCGCCGACCGAAGCTGGAGAACAGCTGCTGCGCGTCATCGCGCCCCGATTCGAAGAAATCGACAGCGAACTTGCCCAGCTCAATGCCTTCCGTGACAAACCCGCCGGCCGCCTGCGCATCACCGCCGGCGAGCACGCGGCGATCACCGTCATGCAACCGGTGCTGGGCAAGCTGCTGCCCGACCATCCCGATCTGAACATCGAAGTGATCGTGGACTACGGACTGACCGACATCGTCGCCGAGGGCTATGACGCCGGCATCCGCCTGGGGGAACAGGTGGCACGGGACATGATCGCGATGCCGGTCGGTCCGCAGCTGCGGATGGCGGTGGTGGGTTCGCCCGCCTATTTCCAGCGGCACCCCAGACCGAAATCGCCGCATGACCTGACCGGGCACAACTGCATCACCATCCGGCTGCCCACCCACGGCGGCATCTTCGCCTGGGAGTTCGAGAAGAAGGGCAAGGAACTGAAGGTGAGAGTGGAAGGCCAGCTGGTGTTCAACAACATCGCCATGCGCCTGCAGGCCGCGCTGGAAGGGCTGGGCCTGGCCTACATGCCCGAGGATCTGGTGCACGCACACATCGAGGCCGGCACCTTGGTTCGCGTACTGGCCGACTGGTGCCCGCCCTTCCCGGGCTATCACCTGTACTACCCAAGCCGCCGGCAGTCCTCACCGGCCTTCACCCTGCTGCGCGATGCGCTGCGTTACGCACGCTGATCCGGCCCGCAGCGCAGGCAAGCATCAACGCGCGGAAGCGGCGACGTTCTGGTCAATGGCCGCATCGGCACGCGCTGCCGCAGCGGCCTCTCCGCTTTCGGCCAGCAGCCGCGCAACCTGGCGCAGCTGCGCGATGGTCAGGCCAACCCGCTGACTGGCCGCAACATGTGAGCGCAGCTGTGCTTCCACCCCGGGCGTGACTGCCAATGCGCCGACGGTGGCCAGCTCGCGGCTCTGCCAGTCCAGGGTGTCGCGTTCGAAGATGTCACCGAACAGGTGCGTCTGCAGGTACTGGTTGATGACCGGCGCGAACTCCATCACCGGGCCAGTGACCGGTGCGCCGGAGATACGCGTCTGGTTGGCGGTACCTGCGGCCAGCAATGCATTCCCTACCGGAATGGCGCGACTGGGTTCATGTCCGGGCGCGTCCTCGATGCCACGCTGCCTGCGGGCATCGGTCACGCGCAGCAGTTCCGCCAGCGCGTTGAGGCTGCGCGGGAAACCGGTATAGGCGTAAAGCTGCACCAGGATTTCCTTCGCTTCACTGACGGTGAGGCCGGCATCCAGACCACGGTTCAGCGCCATGTCGAGCCGGGGCATGTTGCTGGTGGCCATCGCAGCGGCAATCAACGGGATGGACTGCTGTCGGGCCGATAGCTGCTGTGCGTCGGCGTGGGTGTTGCTCATGGCGCGTGTCTCCTGCGGCGGATGGGCGTAGGCATGTGGCATGGTCAGGGCCGCCATGCAGATGCCGGCAGCAACCCAGCCGCATCGTCGCCGGCTAACGGGCGTTGTAAGCGTCATCACTGACCTTCTCCATCCAGTGCACGGTCTTGCCATCCACCGTGCCGCTCACCGCCAGATGAGTCATCGCACTGCTCGCCGATGCGCCATGCCAGTGCTTCACTCCCGGCGGACAGACCACCACATCCCCCGGTCGGATCTCCTGCACCGGCTTGCCCCATTGCTGGGTCAGGCCGACACCGGACACCACCACCAGCCGTTGCCCGGCGGGATGCGTATGCCACGCCGATCGCGCGCCGGCGTCGAACGTCACATAGGCCGCCGATGCAGGAATGCCCGCTTCGGCCGGGAACAACGGATCAACGCGGACCTTGCCGGTGAAGTACTCGGCTGGACCTGCGGTGGAAGCCTGCGTGCCACCACGCACGATCTGCTGCGTGTCTGCTTCGGCGCCCTGCGCCAAGGGCGCGGCGACACCCAGTGCAATGCCCAACAGTGTTCTGGTCATCATGAAGTCCTCAATGCAGATCGTTCTGTTTGTCGCCGCCCGGACGGGCACGGTCGATCACAACGTGCGTCCATAGAAAGTCGTCAGCTTGGCCACCGCCGCATCCACATGCCGCGGCACCCAGTAGGTTTCGATGTGGGTGGCACCTTCCAGGGTGAACAGCTCCTTGTCTTTGGTCCCTGTCGCTTTGGCGAACGCGTCCTCGGTCATGTAGCGGCTGTCGGCCTTGCTGCCGGCGATCATCAGCAGCGGCTGGTCGATCAGTTCGATCTGGTCGGTCGCATCCCAGCGCATCAGGTCCAGCAGGCTGCTGGTGGTGTACTTGAAGGTGGAGCCCGGATGAGCGTGCGTCTTCCAGTAATACTCATATCCCTGCCGGTAGAGATCGAAAGGCAGGCTGGCGATCTGCTCATCGGTCAGGTTGGCGTCGCCCGAGTACAGCACTTGGCCACCGGCAGCTTCCTGCGCGCGTGCGGCGGATGCCTGTTGAAGGCGCTGCTGGATCGTCTGCAGTTGCGAGTCCACATAACCATTGCGGCGGACACGCCCCGAGTTGAACATGCTGATCGTTGCCACCGCCCTGAAGCGCTTGTCGGTCTGCGCCGCAGCCAGCGAGTAGCCACCTCCGCCGCAGATGCCCAGCAGTCCCAGCCGCGTGGTGTCGACGCCCGGATAGCGGGTGATGTAGTCCGCCATGCCGTGGATGTCCTCGATGCGGAAGGCGGGCTTGTCCACGTTGCGTGGCTGACCGCCGCTGGCCCCCTGGTAGGCCGCATCGGCGGTGATGGTGATGTACCCCTCCGCGGCCAGCCGCTGGGCATACAGGCCGGCAACCTGTTCCTTGACCCCGCCATTGGGGTGCGCCACCACGACTGCCGGGTATTTGCTGCCGGGTGCGTAGTTGGGCGGCGTGTAGACGTTGGCGGCGATCCGCAGGCCATTGAGCGTGTACGACACCGGATGGATGTTCACCTCACCGGCGACGTTGCCGGTGATGGCCCCTTCATAGGCCAACGTATACGGGTTCTCACGGTAATCGGCCGCCTGCGCTTTGCCCACGCCCAGTCCGATCGCGATGGCCAGCAGGGTGGCGTGGAGGGCATTTCGCTTCATGGATGTCTCCCTTCAATCCAGGTGCTTGTCGGCAAGGAATGTCGATACGAGATCGGCGATCTCGATGTTGTTGAGGTCGGAGAAGATGAAGTGGCTGTTGCCCTTGATGCCGATCTCCGGCAGATGGATGAGCCGCACGTCGCCACCATGGCGGTTGACGGCGTCCCGCCACAGCCGCGCCATCTGCAGCCGTGCCCGCCAGCTGTCCTGGGCCGGCAGCCTCACGGGGTCGGCGGGTATGTTGTCGCCGTAGAAGATCAGGATCGGAATGCGGGTCAGCGCATCGAACTGGTCCTGCGCAACGACGCGTGGCACAAGCGTGTCGAATGCGCTGGTGATGGGTGCCGGTGCTTCGCCTTCGGGGAACACGAAATCGCTGCCTGGCTCGAACGCAACGATGGCGCGCACGCCGGGGTTGCTGATCGCGGCAAGCCAACCGGGCCCACCGCCCTGCGAATGGGTGAACAGGATCGCTGGGCCTGTCTTGTCCAGCAGCGCGGAGATCCCCTGGGCGACAACCGCGCTGTCGTAGGGCCCGGTATTGGGCGTCATGGAGCGGAAGAACTGCTCGCGGGCGACTCCGCCAGGCGGGAACTGGCTGCCCGCGAACGCGTCGGGCCATACGCCGATGCGGAACTGGTTGAACCACAACTGCTCATCGGCCAATGGCTTGATGGTCTGCTCGACCATGCTCCTGCCGGCCTTTCCGCGCCGGGGCTGGTCCAGCAGGTAGGTCGCAAAGCGCCGGCGCAGGAAGAGGTTCTGGAAACCTTCGCGCCCATCGGCCGTGGTTTCCCAGCTCCTGGACGACTGACCCGCACCGTGCAGCATCACGATCGGCAATGGCCGGGCATTTACCGGTATCTGGTAGAACGCATAGACATGGTCGCCATGGAAGGTCTGACCTTCAGGCAGCAGCGGCCGGTACGGATCGAACGTACCCGGCGCAGTGGCGACCGAACCGCCGGCAAGCAGGCTGCCCTGCTGCTGTATCTGCAGCGGCTGCGGTACTGCCGCCGATGCAAGGCTGGCTACGGCCAACAGGGCGACCAGCATGCCTGTGCGCGGAAGAAGGGTGCGGAAGGTAGCTCTGGCTGGCATCGGGGCACGTGCTCATTCGACGAGCCCCCACGCTAACGGCCGCGCACTGATGGAAACAGAGCATCAGCTGGATATCACTCATGCGTGTGGGATATGAATCGAAGGACCTGTCCCGCAGGATGCCGGAGCTGTTGGTCTCAACACCGACTTCACTCGTGATGGGCTTCGATGCCCGCACAGGTTCTCGACCTCCATCCACGCTGCCCACCCTGAGGACGTTGCCGTGAACACATCACTTCACTCTCTTGCGAAGCTGGCCGCCCGTGTGTTGCTGATGCTGCTGTTCCTGGTATCCGGCCTGGGCAAGCTGTCCGACCCGGCGGCAACACAGGGCTACATGGCGGCGATGGGTCTTCCCGGCATCCTGCTGTGGCCCACCATCCTGTTCGAGATCGGCACGGCCCTGTGCATCCTGTTCGGCTTCCAGACCCGGGCAGTGGCAGCGGTGCTGGCCGCCTTCAGCCTGGTCACGGCCTTCATCTTCCACCACCAGCTGGCCGACCCGGTGCAGCAGATCATGTTCCTGAAGAATCTGGCCATCGCCGGCGGCTTCCTGCTGCTGGCGTGCAGCGGGCCAGGGCGCTATAGCGTGGACGCAAAGCGCGGCAAGCCCTGAGGCGGGGAAAGCGCGGCATCACGCCACCCCGCCGTTGCGCTCAGCTTCGTCTGGGCGACGCCGTCGAGCCCCGCACCATCAGACTGAACTCCAGCGTCTGCTGACGTGGCACATCGACCTGTTCGATGATGGCGAGCAGCAGGTTGACTGCGCGCTCGCCGATCTCCCGCATCGGCTGCCTGATGGTCGTCAACGGAGGCGTCAGGTAACGTGATGAGGCCAGGTCATCGAAGCCGACGATGGAGACGTCATCCGGCACGCGGATGCCCAGATCCCGGCAGGCTGCCAGGGTGCCCAGCGCCATCTGGTCGCTGAAGCAGAAGATCGCGGTGGGCGCCGGCGCGACGGCCAACAGCGCCATCGCGGCCGCATGGCCGGACTCCACCGAAAAGTCACCCGGCACGATGCTGAGGTGGCGCAGGCGGCCACGCGCCCTTCCGGCGGCGCGAACCCCTTCCAGTCGCTGCGTGTGCAGCGGATTGTCGGGCGGCCCGCCTACCACGGCGATCCGCTCATGCCCCAGGCCGTACAGATGTTCCATCACCGCGCGCGCGGCGGCGGCGTTGTCGATGTGGACGCTGGGAATGCCCAGCGCGGGGTCGAACTCACATCCGTTGACCACCGGCGCGGCGACCCCCCGTTGCTCGACGATATCGCGTGCCGTCGGCGGCAGGCGATGCCCCAGCACGATCAGGCCATCGGCCTCGTTGCGCCGGAGCATCTGCGCGTAACGCTCCTCGCGCTCGGGCAGGTTCTGGGTATCGCCCAGCAGGACGGCGTAGCCGACGGCCTGCGCCGCGTCCTCCGCGCCCTGCAGAATCTGGGCGAAGAACGGGTTGGCAATGTCCGGCACAGTGACCAGGATCTTGCCGCTGCGCTGGGTCTTGAGCGTCCTGGCCACCGTGTTGGGAACATAGCCCAGCGCCGCAGCGGCCTGCTCGATGCGCGTGCGGGTGGCCGGCAGGACTTTGTCCGGCCGGGACAGTGCGCGCGACACCGTGCCGGCAGAGACGCCAACGTGCTTTGCGATGTCGTAGATGGTGGCCATGGCGTTAGTTCTCCTGTCCGCTGTGCAGTGCACAACAGGTCCTGCGTGAGCCCCTGCTAGGATAATGCAATCGATTGCATCGAGGGCGAATCACGTTGAAGACGCTCAAGGGTCCAGCGCTGTTCCTGGCGCAGTTCATCGGCGACACAGCTCCTTTTGATCGGCTGGACACGCTGGCCGGATGGGCCGCGGGCCTGGGCTATTCTGGCCTACAAGTGCCGACCAGCGCGCCCCACCTGTTCGATCTGGCCGAGGCGGCGCACAGCCAGACGTACTGCGACGACATCGCCGGCATGCTGACCGGACATGGCCTGCAGATCACCGAACTGTCCACTCACCTGCAAGGGCAGCTGGTCGCCGTCCATCCCGCCTACGACAGCCTGTTCGACGGATTCGCGCCGCCGGACAAACGCGGTGATCCTGCCGCCCGCCAGGCCTGGGCGGTGGAGCAGCTGCTGCTGGCCGCCAAGGCCAGCCAGCGCCTGGGGCTGACGGCGCATGCCACGTTCTCCGGCGCGCTGGCCTGGCCGTATTTCTATCCTTGGCCGCAACGTCCGCCCGGGCTGGTGGAAGAAGCCTTCGCCGAACTCGGCCGCCGCTGGCGCCCCATCCTGGATGCGTTCGACGCGTGCGGCGTGGACCTGTGCTTCGAGATCCACCCGGGTGAGGATCTGCATGACGGCGCGACCTTCGAGCGCTTCCTCGACGTGGTGGACCAGCATCCCCGCGCGAAGATCCTGTACGACCCCAGCCATATGCTGCTGCAGCAGATGGACTACCTCGGCTTCATCGACCGCTACCACGCGCGCATCGGCATCTTCCACGTCAAGGATGCGGAATATCACGCCAGCGCGCGCAGTGGCGTGTATGGCGGCTACCAGGACTGGATCGATCGTCCAGGCCGGTTCCGTTCACTCGGCGATGGGCAGATCGACTTCAAGGCGATCTTCTCGAAATTCGCGCAGTACGACTTCCCCGGCTGGGCAGTGCTGGAGTGGGAGTGCTGCCTGAAGCACCCGGAAGACGGTGCACGGGAAGGAGCCGCTTTCATCCGCGACCACATCATCCGCGTGACCGAACGCGCCTTCGACGACTTTGCCGACAGCGGCACGGACGCCGCTTCACTGCACCGCATGCTGGGAATCTGAGCCGATACCGCCCCGGGAGGGCAAGCCATGACGCACGCGATGTCGCGCTTGGGCGCGATGATGTTTCTGCAGTTCTTCATCTGGGGCGCGTGGTTCGTGACCCTGGGAACCTATCTCGTCCAAGGCCCGCTGCAGGCCAGTGCAAGCCAGGTGGCGACGGCCTTCCTCAGCCAGTCCATCGGCGCCATCGTGGCCCCCTTCCTGGTCGGCCTGATCGCGGATCGCTACTTCGCCGCCCAGCGCATCCTCGCGGTACTTCACCTGGCCGGCGCGGCGCTGATGTGGCTGGCGTCCACGGCGACGGACTTCAACACGTTCTTCGCCTGCGTGATGGGCTACATGTTGCTGTTCATGCCGACGCTGGCGTTGGCCAACAGCGTGGCGATGCGGCACATGCAATCGCCCGAGAAACAATTCCCCCCGGTGCGCGTGGCCGGCAGCATCGGCTGGATCGTGGCCGGCGTGCTGATCGGCTGGTTGGGCTGGGAGCAGGCGCACCGGCTTGAGCTGACATTCCGGATGGCGGCGATGGCGTCGCTGGCCCTCGGTCTGTACGCGTTCACCCTGCCGCATACGCCGCCGCTGGCGCAGCAGCGCGATGCCGGGCTGGGACAGATCCTGGGGCTGGATTCGCTGCGGCTGCTGAAGTCACGCTCGTATCTGGTGTTCTTCCTGTCGTCCATCGCCATCTGCGTCCCGCTGGCGTTCTACTACAACTTCACCAACCCGTACCTCAATGATCTCGGTGTGCGCGGCGCAGCGGGCCTGCAGTCGCTGGGGCAGGTCTCCGAAGTCCTGCTGATGCTGGCCATGCCGTTCCTGTTCGTGCGGCTGGGGGTGAAGACGATGCTGGCGGTAGGCATGGCCGCGTGGGTAGTGCGTTATGCCATGTTCGCCTTTGGCGATGCAGGCGGCGGCTTCTCGCTGCTGGTGATCGGCATCGTGCTGCACGGCATCTGCTACGACTTCTTCTTCGTCACCGGCCAGATCTACACCGATGCGCATGCCGGCCCGGCCGCGCGCAGCAGCGCGCAGGGCTTCATCACCCTGGCCACGTACGGCGTGGGCATGTTGATCGGCACGTTCCTGTCCGGCGCGGTGGTGGAGCACTTCACCACGGCGGCGGGACCGGACTGGCAGCAGATCTGGCTGTTCCCGGCAGGCGTCGCGCTGATCGTGCTGGTCGCCTTCCTGTTGCTGTTCCGCGACCGGCCGGTGGTCGCGGCCGCACCTTCCACGCCCTGAGGACACTACCCGATGCCAAAGCTTGGAATCGCCATCGTCGGTACGGGCATGATCGCTGCCGTGCATCGCCGCGCGGCACTGCTGGCCGGCGCCGATATCCGTGGCGTGGCCGCCTCCTCCCCGCAACGCGCGCTTGAAGTGGCGCAGTCGTGGAATGTTCCACGCGGCTATCGGGACATCGAGGAGGTGGTCGCCGACCCACAGGTCCAGGTCGTGCATGTCTGCACGCCCAACCATCTGCACCACTCCATGGCACAGGCCGCACTGCAGGCCGGCAAGCATGTGATCTGCGAGAAGCCGCTGGCCACCATGCTGGAAGACGCCGCGGCCCTGGCTGCGCTGGCTGCCGCGACCGGACTGATCGCCACGGTGCCCTTCGTCTACCGCTACCACCCGGTCGTCCGCGAGGCGCGCGCACGCATCGCGCAGGGCGAACTGGGACCGCTGCACCTGATCCATGGCAGCTACCTGCAGGACTGGCTGCTGGACCCGGCCAGCAACAACTGGCGCGTGGACCCGGCACTGGGCGGCGCATCGCGCGTGTTCGCCGACATCGGCTCGCACTGGTGCGACCTGGTGGAGTGGGTCAGCGGCGAGCGTTTCACCGAGGTCAGCGCGGCGTTCGACACGGTGATCGCCGAACGCAGCGCCGACACCGGCAAGAGCTTCACGACAGCGGCGGCAGGTGGCGCGATGCAGGCGGTGGCGAGCGAGGACGTGGCCGCGGCGATGTTCCGTACCGGCGCCGGTACGCTGGCATCGTTGACGGTCAGTCAGGTATCGGCGGGACGCCGCAATCGCCTCTGGTTCGAGATCGATGGCGCCAGAGCCAGCGTGGCCTTCAACCAGGAGGACGCCGAGCGGCTGTGGATCGGCCTGCCCGAGCAGCGCGAGGAAATCTTCGTGCGTGGGCCAGGCGCCGGCAGTGCCGAACAGCGCCGGCTGTCGGTGCTGCCGGCGGGGCACGCGCAGGGCTATGGCCATTGCTTCGAAGCATTTGTTGCCGACACCTATCGCGCCATCGAAGGCGAGCGGCCGCACGGCCTGCCCACCTTCGAAGACGGCATGCGCTCGGCGCAGATCGTCGACCGCGTCATCACATCGGCCAGGACGCGCGCCTGGACCGCCATCGGTTGAATCCCGGGAGGATCTTTTGATGAACACCCCTGTTCGTAGAGCTGCGACGCTCGCAGTGCTGCTGCTCGCTGCCCTGCCCGCTTTCGCACGCGAAGCTGCCGGCCCACAAAAGCCCATCGCGGTACAGATGTACACCCTGCGCAATGCCGGCTCGCTTGAGCAGCAGCTGAAGATCGTCCAAGACGCGGGCGTGGGTGCGGTGGAAACGGTGGGCACGCAGGGCGTCAGCGCTACCGAACTCAAGCAGTTGCTGGGGAGGTATTCGATCAAGGCGATTTCCTCGCACGTGCCATTGGCCGAGCTGCGCAAGGACCTTGACGGCGTGGTGGCCTTCAACCGATTGATCGGCAACACCACGCTGGTGGTGCCATACCTGGACGCGAAGGATCGGCCGACCGATGCCGCGGGCTGGACCGCACTGGGCACGGAGCTGGGCAGGATCGCGAAACAGGTACGCGCCAAGGGCATGCGACTGGCCTACCACAACCACGATTTCGAGCTCGTCGACTTCAATGGCCGGACAGGACTGGAACTGCTGTTCGCAGCGGCGGGGCCCGACCTGCAGACCGAGCTGGACCTGGCCTGGGTCGCGCGTGCGGGCCTGGACCCGGCGGTGATGCTGGCGAAATTCCGCGGTCGGCTGTTCGCGGTACACGCCAAGGACAACGCACCCAAAGGCCAGGCCGAAGACGAGGGTGGCTTTGCCGCCGTCGGCCAGGGCGTGCTGGACTGGAAGGCGATCCTGCCGGCCGCGGCAAAGGCCGGCGTGCAGTGGTACATCGTCGAGCACGACCAGCCGCGCGACCCGGCCAAAGTCATCCAGACCGGCGCGGATTACCTGCGGGAACACCTGACCGTCACCCTGCCCGCCAGCGCACAGCGCTAGCGAAGGAGACCTCCTTGAAGACGATCCTGACAGTGGCCGTGGTTCTTTCCTGTGCTGTGTTTACGACTGCGGCGTGGTGCAAGGATGACCCTGCCGCCGGCGCAAAGCTCTACACCGCGAACTGCACGGCCTGCCATGGCGCAGACCGTGCGGGCATGCCGGGCGCGTTCCCCGCCCTCACCGACGTCAGCAAGCGGCTGCAACCGGCGCAGATCAAGGACAAGATCAGGAAGGGCGGCGGATTGATGCCGCCCTTCTCCCAGCTGTCGCAGCAGGAAATCGATGACATCGCCAGTTTCCTGGCGAAGTAGCAGGCAGCCGTTACAGTTCGCGCACCCAGATGTTGCGGTAGCTGACCTTGGAATCATGCTCCTGCAGATAGATCGGCGCGCACGCATGTGGCGAGTACGAGGGCGCGCCGATGTACTCGGTCTTGCCCGCCAGCACGGTGTCGTCCTGCACCAGCACGCCGTTGTGCAGCACGGTGATACGCGCGGGCGAAGTGAGCCCGCCACCCGGCGAGAAGCGCGGTGCCTTCCAGAGGATGTCGTAGGCCTGCCACTCGCCCGGGGCACGCGAAGCGTTCACCCGCGGCATGGCCTGCTTGTAGATGGAGCCCGCCTGGCCGTTGGCATAGGTCGGATTGTTGTAACTGTCGAGCACCTGCAGCTCATACTGCTCCTGCAGGAAGATGCCGCTGTTGCCCCGGTTCTGGCCGTCGAAGCCCTTCGTATCGGTGGGCGTGCGCCACTCGACATGCAACTGGATGTCGCAGAAGCGTTGCCTGGTGCGGATGCCCTTGCTGCCCGGCACCACGGTCAGCGCGCCGTCGGCTACGGTCCAAGGCACGCGCCCACCCTGCTCGGACTCCCACGCGGAGACATCCCTGCCATCGAACAGCACGATCGCGTCGGAGGGCGCTCTGCCCGCGGGCGTGGCCACCACTGCAGGCACAGGCGTCCACACCTCGGTTTTCTTCGGATCGCGCGCAGGATCGGCACCGGCCTGTGCGAATGCGGGCGCTACCATCAGCAGGCCGGCGGCAAGCAACAGAGAGCGGATCATCACGGCGTTTTCCATCAGCTGGTCCCCCACGCGGGCATGCCGGCAACATAGGCGAGGTCGCCGTCGTAGCGGCCCGGCACGGCAACGTACTGCAGCACTTCGGTCGCACCGACCTTCGAGGTGAAGAAGCCGAAGATGGCCAGCTGCTTGATCATCGTGAAGTAATGCGGCATCGCTTCTCCTTCCTCGGCAGTGCCGGTCTCGGTCACCTCGACCGCGTGTTTCCTGGCCTCTGCGTCCAGCGTGCGCAGCAGTTCGGTGCGGGCCTGCGGCGCAAGTGAAACGAAGCGGCCACCGGCGCGCTTATCGATATCGGCCAGACCGGCGCGGAACGTCGCCTGCTGCCGGGCGGTGTAGCAGTCGCTGACGAACGTCGCCATGAAAGCACCGGCGCCGGCGTCCTTCGCCCCCGGCGTCTTCGTCCGTGGCAGGATGGTCTCGGCGATCTCGTCCAGCGTGCCGACATCGGCGTCGGAGAAGTGAGGCTTCGTACCGGCAGCCGGCGCCTGCCCATGAACAAGCGCAGGCAGGCCGACCATGGCCGCGCCGGTGGCGGCGACGATCATCTTCAACAGTTCGCGGCGATCCATCAGAGATTCCCCGCTTTCAATTCGCGCACGGCATGGTCGGCCGCGCGCGCGGTCAACGCCATGTAGGTCAGCGAGGGATTCACGCAGGCGCTGGAGGTCATGCAGGCACCGTCGGTCACATAGACATTGGGCGCATCCCACACCTGGTTGTGCTGGTTCAGCACGGAGGTCCTGCGGTCACGACCCATGCGCGCGGTCCCCATCTCGTGGATGCCCTTGCCCGGAGCGTAGTCGCTGTCGTGCATCTCCACGTCCTTGACGCCGGCCGCCTCCAGCATCTCGGCGGCATCGGCAGCCATGTCCTTGCGCATCGCCAGTTCGTTGGCACGCATGGCTACGTCCATCGCCAGCACCGGCAGCCCCCACTTGTCCTTGCGGTCGCGGTCCAGGCGGATGGTGTTGTCGTGGTGCGGCAGCATCTCGCCGAAGCCGGTCATGCCGATGCGCCAGTCGCCCGGCACGGTCAGCGCGTCCTTCAGGTCGGCACCGATGTTCAGCTCGGCGATCTCGCGCGACCAGCCGGTGCGGCTGGCACCGCCCTGGTAGCCGAACCCACGCAGGTAGCCGCGCTTGTCAGTAGCGATGTTGCGGAACCGCGGAATGTAGAAGCCGCAGGGACGACGCCCGAAGTAATACTTGTCCTCAAAGCCCTCGACCCGGCCCGAGGCGCCAGCACCAAAATGATGGTCCATCACGTTGTGCCCCAGTTCGCCGGACGAAGAGCCCAGCCCGCCTTCCCACACATCGGTGGCCGAGTTCATCAGCAGCCAGGTCGAGTTGAAGGAGGACGCGTTGAGGAAGATGACCTTGGCCGTGTACTGGTAGGTCTGGCCGGTCTCTGCGTCGATGACCTCCACGCCGCGCGCACGCTTGCGGTCCTTGTCGTAGAGCACTTCCTTGACGATCGAGAAGGGCCGCAACGTCAGGTTGCCGGTCTTCATGGCCGCCGGCAGCGTTGCCGACTGGGTCGAGAAGTAGGCGCCGAAGGGACAGCCGAGAATGCACTTGTTGCGGTACTGGCAATTGACGCGGCCCTGCTCCGGCATGGGCTTGGTGATGTTGGCGGTGCGCGAGTGGATCATGTGCCGCGTTCCGCCGAAGGCTTTCTGGATCCGCGCGGCCACGTCCTTTTCGACGATGTTCAACGGGATCGGCGGCAGGAACTCGCCGTCCGGCAACACGTCCAACCCTTCACGCGTGCCGGCGATGCCGGCGAACTTCTCCACATGGTCGTACCAGGGTGCGATATCGGCGTAGCGGATCGGCCAGTCAGCGGCGATGCCGTCCTTCAGGTTCGCTTCGAAATCCAGGTCGGAGAAGCGATAACTCTGACGGCCCCACATCAGCGAACGGCCACCCACGTGGTAGCCGCGGAACCAGTCGAATCGCTTGGTCTCGATGTAGGGCGACTCCTGTTCGTCGGCCCACATGCCCTGCAGGTTCTCGGCCAGGGCGTAGTCGCGCATCAACACCGGGAAGGCAGCCTTCATCGCCTGTGTAGGCCGGTTGCGATGCGGGAAATCCCACGGCTCCTTCATCGCATTGACGTAGTCCTTGACGTGCTCGATGTTGCGTCCGCGTTCCAGCATCAGGACCTTCAGGCCCTTCTCGGTCAGCTCCTTCGCCGCCCAACCGCCACTGATTCCCGAGCCAACAACGATGGCGTCGTAATGATTATCTGCCATGGGTCTATCACCTGGGTGGATATCGTTTCAGACGTCGCAGAGGCGGATCGCCTCGCGCAGCGAGCCGACGGCATCAGGCGCTGCAGGCATGAATTCCTGCGCCAGATAACCATCGAAACCGGTGTCGCGGATCGCGCGACAGATGGCGGGGTAATTGAGCTCCTGCTGGTCCCCGATCTCATGCCGTCCAGGCACGCCAGCGGTGTGGTAGTGCTTGAAGCAGGCGTGGTGCCTGCCGATGGTGGCGATGATGTCACCCTCCATGATCTGCATGTGATAGATGTCGTACAGCAGACCGAAGTTGTCCGAGCCGAGCCGCTGGCACAGCTGCACGCCCCAGGCGGAGTGGTCACACAGGTAGTCGTGGTGGTCGACCCTGGAGTTCAGCAGCTCCATCACCAGCACCACGCCGCGCTTCTCGGCATGCCCGAGGATGCGCTTGAGGCCAGCCTCGGCGTTGGCCATGCCGTCCTGCGGGTCCATGCCGTTGCGGTTGCCGGAAAAGCAGATGAGATTGCGATAGCCGGCATCGGCGACCAGGTCGATGTGCCGCGTGTAGCGCTCCACCAGCAGATCGTGGAACTCACGGCCGGCAAAGCCCTTGGTGAGGCCCAGCTCGGCGCCGTTGCACATCGAGCTGTATACGCCATGCGCCTTCAGCGTGGGCCAATCCTCCGGGCCCACCAGGTCAATGGCGGCAAAACCGATGCCCTTCACCGTCTGGCAGAGCTGGGCGACCGACAGCTGCGGGAAGGTCCAGCGGGCCACGGAATGCTTCAGGTTGCCCTTGAGCGGCGCAGTGGCTGCAAACGCAGGCAGAACGCCCGCAGCGCCGAGGCCGAGACTGCCGGCAACCGCGATGCGCAGCGCATCGCGCCGCGTGAGCCCCGGGCCCGGTCTGATCGAATGGATGGACATCCACTTTCCGGCCTCCCAACCGGTATCAAACGCTGACGATTTCGCTGCAATGCAATCGATTGCACCATGGGGAGGAAATTGTTTTTTTGCAAGACGCAGTGCACGAAAGTCCATGCTGCGGGGCACAACACCAATGACGTGCCAAGTAATCAAGCGCCCAGGCGCGCGATCCGCGCCTGCGACATCCCTACCAATCGCGTAAAGGCCGCCCCGAGGTTGACTGCCCTGGCATAGCGGACCCGTCTGGCCATCGAAGTCGCGCCGCTGAGCCTGCGCGTGCGCCTGGTGCGCCCCTGCCTCTCACCCACCACGAGTTCTGGCGAAAACGCGTTCCCACATCCGGGGCATGTAGCAACCGGCCTATGAGCCGCGGGTGCAGGGCGTAATAGGCAGCGCCCGCGACAGCAGCGGGCGCGTCCCAACGCTTGAGACGACGGTCGAATCGCTATGGCGCGCGGCAACCGAGGAGAACGCGCCGGTACGCACTCCCGGGGCCGATGACGCGGTGGATCGTATGAACGCGGCGGGGTGAGGGATTCTGGAGTATCACCACTCAGATTACCAACTGCATTATGGAAACCGCCGGGACGCAAGTAGAATGCTGATGCCGCATTCAGGACATGACCAAGGATGGGAAATAGCTCAAAACGAGGCTTCACTCAGGGCGTCACAGTAGAGATGGAGGATTTCGGCGTTGTGGTACAGGTCCACAATCGTGGATTTGGCTTCGCATGCTGTTTGACTGGCGATCGGAATCGCGAGATTTTCCTTAATGAAAGCCGGATTTCATCTCTCAAATCGATAAATAGCCAGCTACTAGGTCGCCTAATCCGAATGCGCGTGGTTGGACAGCCAGACGGCCGTCTATCCGCAAGCAGTGTCAGGCCACTCGCTCCAACCGACGCAGACACTATCGAACTGGCTCGGCAGCATCTTGCGCATAGAGAAGCCTCGTCGGATGCCGACGTCGGCCCTGCCCCTATTCTTCGATTACTAGCGGGTATTAGCCCGGCAATCGACCGCTTGCTGCATCCAATGATTGATGCAATGACGGAAGCAGAGTGGCTCTCACCTGCAATGCTCGACACCTTAGCTCTTGCGCCACAGCCAGTATGGAAGCGCGCCATTTCGCACCATCTTAACGCCAGGACGCCGCGTGCAGTAGAGACACTATTCGACCAAATCAAGGATAACAAGAGGGAAATTGACATCACATGGCTTAAGCCAATGTGGGAATCATTACCTGCCCACCGAGATCAGTTACAACGCATCGCATTTGCAAATAGGACGCAGATGTTGGTTTCGGAAGCAGCGCAATGGGCACGTCTCGCCCTCGAAAACCAGCCCCAAACTGGGACCAACTGGTGGGATGTCCTTAAGGAATCGATAAAATCGGGACTGCCATTGGATTCGCACTGGCTGCAGTGGGAAAAATGGACAGACGCGCCTTGGACAACAGTCGCAATCGCCTTACAAAAATGTGACGCAGATCCAGGCAATTCAATCGAACGACTTAGCTACATTGCGAATCAATCCCACGAAGTTGGGCGCATGGACGCAACTCTTGTTCTCTCCAGCCTCAACCATAATGATCAACGCTTATCCGACATGTGGATCCCACAGTTAGGAATTGACACGCCGGAAGAGATGGCGCACGCCCTGAGCGCCCAAATGATGACTGCGCGAGCAGCGGAAAAATGCGCTGCGACTTACATCAACGGATTGGGGCTGCCCACAGAAGATATCGCTTTGCATCAACTGGATGGAAGCACGACGGAATGGCAACAGATGGATCTGCGCGTAGGCGGAAAGCATGGCGTGGATGTTAAAAACCTCCGGCGCAACATCAACGGCGGGATACAGTCCAGCCGCTGGAAGGTCAAGGGCTTCAAAAGCGATGCTGCCGGTAACGATGTAACACTGTGCGGGGTCAGTAGCCCTTACACATGGAAGACTGGTGGCAGATTAAGGTGCACAACTTCAGAATACATGCGGGTTCTGGGCGTCACAAAATCAATAGAAATATATAAACTTCTAGAGCAATTCAAAGATATTTTCACGCTACGAACAAATCCAGTTTCAAGACTGATTGAGCTACCGGCTTGGGCATGGGACTACCCAAAGGCTCAGTACGAGGAGCGCGACCAGGCTATGGCGGTGCTGCGTAATTCCCTTTCATCCTTAGAAAAAACTGCAGTTGGTCGGCGCTGCATCACAGCAATTCCACCTGTACTCTTTTCATTCTGGGGCATGGAACCTCCCGGAAATGACCGCCTGACCACGCAACAGAGAGACTTCCTGGATCTTCTCCGATCATCCCAATCGAATCGCATCGCAGCACGACAGGAAGTATGCGTTCCACGACTTCCTTGGCTCTATCTTTTCACTCTTCACGCATGGGCACGCTGGCGCGCCGCGAGTGAATTGGCAGATACAAAATCTATTCTAAGCATTCTGAGATGGCACGCTCATTCACCCGAAGATGCTATGCATGCCGCATCCCTAGCGCGAACAGCCAGAGCCAGAGATCTCAGAATTACAGACCCATCAATTTTCCAAAATGACCCGGCTTCCAACCAACCATCAGCAGTTTCAGGCATAGGAATTATCGATCCCGCCAACATGATAGAGACGCTGCTAAACGCACTATCTATCCTTGAGAAGCACGTCTCCCGGTCGCAGTTTATTGCCATTTCGGACATCACCATCTATTACAACGGTGTACTGGTTGGCACTTTCCCCGACGGACAGCGGAAGACCCTACTGGCACATTGTGGAGGACGACTAGAAGAAAAGAACGTTGAATGCGGACATCGCCCTCTGGTGTACGGCAAGCAAAAAACTTGTGCTTGTGGACGACTCATATGCGAAAAGTGCGGTTCCTGCGCCGACCCTCGCTATGAAACATGTGCTGACCAGACAGAGCGGCACGCTCGGTTACGGCTGAAAAAGAAAGTACTTAGGCGGTAAATCAAAAACCCCGGCAGCCTCAAGGCCCTGCCGGGGTTTTGTGCTGTCTGCAGCCAGGCCGCCAATCAGAACGGAATATCGTCGTCAGCGAAGTCGTCCATCGGCGGCGCCTGCTGCGGCTGCTGCTGCGGACGCTGCTGGCCGTAGCCGCCGCCTTGGTTGCCGCCCTGGTTGTAACCACCTCCCTGGCCGCCACGCGCGTTGCCGCCGCCACCGCCACCGCCGCCGTACTCCTGGCGCGGGGCCTGCTGGCGCTGCGGACGCTCGCCGCCACTGAAGTTGCCACCACCACCGCCGCCGCCTTCACCGCGGCCGCCCAGCATCTGCATTTCGTCGGCGATGATGTCGGTGGAGTACTTCTCCACGCCGTCCTGGCCGGTGTACTTGTCGTAACGCAGGCTGCCTTCGACGTACACCGAGCTGCCCTTGCGCAGGTACTCACCAGCAATTTCGCCGAGCTTGCCGAAGAACACCACGCGGTGCCACTCGGTACGCTCCTGCTGGTTGCCATCCTTGTCCTTGCGGACACTGGTGGTGGCCAGGCTGATGCGGGTGATCGCCATACCGCCCTGGGTGTACTTCACGTCCGGGTCGTTGCCGAGGTTGCCGACCAGGATGACTTTGTTGATGCCGCGCGCCATAGATGGGTTCTTCCGTTGTCCGGGGCTGCTCCAGTGATAGCACACCCAGCGGGGTGCCGATACGCTGGGCCGCCCACGGTTGAGAATGGGGGATATCGGAATGGGTCATCTTACCATTCCTGCCAGCCCCACCCCGTCGGGAAATCGCTGGATCCGCGTCGGATCCAGCCGCGATCGAGGCGTGGCGGGTGCGGCTCAGGCGCCGGCAGGCCGCGCCCGATCCAGGCCGGTGATGCGGGTGACCTCCCCCACCGCGACCACCTTCGGCCCCTCATGGCAGTGGAAGCGCAAGCCAGGCCGGATCCGTGGCCGATGGACCTGTAGCCGCAGCGTGTCATTCAGTACCGACATCCTCGCCAGCAGCATCTGGTCAACCGGCAGCGGCACATCGCAGGCCCAGCTGTCGCCGCTGGGAAGCACGAAGTCGGGCCAGATCATGAACAGCTCCAGCTCGCCCGATCGCTCGGCGTAGGCGAAATCCCAGCGGATGCCGTTCCTGGGCGGGCTGAGGCGACCGCCTTCATCAGCTCGCAGGATCCGGATGCGGGCCTCGAAGTCATCGGCGACCGGGTACAGGCGATACGTCACAGCGCAGCTCCAACGGTGATGCCACCAAGTGTGGCAGCCGGGGCCAAGCGCCGGCCAGCAGCACCGCCGTCCACCCATGGCATCATTCCCCGATCATCCCCCTTCCGGCCCCCATGACCATCAAAGGCAAAGCCACCTCCCTGGACATCGCCCACCTGGCCGGGGTCTCCCAGCCCACGGTGTCGCGGGCCCTGCGCGGCAGCCCGATGGTCAACGCCGAGACCCGCGAGCGCATCCTGCGCATCGCCCGCGAGCTGAACTACAAGGTCGACAAGAACGCCTCCAGCCTGCGCCTGCGCAACGCCGGCACCCTGGCCCTGCTGTTCTTCGAGGACCCAACCAATGACGACTCGCTGATCAACCCCTTCTTCCACTCGATGCTGGGCTCGATCACCCGTGCCTGCGCGCTGCACGGGCAGGACCTGCTGGTGTCCTTCCAGCAGCTGTCCACCGACTGGCAGGCCGATTACGAAGACAGCAACAAGGCCGATGGCATCATCCTGCTCGGCTATGGCGACTACCACGAGTCACGCGACCGCCTGCAGCGGCTGGTGGAACAAGGCACCCACTTTGTGCGCTGGGGCGCGGCCCTGCCCGGCCAGCCGGGGGTGTCGATCGGCAGCGACAACTTCCAGGGCGGGCATGACATCACCGCCCACCTGCTGCAACAGGGCTGCCGCCGTATCGCGTTCCTCGGCCATGCCTCCAGCCACTACCCGGAATTCCAGGAGCGCTATCGCGGCCACGTGGAAGCGCTGCGTGCGCATGGGCTGGCCGCCGACCCGGCGCTGCAGCACGATGCGATCACCACCGAGGCATCCGGTCATGAGGCCTGCCTGGCACTGCTGGCCCAGCACCGTTCCATCGATGCGATCTGCGCGGCCAGCGACTTGATTGCGATCGGCGCGGTGCGCGCCCTGCGCGAGCAGGGATTGCGGGTGCCGCAGGACGTGGCGGTGACCGGCTTTGATGACATCCCGCTGGCGGCCTCGGTGTCGCCGCCGCTGACCACCGTGCAGCAGGACACCAAGCAGGCCGGCCAGCTGCTGGTGGAGAAGCTGCTGGCGCTGATCGGCCGGCAGCCGGTGGAAGGCCAGAGCATCCCGGTGAAGCTGGTGGTGCGCGAGTCGTCGCTGCGCGCATAGCACTTTTGCAGTGCCGAGCTATGCTCGGCAACATGCGTGAGACGCTAGTCCGACGACAGCCGAGCATGGGCTCGGCTCTACAGGACCTACGCCACTACGCGCCGCCCGGCATCGCCGTGCGTACCGCCATGCTGAATTCATCCAGCAGGAACGGCTTGGCGATCATCGCCATGCCTTCATCGAGGAAGGCCGCGCGTTCCTGTGCCTTTTCCGCATAGCCGGTCATGAACAGGATCGGCAGCGCTGGCCGCGATTGCCGCGCGATCTCCGCCAACTGGCGGCCGTTGAGCCCCGGCAGCCCGACATCGGTGACCAGCAGGTCGATGTTCTGCGCCGAAGCCAGGATCGGGATGGCCGCATCCGCATCGCCCACCACCTGGGCGTGATACCCCAGGTCTTCCAGCACCACCGTCACCAGCATCCGTACCTGTTCGTCATCCTCCACCACCAGGATGGACTGGCCGGCACCACGCCGGATCGGCTGCGAGGGTGCAGGCTCGTCCTCCGCCACGGCTTCCGACAACGGAATGAACAACAGCACCGTCGTGCCCTCGCCCAGACTGGACTCGATCGCGATGTGGCCGCCGGACTGCTGCATGAAGCCGTACACCATCGACATGCCCAGACCCGTGCCCTTGCCGATGGGTTTGGTGGTGAAGAAGGGCTCGAAGGCACGCTCGACCACTTCCGGCGCCATGCCGGCACCGGTATCGGCCACCGCCACCATCGCGTAGTCGCCTGCGGGCACGGCGGTGTATTGACCTTGGCGAACGCTGACCGCCGATGCGCGCAGGGTCAGATCACCGCCGTGCGGCATCGCATCGCGCGCGTTGATGGCCAGGTTCAACAGCGCGCTTTCGAACTGGTTGGCATCCAGCGTGGCGTGCAACGGCAGCGGCGAGGGCTCGGCGCGGATACGCACGGCTTCGCCCAGGGTGCTGTGCAGCAGGTGCTGTACCGAAACCAGCAGGGTGTTGATCTCCACCGGCCGCGCATCCAGCGACTGCCGTCGGGAGAACGCCAGCAGGCGCTGGGTCAGTGCCGCCGCACGCTGGGCCGAGGCGGTGGCGGTGTCGAGGAAACGTTCGAGGTCGTCGACCCGGCCCATGTCCAGACGCAGGCGCACGATGTCCAGCGCGGACAGGATGCCGGTCAGCATGTTGTTGAAGTCGTGGGCGATGCCGCCGGTCAGCTGGCCGATCGCTTCCATCTTCTGCGACTGCCGCAGTGCGGCGTCGCTGGCCTCGCGCGCCGCCATCTGCGCTTCCAGCTCACGGGTACGCTCGGCCACCATCGCCTCCAGCGCGTGCGCGTGCTGTTGGCTGCTGGCAAGGGCCAGCTTGGCGGCAGTGATATCGGTGACGAAGACATGGAAGCCGTCGATGCGGCCTTCGGCATCCCGGCGCGGCGAGTAACGCACTTCACAGTCCCGGCGCCCGTACACGCGATGCGGCCAGACGATCTCGAACACCGCCTCACGGCCGACCAACGCCGCTTCCATCGCCGGCCGACGCTGCTGCCATACCGGCTCGCCGATGACCTCGCGCACATGCCTGCCGATCACGTCGCCGGTGGCCAGTTCAAACCAGCTTTCGTAGGCCTTGTTGGCGAAGCGGAAACACAGCGCGCGATCGACGAACGCGATCAGCACCGGCATCGCGTCGGCGATCAGGCGCAGTTCGGACTCGCTGCGTGCCAGCGCCGCGCGGCCATCAGCCAATGCGGTGACCTGGTCGCGCACCACGAACTGCTTCGCGCGTGCACGCAGCGCACCCTGCACTGCGCTGAGCAGCGACATGCTGCCCAGCGGCCGGTCCATCTCCACCACGTTGATCGAGCCGGGCAGCAGCGGTTCGCGGGTGGAACGCCGATAGGAACGCGCCGAGCGCAGCAGGATGAACGGAATGTCCGACCAGGCCGGCTGCTGCTGCAGCGCCTGCAGCAACGCTTCGCTGTCGCGCGCCACTGCTTCCTGGGTCACCACCACCAGCCCGGTGCGGTCATCGAGTTGGCTGGCCAATACCTCCAGACCGGGTGCGATGTGCGGTTTCAGACACGCGTTGGCCAGCACCGCCGCAATGCTGTCAGCATCGCGGCCGAAGGGAGCAACGATGCGGACAACCGTGCCGCCATCATCGCTATCGGACATTGGACTGGCCCAGCAGCGCCGCACTGTCGCCGACGAATTCGGGCGTACCGGTGAGGATGCCCTGGAAATCGGCCAGCGCGGCGCTGACCGTGATGCCGCGCCCGTCGATCTTCAGTTCACGGATGGTGTCCTCGTGCGCACCGCCGCGGTTCTTGATCACCGAGATCGCCTTGCGGATGCGTCCCTTGGCTTCGAAGAAGCGGAACAGCACCACCGCATCAGCGATGTAGGACACGTTGAGGCTGCCGGTGGACATGGTGCCGACCAGCCCATGCTGGGGGTTGATCATGAAGGTCGCCACGCCCTTCTGGTTCAGGTAGGACAGCATCTCGTGCAGCTGCAGCATCAGCTGTTTTTCCTGCGGCATGGCGGTGACATAGCCGTTGAGGCTGTCGATCACCAGCACGCTGCAGTTGCGTTCTTCCACGGCCTTGCGCAGGTTCCAGGAGAACTCGCCGGGCGATATTTCCGCGGGATCGATCTGCAGGATTTCCAGCAGGCTCGAACGCAGGTGCTTGTCCAGGTCGATGTCCAGCGCGGAGGCGCGTGCCAGCAGCGTGCCGACCCGCTCGTCGAATTCGAAGATGCAGCTGCGCTCACCGCGCTCGCAGGCGGCCCACACGTATTGCAGTGCCACGTTGGTCTTGCCGCTGCCGGCCGGACCGGTCAGCAGCGTGGAGGTACCGCGCAGCGGTCCACCGCCCAACAGCCGATCGATCTCGTCCACCCCGCTGCTGATGGGCGTTCCGACGAACCGGCCGTGATGCTCGGAGGCGATCAGGCGCGGGAAAATCTGCACGCCGCCACGACGGATCACCATGTCGTGGTAGCCGGCAACGAAATCGACGCCCCGCAGCTTCTGCACCTGCATCCGCCGCCGCGCAGGGCCGAAGTCCAGGGTCAGGCGTTCCAGCGACAGCACGCCGTGGCACAGGCTGTGCAGCTGGCCATCGCGCTCATCGCCGGTGGACGTCAGGTCGTCCACCAGGAACACCGTCGCGCTTTTGGGCGCGAAGAACTGCTTGAGTGCGAGGATCTGCCGGCGATAGCGCAGCGAATCCTGTGCCAGCAGGCGCAGTTCCGACAACGAATCGAACACGACGCGCGTCGGCCCGATGCTGTCCACCTTGGACATGATCAGGTTGACCGTCTCGTCCAGCTCCATTTCCCACGAGTGCAGCACCGACTGCAGGCGGCCGTTGCCCATCGCCCCTTCGGCCGTACCCAGCTCGAACAGGTGCAGGCCGTCCAGCGACCAACCGTGGGCCAACGCGACTTCGCGCAGCTCCTCGGCCGTTTCCGAGAGCGTGATGTACAGGCAGCGCTCGCCGCGTCGCAGGCCTTCCAGCAGGAACTGCAGGGACAGCGTGGTCTTGCCGGAGCCCGGTGGCCCTTCGAGCAGGTACAGCCGCGCCTGCGGCAGCCCGCCGCCAATGATGCTGTCCAGTCCTTCGATTCCGGTTGTGATCCGCATGCGCGCTCGCATTGACTTCGCTGTATGAGGGGCAGAGCGTATCGGCGCCCCTGTCGACGCATTGTGTGATCCAGCGCACCGATGCCAACGCATTCAGGAAGATTTCACGGCCGCCGCTTCACTGCACCAGCGACCCGCAGTTACGCTATGCGGGCGCAGTCCGCGCAGCACTCCCTACCGCCAAGAGAAGGCCTTTGTCCTCCGCCAGCAGTTCCCACACCGCACCGGTGACGGCGGCGAACGGCGAGTTGCACCTGGGCTGAGGCTCACGCTGCCCTGCCCTCGCACCGGAAATGCCCTTCCGGGCAACTCCCTGTCGAGGTTCCCATGCTCATTCCTGCGTCCGCACACGACGTGCGCGCTCTGCTGTCCTGCACCCATACCGCTGAAAACGCTGTCGCCCCACCCGAAGTGATCGCCCTGCTGGCCGACCTCACCGCCTCCATCGAGCCGCAGTTTGCGCCGGCCGCATGGCGGATCGTCGTGGCGGCACGCACGGTGGGCCTGCTGTCGCTGACCTGCACGCCGCAGGCCGGTGTTCTCACCCTCGGCTATGGCATCGCCCCGGCCCACCAGGGACGCGGCCTGGCCGGCGCCGCACTGGCCGAGTTCGTGCAATGGGCGTGGACGGAGCCGCGCATACACGTGCTGAAGGCCGAAACGGCGGTGGACAACCTGCCCTCGCAGGCAGTGCTGCGCCGGAACGGTTTCCGCACGGTCGGTCGGCGCGTGGATGCCGAGGACGGTGCGCTGCTGTGCTGGCAGCTGGACCGCTGGCCAAAGGCACCATGACCAAAGGGGCATGACGCGGCCCCCGTTCAGCGCGATAAACAGCAGATCAATACACGGAAAGGTGTACGTCGCATGCTGAAGATCGATTCGCTGTCCAAGACGTACGCCAACGGCGTGCACGCGTTGAACGGGGTCACCCTGGATATTCCCCGCGGCATGTTCGGCCTGCTCGGCCCGAACGGCGCGGGGAAATCCTCGCTGATGCGCACCCTGGCCACCCTGCAGGAGGCTGACAGTGGCAGTGCCACCCTGAGCATTCCGGGTGAATCACCGATCGACGTACTGCGCGACAAGGACGCCGTGCGCCGCCGCCTGGGCTACCTGCCACAGGACTTCGGGGTGTACCCGAAGGTCAGCGCGCTGGACCTGCTGGAGCACTTCGCCGTGCTGAAGGGCCTGACCCAGCGTGGCCAGCGTCGCGAGGTGGTCGATGGCCTGCTGCAGCAGGTGAACCTGTGGGATGCACGCAAGCGCAAGCTGGGCACCTACTCCGGGGGCATGCGCCAGCGCTTCGGCATCGCCCAGGCGCTGTTGGGCGATCCGCGCCTGGTGATCGTCGACGAGCCCACCGCCGGGCTCGACCCGGAAGAGCGCAACCGCTTCCTCAACCTGCTGGCGGCCATCGGCGAGAACGTGGCGGTGATCCTGTCCACCCACATCGTCGAGGACGTGACCGACCTGTGCCCGACCATGGCGATCATGAACAAGGGTCAGGTGCTGCTGACCGGCCGCCCCACCGATGCGATCGACGCGCTGCAGCAGCAGGTCTGGCGCAAGCAGGTGGATCCATCCGAACTGGCCGACCATGAGGCGCGCTACACGGTGCTGTCCTCGCGCCTGGTGGGGGGCCGTCCGGTGATCCACGTGCACAGCGCCAGCGACCCGGGCGATGGCTTCGCGCCGGTCGCACCCGATCTCGAGGACGTGTATTTCCAGCGCCTGCGCCTGCAGGCGCGTGCCCGTGCAGCCTGAGCGGAGTACACCATGACCCTCGACTTCTTCCGGTTCGAGCTGCGCGAGCAGCTGCGTTCCCCGCTGCTGTGGCTGTTTGCCGGTCTGTTCGCCCTGCTCGCCTTCGGCGCCGCGTCCAGCGATGCGGTGCAGATCGGGGGCGGCAGCGGCAACGTGCACAGCAATGCCCCCACCGTTGTCGCCTCGATGCTGGGCATCTTCACCCTGCTCGGCATGCTGGTGTCCACCCTGTTTGTCAGCAACGCGCTGCTGCGTGACTTCGAACTGGGCACAGCCGAACTGATCTTCGCCAGCCCGATCAAACGCCGCCACTATCTGGCCGGGCGCATCGCCGCAGCGCTGGTGTCGGGCCTGCTGGTATACGTGCTGATCGCCGTTGGCATACTGGTGGCGCAGTTCATGCCCTGGGTCGACGCCGAGCGCCTGGGGCCCACCAACTGGGCCGGCTATGCCTGGACCTTCGCTGTGGTGGTCATTCCCAACCTGCTGTTCACCACGGCACTGCTGTCGCTGCTGGCGGTGACCACCCGTTCGATCCTGTGGGTGTACATCGGCGTGGTCGGTTACTTCGTACTGTATGGGGTCAGCGCCGCCCTGCTGCGCGACATCGACAACACCTGGATCGCGGTGCTGACCGAGCCATTGGGCATGCGTGCGCTGTCGCGCACCATCCGCTACTGGTCCACCGAAGAGCGCAACAGCGGCATTCCGGAACTGGCCGGCTACCTGCTGGCCAACCGGGTGCTGTGGCTGACCGTAGCCGCCGCGCTGTTCGCCGCCACCTTCGCCCTGTTCCGTACCGAGCGCAGCGGCAGCGGCCGCCGGCGCTGGGGGCGCGGCAAGGCGGTGGCATCAGCCGATCCCGCGCCGCTGCGACCGGCAACGACCACGCTGCCGCGGGTGACGCCGGTGTTCAGTACAGGCACCGCGTGGCGGCAGTTCCTGCGCCAGGTGCGCTTCGATACACGCGGCGTGCTGCGCAGCGTGCCCTTCATCGTGCTGCTGGTGTTGGGCCTGGCCAATTTCCTGCCGTCCGCGCTGTTCCGGCAGACGCTGTACGGCACCTCCATCTGGCCGGTCACCTCGCAGATGATCATGGCCCTGCAAGGCGCCTTCAGCTGGCTGCTGATCATCATCGTGCTGTTCTTCGCCGGTGAGCTGGTGTGGAAGGAGCGAGGCGCACGCATCAACGAGGTGAACGATGCGATGCCGGTACCCAACTGGGTGCCGTTGCTGGCCAAGTTCGTCGCACTGCTGGCGGTGATCGCCTGCTTCCAGGCGGCCGGCGCGCTGGCAGCCATGGCCGTGCAGCTGGCCAAGGGCTATACCCATCTCGAACCGCTGCTGTACCTGCGCAGCCTTGCGCTGGATTCGGTGGTGTACGTGCTGATGGGCGGTCTGGCGCTGGTGCTGCAGGTGCTGACCAACAACAAGTTCTTCGGCTACGCGCTGCTGATCGTGGTGATGATCGGCCAAGGCGTGCTGGGCATGCTCGACTACACCCAGAACATCTACAACTTCGGCAGCTGGCCGATTGCCCCCTATTCGGACATGAACGGCTACGGCCATTTCCTGACCGGACAGTTGGCCTTCCAGGGCTACTGGGCGCTGTTCCTGCTGGCACTGATGTGCCTGGCATCGGCATTCTGGGTACGTGGCGTCAGCCAGGGCCTGCGCCAGCGGCTTGCCCTGGCCGGGCGACGCCTGCGTGGCCCGACCGGCGCGATGGCAGCGCTGTCCGCCGTCGCGTTCATCGCGGTAGGCAGCTGGCTGTACTGGAGCACCAACATCCGCAACGACTTCCTTTCACCGGACCAGCAGCTGGACCTGCAGGCCCGTTACGAACGCGAACTGTCGAAATACCGCAACCTGCCGCAGCCGCGCATCATCGCCGTGGACAACCGGGTGGACCTGCATCCCGAAACCCAGTCGATGGTGATCGACGCCAACTGGACGATCCGCAATACCCACGCCGCGCCCATCCAGGAGGTGCACGTGGCCACGGCCGACGACAAACAGCTGGTAGCCGTCGACCTGGGCGGACAGACGCTGTCGATGCACGACGCCGACCTTGGCTACCGCATCTATCGCCTGGCCACGCCGTTGCAGCCGGGCGAAGAGCGCCGCATCCATTTCCGTGTGGTGCAGCAGCCCCATGGCATCACCGCGGATCAGGCGCCGAGCAACATCGTCGACAACGGCAGCTTCTTCAACAGCCGCGTACTGCCGTCCTTCGGCTACAACGAAGGCGTTGAGATCAGCGACCGCAACGAGCGGCGCAAGCGTGACCTCGGCGAGCCACGGCGCATGCCCAAGCTGGAGGACGAAGCCGCACGCGCGAACAACTACGTCACCAACGACGCTGACTGGCTCGACTTCCGCAGCACCATCTGCACGGCACCGGACCAGGTGGCACTGGCGCCGGGCTACCTGCAGCACGAGACCACGGTAAACGGGCGGCGCTGCTTCAGCTATGCGATGGACCGGCCGATGCTGAACTTCTACGCCTACCTGTCGGCACGCTGGGAGGTTCGCCGGGCGAGGTACAAGGACATCCCGATCGAGGTGTATTTCGATCCCGCCCATGGCTACAACGTGGACCGCATGATCGACGCGGTGCAGAAGTCGCTGGCCTACTACGAAGCCAACTTCACTCCGTACCAGCATCGCCAGGTACGCATCATCGAGTTCCCGGGCTACCAGCGCTTCGCCCAGTCCTTCGCCAACACCATTCCCTATTCGGAGTCGATCGGCTTCATCGCCGACCTGCGCGACCCGGACAAGGTGGACTATGTGTTCTACGTGACCGCCCACGAAGTCGCGCACCAGTGGTGGGCGCACCAGGTGATCGGCGCCAACGTGCAGGGCGCAACCGTGTTGTCCGAGTCGCTGTCGCAGTATTCGGCACTGATGGTGATGGAGCAGGAATACGGTCGCCAGCACATGCGCCAGTTCCTCAAGCGCGAGCTGGATGGCTACCTGTCCGGGCGCGGCGGTGAGGCCATCGAGGAGCTGCCGTTGGAGCGTGTCGAGAACCAGCAGTACATCCACTACCAGAAGGGCTCGCTGGTGTTCTACCGGCTGCGTGAGGAAATCGGCGAGGAGGCGTTGAACCGTGCCCTGAAGCATTTCCTGCAGGACAAGGGCTACCAGCAGCCGCCGTACACCACCTCGCGGGAGCTGCTGGCCTACATTCGCGCCGAAACGCCCGCCGACCGCCAGCAGCTGGTCACCGACCTGTTCGAGAAGATGAGCTTCTACGACAACCGGTTGTTGGCCGCCAGCGCGCGCAAGCGTGCCGACGGACGCTACGACGTGACCCTGGACCTGCATGCCAGCAAGCAGTACGCCGATGGCAAGGGCAAGGAGACCGCCGGCACGATGGATGACTGGGTGGAGATTGGTGTGTTCGCCAATGGTCCGTCCGGCAAGGAACATGACCAGAAGGTGCTGTACCTGCAGCGCCACCACATCACCACGGCCGAGCCGAAGATCACGGTGACGGTGGATGCCAGGCCGGATGAGGCGGGCTTCGATCCGTACAACAAGCTGATCGACCGGGTGAGCGAGGACAACCGGCGCAAGGTGACGATGTAACACGCGTGATGGTGCCGGCCTTCGGGCCGGCATCGTTTGCGGAAGCATCCACGCATGGCGTGGATCTACTGGAACGCATCCACGCCATGCGTGGATGCCGTGCTGCCCCGTTGACGCCCTCGGCTACGCTGCGGGGCTCTGCGAACCGGCCTTCGGCCCCAGCACCGCCAGCAGCACGTAGATCACGATCGACGCCACGGTGCCGAGTGCAGCCAGCAACATGAAGGCAAACTCCGAACGGCCCTGCTGCCGCGCCCACTGCCCCAGATGCCAGGCCGCCCCCAGGTTGATCAGCCAGGCGATGACGAACACCGGCCACTGCACGAAACCGACCGCGCGCAGCAATGGCATGGCGATGAGTGCTGCGACGATGGCGCCGATCAGGAAGACCAGCGCCAGGCGGGAATGGTGTACCGAAGCGGCGGTCATGCGCCCAGCTCCCGTACCATCACCAGTACGCGACAGCCGTGGTTGTCGGCTTCCTGCAGGGGCGTCCAGCCCATCCGCGCGTAGAGGCCGCCATCCAGGGCTTCGGTCTGCAGGTACAGATGCGAGACGCCCATCCGCACCGCCTGCGCCGCAGCCTGTTCGACCAATCCGCTGGCCAGCCCGCGGCCACGATGACTGTCGGCCACGAACACGCTGCCCAGCCAATGCTCGTACTGCGGCAAGCCCTGCATCTCCCGGCGCTTGAGCTGCACCGCGCCTGCCACCTGGGCGCCATCGAATGCGGTGATCAGGTGCGGAAAGCCTTCCGCATCCTGCGGCTGGTTGAGCCGCTGCAGTTCCTGCTCCAGCGACACGCCGGCGTCCCGGCCCCATTGCGCGTTGTACCACTGTGCCAGCTGCAGCCTTTCCGGCGCGTCAGCGGGTAGCACCCTGAATTCCATGGCGAAGCCTCGATCCCTATGTCGTGCAAGAGGATCACGTACGGCCTTCAATTGGAAGCAGACGAGCGACGGCCCGGCGCTACAGAACGGTCAGCCCTGCGCGAAATCCTTCAGGATCTCGCCGACGCCGCTGGGCGAGATCTCAAAGCCCAGCGTGGTACCCGGATTGATCACCACACCGTAACCGCCCGGCACGCGACGCAACACGTCGAGCATCAGCCAGCGGACCTGATGCTCGGCCTGCTGGCTGTAGATGCCCACCCGCGCCGGATCGGTGAACACGGCTACGTGCAGGGTGCCCTGCTTGTCGAACAGCAGCGGATCGAAGCCGCTGCCATCGGGGGTGACCAGGCTGCCGGTCAGCAGCACCACATCGGAGGCGACGAAGGCCTCCATGAACGCGCGGATCGGCACTGTTCCGTCCATCGCGGCCTTGAGCAGGGTTTCGATCGGGGTCTGCGGGGCAAGGTCGGTCATGGCGGCTGCAACAGGGAGGTAAGGGGCCTATTGTAGAGCCGAGCCCACGCTCGGCTGCGCTTCCACGGACTGTGGATGGCGGCAGCCGAGCGTGGGCTCGGCTCTACAACCGCCCGGCCCGGACCTCTCAGCGCTTCAACCGCTGGTCGCGCGCCTGCTGATCGGCCACGGCCTTGTCCAGCTCGGCCTGCAACGCCGGCTGCTCCACGTCCGCATCCAGTACGAACACCTTCACCCCGTGCGCAGGCACGTCAGCCTTCAGCGCCCCCGTCACTTTCACCTCGCCGCCGTCCAGCGCGTCCCGCCAGGTGCCGGCCTGCAGGTAGCGGTCCACGTTGAAGGTCTTCGCGGCATCGCCCTTGTTCAACAGCACCAGCGCAGTCTGCGCTACGTCGGCGTGCTGCAGCACGCGGAAGAACACCGCTTCATCGCCCTGCAGACGTTCGTTCACCTGCAGGCCGCGCTGCAGTGCGGGCGTGGCTTCACGCAGCTTGGCGATGCGTTGCAGCGGCGCGAAGATCGGGCTCTGCGGGGCGGCATCCACCCGCGGCTGGCCGAAGTAGGCGCGGTTGCCGGCATGTTCCGCACGGCCACGCATGAAGCCGGTTTCCGAACCGTAATAGACCACCGGAATGCCACGCGCGGTGAACAGCCAGTTGTGCGCGTCGATGAAGCCGTTGTCGCTGGCCTGCAGGCGCGGCATGTCATGGTTGTCGTAGAAGCTCATCAGCTCGTACGGGTTGGCGTACGGGCCACCGGTCAGGTGCAGTGGCTCGGACAGGGTTTCAAACCCCTTGCCGGCGGTGCCGAAGGTCTGTTCCAGCGCGCCGCGCAGCGGGAAGTCGAGCACGCTGACATTGGCGTTGGCCGGCCAGGTGTGTTCGGCGATGCTGGCCGCGTTGTAGTCGAACGCTTCGCCGAACATGAACATGCCCGGGTGCTGCGCGCGGATGCGGTTGACGAACTCGTGCCACCACGGATGCGGCAGCCAGCCGATGGTGTCGATGCGCAGCGCATCCACGCCCTGCGCGGTCCACTGCAGGTAGGCCCCCACCAGGTAATCCATCACTGCCGGGTTGTCCTGGTTGAAGTCGCTCAGCTCGGCCAGGTTGCCGTCGAAAATCGAGCCGTCTTTGCTGTCGACCGGACCGATGTTGTTGTAGAACGCGTGCAGCGGATTGTGCTTCGGGTCCAGCTTCTGCGGCGGCAGGTTCTGGTGGTCGGCGATCAGCGTGCCGTCCTTGTCGAAGATCTGGCCGAACTGCGGCTGCCGCTTCGGCATGGTCCAGGCCGGCGACCCGTGATTGCCGACAATGTCCAGCACCACCTTCAGGCCGGCGCCGTGCAGGCCCTTGGTCAACCCGGCAAAGTCCAGGTCCCTGCTCGGCAGGTGTTCATCGAGTTTGTAGAAGTTGATCCCCCAGTAACCGTGGTAGCCGGTCTTGCCACGGTCTGTCAGGGTGCTGGTGCAGCTGATCGGTTTGCTGCCGGTGAACGCTTCATCCGGGTTGTCGACGATGGGGGTGATCCATACCGCACCGAAACCGAGGTTGCGGATGTAATCGGCATTGTCGAGCACGCCGCGGAAGTCACCACCGAGATAGCCGATGTTGCCGTCCACCTTGTCCGGGCACGGCACCGGGATATCGAACGTGCGGTGCTTGCCGCCCTGGTCGCGGTGATCGTTGGACGGATCGCCGTTGACGAAGCGGTCGGTGACCACGAAATACACCGCGTCGCTGGCGAACGGTTCGGTGGTGCCGACATAGGACGGACGTGGCGCAGCCGCGGCGTGGCCAGTGAACAGCACAAGGGATACAGCAACAGACAGGGCACCACGCATCACACCACCTCCGGACGGGACGGAACCCGCAACACGCACAGGCCGGCAATCAACAGACTGCAGCCACCCAGCACCAGTACATGCATCGGCTGGCCTCCCAGCCATGCGCGCAGGGCGAAACCGAGCGCACTGGCCGCGACCAGCTGCGGGATCACGATGAAGAAATTGAAGATACCCATGTACACACCCATCTTCGCCGCCGGCACGCTGTCCGACAGCAGCGCATAGGGCAACGACAGGATCGAGGCCCAGGCAAAACCCACGCCGACCATCGACAGCAGCAGCCATTGCGGATCGTCGATGAACATCATCGAGATCAGCCCTGCCCCGCCCAGCCACAGGTTGACCAGATGGCTCCAACGCAGCCCGATCGCCCGCACCATCGGCGGGATCAGCAGCGCGGCCAGTGCGGCGAAGCCGTTGTAGGCACCGAACAGCACGCCCACCCAGTTGGCGCCTTCGTTGTAGGCCGCCGATTCGACGTCGGTGGAACCGAAGTGCATGCCGGCCACTGCGCGCGTGGTGAAGATCCACATCGCGAACAGAGCAAACCACGAGAAGAACTGCACCCAGGCTAGACGACGCATGGTGATCGGCATCGCGCGCAGGTCGCCGACGATGGCTGCCAGCATGTGCGTGCCCGGCAGTACCCGCGCCGCCGCCAGCAGTGCGCCGTAGCCCGCGCACAGGCCGGCCAGCACGTACAGCATCTTGTCGCCCTGGCGCCACGCGATCAGCGCCGCCAGCAGCACGCCGAGCCCCAGCCTCAGCGCAACCTGCGCCCATGGCGCGGGGCCGGTGACCGCAGTGCCGGCGTGATGCGCCGGTGGTTCGGCGTCATCGAAGCTGGCCAGCTCGTCGGGCGAATACTCACGTGTGCTGACCACCGTCCAGGTGATCGCCGCCAGCAGCACCACCGCGCCGAAGTAGAACGCATAGCGCACGGTATCGGGCACCTCGCCCGCCGCTGCCGTGTTGGCAACGCCGAAGTGGGCCAGGATGAAGGGCAGGAAGCTGGCAACGATCGCGCCGACGCCGATGAAGAAGCTCTGCATCGCATAGCCGGCCGGCCGCTGCCGCGGGGCCAGCTGGTCGCCGACGAAGGCGCGGAACGGCTCCATCGATACGTTGATCGAGGCGTCCAGCACCCACAGCGTGCCGGCCGCGATCCACAGCGTCGGCGAGTTCGGCATCACCAGCAGGGCCAGCGTGGTCAGCACCGCGCCGATCATGAAGAACGGGCGGCGCCGTCCCCAGCGCGTCCAGGTGCGGTCGGACAGGTAGCCGATCACCGGCTGCACCAGCAGGCCGGTCAGCGGCGCGGCGATCCACAGTCCCGGTACCGCCTCCATGTCCGCACCCAGTGTTTCGAAGATGCGGCTGGCGTTGGCGTTCTGCAGGGCGAAACCGAACTGGATGCCAAGGAAGCCGAAGCACATGTTCCAGATCTGCCAGAACGACAACTGCGGCTTTGCAGGACGACTCATCGTGCGTCCTCTGTTGCCGCCACCGGCGCCATCTTCAGCGCCTGTATCTGGGCCTGGTTGAGCACGCCATCACGCCCGCCCTTGCCGCCGGTGTAGTGCGCGAAGTGCTGCAGCGCGCTCATGTTGAAGCCCTCTTCCAGGGTCACCGTGCAGCGGCCCTTGGGCACCACGAAGGTTGCAGCGGTCGAATCCTGCGCCGCCACGCTGTGCGGCAGAGCCACCGTGTGCCGCTGCGGCGGCTGGCCCTTGCACTGCACGGCCAGCTGCTCCACCGCCGCGGTCACACCGGTGTTGATGGGACCGTTCGGGTTGCTGTACTGCAGGCGCAGGCGCACGTGGCCCGCCTTGGCGGCGTTGAACTGCCACTGCCTGCTGCCACGCAGCACCTGCTGCGGGCCGACGCAGACCATCGGACTGTGCAGTGATTCCAGCACACCTTCGCGACGGGTCAGGCTCAAGCAGTGCTGCAGGCCATCATCGCCGATGCGCACCACGCCCTTGGCGGCAGTGGCCGCGACACCGTCCTGCCACAGCACCTGGCCGGCGGCGACCGCGACGGTCCAGCCCTTGCCGTTGCGCTTTGCCTGCGGCGCCAGCGGCGTGGCCGGCGCACGTGCATTGGCATCGGCGCGCAGCACATCATGGCTCGCCGCTGCCGGCGCGGCGACCAGCTGCACGGTCGTCGTGGCACCACGCGTGCGCGTCTTGCCCGCGACCAGCAAGCCAGCGCCCACCTGCTTCGGGCGCTCCAGCACATAGCGCTTGCCACCCGACTCCAGGCTGATCCGCTTCTGCTTTCCGAACAGCTCCGGCACCAGCTCGGCCGGCAGCTTGGGCTGCACGCGACCGTCGTCCTGCACGCCGAACACACCCTCGGTCACCATCGACAGATAGCCGGCCACCGACCACAGCTGGCGCTCGGAGTTGACCACCGGGCCGCTCAAGGCACCTTCGTCCACGTGCACGGCCTGGGTCACCAGCTCGTAGTTCTCCATGTTGGATCCGGCCAACGCCGCCCCCTGCATCAACGAGCGGATCTCCGCGGCGATGCGCGGCGCATCGTCCACCTTGCGCGCCGCGCGCAGCGAGTAGGCGCTGACGAACGGCCAGATCGCGCGGTTGTGGTAGATCGGCTGCTGCGCCTCCTGCGGCCACACCACCGGGCTGCCGGCAGCACCCATCGGATAACCCGCCAGCGCACGGCGCGCACGCTCAGCAGGCAGCACATCGGCGAGGATGCCCAGCGACAGGCCGAGCAGATCGATCTTGGCGTACGGCACCGGGTGCGCCGCTTCGCCGATGTAACTCATGTACTGGCCCATGTCTTCGCGCCAGAAACGCGCGTCGATCTGCACCGCCAGTGCGTCGGCCCAGGCCTTGTACTGCTCGCTGCGTTCGTCGCCCAGCTGCGCGGCCATCTGCCGCGCCAGGCGCAGCGCCTGGTAATGCAGCACGTTGGTGGACAGTGCGTAGGAGTCGCCGATGAAGCGCACGTCCTCGCGTGTCCAGTCCGGATAGGTCTGCTCGCGCCAGTCGAGGAACGAGGTCTCGCCGCGATACAGGCCCATCTGCGCGTCGAACACCATCGCTCGATCCTGCGCCAGCGTGCCCTGCAGCGCCTGCCAGACCTGCTCGGCAAACGCAGGGTCATCCAGCAGGTGGCGTGCGGCCAGGAACCACACCACGCGGTCGCTGCTGATCGGCCAGCTGCCGCCGGAGCCGGTGTCCTGGGCCACGAACAGGCCGGGCGTATGCCCGTCGCGCGCCGCCGACAACTTGAACTGCAGCGACTGCCGGGTGCGCTTCGGGTCCAGCTTGGCCAGCGCCAGGTCGGCAGCGAAGCTGACGTCGCGCGTCCACACGTACGGCCAGCGCGCGCCGGTCTGGAAGCACTCGCAGGGTACCGGACGGCCTTCATCGAAGGCCGGATCGCGGATGGCGTCCACCCGGTCCTGGTCCATTTCCTGCTGGGCCAATGCGAACAGCGCGTCGAACATCACGCTGCCGGTCTGGCTGCGCATGGGCGCGGCGGCGATGCGCACCTCGCCGCGCCCTTCCGGTGTGCGCGCATGCAGCACGAAGCTGCCATTGGCAGCGGCTTCGGCACGCGCCTGGCGGCCGTCGAATGTCAGGTCGGCCGCGTGCGCGGTCGTCCCCAGCGCTGCCCCCAGGGCAGCGGTCAGGCAAATGATCTTCAGCATCGAAGCGGCAGACCGGCTTGCGCCCGTCGACCTCCCTCCCTCTCTGCACCGTTGTGGGTCCGCACTGCCGTTGCCGGCGTGCGGGCGCGGCACCTCCCTCAAGGTGCCCTGGCCCCATGGTAGACGCGGGGCTGTCGGCTGCGTCCAGCTGCATACGTATTCATGGCGCGCGGCACCGGCGCACCTGCTGCGCTGGCTTATGGTCCGGGTCTGTCAACGGCGCCTTGGGAGGGGAAATGCCGACGTCACCCACAACGGTACGCGCAGTGATCGCGCACGCCTTCGGCCTGGCCCTGTTGGGATTGGCCACGCTGGCACAGGCGGCTGCACCGCAGATCGCCAGCGTCGAATCACCGGACAAGGTATTGAAGGTCAGCCTGGTGCTGGACGGCGGCACCGCACGCTACCGCGTCGAGCGTCTCGGCCAGACCGTGGTGGCCGATTCGAAGCTGGGTTTTGAACTACGGGATGGTCGCCTCGACCGCGACTTCAGCCTGCTGGCGCAGGAACGCCGCAGTGTCGACGACCGCTGGGAGCAGCCGTGGGGCGAGCGCCGCCTCACCCGCAACCACTTCAACGAACTGACCGTGCATCTGGCCGAAACCACCGGCAGCAAGCGCCGGCTGGACGTGGTGTTCCGCGTCTACGACGACGGCCTGGGGTTCCGCTACGTGTTCCCCGAGCAACCAAACCTGCGCGAAGCGATCATCGATGACGAACTGACCGAGTTCGCCATCGCACCGGAGTCCACCGCCTGGTGGATACCCGCTGGCGAACCGATCCACTACGAATACCTGTACCAGCGCACGCCGCTGCGCGAAGTGCCGCTGGTGCACACGCCGATGACCCTGCGCAGCCACGACGGCCTGCACGTGGCCATCCATGAAGCGGCCCTGGTCGACTACGCCGGCATGTGGCTGCGCCGCACCGAGGGCCAGCGCCTGCGCGCGCAGCTTTCGCCTTCGGCCGAAGGCTGGAAGGTACGCCGCGCCCTGCCCTTCGCCACGCCATGGCGCACCCTGCAGATTGCCGACCGCGCCGGCGGGCTGGTCGAGTCCGACCTGATCCTCAACCTCAACGAGCCCAATGCGCTGGGCGATGTGAGCTGGGTGAAGCCGGCCAAGTACCTGGGGGTGTGGTGGTCGATGCACCTGGACAACGAGAGCTGGGCGACCGGACCGAAGCATGCCGCCACCACCGCGAAAACGCGGAAGGTCATCGATTTCGCCGCCGCGCACGGTTTCCGTGGTGTGCTGGTGGAAGGCTGGAATCCGGGCTGGGACGGCAACTGGGTCGGCAACGGTTACGACTTCGACTTCACCCGCGCCACGCCGGATTTCGACATCGAAGCACTGTCGGCGTACGGGTTGAAGAAGGGCGTGCACCTGATCGGCCACCATGAAACGGGCTGCGCGATCGAACACTACGAAGACCAGTTGGATGCTGCGCTGGACCTGTATGCGCGGCTGGGCGTGGATCAGTTCAAGACCGGCTACGTCTGCGACGACGGCCAGGTCGATCGCCGCAATCCAGCAGGCGGCCCGCTGTGGCGCGAGTGGCACGACGGGCAGTTCATGGCCCGTCATCACCTGAAGGTGGTGCAGGAAGCCGCGCGCCGGCACCTGGCGGTGAATCCGCACGAGCCGATCAAGGACACCGGGCTGCGTCGCACCTACCCGAACTGGATCTCGCGCGAAGGCGCGCGCGGGATGGAATACAACGCCTGGGGCCAGCCACCGAACCCGCCCGAGCATGAGGTCAACCTGGTGTTCACCCGCATGCTGGCCGGGCCGATGGATTACACCCCCGGCATCCTCAGCCTGAAGGGCCGCGGTGGCCAGGCCATCCCCAGCACGCTGGCCCGCCAGCTGGCCCTGTACGTGGTGCTGTACAGCCCGATCCAGATGGCCGCGGATCTGCCCGAGCACTACCTGCAGCACCGCGACGCGTTCCGCTTCATCGAGGACGTCGCGGTGGACTGGGAGCAGAGCCGCGTGCTCGATGGCGAGGTCGGCGACTATGTGACGATCGTGCGCCGCGACCGCAACAGCCGCGACTGGTTCCTCGGCAGCATCACCGATGAGAACGGCCGCGTGCTGCCGGTGTCGCTGGGCTTCCTGGAGCCGGGCGTGCGTTACCGCGCCGAGATCTACCGCGATGGCGACGGCGCGGATTTCCGCAGCAATCCCTTCGCCTTCAAGCGCGACACCCGCGAGGTCAGCAGCAACGATTCACTCACCCTGGTGCTGGCGCCGGGCGGCGGGCAGGCAATCCGATTTACACCGGTCCACTGAACGCTTGCCGGCCTGCGCGCCCATGTAGCGCCCGAGCCCGTGCTCGGGCGGCGGTGCGCAGCACCGGAACGCAGCCGAGCGTGGGCTCGGCTCTACGGAACGATGCACCTGAAAGCGATTACAACCCTGCAAACGCCATTGAATACGTATGCAGGGTGATTCCCACGAAGAACGCGCTGCCTACCATAGCGGCGACGACAGCGGCCACCGCGTCGCACGTCCTCGACAGCATCGGGACGACCACGAATCGCACTACAACATTGCCTGGGAGGGGAAAATGTTGAACCACAAGCGCAGTGCGCTGAGCATCGCGTTGGCCGTCGTACTGACGCCGTCGCTGGCAGCAGCACAGTCCACGCAGACCACCACCCCGCCGACCGGCACTGCCGCCACCAACCTGGATACCGTGCAGGTCACCGGCATCCGTCGCGGCATCGAAAGCGCCATCGCCACCAAGCAGGACGCCACCTCGGTGGTCGAAGCGATTTCCGCCGAAGACATCGGCAAGCTGCCCGATGTCAGCATCGCCGAATCGATCTCGCGCCTGCCCGGCCTCGCCGCGCAGCGTGTGGCCGGTCGTGCGCAGGTGATCAGCGTGCGCGGCCTGTCGCCGGATTTCGCCACCACCCTGCTCAACGGCCGTGAAGTGGTCAGTACCGGCGACAACCGTGGCGTCGAGTTCGACCAGTACCCGTCCGAGCTGGTCAACGGCGTGACCGTGTACAAGACCCCGGATGCGGCGCTGGTCGGCCAGGGCCTGTCGGGCACCATCGACATGCAGACCGCACGTCCGCTCAGCTTCCCAGACCGTGTCATCGCGATCAGCGGCCGCTACCAGAAGAGTTCGCTGGGCCGCGCCGCCGACACCGATCCGTACGGCAACCGCTTCAGCGCCAGCTACATCGACCAGTTCCTGGACAAGACGCTCGGCATCGCCATCGGCTACGCGCACAGCGACATGCCGATCCAGGAAAACCAGGTCGGCCTGTACGAACCGTGGACCACCGAGCACACCACCAACGGCAACCGCCCGGGTGTTGCCGCTGGCACCTACTTCACCGACGGCATCAAGGCACTGCGCCGCACCGGCAACAACAAGCGTGACGGTGTGATGGCCACGATCCAGTTCCGGCCGAACAACAGCTGGACCAGCACCTTCGACGCGTTCCATACCGAGGCGGAGCAGATCGACACCGCCAACCAGTTCGAGCTCAACCTCAGCAACTACAACGGCAACTACACCCCGGGGCTGCTGGTCAGCAATCCGCAGGTCAATGCCAATGGCACCTTCACCGGTGGCACCGCCAGTGGCGTGTACCCGCTGGTGCGCGGCATGTACAACAAGCGCAAGGACAAGATCGATGCGTTCGGCTGGAACAACGAGTTCACCTTCGGCAGCGTCAAGCTGGTCGCCGACCTGAACTATTCCAAGGCCACCCGTGACGAGCTGAACCTGGAAAACAACCTGCAGCTGACCCCGATGCCGCAGCTGGATACGGTCGGCGTGCAGTTCCGCCAGGATGGCTTCTCGCAGATCAGCCCGGGCCTGAACTACTCCAACCCGGATGCGCTGTTCCTGACCAACACCATTTACGGTTCTGGTTACGGCAAGGTGCCGAAGGTGGAAGACCGCCTGAAGGGCGGCAAGCTGGCCGCGACCATCGCGCTGCCGGAAGCAATGGCGTCCTGGGCACCGGACCTCGACATCGGCGTGAACTACGCCGATCGCCGCAAGGTGAAGACCCAGTCTGAAGGCAACATCCTGCTGGGCGCGCAGGGCGATGCCAACATCGCATCGGATCTGCAGTACCGCCCGGTCAACCTCGGCTTCGCCGGTCTGGGCACCATCCCGGCCTGGAACGTGCCGGGCGCGGTCGGTCGTTACATGACCTTCAATCCGGTCGACAACCTCGACTACCTGATTCCCAAGTCGTGGACGGTGCAGGAAAAGATCACCACCGCCTGGGCGCGCCTGAACATCAACACCGACATCGGCGTCGTCGGCGTGCGCGGCAACATCGGCGTGCAGATGCAGCACACCGACCAGAGCTCGGACTCACGCTACTGGGACAGCTCGCAGGCGGCCGGCAACAACATCCAGCCGTACTCCGATGGCCGCAAGTACAACGACTGGCTGCCGAGCTTGAACCTGGCCTTCATGTTCCCGCACGAGCAGACCCTGCGCTTTGCTGCAGCCAAGCAGGTCGCCCGCCCGCGCGTGGACCAGATGCGGGCCGGCCTGGAGTTCGGCGTGGATACCGGTACCGGCCGCCCCGGCGGCAGTGGCGGCAACCCGCTGCTGGATCCGTGGCGCGCTACCGCGCTCGACCTGTCCTACGAGAAGTACTTCGGCGAGAAGGCCTACGTGGCCGCCGCGATCTTCTACAAGGACCTGAAGAGCTACGTCTACACGCAGTCGGTGGACAACTACGACTTCACCGGGCTGCTGGGCAACTATGTGCCGCCGCCGGGCATGGTGGTGCCGGTGCTGCCGACCGGCACGTTCTCGACCCCGGTGAACGGCAAGGGCGGTACGCTGAAGGGCCTGGAGCTGACCGCGTCGTTCCCGCTGGACATGCTGACCGACAACCTGCGTGGCTTCGGCGTGCAGGCCAGCGCGACCTTCAACAAGAGCGACATCCAGATCCTCGATCCGGAAAGCGCATCCAGCGTCGGCACCGACCCGATCAGCCTGCCCGGCCTGTCCAAGCGTGTGTACAACTTCACTGCCTATTACGAGCGCAGTGGCTTTGAAGCACGCGTCAGCCAGCGTCGTCGTTCGGACTTCATCGGCGAGATCGGCAACTTCAACGGCAACCGCACCCTGCGCTACGTGGTGGGCGAGAACGTGACCGATGCGCAGATCAGCTACACCTTCAGCGACAGCAGCAGCCTGCGCGGGCTGACCCTGCTGCTGCAGGGAAGCAACCTGACCAACGAGCCGTACCGTACCTACGCCGGCACCCGGGATCGTCCGCTGGAGTACATCGAGTGGGGCCGCACCTACATGCTGGGCGTGAACTACAAGTTCTGACCTGCACGGTAGCGCCGGCCGCTGGCCGGCAACCCATCGAAAACCCGCTGCGCAGGCAGCGGGTTTTCTTTTGCGCGCGTGCCGACAGATGATCGGCAAGGCCCATCCACGCATGGCGTGGATCTACTGACATCGGTGCACCGTTGCCACGTGCGGATGCCGATCACCGCGACGTCGCCTCCGGTGGACCCACGCCATGCGTAGATGCCGATCACCGCCACACGGCCCAGTAGATCCACGCCATGCGTGGATGCCGATCGCCGGAACATCGCCTCTCCAGTAGATCCACGCCATGCGTGGATGCCGATCACCGCCGCACGGCCCCGGTAGATCCACGCCACGCGTGGATGCCAATCACCGGAACATCACCTCTCCAGTAGATCCACGCCATGCGTGGATGCCGATCGCCGGAACATCGCCTCTCCAGTAGATCCACGCCATGCGTGGATGCCGATCGCCGGAACATCGCCTCTCCAGTAGATCCACGCCATGCGTGGATGCCCTGCACCGCAACCGCGCCCACAAAAAAGGGACGGGGCGCTTCGGCCCCGTCCCCGCAAGTACCGCCACCGGAGAAATCGGTCAGCTGCGTCGTGCGCAATACACCGCGCGCGGCGGCAGCTGGAGTTCGTTGCCCTGCACCGTGCCCGCATCCGGGCCCGGTACGGCCACCTGCTGCCAGGTACCCGCCGGCAGCGGATGAGTCACCGCTTCGGCCGACAGGTTGAAGGCCAGCAGGAGAGTTTCATCTGCAAGCATACGCTCGAACAGTAGCACTGGTTCGGCACTGTCCAGGAACCGGATGTCACCGTGCAGCAGGGCTGGCTGGGTGCGGCGCCAGGCCAGGAAGCCGCGGAAGGCCGACAGCACCGACTGCGGATCCTGCGCCTGCACCGCCACGGCCGCCGCCTGGTGCTCGGCCGGGATCGGCAGCCACGGCTTGCCCGTGGTGAAGCCGGCCAGCGGCGCGTCGATCCACGGCAACGGCGTGCGGCAGCCGTCGCGGCCCTTGAAGTTCGGCCAGAAGGTGATGCCGTAGGGGTCCTGCAGCGCCTCGAACGGCACCTCGGCCTCGGCCAGGCCCAACTCCTCGCCCTGGTACAGGCAGACCGAGCCGCGCAGTGAGCACAGCAGCGCCACCAGCATCCGCGCCAGGCGCGGGTCGGCCGGATGCCCACCCCAGCGGCTGACCGCCCGCTCCACATCGTGGTTGGACACGGCCCAGCACGGCCAGCCCTGGGTCATCGCCGCTTCCAGGCGCGACACCGTGTCGCGGATGTAGGCCGCGCTGTAGTCGTTGACCAGCAGCTCGAAGCTGTAACCCATGTGCAGGCGGCCGTCCTGGGTGTATTCGGCGGTGGTCGCCAGCGAGTCCTCCGAAGAGATCTCGCCCAGGCTCACCGCCCCCGGGTACTCGTCCAGCAGGGCGCGCAGCTGCTCCAGGAACGGCAGGTTCTCCGGCTGGGTGTTGTTGTAATAGTGGTATTGGTAGGCGTACGGGTTGTCCGCGCTGAAGCCGCGGCCGACGCGCTTGTCGGCCGGCTTGGGCGGGTTGTCGCGCAGCTGCGCGTCATGGAAGCAGAAGTTGATCGCATCCAGGCGGAAGCCATCCACGCCGCGGTCCAGCCAGAAGCGCACGTTGTCCAGGGTCGCCTGCTGCACCTCCGGGTGATGGAAATTCAGGTCCGGCTGGTCCACCAGGAAGTTGTGCAGGTAGTACTGCTCGCGGCGCGGTTCCCACTGCCAGGCGCCGCCGCCGAACAGCGACAGCCAGTTGTTGGGCGGGGTGCCGTCCTCGCGCGGATCCACCCACACATACCAGTCCGCCTTCGGATTGTGGCGGTCCTGCCGGCTCTCGCGGAACCAGGCATGGTCGATCGAGGTATGGCTGAGCACCTGGTCGATCATCACCTTCAGGCCAAGACCATGCGCCTTGGCCAGCAGCCGGTCGAAGTCGTCCAGGCTGCCGAACAGCGGATCGACATCGCGGTAGTCGGCGATGTCATAGCCGAAGTCGGCCATCGGCGATCGGAAGAACGGCGAGATCCAGATCGCATCCACGCCCAGCGCGGCGATATGGTCCAGGCGCTGGATGATGCCCGGCAGGTCGCCCACCCCGTCGCCGTTGGCGTCGAGGAAACTGCGCGGGTAGATCTGGTAGATGACGGCTCCGCGCCACCATGGATAGTGCGACATCGACAGCCCCCCTCCGGGCATGCGGGACCCGCTGCAAGCGGGCTGAAAACCAACTCCCGCAAGCTTAGCGGCGGCCCACGACGATGGCGCCGCCTGCATACGTATTCACGCCGGACACCGTGGTCGGCGGCATCGGGCGGCGGCCTGGGAACCGGTTTCCTCCCCAATTCACAGGCAACGCCTATAATCAGGGATGAGCCTGAAAGCCTGATCGCATGACCATCACTGAAGACACCCGTCCCGCCCTGGGCCTGTCCCAGATCCAGTCGCTTGCCGCAGCCGACATGGCTGCCGTCGATGCCCTGATCCGCCGCCGGCTGTCCTCGGATGTGGTGCTGATCAACCAGATCGCCGACCACATCATTTCCGCGGGCGGCAAACGCCTGCGGCCGATGCTGGTGATGCTGGCCGGCCATGCGGTCGGCGGCGCCGGCCCCGAGCACCACCAGCTGGCCGCGATCATCGAGTTCATCCACACCTCCACCCTGCTGCACGACGACGTGGTGGACGAATCCAGCCTGCGCCGCGGCCGCAGCACCGCCAATGCGCTGTGGGGCAACGCGCCGAGTGTGCTGGTGGGCGACTTCCTGTACTCGCGCAGCTTCCAGCTGATGGTCGAGCTGGACCGGATGTCGGTGATGCAGATCCTGGCCGACACCACCAACCGCATCGCCGAAGGCGAAGTGCTGCAGCTGCTGCACGTGCACAACCCGGACACCGACGAAGCGGCCTACCTGCGCGTGATCGAGCGCAAGACCGCGGTGCTGTTCGCCGCCGGTACCCGCCTGGGTGCACTGGCCAGCGGCGTCGATGAAGCCACCCAGCAGGCCCTGTACGACTACGGCATGCATCTGGGCTACGCCTTCCAGATCGCCGATGACGTGCTGGATTACTCGGCCAACGCCGACGAGCTGGGCAAGAACCTCGGTGATGACCTGGCCGAGGGCAAGGCCACGCTGCCGCTGATCCACGCGATGGCGCATTCGGACGAGGCCACCCGCCAGCGCCTGCGCGAGATCGTGCAGAACGGCGACGCCTCGGCGATGCCGGAAGTGCTGGCTGCGATCCAGGCCACCGGTGGCCTGGAATACAGCCGCCGCCGCGCCGAGGAATATGCGGAAACCGCCGAGCGCGCGCTCGACGGCCTGGCCGACAACGACGCCGTCGCCGCCCTGCGCGGCCTGGCCCGCTACGCGGTACAGCGTTCGCATTGATGAAGGAGTGCCGACCAACGGTCGGCACCTACCAGGGCAGATGGGTGCCGACCGTTGGTCGGCACGGAAATATCCGTGGGTGCCGACCGTTGGTCGGCACTACATGAAGCGCTCCTCGAAGAACTCATCCAGCGCCTTCCAGGCACGCTTCGCCGCACGCTCGTTGTACTGGCAGCCCGGCGGGCTGTTGGCATCACGCTCGGCAAAGCAGTGCACCGCACCGCTGTAGTTGGTGAACTCCCAGTCCACCTTGGCCGCATCCATTTCCTTCTGGAAGCTGCCGATATCCTCCGCGGTCACGCTCTTGTCGTCGGCGCCATTCAACACCAGCACCGACGGATGGCTGCCACCGGCCTGCGCCGGCAAGGGCGACCCGAGCCCGCCATGCAGGCTGACCACGCCCGCCAGCGGCGCACCGGCACGGGCCAGTTCCAGCACCGTGGTGCCACCGAAGCAGAAGCCCACCGCGCCGATCCGGCTGGCGTCCAGCGGTGCCTTGCCCGCCTGCGCCTTCAGCACGTTGACCGCCTCCAGCGCCCGCGCCCGCAGCAGCGGCCGGTCATTGCGCAGCTTGGTCGCCACCGGACCGGCCTCGGCATCGGTCTTCGGTCGCACGCCCTTGCCGTACACATCGGCCACCAGCACCACGTAGTCATCGCCAGCCAGCTGCTTGGCCTTCTCGATGGCCGATTCGTTCACGCCCTTCCAGTTCGGCACCATCACCAGGCCCGGGCGCTTGTCGTTGTCGCCATCGTCATAGACCAGCACGCCACTGAAGGTCGTGCCCTGGTGCTTCCACTCCACCGGATGCGTCTTCATTGCTGCAAACGCTGGCATCGCCGCCAGCCCCAGTACCATCGCCACGCCGCAACGCCAACGGTTCATGCGCCTGCTCCAGAAAAAGGGGACGGAGGGGATTAAGCCGTAATCGCCCCTCCCGCGTCGCATTCTGCATTGGCTGCGTGACGCAGGTGTGGTTGGATACCACCTGATCCCCTCCGCCCCCTTTTCTGCATGAACCCTGTCGAACGCTTTCTCTCCGGCCTGATCCCGCGCTTGCCCGAAGACGATGCCCCGCACTGGGCATGGACCGAAGGCGCCAGCGACGCCGATCTGCAACGCCTGCGCGCGCAGTGGCCGCAGGTTCCCGCCAGCCTGGTCGAGCTGCTGTCGCGCGTGGACGGCACGCATTTCCGCGAGTACCCGAAGGGCGAGGTCTGCGTGCTGATGCTGGGCTCGGACGTGGGCGACTATCCGTACTACCTGCGCTCGGTGGCGCAGATCTTCGAAGACCAGCAGCAGTGGGACGACAGCATCCGCTCCATCTACGAAGAATGGCTGGATGAAGAACCGGAGATCCTCGGTGCCGGCATCGATGCCGACCTGCCGATGAGCCGTCGCCTGTGCTTCTCGCACTGCATGAACAACGGCGGCACCTCGATGCTGTATCTGGATTTCGATCCCGCACCCGGCGGCAGCGTTGGTCAGGTGGTGCGCTACCTGCACGACCCGGACAGCTACGTGGTGATCGCCCCCAGCTTTGATGCGTACCTGCAGCAGCTGATTGATCGCGATTACGCGTTCATCAACGAAGACGAATGAAGGCAGCCGAGCGTGGGCTCGGCTCTACAGTAGATCCACGCCATGCGTGGATGGATTCACGCGGTATCCCGTTGGGGTCAGAGCCCTTTCCTGCGGAAAGGGATCCGACCCCTCAGGCGATCCCGATCCCCGGAATCGCGCTGATCGTGTCCGGGTCGAACCCGGCCAGTTCGGCGAAATGCCGCCCACGTGCAACGTAATCGCGGTAGGCGCCATAGCTCGGCGCCCCCGGCGACAGCAGCACCACCCCACCCTGCTCGCCCAGTGCGCGACGCGCCAGCGCCATCGCGTCGGGCAGATCGGCAGCAGCATGCAGACCGAAACGGCCGGCGTCGGCCAACGGCTGCAGCATCGCGTGGATGCGCGGGCCGTTGCTGCCCATGGTCACGATCTCCACCGGCGGCACGTCGTGCGCCATGTGCTGCATGAAGTCGGTCCAGTCCAGGCCGCGATCATGCCCACCCACCAGCAGCGCGATGCGCTGGCCGGCGAAGCACTCCAGCGCCGCCAGGCTGGCATGCGGCGTAGTGCTGATCGAATCGTTGATGTAGGTGAGGCCATCGGCCTCGCCAATCCGCTGCAGGCGATTCGGCAGCGGCCGGAAATCCTGCACGGCCGGCGCCAGCGCCACCGCATCCAGGCCCATCGCCTCCAGCGCGGCCAGCACCGCGCACAGGTTGCCGCGGTTGTGCCGGCCCGGCAGTGGCGTGTTGCGGGTATCGAACACCGCCTGCTCGCCGCGATGCACGATGTCGCCGCGCATATGCCAGCCCTGCGGTTGGTTGAACCAGACCACCTCGCTGGCGGGCAGCGTCAGCGCGGCCAAGTGCGGGTCTGCAGCATTGAGCACGGCAACGCGCGGCGCGGCCCCGGTCACCAGCTGCAGCTTGTCTTCGATGTAGCGCTGCTCGCTGCCGTGCCAGTCCAGGTGTTCCGGGAACAGGTTCAGCACCACGGCCACCTGCGGGTGCGCACCACTACGTGCGACCTCGCCGGTCTGGTAGCTGGACAGCTCCACCGCCCAGTACGCGGGCGCCGGTTGCGGGTCCAGCACTTCCAGCAGCGGCAGGCCGATGTTGCCGACCAAGCCGGTGCGATGCCCGGCTGCGCGCAGCAGATGCGCGACCAGCGCGGTGGTGGTGCTCTTGCCCTTGGTACCAGTCACGCAGATGGTGTCGCGCACGGTGCCTTCGGCATCGGCATGTTCGGCGAACCACAACGCCGTGCCACCGATGAAGACGGTGCCCTGCCCGGCCGCCGCCAACGCGATCGGCAGATACGGGCTGATCCCGGGCGACTTGATCACCACGTCGAATGAAGCCAGCGCTTCGGCCGTGGGTTCGCCGCGTACATCCAGCACGCCCCGTGTTTCCGCACGCGCCGCCTCGACCTCGGTGGCCGGGCAGAACAGGCTCAGGCCAAGCGATGGCAGGCGCGTTCGCAGCACCGCAAACGCGGCACGCCCCTCACGGCCCCAGCCCCACAGCGCTACGCGCTTGCCTTCAAGCTGCGAAATCTTCACGCACCCGTTCCCACAGCGTCGCCGGAATACGATGTTCGCCCTGCAGCTGCATCAACGGCGCCAGCTCCAGTTCGGCCGCATCCAGCTGCGGCCGGATTTCATTGCAGAAGCGCTTCACCAGCACGTCTTCCTTCCACTCCGGGCGCTGCGCCAGGGTTGCCATCGCCGCACGCGATTCGCGGCCTTCGCCTACGCATTCGAAGGGCTTGTGGTCCTGGAATTCCAGCAGCGCGTCGAAGCCACCGGCCTGCTCGATGTCGTCCAGCAGGTTGCGGCCGAAGATGCGCACCAGGCGGGTCTTCGGCATGAACGGGGCCAGCGCCAGGAACACGAAGTGACACTTCGGGCAGACGCCGCACCAGCGGTTCACCGGGCGCTCGCCAAGGATGTGGAAGTTGCGGTTGCAGCTGGAGAAATGCGCGTCGTAGAAATCGCTCTTGGCGAACTGGCGCGCCACCGCCAGCTCCGACATCGGCCGCAGCAGCGAGTAGTACTGCAGATCAGCGGCCACCTGTTCCTGCACGTACATGCCGAAGGCCTGCTCGAACGCCCAACCCTTCGACCACTGGTGGTTGACCTCGCCGGTGCCCGGAATCTGGCTGCCGTAGCTGGCCGAACGTTCGTTGGAGAACACCACCTGGTCCACGCCCTGCAGCACTGCAGCCAGCACCATGATCGCCGAGTTCACCGCGGTGACCGGGATGTGGCCGTTCCAGGCGCCTTGGCGGTTGAGCTCGAACAGTTCCGGCGCCAGCGCGCGACCGAGGTTCAATGTCGGCAGCCCGGTGCGCTCGGCACAGGCACGGATCAACTGCGAACCACCAATCCAGGTCACCGTCTCGTCCACGCCGGCGCGACGCAGCGCTTCAATGCTGACCAGCGAATCCTTGCCGCCACCGATGGCCACCAGCGCATGCGCCTGCAGGCCCAGCACCGGTGCCTGCACCGTTTCGCCCTGCACCGGCAGGCGGAAGCGCCCACGCAGGTTCAGGCCGTTGCGGTAGGCGAACTCACCCAGGCCGTTGAGGTAGATGGTCTCCACCAGCGCCGCGGTATCGGCATCGATGCTGTAGCTGTCGATGCTGACCGTATCGGGCACACCGGCCTTGTAGTAGCTCACACCGGCAATCAGGTGCAGCAGCCGCAGCGCGCGCTGCACGGCGTCGGCACGCGCCGGCTCCAGCACGAACGGGGCGCCGGGCACGGTAACGGTTTCCACCATTTCCGGGCCGTCATCGAAGGCGTAGACCAGCTTGGCCACGCCGGTGTCCGCGGCGAATTCACAGCGAACGAAGCGGAAGCGGGAAACCTGGTGTTTATCGAAAGCAGTCATGGTGAATCCAGTTCAAGCACGGTCAGGCACGTGCCCGCGCGCAGGCGCGGGACGTGTCGGTGGGCGGGTGCAGGGCGCGGAAGGCGGCGATCATTCGATCACGTCCTCGCGCGGCATCGCCCGTTGGTTGTAGGTGTTGGACATCACATAGCCGTAGGCACCGGCGTCGGCGATCAGCATCACATCGTCCGGCGCGGTCGACACCGGCAGCTTGCGGCGCTTGCCGAACACATCGCTGGATTCGCAGATCGGGCCGACCACATCGAACGCCGCTTCGGCGTAACCGCCTTGGCGGCTGAGGTTCTCGATGTCGTGCCAGGCGTCGTACAGGGCCGGGCGCATCAGCGTGTTCATGCCGGCATCCAGGCCGACACGGCGCACGCCGTCCTTTTCCACCACCTGGGTGGCGTGGGTCAGCAGCACGCCCGATTCGGCCACCAGGAAGCGGCCCGGCTCGATCGCCAGGCGGAACGCCGGATGCAGCGCCTTGACCTCGGCCAGGCCCTCGGCCCAGGCATCCAGGTCGAACGGCTCGTCTTCGTCGCTGTACGGAATCGGCAGGCCACCACCGATGTCGATGGTCTGCACGCTGCCGATACGGCGCGCGAAACCGGCCAGCTCATCGCACATCAGGCGCCAGTGCTGGGCGGTTTCCACGCCGCTGCCAAGGTGCGCATGCAGGCCGACCACGCGGGTGCCCAGCTCGGTGGCCGCGCGCACGAACTCGTCCACGCGCGCGATCGGCAGGCCGAACTTGGATTCCTTGCCACCGGTGCGGACCTTGGCGTGATGGCCTTCGCCACGGCCCAGGTCCACGCGCAGCCACAGCTCGCGGTTGCGGAACAGGTCCGGCCAGCGCTGCAGGGCTTCGACGTTGTCGACAGTGACGGTCACGCCCAGCGCGAACGCCGCTTCGTACTCGCTGCGCGGGCAGAAGCTGGGGGTGAACAGCACGCGCTTGGGCGACAGTTCCGGAATGGCCTGGAACACATGCTTCAGCTCACCGTGCGACACGCACTCCAGGCCGAAACCTTCGGCTTCCAGCAGCTGCAGGATGGCCGGATGGCTGTTGGCCTTGATCGCGTAATAACGCTGGTCGATCGGCTTGATCGCCGCCAGCGCACGGGCACGTGCCCGTACCGTCGGCAGGTGGTAGACGTAGCGCGGGGTGCCGGCATCGGCCAACTGCAGCAGATGCGCTCGCTGGCCACGCCACCATGGCGTACCGCGCGGGCGCACGGTGCCGGCGATTTCGCGCCAGCGCGGGCCGAACACTTCGGTCTCTTCCACCGGCATCGCGCCGCTGTCGATCAGTTCGGCGTGCAGGATCGGCAGCAGGCCGTCAGCATCGGCCTCGTCGATGACGAAGGTCAGGTTCAGGTCGTTGGACGACTGCGAAATCATGTGCACGCGCTCACGACCGAAGGTCGCCCACACGTCCGACAGCTTGTGCAGCAGCGAGCGCATGCCCAGGCCGACCAGAGTGATCGCCGCGCACGGCACGATCACCTTGACCTTGCAGATCTGCGACAGGTCGGCCGACAGCGCGGCCAGCACATCGGTGTTGACCAGGTTCTCGGACGGGTCCAGCGACACGGTGACGTTGGTCTCGGCCGAACCGATCAGGTCCACCGACAGGCCGTGCTTCTTGAACAGGCCGAACACATCGGCGAGGAAGCCGACCTGCTGCCACATGCCGATGCCTTCCATCGACACCAGCACGATGCCGTTGCGGCGGCTGATCGCCTTCACCCCCGGCACCGGCGCGGCGTTGCCGTCGATGCTGGTACCCGGCAGTTCCGGGCGCTCGGTATCGAGGATCGCCATCGGCACGCCGGCATCGCGGCACGGCTTGATCGAGCGCGGGTGCAGCACCTTGGCACCGGTGGTGGCGATTTCCTGCGCTTCGTAATAATCCAGGCGGGTCAGCAGGCGCGCGTCCGGCACGTCCTTGGGGTTGGCGCTGAACATGCCCGGTACATCGGTCCAGATCTCCACGCGGCTGGCGCCGAGCAGCGCACCGAAGTACGCCGCCGAGGTATCCGAACCGCCGCGGCCGAGAATGGCCGTGCCACCGTCGGCATGACGCGAGATGAAACCCTGGGTGATCAGCAGGCGCGTGGGCTGCGCGCGGAAGCGCTGCGCCCATTCTGCATCGGCACGCCACTGGCAGTTCACCGACAGGCGCTGCGACCAGTCGCTCTGGTTCGGCTGCGGCGGCAGCGCGTCCAGCCACTGGCGCGCATCCATCCAGCCGAAATCCAGGCCGCTGGCGCGCAGGTAGGCCGCGCCCAGGCTGGAAGACAGCAGTTCACCCTGGCCCAGCACTTCGGCCTGCCAGTCCAGCGGACGGTTGGGCGCACGCGGGTCGTCCAGCAGGCCCTGCAGTGCGGCCAGGCGCTCGGCCAGCACCTCGGCGCCCAGGCCCAGTTCTGCCAGGAAGCCCTGGTGGCGTTCGACCAGCGCCGCCACGCGATCGCGGCTGTCCGGCGCGCCATCGGCAATCGCGGTCAGTTCGTTGGTGACCCCGGACAGTGCCGAAACCACCACCAGCACGCGCGATCCGGTCTCTTCCGCCCGTTTTTTCGCCAGCTTCCCGATCGTGTCCCAGCGGTGGCGACGCGACACCGAGGTGCCGCCGAACTTCAGTACGATCCAACGATCGACAAGGGGGGAAGCTGACATGGATAGGCTATGTGTAATGTGGGGAAGCCGCCCTTGGGGGCGGAACCTTCGATTCTAAGCCCAATACACCCGTCAATGACCGCCTACCGCTACCTGCAGCTCGATGTCTTCGCCCATCACCCCGGTACCGGCAACCCGCTCGGTGTCGTGTTCGACGCGGATGGGCTGTCCACCGACCGCATGCAGGCCCTTGCTGCCTGGCTGAACCTGTCCGAGACCGTGTTCTTCCTGCGCCCCACCGATGCCGGCGCCGACTACCACATCCGCATCTTCACCCCTGCCAGCGAGCTGCCCTTCGCCGGCCATCCCAGCGTGGGCGCCGCCTGGGCCGCGGTCACCTGCGGCCTTGTGCAGCCACGCGACGGGACCCTGGTACAGCAGTGCGCGGCCGGCCTGCTGCCGGTGCAGGTCGCCGGCCCGGCCAACGCGCCCACCATCCGGCTGGCCAGCCCAGCGGCGCGCCTGCTGCCGACAGCACCGGGCGCCGTCCCGGAAGTGCTGCGCGCCGTCATCGCCGAGGGCCAGGGCGCCGAACTCTGGGAAAACGGCCCGCGCTGGTGGCTGCTGCCGTTGCGCGATGCCGACGCCGTACGCACGCTGGTACCGGACATGGCGGCCCTGCGCGACTGGAGCATGGCCACCGATGCGCTCGGCGTAGCGGTGTTCGCGCTCGAACCCGGTGCCGACCATGATCTGGTGGTGCGTGCGTTCTGCCCTGCCGATGCGCCCAACGTACCCGAGGATCCGGTGACCGGCAGCGTCAACGCGCTGATCGGCGCCTGGCTGCGGCAGCGCAATGCCCTGCCCGGCAAGAACGGGAGCTATGTGGCCAGCCAGGGCCGCGAGGTCGGTCGCGACGGCCGCGTCCAGATCACCGTCGACGCGCAGGGCACGGTATGGATCGGTGGCCAGGTGCAGCCGGTGATCGACGGCCACATCCGCGGGTAGCGCCGGGCCACGCCCGCCGGCCTGCTGCGCTGCGCGCTCGCGGGGCATGGCCCCGCGCTACCCTATGCGGCCTGTTTCCTGGAGTTCCCGCCTGATGTCCGCACGCCGTTTCCTGCAGCTGGATGTGTTTTCCCCGCGCCCGGGCGCTGGCAATCCGCTGGCTGTCGTGCTCGATGCCGAAGGCCTGGACGATGCAGCGATGCAGGCCATCGCCCGCTGGACCCGCCTGCCCGAAACCACCTTCGTGTTCCCGCCACAGGCGCCCGGCAGCAGCTATCGGCTGCGCATGTTCAGCCCGCAGAAGGAAGTGCCGTTCGCGGGCCATCCCAGCGTCGGCACTGCCCACGCGGTGCTGCAGGCAGGCATCGCCGTGCCGGTTGACGGAGTACTGGTGCAGGACGGGATCGCCGGGGCGTTGCCACTGCGCGTGACCGGCGAAGGCGCCCAGCAGCGCATCGCGATCCGTACGCCGCGTGCACAGCTGGCCGAGACCGCGGTTGCCGACGATCCGCGCCTGCAGCCCGCCCTGCAGGGCTGGCCGCTGGGTACGCTGCCACCTGCGCGCATGCAGGGCGGTCGAAGCTGGTGGGTCGTGCAGGTTGCGGACGAAGCCGCGTTGCGCGCCCTGCGCCCCGATTGGGACGCGATCGCCACGCTGGCTGAATCGACCGACAGCATGGGTGTGTTCGCCTATGCCTTTGCCGATGGCAGCGACGGTTACGACCTGGCCGTACGCGCCTTCGTCGGCAATGGACGCCGCTTCGAGGATGCCGCTTCGGGCGCGGCCAACGCCGTACTGGCGGCCTGGCTGGATCTGCGTGATGCCCTGCCGCGCGGCCGCCAGCCCTTCGAAGTCAGCCAAGGCCGCGAAGTCGGCCACGATGCGCGCCTGACCCTGCTGGTCGACGAAGACGGCGAGGTCTGGTCCGGTGGCCAGGTGCAGACGGTGATTTCCGGCACCATCGACTGGTGACTGCCCGTACGAGGTAGCGCCGGGCCATGCCCGGCGTCTTTCCGCTGCGCTCGCCGGGCATGGCCCGGCGCTACCACCTTCTCAGCCCAGCTCGGCTTCCAGACTGATCGGCACTGCGCTCAGTGCCTTGGAAACCGGGCAGTTCTGCTTGGCGTCATCGGCGATCGCGCGGAATTGCGTCGCATCGATTCCTGGCACCACCGCCTTCACTTTCAGCCGGATCTGCGACAGCTGCGGGCCGCCTTCCATCGACAGGTCGACCTTGGCTTCGGTATCCAGCGAGGTCGGGGTGAAACCGGCTTCGCCCAGCTTGGCCGACAGCGCCATGGTGAAACAACCGGCGTGCGCGGCGGCGATCAGCTCTTCGGGATTGGTGCCCTTTTCATCACCGAAACGGCTGTTGAAGCCATAGCGGGTTTTGTCCAGCAGGCCGCTCTGTGGCGTGCTCAACTGGCCCTTGCCCGACTTCAGGTCGCCTTCCCAATGCGCGGTAGCGTGTCGCGAGATTCCCATGTCCTGCTCCGTTGTGGCTGCGATGAACCGATACCCTGGCACGCACCACGTTAGCCCTGCGTCGCTCCGCCGCATGCGCCGCGCCTGTCCCGAGCCAGCGAGTGGACACTTCTTCGCCACCAACCCGGCGATTTTTCCCTTGTTTTCAGTCATTTCGCCAACACGACCGCAAACACGGACACTGCGGTGCAGTGCACCACGACACCCATTTCCCGCACGACCGGCCATGTACTGAATCGGCCTGGATATGAAAAAACATGCACTTTCAGCGCTCCAGGCTATTGGCGGCGCCCAAGAGTTGCCCTACATTGCGCTTGCCGACGGGGTTCGGCGCCGACCAAACAACCAACCGTTCACGGAACAGGAAACCATGGCAAAGACCGCTAAGAAGGCTGCCCCGAAGAAGGCAGTGAAGAAAGTCGCGACGAAGGCTGCCGCCGCCAAGCCGGCCGCTCCGAAGCCGATCAAGGAAGTGCTGACCAAGTCGGGCCTGGTTGCACACATCGCTGAAGTCTCCGGCGTTGTCGCCAAGGACGTCCGCGCTGTGCTGGCCTCGCTGGAAGGCGCTGTCGCCGCTTCGGTGCACAAGAAGGGCGCAGGCTCGTTCACCCTGCCGGGCCTGCTGAAGATCAGCACCGTCAATGTGGCAGCCAAGCCGAAGCGCAAGGGCATCAACCCGTTCACCAAGGAAGAGCAGTGGTTCGCCGCCAAGCCGGCCACCACCAAGCTCAAGGTTCGCCCGCTGAAGAAGCTCAAGGACGCTGCGCTCTAAGCGCGCGCCCTGCAGCGGATACCTGACGGGACGGCCTTGGCCGTCCCGTTTTTTTTGCTCTGCTCTCCAGTAGATCCACGCCACGCGTGGATGCTCTACTCTGCGACCCCGCAACACAGCGTTTCCCGCGCCCACGCAATCACCCGCACAGGCCCGCCGCCCATGGCCGCGCCGCTGTTTTTCCAGTGCAGGAACGAACCGGGTGGAACACTGCGTGCAGCCCCGGCCATCGCCGACGGCCAATGCCTTGCCTATGGTGGACACATTCCTCCCCACCAGCGCGAGCACCCCCATGGCCAGCCCCTCCACCCGCTACCGGATCTCGGTGACCCCGATCGAAAAGGACGGGCACCAGTGCACCGGGCGCTGCACCATCGAACTGGAACACCGTGCCAGCCGCGACCTGATGCGCCTGCTGGAATCAGCCCCGCGCACGGCAGGCCTGAGCGGCGACGAACGTGCCACGCTGGTGGTGGCCACCCAGCTGCTGCGTGACATCGTGCAGCGCCATGCAGACACCGACGGCCATGCACTGGCAGCGATTTCCGCACAGGTGCTGCCGGCATTGGATGCGCTGGAGCAGCTTCCCTCTTCGCGCTGAGTCGGCCCCGGCCGCTACACTGCCGCCTTCCAGGTCGCCTCGGGGAGGAGGCAGACATGCGCGGTTCTCTTTACCTGCTGATCCCGTTGCTTGCGGTGGGGTGTTCCAACCCGACCCCTCCAGCCGACTCCACCACGTCGGACTCGGCCCCCGCTGCACCCCCCCCTGCCGTGCCAACGACGAAGGCGGCATCGGAGGCAGCTGCCGTCGACGCGATCGCCATCGACCCGCTGTATGGCGCCGTTGCCATCGGCAGCGAATCGCCCGCAGCGATGCTCAACCGCTACATGCTCGACCTGCTCAACCAGAACAAGGCGCGCAGCGATGCGGCCTGGGCCTATGCCCCGGCCGACCCGCGTCACGCTGACGACGCCGTACTGCGCCTGCTGCCCGACGTGCGCAACCTGCGCCTGGACAGTGATGTGGCGCTGCCACGCGACGATGCGCAGCCACCGCGCCTGCTGGAAGTGCCGGTGAAGATCCGCGCGGTGACCGCCAACGGCACCTTCCGCTATCACGGCTGGTACCGCGTGCAGCCCAGTGCCGACGGCCGCGCCTGGCAGATCCAGTCGGCCAGCCTGCAGCCAACGCTGGACTGAACCGTTGCAGCGGTGTGTACCCGCGATTCAGCGGGCAAAGCTACTCTGTAGGCCTCTTCGATCCTTCTTCCGGTCACCGCCATGCGCCTGCGTTCCCTGATGACCCGCCTTGCCGCCTCGACCGTGCTGATTGCTGCCGCGATCGGCGCGCAGGCCGCCCCTTCGATCTCCGGTCGTGAACTGGCGGTTGGCGCCAGCGACGTGCAGCAGTATCTGGACGGCAGCTTCCCGCGCACCCAGGACGCACTGGGCGGCCTGATCGCGCTGACCATGAGCCACCCGCAGCTGAGCCTGCCGGCAGGCGAGCGATTGAACCTTGGCATGGACGTGGCGCTGGCCACCGCGGGCGGCAACCCGGCCAAGCTGGGCACGGTGAAGCTCAGCAGCGGCCTGCGCTATGACGCGCAGACCCAGGGCTTCCACCTGCAGCAGCCGACCGTAGATGATTTCACCCCGGCCAACCAGGGCGGCCGTCTCGACTCGCGTACCCGCGGCCTGCTGAACGCATGGCTGAGCGACTATGCCCAGCGCGAACCGATCTACAAGCTGGACCCGGCCGTGGCCGGCCTGCTCGGCGCTCTGCAGGTGCAGTCGGCGCAGGTGAAGAACGGCAAGCTGGTGGTGACCTTCAACCAGAACCTGGGCAACCTGGTGCCGGCCGGCGTGCTCGGCCAATAGGCCCCCGCCAGATACGGTAGCGCCGGGCCATGCCCGGCGGCTTCTGCCATTTCCGCGCTTCGCGCTCGCCGGGCATGGCCCGGCGCTACCGCATCAAAACATCACGCCGCCAGCGCCTTCACCACCGCCTCGCTGAAGGCCGGAATGTCTGCGGGCTTGCGGCTGGTGATCAGGTTGCCGTCCACCACCACTTCCGCGTCGCGCCAGCGCGCGCCGGCATTGGCCAGATCCTGCTGCAGCGACGGCCACGAGGTTACCTCGTGCCCCTTCGCCAGCCCGCTGTTGATCAGCAGCCAGGGGCCGTGGCAGATCGCCGCCACCGGCTTGCCGGCCTCGGCCATGCTGCGGATGAAATCCAGTACTGCTTCGTTGGTGCGCAGGGTATCCGGATTGATCACGCCACCGGGCAGTACCAGCGCATCGAAGCGGCCGGCATCAGCGCCATCCAGCGGCTGATCCACGGCGACCGAATCACCCCAGTCCTTGTCCTTCCAGCCCTTGATGCTGGCCTCTTTGGCCGGCGACACCACGCTGACGCGCGCGCCCTCCGCTTCCAGCAGGTGCTTGGGCTCGATCAGTTCAGACTGCTCGAAACCATGCGTGGCGAGAATGGCGATCTGCTTGCCGCGAAGACGCTGTGCCATGTCGTGCTCCAGATAGGGGGGAGCGGACAGGGTGGGCGAAAGCGCATTGAACCACGGTGACCCGGCCGTGCACGGCAGGTGCAGAAACGCCCGGGTAGCGCCGGGCCATGCCCGGCGGCTTCTCATTCCGCCCGCGCTTCACGCTCGCCGGACATGGCCCGGCGCTACCGGATCAGCGCTTGGGCTGCAGCATCGTGCCGGTGCACTTGGGCGAACCGCAGCGGCACTCCCAGATCTTCTTCAGCTTGGCCGTATGCCGCTCGGCCAGGGTGATGCCGTAGTTGTAGGTCAGTTCTTCGCCCGCCTTGATATCGCGCAGCGCCTCGATGAACACCTTGTCGCCGCGGGTGTCACCGTCCTCGTTTTCCTCGATCACCGCCTCGCAGTTCGGGTCGCAGCTGTGGTTGATCCAGCGCGCGTCGTTGCCCTTGTAGTTGGCATCGATCACCCAGTCGTCGTTGAGGGTGAACAGGAAGGTATGGCCGCTTTCCACATCGCCACTGTCATCGGCATCGACATCGCCGTGGCTGCGCAGCAGGCCCTTGTACTGGATCACGCGCTCGCCCTGCTTGATCGGGGCCACGGAAAACACACCGTTGCCGTGGATGGCGGACTTGCGGGCTTGGATCTTCTTGGGCATCGGCAAGAGACGTTTGCAGCGAAAGGAACGTTGATTCTCGCCCATTCCGGGTGATTGCGAAAATCACCCCCATGCCCCAGCATGTCGCCCCGTCGGCCGCCCTCGGCCGCCGACCTGCAGCCGGCCCCAAGCGCCCGCTGAATGGCCGGGTTGGATGCCGGCGAATAAAAGCGTACAATTTCAGTCCGCTTTAAGAACCACTCGCATCCCATGTTGCGCGTCACCAAGCTCACCGATTACGCCACCGTCGTACTGACCGTGCTCGCCGCCCGTCCGGGCGAGGTGCTCAGTGCCACCGAGCTGGCCGAATTCACCGGTCTGGAGCCGCCCACCGTCAGCAAGGTGCTCAAGCCACTGGCCCAGGCCGGCCTGGTCGAAGGCCTGCGCGGCGTCCGCGGCGGCTACCGGCTGACCCGCCCATCGATCGAGATCTCGCTGTTTGAAGTGGTTGAAGCCATGGAAGGGCCGTTGGCCCTGACCGAGTGCAGCCACGACCACCACCAGTGCGGCATGGCGCCCAAGTGCGGCGCACGCAGCAGCTGGCGGCTGATCAACGACGTGGTCTCCGAGGCCCTGCGCGATGTCAGCCTGGCGCAGATCCTGCCCCCTCTTCCCCTTGTCGACGAAGAACAGCGCCGCACCATCGCTGTCGACGTCGTCTCCTGATCCGTAGGCAGCCCCCCCATGGCCACCGAAACCATCGAAACCGTCGCCAGCGACGACACCCCCAACCGCGAGATCCATGAGCAGCTCGGCCGCAAGTATTCGGCCGGCTTCATCACGGACATCGAGTCGGACTCCCTTCCCGCCGGCCTGGACGAGGACACCATCCGCGCCCTGTCGGCGAAGAAGGAAGAGCCGGAATGGATGACGCAGTGGCGCCTGGACGCCTACCGCCACTTCCTGACCATGCCGATGCCGAACTGGGCCAAGCTGCAGATCGCCCCGATCGACCTGCAGGCGCTCAGCTACTACTCCGCGCCGAAGGGCCCGAAGTACGCCTCGCTGGATGACGTGCCGAAGGAACTGCTGGACACCTACGACAAGCTGGGCGTGCCGCTGCACGAACGCGCCAAGCTGGCCGGCGTGGCCGTGGATGCGGTGTTCGATTCGGTCTCCGTCGGTACCACCTTCCGCAAGGAGCTGGCCGAGAAGGGCGTGATCTTCTGCTCGATGTCCGAAGCCATCAAGGAACACCCGGAACTGGTGCGCCAGTACCTGGGCACCGTGGTGCCGGTGGGCGACAACTATTTCGCCGCGCTCAATTCGGCGGTGTTCTCCGATGGCAGCTTCGTGTTCATCCCCAAGGGCGTGCGTTGCCCGATGGAACTGAGCACTTACTTCCGCATCAACGCCGGCCACACCGGCCAGTTCGAGCGCACGCTGATCATCTGCGAGGACAAGGCGTACGTGTCCTACCTGGAAGGCTGCACCGCGCCGATGCGCGATGAGAACCAGCTGCACGCCGCGGTGGTCGAGCTGGTGGCGCTGGACGATGCCGAGATCAAGTACTCCACCGTGCAGAACTGGTACCCCGGCGACGAGAACGGCGTCGGCGGCATCTACAACTTCGTCACCAAGCGTGCCGAATGCCGTGGCGCGCGCAGCAAGGTCACCTGGACCCAGGTCGAGACCGGCTCGGCGATCACCTGGAAATACCCGTCCTGCGTGCTGCTGGGCGACGACTCGGTGGGCGAGTTCCACTCGGTGGCACTGACCCACCATCGCCAGCAGGCCGACACCGGCACCAAGATGATCCACGTCGGCAAGCGCACCAAGAGCAAGATCATCAGCAAGGGCATCAGCGCCGGCCGCGGCCAGAACACCTACCGCGGCCTGGTGAAGGTCGACCGCAATGCCGACGGCGCGCGCAACTACACCCAGTGCGATTCGCTGCTGATCGGCAAGCAGTGCGGCGCCCACACCTTCCCCTACATCGAGGTGAAGAACCCGGGTGCCACCGTCGAGCACGAGGCCACCACCTCGAAGATATCCGACGACCAGCTGTTCTACTGCCGCGCCCGTGGCATCAGCCAGGAAGACGCGGTGTCGATGATCGTCGACGGCTTCTGCAAGCAGGTGTTCCGCGAACTGCCGATGGAATTTGCAGTGGAAGCCAAGAAGCTGCTGGAAGTCTCGCTGGAAGGTTCGGTGGGCTGATCGCCCGCCCTGCCCTCGCACAACGCATTCTTTTTACCGGCGGGCCCCGGCCCGCACCACGGAAACCCCCACCATGCTGAAGATCGAAAACCTCCACGCCCGCATCGGCGACAAGGAAATCCTCAAGGGCCTGTCCCTGGACGTGAAGCCCGGCCAGGTGCACGCCATCATGGGCCCCAACGGCGCCGGCAAGTCCACCCTGGGCAATGTCCTGGCCGGCCGTGACGGCTATGAGGTCACCGAAGGCAGCGTGCAGTTCGAAGGCGTCGACCTGCTCGACCAGGACCCGGAAGCGCGCGCCGCTGCCGGCCTGTTCCTGGCGTTCCAGTACCCGGTGGAAATCCCCGGCGTGAACAACACCTACTTCCTGCGCGCCGCGCTCAACGCCCAGCGCAAGGCACGCGGCGAGGAAGAGCTCGATTCCATGCAGTTCCTCAAGCTGGTTCGGCAGAAGCTGGCCGTGCTGCACCTGAAGGACGAACTGCTGCACCGTGGCGTCAACGAAGGCTTCTCCGGTGGCGAGAAGAAGCGCAACGAGATCTTCCAGCTGGCCGTGCTTGAGCCGAAGCTGGCGATCCTGGACGAAACCGATTCGGGCCTGGACATCGATGCGCTGAAGAGCGTGGCCGACGGCGTCAACGCGCTGCGCAGCGCGGACCGCTCGTTCCTGGTCATCACCCACTACCAGCGTCTGCTGGACTACATCAAGCCGGACGTGGTGCACGTGCTGGCCGATGGCCGCATCGTCAAGAGCGGTGGCCCGGAACTGGCGCTGGAACTGGAAGCGCACGGCTATGACTTCCTGAAGGACCGGGTCGTGCCCGAGGCGGCGGTCTGATGAGCGCCCTGCTCGACTCCATGGCCCAGGCCTTCTGCGGCAGCGATGCGCGCCGCGAAGTGCTCGACAGCGTGCTGCGCGACGGCCTGCCCGGCGCACGCAGCGAAAGCTGGAAGTACACCTCGCTGCGCCAGCTGGAGCGCCGCAGCTTTGCGGCCGCACCGTTGACCCCGGCGCTGCTGGATGCCGCCGTGCTGGAGGACATCCCGGCGCCGCGCCTGGTGTTCGTCAATGGCCGCCTCAACGACGCGCTGAGCGACGTGCAGGGCCTGCCGGCCGGCGTGCAGCTGGAAACGCTGTCTTCCGCACTGGCCGCTGGCGAGGATGCCGTACGCTTCCTCGGCCGCCGCTATGAGCGCAGTGACGAAGTATTCGCCCGCCTCAACGCTGCCCTCGCCGATGAAGGCGTGGTGCTGCGCGTGGACGACGGCGTGCAGGTCGAGGTGCCGCTGCAGCTGGTGTTCGCCAGCGTCGCCGGCGACACCGACCTGGCCTGGCATCACCGGCACCTGATCGAACTGCGTGCGGGCGCCAGCCTGGGCGTGGTCGAGCATCGCTTCAGCGTGGGTGACTCGGCGCATCTGGACAACACCGTGCTGCACGCCCACGTCGCCCACGACGCCGTGCTCAAGCACGCCCGCGTGCAGGCTGGCAGCGCGCGCCAGACCAGCTTCCTGCGCACCGACGCGGTACTGGCCAAGGACGCGCAGTACCACCGCGTGGACCTGGAGCTGGGCGCCGCACTCAGCCGCCACGAACTGAACGTGCGTCTGGAAGGCGACAACGCCCAGTTGACCGCCAATGGCGTGCTGCTCGGCAACGGCCGTCGCCACGTCGATACCCGCCTGGGCATCGACCACATTGCCCGCGACACCAGCGCCGAGCTGCAGTGGCGTGGCGTGGCGGCCAATCGCAGCCGCGTGGTGTTCCATGGCGGCATCCAGATCCGTGCCGGCGCCGATGGCACCGACGCCAACCTGTCCAACAAGAATCTGCTGCTGTCGGCCGACGCCGAAATCGATACCCAGCCGACGCTGGTGATCGACGCCGACGAAGTGAAGGCCGCACACGGTGCCACCGTCGGCCAGCTCGACGCCAACGCGCTGTTCTACCTGCGCTCGCGCGGCCTGCCGCAGGCCCAGGCGCAGGCGCTGCTGAGCGCCGCGTTCTGCCACGAGCCGCTGAAGGTGCTGCCGGAAGCGCTGCGCGAGCAGCTGGCACGTCGGCTGGACAAGGCACTGGCCGAGGCGGGCGTGGCATGAACCTGTCCACCCCGCGACCGATCGAAGCACCCGCCGACGCCCCCGACTGGGCGCGCGTGCGCCTGGACTTCCCGCTGCTGATGCGCGAAGTGCACGGCAAGCCGCTGGTCTATTTCGACAACGCCAACACCGGCCAGAAGCCGGTGCAGGTGATCGGCGCAGTGGACGAGTTCTACCGTCGCTACAACGCCAACGTCAGCCGTGCGGTGCACGCGCTGGGTACCGAGGCCACCGACGCCTACGAAGGCGCACGCAACAAGCTGGCCCGTTTCCTCAACGTGCGCAGCAATGATCTGGTGCTGTGCAGCGGCACCACCTTTGCCATCAATCTCGTTGCCTACTCCTGGGCCCTGCCGCGACTGAAGGCCGGTGACGTGATCCTGGTTTCGCGCATGGAACACCACGCCAACATCGTGCCGTGGCAGCTGGTCGCCCAGCGCACCGGCGCGACCATCCGCGTGGCCGAGATCACTCCCGACGGCGCGCTGGACCTGGACGCGCTGCGCGCGGCGATGACCCCCGAGGTCAAGCTGCTGGCCGTGGCCCATGTCTCCAACGTGCTCGGCACCATCAACCCGGTGCGCGAGATCTGTCGCGAAGCGCGCAAGCGCGGCATCGTCACCGTGGTCGACGGCTCGCAGGCCGCACCGCACCGCAAGGTCGATGTCACCGCGATCGGCTGCGACTTCTACGCCATCACCGGCCACAAGATGTGCGGCCCGACCGGTACCGGCGCGCTGTGGGCGCGTCGCGAGCACCTGGACGCGATGCCACCGTTCCTGGGTGGCGGCGAGATGATCAAGGAAGTCAGCTTCGACGGCACCGTGTTCAACGATGCCCCGCACAAGTTCGAAGCCGGCACCCCCAACATCGCCGGCTTCATCGGCCTGGGCGTGGCGGCGGACTATCTGCAGAACGTCGGTCTGGACCACGTGGAAGCGCGCGAAGCCGAGCTGCTGGCGCACTTCACCGAAGAGCTGCGCCGGGTCGATGGCCTGCGCATCATCGGCGAGGCACCGGAAAAGGCAGCAGTGGTGTCGTTCCTGATCGACGGTGCGCACGCGCACGACCTGGCCACGCTGCTGGATCTGGAAGGCGTGGCCGTGCGTTCGGGCCAGCACTGCGCGCATCCGCTGCTGCAGTACTACGGCGTGGCCGCGACCTGCCGTGCGTCGTTGGCGTTCTACAACACGCATGAAGAGATCGAGCGGTTCATGGTGGCGTTGACGAAGGTGCGGAAGTTGCTGGGCTGAGACCTCAGCCGGGGTCAGATCCCTTTCGCACCGCGAATGGGCTCTGACCCCATCAGCACCCCAACCAATCGCCGCTGCGACTGCAGCGCTCCACGTATCTCCGCCAGATCACCCGCAGGAACACCCTGCTCGATGAACTCGGCGTAGCGCCTGCGCCGCTCATCCACATCAGCCGCAATCAACTCGAACGCCGAATGCGGCACGAGAAGTGCATTCGCCCTGCCCTCCGCGTTTGCCCGATAGCTCGACCAGCGATAGTCCCCGGGATGCGCCACCATCCCCGCACGCACCGGATTGAGCTCGATGTACCGCTGGCAGGCAAGCAGGTAGCGATCCGTGTCCACCAGGGTCGAGTGAAAACGCCCCTCCCACAGAGTTCCCGTGCGGCCGTGCCGATCATTCACACGGCGCACGTAGGCACGATTTACCGCCTGCATCATCCGCGACAGCCCGCCGGCTGCCTCGGGCGTCACCAGCAGGTGCACGTGGTTGCCCATCAGCACGTAGGCGTGGACCCGGCATTGCTGCAGGTCTGCGTGATGACACAGCAGGCGCAGATAGGCGACGCGGTCGCCATCAGCGAGGAACACCCCTTGGCGATTGTTACCGCGCTGGACGACATGTTGTGGGTAGCCCGGTGCATCGATGCGACGCGGCCTGGGCATGAGCGTCTCCGGAAGCCAAGGGGTCAGAGCCCTTTGCTGCGCAAGAGGATCTGACCCCGAGCATCTGCCAACGCGGCGCGCCTGACAGTCGGGCTGTCGCCCTTTCCGGCGTCGGGGATTGGGGTCAGATCCCTTTCGCATCGCCAAAGGGCTCTGACCCCTACCACCCAATCACTCCTGCAACCGCCGCACCGACGACACGCACAGCTCGGCCGGCCACTTGCCTAGATGCCCCTTGCCGCTCTGCGCATCCGGTCGTGCCGCCGACACGATCCCGGTCATTTCAACGGCCTGCTCCGTCGGCAGCGTCATCGGCGCGATGCCCTCCACCCAGATGCCGTCCGCCGCCCACGGGTCACGTACCGGAGGCCCCGGATGCAGCGCCGACATTTCCCAGCCATCGACGTAGGCGCCACGCACCTTCACCGCGCGGCCCTGGTAGCGGACCGGGTGCGCACGCAGTTCCTCCAGCGCGACCGGCAGTGCACGTGCCGGATTGAACCTGGGGCAAGCAAAACTGTTGAAGGAAACGTCCCGGCCCGCGACGGAGACATCCTGGCGCACAAGCAGGATGGACATCACCACGACCACACCGAGCGTTACGACCCTCACAGCCACGCCACCTTGCCTGTCCACTCGTGCCTCCTGCGGGAAAGCGGTGAGCTGCAGCATAGCCGGTGCCCGGGGGTCAGAGCCCTTCTGCGCGACAGAAGGGATCTGACCCTGACCCATTTGCGAGCGCCCAAGCCCCACCTAGAATAGCCGCATGAGCACCCTGACCTTCCGCGCCGCCACGTCGGCCGACATCCCCGCCCTGATCACCCTGGTCACCTCGGCCTACCGCGGCGACGCCAGCCGCGTTGGCTGGACCACCGAAGCCGACCTGCTGGACGGCGCCCGCATCGACGCCGAAGGCATCCAGGGCGACCTGGACCGCCCGCGCTCGACCATCCTGCTGGCCGAACGCGACGGCCAGCTGGTGGCCTGTGCCCACGTCGCCGATGTCGACGGCAAGGGCTACTTCGGCATGTTCTCGGTCGATCCCAGCCAGCAGGGCGGTGGCGTCGGCAAGCAGTTGATGGACGCCGCCGAAGCCCATGCCGCGCAGGAATGGAACGTGCCGGTGATGCAGATGACGGTGATCGACGTGCGCGACGAACTGATCGCCTTTTACGAACGCCGCGGTTACCAGCGCACCGGCATCAAGAAGCCGTTCCCGTACGGCGACGAACGCTTCGGCATTCCCAAGCGCGACGACCTGCGCTTCGAGATCCTGGAAAAGCCGTTGGCCGGAGCCACCGCGTGAGCGAGGCCTGGACCTTTGTCTGCGCCGGCGCCGAACTGCTGCCCGGCGAAATGAAGAGCGTTTTCGACGAGGTCACCGGCACGCCGATCGTGGTGTTCAACCTCGACGGCGAACTGTATGCCCTGGAAGACCAGTGCACGCATGAAGAGTTCGAGCTGTCCTCGGGCGAGTTCAACACCACCGAAGGCAGCGTGGAGTGCGTGCTGCACGGCGCGCGCTTCGACGTGCGAGACGGCCGCGCCCTGTGTGCGCCGGCCTATACGGCGGTGCCGAAGTTTCCGGTGAAGCGCGAGCACGACGCGGTGTGGACCCGCGACGACCGCGATTGAAGTCCAGGGCATCCACCATGGGGTGGATCTACTGGCGGGCACCTGGAGGGCCTTTCAGGGGCCCTGCGGGCCACCCGGAACCGGATGCCGGGCCCGCACATGCGAATCATTATCGTTGATGTTATCCTACGTAACATCTTCGTAACGCCCCTGCCCGCGCCATGGCTTCGTCCGCGCCCATTGCCACGCTGTGCCAGCTCGCCCGTCAGGGGTGGCCGCTGCTCGTGGCCGCGCTGCTGACGCTGCTGTTGGGCTGGTCGGCGTTGCATGAAGGACGCGGTGGCCGCGCCGCCAACGCAGGCTGGCAAGCGCTTCTGCACGATATCGAGCAGGTCGCTCCGCTACCGGCGCCTTCCGGCGATGAATGCCCGCACCACGCCGCCCCCGCCCCGGAACCTCCGGTGGATGGTGAAGGTGGCACGCCCTGCGCCGGCACTGCCCTGCCGCGTGCCGCGCTGGTGGCGCATATCCCGCTGTGGCACTCCGATGCCCTGCGCTGGCAGCTGCACGACCCCTCGCTGCGCCTGAATCCCGGCCACGCACCTCCGGCACCGCGCGCCATCTGAGGCGCCCTGCGGCCGTTGCCGTGCGCCTGATTGCGTTTCCGGCCAGCCGAGCATGGCTCGGCTCTACAGAACCCACCTCCTGCCTGTCGCCGCGCGGCCAACCGTGCTGGCCGGCCCTCGCTCATTCCCTCTCCAAGCCACCGCCAACCTACCCATGACCCACATCAAGACCCGCAAGTACGCACCCCGCGTTTCGGTACTGGCCACCGCCACGCTCGCCGCCGGCTTCGCGCCGCTGGCGGCACAGGCGGCCGACGACGCCGGCGCCAGCAAGGCCACCGAACTGGACAAGGTCCACGTGCGTGGCAGCTGGTTCAACCCGTCCTCGCCGAAGTTCACCGCCGCCCTGCTGGACACCCCGAAGTCGGTCTCGATCGTCTCGGAGAAGCTGATCGCCGAAACCGGTGCGACCAACCTGCAGGATGCGCTGCGCATGGTGCCGGGCATCACCTTCGGTGCCGGCGAAGGCGGCAACCCGACCGGCGACCGCCCCTTCATCCGCGGCTTCGACTCGCAGAGCAACATGTTCGTCGATGGCCTGCGCGACGTCGGTTCGCAGACCCGCGAAGTGTTCGACCTGGAGCAGGTGGAAGTGGTCAAGGGCCCGAGCTCGGCCTACGGCGGCCGTGATTCCGGTGGTGGCAGCCTCAACCTGGTCAGCAAGACCCCGAAGCTGAAGAACGAGACCACTGCCAGCATGGGCATCGGTACCGACAGCTACGCACGTGGCACCGTGGATGCCAACTACGTGCTGGGCGATGGCATCGCTGCGCGCCTGAACCTGATGAAGCACGAGTCGGACATCGCAGGTCGTGACGCGGCCAACGTCAGCCGCTGGGGCATCGCGCCGTCGATCGCGTTCGGCCTGAACGGTCCGGCGCAGCTGATCGCCAGCCACTACCACATGCAGAGCGACGACCTGCCCGACGCAGGCGGCTTCCCGTACGGCAACCCGAACGGCGCACCGGTGTCGAAGTGGGTCGACGGCCGCCCGATGGTGCCCGACCGCAACAACTACTACGGCCTGGTGGATCGCGATTTCCAGCGCACCCGCGCCGACATCAGCACTCTGGACGGCAGCTACGACTTCGGTGGCCACAAGCTGCGCAACATCGCGCGCCTGGGCAACACCAGCAACGATTACCTGTGGACCCAGCCGGACGACAGCCAGGGCAACCCGAACAACTACGGCACTTTGTGGCGCCGTACCAACAGCCGCGCCGTCGACGTCAAGAGCTTTGCCGACCAGCTGAGCCTGACCGGTGCGTTCCAGACCGGTGCGCTGAAGCACAGCTACAGCGCCGGCCTGGAATACAGCGATGAAAAGATGACCCGCGGCAGCTACCTGATGACCCCGGGCACCAACAACCCGCTGACCAACAGCAGCAAGTGCCCGACCACCGGTGCCGCCACCGGCTACAACTGCACCAGCTTCGACAACCCGAACCCGAACGATCCGTGGGCGGCCACCCATGCGGTGTACCGCAGCGACAAGGCGCTGGACGTCGAGCAGCGCACCAAGACCAAGTCGGCCTACCTGTTCGACACCATCGAACTGAACGCGCAGTGGATGATCAACGTCGGCCTGCGTTACGACGACTTCTCCACCACCCTGACCACCCCGGTGGCCGGCAAGGCGCCGACCCGCGTGCGCAACGACAATGACTTCCTGAACTACCAGGCCGGCATCGTCTTCAAGCCGGCTGCCAACGGCAGCATCTACCTGTCCTACGGCACCTCTTCCACCCCGCCGGGCATGGACGGTGGCGATGGTTCCGATGGCCTCAGCGCCACCGTAGCCGACCTCAAGCCGCAGGACACCAAGAACCTCGAACTGGGCACCAAGTGGGACCTGTTCGACAACCGCCTGAACCTGACCGCGGCGATCTTCCACACCGTGATGGACAACGCGCGCGTGACCGTGGACAACGGCACCAGCCAGAACGCCGGCAAGAAGGAAATCAACGGCGTGGAACTGGGCTTCACCGGCCAGCTGACCGACGCCTGGAGCCTGTACGGCGGCTACACCTACCTGGATTCGGAACTGAAGGACAACGGCTTCGTCTGCGCCGTGTCCGGCCGCACGTGCCCGTCCAACGTCTACGTGCCCTCGCCGTACAACGGCAACGTGTTCCCGAACACCGCCAAGCACAGCGCCACCCTGTGGACCACCTACCGCTTCCCGTTCGGCCTGACCGTCGGCGCCGGCGCCAACTACTCCGACAAGCAGTACGGTGATGTGGCCAACACCAAGTGGATCCCCAGCTACACCCGCTTCGATGCGATGGCCAGCTACGCGATCCAGGACAACATCAGCCTGCAGTTGAACGTGCAGAACCTGACCGACAAGACCTACTTCACCAAGGCCTATGCGTCGCACTACGCGAGCATCGCCCCGGGTCGTTCGGCCACCCTGGCACTGAACGTGAAGTTCTGATGTAACCCGCAGCACCCACACGGCGGCAGGATCTCCTGCCGCCGTTTTTGTTTCCGGCGATACTCCGCGCATGGCTTCCAACACCCCGTTTGATTCCGACGCCCTGGCAGACCTGCTGCTGCACGACCCGCAGGCCGCCTTCGCGCGCGTGCGCGATGCGGCACAGGCCGGGCAGGTCGAGGCGCAGCTGCTGCTCGCGCAGATGCACATGGAAGGCAAAGGCACGCCGGAAGACGCTGCTGCGGCCCTGCTCTGGTACGAGACCGCAGCCAACAACGGCGCGCCGATGGCGATGAACATGCTCGGCCGCTGCCATGAACTGGGCCAGGGCACCACCGCCAATCCTTCGCTTGCCGCGGTCTGGTACAGGCGCGCGGCCGACACCGGTCTGGACTGGGGCCTGTACAACCTGGCCAACCTGCTGGCCACCGGCCGTGGCGTGCCGCAGGACCGTGCACAGGCGCTGGCGCTGTATACCCGCGCGGCGCATCTGGGCCACGCCAAGTCGATGAACCTGCTGGCCCGACACCTGGAAGATGGACTGGACACCGGACGCGATCCGCAGGCCGCGCTGGCCTGGTATCGACGCGCAGCCGAGGCCGGCGATTTCCGCGGCCAGGCCAACTACGCCTCGATCCTGCTGCAGGCCGGTGAAATCGAACAGGCGGTGCACTGGCTGCGGTTGGCACTGCAGCACGGCAGTCCCGCTTTCATGGCGCATATCGTGCCCGAGCTCGCCGCCTCCCCCCATCCGCAGGTGCGCGCCCTGGTCGCACCGTCCGCTTGCTGAGGACTTCCGCATGCTGCTGCACATCCCCGACATCCTCAGCGCCGGACAGGTGGCTGATATCCGCCGCAGGCTCGATGCGGCAGACTGGACCGATGGCCGCGAGACTGTCGGCCACCTCGGCGCTCAGGCCAAGCACAACCAGCAGCTGCCGGAAGCTTCGCCGCTGCGCCGCGAACTGGGCGAGACCATTCTGGTCGCGCTGGCACGACATCCGCTGTTCTTCAGCGCCGCGCTGCCGTTGAAGTACCTGCCACCGCGCTTCAACCGCTACAGCGGCGGCGGCACCTACGGCTTCCACGTCGATGGCGCGGTGATGAACCTGGCCAACGGCGAGCAGCTGCGCTCGGACATCTCCTGCACGCTGTTCCTGTCCGACCCGGACGAGTACGACGGCGGTGAACTGATCATCAGCGACACCTACGGCGAACATGAAGTGAAACTGCCTGCCGGTGATCTGATCGTGTATCCCTCCAGCAGCCTGCACAAGGTCAACCCGGTCACCCGCGGTGCGCGCGTGGCCTCGTTCTTCTGGGTGCAGAGCATGATCCGCGACGACGTGCAGCGGCGCCTGCTGTGGGAGATGGATACTTCCATCGAGCGCCTGCGACAGACCGATGGCGATGCCGACGCGGTGCTGCAGCTGACCGGCGTGTACCACAACCTGCTGCGACGCTGGAGCGAGGTCTGAGCCGATCAGGCCACCCCTGCGACAACTTGGCAATCATTCTCATTTGCAACGGCTAACGGGTCTCATTACAATCACGCCCCGTTGACGCCGGATGTTCCGGCCAGCCAGGGATTTCCGCTTGCGTCGCCCGTTCCGCCCTCGCCCGCTTCGGCTTGTACAGCTCGGCACCGCCATGCGCGGCCGTCGGCCTGCGCTGGCCAGCCTGCTGGCGTGGGTGGCGATGCTGACGCTGTTGCTGGGCACCCTGCCGCTGCTACCCGTGGCTCATGCTGCTGCAACCCAGGCGCTGCAGCAGCCGCTGGAAGAGCGCGGCGGCGAAGCCCCCCTGCAGGAAGAAGCGCCGGCCAAGCTGCGGCGCTGCGCCTCGGCACCGGCCAAGTCCACCGACAAGCCGGCGCCGCCACTGCTGCTGGCCAGCCACTGGCTGCGTACCGAACTTGATCTGGTTCCCTCCGCGTCGGCTCCGTCCGGCGCGCGTTCGCACTGGCCGTTGGCCGCACCAGACATGCCCTGGACCGATGCGCCCGGGCGTCGCCAGCAACGCGGCCAGGCGCCGCCGCTCGCCTGATCCACGGCACGCTGTGACCGCCTGAGCGGTTGCATCGGCTCGCCGCTGCCTGCTTCACCTCAGCCGCCCCTGATCGGGCCGTCCCTGCCCTGCCGCGCGCGCTCCGCGCCCGGCATCGCACTGCCTTACATCCTTCGAGGTATCTGCCATGGCCCAGCGCCATCGTGTCCGTTCGTCCCTGTCCCGCCATCTGTTGACCAGCGCCGTGCTGGCCGCCGTCGCGGCTCCCGCCTACGCCCATGGCGACGCTTCCGGCGCACCCCAGACCCTAGACAAGGTGGTGGTCACCGCCGCTGGCTTCGAGCAGAAGGTGGTCGATGCACCGGCCAGCATCAGCGTGGTCAGCCGCGAAGAGCTGAGCAAGCGCCCCTACACCAGCCTGGTCGACGCCCTGCGCGACGTCGAGGGTATCGACGTCGGCTTGGAAGCCACCGACAAGAACGGCCGCGCCACCATCTCCATGCGCGGCCTGCCGTCCGAGTACACCCTGGTGCTGATCGACGGCCGTCGCCAGAGCAACGCCGGCCAGCTGTATCCGAACAACTTCGGTGGTGGCCAGTTCGCCTACCTGCCGCCGCTGGATGCGATCGAGCGCATTGAAGTGGTGCGTGGCCCGATGTCCACGCTGTACGGCTCGGATGCGATGGGCGGCGTCATCAACATCATCACCCGCCGCAACCAGGACAGCTGGCACGGCGCGGTCACCCAGGGCTTCACCGTGCAGCAGGACGATCAGTTCGGCGATGCGCGCAGCACTGACCTGTACCTGAGCGGGCCACTGGTCAAGGATCGCCTCGGCCTGGCCGTGCGCGGCAGCTACTACGACGCCAAGGCATCCAATCCCGAATGGGATGCACTGCCCCTGCCCGACGGCACGCTGTGGGAGCGCAGCATCGGTTTTGGTGGCGGCGGCAAGTCGGTGGCCAACACCAACTGGAACACCGGCGTGCGCCTGAACTTCCACGTCAACGACGACCACGAGCTGTGGCTGGACTATGACGTCTCTCGCCAGAAGTACGACAACAGCGAGGGCCAGACCGGCACGCTCGACAGCCTGGCCAGCCTGTGGCGCGTGGGCAACGCGGTGGTCCCGAACCCGAATGGCAACGGCACCGTCACCCGCCGCGTGGTGCAGCCGCGCGTGGGCTACACCGCCTACCAGCGCTATGAGCGCGACCAGCTCTCGCTGACCCATCAGGGTCGCTACAGCTTCGGCACCTGGCAGACCTCACTGACCCACAGCAAGAGCAGCAACCTCGGCCGCTCGCTGCCGTTGACCCTGGACGAGCGCGCCGGCCTGCAGACCCTGTGGAACGACGTCTGCCGCCGCACCGGTGCCGCCAACAACTGTGCCGCCGGCCGCAACAACGCGCTGGGCGCACTCAACGCCAGCGAACAGGCACGCCTGCAGGCGTTCCTGCCGCGTCCGCTGCGCACCATGGAGCTGGAAGGCTACGTGCTGGACACGATGCTCGACCTGGACTTCGGCGCGCACAAGCTGACCGTGGGCGGCCAGTACAACGACACCGACATGGTGGACGGCGTGTTCGGCATGGACGGTGCCGGCTACCGCAGCAACACCAAGCAGAAGCACCGCATGTGGGCGCTGTTCGCCGAGGACAACTGGTCGCTGACTGACACCCTGACCGCCACCTTCGGCCTGCGCTACGACGACCACAACATCTTCGGCAGCCACCTCAGCCCGCGCGGCTACCTGGTCTGGAATGCCACCGATGCATGGACCTTCAAGGGCGGCGTCAGCACCGGCTACAAGACCCCGCGGCCGGACCAGCTGTTCCCCGGCATCACCGGCTTCGGTGGCCAGGGCGTGCTGCCGCTGGTGGGTTCGCCCAACCTGAAGCCGGAAACCAGCACCAACTACGAGCTGGCTGCGTACTACGAGGGCCAGCGCTGGGGCTTCAACGTCACCGGTTTCATCAACAAGTTCGAAGACAAGATCGCCAGCGGCGGCACGTTCCCCAACTGTGAGGTCGCACCAGCCGGCAGTGGTTACTGCGTGGATATCGGCCCGGGCTGGGCGTCGCTGGGCTACAGCACCTTCACCCAGAGCGTGAACATCGACAAGGCCGAAACACGTGGCGCGGAACTGGCCGGCCACGTCGACCTGCTGGACAACCTGCAGCTGCGCGGCAACTACACCTGGACCAAAAGCGAGCAGACCGCCGGTTCCGGCAAGGGCCTGCCGATCACCGGTACCATGCCGGCCAAGCACATGGCCAACGCCAGCCTCAACTGGCAGCTCAACGATGCGATCAGCCTGTCGTTGATCGGCGAAGGCCGCTACGACCGCTACCGCGACACGATCCTCGATGCCGCCGGTGCCAGCCACACCCGCTACTACGAGGACTACACGATCTTCCACCTCGGTGGCAGCTGGAAGGCCACGCAGTGGCTGACGGTCAACGCGCGGGTCAACAACCTGTTCGACAAGAACTTCGTCTCGCAGTCGTGCCTGCTGACCAGCCCCAGCGAATACAACTGCGTGGACGACTACGCCACCAAGGACCAGCGCCGCAGCTACTGGATCTCGCTCAACGCGAAGTTCTGATCGTCGCTCTGGTGGGTGCCGACCTTGGTCGGCACCACTTCATCCACGCATGGCGTGGATCTACTGCCCATACCGAACCTGGACGGCGCTCCATCCACGCATGGCGTGGATCTACTGCCCAGTGGTAGTGCCGGCCGCTGGCCGGCAACCGCACGATGTTTTCAGGTGTCATGGGATTGCCGGCCAGCGGCCGGCACTCCCCGTCAGAGATACACAACGACATCTAATTGCGAGCAATTCTCATCAATGATGTAATGCCCAGTATTCATCCGTCCCGAACCGTGCCGTGAGCCGTCCCGCATCTTCCACCGTGCAGCAGCAACAGAGCCGCGGCTTCTGGCTGCGTACCCTGCACCAGTGGCACTGGATCAGCTCGGCGGTCTGCCTGATCGGCATGCTGCTGTTCGCGGTGACCGGGCTCACGCTGAATCACGCGGCGAAGATCGAAGCCAAGCCACAGGTGCAGAACCAGCATCTGGAACTGCCGGCCGACGTGCGCGGCCAGCTCGGCACACGCGAGGACGGCAACGCGCCGATCCCGCGCCCGGCCCGGCAATGGCTGGACGAGCAGCTGGGCATTTCCATCGGCGGCCGACCCGCCGAATGGTCGGCCGAGGAAATCTACCTGTCGCTGCCACGCCCCGGCGGCGACGCCTGGCTGAGCATCGACCGCGAAACCGGCGCAGTCGAGTACGAATCGACCTCGCGCGGCGCGGTGTCCTACCTCAACGACCTGCACAAGGGCCGCAATGCCGGCCCCGCGTGGGGCTGGTTCCTGGACGTGTTCGCCGTGGCCTGCCTGGTGTTCTGCATCACCGGTCTGTTCCTGCTGCACCTGCATGCGCGGCAGCGACGCATGACCTGGCCGCTGGTCGGCCTGGGCCTGATGATTCCGCTGCTGATCGCCCTGCTGCTGATCCATTGAACTTCCACCGTGATTTCCATCCGTTTCTCCGGAGCCGCCCCATGCGCGTCACCCTGACCATCGCCCTCAGCGGCCTGCTGGCCACCTCCCCGGCCTACGCCACCACCCTCGACATCAACGTCGAAGTACCCAAGCTCAACGTGGCCGAGTACCACCGCCCGTATGTGGCAGTGTGGCTGGAAGGCGCCGACCAGAAGGTCGCCGCCAACCTGTCGGTCTGGTACCAGCAGACCAGCAACAGCGAAGGCCATGGCACCAAGTGGCTGCCCGACCTGCGCCAGTGGTGGCGCAAGAGCGGCCGCACCCTGCAGGTGCCGGTGGACGGCGTGACCGGCCCGACCCGTCCCGCCGGCAAGCACGCACTGTCGTTCAACGACAAGCAGCCGGCGCTGAAGCAGCTGGCCCCGGGCAACTACACCCTGGTGGTGGAAGCGGTGCGCGAAGTCGGCGGCCGTGAACTGCTGAAGATTCCCTTCACCTGGCCGGCCACCGCCGCACAGAACGGCCGCGCGCAGGGCGCCACCGAACTGGGCCAGGTCACCCTCGCCGTCAAGCCTTGATCAAGCGGGGTCGGATCCCTTCCGCAGGAAGGGCTCTGACCCCATCGCCATATCCTCGGGGTCAGAGCCCTTTCCTTTGGAAAGGGATCCGACCCCTTCCAACTGGAGTCTTCCGCATGAAGCGCACGCTCGTCCTCGCCGCCGCTCTGGCCGCTGCCCTTCCCTTCTCTGCCCTGGCCCACAAGGCCTGGCTGCTGCCCTCGCAGACCGTGATCGCCGGCAACGCACCGTGGATCACCGTCGATGGTGCGGTCTCCAATGACCTGTTCTATTTCAACCACGTGCCGCTGCGCCTGGAATCGGTGGTGATCACCGCCCCGGACGGCAGCACCGTGCAGGCGCAGAACGCGTCCACCGGCAAGTACCGCAGCGTGTTCGACGTCGAACTGAAACAGCAGGGCACCTACCGCATCGCCTCGGTCAACGACGGCCTGTCGGCCACCTATGAACTGAATGGCGAGCGCAAGCGCTGGCGCGGCACCGCCGCCACCTTCGGCGAACTGCCCAAGGATGCGAAGAAGCTGGAAGTGAGCCAGTCGGTCGGCCGCGTGGAGACCTTCGTCACCAACGGCGCGCCGAACGACACCGCGCTGAAGCCGACCAACCGCGGCATCGAACTGGTGGCCGTCGGCCACCCTAACGACCTGTTTGCCGGCGAAGAAGCCACCTTCCGCGTACTGGTCGACGGCAAACCGACTGCGGGCCTGGAGTTCGAGATCGTGCGCGGTGGCACCCGCTACCGCAATGCTCAGGACGAGCAGAAACTGACCAGCGACGCCAAGGGCGAGATCAAGGTGACCTGGCCGGAAGCCGGCATGTACTGGCTGGAAACCGGCACCGAGGACAAGAAGACGTCGGTCAAGCAAGCCGCCAAGCGTCGCCTCAGCTACGTCGCCACGCTGGAAGTACTGCCGCAGTAAACGCATCGCTGCGATACCCGGCGCGCCCGGGTATCGCAGCCTGCCACGCATGCCCATGACCTCTACCGCACTCGATATCGCCCGGCTGGGCGGCACCACCATGGGCACCACCTGGAGCGTGTCGCTGGTGGCACCGCGTCAGCGCGACCTGCATCCGCTGCATGCGGGCATCCAGGCCCGCCTGGATGAAGTGGTCGCTCAGATGAGCACGTGGGAAGCGGGCTCTGACCTGAGCCGCTACAACCGCGCCGACGCGGGTCGCTACTGCGTGCTGCCGGCCGAAACCCGCCATGTACTGGCCTGCGCGCAGGCCATCGCCGCCGCCAGCGGTGGTGCCTTCGACCCCACCATCGGCCCACTGGTGGCGCTGTGGGGCTTCGGCGCGCATGCCGGCGCACGGCGTGCCCCCGATGCCACCACGTTGCAGGCAACCCGTGCACGCTGCGGCTGGCAACACCTGCACTGGCAGGACGATGCGCTGCTGCAACCCGGCGGCCTGGAACTGGACCTCTCGGCGATCGCCAAGGGCTTCGGTGTCGACCACGTCGCCGCCTGGCTGCGCGGCCAGGGTATCGATGCCGCACTGATTGAAGTCGGTGGCGAGCTGGCGGGCTACGGCCGCAAGCCCGACGGCCAGCCGTGGCGCGTGCTGGTGGAGTCGGCGCCGGAAGAAGATGCCCACACCGATATGCCAGCGCGTGTACTCGCGCTGGAGGGAAAAGCCGTGGCCACCTCCGGCGATCGCTGGCACCAGTATCAGGACGATGGCGTTGCCTACAGTCACAGCCTCGACCCACGCAGCGGCACGCCAGTGCGACAGGTCGCAGCCGCCGTCACCGTGGTCGCCGACGATGCGATGCACGCTGACGCCTGGGCCACCGCACTGACCGTGCTCGGTCGCGACGCGGGCATCGCGCTGGCAGAGCGCGAAGGGCTGGCGGCGCGCTACCTCGAACGCGCCGCCGATGGCCCACGCGAAATCCTCAGCAGCGCATTCCAGCGGCTGCTGGATGAGCAGGCCGCATGAGCACTCGTTTCTCGCGCGCAACCCTTGGCAACGTCGTAGTGCTGGTCCTGCTGGCAGTGATCGGTGGGGCCCTGCTGCGCCTGCACCTGGGCGAAGCCTGGTGGCAGGGTGCGCCGCCGTCGCGGCAGTGGGGCATCGCACTGGCCGCCACCGCGCTGTATTCACTGGCGTGCGCCGTGGTGTGGTGGCGCAGCCGTCCACGCGATGACACGGCCGAAGGCAGCGACCAACCGATGCTGCTGGTCTGGTCCAGCCAGACCGGCTTCGCCCGCGAACTGGCCGAGCGCAGTGCGCAGGCCCTGCGCTCGGCCGGCGTGCCGGTGCGCCTGCGTGGCCTGCACGACGTGGATGCGCCCCTGCTTGCGGGCAGCGCGCGTGCACTGTTCATCGTCAGCACCACCGGCGAAGGCGATGCACCCGACCACGCCCTGCCCTTCCTGCGCCGGGTGATGACCACGCCGCCGCCTCTGGACCACCTGCAGTACGGCGTGCTCGCGCTGGGTGATCGCAGCTACGGCCACTTCTGCGCGTTCGGCCACCAGCTGCACGACTGGCTGCGCCAGCATGGCGCGCATCCACTGTTCGATGCCATTGAAGTCGACAATGCCGATCCGGCCGCCCTGCGCCACTGGCAGCAGCTGCTCGGCCAGCTCGGCGGCGGCGCCAGCGAACTGCCCGATTGGACACCGGCCGAGTACCAGCCGTGGACACTGCTGCAGCGCATGCACCTCAATCCCGGCAGCGTCGGTGGTCCTGTCTACTGGCTGCGCCTGCAGCCACCGACCGACAGCAGCGCGCACTGGCAGGCGGGCGACATCGCCGAGGTCGGTCCGCAGCACGCCGAACAGAGCACGCGTGACTGGCTGCAGGCGCAGAGCTTCGATGCCAACACCGTGTTGGACGACGGCAACACGCTGCTCGCCCGCGTCGCCCGCTCGCATCTGCCGTCCTTGGTTGCTGCGGGCGACCTGCCTGGCTTGTTGGCGGCACTGCAGCCACTGCCGCATCGCGAGTACTCCATCGCCTCGGTGATGGACGACGGCGCGGTGGAGCTGCTGCTGCGCCGTCAGCTGCGTGCCGATGGCACACCGGGCGTCGGCAGTGGCTGGCTGTGCGACCACGCCGCCATTGGCGAGCCGGTGCAGATGCGCCTGCGCCGCAACGAGAATTTCCACGGCGTCGCCGCCGACGTTCCGCTGCTGCTGGTCGGTAACGGTACCGGGATCGCTGGCCTGCGCGCACACCTGCACGAACGCGCACATGTTGGCAGCGGCCGTACCTGGCTGTTGTTCGGCGAACGCTCGGCTGCGCATGATTTCCACTTCGGCGATGAGCTGCAGGCGATGCTCGCCAACGGCACGCTGACCCGCCTGGATACGGTGTTCAGCCGTGATGGCGGCGCGCACCGCTACGTGCAGGATCGCCTGCTGGCCGAAGCATCCACGCTGCGGCAGTGGGTCGATGAAGGCGCAACGATCCTGGTCTGCGGCAGCCTGCAGGGCATGGCCCCGGCAGTGGATGCGGTGATCGAGCAGGTGCTCGGTGCCGACGGCAAGGAAGCGCTGCTGCTGGCCTGTCGCTACCGGCGCGATGTGTATTGAGGCGAACCGTCTCCAGGTGGGTGCGCACCGACTTCTGGTGGGTGCGCACCTTGGTTCGCACCATGCTGCGGTATCGGCCACTGCATCCACGCATGGCGTGGATCTACTGAACAGCTTCGGTCGGTGTGAATCGGCTTCTGGTGGGTGCGAACCTTGGTTCGCACCATGCCGCGGTTTCGGCTACCGCATCCACGCATGGCGTGGATCTACTGGAGCACAGCGACCGCATTTTCAGTAGATCCACGCCATGCGTGGATGATTGCCTCCGGGCGCCGACGATGGCTCAGCCGCCCGCGGCGCTTACCCGTATCGCAAGCAGCTCTCCACCACCCTGCAGCGCATGCCGCTGACGCTCACCGGCGGCCAACCATGCGGTATCGCCGCTCTGCATCGCAGGCAATCCACTGTCCGCGCCGAACGTGGCCTGTCCACCCAGCAGGTGCAGGGCCCACGCCACACCCGGCTCGCAGAAGAAGAACATCGGGCCGACCAGTGGCCGATGCAGCAGTTCGGCCTGCAGCAGCTCGCGCTTCCACATCAGGTTGAAATCGTGAGTGGTGCCGTCGACCAGTTCACCATGCAACGCGGCCTCGCCGGCAAAACGCACGCGCCCATGCGGTGGCAGCACTTCGGCTACACGGCCGTCCTCGAAACGCAGGCGCACGCCATTGCCCTGCAGCAGCACCAGTTCGCGCTCGACGCCCGGGAACGCGGAAAACGCGGCGTCCTGTTCGATTTCGGCTACTGACATGCGCAATGCCCAGTCATCGCCCTGCGCCGGCAACCGCAGGATCTCGCGGGTCCAGCCGAGGCCGTTGCGCCAGCGTTCGCGGCGGTAATCCAGGCTGGAAATCACCTGGCTCGGAGTCTGCAGCAGGGAGTCGATGTTCATGCGCGCATTGCATCACGCCGCGCGCCACAACGCATCAACGCGTTGCAAGACCCGCGGCCGTACCGCAATCGCCACCCAGCAGCTGCGAGTGCTTGAGCCAATCCTGGTCGGGGTAGTACGCGAACACCATCGTGCCGCCTCGCAGCGCGTCAATCAGCGGCTTGGCCACCGACAACCGCACCGCAGGACAGCCGAGACTGCGCCCCAACCGTCCCTGCAACTGTGCGGTGGAGGGATTCACATACGGCGCCCCGTGGATGACGATGGCGCGCTCGCGTGCGCGGTCATTGAAACCCGGCTCCAACCCCGCCAAGCGCAGCGAGTAGCCGTTGCCGCCCATGTAGGTTTCCTGCGCGGTGAACGCGCCGAGGCTGGACATGAAGCTGCCATCGCGGTTGGAGAAGTGCTCGGTGCGGTTCTCGCCACTGTTGCGGCCGTGCGCCACCCACTCCTCGAACAACAGCCGCTGGCGGGCCAGGTCGAAGACCCACATCCGCGGCTCGGTGGACGGCCGCGAGTAATCGATCACGCTCAGGCGTTCGCCGCTGACACCCAGTTCCGGCCGCTGCAGCGCGCAGCGCATGGCGTGGGCGGCCAACTGCAGCACCCGGCGGTCCGCCTTGGGCGCGCTGCGTGCCAGCTGTGCAGCGAGGTCGTCTGCACTGATCGCGGCAACAGGCGTCTGTGCCCATGCCGACGCACTGGTGACAGTCGCCAGCAGGCCAACAGCGGCCAGCCGGCACGAGCGGGAAGTGGACATGGGCACGCAGGGAGGTCTCAGGATCCTTTGAGGGTGGACGCTGGCGGCTCCGATTCCAAGACCGGCTGCATACCCGATTCAGCCGCGCTTGGGCGCACCGCCGGCAGCGAGGTGACCAGCAGGGTCGTGCCCGGCACCAGCACCTGGTACAGCTGGCGGGCGAAATCGGCCGGCAGCGCCATCGGCAGCGATGGGGTGGCCAGCAGGTCCGGCGTGGCCTGGGCGCGGTCCTGGCCCAGCAGCGGATAGGCCGTCCACTGGTGCAGGCGCTGCTGTGCGTCAAGCGGGCTGGGCGTATCGCTGTAGCCCTGGCCCATCACGAACAGAGTGGTGCCCTGGAACGCCGGCAGCGCGTCGGCCTTCAACGGCGACTCACCGATCATCACGCCATCGCGCAGCACGTACAGCCGCTGGTCGTGCAGGCTGACCAGGATGCCGACCTGCCCGCTGGGGGCGGCCGCATCATCCCACCACGCCTTGTCCGGGGCGCCGGCCTCGCCTTCCGGCAGGGCCTGTCCGCGTGCATTCACCGGCGCCAGCACCGCCGGATAGGCCAGCGTCATCGGCGCGCTCTTGGCATCGGCCACGACCACCGTATCGCCGCGCTTGGTTTCGCTGAACAGCTTCTGGGCGAAGGCCTGCGGCAGGCGCACGCAGCCATGCGAGGCCGGGTGCCCGGGCAGGCTGCCGCCGTGCAGCGCGATGCCGTCCCAGGTCAGCCGCTGCATGTACGGCATGGGTGCGCTGTTGTAGAGGTTGGAACGGTGGTCCTTGTCCTTCTGCAGGATGGTGAACACACCGGTCGGCGTCTCATGGCCGCTCTTGCCCGAGCTGATCGTGGTCAGGCCGATGGCGATGCCGTTGCGGTACACATAGGCTCGCTGCTCATCCAGGCTCACCACCAGCACGATCGGCCCGGCCGGCGAAACCTCCGGGTGCCACAGGTACTCGCCAGGCTTGAGGTCGGTCGGACCGCGTACGTCGGAAGCCGTCGCCGCGACCGGCTTGGAGGGGGCGGCCGCGTGTGCAGCGCAGGGCAGTGCCAGGGCAACGGCGAGCATCAGGGTCAAACGGTGGAGGTGCATCCAGCAGGTTCCATTCCATGCGAAGGCCTCACCGTACACCATGGGCGCGTGGTGGCTGCGCCAAAAGAAATTGCCCGGCGACACAGCCATGTGTCGTACCGGGCAATCGTCACGTCCCTGTCGGCCTGCTGCCACCCCCTCGCATCCTGCGAAGCGGGGGCGGCGTTGCATCCTGCACGCGGCCGCGTCTGTCCTGTTTGTATCTCAGCCCCTTCCACAGGTCTGTGATGCCACCATCCTGGTGATTGGTGTCGCATCCCTGCGACGGTCGGTGGTTACGGGCATCCTGTCCGTAGCCAATGAACCTGCATCCTGCCGGTCCCGACGTTTCCTGTTGTCAGCGCCTGGGTACGGTTCGCACCGGTACCGATCCGGGTACCGGATCCGCGGGCAACATCCTGCTGCCAACGGTGATCCGCCGTCGATTCCGTTCGACGATCGATGTCCCTATCCCCTTCACCTGCGTCAGGTCCTCGACGCGGTGAAACGGGCCGTGTCTGCGCCGGTGCTCGACGATCGCCGCTGCCTTGGTGGCCCCGACCATCGTCAATCCCTGCTGCAGCGCTTGGGCATCGGCCCGGTTGATGTCGATCGGCTCGGCAGCTTGCGCTCCCGTGATCCACATTCCCAGCACCAGCGCCCTCAACACGACAAACCAAGGCACGACGTGTATCTCCTTGTGGTTCTGACCGTCCCGACCGGCAATCCCGTCGGTCGAAACAGTGTCCGTCACCACATGCACACAGCGTATCGGGTTCACGGATTTCTAAAAGCCAGCCAAATACCCGACGTGATGTAGGGAAAACCCTACCCTTGACCGAGGCGTAGAATGGGCGGATCAGCCATGCAACCGGAGTTTCAGATGGACAGCGCCAAGCTCGGCCAATTCGTCAATGACAAGTGGGACAGCGAAATCGTCCCGCAGTTGGTCGACTACATCCGCATCCCCAACAAGTCGCCGATGTTCGACGCCAATTGGGTGCAGAACGGCTACATGGAGCAGGCGGTCACCCTGATGGAAACCTGGGCCAAGGCGCAGGAGCTGCCCGGCCTGAAGGTCGAGGTGGTGCGTCTGGAAGGCCGTACCCCGCTGATTCTGCTGGAAATTCCGGCTACCGGCGCCGAAACCGGCGACGACACCATCTTGCTCTACGGCCACCTGGACAAGCAGCCGGAGATGACCGGCTGGGACGACGACCTGGGCCCGTGGACCCCGGTCCTGCGCGGCGACAAGCTGTATGGCCGTGGCGGTGCCGATGACGGTTACGCCATCTTCGGCTCGCTGGCCGCCGTGCTGGCGCTGCAGGCCCAGGGCCTGCCGCACGCCCGCTGCGTGGTGCTGATCGAAGCCTGTGAAGAGTCGGGCAGCTACGACCTGCCGGCCTACGTCGACCACCTGGCTGACCGCATCGGCAAGCCGTCGCTGGTGGTCTGCCTGGATTCGGGTTGCGCCAACTACGACCAGCTGTGGTGCACCACCTCGCTGCGCGGCCTGACCGGCGGCAACTTCTCGGTGAAGGTGCTCAACGAGGGCGTGCACTCCGGTGATGCCTCCGGCGTGGTGCCGTCCAGCTTCCGCCTGCTGCGCCAGCTGCTGTCGCGCATCGAGGACCAGGACACCGGCCGCATCCTGATCGAGGGCATGAACGTGGAGATTCCGGCCGAGCGCCTGGAACAGGCCAAGCGTGCCGCCGACGTGGTTGATACCGCGATCTTCGAGAAATTCCCGCTGGTCGACGGCCTCAAGCCGATGAACGACGACCTGACCGAGCTGGTGCTCAACCGTACCTGGCGCCCTGCCCTGTCGGTGACCGGCATCGGCGGCATGCCGCCGCTGGAATCGGCCGGCAACGTGCTGCGCCCGCATACCGCGGTGAAGCTGTCGCTGCGCCTGCCGCCGACTGCCGATGGCAAGACCTGCGGCGAGCTGCTGAAGGAAGCACTGCTGCGCGATCCGCCGAACGGCGCGCAGGTCACCCTGGACCTGGAAAAGGCCTCCACCGGCTGGAACGCGCCGGCGATGGCACCGTGGCTGACCAAGGCCATCGACGATGCCAGCCAGACCTTCTTCGGCAAGCCGGCGATGTACATGGGCGAAGGCGGCTCGATCCCGTTCATGGGCATGCTGGGCGAGAAGTTCCCGGGCGCCCAGTTCATGATCACCGGCGTGCTCGGCCCGCACTCCAACGCCCACGGCCCGAACGAGTTCCTGCACATTCCGATGGGCAAGAAGGTCACCTCATGCGTGTCCAAGGTGATCAGCGAGCACTACGCGGCAAGCCTGCGTGGCGAGACCAGCGGTTCGCCGGTGGCCGCCGACAGTGGCACCCGCAACGGCGACCACGGCTGCTGCTGATCCAGCACGCAGTGACGGACGCAGCCCGGCCTTGCTAGGCTGCGTCCATCCTTCGAGAGCACTGATGGCATGAACGGTCTGTTTGGCAGCACCAGCTGGCTCTACATCATCCTGGTCGGCTTCTTCGTCGGCCTGCTGGGACGCTTCTTCATGCCCGGCAACAACCGCATGGGCTGCCTGTTGACCATCGTGCTGGGCATCATCGGCGCGCTGCTGGCCGGCTGGTTCGGCCAGTACATGGGCTGGTACGCACCCGGTGAACCGGCCGGCTTCCTCGGCGCGGTCGTGGGCGCGGTCGTCGTGCTGGCGATCCTGCGCCTGTTCAGCGGGCGCCGCTGAGCCGCCACCTCCTTTTTCATTCTGCCCCGACGTTGGCGCGCCCGGCGCGCCCGGATATGCCTGCATGACCGAACCCGCCTCTGATCCCCAGCGCAGCGCACAGCGCCTGCAGTGGGCCCGTACCCAGCTCGACGACGGCAACGCCGTGGTCGAACGCGCCTCGGTCGACGCCGGCATGCGCAGCTACTGGCGCACCACCAGCCAGCGCGGCAGCCACATCGTGATGGACGCCCCGCCGGGGCTGGAAGACCCCACCCCGTGGCTGCGCATGCGTGGCCTGCTGCACGATCACGGCCTGCGCGTACCCGCGCTGCTTGCCCAGGACCTCGACGCCGGCTTCCTGCTGCTGGAAGACCTGGGCGGCCCGACGCTGGCGAAGATCCTCGACGAACGCAATGCCGACGCGTGGTTCAGCCGCTCCATCGAGCAGCTGCTGCGCCTGCAGGCCATCCCGGTGCCGGCCGATTTCGGCCAGTTCGGCGAAGCGCTGCTGCAGCGTGATGCCGGCCTGTTCGATGAGTGGTTCCTGCAGCGCCATCTTGGCCTTGAACTGGACTGCGGCGAGATCGAAGGCCTGCAGCTGGTCCACCGCCGGCTGATGGACAACGCGCTGGGCCAGGCCCAGCTGATGACCCACCGCGACTACATGCCGCGCAACCTGATGCCGGTGGACGGCGGCCCGGCCGTGCTGGATTTCCAGGATCTGGTGCGTGGCCCGATCGCCTACGACGCGGTGAGTCTGTTCAAGGATGCCTTCCTGAGCTGGCCGCTGCAGCGCGTGGACGAATGGCTGTCGCAGTATCACCAGCGCGCGCGTGATGCCGGCCTGCCGGTACCCGACCGTGCCACCTTCCTGCGCGATGCCGACTGGATGGGCATCCAGCGCCACGTGAAGATCCTCGGCCTGTTCTGCCGCCTGCGCTACCGCGACAACAAGGGCCACTACCTGGACGACGCACCGCGCTTCATCGCCTACCTGGATGAAGTGCTGCCGCGCTACCGCGAACTGGCACCGTTGCAGCAGTTGCTGGAAATGCGGATCAAGCCGGCACTGGCCGAGCTGGCCGCGCCGATGCGCGTGCTGCGCTGAAGGTCGCGTCGATGAAGGCACTGATTTTCGCCGCCGGCCTGGGCGAGCGCATGCGTCCATTGACCCTGCACACGCCCAAGCCGCTGCTGGCAGTGGCCGGCAAACCACTGATCGTGTGGCACCTGGAGCGATTGGCTGCATTCGGCATCCGCGACGTGGTGATCAACACCGCTTGGCTCGCCGAGCAGTTTCCGGCGACATTGGGCGATGGTCGCCAATGGGGCCTGCAGCTGCATTTCATGCACGAAGGCGATACCCCGCTGGAAACCGGTGGCGGCATCCTCAATGCGCTACCGGCGCTGGGGGACGATCCGTTCCTGGTGGTGAACGGCGATATCTGGACCGATTTCGATTTCGCCACGCTGCCGCGTGAACCGGCCGGCGAAGCGCATCTGGTGCTGGTCGACAACCCGGCACAGCACCCCGCCGGTGACTACCGGCTGGACGCGCACGGCGTGCTGCACCACGACCGCGAAGGTCCGTGCCTGACCTATGCCGGCATCGGCGTCTATCGTCCGTCGATCGTGGCCGATTGGCGCGCGGTGATCGGCGAGGCACCTGGCAGCGAGCGCGTGCCACCGAAGTTTTCGGTGGTGCCGTTGCAGAAGCATTTCATGGCACAGGGGCGGATCAGCGGTCAGCATCATCGCGGTCGCTGGACGGATGTCGGGACCGTTGATCGCCTGCGTGCGCTGGACGTTGAGTTGGCCGCGAACGGCTGAGCCCCTCGTGGTTGGACGTCTTCAGAGCAGAAGCCTTGCTTGGCCGGGCGGGATGGGCTGCGCAGGGGGCGCTGCAAGTACGTCCCTGCAAGCTCGGTCGCCGCATCCATGCGGCTCACGCCCCTGCGCAGCCCACCCCGCCCGGCCTCTGACAGTTTCCGTGTGCGTCCAGCCACGGAAAAAGAAAGAAAAGCAGAAGCGGGTCACTTCGCTACGCTTGCTCTGGTGACGACCAACGGTCGTCACCCACCACAAGCAAGACACGTGTCGACCAAGGTCGACACCCACCAACAGCAGTGCAGTACGCGGTCCCGACAGATCGCGGGAACCTGTCGAAGGCGGGGTGGCTCAGGTTGCGGGGGCGTGAGCGCCATGGATGGCGCGACCGAGGCTACATGGACGTACTTGCGCCGTCCCCCGCAACCTGAGCCACCCCGCCATCCCACGGATAGCCCGCTTTTGACGTTGACGTTGACGTTGCCCTGGCTTCGGCGGGTGCAGGGCGCAGCCCTGCCGAACAACATCCCTCAGTAACGAGGACGGCCTTCTTCCAGTACCTGGCGCAGGAACGGCACGGTGATCCGCCGCTTCGCCGCCAGCGATTCGCGATCCAGCCAATCCAGCAGCGTGATCAGCCCACCCAGCTCGCGGCCGGTGTGCGACAGCAGCCACTCGATGGCGGCCTCGTCGATCGCCAGCCCACGGCGCAGCGCGCGCTCGCGCAGCACCGCTGCTCGGCCTTCCTCGTCCAGCGGCTGCAGCAGCACGCGCACGCATTGGCCCAGGCGCGAACGCAGGTCCGGCAACACCAGACCCAGTTCGCCGGGCGACTTCTGCGCGGTGTACAGCACCGTCACGTCGGCAGCGCGCGCGCGGTTATGGAAATCGAACAGCGCGATTTCGTCCTCGCGGTTGCCCGCCACCGCATCCAGGCCATCCAGCGCCACCAGCTCGCGCTGCTCCAGTCCTTCCAGCGCCACCCGCACCCGGCCAACCACACTGGCCAGCGGCACGTAGGTCGGCAGGCGCCCGGCCTGCTCGGCGCTGGAACACATCGCCAGCGCCTGATGGGTCTTGCCGGTGCCGGCCGCGCCTTCCAGGTAGATCCAATCGTGGCTGGCCCCTACCGCGATGGCACGCAGCTGCGCCAGCGCGCCGTCCGGCGCACCGATGAAGCTCTCCAGGCGCTGATCCCGCGGGTAATGCAGGGCCAGCGGAAGTTGCGGCACACCAATCACTTCAGTTCCGGACCCTTGTCATTGCCAGGCACGATGATATGGGGCTGGTCGATCACGCCATCAAGCACGATCGCGGGCTTCTCGCCGGCATACAGCTCACTCTGCCGGTAGCGCTGGTGCGCATAGCGCAACAGAACGTTGCTCACCGCCGCCACCGGCAGTGCCAGCAGCATGCCGAGGAAGCCGAACAGCTGGCCACCGGCCATCACCGCGAAGATCACCGCCACCGGGTGCAGGCCGATCTTGTCGCCGACGATGCGCGGGGTCAGCACGTAGCTCTCCAGCAGCTGGCCGACGGTGAACACCACGCCGACCAGGATCAGCAGCTTCAGGTCGAACCCCTGCGCCTGCACCAGCGCAGCCACGATCGCCATCAGGATGCCGGTAGTCGCGCCCAGGTAGGGAATGAAGCTGATCAGGCCGGCGATCAGGCCGATCAACAGGCCCAGCTTGAGCCCGACCAGCGACAGGCCACCGGCGTAGATCACGCCCAGCGCCAGCATCACCAGGAACTGCCCGCGGATGAACGCACCGAGCACTTCATTGGATTCACGCGCCAGCGCGGTGATCGTGCCGATCTGGTTGCGCGGAATCACCGATGCCACGCGCTCGACCAGCTTGTCCCAATCGCGCAGAAAGTAGAACGCCAGGATCGGCAGCAGCAACAGGTTGACCACCCAGGTGACCACCGTGAAGCCCGAGCGCGATACGTAGCCCATGAAGGTCGTTGCGAACCCGCCGGCCTGCTGCCAATGGCTGCGCACCCACTCGATCAGTCGGTCCGGGTCCATCCACTGCATCACTTCCAGCCCGGTCTTCTGCTCGAACCAGGGAATGCCCTTCTCCATCAACCAGGCCTGCGCCTGCGGCGCCGCTGCGATCAAGGTCGTGATCTGGCGCTCGATCATCGGCACCAGCACCAGCAGCAGCGCGACGATCACCAGCACCATCGCCACGAACACCAGCACCACGCCGGTCATGCGCGAGCGGCCGGTGGCCTCGATGCGGTCCACCAGCGGATCGCCCAGCCAGGCCAGCGCCAGCGCCAGCACGAACGGGGTCAGGATCGGTGCCAGCAGCCAGACGATCCAGCCGATCAGGCCCGCCAGCAGGATGTACTTCAGCCGACGCAGGAACTGCGCGATTTCCGCTTCCGGGGACAGGATCATCGCAGGCGGTACTCGTTGCTGACCGGCGCCGGTGCCGGTGCACCGGTCGTATCGTCGATCGGCGTCGGCAGGGCCGGCAGGGTCGCCGACGGCACCAGCACGCCGTTGTCGCCGAGCATGCGGTTGAAGCCGGCCAGGCCGGTGGTCATTTCCAGATTCAGTTCCAGATGATCGGCGGTCGCACGCAGCGGGGTAACGTTGCGCACCACGGCCACTTCACGCAGGCCGGCAGCCAGGCGCAGGTATTCGTCCGCGCTGTTGATGCCGGTCACCACCACGCGGTAGGTGCCCGCCTGGCCGGTGGCCGCACCGGCCTTGGCATAACGCTTGACCAGCGCGTCGGCAGCGCCATCGGCACCGGCAGCCATCGCGCGCATCGCGTTGGCATCCTTGCTGGTCCACTTGTTCAGTTCACGGCCGTTGTCGACGAACACCCAGTCCGCCTGCCAGCCGCCATTGGCGCGGTAGAGCTTGCCGATCAACTGCATCGGCGGCGAATAGCGCGACGAGGCGCGGGCAACGGCAGCGCTGTCCTGGCGCCAGATGGCACCGGCCAGGGCCTGCTCGGCGGCGCCACCACTGGGCAGGCCGAGCTTGTAGCCGCGCTCGATGGCCCGGCTCAGCAACGGCCGCGCGGCATTGGCCTGCTGCACGCTGACCAGACGCGGACCGCTGCCGTCATCAACGGCCAGCCACAGCACCGGCTTCGGTCGTGGCTGCGGCCACAGCGGCAGGCCCAGCGCCGACACCAGCCCGTCCACGTCATCCTCGCGGAAGCGCGCGACCAGCAGGGTACGGAAGCTCGGCGCACCGCTGGCGCCCACGCTCTGGTCCTGCTTGTAGTCGTAGCTGGCCACATAGTCCTTGGCATTGCGCAACGCCTGCGCCACGCCGGGGCGCGACATGACGCTGCGATCGCCGGACAATTTGCCCAGTACAACGCTCAACGCGCGGGCAAGTGCACCGTTGCGGTCAGCCTCGGCTTGGCTGTTGACGGGCACTTCGGCCTCGTACGCACCACTGGCAGTGGCAACATCCCCCTCGGTTCGCATGCCGCTCTGGGCCATCGTGGCCACCGGCAGGCACAGCGCAAGGAGCAGGGTCAAAAACAGGCTGCGGCGCATCAGGACATCCATTGGCTCGACGTATCCGGGGGGAATTGTTGCCCGAATACGGCCTTTGCGCCAATGCGGCCTGTTAAAATCGGCGATTCAACCCCTGCCAGCGCCGACGCCCGTGACCAACAGCCCGTCTTCCGCCCCTTCCCCCCTCACCTACCGTGACGCGGGTGTCGACATCGACGCCGGCAACGAGCTGGTCGAGCGGATCAAGCCCCTGGTCAAGCGCAGCTTCCGTCCGGAGGTGATGGGCGGCCTGGGTGGCTTCGGCGCCCTGTTCGACCTGTCCAACAAGTACCGCGAGCCGGTGCTGGTGTCGGGTACCGACGGCGTCGGCACCAAGCTGAAGCTGGCCCACCAGCTGAACCGCCACGATACGATCGGCATCGACCTGGTCGCCATGTGCGTGAACGACGTGCTGGTGCAGGGCGCCGAGCCGCTGTTCTTCCTGGACTACTTCGCCACCGGCAAGCTGGACATCGATACCGCCGCCGCGGTCGTGGGCGGCATCGCCAATGGCTGCACCGAGGCCGGCTGCGCCCTGATCGGCGGCGAAACCGCCGAGATGCCCGACATGTACGCGCCGGGCGAGTACGACCTGGCCGGCTTCACCGTCGCTGCCGTCGAAAAGAGCGAGCTGAAGGACGGCGCCCATGTCGCCGAAGGCGACGTGCTGATCGGCATCGCCTCCTCCGGCCCGCACTCCAATGGCTATTCGCTGGTCCGTCGCATCTACGACCGCGCCGGCCGCCCGGCCGAGCTGGAACTGGAAGGCGGGGTCAAGCTGGTCGATGCGCTGATGGCCCCCACCCGCCTGTACGTCAAGCCGATCCTGTCGCTGCTGAAGTCACACGGCGATGCCATCCACGGCATGGCCCACATCACCGGTGGCGGCCTGACCGAGAACATCATCCGCGTGGTGCCCGAGGGCCTCGGCCTGGACATCCAGGCCTCGTCGTGGACCCTGCCGCCGGTGTTCCAGTGGCTGCAGAAGGAAGGCGCGGTGGCCGACAGCGAGATGTGGCGCACCTTCAACTGCGGCATCGGCTTCGTGCTGATCGTCGCCCCGGACCAGCTGGAGGCCGTGTCCGCCGCGGTCAAGGCGCAGGGCCTGGAGCACTGGACGATCGGCCAGGTGGTCACCGCCCAGGGCGGCGAACGCGTCCACATCGCCTGATCCACTGGACAAAGGAACCCGCATGGACGCACCCACTCCCTTGTCGACGACGCCGGCTCCGCCGGTGCTGCCGCCGAACCCGGCCGTGCCGGTGTTCGGCCCGCAGGACGCCACCCAGCTGCGCCAGCTGGCAATCGGCCACTACGTGGTCGCCGGTCTGATGGCGGTGTTCTCGCTGATCTTCATCCTGCACATCGTGCTGGGTATCGCCATGCTGTCCGGCTCGCTGCCGATGAAGTCCGGCGGTGAACCGTCTTCGCCGGAAGAACAGCAGTTCGTCGGCTGGCTGTTCACCGTGATGGGTTTCTGCATCGTGCTCGGCGGGCTGACCCTGGCCGGCTTTGTCGCCTATGCCGGCCGCTGCCTGTCGCAGCAGCGCCGCTACCTGTTGTGCATGATCGTGGCCGGGCTGTCGTGCCTGTTCACCCCCATCGGCACCATCCTCGGCGTGTTCACCCTGGTCGTGCTGCTGCGCCCGCAGGTGAAGGCCGCCTTCGCTGGCCAGGCGGGTGTGGCATGAGCGATGGAATGAACCCACCGCCGCTGCCACGACAGACCCTGGCCGATCTGCAGACCGCCAGCCACCTGCACAACCTGAAGATCCTGTTCTATGCACTGGCAGGCTTCCATTGGCTGGCAGCGCTGGTGTTCCTCGGTTTTGTCGGCATCGTCGCCTTCGAACGCGGCATGGATGACGGCGCGGTGCTGGCGACGGTGTACGGCGCGGTGTCGCTGCTGGCCATCGGGCTGGGCTTCCTGCAGTTGCGCACCGCGCGGCTGCTTGGCCAGCGCAGTAATCTGGCCTGGTGTCGCGGCGCGGCCTGGGCCGCGGTGATGGCCGGCCCGCTGGGCATGGCGCTGACCGCCTACGCGGTGTATTTCCTGCGCAAGCCGGAGATCGCCGCACTGTTCGACCGCGGCGACCACGTCAGCGTCTGAGCTGGCAGGCGCATGTTCCGTCCCTTCTGCTGATCGCTCCGACATGTCCACGCCCGCCGCCTCCACGCTCGCCAGCAACCGCGCCACCCACTCACTGTCGGGACCGAAGAAGGTCGCGCTGGCTGCGGTGTTGTGCATATTCGCAGCAACCTGGATCCATCCGCTGTGGCCGCTCGAGCAGGCCCTGCACAGCTCGCTGACCGTGATCGGCCTGCTCGCCCTGTGGTGGGTGGACCGGCGCTGGCAGCTGGACAACGGCGCGTTCATCGCCATCTGCGGCTTCATCGCCATCCACTGCGTGGCCGCGCGCTGGCTGTATTCCAACGTTCCCTATGATGCCTGGCTGCAGTCGCTGCTCGGATGGTCGCCGGATGCCGCCTTTGGCTGGCAGCGCAACCACTTCGATCGCCTGATCCACTTCCTCTATGGCGTCTGCTTCACGCCGGCGTTGCTGCAGCTGGCGCGACGCTTCTGGCCTGCACTGCGCATCGGCCAGGCCTTCACCTTGGCGGTGATGGCAGTGATGTGTTCCAGCCTGGCGTATGAGTGGCTGGAATGGGGCATCGCCCTTGCCCTGTCGCCGGAAGCGGCCGAGGCCTACAACGGCCAGCAGGGCGACATGTGGGACGCGCATGCGGACATGCTGCTGGCGACCCTGGGCAGCCTGTTGCTGTGGCCGTTGGTGCGCCGGAGCGCGGGGCGATGAGCATCTGCCGAATCGCCGTGCTGGCCTCCGGTCGCGGCAGCAACCTGCAGGCCATTGTCGACGCCATCGCGGCAGGGCGACTGCAGGCCGAGATTGTCGGCGTGTTCTCCGACCGCCCCGATGCGACCGCACTGGAGCGGGTGGCAGCGGATCGACGCTGGGGGCATGCGCCGAAGGAGTTCAGCGACCGCGCCGCCTACGAGCAGGCGCTGGGTGATGCGCTGGCAGCATGTGCTCCGGACTGGATCGTCTGCGCCGGCTACATGCGTATCCTCGGTGCCGATTTCGTACAGCGGTTCAATGGCCGCCTGGTCAACATCCATCCCTCGCTGCTGCCGCTGCACAAGGGCCTGCACACCCATGCACGGGCGCTTGAGGCCGGCGATAGCGAGCACGGCGCCAGCGTGCACCTGGTGGTGCCGGAACTGGATGCCGGCGCGGTGCTGGCGCAGGCGCGGGTTCCGGTGCTTGCCGGCGATGATGCGCAGACCCTGGCCGAACGCGTGCTCGCGGTGGAGCATCCGCTGCTGATCGCCACCCTGGAACTGCTGTGTGCAGGCCGCCTGGCTGAACGGGAAGGCCAGCCGACATTCGACGGTCACCCCCTGTTTAGCCCCTTGGCTCTAGATTCCGCCGGGAACCTGAACCGGTAACCCCCGTGCACACGCCCCGCTGACTGCGGGGCTGGCATCCTGCTCCCCTCCTGCGGTTCCTGTCGGCCATGAAGACCACGTCCCTGCTGCGTACAACCCTGCTGCTGCCGCTTGCCGTCCTCGCCTGTGCGGGCTGGGGCCAGGCAACAGCGCCTGCTGCGCCGGCACCTGCCGAGGTGGCGCCGCCGGTGCTGCCTGCACTGGCCTGGGAGCCGCCGCCGCTGCAGCCGTTCAGCGCAACCTACCAGGCCTTCTACAAGAGCAAGGAAGCGGGCGATGCGACCATGCAGGTCACCCACACCGGTGGCAACCAGTGGCGGGTGGACATGCAGGTAGTCGGCCGCCGCGGCTTTGCCAGCGTGCTCGGCCTGAACATCGAACAGAGCACCGTGTTCGAGGAGCGCAACGGTGTCTATGCGCCACTCAGCCAGAGCACGGTGCGCAAGGGCCTGTTCCTCGGCAAGAAGGCCGTCGGCACCTACAACTGGCAGGCCGGCACCGCGCAGTGGAGTGGCGACGTGGAAAAGAAGCGCGCACAGCCGATTCCGCTGCAGGCCGGCGACCAGAGCGCCCTGCTGATGAACCTGGCGATCATGCGCGATGCCCGCCCTGGTGCGGCCATGCACTATCGCTACGTCGACATGGGCAAGGTGCGCCAGCACGATTACCAGGCCGCGCCGCAGACCGAGAACGTCGAGGTCGGCGACCTGTCCTACAACGCGCTGCGGGTCTATCGGACCAACGGCGGCAACAACGAAACCATTCTCTGGATCGCCAACGGTGTCCCCACCCCGGTGCGCATCCTGCAACGCGAAGACGGCGAAGATCGCGTCGATCTGCGCCTGATCGAATACCAAGGAGTCTGAGCATGAACACCGTGACCCGCCCCCTGACCTGGATCGCCGCTGCCGCCTTGTCGGTGGCCAGCCTGCCGGCCATGGCCCTGCAGCCGTTCAAGGCCGACTACCTGGCCAGCTACATGGGCATGCAGGCCAACGGCAGCATGACCCTGGCCAGCGAAGGCAGCAACAAGTGGCGCTACAGCCTGCAGGTCAAGAACCAGCTGGCCGACCTGAGCCAGACCACCGTGTTCGAGGAGGTGCGCGGGCAGCTGCGCCCGCTCAGCAGCCAGGATCGCTCGGCGTTGCTGGTGAAGAAGCGCAATGTGCAGGCCAACTACAACTGGACCAGCAACCAGGCCACCTGGACCGGCGACATCAAGCCGGATCGCGCCGGACCGATCGCCCTGAAGGCCGGCGACATGGACGCGCTGCTGATCAACCTGGCCATTGCCCGCGACCTGGCTGCCGGCAAGCCGCTGACCTATCGCATGGTCGACGAAGGCCGGGTCAAGAACATGACCTACCGCGTGGTGGGCAAGGAATCGGTCACCGTGGGCGGCAAGAGCTACGAGGCCACCAAGGTCTCGCGCGTCGACGGCAACAAGGAGCTGATCGCCTGGATCGTGCCGGAGTTCCCGGTGCCGGCGCGCATGCTGCAGCGTGAAAGCGGTCGCGATGCGCTGGACCTGACCATCAAGGCGATGAACTGACCGGCGATCCGCGCCATCCACGGGCGTGGATCTACTTCACGTCCCAGTAGATCCACGCCATGCGTGGATGGATGTCCCAAAAAAACGCCCGCTTTCGCGGGCGTTTTTTTATTTCTTCGGCGCTTCCGCCGGCGCGAACTCGGTGCGGCAGTCCACCCGGATCTGCTCGCCCGTGGATCGACGCACAAAGGTGCGGCAATGGCGGTTGCCGTCCTGGCTGTCGTTCACCGCCACCGCGTAGAACGACTGGATGATCTCGTCACGGGTCACCGTGCCATCGCCATTCCAGTCCATGTCCTTCTGCTCGATGCCCTTGGTGATGGCGATGTTGGCGTACCAGGCGTAGCCCAGCCACGCCAGTACGATCAACACCAGCACCAACAGCGCCTTGCGGCGACGGCTGAATTTGCCGCGCAGGATCATGCGGCCACGCGCCGGATGGTGGCGCCGAGCGAAGACAGCTTCTCTTCGATGTTCTCGTAGCCGCGATCAAGGTGGTAGATGCGATCGATGGTGGTATCGCCATCGGCCATCAGGCCGGCCAGGATCAGCGATGCCGATGCGCGCAGGTCGGTCGCCATCACCGGCGCCCCGCTCAGGCGTTCGTGACCGCGCACGATGGCCGTGTGGCCTTCCACCTGGATGTCCGCGCCGAGGCGCAGCAGTTCGTTGACGTGCATGAAACGGTTTTCGAAGATCGTTTCGTTGATCACGCCCACGCCGTCGGCCACGCAGTTGAGCGCCATGAACTGCGCCTGCATGTCGGTCGGGAACGCCGGGTACGGCGCGGTGGTCAGGTTGACCGCCTTCGGCCGCTTGCCGTGCATGTCCAGGGTGATGCTGTCTTCGCTGGTCTCGATGGTCGCGCCGGCTTCCACCAGCTTGGCCAGCACCGCGTCCATGGTGTTCGGGCGCGCGCGGTTGACGGTGACCTTGCCACCGGTCATCGCGGCGGCCACCAGGAAGGTGCCGGTTTCGATGCGATCGGGCAGCACTTCATGGCGGCCACCGGACAGGCGTTCGACGCCTTCGATGACCAGGCGCGCGGTGCCCAGGCCTTCGATCTTCGCGCCGAGTGCGATCAGGCAGTGCGCCAGATCGGTGACTTCCGGTTCCATCGCCGCGTTGTCGAGGATGGTGGTGCCTTCGGCCAGTACGGCAGCCATCAGCACGTTCTCGGTACCGGTCACGCTGACCATGTCGAAGGTGAAGTGACCCCCCTTCAGGCGCTTGGCGGTGGCCTTGATGAAGCCGTTCTCGACCACGATCTCGGCACCCAGTGCCTGCAGGCCCTTGATGTGCTGGTCGACCGGGCGCGAGCCGATCGCGCAGCCGCCGGGCAGCGACACTTCGGCCGCGCCGAAGCGGGCCAGCAGCGGGCCCAGCACCAGGATCGAGGCGCGCATGGTCCTGACCAGCTCATACGGCGCCACATGCTGGTTGACCGGACGCGGGTCGACCACGATCGCGCTGCCGCGCGACAGCGTGCCCTGGTCGATGGTCACTTTCGCGCCCAGTTCGCCCAGCAGCTTCACCGTGGTCACCACGTCATGCAGATGCGGCACGTTGGTGATCTCCACCGGCGCGTCGGCCAGCAGGGTCGCGCACAGGATGGGGAGGACGGCGTTCTTGGCGCCGGAGATGCTTACTTCACCGTGCAGCGCAGCGCCGCCGGTCACAACGATCTTGGCCATGTATTGGGGATCTTCTGCGGTTCAGCCGGCTTCGGCCGGGGTCACGGTTTTCAATGCGAGCGCGTGGATCGCGCCGCCCATCAGGTCGCCCAGAGTGGCATACACCATCCGGTGGCGGGCCAGCGGCATCTTGCCGGCAAAGGCCTCGCTGACCACGGTCGCTTCGAAATGCACGCCATCGTCACCCTGCACGTCGGCGCGGGCGCCGGGCAGGCCGGTTTCGATCAGATTGCGGATGGTGTCGGCGTCCAACGGGCTTTCCTAATAAAATGTGCGTCCATTCTACTTCCGCTGCGTGGCGTCCGCATGGCCGAATCCCTGTTGCCCCCCCGTTCCGCCGACCCAGCCGCCCTGGTCGCCAGTGGCCGGCGCGTGTTCGAGATCGAACGGCAGGCGCTGGACGCCGTGGCCGACCGCCTCGGCGACGCCTTCCAGCAGGCCTGCCGGGCGATCCTGGGCAGCCGCGGCCGGGTGGTCGCCACCGGTATGGGCAAGTCCGGCCATGTCGCGCGCAAGATCGCCGCCACCCTGGCCTCCACCGGCACCCCGGCGTTCTACGTGCACCCGGGCGAGGCCGGCCACGGCGACCTCGGCATGATCACCGAGGACGACGTGGTGCTGGCCCTGTCCTATTCGGGTGAATCGGATGAGCTGCTGATGTTGCTGCCGGTGCTCAAGCGCCAGGGCAATGTGCTGATCGCCATGACCGGCCGCCCGCAGTCGAGCCTGGCCAGCGCCGCCGATTTCCACCTGGATGTGAGCGTGCCGGCCGAAGCCTGCCCGCTGGCGCTGGCGCCCACCTCCAGCACCACCGCCTCGCTGGCGATGGGCGACGCCTTGGCGGTGGCCCTGCTGGACGCGCGCGGCTTCACCGCCGACGATTTCGCCCGCTCGCACCCGGCCGGCAGCCTCGGCCGCCGCCTGCTGCTGCACATCACCGACGTCATGCACACCGGCGAGGACCTGCCCAAGGTCGATGTCGGCGCCAGCCTCAGCGAAGCGCTGATGGAGATGAGCCGCAAGCGCCTGGGCATGACCGCCGTGGTCGACGACCAGGGCGTGCTGATCGGCCTGTTCACCGACGGCGACCTTCGCCGCGCGCTGGACACCGACCTGGACGTGCGCACCGCCAGGATCGCCGATGTGATGACCCGGCAACCTCGCACCATCAGCGCTGACAAGCTGGCGGTGGAGGCTGCCCGGCTGATGGAAACCCACAAGATCACCGGCCTGATCGTGGTCGACAGCGAGGGCCGCGCGGTCGGCGCCCTGAACATTCATGACCTGTTGCGGGCCCGGGTGGTTTAACCGACAGTCCGTAGACCCCATTCAGTCTGTACCAACGAGCCCGCAACCACCGAGTCCGATGCCCTGATGCCCTGGTCCCCCCTGCCCGCCTTCCCCGCCCATCTGCATGCCGTTGCGGCCAATATCCGCCTGGCCTGCTTCGACGTGGACGGCACCCTCACCGACGGTCGGCTGTACTACGACAAGGATGGCAACGAGAGCAAGGCGTACTTCGTGCAGGATGGCCTGGGCCTGAAACTGCTGCAGCAGCACGGTATCCACCCCGTGCTGATCACCGCGCGCAACAGCCAGTCCGCGCTCAAGCGCGGCGCCGACCTGGGCATCGACACCCAGATTGCCGTCGGCGACAAGCTGGCCAGCGTGCAGGCGCTGTGCGTGCAGCACGGCATCGGCCTGGAGCAGGTGGCCTTCATGGGTGACGACCTGCCGGACCTGGCGCCGCTGGGCGCGGTCGGCCTGGCCGTGGCCCCGGCCAATGCCCATCCGTGGATCGCCGAGCGCGTGCACTGGATCACCCGTGCCGACGGCGGCCGGGGTGCCGCGCGCGAGCTGTGCGACGTGCTGCTGGCCGCGCAGGGCCGCCTGGACGCCGTGCTGGCGAGGTTCGGCGCATGAATGCCCCCACCTTGAACTGGCGGATGATCCTCGGCGTGGGCCTGCTGCTGGCGGCCCTGCTGAGCAGCTGGGCCGCGCTGCGCAACCGTGAAAAGGCACCTGTCGTCGAAGGCCAGGACGCCGGTGTGGACTACATCCTGCACGACTTCCAGATCGTCGCCCTGGACGAACACGGCAAGGAATCGACCACCCTGCGCGCGCCCCTGCTGGAACGCCAGCGTGGCGACCAGACGCTCAACATCACCACCCCGCTGTTCGAAATGCCCGACAAGGACGGCAAGCACTGGACGCTGCGCGCCGAGACCGGCTGGCTCAGTGCCAAGGGCGACGAGATGAAGCTGCGGGGCAACGTCGCCGGCGACAGCCCGGCCGATCCCGGCGTGGTCCCGACCACCTTCCGCACCGACCACCTGGACGTGTTCCCGAAGGACAACCGAGCCCGTACCGATGCCCTGGTGACCATGACCCGCCCGGGCATGGAGCAGTCCGGCGTCGGGTTCGAGGTGGATTCGAAGAACAACACGTATCATTTCCTCAGCCAGTCCAAGGGCCGTTACACGCCCAAGCGCTGATTCCGCCGCCCGCCCGCGACGTCTTCCCGACAGGCGCGAAGCAGGCAGCCCCCACCCGCAGCCCCCGGTCCCGCCGGAGGCCCACCACCGGTAGAACGGACCCCGATGAAGATTCCCTTTGCAGCCGTGCTCGCACTCAGTCTTCTTGTCCCCGCTGTCGCCTTTGCCAAGTCGACCGACCGCAATGAAGCGATGAACATTGATTCCGGCGCGCAGTCCGGCACCCTCACCGGTGACGGCAAGACCGTGCTGTCGGGCGGCGTGATCATCACCCAGGGCACGCTGGACCTGCGTTCGTCCGAGGCCGAGATCTACCTCAAGGGCGGCGAAGCCGTGCGTGCGGTGTTCACCGGCAAGCAGGCCAAGATGAAGCAGCAGCTCGACGATGGCAGCTGGATGGATGCGGTGGCCGACCGGATCGACTACGACATCACCACCGAGATCATCACCCTGACCGGCAACTACAAGGTCACCAGCGCGCGCGGCACCAATGCCGGCCAGCGCATGGTCTACAACACCCGCAGCGGTGAGATGAACTCCGGCGGCGATGGCAGCCGCGTGCGCACCGTGATTCCGCCGAAGAACAAGACGCCCGCGGCCGCCCCGGCTGCGGCGCCGGCGGGAGGCAAGAAGTAATGCTCGTCGCAACTGGCCTGCGCAAACGCTACAAGCAGCGCGAAGTCGTCAAGGACTTCGGGCTGACCCTGGACGCCGGCGAAGTGGTCGGCCTGCTGGGTCCCAACGGTGCCGGCAAGACCACCTGCTTCTACATGATCGTCGGCCTGGTCGGTGCCGATGCCGGCAGCATCGTGCTGGACGGCAAGGACATCACCGGCGACCCGATGTACACCCGCGCCAAGCAGGGTGTGGGTTACCTGCCGCAGGAACCGTCGGTGTTCCGGAAGCTGACCGTGGCCGACAACCTGCGCCTGGTGCTGGAACTGCGCGAGGACCTGGATTCGGCTGGCCGCGAGCGCGAACTGAACAGCCTGCTCGACGAACTGCAGCTGGGGCACGTGTCCGAACAGCTCGGTGCCAGCCTGTCCGGTGGTGAACGCCGTCGTTGCGAGATCGCGCGTGCACTGGCCGCCAAGCCGCGCCTGATCCTGCTCGACGAACCCTTCGCCGGTGTGGACCCGATCTCGGTCGGCGAAATCCAGCGCATCGTCACCCATCTCAAGCAGCGCGGCATCGGTGTGCTGATCACCGACCACAACGTGCGCGAGACCTTGGGAATCTGCGACCGCGCGTATATCCTCGCAGAGGGCACCGTACTGGCCCAGGGCTCGCCCGAGGCGATCCTGGACAACGCCGACGTGCGCCGCGTCTACCTTGGGGATTCCTTCAAGCTGTAACCGCGGCCGCCGGGCCCTCTCCCTTCCGTTCGGCACAGGCATGAAGACTCGGCTGCAGACATCGTTGGGACAGCAGCTGGTGCTAACGCCCCAGCTGCAGCAGGCGATCAAGCTGCTGCAGATGTCCACGACCGAGCTGGAGCTGGAAATCGCCCAGGCGGTGGAGAGCAATCCACTGCTGGACTGGTCCGACAGCAGCGACGAAGGCGCCGGTGTCGACAAGGACGCCAGCAGCGACGACACGGGCGGCGACAATGACGCCCCGCCCGACAATGCTGAAAACAGTGGCGACGACTGGGCGCCCGCCGAGCTGGACTGGAGCAGTGGCGGCAGCGGCGGTAGTTTCGATGATGACGACGACAACGGCAGTGCTGCCGAACGCGTCGCCGAAACCGAAACCCTTGCCGACCACCTGCTGTGGCAGCTGCACCTGACCCACCTGTCCAACCGCGACCGCAGCATCGGCGCCGCGCTGATCGATTCGCTGGAAGACGATGGCTATCTGCGCGAGCCGCTCTCGGCCATTGCCGAAGCGCTGTTGCCGGCGATCCATGCCGGTGAAGACGAAATCCTGACCGTGCTGCACCAGATCCAACGCTTCGACCCCGTTGGCGTGGCCGCACGCAGCCTCGGCGAATGCCTGCAACTGCAGCTGGACGTGCTGCCTGTCGACACCCCGTGCCTGGCCCTGGCCCGGCAGGTCGCCGCCGGCCCACTGGAACAACTGCCGCGCAGCGGCGTGACCGGCCTGGCCCAGCAGCTGAAGCAACCGTTGGCCGAGGTCGAGACGGCCGTGGCCCTGCTGCGCTCGCTGGACCCTCGCCCCGGTACCCAGATCGCTCCGCTCGCCCAGGACACCTACGTGGTGCCGGACGTGGTCGTGTGGCGGCAGAACGGCATCTGGCGCGCCGCGCTGGCCGCCCATGCCGGCCCCAAGCTGGTGATCCACCGCGGTTACGAGCAGATGATCCGTCGCTGCGGTGACGCCGATGCCGGTTATCTGCGCGGCCAACTGCAGGAAGCGCGCTGGCTGCTGAAGGGCCTGCAGGCACGTGGCGAGACGCTGCTGCGGGTGGTGCGCAGCCTGATCCAGCAGCAGGCGGGCTTCCTTGAATTCGGCGAACAGGCACTGCGCCCGCTGACCCTGCGCGAGATCGCCGGCGAACTGGGCCTGCACGAATCCACCGTGTCGCGCGCGATCGCCCGCAAGCATGTGCGTACGCCACGCGGCACCCTGCCGCTGCGCGCCTTCTTCGCCTCGGGCATCGACACCGACGGCGGTGGCGAAGCGTCCAGCACCGCCATCCAGGCCATGATCCGGCGCCTGATCGATGACGAGAACCCACGCAAGCCGCTTTCTGACGCCAAGCTGGCTGACCTGCTCAAAACATCGGGAATCCCAGTAGCGCGGCGCACCGTGGCGAAGTATCGTGAGGCCATGAACATCTCCGCCTCGCACGAAAGAGTCAGAATCGTTTGACGCGCCGCCGCGCCCGGCGGAGAGGTTCATTGGCACATCCGATCAAAGGAGAAACCCGATGCGCATCGAAACGTTTGGCAAAGATGTCGAAGTCACCCCGGCCCTGCAGTCCTATGTAGAAGAGAAGCTGGCCCGGATCGGCAAACACTTCGACCAGCACTGCGAAGCGCGGGTGACGCTCAAGCTGCAGAAGACTGAACACCACGTCGATGCCAGCCTCAATATTCCGGGTCAGACCCTGCACGCTGAAGCCAATGCGCAGACCATGTATGCCGCGATCGACCTGCTGGCGGACAAGCTTGACCGCCTGGTGATCAAGCACAAGGAGAAAAAACAGCAGCACGCACCGCTGCCGGTGGGCGACAATGGTGGCTGACCGCCACCGCTCCCCGCAGACATGCCCCTGACTGACCTCCTGGCGGCCGTGCAGACCCAGCTCTGCACGGCCACCGACCGCGACAGCGTCCTGCAGGCCGCGGCCGGATTGCTGGCCTGCCGCCAGGCCAATGCCGAACAGATCTATCTCAACCTGTGCCAGCGCGAAGCGCTGGGCAGTACCGCGATCGGTTACGGCATCGCCATCCCGCATGGTCGTGCGCCGACCCTGGATCGACCCCGTGGCGCGCTGCTGCGTCTGCAGACCCCGGTCGATTTCGGTGGCGACGAGCCGGTGGACCTGGTGTTCGCCATGGCCGTTCCCGCCCACTACACCCATCAACACCTGATGCTGCTGTCCGAGCTGGCCGAGCTGTTTTCCGCGCCCTGCATCCGCCAGGCGCTGCGCGAGGCCGGTGATGCACGGGAGCTGCGCCAGGCCCTGGACCTGACCCCACCGGCGAGCGCCGCATGAATACCAGCATCACTGCCCGCGAACTGTTCGAACAGCAGCGTGAGCGGCTTGGCCTGCGTTGGGCAGCAGGCAAATCCGGCGAGAAGCGCGAGCTGGAGGCCGGCAATACGGTCTCGCGACGCCCTTCGCTGGCCGGCTATCTCAATGCGATCTACCCCAACAAGGTGCAGATCCTCGGTACCGAGGAACTGTCCTGGCTGGACGCTCTGGAACCACGCCAGCGCTGGGAGACCATCGAAAAAATCATGCAGTCGCATCCGCTGGCGCTGGTGCTGACCCGCAACCAGCCCTGCCCGGAAGACCTGCGCGCGGCCGCCGATGAATCCGGCACGCCGCTGTGGCTCTCGCCCAAGCGCGGCCACGAACTGCTCAACCACCTGTCGTACCACCTGGCGCGTACGCTGGCGCCGCGGGTGATCCTGCACGGCGTGTTCATGGAGATCTATTCCATCGGCGTGCTGATCACCGGTGAAGCCGGATCCGGCAAGAGCGAGCTGGCCCTGGAACTGCTCAGCCGCGGTCACCGCCTGGTGGCCGACGACGCCCCCGAGTTCACCCAGATCGCCCCCGACGTGCTCGATGGCACCTGCCCGGAACTGCTGCAGGACCTGCTGGAAGTGCGCGGCCTGGGCGTGCTGAACGTGCGCGAGATGTTTGGCGACACCGCTGTAAAGAAGAACAAGTACCTTCGGCTGATCGTCCACCTGACCAAGCCGATGACCGAGCCCACCCCCCATGGTTACGAGCGCCTGACCGGCGACTCAGGCACGCGCCACGTGCTGGACCTGGACGTGCCGCTGATCACCCTGCCGGTGATGCCCGGCCGCAACCTGGCCGTGCTGACCGAGGCGGCCACCCGCCTGCACATTCTGCGTACCAAGGGTATCGACCCGGCGGCGATGTTCATCGCCCGCCACAGCAACCTGCTGGAACGGCGAACGCCCTGACCCCCCTGCCCTTCGAAGAGTCCGTCCATGAGCACCGTCAGTCCCACCGCCCCGACCCTGATCATCGTCAGCGGCCTGTCCGGCTCGGGTAAATCCGTCGCCCTGAAGACCTTCGAGGACCAGGACTACTACTGCTCGGACAACCTGCCGATCCAGCTGCTGCCGGACTTCGTGCGCAATGTCCTGAGCCACCACAACGGTGCAGCAGCGCGCCGGCTGGCGGTGGGCATCGATGTACGCGGGCAGAGCGACCTGACCCAGTTGTCCAGCTGGCGGCAGCTGGCCACCGATGCCGGCGTGGATGCCAAGGTGCTGTTTTTCGAGGCCAACGATGAAACGGTACTCAAGCGCTATGCCGACACCCGCCGCCGGCACCCGCTGAGCCAGCTGGGCCTGTCGCTGCCGGAAGCGATCGCCCGCGAGCGCGAACTGATCGCGCCGCTGCGCCGCGAAGCCGATGCGGTGATCGATACCAGTGCGTTGAACGTGCATCAGCTGCGGCGCCGGATCATCACCGAATTCGCGATGGGCCATGCCACCCGCCTGTCGCTGCTGTTCGAATCGTTCGCCTACAAGCGCGGCGTGCCGGCCGAGGCCGACTTCGTGTTCGACGCGCGCGTGCTGCCCAATCCGCATTGGGATCCGGAACTACGCGCGCTGAGCGGTCGCGAACCCGGCGTGCGCGATTACCTGGAAGCGCAGCCGGATGTGCAGCGCTACCTGGCGCAGCTGATGGATTTCCTGGATATGTGGCTGCCCAAGCTGGGTGATGGCACCCGCAGCTATGTGACGGTGGCCTTCGGTTGTACCGGTGGCAAGCACCGCTCGGTGTTCCTGGCCGAACGCCTGGCCCGCCATGCACGTGAGATGGGCTGGGAAGACGTGGCGACCTATCACCGAGAACAGGATTGAGGGGTGGTCGGCCGGGCTGCGCCCGGCACCCGCAGAAACCACGGCAACGTCAACGTCAAACGCCTGCATTTCGTGGGATGCGGGGGGCGGTGTGGGGCTGCAGGACACGCCGTAAACCCGTCCTTGGGGGCTCGATGGCGCCATCCATGGCGCCAACGGTCCTGCAGCCCCACACCGCCCCACCTCTGACAGATTTCCGCTGCTGTTGGTGGGTGTCGACCTTGGTCGACACAGTAGATCCACGCCATGCGTGGATGAATCTCTGTCAGGCATCGAAAAACGGATGGGGTCGGATCGCTTTTTCAACGAAAAAGGGCTCCGACCCGAGCAACGCTGAATACGGGACACAGTGCCCCTCTCCTGCTGCTATCGCCAATTCACCTTGACCTGTTAACGTGCAGTAATGACCTGTGGCATTCTCCTCGTAACACATCCTGGGGTCGGGATCGCCCTGCTTGAGGTGGCGACCCGGCTTCTGCGGCAGTTGCCGTTGAAAACCGAAGCTTTCGAAGTACCGTTCGACGCAGACCTGGATGCTCTGCTCCCGCTCGCCTCGGCCGCTCTGCGGCGGGTCGATGGGGGTGAGGGCGTGCTGATCCTGACCGACCTGTACGGCGCCAGCCCCGCCAACCTCGCCGGGCAGCTGGCCCGGTTGGGGACCCCGGTTCGCCGGGTGTCGGCGCTGAGTCTGCCGATGTTGCTGCGGGTGATGAATTATCCGGAACAGGGACTGGATCAACTGCCTGCCACTGCGGCGGCGGGCACCCGTAATGGAGCGATAGTCGACGATGCTTGAACGAGAACTCACTGTGAGCAACCGCCTGGGCCTGCATGCCCGGGCCACCGCCAAGCTGGTGCAGACCCTGGCGCCGTTCCGCTGCAATGTGACCATGGCCGCCAAGGGCCGTGAGATCAACGCCAAGAGCATCATGGGCGTAATGCTGCTGGCGGCAGGGCAAGGCACGCCGGTCACCATCCGCATCAACGGCGAAGACGAAGTCGCGGCGATGGACGCGGTGGTCGACCTGTTCGAGCGTCGCTTCGACGAGGACAACTGAGCGTGCCGCGCGCGCGCGCCGGCCAAGCCCCCACCGGCCAACGGCCGGTACAGCTGCTGGCCGGACACGGCGCCGCCCGCGGTACTGCGATGGGCCGCGCCCGCGTGCGCCTGCCGCATGCACTGGAAGTAGCCGAACAGCGCGTCCCCCCTTCCCAGGTTGAATCCGAGCTGGCACGCCTGCACCGCGCCGTGGACGCGGCGCGCACGGAAATGCACGAGCTGCGCCAGCGCCTGCATGGTGCGCTGAACCAGGAAGTGGGCGAGTTCCTCGACCTGCATGCACTGTTGCTGGACGATCCCGAACTGCTGTTCGGCCTGGACGAACTGATCCGCAGCGGTCCCTACAGCGCCGGCTATGCGTTGCGACTGCAGCGCGACCGCTTGGCCAAAGTCTTCGATGGCATGGACGATGCCTACCTGAAGAGCCGCATGGACGACCTCGACCATGTGATCGGGCGCATCCATGCGTTCCTGCAGCCCGAGCGGCCGGCAGCGGTAAAGGGCCTGGCCGGTGAAATCCTGGTCTGCGACAACATCGCCCCTTCCGAGCTGGCCCAGCTGCAGTCGCACGGTGTGGTCGGCATCGTGACCAGCGCGGGCAGCGCGCTTTCGCACAGTGCGATCCTCGCCCGCAGCCTGCACCTGCCGTTGATCGTCAACGTGCCGCAGCTGCTGAGCAAGGTGATCGACGGCGACGTGCTGATCATCGATGGCGCCGACGGCAGCATCACCGTCAACCCGCAGGCCGACAACCTGCGTGACTACCGTGCACGCCTGAAGGAGCACGCACGCGAGCAGCGCGAGCTCGGCCGCCTGCGCAGCAAGCCCAGCCGTACCCGCGACCAGGTCGACATCGCCCTGCTGGCCAATGCCGAATCGCTGGAAGACGTGACCCAGGCGCATGCGCTGGGCGCGCACGGCCTGGGCCTGTACCGCACCGAATTCCTGTTCCTGCAGCGCAACGAACTGCCGGACGAAGAAGAACAGTTCCAGACCTACCGCGATGCGGCGCTGGGCATGAGTGGCCGCCCGGTGACCATCCGTACCTTGGACCTGGGTGCAGACAAGGCCGACCGCACCGGCCTGACCCTGAGCAACGAGGAAAACCCGGCGTTGGGCCTGCGCGGCGTGCGCCTGTCGCTGGCCCGGCCCAAGGTGGCCGACACCCAGATGCGCGCGATCCTGCGTGCCTCGGCCTACGGCAAGCTGCGCGTGCTGGTGCCCATGGTCAGCACCCGCGACGAACTGCTGGCGGTACGCCGGCGCATGCTGAAGCTGGGCGAGCAACTGCGCGCCGAGGGTCACATGGTGGCCGAGCATGTACCGCTGGGTGCGATGATCGAAGTGCCCGCCGCCGCGCTGGCGCTGGAGAGTTTCATCGACCTGGTCGACTTCCTGTCGATCGGCACCAACGATCTGGTGCAGTACCTGCTGGCCGCCGACCGCAACAACGAAGCACTGGGCGAACTGTATTCGCCGCTGCACCCGGCCGTGCTGCGCCTGCTGCAGATGGTGATCGAAACCGGCGCGCGCCATCGCATTCCGGTAGCGGTCTGCGGCGAAATCGCGGGCGACGCACGGATGACCCCGCTGCTGCTTGCGCTGGGCCTGACCGAGTTCAGCCTGCACCCGGGAACCCTGCTGGAAGTACGCCGGGCTGTCCGTGATGCCGACCTGGGTGCCCTGCGCGCCCGCGCACCGAAGCTGCTGGGCATGCGTGACCGCCGCGGCATCGAGCGCTGGCTGGCGTTGGTGGCGGACGCATCCTGATTCCCGCGCTACGCGCTCGCCGGGCATGGCCCGGCGGAATGTGTGGACCCGCAGGCCGCCATGCCCGGCGGCTATGCGCTGAAACATCCCCTTGCGATAATGACGCGCTGAACACCCCTGTTGCCGCATCCTTGCAAGGATCGCGGCTTTTCTTATCCCGCGGGAGCTGCGATGGCTGAGGCTGTACGCCACGACAAGACTGCGCGCCAGTTGCGGATGCTGTCCGATGCACTGGACAGCGGTCGGCTGGGCCCGGTACGCCGTCTGGTCAATACCCTGGCGCCGGCCGAGATCGGCAACCTGCTCGAATCGCTGCCTCCGGGCAAGCGCGAGATCGTCTGGGGCCTGGTCGATCCGGAAGACGACGGCGAAGTACTGGTCCACGTCGGCGACGACGTGCGCGAGAGCCTGCTCGCGGACATGGACCCGGACGAGATCATCGCGGCGGTCGAAGACCTGGACATCGACGATCTGGCCGACCTGGTCGAAGATCTGCCGGACACGGTCATCGACGAAGTCCTCAAGTCGATGGACCGGGAGAACCGCGAGCGCCTGGAGCAGGTGCTGTCCTACCCCGAGGACAGCGCCGGCCGCCTGATGAACCCGGACGTGGTGACGGTGCGCGCCGACGTCAACGTCGATGTGGTGCTGCGCTACCTGCGCCTGCGCGGCGAACTGCCCGACCACACCGATCACCTGTTCGTGGTCAGCCGCCGCCATCAATACCTGGGCCGCGTGTCATTGGCCTCGCTGGTGACCCACGAAGACACCACGCCGATCAACCGCCTGATCGACGATGAACAGCCTGCCATCGATGTCGGCGAGAGCGACCAGGAAGTGGCGCGGCAGTTCTCCGACCATGACTGGATCTCCGCGCCGGTGGTGGATGACAACAACATCCTGATCGGCCGCATCACCATCGATGACGTGGTCGACATCATCCGTGGCCAGGCCGAGCACCAGGCGCTGGGCGCCGCCGGCCTGGATGAGGACGAGGATCTGTTCAGCCCGGTCTGGCGCGCAATGCGACGCCGCCTGATGTGGCTGTCGGTGAACCTGTGCACCGCCTTCCTGGCCTCCAGTGTGGTCGGCCACTTCGAAGGCACCATCGACAAGCTGGTCGCACTGGCCGTGCTGATGCCGATCGTCGCCGGGCTCGGCGGAAATGCCGGCACCCAGGTGCTGGCGCTGATGGTGCGTGGCCTGGCGCTGGGCCAGGTCGGCAGTTCCAACGCACGCACGCTGCTGTGGAAGGAAGTACGGGTCGCGCTGCTCAATGGTGTGGTGCTCGGCTCGGTGCTGGGCCTGATCGTGCTCGCCTGGTTCCACTCGCCCGGACTCTCGGCGGTGATCGCCATCGCGCTGACCTGCAACCTGTTGTTCGCAGCACTGGCCGGCGTGCTGGTGCCCTTGGGCCTGAAGCGCTTCGGCTTCGATCCGGCGCTGGCCAGCGGCATCTTCCTGACCGCAGTGACCGATTCGATGGGCTTCTTCACCTTCCTCGGCCTGGCCACCATGGTCCTGCTGCACTGACTGGAATTGCCATGGCAACGACGATCGAAAACTACTTTGCGCCGGGTTGGCGCGACCAGCCTCACACCTGCGCGGCCTGCGAGTGGAAAGGCAGTTCACGGGCAATGGTGATGGAGCTGGACGAGGACGCCACCGAGTACGTGTGCCCGGTGTGCGAGAACCCGTTGCTGGTGGTGCTGCATCCGGACATGGCGCAGGTGCAGGCGGCCGCGGTGGAAGGCAACCCCGAGGCACAGGAGCAGTTGGACATCATCGCCAGCTTCCCGCGCCCGCAGTGATGCGGCGCACGATGCCGGGCCGGCCGCAGCGCACTACCATCGAAGCGACCTTGCCCTCATGGGAATCGCCATGCTTCGATCGTTCTCGCGCTGGCTGCCGCTGCTGGCCCTGCTGATGATGACCGGGTGCGCCAGTACGCCGCCCGGTGCGCGCGGCCACTTCGAGGCGCGCGCGGTGAAGGTGGACGGCGAAACCGCCTACTACCAGGTGTTCATTCCAGCCGAAGCCGCGCGCGCGTCTGGGCCGCTGCCGGTGGTGCTGTTCCTGCACGGATCCGGTGAGCGCGGCGGCGATGGCGTGAAGCAGACCCACGCGGGCCTGGGCCCGTACCTGCGTCGGCACGCCGCCGACTTCCCCGCGCTGGCGGTGTTTCCGCAGGTACCCGGCCGTGAAGAATGGAGCGGACGCAACAACCGTGTGGCCGTGGCCGCGCTCGATGCAACAATCGCCGAATTCGGCGCCGACCCGGCAAGGCAGTACCTGACCGGGATGTCGATGGGTGGCTACGGCAGCTGGAACATCGCCCTGGACGACCCGCAGCGCTTTGCCGCGATCGTGCCGGTCTGCGGTGCGGTACTGGCGCCGCGTGCGATACGCCCCACCCTGTTCGTGGAGCAGGTGACGAACGAAGCGGATCCCTATGCAGTGATCGCGGAACGGTTGCAGCGCACCCCGATCTGGATCTTCCACGGCGCGCTGGATGATGTGGTGCCGCCGGATGACGACCGCCGGCTGCATGCCGCCTTCCAGACCGCCGGCGCGCGTGACGTGCGCTATACCGAGTACGCGGAAGGCAACCACAATGCCTGGGATGCCACCTACGCCGACGCGGCGATGTGGGCGTGGTTGTTCAAGCAGAAGCGCTGAACTACAGCTCCTGCTGGAAAACCTCCGCGGTGGGTGCCGACCGTTGGTCGGCACTATCTCTCCGATCCCATATGTTCAATTGACTGGAATCTCCCTTCAACTTCCCATCGACACCACGCATGGGGATATTCACCAAGCTGCGCGGTCAGCCCTGCCCTGATCGGATTCCCCAACACGTACATCGCATGACGGAACAGTGATTCATCGGAGCGGATCGCGTGATCGTGATAGCTCGATTGCCAGAATCGTCCCGATCGGCCGAGCATGCGGTTGATCCGCAATGCACTGCTCGATTTGAAGCGTTGCATGATGTAGTCCAGCGAGAACGCGCGGAGCTCCACAAGCCAATGAATGTGGTCCGGCATGACCACATAGGCAAGTGAGTGCGTCAGGCCTTCAGTATCAATGCGGCGGACCACGTCCATCACCACCTGCGCCGCAATGGCATCGTCGAAGTGGCGTCGACGCCCCTGAGTGACGGTGGTCAGGATGTAGGGTTGCCCGATCCGGGAATGGCGGCCAAGGCATAGGCGTGCACGGTTCATGGGCCCAAGCGTGTACCTACGGGCAGTCCCCTTCTATCGGGCAACCACTCCGATGCAGGTAGGCCTGTAGCCAATCAATGGTTGCGCGCAGCACCACGGGACTGATTGCTCTGTGCCGACCAACGGTCGGCACCCACCTAGGCTATTCAGGGTGAATTCCTTTGTGCTGACCAGCGATCGGCCCCCACCCAATCGGGACGCGCGGTCTCAACCCAGCAGGGTTTCCAGCACAGCCATGCGTACGGCAACGCCGTTGGCGACCTGGCGCAGCACCCACGACTGCGGGCCATCGGCCACGTCGTCGGTCACTTCCACGCCGCGGTTGATCGGGCCCGGGTGCAGCACGGCTGCGTCCTTGCCGGCGCGGGCCAGGCGTTCGGTGTTCAGCCCGTACTGCGCGTGATACTGCTCCAGCGACGGCACCAGCCCTTCTTCCATGCGCTCGCGCTGCAGACGCAGCATCATCAGCGCGTCGACGCCTTCCAGCATCGCGTCGAAATCATCACCCACCACACAGCCCTTCAGGGTGTCGTCGTCCGGCAGCAGCGACTGCGGGCCGCACACGCGGATCTCGCCGACGCCCAGCGTGCGCAGCGCGTGCAGGTCGGTGCGGGCCACGCGCGAGTGCTTGACGTCACCGACGATCACCACCTTCATCTTCGAGAAGTCCGGGCCCTTGGCCTGGCGCAGGGTCAGCATGTCCAGCAGGCCCTGGGTCGGGTGCGAGCTGCGGCCGTCGCCGGCATTGATCAGCGCGGTGCCCTCGCCCGCCACGGCGGCCAGCGCGGCCACGGCGCCGTCATCCGGGTGGCGTACGACGAAACCACGCACGCCCATCGCTTCCAGGTTCTTCAGCGTGTCGCAGGCGGTTTCGCCCTTGCGCGTTGACGAAGTGGAGGCGTCGAAGTTCAGCACGTCCGCACCCAACCGCTGCGCCGCCAGATGGAACGAACTGCGGGTACGGGTGGAGGGTTCGAAGAACAAGGTGCACACCGCCGATCCGCCCAGCACGTGGCGCTTGTTGCCGACACGGCCGACCGCGGCATCGCGGATCTGGCCGGCGCGGTCGAGCAGCTGCACCAGGGTGTCGCGGGGAAGACCTTCAAGCGTCAACAGGTGGCGCAGGCGGCCGGAGTCATCGAGTTGCTGGGCGGTCATGGCGGGGTTCGTATCGTCAGGGAATGGGAATGGCGTCGTCCGGCGACGACAACCAGCGGTCGATGATCACCGCCGCAGCCACGGCATCGAGGGCGGCCGCATCGCGGCGACGCTTGCGCCCTTCGGCACGTTCGACGGCGAAGCGGCGGGCGGCCTCGACCGAGCTGGAACGCTCGTCGATCATCACCACCGGCAGTTTGAAACGTTCCCGCAGCTGGCGGGCAAAGCCCTGCGCGCGCTTGCGGTTGGGCTGGTCCTGGCCGTCCAGGGTCAGCGGATCGCCAACCACCAGGCCATCGGGCTTCCATTCCTTGAGCAGGCGTTCGATCGCCGCCCAGTCGGGACCATTGCCGTGCACATCGACCACGGCCACCGCGCGCGCATGCGCGGCGAACGCACTGCCGATCGCCACACCGATCCGGCGCGAGCCGACATCGAAGCCGAGCACGGTGCCATCGCGACGGATGAGGGCCGGCTCAGACATGGCCGCTGTAATCGGTCAGCCGGAACAGATCGACGCCAATGCGCGAGGCGGCACCCTGCCAGCGCTGTTCCAGCGGCAGCTGGAACACCAGCTCGGCGTCGGCCGGCACGGTCAGCCAGCTGTTTTCGGACAGTTCGCTTTCCAGCTGACCGGCACTCCAGCCCGCGCAGCCCAGGGTGACCACGGCATTGGCCGGGCCTTCGCCGCGCGCCATCGCCTCGAGGATGTCACGCGAGGTGGTCAGGTACAGGCCGTCACCGACGACCAGGCTGGAATCCCACGCGCGCGCATCGTCATGGATGACGAAACCACGTTCGGGATGCACCGGCCCGCCATTGAGCACCGGACGCGCCTGCAGACCACCATCGACGGTGGCGATGTCCATCTGCGCCAGCACTTCGCCCAGGGTGTACTCGGAAGGCTGGTTGACCAGCACCCCCATTGCCCCGTTCTCGTCGTGCTGGCAGATCAGCGCAACGGTGCGGGCGAAGGTGGCGTCGATCAGCGACGGCAGCGCCACGAGCAGGTGATTGGCGAGGGAAGTCGGCGTTACTGGCATGGGCGTCATTCTAACCGCTGCGGCAGGATGCGGGCGCGAAGGGATGGGCTAGGATGGCGCTCTTGCAAGGAGGACGACCCGATGCAGCAGGACGCAACGCTGTCATGGCCCACCCGCAGCATGATCGTGTTGATCGCATTGCTGCAGGGGCTGATGCTTTTCGCCGCCCAGGAACTGGCCGATCAATGGCCGTTCCGGGACATCGGCTGGCGCTACTGCTGGTATGCCTGGGTATTGACCGTGCCCACCGCGGTGGCCTTGACGCTGGTTGATCTGAAGGCGTGGCGCCTGTGGCTGCACGCCGGGCTGGCCTCGGTGCTCGTCCTCGCGCTGGCCGCCTGGGCCGCCTGGAACCTGAGCGGAGAAACCGCGCTGTATGCGGCCGTGCTGCAGGTTCCGCTCTCGGTCTGCCTGGCGGTTGCCACGTTCATTGCCCTGCCCTGGTGGCAGTTCCGCCTGCACGCGGGTCATTGGCGGGCCGACTACGGCGCACTGTTCGAACGTGCGTGGCAGAACGGTCTCACGCTGGTGCTGGCGGCGGTGTTCACCGGCTTGACCTGGCTGCTGCTGTGGTTGTGGGCAGCGCTGTTCCGGATGGTCAAGGTCGACTTCTTCCACGAGCTGTTCGGCAGTGACGCCTTCATCGCCTTGGCCACCGGCATGCTGGCGGGCTTCGGCGTGCTGATCGGGCGCACCCAGCATCGCGCGATGCAGATCACCCGCCAGGTGCTGTTCGCCATCTGCCGCGGCCTGCTGCCGTTGCTGTCGTTCATCGCAGTGTTGTTCGTGCTGTCACTGCCGTTCACCGGGCTGGCGCCGTTGTGGGCCACGCGCTCGGCCGCCAGCCTGCTGCTGGTGCTGGCGGTGCTGCTGATCAGCCTGGCCAACGCGGTCTACCAGCACGACGACGGCACCCCGCCCTACCCGGCATGGCTGCGCCGGCTGGTCGAGGCCAGCCTGCTGGCATTGCCGGTCTACGCCGGCCTGGCGTTGTACGCGATGACCCTGCGGGTCAGCCAATATGGCTGGACCCTCTCGCGCTTCTGGGGCTTCGCGGTTGCGGTGCTGATCGCCGGCTATGCCATCGGCTACGCCTTCGCCGCACTGCGCCGGCAGGGGCGTTGGCTGCATCGGCTTGAGCCGGTCAACCGCTGGATGTGCTGGACCGTGCTGGCCACGGCACTGCTGGCCATATCCCCGGTGATCGACCCGGTGCGCATCACCTTGGCCAGCCAGATGAAGCGCCTGCGCGCCGATCCGGCATTGATGACCGCAGACGCGGCAAACCAGCTGCGTTTCGAGCTGGGCCGCCGTGGTGTGCAGGCGCTGCGCACGCTGCAGAAGGCACCGTCGTTGGCGGCCGATACCCGCGCCTCCAGCATCATCGTGCAGGCACTGGCCCGGCAGAAGCGCGAGTCGCGCTGGGACAACGACATCGACGATGGCGTGCGCGACCTGGCCGGCCTGAAGGCACGGATCGTGCTGGCCAAGGGCACCGCATCGCCAGCCGATGACTGGTGGCAGGCAGTACTGGATCGGCGCTTGAGCGCGGGCGATTGCCTGGACGACGACAAGATCGGCGACAAGCGCTGCGTCGCCCTGCGTCGTGACCTGGACGGCGATGGCGAAGATGAAGTGCTGCTGTGCATGACCAGTCTGTACAGCGGTCCGCGCTGCCAGCTGCACGTGCGTGAACCCGCTGGCTGGAGAAAGGAGGGTGATGTTTCCTTCCAGGACGTTGACCAGCGCACTTCGGACGAGGCCCCACAGGCCCTGCGCGATGGCCGCCTGACCGTGCAACCGCCGCGCTGGCCCACGCTGCTGCTTGACGGCGCGGCGGGCCAGCTGGAGATTGATCGCAGCAAAGACCGCGCGGAGGCGGCAACACCATGAGCGGATACTGCCGCATCGCCCCGGGCCACCCGGTGCACGAGTACTACCACGCCAACGAATATGGTTTCCCGCAGCGCGATGAGCGCGAGCTGTTCGAGCGCCTGCTGCTGGAAATCAACCAGGCCGGCCTGAGCTGGGAAACCATCCTGAAGAAGCGCGAGGGATTCCGCGCGGCCTATGACGCCTTCGACGTCGATCGTGTCGCCGCCTATGCCGAGCAGGACATCGAGCGCCTGCTGTCGGACCCCGGCATCATCCGCAACCGCTTGAAGGTGCTGGCGGCGATCCACAACGCGCAGGTGATCCAGCAGCTGCGCCAGAGCCACGGCAGCTTCGCTGCGTGGCTGGACGCTCACCACCCGCGCAGCAAGGCCGACTGGGTGAAGCTGTTCAAGAAGACGTTCCGCTTCACCGGCGGCGAGATCACCGGCGAGTTCCTGATGAGCCTGGGCTACCTGCCTGGCGCGCATGCCGAGGACTGCCCGGTGCACGCCAAGCTGCTGAAGCTGGCGCCACCGTGGGTGCAGGCGTCCACCCCGTAGAGCCGGCCGCTGGCCGGCATTGCCGGTGAGCCGTCAGACGCCCATGTAGCGGCCCGGGCGGTGGTTGAACATCAGCACCAGGCTGAGCACCACCGCACCGATGGCCGAGTACATCACCTTCGACGGCGACAGCACGAAGAACGCGGCCACCATCAGGCACGCATCGAAGGACATCTGCACCTTGCCGGCGCTCCAGCCACGGGTGCGCTGCAGGTACACCGCCAGGATGCCGATGCCGCCGAGGCTGGCGCGATGGCGGATGAAGAACAGGATGCCCAGGCCGGACAGCGCGCCACCAACCAGCGCCGAGTACAACGGCGCGATATGCGAGAAGTCGGCCCAGCGCGGCAGGATGTCGGTCAGCAGGCCGCAGGCGGTGACCGCCGCAAATGTCTTCAGGGTGAATTCCCAGCCCATGCGGCGCACCGCCACCCAGTAGAACGGCAGGTTGACCAGCACGAACACCAGGCCGAAGTTCCAGCCCATCGTGTAATGCAGCAGGAACGCCATGCCGGCCATGCCACCGATCATCAGCCCGCTCTTGGCGAAGATCGCCAGGCCCAGCGAGGCCACCAGCATCGCCAGCACCATGCCCTGCGCGTCCTCGGCGACCGAGTGGCGCAGTGCCTTCTCATCGGCGGGGGTACCGGCAACATCGGGCGGCGGGGTCAGCGGGCCAGCGGTGACCAGGTGGCCGTCAGCGTCGTCGCACGGCGCCGGGCCATGGGATTGGAGGGACATACAGGTGGGGGCACTACGGGTGGGGAGCGGTATTAGACACGATCTGCATGACAGTTGCAGATGAAATCGTTCAGTTGGGAGTTCCGGCGAACGGCGCAGCCCCTCGTGGCTGGGCGGCATACTGCCTCCAAATCTGGCAGTGGGCCGGGCGGGTGGGCTGTGCAGGGGGCGCTGCAAGTACGTCCATGTAAGCTCGGTCGCCGCATCCATGCGGCTCACGCCCCTGCACAGCCCACCCGCCCGGCCTTGGACAATTTCCGTGCGCGTCCAGCCACGTAAAGAGAAAATAAGAGCAAAAGCGGGTCGCTGCGCTCGGTGGAGCGGTTGTATCAGCGCTGGGTGGCCAGGTGGTGGGCGACCAGGGCGTTTGCGTGGCCATGGCCCAGCCCGTGCTCGGATTTCAGGAAGCTGACCAGCTCCATGTGCTTCAGCCCCGGCCGTTTGGCCAGCAGCCCCAGCCAATGCGTCACCGGCTGCCCGTAGGTCTTCTCGATGGACGGAAAGTAGGACGCCGGGCCCTTGGGTTTGCTGTCGGTGCTCATGTGCTGCTCCCTGTTGTTTGGAAAGTACCCATTCGACGAACCACGGAACCACAAATCGACATCGGCATTTACCGACCAGCGCCGGTAACACCGGGCACGCATCCACGCACGGCGTGAACCCACGTGTCGACCAAGGTCGACACCCACCAAGAGCAGGCCAGGCCATTCCGACAGCATGCCATTCCGACAGATCGCGGAGCCCTGTCGAAGGCGGGGTGGGTCCGGTTGCGGGGGTGTCCGCGGCATGGATGCCGCGGCCAAGCCCCCAAGGACGGGTTTACGGCGTCCCCCGCAACCGGACCCACCCCGCCAAACCCTGGAAACCGATGTTGCTGTTGCTTCGGCTGTTGCTGTTGCTGTTGAGGTTGCCGGCCAGCGGCCGGCACTACCGCGGGCGCCGGGCGCAGCCCGGCCGTATCATCCCCTCATGCCGCGTGAAAACCTCAACGACCTGCAAGCCTTCGTCCACGTCGCCCGCGAAGGCAGCTTCACCAAGGCCGCCGCCCAGCTGGGCGTCTCCCAGTCCGCCCTCAGCCACGCCATGCGCGGGCTGGAAGAACGACTGGGCGTGCGCCTGCTGACCCGCACCACCCGCAGCGTCGCCACTACCGAGGCCGGTGCCCACCTGCTGGAAACCCTGGCCCCGCGCCTGGCCGAGATCGAAGACGAACTGGCCGCGCTGGCCGAATATCGCGAGCGGCCCGCAGGTACCATCCGCATCAATGCCACCGGCCACGCCGCCGAATACCTGGCCTGGCCAAGGCTGGCGCCGCTGCTGCAGCAGTACCCGGACCTGAAGGTCGAGCTGACCACCGATTACGGCCTGGCCGACATCGTCGCCGAGCGCTACGACATCGGCATCCGTCTCGGTGAGCGCCTGGCACGCGACATGGTGGCGCTGCCGATCAGCCCGCCGCTGCGCATGCGTGTGGTGGGCGCGCCGTCGTATTTCCGCCAGCACGTGGCGCCGGTGCATCCGCACGATCTGGCCGGGCACAACTGCATCACCCTGCGCCTGCCCACCCATGGCGGCCTGATGCCATGGGATTTCGGCCAGGACGGCAATGAGCTGAGCATCCGCGTCTCTGGTCAGTGGACCTTCAACACCATGGGCATGACGCGGGCGGCAGCACTGGCCGGCAGTGGCCTGGCCTGGCTGCCTGAGGACCAGGTGCAGGCGGCCCTGCAGGAGGGCCGGCTGCAATCAACACTGGATGACTGGTGCCCGCACTTCGACGGCTACTACGCGTACTACCCGTCGCGCCGGCATGTCACCGTGGCGATGCGCACCGTGCTTGATGCGCTGCGCGGGCCGATGATGGGGTGAGGCGTGCGGACCAACGGTCCGCACCCACCACAGGGCGAGAGCCCGCACCCACCACGGAACGCACCCACTGCGATCAGCCCTTGGCCTGTGCCGCACGCTGTGCGTTGTAGCGCTCGCCGACGATGGCGATCTCCTGCAGCGTCTGCGCGATACGCTCCAGCTCGGCCGGCGACAGCTGCAGGTCGGCGGCGGCCAGGTTCTCTTCCAGGCGATGGATCTTGGTCGTACCCGGAATCGGCACGATCCACGGTGCCTGCGCCAGCAGCCAGGCCAACGCAACCTGTGCCGGAGTGGCGCCGCGCGCCGCCGCGATCGTGGTGATGCGATCAACCAGCGCTTGATTGGCCCGACGTGCTTCCACTTCGAAGCGCGGCACAGTGTTGCGGAAATCGTTGGCTGCGAAGGTGGTGTCGGCATTGATCGCGCCGGTCAGGAAGCCACGACCCAGCGGACTGAACGGGACGAAGCCGATGCCCAGTTCCTGCAGCGCCGGCAGCAGTTCACGCTCCGGCTCGCGCCACCACAGCGAGTACTCGCTCTGCACTGCAGCCACCGGTTGCACGGCATGGGCGCGACGCACCGTGGCGGCACTGGCTTCGGACAAACCGAAGTGACGCACCTTGCCCTCGGCGATCAGGTCACGCACGGTACCGGCCACATCCTCGATCGGCACGTTCGGATCCACACGGTGCTGGTAAAACAGGTCGATATGGTCCGTGCGCAGACGCTTGAGGCTGGCTTCGGCCACCGCGCGGATGTTCTCCGGGCGACTGTCCAGGCCGGTGTCGACCTGTGCGTCCTTGAAGCCGAACTTGGTGGCGATCACCAGCTTGTCGCGGTGCGGTGCCAGCGCTTTGCCGAGCAGATCTTCGTTGGTATACGGCCCATAGACTTCGGCTGTGTCGAAGAAGGTCACGCCGCGTTCGACCGCCGCATGCAGCAGGGCGATGCCCTGGCTCTGCTCGACGGCGGGACCGTAGCCGTGGCTCAGGCCCATGCAGCCCAGGCCCAGGGCGGAGACTTTCAGGCCGCTGCGGCCGAGTTCACGTGTCTGCATCGTCGTGCTCCAGTAGGGGAGCGATGACGATACGCCTGCAGGGCCGGCGGATTGAACGACCTGGATGGCAGTCGGTCATGACTGGATTTCATGAATGCACTGGCTGAGACCTCAATGCCGCCGGGCCCCACGCAGGAGGCCTAGGTCGCTTTGGCTGGAAGCTGGTATCGCACCGCTTGGCCTTCCAGCACGATCCACTTCTTCTGCTGCAGCGCGTGGATTAGCGCGGTGACGTCACTGTCCGGCAAGGTCTTCTGGAACATGGTATGAACAGCGCTCCCAAGTGACTTGAGTCTGGTTGGTCTGGCCTTTCCTTGCTTGAGAAGCTGCGCACACACATGCTGCAACCGCAACGCCTCGCTCAACTGCGCGGGCTTCGGCTTTGGCGGCGTCGGCGGCGGTGGCTTCTTTGGCGGCGGTGGCACCGCCGCTGGGTGCTTCGTCGCGGCACGAAGCATCGGCAATTCCGCCACCGACGTGCTTCGGCCGACCGTCAGGCCACGCGAGCGCAGGTGCGCGAGTAAGGGATCGAAACCGGTGTCCTTGGATACGATGTGGAAACACGTGCCGGGATCGGTGGCAGCCATCTCACCGATGTAGAACGCGATATGGAAATCGAGTGCGTTGGAACCATGACCATTGCAGCGCACGTACCGGCCCTGTGTACCGAGCGCATGCATCGCCTCGACCACATCCATGCTGATTTTGGCCTGCGATGCGCCAACAAACACCAGGACACTGAACCCCGGCGCGAGCAGCTCCTTCAATGAAGGAGGCTGCACGTTCTCATAGTCGATCAGGATGACATTGCGAGCCAGCGGCATATCCATATGCATCTCCTGTCATGACATGGCGATCAACGAACCTCTGAAATCTCCACCCCATCCAGCCCCTGCGACAGGGTGCGGGCATCGCCGCCCTGGCTGAGCTTGATGCGCAGGCGCACTTCGTTCTGCGAATCGGCGTAGCGCAGTGCGTCCTCGTAGCTGATCTCACCGGCCTGGTACAGCTCGAACAGGCTCTGGTCGAAGGTCTTCATGCCCAACTGGACCGATTCCTTCATCAGCTCCTTCAGCTTGTGGATCTCGCCGTCGCGGATGTAGTCCTGCACCAGCGGCGTGCCCAGCAGGATCTCCATCGCGACCTTGCGCGAGCGGCCGTCCGGCGACGGAATCAACTGCTGCGCGACCACGCCCTTGAGGTTCAGCGACAGATCCATCAGCAGCTGGTTGCGGCGATCTTCCGGGAAGAAGTTGACGATGCGGTCCATCGCCTGGTTGGCGTTGTTGGCGTGCAGCGTGCACAGCACCAGATGGCCGGTTTCAGCGAAGGCGATGGCGTGGTCCATGCCCTCGCGGGTACGCACCTCGCCGATCATGATCACGTCCGGCGCCTGGCGCAGGGTGTTCTTCAGCGCGGCTTCCCAGCTGTCGGTATCGATGCCGACTTCGCGCTGGGTGATGATGCAGCCCTCGTGCTTGTGCACGAATTCGATCGGGTCTTCGATGGTGATGATGTGCCCGGTCGAATTCTGGTTGCGGTAACCGATCATCGCTGCCAGCGACGTGGATTTACCGGTACCGGTAGCGCCGACGAACAGGATGATGCCGCGCTTGGTCATCGCCAGCGTCTTGATGATCGGCGGCAGGCTCAGCTCTTCCACGGTCGGGATGCGCGTCTCGATGCGACGCAGCACCATGCCGACCTGGTTGCGCTGGTAGAAGCAGCTCACACGGAAGCGGCCGACACCGGACAGGCCGATGGCGAAGTTGCATTCGTGGGTCTTTTCGAATTCCTCGCGCTGCGCCGGCGTCATCACGTTCAGCACCAGGTCGCGGCTCTGCTGCGGCGTCAGCGGAGTCTGGGTGATCGGCGAGATCTTGCCGTTGACCTTGATCGCTGGCGGCATGCCAGCGGTGATGAACAGGTCCGAGGCGCGCTGGTGCGCCATCAGCTTGAGGAACGAGGTGAAATCGATGGTGGTCGCGGTGGTGTTCACGGCGGGCTCCCAATGGGGCATGTACCAGGAATCGGTCGGTGGAGGAAACAGCGCGGGGCCGGCGGCATAGTGGTACGCCCTGCCCCGCCATTGCCTCGCCTTACTCGAACAGACGCTTGTCCTTGGCGTATTCGCGGGCCTGGTTGCGGGTGATCAGGCTGCGCTTGACCAGGTCCTGCAGGTGCTGGTCCAGGGTCATCATGCCGTACTGCTGACCGGTCTGGATGGCCGAATACATCTGCGCCACCTTGTCTTCGCGGATCAGGTTGCGGATGGCCGGGGTGCCGACCATGATTTCCCACGCAGCGGTACGACCGCCACCGACCTTCTTCAGCAGCGCCTGCGAAATGACCGCGCGCAGCGATTCGGACAACATCGAGCGCACCATCGGCTTTTCGCCGGCCGGGAACACGTCGATGATGCGGTCGATGGTCTTGGCCGCCGAACTGGTGTGCAGAGTGCCGAACACCAGGTGGCCGGTTTCCGCGGCGGTCAGCGCCAGGCGGATGGTTTCCAGGTCACGCAGTTCGCCGACCAGGATGATGTCCGGGTCCTCACGCAATGCCGAACGCAGCGCCTCGTTGAAGCCATGCGTATCGCGATGCACTTCGCGCTGGTTGATCAGGCACTTCTGCGAGGTGTGCACGAATTCGATCGGATCCTCGACAGTGAGGATGTGGCCGTATTCGTTCTTGTTGATGTAGTCGATCATCGCCGCCAGCGTGGTCGACTTGCCCGAACCGGTCGGGCCGGTCACCAGGATCAGACCCTGCGGCTGCTGGATCACCTCGCGGAACAGCGGCGGGCAGGCCAGGTCTTCCAGGGTCAGCACTTCGGACGGAATGGTACGGAACACCGCACCGGCGCCACGGTTCTGGTTGAACGCATTGACACGGAAGCGCGCCAGCGACGGGATCTCGAAGGAGAAGTCGACTTCGAGGAATTCCTCGTAATCGCGGCGCTGCTTGTCGGACATGATGTCGTACACCAGCGCGTGGACCTGCTTGTGGTCCAGGGCTGGAATGTTGATCCGGCGAACGTCGCCGTCCACGCGGATCATCGGCGGCAGGCCTGCGGACAGATGCAGGTCGGACGCTTTGTTCTTTACGGAAAACGCCAACAGCTCGGCGATATCCATGAGCGGCTACTCCCCAATAACGGCTTCGACTGGAAGGATCTTTCCCCGGGCGGCAGTATAGCCTCCTGATTGAACGGAACGCGTTACGTGGCCACTCCCCTGCCCCAGATCCTGAGCAACCTGCACAACGCCGCCGATGCCGCCGGGCGGCCACCGCCGCGCCTGCTGGCGGTGTCCAAGACCCAGCCGGCCGAAGCCGTCGCGGCCCTTGCCGCGCAGGGCCAGACCGCCTTCGGCGAGAACTACGTGCAGGAAGCGCTGGCCAAGATGCAGGAGCTGCAGCGTCTGGGGCTGGAATGGCACCTGATCGGCCACCTGCAGTCGAACAAGGCCGAGCCGGTCGCCATGCACTTCGACTGGGTGCAGAGCGTGGACCGGCCCAAGCTGGTCACCGCCCTGGCCCGCTACCGCCCCGCTGAACGCGGCCCGCTGAACGTGCTCATCCAGATCAACATCGATGACGAATCGAGCAAGCACGGTTGTGTGCCGGAGGACGTCGAGGCGCTGGCCGCGGCCATCCTCGCCGAACCCAACCTGCGGTTGCGCGGCCTGATGGCGATTCCTGCGCCGTGGCCCGAGGCCGAGCGCCGACGCGATGCGTTCGTGCGCATGCGCACACTTTTCGAGGCACTGGCGGCCCGTCATCCCCACGTGGACACCCTGTCGATGGGCATGAGCAGCGACTACGCTGAAGCCATTGCCGAAGGTGCCACCCTGGTGCGCATCGGCACCGCCCTGTTCGGCGCGCGTCCGCGCCCGGCCTGATTCCAAGGAGATTCCCATGGCAGCTGATTCCATCACTTTCATCGGCGGCGGCAACATGGCCCGCAGCCTGATCGCCGGCCTGATCCGGCAGGGCGTGCCGGCCGCGCACATCCACGTGGCCGAACCGGTGGCCGGACTGCGGGAAGCACTCGCTGCGGATTTCGGCGTACAGACCCATGACAACGCGGCCGACGCGGCTGCTCAGGGTGACACCTGGCTGCTGGCAGTGAAACCGCAGGTGCTGCGCGATGTCTGCCAGTCACTGCAGGGGCTGGCGCAGGCGAAGAAACCCTTGCTGATCTCGATCGCCGCCGGCATCACCAGCGCGCAGCTGCAGCGCTGGCTGGGTGGCTCGCTGCCGGTGGTGCGCGCGATGCCAAACACTCCGGCGCTGCTCGGTGCCGGGGTTACCGGTCTGTATGCAACGCCGTCGGTGGATGCGCAGCAGCATGCGCAGGCCGAACGTGTGTTGGCCAGCGCGGGACGCACGGTGTGGATCGACGATGAAGCACAGATGGATTCGGTCACTGCCGTATCCGGCAGTGGCCCAGCCTATGTGTTCCTGCTGGCCGAAGCGATGGAAGCGGCGGGGATCGCACAGGGCCTGCCTGCAGAGGCGGCGCGCGCGCTGGTGGTGCAGACACTGCTGGGCGCCTCGCGCATGCTGGACGAAGCCGGTGAAAGCCCGGCCGAACTGCGTCGCCGGGTGACCTCACCCAACGGCACCACGCAGGCGGCGATCGAGAGCTTCCAGGCCGGCGGGTTTGAAGCGCTGGTGGGAAAAGCACTACGTGCGGCGCAGGTGCGTGGGCAGGAATTATCAGCGGCCAATGATTGAAACAGGTGTGCCGACCAACGGTCGGCACCCACCGTCATCCACGCATGGCGTGGATCTACTGACACCTGTCGCCGCTGGAATGCATGGTGCTCTTCAGTAGATCCACGCCATGCGTGGATGCTCATTGCCCCAATGTGGCCATGACGAAATCGACGAAACACTGCAGCCGCGGTCGAGGGCGACGATCGGGCAGGTAGATCAGGTGCATCGGCCGTGGCTCAGGCAGATGCTCGCGCAATAGTGGTTTCAATCGTCCTGCCGCGATTTCACCAGCAAGCAGCGCGGTCGGCTGCAGCACCAGGCCCGCACCCGCCACGGCTGCTTCACGCAGCGCGTAACCGTCATTGCTGGTCAACCGCGCTTCCCAGTCCACCTGTTCGCCGTTGGCCAACTGCCAACCGTGACCACCGCGCCAGGCCAGGTGGCTCAGGCAATCATGTCCTTCGAGATCGGCAGGCGTGCGCGGCGTACCGCGGCGGCGCAGGTACGACGGTGATGCGCACAGGCTCATCGCATACGGCGGCAGCGGCCGTGCGACCAGTTCCTGCGATGGCAGCGGGCCAACGCGGATCGCTGCATCGAAGCCATCCTCGATCAGGTCGATGCGGCGATTGCTCAGGTCCAGTTCGATGTTCAACAGCGGCTGTGCCCGCAGCAATTCGGCCAGCAATGGCGCCAAGACACAACTGCCCCAGGTGGTCGGCGCACTGACCCGCAACAGTCCGCGTGGCTGCACCTGCAGCCCGGCCACGTCTGCCTCGGCCTGCTGTACCTGTTCCAGCACCTGCCGGCAGCCGGCCAGATAGGCGTTGCCTGCCTCGGTCAGGCGTTGGCGCCGGGTGTTCCGCTGCAGCAGCGCGGTGCCCAAGTGCGCTTCCAGCTGCTGGATGTACTTGCCGACCATCACCGCCGAGACCTGCAACTGGCTGGCCGCAGCGGAAAAACTGCCGTGCTCGGCCACGGCGATGAAAGCCTGCATGCAGCGCAAGGTGTCCATTGCAAACCCATGGTTAGGAATATGCGAATCATACGCTCCTTACCAAACCACCCAGTGACGGCGCAGACTGCGTCCATCCCCTCTCGCAAGGAGCTGTCATGAAGATTCTTCTCGTCGGTGCCAGCGGCACCCTCGGCCAGGCCGTTGCCCGCCACCTGGGCCAGCAGCACGAGATCCTCGCAGCCGGCCGCCGCAGCGGCAGCCTGCGCGTGGATCTCACCGACGACGCCAGCGTGCGCGAGCTGTTCGCGCAGACCGGCCCGGTCGATGCAGTGATTTCCACCACCGGCAAACTGCATTTCGGCCCCCTGCAGCAGATGACACCCGAACAGTTCAACGTCGGCCTGCAGGACAAACTGCTCGGGCAGGTGCGTCTTGCGCTGGCGGCGCAGCACCACCTCAACGCGGGCGGCTCGATCACACTGACCAGTGGCATCGTCAGCGCGCAGCCGATCCGCGATGGTGCCAACGCCACCGCCGTCAACCATGCGCTGGAAGGTTTCGTGCGCGCGGCGGCGCTGGAACTGCTGCCACGCGGGCTGCGCATCAACGTGGTCAGCCCGAATGTGCTGGTGGAATCGATGGAAGCCTACGGTCCGTACTTCCCCGGCTTTGAAGCAGTCACCGCACAGCGCGCGGCGCTGGCCTTCCAGCGCGCGGTGGAAGGGATCCAGAGCGGCGAAACGATCACTGTCTGGTAACGAGCGTGCCGACCAAGGTCGGCACCCACCAGCGCGCTCAGCCCCAGCGCATCGGGCCGTCGCCACGCTCGCCGAGCACGTCATCCGGGTTGGCCAGGCGGCAACGCTTCAGTGACAGGCAGCCGCAGCCGATGCAGCCGGTCAGCTCGTCGCGCAGCAGCTGCAGCATGTGGATGCGTTCCTCCAGTTCCACCTGCCAACGTGCCGACAGCTTGGCCCAGTCGGCCTTGGTCGGCGCCCGTCCCTGCGGCAGGCTCTCGAACGCACGCGCCACCGCTTCCAGCGGCATGCCCACGCGTTGCGCCACGCGGATCACCGCCAGCCGCCGCAGCACGTCGCGGGCGTAGCGGCGCTGGTTGCCCGACGTGCGCAGGCTGCTGATCAACCCCTTGCGCTCGTAGAAATGCAGCGCAGAGACCGCCACGCCACTGCGGCGGGCGACATCGCCGACGCTCATGTCCTGTGCAAGCATCGATTGACCTCAACTTTGGTTGAGGTGGCATGCTGCTACCATCGCCGCCAGATGACAAGCGCGGCCCGTCCGCCACCCGCAGGAACCCGATGCCCTCCCCCGCTGCCACGGCCGATCCGGCCGATTCCTCCATCCTGTCCGCGCGCTATCGCGCCACCACCGTGGGCATGGTCGCCCTGGTCTCCCTGCATGCCTTCGAGGCGCTGGCGGTAGCCGCCGCGATGCCGACCGTGGCCGAGGCCCTGGACGGCCTGCGCCTGTATGCGCTGGCCTTCGGTGGCACCTTGGCCACCAGCGTGATCGGCATGACCCTGGCCGGCCGCTGGGCCGACCGCCACGGGCCGGCACGGCCGCTGTGGTGGGGCCTGGCCTGCTTCGTGCTGGGCCTGCTGCTGGCCGGCTTCGCGATGCGCATGGGCATGCTGGTGGCCGGCCGTCTGCTGCAGGGCCTCGGCGCCGGTGCCATCTCGGTCTCGCTGTATGTGATGGTCGGCCGTACCTATCCCGAGCATCTGCGGCCGAAGGTATTCGCCGCGTTCTCTGCCGGTTGGGTGGTGCCCTCAATGATCGGCCCGGCACTGAGCGGGGTGATCGTGCAGCATCTGGGCTGGCGCTGGGTGTTCCTGGCGGTGCCGCTGCTGGCGATACCGGCCGGCCTGCTGCTGCGACCGGCGCTGGCGCGCATGCAGGCTGCAGCGACCGGTGCTGCCGATGATGGCCGCGGCAGCATCGTGCGCTGGGCCACCGGCGCGTCCCTTGCTGCCCTGCTGCTGTACCTGGGTGGGCAGCAACAGGGCGTGCCGGCGCTGGTGTGCATCGGCGTGGCGATGCTGGCGCTGCTGTTCTGCGTGCATCGCCTGTTGCCGGCCGGCACCCTGCGCCTGCGCCGCGGCCTGCCCAGCGTGATCGCACTGCGTGGTGTGGCCGCTGCCGCGTTCTTCGCCTGCGAGGCCTACCTGCCCCTGCTGCTGCAGCGCGAGCGCGGGCTGTCGCCCAGCTGGGCCGGTGCGGTGCTGAGCCTGGGCGCACTGGGCTGGTTCACCGGCTCGTGGCTGCAGGGTCACCAGCAGCGCGGCTGGTCGCGCCAGCAACTGCTGCGCGTCGGCACGCCGCTGATGACCGTGGGCATCGCCGCAACGCTGGCGGTACTGTTCACCGCGGTGCCACTGCCGGTCGCCCTGGTCGGCTGGACGCTGACCGGTTTCGGCATGGGCATGATCTACGCCAGCCTGTCGGTGCTGACGTTGTCGTTGTCACCGCCGCACGAACAGGGCGCGAATACCTCGGCCCTGCAGTTGAGCGAAGCGCTGTCGGTGACCACCGCACTGGCGGTATCCGGCGCGCTGTTCGCGTTGTTCGTGGAAAGCGCCCCGCATACCGGTTACATCATGTGCCTGGCCATCACCCTCGGCCTGGCCGCGTTCGCCACCGTGATCGCCAGGCGGGTGTAGACACGCCGCGGGTTCCGCCGGGGCACGCCCGGCGGACGCCGCGATCAGGGCTTCGCCACCGTGCCCACTTCATCGATGTCCTGGTGCAGGATGCGGCGCACTTCCAGCACCGCCTGCGGGGTTTCCTGCACGCTGTGACCGGAAATGATCACCTTCTCCGACAGCGCGCCGGGCAGGTGCGAACTCCAGTACGGCACCAGCCCATCATCGGACTTCTCCACCGGCAGTTCCGGCTTGCGCTGGGCGATGATCGAGTGGTACTTCAGGCCCGGCGTGATCGGAAGCTGCGCAGCGGCTTTCACGAACGGGTCGCTGGCCTTGAGGTTGTCGATGCTGTTGGGGATCTTCGGCTTGGCCGTGCCATCCACCTGCTGCTCGGCCTGCGCCAAGGCCAGGAACACATCCTCGAACTTGCCGAGGATGGTCAGCGGCAGGCGAACGAGGCGGCCGATCAGGCGACCGACCTTGTTGCCGGCGATGTCCGTGCCCTGGTGCGGGGCTGCGATGAAGATCGCACGCTCCACGTTCGGTTCGGCCTTGAAGTGCAGCAGCGGCCCCAGCTTGGACTGCACCCGCTTCAGGCGTTCGCCCTTCAGGTCATAGTTGGCCAGTAGATCGTTCCACAGCACGTCGCCAGAGTCGCTGACCAGCAGCCGCGCCAGTACGCCGCCCATGCTGTGGCCGATGTAGACCATGTCCTTGGACGCACGCGTGCTGTTGTTGGGGTCGAAGTGCTTCAGCGTGTCGTTGAATGCGTTGGCGATCTCATAGCGGTTCAGCGCGATCGGCGCATTGGTCGGGTAGTACACCTGCCACACCTGGAACTCGCGGCGCAGTTCAGGGTCACCCATGATCTCGTTGGCCAGGTTCACCCAGGCTTCCGGGCTGCTGCCCAGGCCATGCAGCATGAAGATGATGCGGCGGTTCGGATCCCATGGCTGCATCAGGTAGATGTGCGGCTCGCCGATGCCCTCGCTCATGCCGAACAGGGTACGCAGCGACTGCGTGGCGAACCCGCTCTGCGCCAGCCACAGGCCGTAGGCGGCGGTGAAGTTGCCCGCCAGCGGCACCTCTTCGCCATGCAGGGTGATGCGCTCGGTCGCCTCCGGCGAATAGCCATCCAGCAGCACCTGGCGGGTGCGCATCACGTCCTCCAGCGTGTTGCCTTCAAAACGCAGCAATGCGGTAACGTTGATCGAGGACATCTCGCTGTACTCGGGCACCGAATCGTCGTGCTGGTGGCGGCGTCCGCGACGGACGCCCTCCTCCTGCTCGTCCTTCGTGGCCTGCGCCTGTGCCGTTTCGGCCTTCGGCCCTTCCGCGGCGACCACCGGCACCACCAGCTTCGGCGGGTCCATCACCATCACCAGTTCGGCGCCGAAACCATCGCGGCGATAGGTGCTGCGCATGCCGACGAAGCTGACGGTGCCTGCCGGCACCAGCTGCTTGGGAATGCTCTTCAGCGACAGCCGCTGGAAATCGGAAGCCAGCGTCCAGCTGCCTGCCGACACCGGCTTGGTGTAGTCCTCGCCGGCCAATGCGGCGGCGCGGGCGCGCGCGAACAACACCACGGCGGCCTTCTCGGCAGCGTAGTTGTAGTAATCGCGCACCTGCGTCTGCCGGTCCTCGAACGCACGATCGGAGGGCGAGCGTCCGCTGTAGAACAGATAGGCGTAGCCATAGCGCGCCGCCTCCAGCCACGCATCCAGCGCCGCATCGCTCATCGGCGGCTCGTTGGCCGCCTGCTTCTTCGGCGTCAGTGCCAGAGCGGCCTTCACCCACAACTCGGACAGCGTCGACAAGCGCTGCTCGACGTTGAGGTCATCGGTCATCAACAGCGTGCTGCGGCAGACCAGGAAGTCCTTCTCGCACTGCGATTCGTCCAGCCCGGCCGCACTCAGCGTCTCGCGCGAGGCGGGGCTGAGCTTGCCGGTGTTGAGCACGTCGGCACGCTTGTTGACCAGGTAATCGCTGGACGCCACCTGCTTGACGGTGACCATCGCGCAGCCGCTGCCACCCAGCAGCAGGAAGGCAGCCAACAGCGCCGGCAGCACGCGCTGCCAGCGGAACGGGATCATCGGGGTCATTGCTGCGGGTCCTGCTCGGTGCCGGGGATGCCCTGGCGGATCACGGTGGAGAAATCATCGTCGGGGGCCATCTTCAGCGCGCGCTCGGTGATGCGGCCCTTGGCGTGCAGTTCGGCGTACGGCACGCCGGGGGTGAGCGCGCCCACCTCCTGCGCGTACTCGGCCAGGTAGCCCGAGGCCAGCAACCGGTAGTCCAGCGGCAGGCGCGGGGCGATATGCCGCGCCAGATCGAAGACGATCGTGGTGCAGTTGCTGGTCAGGGTGTTGTAGAAGCCGGGCGCAGCATCAAGCTGGCGTGCCTGGTCGATGTAGGCAGCGAACAGGGTCTTGAGCTGGTTGCGGTCCATGCCGTGCAGGCGGTACAGGTAGACATCCTCGCCGCGCGCGTTGGTGCGGGTGCGGATGATGTCGGTTTCCTCGGAGGCGACCAGGGTCATCTCGAACTTGCGGAAGAAGCCGCCCAGCGCCGAGAACGATTCACCGCGCTCCTTGCGGATTTCCAGTGAGAACACCAGGTGGCGCCCGTCCTCGAATCCGAACGAGATCAGGGTGTGGGCGATTGCCGGGCCCATCCAGTACGACAGCACCAGATCGGCCGAACGCAGCTGGTCGAGGTCGTAACTGCGGCGCACCCAGCGCGCGTCGTAGTCGGTCTCGGTACGCCAGGTGAAATCGCGCACGTTGTCCAGCACCACGTGGCGGCCATCGAAGGATTCCACGTGCAGGCGCTGCGCCACGTCATCGGCCCAGTCGCGGTCCTGGCGTGGGGTCAGCAGCAGCCACCACAGCCCCGCAAGCGCCAGAGCGCCGGCAAAGGCCGCCCACAGCCTGCGCGTGCCACGGCCGCGCGCCACCTGCCAGGCCGCCCAGGCGGCGGCCAGCAGCCACAGCAACGCCGCGGTGGCGCCCAGCCAGCCCGGCCCGGGCATCTGGTAGGTCAACAGACCGGCCACCCACAGCGCCAGCAGCACCATCACACATCCTGTCATCCATCGTCCTGCGGCTTTCACTGGCGTCCTGTCGAGGTCCCGGGGCGGCATAGTTAGCCACAAGCCGCCTCACGGCGACATCTACAACCGGTTCAGGCTGGCGTGGCCGGGGGGCATACTGGCACCCACCAAGGGCGCGCAGGGAGCAGAGATGGGCATCACCACCGTGGCCGGCGTAGCCGTGCAGGCGCAGCACCGGGCCAGTTGTCATTGCGGCACGGTCGAGCTGCTGCTGGACCTGCCCGAGGGCATCGTCGACCCGCGCCGCTGCGATTGTTCGATGTGCCGGCGCCGCGGCGCCATCGCCGCCAGCGTGGCACGGGACGGGCTGCAGATCGTGCGCGGCCAGGCTCATCTGCGCCTGTACCAGTTCAACACCCACGTGGCCGAGCACTATTTCTGCGGCGTCTGTGGCATCTACACGCACCACCGCCGCCGCTCGAACCCGGACCAGTACGGCTACAACGTGGCCTGCCTGGAAGGCATCGATCCGTTCGCGCTGGGAACGATTCCGGTCAATGACGGGGTGAACCACCCCGCCGACCGTACCGGTTAGTGCCGGCTGCGCCGCAGCGGCGGCGCGATCTTCTGCCACGGCGCCATGCTGGCCCGGCCGACGCGCAACGGGCGCTTCAACGGCGCTCGACGCGAGGGCATGTCCGCTGCAGGCGGCAGCGTCTCGGCGGGCAGCACAGGGCGCGGGGGCCAGAGTCGGTCGAGCAACCACATGGCAGGTCTCCGTTGGGGGCGGGGACGATCTACCGTACCGATGCCCAGGCCAAGACCGGGTGATGGCGCTGCGGCATACCGATGACAGCTGGCGGCCCTGCCCTCAGTGCACCGGCCGCGCCCTGCCCAGCCGCCGTACCAGCACGAAGAACAGCGGCACCAGCACCACCGCCAGCACCGTTCCCGAGAGCATGCCGCCGATCACGCTCATGCCGATCTCACGGCGGCTGACCGCGCCGGCGCCGGTGGCCAATGCCAGCGGAATGACGCCTGCCACGAAGGCCAGCGAGGTCATCACGATCGGCCGCAGGCGCAGGCGCGCGCCCTGCAGTGCCGCCTCCACCGCCGAACTACCTGCGCGGTAGCGCGCTTCGGCGAACTCCACGATCAGGATCGCGTTCTTTGCCGATAGTCCAATCGTGGTCAGCAACCCCACCTGGAAGTAGATGTCATTGACGAAGCCCGCAGCCGTGGTCGCCAGCACCGTGCCGATCACGCCCAGCGGGATCACCAGCACCACCGCCACCGGAACCGTCCAGCTCTCGTAGAGCGCGGCCAGGCACAGGAAGATGAAGGCGATCGACGCGGCATAGAGGTACAGGGTCTGGTTGCTGGCCAGTTGTTCCTGGTAGGACAGCCCGCTCCATTGCAGATCGAACCCAGGCTGATCGGCCACCAGCGCCTGCATGCGCTGCATCGCTTCACCCGAGCTGCGCCCTTCGGCCGCACTGCCCTGGATCTGCATCGCAGGCAGGCCGTTGAAGCGCTGCTGCAGCTGCGGCCCACGCGCCCAGTGGCTGCTGGCGAAGCTGGCGAACGAGGCCATCTGACCGTTGCCGCCGCGCACATACCACTGACCGATGTCGTCGGGCACGCTGCGGTAGGGCTGGTCGCCCTGCATGTAGACACGCTTGACCCGACCGCGGTCCAGGAAATCATTGATGTAGCTGCCGCCCCAGGCGGCAGACAGCGTGGAATTGATGTCGGCCTGGGCCAGACCCAGCGCACTGGCCTGGGCGTGGTCGATGTCCAGCCGCAGCTCGGCCTTGTCACCCAGCCCGTTCAAGCGCACCGACGTGAGCCCATCATCTTCGCCGGCCGCGCGCACCACCTGTTCCTGCGCCGCCTGCAAGGCCACGCGACCGGCCGCGCTGGTGTCCTGCAGCCACAGTTCGAAACCGCTGGACTGGCCCAGGCCACGCACGGCCGGCGGAGCGAGTACATTGACCTTGGCATCGGGCAGCTTGCGGAAATAGGCATTGGCGCGCGCGATGATCGCCGCCGCAGTGTTGTCGCCGTTGCGCTCGTCCCAGGGTTTGAGAGCCAGGAAGCCCTGCCCCGCATTCTGGCCGGTACCCGCATTGTTGCGACCGACCACCACGAACACCACGTCCAGGTTCTGCTTTTCATGCTCCATGAAGTAGCGGCTGATCTGCTCACCCAGCGCCTCCGTGCGCGCCATCGGCGTGCCTTCCGGCGTGGAGAACTGGAAGGTCACCTGGCCCTGGTCCTCCACCGGCAGGAAGCCGGTCGGCATGCGCGCATACAAGGCAATCATGGCGATCACCAGCAGCAGGTAGAACGCCATCCAGCGCCGCGGATGGGCCACCACGCCCCCCAGCCTGCTCTGGTAGGCCGACTGGCTGCGTTCGACGCCGCGATTGAACGCAGCAAAGAAGCGCCCCGGTGGCTTCTGTGCCGACGAAGGCTTGAGCAGGGTCGCGCACAGCGCCGGGGTCAGGGTCAGCGCGACCAGCGCCGACAGCGCCATGGCAGATGCAATGGTGATCGAGAACTGCCGGTAGATGATGCCGGTGGAACCACCGAACAGCGCCATCGGCAGGAACACCGCGCCGAGCACCACGGTGATGCCGATCAGCGCACCGGTGATCTCGCCCATCGACTTCTCGGTCGCCTCGCGTGGCGGCAGATGCTCTTCGTGGATGATGCGCTCCACGTTCTCCACCACCACGATCGCATCATCGACCAGCAGGCCGATGGCCAGCACCATCGCAAACAGGGTCAGCGTGTTGATGGTGAAGCCGGCCACCGCGAGGACGCCGAAAGTACCCAGCAGCACCACCGGCACCGTGATCGCCGGGATCAGGGTGGCACGCACGTTCTGCAGGAACAGGAACATCACCACCACTACCAGCACGATCGCCTCGATCAGGGTGTGGATGACCCCTTCGATGGAGACCCTTACGAACGGCGTGCTGTCGCGTGGATAGGCGACCTGCAGCCCGGGCGGGAACGTAGGCCGCAGCCGCTCAAGCTCCGCGCGCACTGCATCGGCGGTGGCCAGCGCGTTGGCGCCGGAGGCCAGGGTCACCGAGAAACCTGCGGCCGGATAGCCGTTGAGGTAGCTGCTGGTCTGGTAATTCTCCGCGCCGATCTCGACCCGCGCCACATCGCCCAGGTGCACTGCCGCGCCACTGGGCAGCGTGCGCAGGATGATCGCGCGGAACTGTTCCGGGGTCTGCAGGCGCGACTGCGCGGTGACGGTGGCATTGAGGCTCTGCGTCGCACTGGACGGCAGCGCCCCCAGTTCACCGGCCGTGACCTGGGTGTTCTGCGCCTGGATCGCACTGCGCACATCCGACGGCATCAGGTCGTAGGCACGCAGCTTGTGCGGATCCAGCCACACCCGCATCGCATAGGCCGAACCGAACACATTGATCTCGCCGACGCCGGCAATGCGGCTGATCGGATCCTGCACGTTGCTGACCAGGAAGTCGGAAACGTCCACCCGCTCCATGCGCCGGCTGGTGTCGTACAGCGACACCACCATCAGCGAGTCGCCCTGCGACTTGGCCACGGTCACGCCCTGCTGCTGCACTTCCTGCGGCAGGCGGTTGATGGCCTGGTTGACGCTGTTCTGCACCTGCACCTGGGCGATATCGGGGTTGGCGCTCTGGTCGAAGGTGACCGTGATCCGCGCCTGCCCCGAAGACGAGCTGGTGGAAGAGAAATACAGCAGGTGGTCGATGCCCTTGATCTGCTGTTCGATCACCTGGGTGACGCTGTCTTCCACCGTCTGCGCAGACGCGCCGGTGTAGTTGGCGGTGATGTTGACCTGCGGCGGTGCGATGTCCGGATACTGTTCGACCGGCAGCTGGGTCACCGCAATCGTGCCGAACGCCATGATGCAGATCGCCAGTACCCAAGCGAATACGGGGCGGTGGATGAAGAAGCGCGGCAGCATGCGCTCAGTCCTTTCCGGCCGGCGCGGCCACGGGCGCGGGCTTCACCCGCACCGGCATGCCGTCGGCAAGGCCCTGCGCCCCCGCCACCACCACCTGCTCGCCGGCGCTGATGCCATCAAGCACCAGCCACTGGTTGCCGACCGCGCGTGCGGTGCGGAAGATACGCAGCCGCGCCTTGCCCTCCTTGTCCACCAGCCACGCCTGCGCCTCGCCCTTGGCACTGCGGTCCACCGCCGACTGCGGCACCAGCAGCGCCTGCTGCTGCGTGCCCTGGCCCACCTGCGCGCGCACGTACATGCCCGGCAGCAGTTGTCCTTCGGGGTTGGGGAACTGCGCACGCAGGGTGATGCTGCCGGTCTCCTGCTGCACATCGATGTCGGCGAACTCCAGCGTGCCCGGCAGCGGGTAGTCGGTGCCATCGGACAAGCGCAGCCGCACCGGCGCGCTGTTGGCCTGCACCCCACCCTCGGCAATGGCACGACGCAGCGCCAGGTACTCGTTGCTGGACTGGGTGATATCCACGTTCATCGGATCCACCTGCTGGATCCGCGCCAGCGGGTCGGCCTGCGCCGACGTCACCAGCGCACCGGGGGTGAACAGCGCGCGCCCGATGCGACCGGCGATCGGTGCGGTGACTGTGGCAAAACCCAGCCGCGTGCTGGCGGTATCGCGCGCCGCCTGCGCAGCCTGCACTGCCGCAGCGGCCTGCTGGCCACTGGCGATGGCATCGTCCACGTCCTGGCGTGCGGCCAGCTGGTCCTTGCCCAGCGCCTGCATCCGCTGCGCCCGCAGACGCGCGGTCACGGCCGCCGCTTCGGCGGTCTTCAGGTTGGCCTGCGCCTCGTTCAGGGCGGCCTGGTACAGCGCCGGCTCGATCTGGAACAGGGGCTGCCCGGCCTTCACCAGCTGCCCCTGCTCGAACAGCCGCTTCACCAGCACCCCGTCCACCTGCGGGCGTACATCCGATTCCTGCGAGGCGATGGTGCGTCCCGGCAGCTCCTGCTCCAGCGCCAGCGACTGGTTCTGCAGCGTCAGCACGGTCACTTCCGGCGTCGCGGCGCCTGGTTTGGGCGCGTCCTTGCCACAGCCGGCCAGCAGGGTCGCCAGGGCCAGCAACAGCAGCGGCAGGCGCCAGGTTCGGGGCAGGCGCCTGGCCGCAGCCGGCAGGACGAAATACGGAAGGGTCATCGGCAGCAGGTTCCACGCGCCGGGGGGAGCGCTCGGCGCCGAATATAGAAGACCCCGCGCTGCGATCCAGCGAAAAACGCATGAAACATTTTTCATTTGCAGTGCACGCCCGTGGTTGCGAGGATGCGCTGGTCCCAATCTGCAAAGTGGCCCATGCCGCGCGTACTCACCATCGAGGACGACCTTGTCACCGCGGAGGAAATCGCCACCGAGCTGCGCAGCCACGGCTTCGAGGTCGACCTGGCGGCCGATGGCAGCAATGGCCTGGCACTGGCACGCGCCGGCGACTACGCCGTGATCACCCTGGATCGCATGCTGCCGGGCGTGGACGGGCTGACCCTGGTCACCACGCTGCGCCGCGAAGGCGTGACCACGCCGGTGCTGATGATCAGCGCATTGTCGGACGTGGATGAGCGCGTGCGCGGGCTGCGCGCCGGCGGCGACGACTACCTGACCAAGCCGTTCGCTTCGGATGAAATGGCTGCGCGGGTGGAGGTGCTGATCCGCCGCCATGGGCAGACGGGCACTGCCGACAGCGTACTGCGCGCCGGTGATCTCGAACTGGACCTGATGAGCCGCTCGGTGCGCCGCGGCGGCCAGGAGATCAGCCTGCTGCCGACCGAATTCAAGCTGCTCGAATTCCTGGTCCGCAATGCCGGCCAGGTGGTCACCCGCACCATGTTGTTCCAGGAGGTCTGGGGCTACCACTTCGATCCGGGCACCAACCTGATCGACGTGCATATCGGCCGTGTGCGCAAACGCATCGAGCAGCCCGGCCGCACGCAGCCGATCAAGACCGTAAGGGGAACCGGCTATGTCTTCGACGCGCAACCCTGATCAGTGGCGCTCGTCCAGCAGCCGCCTTCTTGGCCTGTACTGCATCCTGTTCGTGGCCTGGTCGAGCATGCTGCTGGGAGTGATGTACTGGCGTATCTCGGACTACCTGAACGACCTGACCGAATCGGGTCTGCAGCAGCGCGCTCATCTGTTCATGAGCTTCGACGGCCCTGCCCTGGATGACGCGCTGCGCGACAGCCAGCGCTTCGACCTGCACCAGGTGTATACGTACGGGCTGTTCGACAACGCCGGCATGCCGATGGCGGGGCCGCTGACGGCCATTCCCGAGGGACTGCCGTTGGATGGCAACTCGCATCCTGTGGCGGGTTGGACACTGGTCGATGGCCCGCATGAGAGCGGTGGCAGCGCGCTCGGCGTGGTGACCCGCGATGGCCGCACACTGGTGTTCGTGCGCCAGAACGGCAAGCTGATGGCGGTCAACAGCATCATCCTCGATGCGCTGCTGTGGGGCGTGTCACTGACCGTCATTCCCGGGCTGGTGGGCTGGCATCTGCTGCGCCGGCGCCCGTTGAAGCGGATCCAGCAGATCGAAGCGGCCACCAACCGGATCATCGCCGGCGACCTCGGGCGACGGCTGCCGGTGTCCAACCGGCGCGATGAAATCGATCGGCTGTCGAGCATCGTCAACGCCATGCTGGAACGCATCGAACAGCTGATGACCGAGGTCAAAGGCGTGTGCGACAGCATCGCGCATGACCTGCGCACGCCACTCACCCGGCTGCGTGCGCACCTCTACCGCATGCGCGTGGGCCTGGACGAGCACGACCCGCATGCGGACCCGCTGGACAAGGCGCTGGCGGAGACTGACATGCTGATGGCGCGCTTCGCTGCGCTGCTGCGCGTGTCCGAGCTGGAAAGCCACCAGCGCCGCTCCGCCTTCGACAAGGTCGACATCGCCGACCTGCTGCAGGAGCTGCACCAGTTCTACCTGCCGTTGGCCGAGGAGAAACAACAGGAGCTGCAGCTGCAGGTCGCGCCGCAGATCGGCGTGCTGCGCGGCGATCGCGAGCTGCTGTTCGAAGCGGTGGCCAACCTGCTGTCCAACGCCCTGCAGTTCACGCCCGCGCACGGGCGCATCCTGCTGCGCGCGGTGGACGACCACGGCGCGCCCCGCATCGATGTGATCGACAACGGGCCGGGCATCCCGCCGCAGGACCGCACCTTGATCTACCAGCGCTTCTTCCGCGGCAGCAGCAGTGCCGGGCAAGCTCCAGGATTTGGCCTGGGGCTGTCGATCGTGGCCGCCATTGCGGGACTGCACGGCTTCCGCGTCCGCGCCGGCAGCGGCCCGGACGGCGGCGCCTGGATGAGCATCCGCGGTGCCGCAGACGGGCTTCCCTGAGGCGGTCACCGCCACCATCAGTTACCGGCTCTGGGCACGGCAACGGCCGTTGAGCTCCGCAGCAGCACATGCAGCAGCAAGGCACTGCCGGCGGTCAGCGCTGACAGCATGTGCAGCAGTTGCGCCAGCGCCTCGCCGCTGGCGCGCTGCAACTGCAGGGCCGTTGCTCCGGGCAGCAGCGGCTGGGCCGAATGCAATGCTCCGGTTGCCAGATAGGCCGCCGCCCTGCCCAGTGCCGGAGCAGATGCGCCCTGCAGGCGGTGGCTGATGAGCGTCGCCAGCAATGCGGTCACCGCCGCCAGTGCGATGCCCTCGCCCGCTACTCGCACCGTGCCGAAGATCCCCGCCGCCATGCCCGCGCGTTGCACCGGCACCACACTGACCGACAACCCGTCCATCAACCCCCAGGGCAATGCGGTGCCTGCACCGATCAGCAGCAGCGGCGGGATCCATTGCGCAGGCAGCGGATGTACCGCCTGCCGCGACAGCAGATACAGCCCCAACGCGCAGAGCAGCAACCCAGCCACGCACAGGCGCGTGCTTCCCATCCGGCCGGCCCAGCGCGCGGCCAGCAGTGGCAGCACCAGCATCGGCGCGGACAGCGCCAGCATCTGCACGCCGACGGTGGCGACGCCCTGGCAATGCACGCCCAGCAACTGCAGCGGCAGCACCACCAGCAGCACCACGTAGCCGAAGCAGGTTGCCACCGGCAGCAGCTGCACACCGACGAATGCCCGCTGCGCGAACAGCGAAAGATCCAGCAACGGCGCCAGCTGCCTGCGCTCGATCAGTACGAACGAAGCCGCCAGCAGCGCGGCCGCCAGCGATGCCCACCGTACCCGCGCTGCGGGCAGGCCGAATTCGCCCAGCCACAACAGCGCCAGGGTCAGCATGCTCAGCATCAGGCTGAAAGCCAGCATGCCCGGCACGTCCAGCCGCCCGGCCTGCCCGCGGCTCTCTGGCAGCACGCGCACTGCCAGCATGCATGCCAGCAGAGCCAGCACACCACCGGCGGCAAACACGCTTCGCCAACCCATCGCCTCAAGCAGCGCGCCCGCAAGCAGCGGCCCCAGCGCCAGGCCGGCGCCAAAGGTGGTGCCCAGCAGGGCAAAGACACGCATACGGGCCTGGCCGTGCCACGCCTGCGCCAGCGCCGCGCTACCCGATGCCAATGCTGCGGCAGCGCCCACGCCTTGCAGACCGCGCGCCAGGTCCAGCCAGAACAGATCCGGCGCCATGCAGACGAAGAACGTCGCCAACGCGAAACCGCCGCTGCCCAGCAGGAACAGCCGGCGTCGCCCATAGCGGTCCGCCAGTCCCCCTGCCGCCAGCAGCAGGCTGCCGAAGCTGAGCATGAAGGCGTTGGTCACCCAGGCCAACGAAGCGGGCGAGCTGGCCAACTGGATGGCCAGCACCGGCACCGCTACCGCGCCGGCCGAGAACGACAACGGCAACGCGAGCGCCGCCAGGCACACCGACACCAGGGCCCAACGCCCTTGCACGGGCTGGGAATCCATCAAGAAACGGGCCATCGGGGCCTCCTGCAATCGGGGCATTGATGATGAACAGGCCGCGATCGGGTAAAAACAGGCTCACAGGCGTTTGATTACGGCCAGGTGTTCCGCAATCATCCCGCCATGGATTCCATTTCCGCACTACTGGCTTTCGTCCGCACCGCCGAGGCCGGCAGCATTGTCGGCGCCGCGCGCGTACTGGGCCTGTCCGCTTCGGCGGTGGGCAAGCGGATCGCCCGCCTGGAACAGGACCTGGGTACGCGACTGTTCCACCGCACCACGCGCCGCATGCACCTCACCGACGAAGGCGACCTGCTGCTGCAGCGCTGCCGCCGTGCATTGGATGAACTGTCCGAGGCCCAGGCCGACCTTGCGCAGCGTCAACTCGCTCCCCGCGGGCTGCTGCGGATTGGCCTGCCCACCATCGGCTACCGTTTTCTGCTGCCGGTGCTGCCCGGCTTCCAGCAGCGCTACCCGCAGGTGCAGTTGGAACTTGATTTCAATGACCGCCTGGTCGATGTCGTCAGCGAAGGACTGGATGCAGTGATACGCAGCGGTGAACTGGCCGACTCCAGCCTGATGTCGCGGCGCCTCGGCAGCTTCCACTTCGTGCTGTGCGCAGCGCCGGTCTACCTGCGAACACACGGCTGGCCACAGTCGCTGCCGGAACTGCGTACGCTGCAGGCGGTGCGTTTCCGCTTCCCGACCACCGGCATGCTGCAACCCTGGAGCCTGCCCGGCGTCGATGGCGACGCCGGCGCCGCTCTGACTACAGCAATGACCTGCAACAACATGGAAGCGCTGCTGGCCGCTGCAATCGGCGCCATGGGCGTCGCCTGGATGCCCGACTTCCTGGCGGCCGAAGCACTGGCCGATGGCCGGTTGCAGCAGGTGTTGCCGATGATGGAGCCGCAGCGCGGGCAATTCTCACTGCTCTGGCCCGGCAATCGTCATCCCAGCGCGCGCCTGCGGGTGTTCATCGATTACATGGCCGACCATCTGTTCGCCCGTCCTTGTTGAGCAGACAGATGCACCGCCCGCCGCCGCTCCCCATGCACGACGCGCATTGCCACCCCCGAGGCAAGCGCGATCAACGCATTCGTGGCTGACCACGAACAGGCGGCGGGCGATGCGGGTTGGCGTACCGGACAACTCTGGGACTGACCGGCGGATCATGGTGATCCCCACACATCGCCCACCACGGACAGCGGGTCACGTGACCGGAAGGCGCCATCCGTGCGCCTGCCGATCACGTGCCAGAGTTGATTGTGGGACGCCAATCCCAGCCGGCCGATGATGGCCGACGGGCACATGCTGGTCGTTGTCGCCGGGACGGTATGTAGGAGTTGCCCGCGCCTGTGCATCAGGCTTGCGGCAGGCGCGATTCCCAGGGTCAGAACTGCAGGCCGGATCACATTCCAGAGGCATGCACGACGCAGACAACTGCTCTACCCGTGCATGCAGCACGGAAGCTCAACGGGCAATCACGACACTACCGGTTGCGCTGCCATCGCCAGGAAATTCTGCAGCACCGGCGTCGGCGATTCCGGGCGCATGCAGAATTGCAGCTCGAACGCAGCATTGCCACCGCCCAGTGGCCGGTAGACGATTTCTTCGGGACGGAACCCGCTCATGCTTGCCGGCACGATCGCCACACCTGCTTCCACGGCCACCAGCGACAGCACCGCGTGCATGCCCTGCGCTTCCTGCACGACCCGTGGCGTGAAGCCGGCAGCGGTACACAGGCCCAGTACCTGTGCATGGAAGCCGACACCTTCGGCAGATGGCCATGAAACGAAGGGCTCGTCCATCAGGTCTGCAACATCCAGCCGTTGCTGTGCCACCAGCCGATGCGCGCGCGGCAGGGCAATGGCCAGTCGATCATGGTCGAACGCCCGTAGATGCAATTCTGCGGAAATGATCGGCGGAATCAGGATACCCAGGTCGATGCGCCCTTCGCGCAGCCACTGTTGCTGCTGCCGCGAGGTGGCTTCGTGCAGATGCAGCTGCACCTGCGCAAACGCGTGGCGGAACTGGCGGATCAGCGCCGGCAGGCGCCCATAGAGTGCGCTGCCGACGTAGCCTACGCGCAGACTGCCGGTCTGCCCTGCCGCCGATTCGCGCGTGCGCTGCAACGCCTGTTCGGCCTGTTGCAGCGTCGCGCGCGCTTCCACCAGCAGCGTCTGCCCCGCTGCGGTCAGGCCCAGCGTACGGTTGCCGCGCACGATCAATCCCGTGCCCACTTCGTCTTCCAGGCGCCGCATCGCCGCCGTCAACGGCGGCTGCGACATGTGCAGGCGTGCAGCGGCGCGATGGAAGTGCAGTTCTTCGGCCACCGCCACGAACTGACGGAGCAGGCGCAGATCGATCATTTCATCGCAGGCAGGTGGAGACCCGCCTAGGGTACGCGCTCAGCCGCGCGCGTCGACACTCGGCCGTGCAATGACCGGCCACTGCAGGGCCACCGATTCGATGCTGTCGGCGGCCACCGCGCGCAGGTCGCGTGGATAGTCCACGTGCTCTGCTTCCTGCAACCGCAGTGCATGGAACTGGCCGTTGCTGGCACGCAGAATCCAGCCACCCTGCCGGCAGCGCGTGGAAACCAGGAACGCCACCCCGGTGGCCACGGCATCGGGATGCAGTTCATCCGGCTCTCCGTCGATGCCCCACATGCGGGTCTTGGCCACCGGCGATACCGCGTTGACCACGATGCCATGTTCGGCGCCTTCCAGGGCCAGCACATTGACCAGCCCCTGCGCGGCCAGCTTGGCCATCGCGTAGCCGCACAGGCCGCGCTGCGCATACTGCGGGTACAGCGCGCGATCGGAGGTGGTCAGCACGATGCGTCCGCCGCCGGCAGCGCGCATCGCGGGCCATGCCGCCTGCGCCAGCCACAGCGGTGTCTTCGCGGCCAGGCACAACATCTGCTCCAGCGCATCGTCCTCCACCGCTTCGATACCGGCATAGGCCACCCAGCCGGCGTTGTGGATGATGAAGTCCAGGCGACCGTGGCGCTGCAGGATGTCCTGCACCAGCGCATGGCAACCACTGCGCTCGTTGATGGGGCCGCTGGCGGCCTCGACCGGCAGGCCCTGGCTGCCCAGCGCCGCCACCGCCGTGGCGATGCGCTGCGGATCGGCGCCCGTGCCGTCCGTTGCGGCGCCCACGTCATGCATCACCACATGCGCGCCACGTTGCGCCAGCAGGCGGCTGTAGGCCAGACCCAGGCCACCGGCGGCACCGGTCACCAGGCCCACCTGGCCTTCGAACGAGATACTGGAATTGGGTTTCATCCGGCCAGCATCGGCGAGCGCCATCCTCCTCGGCCAATACTGTTTGCACGACCGCGCGATACACCAACGGTATCGCGAGACGATGGGGCTGGGCTGTCAGCGGCTGAAGCGACGGGCACCGGCTACGCAGATCACCGCCGCTACGGTCACCAGCAGCATGCCCGCGCTGACGGTCTCGTGCAGCAGCATCGCCGCCAGCGCCAGGCCGAAGAACGGCTGCAGCAGCTGCAGCTGGCCAACCGCGGCGATGCCACCCTGGGCCAGACCGCGATACCAGAACAGGAACCCGATCAGCATGCTGAACACCGCCACATACCCCAGCGCCCACCAGGCCGAGGCAGCGACCGCCGTGAACGAGACCGGGCGCATCGCCACCATCAGCGGCAGCATCACCGGCAGTGCCAACAGCAGTGCCCAGCTGATCACCTGCCAACCGCCCAGATGCCGGGCCAGGCGGCCGCCCTCGGCGTAGCCGAGCCCGCAGACCACGATCGCCGCCAGCATCAGCAGGTCGGCCTGCAGCGAGGCCTCGATGCCGTTGCGTGCGGCGTAGCCGACCACGCAGGCGCTGCCCAGCAGCGAGAACACCCAGAATGCCGGGCGTGGCCGGTCACCGCCGCGCAGGACGCCGAATACTGCTGTGCTCAGTGGCAGCAGTCCCAGGAACACGATGGTGTGGGCTGACGTTGCATGGCGCAGGGCCAACGCGGTCAGCAGGGGAAAGCCCACCACCACGCCCAAGCTGACCAGCACCAGGCCGGGCAGATCGCTTCTGAGCGGGCGCGGCTGCCGCAATGCCAGCAGCAGTACCAGCCCCAGCAACGCGGCAATGCTGGCGCGCGCGGCAGTAACGAAGCTGGCGTCCAGTTCCATTACCGCCAGACGGGTGGCCGGCAAGGAGCCGGCGAAGATCACTACACCGATGAAGCCATTGATCCACCCGCTTGCCGACCGTTCCACACCCTGCTCCAGAAGTACCGGGCGACAGCCGGCTGTGCCCGTCATTGAGCCACCGGGCGCCGGCGATACACAGCTACAATCCAGTACAGTCACAAGTAACTGTACTGCTCACAATTCCCCTACAGTCGCCCTCATGACCCGACCACCCAGCCGCATCGACAGCGTCATCCACGCCGTCCGCTCACGCATCAGCTCGCGCCTGGATGGCCCGGGCAGCCGCCTGCCCTCGGTGCGCGCGCAGGCGGTGGCGATGGCCGTTTCCGTGTCCACCGTGGTCGAGGCCTACGAACGATTGGCGGCCGAGGGCGTGATCGCCGCGCGCGCCGGCTCCGGCTTCTATGTGACTGGCCCGGCAGCACCGCTGGCGCTGGCCGAGATGGAACCGCGCCTTGATCGCGCGGTGGACCCGCTGTGGGTATCGCGGCAATCACTGGAAACCCCACCCGGCCACCTCAAGCCCGGCTGCGGCTGGATGCCCAGCGACTGGCTGTACCACGATGGCCTGCGCCGTGGCCTGCGCCGCATGGCCCGCGCCGACGCCGCACACCTGGTTGACTACGCCGGGCCACTCGGCCTGCCGGCACTGCGGCAGACGCTGCAGCGACGCGCGGCCACGCTGGGCATCGAAGCGTCGATGGAGCAGCTGCTGCTGGCCGAATCGGGAACGCATGCGGTCGACCTGATCTGCCGCTTCCTGCTGAAGCCCGGCGACTGCGTGCTGGTCGATGATCCGAGCTACTTCAACTACCACGCACTGTTGAAGGCGCATCAGGTGCAGGCCATCGGCGTGCCCTACACGCACACCGGCCCGGATCTGGAAGTGTTCGCCAGCGCATTGCAGGAACATGCGCCGCGCCTGTACATCACCAATTCCGGACTGCACAACCCGACCGGCGCGGTGCTGTCGGCGACCACGGCCCATCGCCTGCTGGGCCTGGCCGAACGCAGCGAACTGATCATCATCGAGGATGACATCTTCGCCGACTTCGAGCTGCGTCCGGCGCCGCGGCTGGCAGCGCTGGATGGATTGTCGCGGGTAATCCATGTCGGCAGTTTCTCCAAGACCATCTCCGCGGCATCGCGCTGCGGCTACATCGCCGCGCGCCCGGACTGGATCGAGGCACTGACCGATCTGAAGCTGGCCACCAGCTTCGGCGGCGGGCACCTGGCCGCACACCTGATGCAGATCGCGCTGACCGACAGCGGCTACCGCCGGCACATGCAGGCGGTGCGCACGCGCCTGGCCGATGCGCGCAAGCACACCCTGCGGCAGGTGCAGAAGCTGGGCATCACGCCATGGCTGCAACCGGAAGCAGGGCTGTTCCTGTGGTGCCAGCTGCCCGATGGCCGCGATGCATCGGCCGTGGCACGGCAGTGCCTGCGCGAAGGCGTGGTGGTGGCGCCCGGCAATGCCTTCAGCCAGTCGCAGCGGGCTGCCGACTACGTGCGCTTCAATGTGTCGCAGTGCCGGGACCCGAAGATCTGGCAGGTGCTTGGGAAGGCGTTGGACTAGCGCCTCAACCGGGGCATCCGCAGTCACGCCGCCAGCGGCACACCTTCGACAAACGTCTCGCAAACTCGCAGGCGAATCGGCGTCGCAGCACCGAACGCCTCGAGGAGCGCGCGAACCCGCGGCCACTCGAGCCCCCCCAACCCGGCACCGATACTCGGCAGCGCAATCTCGGGTACCTCGCGTACCTCGGCTTCGCGCAGCATCTCCGACAGCGCTCGCTCTACCGCACTGAACTCAGCCTTCGTGCGCCAGCTGAGCTGTGTGCCCAGATTGAACACAGTGACAGCCCCCTCCTCCCATACAAAGACATCTCCCGGGGCGAATTCACCAGCCATGCAAAGGCGTCGGTAGGCTTCATACATCGCCGGCCAGTGCTGACGGAACGCCACCGCGATGCCCTTGCCCATTGCCCCTGCGCAGTTGCATCCGTGGGCGTAGCTGCTCAACCCCGGTGTAGCGAAGATGTCGCCGGTTTCGAAACTGACGGGCATGCGTGTGATCCTCTGCTGCGGATGCAATAGTGTCCAGCCCAGGTGTCTCAACTCCTGAGACCAGAATGGTATGCGAAGCACTTGATACGCCGCGCCGCAAGCACCATGACCTCGGAATCTACCCGCCAGGAATGAGCATGCCTTCCTTCTCCGATCCCCACGCCGTCGCCCGCTACGCCGACGGCCCGCTGCGGCAGGTGCCGGGTTTCCTAGGACTGCAGCAGATGACCCACCTGCTGCTGGCCGAACATGTGCCCGACGATGGCCAGGTGCTGGTGCTCGGCGCAGGTGGCGGCCTGGAGCTCAAGGCCTTCACCGAAGCGCACCCGCAGTGGCAGATGCTCGGTATCGATCCGGCCGCGCCAATGCTCGCGCTGGCCGAACAGACCCTGGGGCCATTGATGGCGCAGGTCACGCTGCTGGAAGGCTACGTCGACGATGCCCCGCCCACCGTCTTCGACGGCGCCACCTGCCTGCTCACCCTGCATTTCCTCACCGTTGAGCAACGACTGCACACCCTGCGCGAACTGCGGCAACGACTGCGTCCGGGTGCGCCGCTGGTGGTCGCCCACCACAGCGTGCCGCAGGACGCGGCCGGCAAGCATCGCTGGCTGCAGCGCTATGCTGCGTTCGGCGAGGCCTCCGGCATTCCACGTGCCGATGCGCAGCGCGCAGCCGCCGCGATCGCCGAGCGTCTACCGCTGTTGTCGCCCGAGCAGGAAGTGGCGCTGCTGCAGGAGGCTGGCTTCGACAACGTGGAACTGTTCTACGCCGGCTTCAGCTTCAAGGGCTGGGTGGCCCATGCGCCGACCGCGCCGGCATAGCGCCGCCACGCACGCTCAAGGCACCACGGTGATGCCGATCCGCTGCATCAGCAGCGCCACCTGCTGCACATCCAGCGTGGCGCCACGCAGGTTGGTGCTGCGCACGTCCAGCTCACCCAGTTCGGAGTTGGTCAGGTCGCAATCGGTGAAGTTGGCCGTGTTCCAGTCGATGCCATCGAACTGGCCACCGGACAGGTCCGACCCTGCAAAACTGGCACCGCTGACGTTGGCCCCTTCCCAGCGGTTTTCCCACAGCTCGCACTTCTCCAGCGTCACCCGCGAGAAGTTGGCATAGCGCAGGTTGGTCTTCTTGATGAAGGCGCTGCAGAACCAGCTGCGCGTGGTGATCTGGTTCATGAAACTGGCGTTGCTGAAATCGGCGCCCTGCGCGCGGCACTCGCTGATTTCCAGCCCCAGCGCCTTGATGAAGTTGAAGTTGCACATGCTGATGTCGCACTGGCGGAAGCTGGCTTCTTTCAACGTGGCACCACTGAAACGGCACCCGGTGCGCGTGTCGGCGTCGTAGAAACCGCAGTTCACGAACTCGGTGGCGGTGAGGTCCGCGCCGGAGAAATCGCACTCGTGGAACTGCTGGTCGACCACCTTCTGGCCGGTGAATTGATCAGCGCCGATGCGCAGCTTGTGATGAACGGTGGAGGACATGCAGGGTTCCGTGCCGGGTGCCTCGCCATGATGCCGCGCGGGAAAGGGAATGAGCAGCGCCAGCGCCCGCGCGATTCACCATCGCTGCAGTTGGAGTGTGTACAGCCCGTCTCGCCAACTTCTGGCCGGGCACTCGATGTTGCACGTTCATGCACGTTTATGCACAATTGAAGCATGAACTCCGACCCCGCCCTCCCCGCCGAACGTACCCAGCTGATCCTGCAGGAGCTGCGCCAGCAGGGGCGCGTAGTGGCCGCCGAACTGGCCCGCCGCTATGGCATATCCGAAGATTCGATCCGCCGCGATCTGCGTGAACTGGCCGCCCAGGGCCTGTGCCAGCGCGTCTATGGTGGCGCGGTGCTGCCGGCCCCGAAGGCGGTACCGCTGCGCGAACGGATGACCCAGGACCGCACCGGCAAGGATGAGCTGGCCGCCCGTGTCTGCACGTTGCTGCAGCCCGGCCAGGTCCTGCTGATCGATGCCGGCTCGACCAACCTGGCCATCGCCCAGCAGCTGCCGGGTGCGCTGGGGCTGACGGTGATCACCAACGCGCCACAGATCGCCACCGCCGCGGCGTGGCAGGACGGCACCACCGTGCAGCTGATCGGTGGGCGCCTGGCCGCAGGCGGCGGCGCGGTCGGTGCCGAGGCGCTGGCCCAGGTGCAGCACCTGCGGGCGGATGTCTTTCTGCCCGGCCCCTGCGCCGTCGACGTCGATACCGGCGTGTGGGCGATGGACGCCGAGGAAGCCACGCTCAAGCGCGCGATGGTCGCCTGCAGCAGCCGCATCATCGTCGCCGCCACCACCGAAAAACTGGGCGCACGCGGCAACTGGCAGATCGCCGGCCTGGACGACATCGACGATCTGGTACTGACCACCTCGGCACCACCTGCGCTGGCCGCCCGTTTCCGTGCCGCCGGTATCGCCGTACATCCGACACCTCCCTGACCGTACCGCCCATGTCCCTCGCCAACCGACCGCGTGCCGAACAGCACGCGACCCGCGCTGCATTCTTCATTCCCGGCTTCGCTACTGCGCTGTGGGCCACGCTGGTGCCCTTCGCCAAGGCGCGCACCGACATCAACGACGCCACGCTGGGTCTGGTGCTGCTCTGCCTGGGCGCCGGCTCGCTGCTGGCCATGCCGTTGTCGGGCCTGTTCGCCGCACGGCTGGGCTGCCGCCGGGTGATGGTCGCCACCACGCTGATCATCTGCGCAACGGTACCCGGCCTGGCGCTGGCCGAGTCGGTGTGGATGCTGGGCCTGGTGCTGTTCGTCTTCGGTGCCGGCGTGGGTGCGATGGACTGCACCATGAACGTACAGGCCGTGGTGGTGGAACGCGAAGCACAGCGGGTGATGATGTCCGGCTTCCACGCGTTCTTCAGCATCGGTGGATTCCTCGGCGCGGCGACGATGACCCTGTTGCTGAGCGCGCGCATGGCGCCGATCTCGGCGGTGCTGCTCGGCGTATTGATGATGGGTGTGGTCGCACTGCTGTCGGCGCGCTACTGGCGTGGCGAGCGCGTCGCACACGATACACTGCTGCTGGCGTGGCCGCGCGGCATCGTCATGTTCATCGGCGTGCTTGCCTTCATCGCGTTCCTGGCGGAAGGCGCGATGCTGGACTGGAGTGCGGTGTTCCTCACCGACATCCGCCAGGTCGATGCCAGCCATGCCGGCATCGGCTACGTCACCTTCACCCTGACCATGACCGTGGCGCGCCTGTTCGGCGACCGCCTGGTGGAGCGCATCGGCCGGCAGAAGGCCATCGTGGCCGGTGCGCTGCTGGCCTGCGCCGGCGTGCTGGTGCTCACCCTGGTCACGCCGTGGCAGGCGTCACTGGGCGGCTACGTGCTGGTCGGGCTGGGCTGCGCCAACATCGCACCGGCGCTGTTCTCGCTGGCTGGCAGCCAGAACCGGATGCCGCAGGCGATCGCCATCACTGCGGTCTCCACGCTTGGATTTGCCGGCATTCTTGCCGGCCCGGCGCTGATCGGCTTCGCCGCCAATCACTTCGGCCTCATCGCCGCCTTCGTCGGCGTGGCGATGGCGCTGCTGCTGGTGGCGGTGTCGACGCGGTGGCTGCGGATGTAAACCTGCATGGCAGGCGGTTGACCTGTCCCTGCAAAGAACCGTGCGCGCGAAGGCGCACGGTTCCACACTGCATCGGGCCGAAAAGTCAGTAGGAGGAGAATTCCCAGCGCTGATTCTCTGTGCCCTGGCACATCCACATGTGCACCTTCGAGCCATTGGTGTTACCCATGCCCGGGTCATCCAGGCACATGTTGGTCTGCGGGTTGCGGATCTCGCCTACCAGCCGCCAGGACTGGTGCGCGCCACCATTGCAGGACCACATGCGGATCGGATTCCCGTCATGGCTCGCACCGTCAGCCGCTTCCAGGCATTTGCCGCCCAGCCCACGGATAGACCCGTCCGCGCCCAGTTCGAAGCGCTGCTGCGGCACGCCCGTGCAATCCCACAACTGCACGCGGGTGCCATCCGCGGAATTCGCACCCTCAACATCCAGGCACTTGCCACCGACACCGACAATCGAGCCGTTGGCGGGATTGAACTCCCACTTCTGGTTGCTGGTCAGCGCATTGCTGTACAGCTGGATCTTGGTGCCGTTGGCGCTTGACGCACCGGTAGCATCCAGCACCTTGTTGGCCACACCGACGATGGACGTGTTGGTGAACTTCCACGATTGGTTCCAGTCACCATGCGCGTCGTAGAGCTGGATCCGGCTTCCGTTGCTGGTGCCATAGCCCACGATATCGAGCACGCGATTGCTGGGCACCCCCGTGATGGTCGAGGTATTGGGCTTCACCGTCCAAAGCTGCTGTGCGGTGCCCGGCGTGCAATCCCACACCTGGATGGCGGTGCCCGGCGCGGTGTTGGCGCCCTCGGCATCCAGGCACTTGTTGCCCATGCCGCGGATCTCACCAAAGGTGGGAATGTTGCGCAGGTTGACTGGCGCCGACACAGACCCTTGCGAGAACTGACCATCGCCACTGAACGTCGCGGTGATCGATGCGGTAGTGAAACCTGCCGGAACGGTGTAGTTGATCGCGACCTTGGCCGGACGGCCGTAGGCGTACTTGTGCGTACAGACCTGGACGTCACGGATGGCAGCCCAGCACCCCTTGTCCAGGTCGGAAACCGTACCGAGGAACGGCGTGTTGACCGTACTGACCTGCACCTTGCCCACCGCCTGGCCATTGACCTTGAACTCGACCGTCCCACCGATCTGATCGTTGCCCGGAATGTGATACAGCCCCAGCGCCTGGCCATCGACCTGCGCGGAAAGCTGGATAACCTGTCCCGGCGCCGGAAGTGCGTTGGAAACAGAGGCAGTTGTGGTGGTCGGGAAGTTGTACAGACGCGGCAACGATTTGGCCTGTGCGCCTGAAGACGCAGCTGCAATTCCAATTGCGAGAACACCCATCGAAACGTAATTCATCCTTGCTCCATCTACGTTGTGTGGAAATCCTATCCAGGGACTACCATCGAAGCACTGCAAGCATTGAGCCCCTGCACTTTCCTGGCCGCAGACATCGGCTACGGACCGCAGCCCCTCGTTGCCCAGGAACTCCGGATAGTCTCACAGCCTTCCACCCAGAGGTATTGGCGTTACCGTTTCCGCCGCGAGAATGTCATCCGCAACCGCCGATAGCCGATCACCGTGGCCGTCGCGCACAGCGCGGTACCTGCCAGGCTGAGCAACAGCAGCACGACCAAGCGGCTGTTCGGCTGTCGCAGCAGCGCGGGTAGATCCCAGCTGTGCAGGAAGGAAAACAGCCAGCGACCTGCGCGCTCGCGCTTGCCCATCGTCAACAGCGGATCGCCGGTGGCCAGGTCCACATAGACGCGGGTTGCCTCAGCATCATCGAAGTCAGCCATCGCCACCGGAAAGCGACGTACCGCGGCGCCATTCATCGCCTCTGCAGCGCGCGGATAGAAGTAAGCATCGGGCGTCTGCAGAATGGTGAACTCACGCAGGCGCGCATCGGACATCGCCGCTACCCTGCCCTGCAGCCAGTCTGCACCGAATGCAGTGGATACCTGCAGTGCGCCGCCACGCTCCGTGACCACCCGTGAATCGGCGTTGCCGTCCAGCGCCACAGCGAACAGTTCACCGCCGATGCGTCGCCACTGGATCTCGACCGGCACGAACTGCGGCGTGTGCACTGCAGCCAGTACCGCAGCCGGCTGTGCGATGACGCCTGCATCCGCCCGAACCTCACCCTGATAGCGCGCAGCGTTGAGCGAGGCGCGTGAGCTGCTGAAAACACCCAGCGGATTCATCGACATCAGGCCACTGAAGATCCAGGTGAACACGAATGCGCTCGCCATCAACCCGATCAGGTGATGCCAGCGCATCCACGGTTCCTGGTACGGCGTCTTCGACCCTGAGCGGTACTGCCCGCGAAACCGCCAGCGCCAGATGCCGACCACGACCCCGCTGATCGCGGCCACCGTACACAGCGCTGAAAGCACAATCACCGTCCACGTCCACACCGGGTCCACCGACTGCATACGCAGGAAGTACAGCCAGTGCAGCCACGCCCCCACATAGTTCCACCGCTGCTGCAGGCGCGGTGCATCCAGCACCACTTCGCCGGTGCGCGAGGACACGTAGACATCACCAGGCTCTGCGCCACCCACGCCGACGCGGTACAGCGGCCGGTGCGGATCAAGGCCGCGCGAATGCGTCCAGCGATCCTCGTCCAGCGGCATCGCGCCAACGAAAGCCGGCCCACCGGCGAACTGCGCGGCGGAGACTTCGGCCAGCTGCGCCGATACAGGCGGCAATGCCTGTCCGGTAAGCGCCGACCACGCGCCCATGTGCGTCCCGGAGCGCACCACGTAGGCGGGCTCGCCACGCAGCGTCGTCAACACGACCCGCTCAGGCTCCTGTCGCACGGCGTCCGGCAGCACGGAAAGTGCCTGCCAGCCGCGCGCATCTGCCAGTGCGGGCAGCGCGGCCAAGCGTTCTCCCGGCGTCAGCTTCGGGTAACCGATGAACAGCATCACCATGCCGCTGACGAACCACAGCAACATCAGCAGGCACCCACCAATGCCCAGCCAACGGTGCACCAGGTAGGTCCAGCGCTTGGCAGTGGATCGCAGCGACATGGCAGCCGTCCTCAGAAGCGCTGGTCGAAGGTGAATTCGACGCGCCGGTCGGCGCCCAGCAGCCACTGCGTGCTGGTGTAGTACGCCGTGGCGTAGTACGCCTTGTCGAACACGTTGAACACGCGCGCGGTCACCCGTGTACGTGGGGCTGCCTGCCAGGTCAGGGCCAGATCGGTGGTGGTGTAACCCGGCAGCTGCAGCGTGTTGGCGTTGTCGGCATAGCGCTTGCCCACGTAGCGCACGCCACTGGCCACGCTCCAGTCGGGCAGGAACTGCCAGCTCAACCAGGCGTTGGCCAGGCGCTCAGCCACGTTCGGCGGCACGTTGCCATCACGCGAGACGATCACCGCCGGCGTGCCGGTGGCTTCCAGGAAATCCTCGAACTCGGCCTTGAGCACGGTCGCGTTGGCATCCAGCGACCACTGCGGCGCGAAGGCCCAGTTCAACGAGGCTTCGATTCCCTTTGAGGTCTGTGCACCCACCTGCACGCGACGGTCCGGTTGCAGCGGGTCACGGCTGAGCAGCCCGGTCTTGCGGATGCGATAGGCTGCCAGCGTCCACTCGCCCCCATCGAAGGCCTGCTTCATGCCGATCTCGATCTGCTTGCCCTTGGCCAGATCGAACACGCCGTTGGCCGGACTGATCATCAACAGCCCACTGACCGGGTCCGCCGCCTGCGAGTACTGCGCATAGAGGGTCATCGACGGTTGTACCGCGAACACCGTGCCCGCGCGCCAGCCGGTGCTGTTGTAGGTCTTCGAGAACGCCCGCTGGCCGCTGACCAGGTCGTTGCGATCGATCGTGGCGCGATCGTGACGCACGCCAGCAAGCACCGACCAACGCTCGCTCAGTTCCAGCCGGTCTTCCACGAACAGCGCGACCTGCTCGGCGCTGTTGCGGTAGCGCGGCAGGTTGGGTGCATCGCTGACGAACCCGCCGGGCACCGGGTTGAAGGGATCCACCGGTCCCGAGCTGCCCGCATAGGTGTTGTTGGTGTGCTTGAAATGCGCACGGTTGGCATCGAAGCCAACGGCGAAACTGTTGGGCAGTCCGCCCGCATTCCCCAGCAGGCGCAGCGTGGAGGTCAGCCCTGTCTGGTCCTGGTTGTGGGTGATCTGGGTGTTGCCGGAGCGGTCGATCAGGCCGGTGCGCTCGTTGGAGACATAGGCCTCGGCGTTGCGCCAATCGCGCTGGCTGTCGATCTGGTAGACGCGCGTGCGCCACTCCACGTTCTCGTTCGGCGTCCACAGCGCATCAAGCTGGGTCCAGCGGTCGCGGAAACGAATCACGCTGTCGGCCACGTTGTAGTTCTCGTGGCGCAGTGCATCCAGCTGCCGCCCATCGATCAACGGCGTACCGAAGTAGCGCATCGGCTTCTGGTAGCCCTGCGCATGGGTCAGCGTGAACTGCAGATCCGCCCGTGGCTGCCACAGCAACGCACCGGAAAACGTGGCATCGCCGTTGTGGCCGCGGTCGACCCACCCGCTGCTGTAGTTGCCGCTGACGTCCACGCGGTAAGCCAGCGCCGGCGTGAGCGCACCGCCACTGCCGAATCCGAGTCGCGCGGTGTCTTCGCTGCCCAGGGTGACGCTTACCTCGTTCTCGATGGCACCGCGCGAAGGCTTCTTCGGCACGATGTTGACCACGCCGCCGATGGCGCCATCACCATGGATGACCGAGGCCGGCCCACGCAGCACTTCGATGCGCTCGATCGACCAGGTATCGAACGGGAAGGTGATGCCCACACCGCCGTACTGGCGCAGGCCGTCGTACAGGCGCATCACCGAGGCGCCATCGGTAAAGCCACGGCTGGACAGCGCACTCAGGCCGTTGCCCGGATGGGGAAGTGCGCTGATCGCGCCGGCGCGGGTGATCGCGTCGTTGAGATTGGAATCACCGCGCTGCTCCAACTGCTCGCGCGAAATCACGGTCAGGCTGGCCGGGGTCTGCAGCACGCTCAGGCCGAGGGCCGAGCCGGTGCTGGCGGTGGAGGACAGCGCACCGCTGCGGGTATCCACCACGCGGACGGTATCCAGGGTGGTCGGTGGTGCCGCGTCGGCAGCAAGGGCAGAAGCGGAGTGCAGCAGCAGCGCACAAGCGACAGACAGCGCCGCCCGACGCAGGCGCACGGAGTTGGGGTTTGTTTTCATTGTTTCACGGCATGCAAGGCCACCCCGCAGTCGCAGGGAAGCTCAAGGAGTTCGGGAAACGCGCACGCAGTAGTGCCAGGCCATGCCTGGCAGCTCGGGAGAATCAATCCAAGGGCGCACGCGCAGGGCTCAAGCGGCCAGCAGTACCGGTGGCCCACGCGCTCCCAACGTGCCGCTGATCCGCTGCGGCAACGTCTGCACCGCACCACGCAGCGCGCGGCACACCGGTGCCAGCGGCATCATCAACAGCAGCGCCGCCACCAGCAGGGTGATCAGTCGTGCGGCAATCAGGCAGTAGTCGCAGTCCACGCCCATCTCGTGGTCGGCGTGTGGATCGGCCGGCGGCTTCGGTGCGGCTTCGCCATGCTGCATTGCCATCGCGTGGTGGTCGTGGTGCCCTTCCATCGCGTGCTGTGCGTGCAGGGTGTGGTCCATGACCGCCACCGGTGCAGCAACAGCAACGTGCGCATCTGCCAGCCAGCGGCTCACCAGCGGGGCAAGCAGCACCAGCAGCATGGCAAGCCATGCCAGGGTCTGGAACCGGCGGTGGAGAGCAGAGCGGCGCACGCGGCCATTCTACGGGCCCAGGGCCAACCCTGGACCGCGTTCAGGGTTTACCTGCTGCGACACTGTGACGCAGGGCTCTGGCACCGACAACATCGATGAACACGTCTTCGCGACGGATCCAGTAGATCCACGCCATGCGTGGATGCGCTTCGCGCATCAACTCACGTACTGCGCCTGGCCGTTACCGAACGACCAGTTCTCCTTCTTCACTTCCACCAGATTGATGAACACATCCTCGCGGCGGATACCCACTGCCGCATGCAGGCCATCGGCAATGCCCAGGTACAACGCCTTTTTCTGCTCCAGCGTGCGCCCTTCGTTCCAGGTGATCTGGATGCAGATGAAGTCATCGCTGCGGGCGATGCCGAGGTAACCCGGGTCGAACACGAGCGTGCCGCCGTCGTGCTCCTGGAAGATCTGGAAGCGATCGTTTTCCGGCACGCCGACCGCGCGCATGGCCTGGTAGATCGCCTCGCCGACACGCTGGCGGTACTCCACGGTTTTACCTTTGCGAAGATCGATGCGGGCGAGCGGCATGGTGGCATTCCAAGGATGGGAGGGGCACAACAATGGGCCGAGATTACGCCCGCCAAGGGCGCCGGAACAGCGCATGGATGGAACCCTCTGCCTCCATCCGTGACATGTTCCCGCAAGCACCGCGCGAGGTGACGCGATCGCCATGGTGGCGTTCCTGCGGAGTCGTCATATGCACGCCCGGCAGGGGCGGCGATTTGTGCCATCAGTGACGGGCTGCACAGCGGGCTGGTGCTCGACGGCACAGAACAGAAAACGCTTGGCCTGCTTAGGGGTAGTTGAGAACTTTCCTTGCAGACCGACGTGATTGTTCGACTTGATGATCGCCGGGCCGAGGCAAGTTGCCTTGGCCGGGATTGGCGTCTCGAAAAAGCAAACCTGACGGATTGGTTGCGCAGCAGTGCGTAGCCGCAAGAATGCACCGACGGCCCTCAATGGCGGGCGGTGCGTGGGGATCACTCGATCCGCCGGGTGTTTTCTCACTCCGTTGTGTTTGCCCCGGTACGCCAACCCGCACCGTCCGCCACCTTCACTACGGAAGGTGGTCCTACGCCAGTGAGGGTTCCGCCATGACCAACAAAACCGTCCTCCATCCTCGCCTGCTTGCCTTGATCGGCGACATCGCCAGCGACGTGCCTGAAGACCTCGCGCGCGAGATCGAGTGCGCACTGAAGGAGCAGCAGATCCCGTCATCGCAGCCGATGTTCTTCACCTTCCTTGATGCGGTACGCAAGGGAGATGGCGAAGACGGCCAGCCGTGCACCACGCAGACACTCAACGCGCAGACCATTGCCTCCCTCGGCCGTTCACTGTCCGCACTGAACACCATGCTCGATCTTCTGCACGCGGCAGAGCACACGCGCGTGGTCGGCGGCACCGACGAGCAGATCGGCGACTTCCATCGAAACGGTCTGCTGCTGGCCGCACGCCAGATCGCGCGTGCCGCGCAGACCGGCCTCGGCGATGCGATCACAGCCGGGGGAAAGGAGCCCGGTTGAATCACGGGCAACAAAAAAGCCCCCATTGCTGGAGGCTTTTTTCGTTCTGCAACATGGTGGGCGGTACAGGGATCGAACCTGTGACCCTTGCCGTGTGAAGGCAATGCTCTACCGCTGAGCTAACCGCCCGGTGTGTTGCTGAGCCGCTCATTATAGGGCGGTTTTTCAGGGCGTCAACACCTTTTCACATCGTGTTTGCCGGCCCATTTCCCCCATCAGCCAGGCATGGCCTGGCTCTACTGGGAAGCGCGATCCGCCCACATCACATCGTATGCGTCGGCTTGTCCGAACCGGTCAGGCCGGCCAGGATCGTCTCGATCTTGTGCCGCACCGTCTCGCCTTCCTGGCCGTCCGCCAGCTGCACGCCGATGCCGGCCGTGCGGTTGCCCTGCGCGCCGGCCGGGGTCACCCAGATCACCTTGCCGGCCACCGGCAGGCGCTCGCTGGAATCAGGCAGGGTCAGCAGCAGGAACACCTCATCGCCCAGGAAGTAACGCTTGGGCGTGGGCACGAAGATGCCGCCATTCTTCACGAACGGCATGTACGCGCTGTACAGCGCGGCCTTGTCCTTCACGGCCAGGGACAGGATGCCCTGGCGGGCGTTGCTGGCACTCATCGATTTCCCCTTGCGGCAGGCCGCTCGTTCACCTTGTTCCAGGCCAGCAGCAACTCGACCACCGCAAGGTCTGCGCGCACGGTGGTGCGCAGCAGGTCGCGGGTGCGGTTGGCCGCATCGAACCAGGCTGCAAGCTTGTGCAATCGCTCCGGCGTGGTCAAGGCATCGGTGCTGGCCTGCGCCAGCGCCAGGTCGGCGGCGAAGCGCAGGCGCAGCGCCGCGTTGTCATCGGCGCACCACTTCTGCGCCAGTTCCACCGCACCGGTCTTGCCAGCGGCCAACTGTTCCAGCTCGCGGCCGACGTCGCGACGCAGGCTCAAGCCATCTTCGCGCAGCCAGTTATCGGCCTGCCCAGGATGGCCGCGTGCTGCATCCAGCGCCTCGCGCGCGGCCGCCTCGCTGTGGCCCTGCTGCTGCAGCCAGGCCAGCGCTTCCTCGCGCGGCGGCAGCTTGAATTCCAGGCGCTGGCAGCGGCTGCGCACGGTCTGCGGCAGGCGCGCCGGGTCACTGCTGATCAACCACAGGTAGCGTCCGGGCTGCGGTTCTTCCAGAGTCTTCAGCAACGCATTGGCGGCCGAACGGTTGATGGCATCAGCCGGGTCGACGATCACCACCTGCGCCACGCCGTACTGCGGGGTCAGCGCCAGCTTGTTGGTGATCTCGCGCACCTGCTCGATCACGATCTCGGTGCGCAGCTTGTCGCCGCTCTTGTTCGGAATGAAGCTGATCAGCTGCAGGTCGGGATGCGTGCCGGCGGCAATCAGCTGCCGGGTGCGGGTGGCGTGCGCAGCATCGCCGCGTGCCAGCACATGGTCGGCCAGCGCGAGCGCCACTTCACGCTTGCCCAGCCCGGCCGGGCCGCAGATCAGCAGGCCGTGGCCCAGCCGATCAGCATCCAACGCGGCCACGGTCTGGTCGAACGCGCGCTGCTGCCAGGGCGAGAACGTACTCATGCGCCCTCCCCTTGCTGCAGCCAGCGTTCGACACGCGCGACCACATCAGCAGCCACGCGCTCCTGCACCTGGCCGGCATCGACCAGCGCGAAGCGCTGCGGGTCCTGCTGTGCGCGGCTGCGGAACACCTCGCGCACGCGCTGGAAGAAATCGTCCTGCTCGCTTTCGATGCGGTCCGGCCACAGATCGCGGCCATTGGCACGCGCGCGGCCAACGGCCACGTCCACGTCCAGCAGCAGGGTCAAACCGGGCAGCAGGCCAACGGCGCGGCGCTCCAGGTCGGCAATCCACTGCGGGTCCAGGCCGCGGCCACCGCCCTGGTAGGCGTAGCTGGAATCGGTGAAGCGATCGCTGAGCACGTAGGCGCCGCGCTGCAGCGCCGGCTGGATCACCTGGCGCACATGCTGCGCACGTGCGGCGAACACCAGCAGCAGTTCGGCCTCGGCACTGAGCGGCTCGGCAGCGATCTCGGCATCGGGCTTCAGCACCAGCCCGCGGATGCGCTCGGCCAGCGGCGTACCACCGGGTTCGCGGGTCAGTACGACCTCATGGCCGTGGCGGCGCAGGCACTCACGGATGGCGTTGATGGCCGTGGTCTTGCCCGCGCCTTCGCCGCCTTCCAGGCTGACGAAACGGGGATGGCGAAGCAGCGCGGAACTCATTGCGCCGGGGTCTCCTTGGTGCGTTGCTGGCGCAGCTGCTGCAGGTAGCGGGCTACGGCGGCGTTGTGTTTGTCCAGGCTGGGCGAGAACACGTGTGCGCCGCTGCCATCGCCCACGGCGACGAAGTACAGCGCATCGCCCGGTGCCGGTTGCGCAGCGGCCATCAGCGCATCGCGGCTGGGCATGGCGATCGGGGTCGGGGTCAGGCCAGACCGGGTGTAGGTGTTGTAGGGCGTATCGGTGGTCAGGTCGCGGCGGCGGATGTTGCCGTCATACGCCGCACCGATGCCGTAGATCACGGTCGGGTCGGTCTGCAGGCGCATGCCGATCTTCAGGCGGCGCATGAACACGCCCGCAATCTGCGGTCGCTCGCTGGCCAGCGCGGTTTCCTTTTCGATGATCGACGCCATCGTCAGCAGCTCGTACGGCGTATTGATCGGCAGATCCGGCGCGCGGCTTTCCCAGGCTTCGTCCAGCGCCTTCTCCATCGCGCCGTGGGCACGCTTGAGCACGTCCAGGTCGCTGTCGCCGCGCTGGTAGACGTAGGTCTCCGGCAGGAAGCGGCCTTCCGGATGCTGGCCGGCGAAACCGAGGCGGTCCATCAGCGCTGCGTCATCGAGGGTGTCGGTGGTGTGCAGCAGCGGATCGGCACGCTTGAGCGCGGCGCGCAGCTGGCGGATGTTCCAGCCTTCGATGATGGTGACGCGGTGCTGCAGCACCTTGCCGGCGCGCATGCGCAGCAGCAGTTCGCGCGGGGTCAGATCCCTGCTCAGTGCGTACTCGCCCACCTTCAGCTTGCCGGCGGCATCGAGCTGGCGCGCCAGCAGCTGCCACTGGGTGTCCTGGCCCTCGTCCACGCCGGCCTCGCGCAGCTTGCGCAGCACGCTGTTCATGCCATCGCCGCTGGCGATGACCACGCTGTCCGCACTGGGGGTCAGCGGCACGTCGGCAAACTGGGTCTGCTTGTAGAAGAACCACGCGCCCGCGCCGGCCACGATGGCGGCCAGCACCAGCAGCAGTGTTACCACCCACAGACACCCGCGCTTGGCTCCCGCCATGGACTACCTCTGAACTCGATTCCGTCGTGCAGGATACCGTGCCGCCGGTGTAGGGTCATGACCGAAGCCACGCGTCCGTGCCGACCAACGGTCGGCACCCACCCACCATCTCCAGTAGATCCACGCCATGCGTGGATGAACGACCATGGAAGCATCCGTGCCGACCAACGGTCGGCACCCACCAGGACCGGCAGCGCCGGGCCATGCCCGGCGGCGGCAATCGATCAACCCTGCTGCCCCAGCGCCCGCAGCAGGCCGCGGGCCTTGGCCCGGGTTTCGTCCAGTTCCTTGTCCGGGTCCGAGTCGACCACGATGCCGGCACCGGTACGGAAGCTGACCTCGTTGCCATCCACTTCGGCGGTGCGGATCAGGATGTTCAGGTCCAGGTCGCCATCGCGGTTCAGCCAACCGAATGCACCGGTGTACGCGCCGCGCGGCACCTGCTCCAGCTCGCTGATGATCTGCATGCAGCGCACCTTTGGACAGCCGGTGATGGTGCCGCCGGGGAAGGTGGCGGCGATCACCTCGCCCGGGGTCACGTCCGCACGCAGGTGGCCACTGACATTGCTGACGATGTGGTGCACGTGGGCGTAGCTTTCCACGGTCATCAGTTCGTCCACGACGACCGTGCCGGGCAGGCAGATGCGGCCCAGATCGTTGCGCTCCAGGTCGATCAGCATCACGTGCTCGGCGCGCTCCTTGGGATGGCCGACCAGCTCCTGGATGCGCGCGGCATCGTCGTCGCCCTCGAAGCGCGGGCGGGTGCCGGCGATCGGGCGCGTCTGCGCGTGGCCGCCATGCACCGATACCAGCCGTTCCGGCGACGAGCTGACCACATGCCGGCCGTGCGCACTGAACAGGCCGGCAAACGGCGCCGGATTGGCGCGCCGCAGCTGCGCGTACAGCGCCTGCGGACTGACCGGTGCTGCGAACTGCGCGCTCCAGCGCCGTGACAGGTTCACCTGGAACACATCACCGGCACGCAGGTACTCGATCACACGGCGCACGCCATCAGTGAAGCGCTGCGGCTCGTCTTCGCTGACCGACTGCGGCGGTTGCCAGCCCTGCCCGGCCTGCGGCAGTTCGCCGGCCAGCAAGGCGACCAGCGTGTCCAGCAGCGCCTGCTCGCCCGCCTCGGCAATGAGGAAGCTGGTGTCGGCCTGGTGGTCATGCAGCACGGCGGCCGGGCAACGCAGGGCGAGTGCGGTCGGGTGACCGTCATCGCGCGCGCGCGCCGGCAGCACCGGCTCGACCTGGCTGGCCACTTCGTAGTCCAGCATCAGCGCCCAGCCACCGCGGAACGGCAGCGCGTGGCCGCCGTCGTGCGGCAGGCGCTGCGCGTGCCATGCGCGGTCCAGCGCCTGCAGGAAACTGCCGGGCTGCACCGCACCGTGCTGGTCGCGCACCTGGCCATCGGCGTCCAGCTGCAGGGTGTCGCCCTGCGCGGCCAGCAGCAGGCTCCAGCGGCCCTGCGCGGTACCCGAGGCGGTGGACTCCATCAGCAGCGGGAAACGCGCCGGGTCGCGCTGCTGCAGGGCCAGCAGGTCGATCGGGTGCAGCAGCGGGTGGATCAGCGGGGCGTGGGTCATGGCGGCCAGTTCTGGGAGACGGATACACGGAAGCCGCCTTGCGGCGGCCTCGTGGTTGGCGGAGTCGAGCCCGGCTCGACGCTACCGGTGCGATCAGACGCGCTTGAAGATCAGCGTGCCGTTGGTGCCGCCGAAGCCGAAGCCATTGGACATCACCACGTCGACCTTGGCCTGGCGTGCTTCGTTGGGCACGTAGTCCAGGTCGCAGCCTTCGCCCGGCTGCTGCAGGTTGATGGTCGGCGGAATCACGTTGTCGCGCATTGCCAGCACCGAGAAGATCGCTTCCACGCCGCCGGCAGCGCCGAGCAGGTGGCCGGTCATCGACTTGGTGGAGCTGACCATCATCTTGTAGGCGTGGTCGCCGAAGGCGGTCTTCATCGCCATGGTCTCACCGAGGTCGCCCAGCGGGGTCGAGGTGCCATGTGCGTTGAGGTAGCCGACCTGTTCCGGGGTGACACCCGCGTCCTTCAGGGCCATGGTCATGCAGCGCGCAGCGCCTTCGCCGTTCTCGCTCGGCGCGGTCATGTGGTACGCGTCGGAGCTGGCGCCGAAACCGGCCAGCTCGCAGTAGATCTTCGCGCCACGTGCCTTGGCGTGCTCGTACTCTTCCAGGATCAGGATGCCGGCGCCATCGCCCAGCACGAAGCCGTCACGGTCCTTGTCCCACGGGCGCGAGGCCTGTTCCGGAGCGTCGTTGCGGGTGCTCATCGCCTTCATCGCGCAGAAGCCGCCCAGCGCCGTCGGCGAGGAACCGCGTTCGGCACCGCCGGCCACCATCACGTCCGCATCGCCGTACTGGATCATGCGCATGGCGGTGCCGATGGAATGGTTGGAGGTGGCGCACGCCGAGACCGCCGAGAACGACGGGCCCTTCAGGCCGCTGATGATGCTCAACTGGCCCGGCAGCATGTTGATGATGGTCTTGGGCACGTAGAAGGGAGAGATCTTCTTCCCTTCGTGGAACTCGATGGTCTGCTCTTCGATGCCGAGCAGGCCGCCGATGCCGGCGCCAACGATGGCGCCAATGCGGTCGGCGTTGGCGTCGGTGATCTCCAGGCCCGAATCATGCAGGGCCATGAAGGCGGCACCGAGGCCGTAATGGATGAACGGGTCCATCTTCTTGGCATCCTTGCCGCTGACCCGGTACTTGCCGAACAGTTCGTTGTCGGCGGTGATGTCAAAGCCTTTGACCTCACCTGCGATCTTGGTGGTGAACCGTTCCAGGTAGGCATCAGAAACGTTGGTCAGCGGACCGATGCCCGAACGACCGTGGGTGATGCCTTCCCAGCTGCTGGCCAGATCATTGCCCAACGGCGAGACCATACCCAGGCCGGTTACGACGACGCGACGCTTCATTGCTGATTCTCCTGACCCGAACGTTCTTTGCGGGTAACGCGGTTTACTTCGGTGTGGTACGCAAACACACGGGGCCGCAAACAGCGGCCCCATGGGGTGTCGTGCGCGGCGAGCTCAACGCCCGCGCGCGCACTGACGTCCTGCATCAGGCCTTGACGTGGGCCGTGATGTAGGTGATCGCAGCCTGCACGGTGCTGATCTTCTCGGCTTCTTCGTCCGGGATCTCGCACTCGAATTCTTCTTCCAGCGCCATCACCAGCTCGACGGTGTCCAGCGAGTCAGCGCCCAGGTCATCGACGAACGATGCGCTGTTGGTGACTTCTTCTTCCTTGACGCCAAGCTGTTCGATGACGATTTTCTTGACGCGTTCTTCGATGGTGCTCATGGGATATCGCTCCAGATGGAGTAGTGGTTCAAAAAGTGGTCGCCATCAAAGGCGATGGCCGTGGGATAGTGTAGTGGAAACCGGCGTGACCTTGCATTGCAGCAAAAATCCTCGCAGATCAATCACTTGCGGCGCGATCCCTGCGCCCCTTGCTTACGGCATGTACATGCCGCCGTTCACATGGAGAGTTTCGCCGGTGATGTAGCCGGCAGCCGGGCTGGCCAGGAAGGCCACCGCATGGGCGATGTCCTCCGGCGAACCCAGGCGTTCGAGGGCGATGTCGCCGATCAGCGCGGTACGCGCTTCTTCCGGCAGCGCCTTGGTCATGTCGGTGTCGATGAACCCCGGCGCGACCACGTTGACGGTGACGCCGCGCGAGCCGATTTCCTTGGCCAGCGACTTGGAGAAACCGATGATGCCGGCCTTGGCGGCGGCATAGTTGGCCTGGCCGGCGTTGCCGGTCACGCCCACCACCGAGGCGATGTTGATGATGCGGCCCTTGCGCGCCTTCATCATCCCGCGCATGACGGCCTTGCTGGTGCGGAACACGCTGGTCAGGTTGGTGTCGATGATCGACGCCCAATCGTCTTCCTTCATGCGCATCAGCAGGTTGTCGCGGGTGATGCCGGCGTTGTTGACCAGGATCGAGATCGGGCCGAATTCCTTGGCGATACCGTCAAGCACGGCGTCGAGCGCGGCAGCGTCGGTGACGTTCAGCGCACGGCCGTGACCGCCGTGGGCGGCCAGGCGCTCGCCGATCGCGGCGGCGCCGGAATCGGTGGTGGCGGTGCCGATGACGGTGGCGCCCTGGGCGGCCAGCAGATCGGCGATGGCGGCACCAATGCCACGGCTGGCACCGGTGACCAGTGCGATTTCACCCTGCAGGGGCTTGCTCATGATGTTTTCCTCAGGCTGGGGCGGCCGCCGCACCCGTGCCGCTTGCAGCGGCCACCGGCACGGTCGGCAGGAACAGGGGCAATCAGGCCGACCACGTCTCGCGGGCGGTTTCGAAGTCGCCCGGGGTGGCCAGGGAACGGCCGTCGATGGCCTTGTCGATGCGCTTGACCAGGCCGGTCAGCACCTTGCCCGGACCGCACTCGGCGATCTGGGTGACGCCACGCGCGGCCAGCGCCTGCACGCAGCCGGTCCACTGCACGGGCTGGTACAGCTGCTGCACCAGCGCGGTGCGGATCGCGTCCACGCCGTCGTGCACCTTGGCGTCGACGTTCTGCACCACCGGCAGCTGCGGCAGCTGCCAGGACAGGCCCGCCATCACTTCGGCCAGACGGTTGGCGGCTTCGCGCATCAGCGGGGTATGCGAGGGCACGCTGACGGCCAGCTTGACCGCCTTGCGCACGCCCTTCTCGGCCAGCAGCGCCAGCGCACGGTCGACCGCGGCAGCGTCGCCGCCGATCACGATCTGGCCCGGCGAGTTGAAGTTGGCCGGAACGACCACCTGGCTGCCGGCGGCTTCCGCGCAGACGTCCAGCACCAGCTGGTCTTCGGCGCCGAGCACGGCGGCCATCGCGCCGACACCGGCCGGAGCGGCTTCCTGCATCAGCTGCCCGCGCAGCCGCACCAGGTGCGCACCGTCGTGCAGGCTGAGGGCGCCAGCGGCGACCAGAGCGGTGTACTCGCCCAGGCTGTGGCCAGCCAGAACCGACGGACGCGGGCCACCAACGGCGTTCCAGGCGCGCCACGCGCCGATGCTGGCGGCCAGCAGGGCCGGCTGGGTGTATTCAGTACGGTTGAGCATTTCCTCCGGGCCACCCTGGGACAACGCCCACAGGTCGACGCCGGCACCATCGGATGCCTCGGTGAAGGCCTCACGCACCTGCGGGTGCAGTTCGGCCAGCTCGGCCAGCATGCCCACAGACTGCGAGCCCTGACCGGGGAAGACAAAAGCGAGGGTGGATAGGGTCACGCGGTCATCCGCTTGTTGCAATCGAAGCGGGCCATGATAAGGGGGAACATGCCGTGTCGTCTGTACGTGCGCGTATGCACGGCGTATGGAGGCGGCCTGCCGGATCGGCCAGCGGGTGATGCCGGCCAGCGGCCGGCACTACCCGATGCTGCGAGCTGCCCCGCTGTCAGCAGAGCAGCTGCAGGATGTCCAGCTCGCCGTCGGCAAACCAGTCCATGCACAGGCCGACCACCATCAGCAGGCCCAGCGTGGTGGCACCGTGGGTGATGAAAATGGAGTGGGCCAGCGCGCGCGCCGAGCGCCCCAGCTTCATGCACACCCGCGCCAGGCGCTGCAGGCGGCCACTGACGGCGTGTACGTGCGCACGCACCGGTGCCTGCACCCCGTTCATCGCCTCGGCCATCATCGCCTGCAGGCATTCGGGGCGGTCGGCGTAGTACTTGGCAACGCCATAGCCGAACATCAGCCAGTCGCGCGCCTGTGCCTCGGCCAGGTCCATGACTTCCAGCGGATCTTCTTCGAAGTCGATGAAACCGACGTTCTGGCCATCCCAGGTGAGGTTGCGCGGCAGCGGCTGGCCGAAATAGGCGCCACGACCGTGCGCTTCGGCAATGGCCTGCATCGCCGCAGCCACGAGGCGATCGCGGCCGGGATCGTCAGCTTCGCGCAGGCAGGTATTGAACGAGCTGCCGTTGTCGCCGATCACCAGCGCGGCATGGCCGCTGCCGATCACCGCGGGCACGTTCACGCCCTGCGCCTGCAGTTCCGCCAGCCGGCGGGCCTCGGTTTCGCGCGCGGCGTCGCCACCGCGGTGCGGCGGCGGGCGCAGGGCGTCGAGATGGAACCGGCGGGCAACAAAATTGAGCAGGCCCAGGGCCACTGCTCGGCTTCCTTCGCCGTACTGCTTCAGCCAGGCGCGCTGCCCTTCGATGACGATGGGCTCAACCATGACAGTCTCCTTTAACGCATTACGGCCCCAGAGGGGCCGTAACGACGGTTTCACGTTGTCGTAACTCGCACTATCAATAGCGCAGCAGTGCCGAACCCCACGTGAAGCCACCACCGAACGCTTCCAGCAGCAGCAGCTGGCCGCGCTCGACCCTGCCGGAACGCACAGCCGCATCCAGCGCCAGCGGCACCGAGGCGGACGAGGTATTGCCATGCTTGTCGACAGTGACCACGACCTGGTCCATCGACATGTCCAGCCGCTTGGCGGTGGCTTCGATGATGCGCAGGTTGGCCTGGTGCGGGATCAGCCAGTCCAGGTCGGACTTGGTCAGGCCATTGGCATCCAGGGTTTCGTCCACGACCGAGTCCAGCGCCTTGACGGCGTACTTGAACACGTCGTTGCCCTTCATGTTGATGGTGCCGCCACCGTTGTTGCCTTCACCGAAACCGACCGAGACGCCGACCGGGTTCCACAGCAGCTCTTTCTTGCTGCCATCCGAATGCAGGTGGGTGCTGAGGATGCCGGTTTCTTCGTCGGCCTTGAGCACGACGGCGCCCGCGCCATCACCGAACAGCACGCAGGTGGTGCGGTCTTCCCAGTCAACGATACGGGTCAGGGTTTCCGCGCCGATCACCAGCACATGGCGGGCATCACCGGAACGGATGAATTTGTCGGCCACGCTGAGCGCGAACACGAAGCCCGAACAGGCCGCGTTGACGTCGAAAGCGGGGCAGCCGCTCACACCGAGCTTGGCCTGGATCAGGCACGCGGTGGAGGGAAAGATCAGATCAGGGGTGGTCGTGCCGACCACGATCATGTCGAGCTGCGACGCGTCGATACCGGCCGCTTCGATCGCACGCAGCGCGGCCTGGTAGCCGAGATCGCTGGTGGTTTCGCCTTCGGCAGCGATGTGCCGTTCACGGATACCGGTGCGCGTCTGGATCCACTCGTCCGAGGTCTCGACCATTTTTTCCAGGTCGGCGTTGGTCAGGACTTTTTCCGGCAAATAGCTACCGGTGCCCGCGATCCTCGAGTAGATCCGCTTGCTCATCATGTTTCCTGTTGCACGAGCCGCCGTTCACCGGCGTGCCCGGGAAAGAAGGCGAAGGCCGCTGCCCAGCGGGCAGCGACCTTCCGGCACATCAGTCTTCCTGGACAGCCGAAGACTTGGTCTGGATGACCTTCTTGCCGCGGTAGAAACCGTCAGCAGTGATGTGGTGACGCAGATGCACTTCGCCGGTGGTCGGGTCGGTCGACAGCTGCTTGGCGCTCAGGGCGTCATGCGAACGACGCTGGCCACGACGGGACGGGGTAACACGGGATTTCTGGACAGCCATGGGATTGCTCCAAACTCGGTTCGTTTTGCTTCGTCGTTTCGTCGCACAGGACGCCAGCGTCCAGCACACTTTTCGCTTTCGCCGCAGCCGCCGACGACAACCGGCTGCTATTGTTTCTTCAATGCCGCCAACGCCGCAAACGGGTTGGCCTTTTCAATTTCTTCTTCGGTCGGTGCCCAGTCCTTGTCGACTGCCTCACCGTACGGCGACAGGGGTACCACCGGCACCGCCAGCACCAGTTCGTCCTCGACCAGGTCCAACGGACGCAGCTGGCCATCTTCCGGCACCAGCAACGGCTCGTATTCCTCCGGCAAGGACGATTCCTCGTCTTCGTCGCGGATCAGGCCAAGCCTCTGGGTCATCTTCACCGGCAGCAGGAAACGCTGCATGCTGCGCTGACAGGTCAGCGGCAACGCGGTATCGATGCTGAGTTCCACATAGGATACCCGCAAGATCTCGTCGCGACCGAATTCGAGCGAGTAATTACACTCGCCTTCGGTATCTGCGACAAGCCCCTGCAGGCGAGTCAATTCAGCCAGGGAGACCTGACCATCGAAGCGCCTTCGCGCTACGACCATCCGCCAGGCATCCAGCGTTTCGGGTACGTTCGCGGACATAAGCCGCCGAATATTAAGGATCGGCAGGTCGCGTGTCAAATGACTGCCATGAAAGGCTTGCTGTGGCTGGCTGTGCCGGGCCAGACTGCCGCGCCCCGCCCCCGGAATTCCCGCATGCCTGCCCTGGTCCTGGCCTCCACCTCCCGCTACCGCCGCGACCTGCTGGAACGGTTGGGGTTGCCCTTCGACTGCGCACGCCCGGAGGTGGATGAGACTCCGCACGCCAACGAGGCCCCGCTGGCGCTGGCGGCACGCCTGGCCAGCGCCAAGGCGGCCGACGTGGCCGCCCGCCATCCCGGCAGCTGGGTGATCGGCTCGGACCAGGTGGCGGACCTGAACGGTCAGCCGCTGGGCAAGCCGGGTACGGTCGAGGCGGCGTGCGCGCAGCTGGCGGCCATGTCCGGGCAGACGGTGCGCTTCCACACTGCCATCAGTCTCACCCGTGGCGGAGAATCCTTCACGGCAATGGATCTGACCCAGGTGCGCTTCCGCGCGCTGCAGGCGCCGGAGATCGCCCGCTACGTGGCCATCGAACAACCGCTGGACTGCGCTGGCAGCTTCAAGTGCGAAGGCCTGGGCATCAGCCTGTTCGAGGCCATCGACAATCGCGACCCCACGGCCCTGATCGGGCTGCCGCTGATCGCACTGTGCGGATTGCTGCGCAGGGCCGGATTCGTGGTGCCCTGATCCCGGCCCGTGACACGAGGCACGATGCCTCAGCGCTTTTCCACGACGAACGGCTGTTCCTGCCACTGCTCCACGCTGCCATCGCAACCATGCAGGCGCAGGCCCAGCCAGTGTTTTCCCGGTGACAACGTACCCGTATCGAGCGTTGCATCGAAACCGACAGCCGGATGTTGCGGGTCGGTGCTGTCTGGCCAGGCATGTCGGATATCGAACACCCGCCCGTAGCTGGCGTCGCCGATCGAACGACCATCCACCAGCACTTCAACCCGCGACAGGCCGACACCTTCCTTGAACGCCCAGCCCTTGATCGCCAGCGTGCCGCTCACCACGTCGCCGTTGGAAGGGGTGTCCAGCCAGGCCAGTGCGGGGGCTACACATGGGCCCTGCGCGCGCTGCACCGGCAGGCGGAACAGCAGGAAGCGCTGGAATCCATGATCGTTGCTGACCACGCGCGGCGGCGGCAGCGGCCCGACCTGTTCGCAGAGGGCGTGATAGCGGGTGAGCAGATCGCGGAAACGCTGATCGCTGGGCGACAGCACCAGCAGCATCGGCACGTCGCGCTCGCCTTCATGCACCTGGTTCCATTGCGCCAGCTGCGCGGTACGGCCGTGTTTGTCGTTGAGCGGATGCGGCAGCACTTCGATGTCACCGCGGCCCAGCTGGAAGCCCAGTTCGGCGCCCACCTTGAAGTTGCCGGCCAGTACGCGGCTGCCTTCAGGCATCTGCTGCAGTTCTTCGCGGACCGCAGCAGCCAGCGGCTGCCAGCCGGCGAAGTTGCGCGGGTAGTACTTGTCGCCGGCCAACTGCTCGCGCAGCGATGACGAGGACGCCATCAGGTAATAGCCGAAGGCCAGCACCATGCCCAGCCCGGCCAGCCACCAGCCGGTACGCCGCAACCAGCGCGGCCAGCCGTTGAGGATCACCGGCACCGCCACCAGCAGGGCTAGGTAGCCCGGCAGCGGCCAATGGAAGCTGATGCGCTCGACGTCGGTGAAGAAGCCCAGTGCGAAGATGCCCAATGTCGACACACCGCCGACCAGACCGAAATAACGCCACTGCACGCGCGCACCGCCGCCACTGCGGGTACCCGCCAGCGCCACCTTCCACATCGCGATGCACAGGATGGGCGTCACCAGCATCGGCTGGATCACCAGGAACCACAGTCCGCGCCACTCGAACGCCCACGGATGACGCTCGACCACCTGGAACTTCAGACCGGCATCGTGATTGTCGGCATTCCAGGCCAGCAGCGGCAGCCATGCCAGTACGCCAACGGCCAGGGCCACCCAGACGCGCGGATCGGCCAGCATGCGCCGGCCCTGCGGCAGCGCCAGCAGGGCAACGAAGCCGACGCCGATCACACCGATGAAGCGATAGTGGCTGAGCGCGCCGATCAGCAGGCCCAGCGCCAGCTTCACCGCCGAGGATGCATCTACGTTGCGCAGCAGGCGTGCGCCGGCATCCAGGCACAGCACTGCCGCCAGTGCCATCGGCACATCGGGTACGGCCAGCAGACCCAGCGTGGCCGACAACGGCATCAACAGCGTCAAGCTGCCGGCCTGCCAACCTGCAACGTTGCCGAACCAGCGCGCCGCAATGCGCGATACCAGCAGCGGCAGCAGTGCACCGATGGCCAGGAATGGCAGGCGCAGCGCCAGCACGTGCTGACCGCCAAGCTCCACACCCAACCGGGTCAGCCAGGCCGTCAGCCCTGGCAGATCCGAATAGGCCGCAGCCAGGTGCTGGCCTTCCTGCCAGTAGAACGCCTCATCGACGAACAACGGCAGGCGTGCGGCCACGACCAGCTTGGCCGCTGTGACGAGCGTCCATAACCAGAGAAAAATCGTACGTGCGCGTTGTTCGCCCTGCATTGCTCTATGGATAGAATCGACCGGTTACCGAACTTGAGACGACCATGACAGCTTCGTCCCCCATGCCCAGCATGCTAACCGATCAACTGCGTCAGTCCCTGCGCAACGCGCAGGACCAGGTCAATGCACTGGTGCTGGGCAAGGTGCAGGAGGTTCGACTGGCCTTTGTGGCCCTGCTCTCTGGCGGCCACCTGCTGATCGAAGACCTGCCCGGTCTCGGCAAGACCACATTGGCCCATGCCCTGGCCAGCAGCCTGGGGCTGAGCTTCCAGCGCGTGCAGTTCACCTCCGACCTGCTGCCGGCTGACGTACTCGGCGTATCGGTCTACGACGCCGGCAGCCGCCAGTTCCAGTTCCACCCCGGGCCGGTCTTCACCCACGTGCTGCTGGCCGACGAGATCAACCGGGCGCCGCCGCGCACGCAGAGCGCACTGCTGGAAGCGATGGCCGAGCAGCAGGTCACCCTCGACGGCCAAACCCATGCCCTGCCCGATCCATTCTTCGTGATCGCCACGCAGAACCCGGTGGATCTGTCAGGCACGTTCCCGCTGCCCGATTCGCAACTGGACCGTTTCCTGCTGAGGCTGGCGATGGGCTACCCCAGCGCGCAGGCGGAACGTGAGCTGCTGCGTGGCAGCGATCGTCGTGACCTGATCGCCCGCGCGCTGCCCCAGCTGGACGACACCCAGGTACGCGCACTGCGCGAGGCGGTCGGCCAGGTGCATGTCAGCGACGCGCTGGTGGACTACGTGCAGGCACTGCTGACCCGCAGCCGCCAGCACGCCGGCGTGCGCGTGGGATTGTCGCCACGCGCCGGCCTGGCCCTGCTGCGCGCGGCCAAGGCACATGCGCTGTTGCTCGGCCGTGGCCACGTGGTACCCGAAGACGTGCAGACGCTGTTCGTAGCGGTGGCTGGCCATCGCCTGGTGGGTGAAGCCGAGTCGAGCTCGGGGCCAGCGCTGGCTCGCGCGATCCTGCAGACCGTCGCGGTCGATTGAAGATGGCATCGCATGCCCGGCGACTGTTGCAGCTGGCACGCCCACGCACGCCGGAGTCGTTGCCGCAACGGCTGGACCGACGGCGCATCTACGTGCTGCCGACCCGCTTCGGCCTGTTTGTGGCCTGCCTGCTGGTCGCGATGCTGCTGGGCGCGCTGAACTACAACAACAACCCTGCGCTGTTGCTGGCGCTGCTGCTGGCCGCGGCAGCGATCGCCAGCGCCATCGCCGCGCACCTGCAGCTGTCGGGTGTGCAGATCGACGCGATCTCCGCCGAACCGCTGCCGGCCGGGCAACCGTTGCGCCTGCGCGTGGACCTGTCGCTGCGCGACCCGCGAGCGCGCCATGGCCTGCACCTGCAGCTGGGCGACAGCGAGGCGTGGCTCGACCTGCCCGCACACGGCCGCGGTGAAGCAGAGCTGGAAGTGCCCAGCGAACGCCGTGGTTGGCTGGAACTGCCGCGTATCCGCCTGTCCACCACACAACCGCTTGGCCTGGTCAGGGCGTGGTCATGGGTGTGGCCGGAAGAACCCCTGCTGGTCTACCCGCTGGCCGAAGCGAAGGCGCCGCCGTTGCCACAGCAGGGCAGCGATCCACTGCACACCCGCGCCCACGCCAACGGCGAGGAACTGCATCAGCTGCGCCCGTATCGCGCTGGAGATCCACCGCGCAGCATTGCCTGGAAACACTCCGCGCGCCGCGACACGCTGCTGGTACGCGAATACGAGAAGCCGATAGGCATCGAAGTGGTGCTGGACTGGCGCGCGCTGGCACCGTTGGGCCAGGAGGCCCGCATCGCGCGGCTGGCACGCTGGGTGGACAGCGCCGAGCGCGAAGGCCGCCGCTACACGCTGCTGCTGCCGATGCACCCACCGATCGGCCCCGGCCAGGGTGCCAGCCACCACCATCTGTGCCTGCGCGCGCTGGCGTTGCTTCCTCATGACTGAGCCTGCCCTGCTGCTGGACCGCAACTCCCGCACGTGGACGCTGGCCAGCGCCGCACTGGCCCTGTTGCCGCTGCTGCTGCAGCTGCCCACCACGCTGGCCGCGTTGATCGCCGTGGCAGCACTGGTCACTGCAGCACTGTCGCAGCGCGGCATGCTGCCGATGCCGGTGCGCGTACTGCTGGTGCTGGGCATGCTGGCCGCCATCGTCTGGCAGATGGGGGCGGTGCGCCCGGGCCGGGATACCGGTTGTGCACTGCTGGCGGCGATGCTGGCGATCAAGTCCAGCGAGCTGCGCACCCTGCGCGATGCACGCAGCCTGCTCGGCTTTGCCCTGTTTTCACCGTTCGCTGCCTTCCTGCTCGACCAGGGGCCGCTGACCACCGTGCTCGCCGTGCTGGCCGGCATCAGCACCCTGATTGCGCTGCAGCGACTGGCACAGGGTGAAGGCCGCAGTACGCCACCCCCGCTGTCCGCGCAGCTTCGCGACGTCGGTCGGCTGCTGCTGATCGGCCTGCCGCTGGCGCTGGCCTGCTTCTGGCTGTTCCCACGATTGGCCACGCCGCTGTGGGGCATTCCCGATCGCGCCGTCGGCACACCCGGCCTGTCGGACACGATGGAGCCGGACAAGTGGCTGGATCTGATGGCCGATGACACCCCGGCCCTGCGGGCGCAGTTCTTCGGCGCGGTTCCGGAACCGGCACAGCGCTACTGGCGCGGGCCGGTACTGACGCAGTTCGATGGGCATGTCTGGAAACGCGACCGCCGTACCGAGCGTTTGCTGCCTGCAGTGGTCGAGCACGGCACGGAGGGCTGGGATTACCAGATCGACTACGAGCCCACCGACCGTCGCCAGCTGGTCGCGCTGGATCTCCCGACCGCCGCACCGGAAGGCAGCCGGCTTGATGCAGCCCTGAGCCTGAGCAGCGACCGCACCTTGTCCGCGTTGAGCCGGTGGCGCCTGCACTCGGCCCCGCCGCTGCGCTTTGATGCCAGTTTGTCGTCGTATCAGCGCCGCGCTGCGCTGCAGTTGCCGGAAGGCTTCAACCCCCGCACGGCAACCCTGGCCCGACAGTGGCGGCAGGACGCAGGAAACGATGACGCCGCCGTGGTCCGTCGCGCCCTCGCGTGGATAACCGCGGACTTCTCGTACACGCTGGAGACACCGGCCGCCGGCCGCGATCCCGTCGATGCATTCCTGTTCGACTACAAGGCCGGCTACTGCCAGCATTTCAGCTCTGCCTTCGTGGTGCTGATGCGCAATGCCGGCATTCCGGCGCGGGTGGTCACCGGGTTCGCCGGTGGCACGCGCAACCGGATCGGCGACTACTGGGTACTGCGGCGGATGGACGCCCACGCCTGGGCCGAGGTGTGGCTGCCGCAACGCGGCTGGGTGCGCATCGACCCGACAGCGGCAGTAGCACCCGAGCGCATCCTGGACACGCTCGACGATCGTCTGCAGGCCGGGGCCGATACCGGCCTACAGCAGCGCTGGCTGCAGTTGGGCCAGGTCCGCGACTGGATGCGCAGGGGCTGGAACGAACTGGTCCTGTCCTTCGACGCGCGCCGCCAGCAGCAACTGCTGCAACCGTTCGGGCTGGACGATCTGCAGCCGGGACAGCTGCTGGCCGGCTTCGTGATGGCCGCGTTGCTGGCGCTGGCGTGGATGGCGTGGCTGCTGGCCCGTGGCGAACGCGAGCGCGACCCGCTGCTGCGCGCCTGGCACCGGCTGGGGCAGCGCTATGCGCGGCTTGGGCTGGGCCGCGAACCGCACGAACCCGCCCTGCACTGGGCGCGCCGGGTCAACGCGCAACGACCCGACCCGGGCCTCATCACACTCAGCCAGCGTTTCGCTGATGCACGCTACGCTGGCACTTGTACCGAGCTCGCCCCATTATTGCGGGACCTGCGCAGGCATCGCCCGACTTCCGGAGCCTCCCCATGAATACCAAGTTCCTCCTCACCGCCGTGGCCGCCCTGGCCCTGTCGGCCTGCGCCACGGCTCCCAAGCCGCTGCAGGGACAGTTCAGCCTGGTTTCCCCGCGCGACTCGGTTGCCACCCAGCAGGTCGGCACGCCGGTGCGCTGGGGTGGCCGGATCATCGAAACCAAGCCCGCCCAGGGCGAGACCTGTTTCCAGATCATCTCGCGCCCGCTCAACGGTAGCGGCCGTCCGAACACGACCTCCTCCGATGCCAGCGACGGCCGCTTCATTGCCTGCCGTGCCGGCTTCTACGATCCGGCCGTGTTCGAAGCCGGCCGCGACGTGACCTTCATCGGCAAGATCGATGGCTACGCCAACACCCGTATTGGTGATTACGACTACCGACTGCCGAAGCTGGCGGCCGACGTGATCTACCTGTGGCCGGAGCAGCGCCAGGTCGATGTGGTGCCCTACCCCTACGGACCGTGGGGCCCGGGCCCGTATGGCCCGTACTGGGGCGGTTACCGCGGCTGGGGCTGGTGGTAGTCCAGGCCCGGTACGCATGATGCACAAGGCCGCCCATGGGGCGGCCTTTTTCATCCACGCATGGCGTGGATCTACTGCTGTTGGCGTGCGCTGTAGATCCACGCCATGCGTGGATGACCGCGTCAGTGCCCCGGCGTGCCGAAATGACCCAGCGGCGCGCCAGCCAGCAGATGCATGTGGATATGGAACACGGTCTGCCCGGCATCTTCGCGGCAGTTCATCACGATGCGGTAGCCGTCCTGCGCGAAGCCTTCCTGCCGCGCGTACTCGGCGGCGGCCAGGGCCAGCTTGCCGATCAAGTGCGCCTGCGACGGCTGCAGGTCATCCAGGGTCGGAATGACCTCGTTCTTCGGAATGAACAGCACGTGCACCGGCGCCTGCGGCGCGATGTCCTTGAACGCCAGCACGTCCTCGTCTTCATAGACGATGGTGGCCGGGATCTCGCGACGGATGATCTTGCTGAAGAGGGTTTCGCTGCTCATGGTCGGCCTCGGCGGGGTGTCACCGCATTGTAGGCCGGTAACGCCGGGGCATGCCCGGCATCGACTCAGTCGCGCACTTCGCTGCGGGTGCCGAACGCGTGCGACAGCGTGCCGCGATCGACGTACTCCAGCTCACCGCCGAGGGGCAGGCCCTGGGCCAGTCGACTCGGCCGCACCTGGCGGGCACGCGCCAACTGCGCGAGGTAGTGCGCGGTGGCTTCGCCTTCGACAGTGGCGCTGGTGGCGATGATCAGCTCCTGCACTTCCGCTTCGGCCAGACGCTGTTCCAGCTGCTCCAGACCCAGCTCGCGCGGACCGATGCCATCCAGCGGCGACAGGCGCCCCTGCAGCACGAAGTAGACGCCGCGATAGCCGGTGGCATTCTCGATCGCCAGACGGTCAGCCGGTGATTCCACCACGCACAACTGGCTGCGCTCGCGGCTGCCATTGGCGCAGGTCGGGCACAGCTCGGTTTCGCTGAAGTCGCGGCACTGCGCACAATGACCGATGCGTTCGACCGCCTCTGCCAGTGTCCCGGCAAGGCGTTTGCCACCTTCGCGCTCGCGCTCGAGCAGGTGATAGGCCATGCGCTGGGCCGTCTTCTGGCCAACGCCAGGCAACACCCGCAGTGCATCGATCAGTTGTTCAAGCAGCGGTGCGGACACGGCGGTGTGTTCTGTAGAGCCGAGCGTGCTCGACTGGAAATTGCGGGCAGTCGAGCACGCTCGACGCTACACAGTGCGTGGCACCCGGCGGTGCGGATGCCACGCGGCACATCAGAACGGCATCTTCATGCCCGGCGGCAGCTGCATGCCGGCGGTGGCCGAACCCATCTTCGACTTCGACTCGGCGTCGATCTTGTTGGACGCATCGTTGAAGGCGGCGGCGATCAGGTCTTCCAGCATTTCCGGATCGCTGGCCAGCGACGGATCGATGCGCACCTTGCGGCACTCCTTGGCACCGGTCAGGGTGACGCTGACCATGCCGCCACCGGCGCTGCCGGTCACTTCGATCTTGGCGATTTCTTCCTGGGCCTTCTGCAGGTTTTCCTGCATCTTCTGGGCCTGCTGCATCAGTTGGGCGATATTGCCGCGCATGTCGTCTTACTCGTCAAAAGAACGGATGGAATCGGAAACAACCCGGGCGCCGTGCTGCTGGATCAGCAGCTGGACTTCCGGATCGTCCATGAAAATGGCCTCGGCAGCCTGCTGCCGCTCGCCACGCTGGCGGTCGGCGCGCTGGTGCAGGGTCTCGGCCGGGACCTGCTCGGTTTCCACGGTTTCGACCACGATCTTCAGCGCGTGGCCAAGGGACTTTTCCAGCACCTCGCCCAGCGCTGCCAGCGCGCGCTCGGAGCGCAGGTATTCAAATCCGGGCGAAAGGCCCAGTTTCAAGACCCCATGCTGGCAACTGATGAAGGCCGCATTGGCCGCAAGCTGTCGCGATGGACCGCTCAGGCCACTGTTGGCAATCAGGTCGAGCCAGTCCTCGGCGCAGGCCAGATCGCTGACGCTGCCCACCGCGGAGCGGTCGGAAGCGACAGCCGCGACGGCCGGGGCGATCGGGATGCCCTCCGCACGGAACTGACGCTCCGGCACCGCGACAGCCTCTGCAACCGGCTGCGGCGCCGGCGCTGGCGGCTCGTGCCACGGGGCGACCATGGCCGCGTCGGGCGTCGCCATTTCGGCGGCCAGCGCCTCATCGCGGGCGGTGTCCTCGTCGGTCGCCCACGGCGGCAGGTCGTCTGCCTCGGCGGGCGCCTTGGGCGTGGCCGCCTCGGGAGCCAGCTGCACCTTCATCGGCGGCGGCGACCCGGGTTCCTCGACCGGAACCGGTTCAGGTTCAGGCGTCGGATCCGGTTCCGGGGTCGGCTCGGGCTCAGGATCGGGTTCGCGCTGTGGCGCCGGGGTCGGGGTCTGTGCGGTTGCCTCCGCCGGCACCGGTGCTGCAGCGGCCTGGGTGACGGCGACGGCTCCCTGCGCAGCAGCAGCAGCGGCCGGAGCAGCTCCTTCGTGGCTGCCCGCAACGCCGCCCCCGGTCTGGCCCGTACCGGTCGGTGCGCTGCCACCGGAGGATTCCGGGGTACGCGGCACCGACGGCACGGCAGCCGCAGGGCGGAACGCCAGCATGCGCAGCACGGCCATTTCAAAGCCGGCGCGCGGGCTGGGCGCCAATGGCAGATCACGACGACCGTTCAAGGCCATCTGATACCAGAGCTGGACCACTTCCGGGCGCAGGCGCTCGGCGAATACGCTGGCATCCAGTCCTTCGGCAGCGGCGGACGCGCCCGGCACCAGCTGCTGCACCTGGATGCGGTGCAGGCCCTCGGCCAGCGCATCAAGCACGCCGCTCCAGTCCGGCGAGAACTCGGCAAGCGCCGCCACCACCTGCAGCAGACGCGGGCCATCGCCCTCGGCCAAGGCATCGAGCATGGCCGCCACCTGGGTACGGTCGACCGTACCCAGCATGGTGCGCACCACGTCCTCGCGCAGCGCACCGCCGGCGTAGGCGATGGCCTGGTCGAGCAGCGACAGGCCATCACGCAGGCTGCCGTCGGCGGCCTTGGCCAGCTGCACGATGGCGGTCGGGTCAGACTCGATCTCCTCGGCGGCGAGGATGCGGGTCATCTGCCCCTGGATCTGATCTTCGTCCAGGCGCTTGAGGTTGAACTGCAGGCAGCGGCTGAGCACGGTGACCGGCAGCTTCTGCGGGTCGGTGGTGGCCAGCAGGAACTTCACATGTTCCGGCGGCTCTTCCAGCGTCTTCAGCAGCGCATTGAACGCGGCTTTGGACAGCATGTGCACTTCGTCGATCAGGTACACCTTGTACTTGCCACGCGAGGGCATGTACTGCGCGTTCTCGATCACCTCGCGCACATCGTCCACGCCGGTATTGGACGCGGCATCGATTTCCAGCAGGTCGATGTAACGACCGGCGTCGATGTCCAGGCAGGCCGCACACTGGCCGCAGGGATCGGCACTGGTGCCCTGCTCGCAGTTCAGCGATTTGGCGAAGATGCGCGCGATCGTGGTCTTGCCCACGCCGCGGGTACCGGTAAACAGGAACGCATGGTGGACCCGGCCGCTGTCCAGCGCATTGCTGAGCGCACGGACCACGTGTTCCTGGCCCACCAGCTCGGCAAAACGCTTCGGACGCCACTTGCGGGCAAGGACGAGATAGGACATCAGGCCACCGTCTTCCATCGGATGTTCCATTGTGCCACGCCTGTCCAGCCCTCTCGCCCTGCAAACCAGTGCTTGTGTCCTGCCGCTGCGCCCGCTAGAATTTGCGCCCCTGCTGAGGCGTTTGCCGATGGCAGGGATCCGGAGAGGTGTCCGAGTGGTTGAAGGAGCACGCCTGGAAAGTGTGTAAGCGTCTAAACCGCGCTTCGGGGGTTCGAATCCCCCTCTCTCCGCCAGATAAATGAAGAAGCCGCCCTCTGGGCGGCTTTTTTATTTGTCTGGTGGAGAGCATCGGGCGAGAGAAGCCCCGCCGGGGTTCGACGGTTCTGCAGGAGCAGAACCGGACAGCCGAAGGCTGGCCCTGCAGCGCGCAGCGCGGAAGGGCTGGGTGCAGGGATGCACCCAGCAATCCCCCTCTCTCCGCCAGATAAATAAAAAAGGCTGCCCTTCGGGTGGCCTTTTTTATTTATCTGGCTGGGGACGCGAAGTGCGCTGCGCGCGCTTCGCCCCAGACGTTGCTGCGCAACGTCCGGGCCCCTCCCTTTGCCTGCCTCTCCCCGCCCCTGTCGGGGCAGCCCCTCAACAGAGGGGCTTGTTCCTCCAGATACGGCAGTAGATCCACGCCATGCGTGGATGTCCGATGGAACCGCTCAGGCAGGGCTTTGACTGTTCTGCAGGAGTAGAACCGGACAGCGGACTCTCTGGTTTATCTGGCTGGGGACGCGAAGTGCGCTGCGCGCGCTTCGCCCCAGACGTTGCTGCGCAACGTCCGGGCCCCTCCCTTTGCCTGCCTCTCCCTGCCCCTGTCGGGGCAGCCCCTCAACAGAGGGGCTTGTTCCTCCAGATACGGCAGTAGATCCACGCCATGCGTGGATGTCTCGGCCCGGTCGAGTCGACTACCCGCCCATGCCCCAGCCTCCCGCTGCCCCCGTCCCCAGCGCCCTCACCTTTCGCTGAACAGCTGGTTCAAGGCTGTATACCCCGGCGCCCCCTCCGGCATCGCCATCGCGTCGCCGAGAAAATCCGTGGTCGCCGCAGCCATCGCCGTCCATGCGTGCATGAACAACGCGGGCCCTGCGCTCAGCCGCCGCACGCCTGCCTGCGACTGCTCAGCAAACGACGCCATCCCCGGCAGCCACATCAGGTTGAGAGGCAGCGGCACGGCACCGGCAACCGCCGCAGCCTCGTCCAGCGCGCGCAGCCCCGGCACGAAGCCGCCGTCGGCACCGGCGCGCGCATAGGCCTGCAGCCGATCGATGCTCATCCTGACCGCCTCATCGCCTTCGGCCAGTCCGCGCAGATACACATCGGTGCGCGCATTGATGAACAGTGATCGCCCGCCAAGCGCAGAACGGATGGCGCTGATCTTCGCCACCAGCACCTCAGGGCTGCCAGCGCCGTCTTCGATGTTGATCCCGACCGCACCCGCTTCCACCAGGCGCAGCACCCTCGCAGCGACCACGTCGGGGGCATCGCTGTAGCCGTCCTCGATATCGACCGTGACCGGCAACGAGGTCACACCAACGATTTCGGAAACCCGCTGCAGCAGCGCGGTATCAGGCAGCGCACCGCCATCGGCATGACCGCAGGACCACGCCATCGCAGCACTCGATGTTCCCACCGCGAGAGCCCCCTGCTGCTGGACCAGGCGGGCGCCACCGGCATCCCATACGTTGGGCAGCACGTAAAGATCGGCGCCTTGGTGGAGTTTTACGAAACTGGCATGAGCATTCGACATGGAACCTCCTGATGACGGGGACCTGCAGTCTGCGCCCGAACCGGTTTCCGGGCTCGCCATGTTCGGACATCAATGATGCGGACGTCGCGCACAATGAGTGCGCCACCACGATGACGTTCCTTCATGACACCCCGCCTCTACCGCCCCACAGACATCACCGCCTGCCTGTCGATCTTCGACAGCAACGTGCCCACCTATTTCGCCCCCCAGGAGCGAGGAGACTTCGAGCGCTTCCTGCATGAACACGCCGCGCAGTGCGCATTCCAGGTGATCGAAGTCGAGGGCCAGGTGGTGGCCTGTGGCGGCCTCTGGAACGGCGGCGAAGGCGGTGCCAGCTTCTGCTGGGGCATGGTTGAACGAGGTCGCCACAGACAGGGTCTGGGACGCGCGCTGGCAGTGGCCCGCTTGCACCAGGCAGCAGCAGACCCGTCGATCCAGCGCATCACGCTCAGCACCAGCCAGCATACGCAGGGCTTCTATGCCGGCCTCGGCTTCCAGGTGGTACGCGTGGTGGCCGACGGCCACGGCGCCGGGATCGACGCCGTGGAAATGGAGCGGGTGCTGTAGCCCCCGCTCCCGACGGATCCACGCATAGCGTGGATCTACCGTTGGCAAACCAGCTCAGAACCCGACGCGCAGGTTCAACTGGCCGCCGATATCGTTGCGACCGTCACCATGCTGGCCCTGCACGAACAGCGACAGCTGGCTGCTGCGTCCCAGGCCAACCGCTACGCCGACCTGGCTGACCAGCGCATTGCGCGCCATCACGGCACTGTAGGCATCGAACGCATTGCCACCGACGGCGAAACTCTGCCGGCTGGCCACGTCGGTGTCACCGGACGCGTGCTGCCAGCCCAGCCCGACCGTCAACTGTGCCGGATAGCGCTCGCCGCTGCCCACATCCCAGCGGCCGCGTACGCCGACGGTGCTGACGTTGAGCGTGTCCTTGCCGCCTTCCAGTACCAGTGCTGCGCTGCCGCCCTGCTCCACCGCGCGATCGCTGTCCACCCAGTGCTTGGTGAACTGCACGTACGGCTGCAGCTGCGTCCTGCCATGGGTCCAGGTCCAGCTGCCTTCGATCTGGGCGATGGTGACATCCGAATCCTGGCGGCTGTGCAGCGTCTGTGCCAGCAGCGGCACTTCACGCGTGGTGCGCGTGCGGTAATCACCGCGCGACACGCTGCCACCGACCGCAAACCCGTTGTTCCACTCGCCCTGCGCATACAGCCCATAGGTATTGCCACGCAGGCGTGCACGCGACTGGCGATCGTACAGACGCGTGTCCAGCCGCTCGCTGCCTGCCGCCGCACCCAGCACCACGTGCTCGCCGAGCTTCCAGTCGACGCCGGCCATCAGTGCATTGCGGTTGGCACGGATCTCGTCACCGTTGCCATCACCGTCCTGCTTGAACACCTTGCCGCTACCGGCCAGCCATGCCGAAGCGCGCTCGCCACGCACCGTCGGCAGCTCGCTGCCCAGACGCTGGCGGATGCCCTCTTCCAGGTAGTTGTCATACAGCAGCACTGCACGGCTGGCCGCATGCACTTCACCGGAGAGCTGGTTGAAGGCGTTGCGCGCGGTGGCGGTGTCGTAGGCCAGCAGCGTGTTGTACAGGCCCAGCGCCGCGCCGGACTGCGGCAGGCTGTCCAGCGCCGATGCCACGCCCAGCTGGTTGCGGGTCTGCGCAGCCGTAACGAAGGCCGCCGTCTGCTTCACATCGATCTTCAGCTGCGCAGCATTCGGTGTGTACACCGGGCTCAGTGAGAGGAACGCAGAGGTGGTGGTTGGCGGCACGAACTGCCCGCTGACGCCGCCGCCTGCGTTGATGATCGTGTACTGCTGGCCCTGCTGGTAGCTGGTGTTCGGGTCGATGGCATTGACCACCACCGATGCACCGCCGATGTTCGCGCTGCCGCCCACCTGCACCACGTCACTGCCGGTAGCGCCCAGGTCGACCGACAGCGTGCTGCCCGGTGCCAGAGTCAGGTTGCCACCCACGGTGATCGTGCCCGCACCGTTGCCGCCACTGCTGCCATTGCCTGGGCCGTTGCCCGGCGACAGCACGCCGCCATTGCTCACGGTCACGCCGCCAGCGCTACCACCGATGGTGCCGGTACCCGACAACGTGGTGCCGCTGCCGATGGTCCATTGGCCACCGATGGTGCCGGTGACATTCAGGCCACCGCCGGTGACCTGGCCGGTACCGGTGAATCCGCCACTGTTGCCGCCCAGGTTGAGCGGGCCCGGGCCGGCCTGCACGATGCTGCCCGTGCCACTGATGCTGCCACCCAGTGTCGTGGTGCCGCCTGTGTTGACCACCAGGCCACCGTTGTTGGTGATGTTGCCGGTGATCGCGCCGCCGGCGCCGCCGTTGCCGATCTGCACGGTGCCACCAGCGTTGATCGTGGTGCCGCCGGTATAGGTGTTGTTGCCGGTAAGGGTCAGCGTGCCGCTGCCCGCCTGGGTCAACCCGCCGCTGCCACTGACCACGCCGCCAAGCGTGGTGTTGCCGCCGACGTTCAACACCAGGCTGCCGTTGTTGTTGACGTTGCCGGCGATCGCACCGCTGGCACCGCCATTGCCGACCTGCAGCGTAGCGCCGGTGTTGATGGTGGTACCGCCGGTGTAGGTGTTGTTGCCGGTCAAGGTCAGCGTGCCGGCTCCGGCCTGGGTCAGCCCGCCGCTGCCACTGACCACGCCACCGAGCGTGGTGTTGCCACCGACGTTGAACACCAGGCTGCCGTTGTTGCCAACGTCGCCGATGATCGCCCCCGTGGCACCACCGTTGCCCACCTGCAGGCTGCCACCGCTGTTGATGGTGGTGCCGCCGGTATAGGTGTTGTTGCCGGTCAGGGTCAGCGTGCCGCTGCCGGCCTGGGTCAGGCCACCGCTGCCGCTGAGAGTCCCACCGAGTGTCGTGTTGGCCGACAGGTTGACCACCAGCGCGCCGTTGTTGGTCACGTCGCCAACAATCGCACCGGTCGCGCCGCCATTGCCGATCTGCAACGTGCTGCCACCGTTGATGGTGGTGCCACCGGTGTAGGTGTTGTTGCCGGTCAGGGTCAACGTGCCGGTGCCGGTCTGCACCAGCCCACCGCTTCCACCGATGGTGCCGCCGAAGGTGGTGCTGGCATTGCTGCCGCCGGTGGTCAGCGTGGAACCGCCCAGCACCACGTTGCCGCTGGCAACACCGGCCAGGCCACCGATGCCCTGGTTGCCGGCCGCACTGATATCCAGCGTTCCGGCGCCGGCCAGATTCACCGTGCTGGCCGAGGACAGGCTGCCACCGGCGGCGACGGCCAGGGTGCCGCTGTTGATCGTCGTGGTACCGGTGTAGCTGCTGGCACCGCCCAGGGTCACCGTCGCTGCGCCATCCTTCAGCAGGTTGCCGGCGCCGGCGATATCGCCGTCCAGCGTCAGCGGCGTACCGCCCAGCAGGGTCAGCGTGCCGCTTGCCAGCTGCACGTTGTTGCCCAGGGTCAGCGGCACACTGCCATCCAGCGTGGCATCACCGCCGACGGTCAGCGCGCCGGTACCCAGGGCACCATTGCTGCCCAGCGACAGACCACCGGCATTGAGCGCCACTCCCCCACCGAAGGTGTTGCTGCCAGTCAGGCCGAGCACGCCCGCACCGTTCTTGACCAGGCCACCGGTGCCGCTGATGTCGCCGGCAAACGTGCTGTTGCCCGCTGCGTTGGTGGTCAGTGTGTTGCCGCCAAGGCTGATCGTGCTGCCGGCAACGCCGGACAACGTACCGATGGCCTGGTTGCCACCGCTGGAGATATCAAAACCGGTACCGGCGTTGGCCAGGTTCACCGCGCCTGTTGCCGCCAGGCTGCCACCGGCACCGATCGCCAGCGTGCCGGCGTTGATGGTGGTGCCGCCAGTGAACGTGTTGGCGCCGGTCAGTGTTTCGGTACCGGTGCCGGCCTTGATCAGGCCACCGGTACCGCCGATCGAACCACTGAACACACCATTGGTGGCATCGCCGATGGTCAGCGTGTTCGCGCCAAGGTTGACCGTACCGTTGCCGATCAGCGTACCGAATACCTGCGTGCCACTGCCCGCTGAAAGATCGAAGGTGGCACCCGTGGCGAGATTGACGATGCCGCCTGCGTTGAGGCTGGCACCGGCACCAAGCGCGAGCGTACCCGCATTGATGTTGGTCCCGCCGGTATAGGTGTTGGTGCCGTTCAACGTGAGAGTAGCCACGCCGTCCTTGGTCAGGCTGCCGGTGCCCGACAGGTCGCCGTTGAGCGTGAGATCGTTGCTGCCCAGTACGGTCAGGCCGGCGTTGAGCACCATGTTGTTGGCCAAGGTCACCGCGCTGCTGGAATCAAGCGTGGAAGCGCCGCCGACAGTGAGCGCGCCCGTACCCAACGCCGCGTTGTTGCCCACCACCAGTCCGCCGGCATTGAGGGTGACGCCGCCACCGAAGGTGCTGGCACCGTTGAGCGTCTGCACGCCGCTGCCATTCTTGACCAGTCCACCGCTGCCGGTCAGGCCACCGTTGAAGGTCGCGTCGGTGGTGCCTCCCAGGGTCAGGCTGTTGCCGCCCAGCGACACCGTGCTGCCGGCCACGCCCGCCAGCGAACCGATGCCCTGGTTGCCGCCGGCAGAGATATCGAATGTGCCGGTACCGGCAAGGTTCACCGCACCGGTCGGTGACAGGCTTCCGCCCGCACCGATCGCCAGCGTGCCGCTGTTGATGACGGTGCCACCGGTGAAGGTATTGCTGCCGGTCAGGGTCACCGTTGCCGCGCCGTTCTTGATCAGGCCACCGTCGCCGGAGATCGCCCCACCCAGCGTCAATGCATTGCTGCCGAGCAGGTTGAGCGTAGCGCCCGCCAGCAGGCCGATGTCGTTGCCGAGGTTCGCGGCGATGCTGCTGTCCAGCGACGCGTTGGCGCCCACGGTCAGCGCGCCGGTACCCAGCGCACCATTGTTGCCGACCACCAGGCCACCGCCATTGAGTGCCACGCCGCCACCGAAGGTGTTGGCACCGCCCAGCGTCTGGATGCCCGTACCGTTCTTGACCAGCCCACCGGTGCCACCGATCAGGCCATCGAAGGTGCCGTTGTCGGTGCCGCCGAAGGTCAGCGTGTTGCCACCCAGCGCCACGGTGCTGCCAGCGACGCCGTTGAGCGCACCGATCGCCTGGTTGCCAGCGGCCGAGATGTCGAAGCCGGTACCCGGCGCGGAAAGCGTAACCGCGCCGGTTGCCGCCAGGCTGCCACCGGCACCGATCGCCAGCGTGCCCGCATTGATCAGCGTGCCACCGGTGAAGGTGTTGGCACCGGTCAGTGTTTCAGTGCCGGTACCCTCCTTGATCAGGCCACCGGTACCGGCGATGGAGCCGCTGAAGACACCGTTGGTCGGTCCGCCGACAGTGATCGAGTTCGCGCCCAGGTTGACCATGCCATTGCCGGTCAGGGTGCCGAAGGTCTGGTTGCCGCTGCCCGCAGAGAGATCCAGCGTAGCGCCGGTGGCCAGGTTGACGATGCCGCTGGCGGCCAGGCTTGCACCTGCCCCCAGTGCCAGCGTGCCGGCATTGACGTTGGTGCCGCCGGTATAGGTGTTCACGCCATTGAGGGTGAGCGTGGCAGCACCGTTCTTGGTCAGGCTACCAGCGCCGGAGATCACCCCGTTGAGCGTCAGCGCGTTGCTGCCCAGCACCGTCAAGCCGGCGTTGAGCGTGATGTTGTTGACCAGCGTCGCTGCCAGGCTGGTGTCGAGCGTTGCCGCACCACCCACGGTCAGCGCACCGCTGCCCAGCGCCGCGTCATTGCCGATCACCAGGCCACCGGCATTGAGGCTGACACCGCCGCCGAAGGTGTTGACGCCGGACAGGGTCTGCACCCCTGCGCCCACCTTGACCAGACCACCGCCTCCGCTGATCACGCCGTCGAACACCGCATTGGTGGCGGTGCCGAAGGTCAGTGAATTTCCGCCCAGTGCGACCGTCGTACCGAGCACGCCATTCAGCGCACCGATGGTCTGGCTGCCGGTTGCCGCCGATATGTCGAAGCCGGCGCCAGCACCGCCGAGGGTGACGTCACCACCGAGAGCCAGGCTGCCGCCCGCGCCAAGTGCCAGGGTTCCAGCGTTGATCGTGGTACCGCCGACGTAGGTGTTCGCATTGGTCAGGGTCAACGAGGCCGCACCGTTCTTGACCAGTGCACCATTGCCGGCCACCACACCGCCGAGCGTCAGCGCATTGCTGCCCTGCAGGGCAAGCGTGGTACCCGAAGCCAGGTTGATCGCGTTGCCTACGGTGTAGGCTGCTGCAGTATCCAGCGTTGCATTGCCGCCGACGTTGAGCGCGCCCGTTCCCAGAGCGCCGGCATTGCCCAGCTGCAGGTTGCCACCGTTCAACGCCAGGCCACCACTGAAGCCGTTGGCGTTGCCGAGAGTCAATGTACCGGCGCCGTTCTTGACCAGACCGCCGGTACCGGACACCACACCACCGAACGTCAGTGCGTTGCTGCCGATCAGCGTCAGTGCCGAGCCTGCGCCAAGGTTGACCGCATTGGTCAGATCAAGCGCAACGATGCCATCCAGGCTGGCGTTCGCAGCAACGTTCAGCGCGCCGGTTCCCAGCGCTCCACTGTTGCCCAGCAGCAGGCCGCCGCCGGCCAGGCTCAGGCCGCCACCGAAAGTATTGGCACCATTGAGCGTCAACACCGTGGCGCCGTTCTTCACCAGGCCACCGTCGCCGGACACCACGCCGCCCAGGGTGACGTTCTGGCTGCCGGGGAGCGTGAGGATCGCACCGGTAGCCAATGCAACGTTGTTGGTCAGGTTCAGCGCGGTCGATCCGTCCAGCGACACGTTGCCACCGATGTTCAGCGCGCCGGTCCCTGCCGCTGCACTGCTGCCCAGCACCACGCTGCCGGCATTGAGGTTCAGACCTCCGCTGAAGCCATTGGCGCCGTTCAAGGTCAGCAGCGAGGCGCCGTTCTTGGTCAGGCTGCCGACGCCGGAGATGTCGCCGGCCAAGGTGATGTTGTTGCTGCCCCCCAACGTCAGCTCCGCACCAAGGTTGACGAGATTGCCCAGGTTGAGCGCGGTAGTGCCGTCCAGCGTCGCAGCACCGGTGATGCTTAGCGCACCGGTTCCCAGCGCGCCGCTGTTGCCCAGCAGCAGCCCGCCGGCATTGAGTGCGACGCCGCCGGTAAAGGTGTTTGCACCGGTCAATGTCTGTACGCCACTGCCGTTCTTTACCAGGCCTCCGCCGACGCCACTGATCACACCGGCAAAGGTCTGGTTGGTCGCGCTGCCAAAGGCGAGCGTGTTGGCACCCAGGGCCACGGTGCTACCTGCCACGCCGGACAGTGCACCGATGGTCTGATTGCCCCCCAGGGAAAGATCCAGCGCCGCCCCGGCCCCCGACAGGCTGACCGCACCGGTCGCGGCCAGGCCGCCGCCGCTGCCCAGCGCCACCGTACCGGCAGCAACGTTCAGGCCGCCGGTGAAGGTATTGGCGCCGGTCAGCGTCAGGGTCGAAGCGCCGCTCTTTATCAGGCCGCCATTGCCACCCAGGACGCCGCCCAGCGTCAGCGGCTGGCCGCCCAGCACGTTCAGCGAACCACCCGTGGCAAGGTTGATGTTGTTGGTCAGGTTCAACGCCGCGCTTGCATCCAGCGTGGCGGCATTGTTGATGTCCAGCAGGCCGGTACCCAGTGCCGTGTTGTTGCCCAGCAGCAGGTTGCCGCCATTGACGACCACACCGCCGCCGAATGTGTTGGCGCCATTCAACGTGAGCAGTGCGGCGCCGTTCTTGACCAGGCTGCCGCCGCCGGAAATCACACCGTTGAATACCAACGGCTGCCCGCCCAGCAGCGCCAGCGAACCTCCGGTGCCAAGCGAGACGTCGTTGCCCAACGAAAGCGCGGTTGTGCCATCCAGAGTGACTTCAGCACCGACGCTCAACGTACCTGTGCCCAACGCGTTGCTGTTGCCCAGCAGCAGCCCGCCGCCGTTGAGGGCCACGCCGCCGGTAAGCGCGTTGCTGCCCAACAGGGTCTGCACGCCGGTACCCACCTTGATCAAGCCGCCCGTGGTGCCGGTGAAGTTGCCAGCGAAGGAGGTATTGCCAAGCCCGCCGAGGGTCAATGTGCGGGTGCCCAGGCTCACCGTGCCGCCGAGCCCTGCCAGCGAACCCACGGTCTGGTTGGCTGCAACGGTGAGGTCCAGCGTCGTACCGGTGGCCAGCGTCAACGCACCGGTGGACGACAGATTGCCGCCCGCACCGAGCGCCAGCGCCCCCCCGGTGATCGAGAAACCACCGGTCAGCGAATTCGCGCCCCCCAAGGTCAGCGTGCCCGCACCGCTCTTGATCAGGTTGCCCGCACCCGACAGCGATCCGTTCAGGGAAAGCGCATTGCTGCCCAGCAGATTCAGATTGCCACCACCGTTGACGACGATGTTGTTGGCGAGGTTGAAGGCACCGCTGGTATCCAGCGATGCGGTACCGCCTACCGTCAGGTTGCCGCTGCCCAGTGCGCCCGCATTGCCCAGCAGCAAGCTACCGGCGTTGAGGTTGACGCCGCCGAAGAACAGATTCGCGCCGCCCAGGCTCACCACACCGGCATTGGTCACGGTGAGGCCACCGGCCCCGGACAGCACGCCACTCAAACCGAAGCCTTGGGTACCACCCAGAGTCAGCCCGGCATTCAGGGCGAAGTTGTTGCCCAGCGACAGGCCCGCACCACTGGCGGCGATCGCGCCGCCGTTGACGGTGAACAGCCCGGAACCGAACGACGTGTTGCTGTCGAAGTTCACCTGGCCACCGCCGAGGGTGATAGCCCCTGTTCCCGACCACGGTCCCTGCAGATTCCAGGTGCCGCTGTTGACGGTCAGCTTCTGGAAGCCCAGATAGTTGCTCCAGCCGATGCTGGATACCGGACCGTTGTTGCCGGCGTTGTCCTGCAGTACCAGCGTGTTGTTGGCCGCACCGGTACCGGCACCTGCGTTGACCGTGCCTGCTGCCGCAACCTTTACGCCGGTGATGCCGGTCAGCGTACCCGCGCCCGCAACGCCGCCGCTTGCGGAGACGCTGGAACCGGCAACGGCCGTGAAGGTATTGCCGCCGGTCGAATCACCCAGGTGCACGCTGCCGTTGACAGTGCCCGCATTGAGGAATGTATTGCCGCCAGAGGCGCCCAGGCCGACGCGCCCGTCGATGGTGCCGCTGTTGGTCACATTGGCTGCCGCGCCACCATAGGTCACCACCGTGGTCGCGTCGGACACACTGCCAACGCCGATCAACGACGTGCTGATCAGGCCGGCGTTATTGATGGTGGTGGTGCCGTTGACGTTCTGCGCCACCAGGGCCTGCCCACCGAAGCCCAGCAACGTTGCGAGATTGACGACACCCTTGATCTGCCCGCCGGTATTGTTGTTGACGGAGATCGCGCTGTTGTTGGCCGAACCATTGCCGACGACCAGGCCGGGCGAGGCGAGGATGATCGAGCTCGGATCGATCGTGCCACTGTTGTTGACCGTCACGTTGTCGCCGCTCAACGTCGCCGCGTTGCCGCCACCGATAATCGGGGGCGTGCGCAGCGTGGCCCCCGCCAGGACGTTCAGCGTGATGCCGGAGGTAGCGTTGGTGTAGTTGTTGACCGTAGTGCCGGGGTCGCAGGTAACGACTGCGCCCACCGTGTTGCACGCCGCGAACGCCGAACCACTGGCCAGCGTGGCGGCTAAGGCCACCGCCAACTGGTGCGTCCGCAATCGCGGCAACCTTGCCGAGGTGGCGGCACTTCCGCCGGGATTCTGGGCGACCTCCGAAGCAACCTGCATTACGCCGAGGGCACGATTGAAAACCAGACGGTAAATGCGGTTCATCGGTAAATCTCCATGAAATGACCGGTGGCACAGCAGGCAGGTTTTTTTGAGGTGATGTCGTCCCGCCCTGCCCCACCTTGGGAACAAGACCTGCGGTATCAACCTTGGAAAACAATCACACTTTCACGTCAGAGCACTGCAGGAGCTGCGTGCCCCTGCACGTCCGTCATCGCGAAAATTCCCCGGTTTCGCTTGACGAATGGGCGCACTGTGCGGCCGCCACCGCCAGCACCACGTGAATCCGGCACGTTATTTTCATGATGGCCGTCAAATAATCACGGCAGTCGTCACGACTTTGCCGAATATGCATATTCTCTTGTTCCGGCCAAACGGGAATATCCTTATCCCCGTCGCACCATTTACCAGCCTCAGCTGCTGGAGAGTTTCATCAGCACCAGGCCGGCGACGATAAGCACCGCTGCGCCAATCCGCATCGGGCTGACCTGCTCGCCCAGGAACACGATCCCGACCACGAAGGCGCCGACCGCGCCGATGCCGGTCCAGATCGTATAAGCGGTGCCCAGCGGCAGACTGCGCATGGCGACGGCCAGCAGCCAGAAGCTGGCGATCATGCCGACGATGGTGATGACGGTGGGGGTGAGTTTGGTGAAGCCTTCAGACTGCTTCATCGACGCGGCCCAGACGATTTCCAGCAGGCCGGCAAACAACAGATAGATCCAGGCCATGACAGCCCTCCTTTGGTAGGGCCAGGCCGTCCTGGTCATTGAATCCCGATGTGGGGGAGGTCGTTCCTCCTGCGGCCGGATTCTAGCAACGGCAGCAGCCCCGGGCCGATGCCGCAGGCAACGGGTTACATCGGATTCAGCGCGTGAAGCTGGCATCAGCACCCATGCCTGCGCTAGAATGCGCCTCTGCCATCGGTCAACTGATGCGCAGTCCGGCTGTGGTCTCCGGCGCACGACGCGCTGCTTCCCCTGATCCGTGAATCGGCCGCCTCCGGGCGGCCAACGTCTCTATGGTGGCCCCGTCGGCCCCTCGCGACGCTAGGTCGAAAACTCCGCCAGGGCCGGAAGGCAGCAACGGTATCGATCGACGCGGGCGCCGAGGTCAGCCGGCGGGGCCACCGCCTTTTCAGGCGATACCCCGCCCCTGATGGATGCCAACCTTGGCTGGCGCGCTTCGCCGGGCATGGCCCGGCGCTACCGCGCCTCCGGCGTCCCCTGATGGAACGCCACCCGCCAGCCCGTTGGATGCAGACGCCACAGCGAGCTGCGCAGCACCCAGCGCTGCGGCTGGCCATCGACGTGATAGCGACTGCGGTAACGCACCTGGGCCAGCCCCTCTGCCAGCATCCACACGGCGTACTGGTCCGACTCGATCACCACCTGCGCACGCTCCAGCGGGATCTCTTCCAGCGCGGCCTCACGGCCGTAGCACTGGCCGGAGCTGCCGATCTCGCTGAAATCCTCATCCAGCAATGCCGCCAGACGCTGATGATCTGCGCGCACCTGCGGGCAATGCAGTGCACGTTCCAGTCGCTCCAGCTCGGCAGCCAACGCCGGCGTTGCGGCGTGGCCAGCGCTGCTCACGGCGGATCCTGCGCCAGTACGTGCGGGGCGGTCGGCGGGGCCAGCACAACGCACTGGCCGGGCTGTGCTACCCGGTGCCCACGCGCGGCCAGGGCCTGGCCATCGGCCACGCTGGCGTAGTGGTACAGCATCATCCGTGCCTGCAGCTCGGCGCTGTACTCGCGTTCCAGGTCATCCACCCCGGTATGCGAAGGATTGCCGTGCAACCCGCAGTCGTGGGCGATCAGCTCATTGTCATTGGCAAAGCGCGCCAGCATTTCCGGAATCGGCCGGGTATCGCCGCTCCAGGTCAGCGCGCCCTGCAGGCGCAGGCCATAGGCCGTCTCCGGCCAGTGGTGGCGCACCGGGAACACTTCCAGGCGCACGCCCTCGTGCCAGAACGCATCGCCCACCACGATCAGCTGGAAGGCATCCCAGAAGTTGGCGCCGCCCTCGGCCAGCACGTTCGGGTAATCGCCGATGCGCTTGTGCAGCAGCGGCACCACCGTGGCCGGCACGTACAGGCGCACCTTGCCGCGCCGCTGCGCGCTGAAGAAGGTGTCCACGAACAACCGTTCGAAACCCGCCACGTGGTCCAGGTGTACATGGGTGACGAACAGCGCCTGCGGCATATGCCCGTAGTGCGCCTTGAACGCGGTCAGGCCTTCACCACCACAGTCGATGGTCAGCCACGGCCGGCCATCACGCTCGATCACCGACATCGGCGAACCCAGCTCGACCGCCGACGCATTGCCGACGCCGAGGAAACGCAACGACCAGTCCATCAGGTGCCCCGGTTCCAGGCCATGTCATAGGCGCGGCGCAGGCGCGCGTAGTCTTTTTCCACGTCTTCCACGCTGCGCTCGCCGCGCAGTTTGATCAGCGAGCGCAGCAGGCGCTTGAGATTGCGCTCGCGCCAGGCCGTGGCCGGGATGCGGATGACCCCGCGATCGAAGTCGATCAGCCAGCCATGGCCGTTGCCGTCGAACAGGATGTTGTGCGCATTGAGATCGGCATGGTCCAGGCCGGCACGGTGGAAGCGCGCGATCATCCGCCCGGTTTCCTCCCACGGCGCACCGCGCCCGGCCACCAGTGCGCGGTCGGCCAGTGAGCGTACCCCTTCGATCCGTTCCATCAGGATCGCGGCGCGGTAGCGCAGGCCCTCACGCATGTAGAAGGCGGCAATCGGCCTGGGCACCGGCAGTTTCTTCTCGCGCAGTGCGCGCATCAGCCGGAATTCGGCAAAACTGCGGGTCCGGTCCGCCCCCCGCCAGATGTACTGGTCGTGGCTGATCCGGGCCGCCAGCCCCCCGCGCAGGTAGTGCCGCAGCACGCTGGGACCGAACGGCGCATCCACGAACCAGGCACTGCCGCGGCCGCCCTCACCCACCGGCCGGGCCTTGCCGGCCCAGTGCTGTGGCGAGAACAGACCGATGTCGGCTTGCCGCAGCCGCTCGCGGTCGAACAGAATGGCCCCGATGCCGCGACCCTCGCGGCATGGCGTCAGCGCTTCATTGGCGTCGAATGCGACCATTCCTTTGAGTCTAACAACACATGGCATCAGCGTCCTCCTCCTTGTGTCTTCTGCGCCTGTCCGCTCTTGGCGATGTGACCCACGTAGTGCCGCTGGTGCGCACCCTGCAGGCCGCGCGCCCGGACACGCCGATCCACTGGATCATCGACAAGGTCGGGCAGAAGCTGCTTGATGGCCTGCCGGGCGTCACCTTCCATGCCTACGACAAGAAGACCGGCATGGCCGGGGTGAAGGAACTGCGCAAGCAGCTGCCGCCCGGACGTTTCGAGGCGCTGCTGCAGATGCAGGTGGCGTTCCGCGCGAACGTGCTGTCCGCCTTCATTCCCGCCGAGCGCCGCATCGGTTACGACCGCAGCCGCTCCAAGGACCTGCACGGCCTCTTCATCAACGAACGCATCGCTGATCGCCCGGGCATCCATGTGCTCGATGCCATCGGCAGCTTCTGCGAGCCGCTGGGCCTGCGCCAGACCGACGTCAGCTGGGATCTGGCCGTGCCGCAGGCCGCCTATGACTGGGCCGCTGCGCAATGGCAGGACGATGGCAGGCCGGTGCTGATGATCTCGCCCTGCTCCAGCCACGTGCGCCGCAACTGGTACGCCGACCGCTATGCCGAGGTCGCCAACCATGCCGTCACGCGCGGTTGGCGGATCGTGCTGTGCGGTGGTCGCAGCGAACTGGAGCGCAGCATGGCCGACGCCATCCTGGCCCAGTTGGATGTTCCGGCGCTGGATCTGGTCGGCAAGGACACGCTGAAGCAGTTGCCGGCATTGCTGGCCCGCGCCAACCTGGTGATGACGCCGGACTCCGGTCCGATGCACATCGCCAATGCCATGGGCGCCAAGGTGCTGGGCCTGCATGCGGCCAGCAACCCGAACCGCAGCGGCCCGTACTCGGACCGCCGCTACTGCGCGGACCGCTACGACGACGCGGCGCGCAAGTACCTGGGCAAGCAGGCCGCCGACCTCAAGTGGGGCACCAAGATCGAATTCGACGACGTGATGGAACTGATCACCGTCGAGGACGGCATTGCTGCGTTCGAGCGCTACGTGGCCGACCACCTGGGCTGAGTGACGGACCGAACGGCTGAGCGGGATCTGATTGGTGCGGACCTTGGTCCGCACCGTCCCGCAGCCCGGCGGCTGCATCCACGCATGGCTTGGATCCATTGCATCGGGCTGCCTGGGATTACGCGCGCTGCGTGTAGTCCTGGTAGGACTTCTCTTCCACATAGGCCGAGCCCAGCGCCAGGTTGATCGCCTTCTTGATCCGCGCGCGTTCGTCGTTGCGCAGGTACACGCTGCGCGCCAGGTCGATGAACCCCTGATCGAAGGCCTGCGCCTTGTCCTTCAGGCGGATGTCGTCCTCGATCTCCCACAGCTGCTCGTTGACCGCCTTCAGCTCGGCACGCAGCTTGGCGATGTCCTTCACTGCCGCCGGGTGCGCCATCCAGGTGGTTTCCAGCGCGGACAGCTCCTTGCGTACGTTGGCCAGCTTGCCTTCGTCACTGATGCGCTCGGACTTGATCTGCAGGATCGAGATCTTGTCCAGCAGCTCGCCGAATGAAACGGGGACGAGGATTTCAGCGGTCATGGGGGCGCTCCAGCAAATGATGCGCACATGGTAACCCGCGGCATGCGAACGGCATCCACGCATGGCGTGGATCTACTGAAGCATCCGCGGGGAGAGGCCGGCAAAGGGAGGGGCTCATTCGTTGCGCAGCAACGCATGGGGCGAAGCGCGCAAAGCGCACTTCGCATCCCCGCGCCAGATAAAAAGAAAAGGGCTGCCTTTCGGCAGCCCTTTTCTTTTTATCTGGCGGAGAGGGGGGGATTCGAACCCCCGAGGCGCTATAAACGCCTGCCTGATTTCGAGTCAGGTACATTCAACCGCTCTGCCACCTCTCCAGATGTTCCCCGGCGAACCGGGGACGCGCATCATACGAGGAAGCGCGGCTGACGACAAGTCATTGTGGCCCGCGAAGTGAAATTTTCCTGACTGCATGGCTTGCCGGATGTCCGCTTGGCCGTGATGATGCCGTTCTCCCCGGCATTACCCCGTCCCCAGCAGCCACCATGATCGAATTCGGACATCTCACCCACCCCGGCCTGCGCCGCGAGCTCAACGAGGACACCTATTACGGTGACGGCGAGCTGGCCCTGTGGCTGGTGGCCGACGGCATGGGCGGGCACGCCTGCGGCGAAGTGGCCAGCGCACTGGCGCGCGAGACCATCGTCCGCGAGATCCGCCGTGGCGCGCCGTTGGCGCAGGCGATCCGCACGGCCGACGAAGAGATCATCCGTGCCTCGCGCCGGCGCAACGACAGCCTGCCGATGGGCACCACCGTGGTCGCTGCACGGGTGCAGGGCAACCGCTACGAAGTGGCCTGGGTCGGCGACAGCCGCGCCTATCTGTGGCGCGATGGCCAGCTTGCCCAGCTCAGCCAGGACCACAGCGTGGTGCAGGAACTGGTCGCGCAGGGCAACCTGACCGCCGAGCAGGCGCGCGCCCATCCGCACCGCAACGTGGTCACCCAGGCACTGGGCGTCACCGACCCGGCACACCTGAACGTGGCAACCACCAGCGGCGAGCTGCGCCCGGGCATGCAGTTGCTGCTGTGCAGTGATGGCCTGACCGAGGAAGTGGATGATCGCGGCATCGCCCGCACCCTCGCCTTCGACGATGCCAGCGCGCAGGAATGCGTGGACAGCCTGGTCGCCACCGCCCTCGACGGCGGCGGCTCGGACAACATCACCGTGATCCTGGTGCGCTGCCACTGAAGCCGGCTGGAGGGAAGCCCCCTGAGTCAGGGGGCGGCCGCGAAGCGGCGGGGGTATGGATGCTGGTGAGACGGGGCCCACGATTTGCAACGCAAATTGTGGGGCGGCAGCGCGATTGCGCTGGCGCGTCATCGGACAACATCACGGTGATCCTGGTGCGCTGCCACTGACCAGCGCCATCCACGCATGGCGTGGATCTACAGTAGAGCCACGCCATGCGTGGCTGCATTTCGCACCTGTCACCCCCGCCATGCGTAGCTGCCGCGGTCGCCTACGCGCTCGCAGCCTCTTCCACCTTCGGGCCGTCCCACAACGCGTGGCCGGCCTTCTTGCGCAGCCGCTCCAGACGCGCCGCATGCGCTTCCTGTTCCGACGGCGTAGCCACCACGCGCGGGCGCGGCAGCAGCTTGGATGCATCGAACGCCTGCAGCGCCGCAGCGCCACCGGCATCATCATCGCCCAGCCCGAAGCCGATCTCCTCCTGGCCCGAGGTCAGTGCGATGTACACATCGCCCAGGATCTGCGCATCCAGCAGACCGCCATGCAGGGCGCGGTGCGAGTTGTCCACGCCCAGCCGCTTGCACAGCGCATCCAGCGAGTTGCGCTGCCCCGGGAAACGCTCGCGCGCCAGCGCCAGGGTATCGATCACCGTGCAGCGATCGGTGATCTTCCCGTACTGCTCGCCGAGCAGGGACAGCTCGTTGTCGAGGAAGCCCAGATCGAACGCGGCGTTGTGGATGATCAGCTCGGCGCCATCGATGAAGGCCAGGAACTCCTCCACGACCTGCGCAAACTCCGGCTTGTCTGCCAGGAATTCCAGGGTCAGGCCGGTGACTTCCTGCGCGCCCTGTTCGAATTCGCAGTCGGGCTTCAGGTACTGGTGATAGGTGTTGCCGGTCGGGCGGCGCTTGAACAACTCGACGCAGCCGATTTCGACGACGCGGTTGCCCTTCTTCCACTCCAGGCCGGTGGTTTCGGTATCAAGGATGATCTGACGCATGGGCTCAGTTTACCGGGCTGCCGTCGCGGATCTGGATCGCGGCGTTGCGGGCCAGGGTATCCACGCGTTCATTGTCCGGGTCGCCGGAGTGTCCTTTCACCCAGCGCCAATCGATCTGGTGCCGCAGCGTGGCGGCCTGCAGGCGCTCCCACAGTTCACGGTTCTTCACCGGATCACCGCCGGCGGTCTTCCAGTTCTTGCGGATCCAGCCCGGCAGCCACTGGGTCAGGCCCTGCCGTACGTACTGCGAATCGGTGTAGAGGACGATCTCGCAGGGCTCGGTCAGCGACTCCAGGCCGGAAATGGCCGCCATCAGCTCCATCCGATTGTTGGTGGTATGCGCTTCACCACCGCTCAGTTCGCGCTCGTGCCCCTTGTAGCGCAGCAGCGCCGCCCAGCCGCCGGGGCCGGGATTGCCGAGGCAGGAACCGTCGGTGTGGATTTCGATGGTTTTCAATACAACTCCAGATCAGGTAGCAACGGTGCCGTGCCAGCGCACGGGCAACGGGGTCGGCCCGGGCAGGGCCAGCGTGCGTTTTTCAGCGTGGAACAGGCAGGCCGCGCGCAGGGGGGCCCAGCCGCCGCGACGGCGGCTGCCGGCCCCCTGCCACATCGGCCCCAGGTAGCGCGTGTCCTCGCATTCCAGCCCATGGCGCTCAAGTAGCTGGCGGATCCGCTGCGGCGTGCGCACCGCCAGCCCGTGCTGGCGCCATCGGGTGCGGAACGGGCTGAACGGATTGAGGCTGGTCAGCCACAGATGGCCGCCGGGCATCAACACGCGTTCGCATTCGTCCAGCAGATGGTCAGCATCACCGACGGTCACATGCTGCAGCACGATGGCGTTGACGCTCTCGTTGGGCAGCGGCAACGGCAGTGCGCAGCGGGTATCGCCGGCGTAACCACTGCCCTGGCGATGCAGGCGCAGGCCGCGCCCGCCCAGCTGCGCATCTGCCAGCCAAGCGGCGCTGGGGGCGATCCACAACCAGGGCCGGGCCGGCAGCAGCGACAGCTGCGGCAGCAGCAGTTGCCGTTCGAGCACGCGCAAGGCCTCCGCCGGTTCGCTGTCGAACCACGGGGCCTGGCTCGCTTGACGGGTGCTCTGCAGCGCGGGCATGGTCCAATTCTATGCGACTGACTGCCCTGCCCGCATTTGCGGACAATTACATCTGGATGCTGATCGCCGACGACGGTGCTGCCGTGGTCGTCGATCCCGGCGACGCTGCGCCGGTACTGGCGCTGGCTGCCCAAGGCGTGCGCGTGGACACCATCCTGCTCACCCATCATCACGACGATCACATCGGTGGCGTGCCGGCGCTGCAGGCGCGTTTCCCTGGCGTGCGCGTGGTCGCACCGGTCGAAGAGCGCATCCCGATGGCCACCGAGCGGGTCGGCGAAGGTGAACGTGTTCAGGCACTGGGCCAGATGTTCCACGTACTATCCGTCCCCGGGCACACCCGCAGCCACATCGCGTTTCACACCGCTGAACAGCTTTTCAGCGGAGATTCGTTGTTCAGCCTGGGCTGTGGACGCCTGTTCGAAGGTACGCCGTCCCAGCTGCTGGCATCGATGCGCAAGCTGGGTGCCCTGCCCGCGCAACTGCTGCTGTGTTGCGCTCACGAGTACACCGTGTCAAATGCCGTCTTCGCGCGGCATGTCGACCCCGCCAACGCTGCCTTGTTGCAGCGCCAAGAGGAGGCTTTGGCCATGCGCCGCGATGACCGTTCCACCCTGCCAGTATCCCTGGCCGATGAAATTGCCTGTAATCCGTTCCTGCGTACCCACACTGCGCCCATCCGCGCGGCCGTGTCGGCGCACCTGGGGCGCGAGGTCGTGGACGACGTCGACGTCATGGCCGGTCTCCGGCACTGGAAAGACGGCTTCCGCGCATGAGTCGCCGAAGTCTGCCGCTGGCCCTGGGCCTTGTCCTGGGGTTGGCCGGAACTGCCGGCGCACAATCGCTGGGCGCCGGCATCAGCCAGAACCTGACCGCCGCCTCGGCCCTGCCGCTGGATCCGTCAACGCTGCCGGCCGCATCGGTCCGCAACGGCCAGGAGATCTTCTCCAGCTTCCGCGACGGCCTGGCCGAACCCACCTGTGACGCCGAGGCCACCAGCCCGCGCTGGCAGAAGCAGTTCGCCCACGCCCCTTCGCGGCTGGCCAACCAGGATGATGACGCGCTGGTGCTGTTCGGCTATGTGGTCGAAGAGCTGCGCAAAGCCAACCTGCCCACCGAATTCGCCCTGATTCCCTTCGTCGAAAGCGGCTACCGGCCCAATGCCCGCAACGGCAGCGGCCCGACCGGCCTGTGGCAGTTCATCGCCACTACCGCACGCAACCATCGCGTGCCGATGAGCAACAACTACGACGGCCGGCTGTCTGCAGTGGAGTCCACCCAGGCCGCCGTGCGCTACCTGAAGACCCTGCATGGCATGTTCGGTGGCGACTGGCGCCTGGCCACCATGGCCTACAACGCCGGCGAGTACCGCGTGCTGCAGTCCATGCGCAAGGCCGGCATGAACGCGCAGAACGCCAAGCCGGCCGGCCTGCCCGGTCTGTCGCCGGTCACCCACGCCTACGTCGAGAAGCTGCATGCCCTGGCCTGCGTGCTGGAAGACGTGGAAGACCAGCCGGGCGTGATGGCCTCGCTGGACCGCACCGTACCGGTGCTGAAGGACCACACCCTGCCGGCAGGCACCAGCGTCCAGCAGTGGGCCGCCCAGCGCGCCCTGGACCCGGCGAAGATCGCCCGCTTGAATCCGGCACTGGCCGCCGGCAACCGCCCGTCGGGCACGGCACGCGTACTGGCCCCGGTCTCAGCGTCCAACGCGAACGTTGCCGACATCGCCAGCACGGCCGTTGCCACCGCACTGGCCAGCACCGCCAGCGCTGCGCCGAGCCCGCAGGTGGCTAAGGTGGTCGCGTCGGCTGCTGATCGCCCGCGCAACCGTCGCCACACCGTGCGCAACGGCGAATCGGCCTGGACCATCGCCCGTCGCTACGGCATGCCGGTGAAGGCACTGTTGTCGCTGAACGGCTTGAGCGGCAGCAGCGTGCTGAAGCCAGGCGCGGTACTGCGCGTCGAAGACTGAGGTCGGCGCGGCGCTGCCGCGCGGTTCACGGCCAACGGCGGAGCCCCTCGCAGGTGCCCGGATCGCTCGTATGCGGCCGGGCAGGCGGGCTGCGCAGGGGCCGCTGCAAGTACATCCCTGTAAGCTCGGTCGCCGCATCCATGCGGCTCACGCCCCTGCGCAGCCCACCTGCCCGGCCGCGGACAAATTCTGGCGGCACCCACGGATTAGAAGATGAAGAGCAGGGGCAGGAGCAGGTCGCTTCGCTTCTGGTAGCGGCCGACCTTGGTCGGCACTCATCGCGCAGGTCACGGTTTGATCGTGGTTGCGACAACAAAAAAAGGCCCGGCAATGCCGGGCCTTTTTCGTTCCTGCTCGCCAGAGGCTTACAGGTTCGCTTCGGTGGTCTGCACCAGGAAGCTCTTGCGCATCGCGTCGATGTACGCCTTGGCAGCAGCCATGCCGTCGATCTGGCTCAGCTGGTCCTTCAGCTGCTTCTGCTGCTCGGCGGTCACTTCCTTGATGTCGCCCGGGTTGACCTTGTTCACCGCGAAGACCAGTGCATGGCCGTTGACGTCGATCTTGCCGTAGCTCGGCTTGCCTTCGGCCGGCACCGGCGCGCTGAAGATCGCGCGGTTGATCTCCGGGGTCGGCACCGGCTGGCTGCGCGGCAGGCCCGGCATCGGGCTCAGCTGCAGCTTCTCGCTGGCAGCCAGCGACTGCAGGGTCGCGCCCGCCTTCAGCTTGGCCAGCAGGGCATCAGCGGCCTTGTCACCGGCCTGGCGCTGACGGTCCGCACGGATCGCGGCGATCACCTGCTCACGCGCCTTGTCCAGCGGCATCGCCTGCTCCGGGGTATGCGCGGCAACACGGATCACCACGCTGTGGTTGCTGCTGCCACCCAGGGCGATCGGATCGCTGGCGGTACCGTCCTGCACCAGGACGTCGGAGAAGGCAGCACGCAGCACGGCCGGATCAGCGGCAATGCCGGTGGCGGTGGTGCGGGTGATCGGGCCCAGCGTCTGCATCGGCAGGCCGACGTCCTTGGCGGCTGCGGCCAGGTCGCTCGGGCTCTTGTTGATGGCATCGACCAGGCGGCCTGCCAGATCATTGAAGCCACGCTCACCGTCGGCCTTCAGCTGCTCGGCTGCCAGGGTGTCACGCACTTCTTCAAACGACTTGCCCTGGCCGCCACGAACCGCAGCGACCTTGATGATGTGGAAGCCGAAGTCGGTCTTGACCGGGCCGATCACTTCACCGGCCTTGGCGCCAAACAGTGCGTCTTCAAACGGCTTGACCATCGCGCCGCGTTCCACCCAACCGAGGTCACCGCCCTGCGCCTTGGAACCGGGATCTTCCGAGTTCGCCTTGGCCAGCGCGGCAAAGTCGGCACCTGCCGCCTTTGCTTCGATAGCCAACTTGGCGGCCTTGGCTTCAGCACCGTCGCCGGTGATCAGGATATGCGCCGCCTGGCGCTGTTCCGGCGTGGTGAACTTGGCCTTCTCGTCTTCATAGCGCTTGCGCAGGGTCGCCTCGTCGGCCGCGGTCGGCGCCGGCAGGTTCGCACCATTGAGCTCGACGTATTCCAGCGACACCGATTCGGCCTGGCGGAAATCCTTGCCATGGCTGTCGTACCACTGCTTGATCTGCGCGTCGGTCACCGGCGCGGTATCAACCGGAACTTCCGGCAGCGCGGCCAGTTCCACATCGCGGGTTTCGCCCAGCAGCTTCAACAGACGCTCGGTCTCGGCCTGGGTGACAAAGCCGGAGTTCTGCAGGCCCGACGGGATCACCGACTGCTGCAGGCTCTCACGTACCAGTTCCTGGAACTGGGTCGGCGTGCGCGGCGGATTGCCACCGGCCAGGGCCAGACGGTAATTGCTCTCGCTGAACTTGCCATCGGCGCCCAGGAAGCCCGGGATGGTGGTGATGTATTCGCGCACAGCGCCGTCGCCAATCACGACACCGGCCTGCTCACCGACCAGGCGCACGACCTGCTCGTCGATCAACTGATCGAGCACGGCCAGCTTGTTCTCGGTGCTTTCGAACGCGCGCGGGTCGAAGTTCTCGCCCTGCTGCTGGCGTTCGCGCATGCGTTCCTGCTCGAAACGGGTGCGGAAATCCTGTGCGCTGATCTCATGGTGCTGCCACATCATGCGCACCGGCCACCAGGACGGTGCCGAGCGCCACCAGGTCGGCGGTGCCGAAACCTTGGCGACGTTCTGTGCGCCGACGCCACCGAGGTAGCTGTTGTCGATGACGAACAGGAACGGAATCATCAGCAGCCCCAGGATCACGGTAACGATCCAGCCTGAGGTCTTGTCGCGGAGTTTCTGCAGCATGGTGAGGAATCACAAGGCTTGATTGGCGAGCCCGGCAGTGTAACCCGCTTCGCGGCGTGGACCAAAAGCAGTGCCGACGGGGCCTGCCGCCATCCTGGCCAGGCGATCGACACGATCGCGCGCATCAAACGATGAAAACGACGCAAAGAAAAAGCCCCCGACTTGCGTCGAGGGCTCTTAGAGTTGGCGGAGCGGACGGGACTCGAACCCGCGACCTCCGGCGTGACAGGCCAGCATTCTAACCAGCTGAACTACCGCTCCGCGCTTGAAACTTTGCAGGCGCTCAGTATATCCGAAGACTTCCTGAAAACCTACCCCGCTGAACACTTTTTTCAAAGTTTTTTCACGAGGATTTAAGAGTTTTGCAATGGCGGAGCGGACGGGACTCGAACCCGCGACCTCCGGCGTGACAGGCCAGCATTCTAACCAGCTGAACTACCGCTCCGTATTGCAGACCTCTTTGTTTTCTCGGCAACCGGGTGGTTGGAGAGAAAACAAGGCCCCCAGCTTTTCGGCCGGGGGCCTCGTTGAAAATGGCGGAGCGGACGGGACTCGAACCCGCGACCTCCGGCGTGACAGGCCAGCATTCTAACCAGCTGAACTACCGCTCCACATTTCAAACTTACCGCGGTGCTGTGGTGGGTGCTGAGGGTTTCGAACCCCCGACCCTCTCCGTGTAAAGGAGACGCTCTACCGCTGAGCTAAGCACCCCAGCGAGCCGCTTAGTTTACAGCATCCTTCAGGGCCTTACCAGCCTTGAACGACGGATTCTTCGAAGCAGCGATCTTGATGGTGTCGCCGGTCTTCGGGTTGCGGCCGGTGCGGGCAGCACGGTCGCGGACCTGGAAGGTACCGAAGCCAACCAGGGTGACCGCATCGCCGTCCTTCAGCGCCTTGGTGACGGCAGCAACGACGGCATCGACAGCGCGGCTGGACTCGGCCTTGGTCAGGTCGGCAGCTTCAGCAACGGCATCGATCAATTCGGTCTTGTTCATTCTTTACAACTCCTTTGGCGGTGGGTTCCGCGTATTCGACAGGGAAGCAACCGCACGACGTCTGCATGCGGTTGCCATGTGGAAACGGTTCGCCGAATTCAGTGAGCGCTGACTGCGATCACTCATTCGCGAGTGCTGCTTTTATACCAGCGGCCCTACCCCCACGCAAGCTGGAAAGCCAGCAACGACGCGGGTTTCAAGCATTTCGACAGGACGCATCAATGCTTGACGCGCGCGTTTCCACTCGGTTTGGCCTTGCTGCGCACCGTGACGCGCTGCGCACTCTTGCGCGTCTTCTTGGGTGCCAGCGGACGTTCCAGCGCCAGATCGAGCACTTCATCGATGTACTTCACCGGCACGATCTCCAGATCGCGGGTGACGTTGGCTGGAATGTCGGCAAGATCCTTGCGGTTCTCATCAGGGATGATCACCGTGCGGATTCCGCCGCGCAGGGCAGCCAGCAACTTCTCCTTCAGGCCGCCGATCGCAGTGACGCGACCACGCAGGGTGATTTCGCCGGTCATCGCCACATCGGCGCGCACAGCCACCTTGGTCAGCATCGACACCAGCGAGGTCACCATTGCCGCACCGGCGCTGGGGCCATCCTTCGGTGTCGCACCATCGGGCACATGCAGATGCACGTCGTGCTTCTGCAGGAAGTCCGCATCGATGCCGAAGCGTTCGGCACGCGAACGCACCACCGACAACGCCGCCGACGCCGATTCCTTCATCACGTTGCCGAGCTGGCCGGTCAGGATCAGCTGGCCCTTGCCCGGTACCAGCGTCGATTCGATCTGCAGCAGATCGCCACCGACTTCGGTCCACGCCAGGCCGGTGACCAGGCCGATCTCGTTCTCTTCTTCGGCACGGCCGAAGTCGAAGCGACGCACGCCCAGGTACTTGTCCAGGTTCTTGCTCGACACGCTCACCAGCGCCTTGGACTTGCGCGCGCCCTTCTTCGCCTTCGCCACCGGCTGCGGTCCACCCAGCGCGATCTCCTTCACCACCTTGCGGCAGATCTTGGCGATTTCGCGTTCCAGGTTGCGCACGCCGGATTCGCGCGTGTAGTAGCGCACGATGTCCTGGATCGCATCGCTGCCGATCTCCAGCTCTTCCGGCTTCAGGCCATTGGCCTTGATCTGCTTGGGAGCCAGGTAACGGGTGGCGATGTTGAGCTTCTCATCCTCGGTGTAACCGGGGATGCGGATCACTTCCATGCGGTCCAGCAGCGGACCCGGAATGTTGAGCGAGTTCGAGGTGGCCACGAACATCACTTCGGACAGGTCCAGGTCCACTTCCAGGTAGTGGTCGTTGAATGCGTTGTTCTGCTCGGGGTCGAGCACTTCCAGCAGCGCCGAAGACGGATCGCCGCGGAAGTCCATCGACATCTTGTCGATCTCGTCCAGCACGAACAGCGGGTTCTTGCTGCCGACCTTGTTGAGGTTCTGCACGATGCGGCCCGGCATCGAACCGACATAGGTACGACGGTGGCCACGGATCTCGGCTTCGTCGCGCACGCCGCCCAGCGACATGCGCACGAACTTGCGGTTGGTGGCCTTGGCGATGGACTGGCCCAGCGAGGTCTTGCCCACGCCCGGCGGTCCGACCAGGCACAGGATCGGGCCCTTCATCTGCTTCACACGCGACTGCACCGCCAGGTATTCAAGGATGCGTTCCTTGACCTTCTCCAGGCCGTAGTGATCGGCATCGAGGGTGTCCTGCGCGGCCTTGAGGTCCTTGCGCACCTTGCTGCGCTTCTTCCACGGCACGCCCAGCAACCACTCCAGGTAGTTGCGCACGACCGCTGCTTCGGCGGACATCGGCGACATCTGCTTGAGCTTGTTGAGCTCGTTGCGCGCCTTGGTTTCCACCGGCTTGGGCATGCCCGCTTCGGCAATCTTGCGCGCCAGCTCTTCCAGTTCGCCCGGCGCGTCGTCAAGGTCGCCCAGCTCCTTCTGGATGGCCTTCATCTGTTCGTTGAGGTAGTACTCGCGCTGGCTCTTTTCCATCTGCGACTTCACGCGGCCGCGGATGCGCTTTTCCATCTGCTGCACGTCGATCTCGCCGTCGACCAGACCGACCAGCATCTCCAGGCGTTCGCCCACGGCCAGCGTTTCCAGCAGGCGCTGCTTGTCCGACAACCGCACGCTGATATGCGCGGCGATGGTGTCGGCCAGGCGGGTCGGCTCATCGATGCCGGCCAGGGTCTGCAGCAGCTCCGGCGGCAGCTTGCGGTTGGTCTTGACGTACTGCTCGAACAGCGACATCAGCGAGCGGGCGATGGCCTCGATCTCGCGCGGCTCGCGTGCATCGGTGGCGTCGATTTCGACGGCCTGGCCGTGCAGCGATCCATCGCGCTCGCTGACGCTGGTCACCTGCACGCGTGACAGGCCTTCGACCAGCACCTTGATGGTGCCGTCGGGCAGCTTCAGCAGCTGCAGCACCTGCGCCAGGGTGCCGACCTGGTAGAGGTCGGCGGCCTGCGGGTCATCGGTCTCGGCCGACTTCTGCGCCAGCAGCAGGATGCGCTTGTCCGCTTCCATTGCCTGTTCCAGCGCATGCATGGACTTGTCGCGGCCGACGAACAGCGGGATGACCATGTGCGGGAATACCACTACGTCGCGCAGCGGCAGGACCGGCAGGTCGAGGGTCTCACTTGGGGAACGGGCCATGGGGGCTCCAGGGAAGGGGAAAACCGTCTCCGGGAGGGCATCTTCCGGAGACAAAAAAAGCCGATGGCCCCGTTATGGGGCCATCGGCTTTCAGATGCAAGACGTTCCGAGAAAATTCTTTCTATTCAACAAGTTGAAAGAATCATTCAGCGCCAGCGGCCTTCTGTTCAGGGGCCGGCGGGGTCTGGTAGATCAGGTACGGCTCGGACTTGTGCTCGATCACCGATTCATCCACGACAACCTTGCTGACGTTTTCCTGCGACGGCAGGTCGTACATGGTGTCCAGCAGGACCGATTCGACGATGGTACGCAGGCCACGGGCACCGGTCTTGCGCTTGAGCGCCTTCTTGGCGATGGCCGACAACGCGTCCGGACGGAACTCCAGTTCGACGTTTTCCATCTCGAACAGTTTCTTGAACTGCTTGGTGATGGCGTTCTTCGGCTCGGTCAGGATGCGGATCAGGGCCGGCTCGTCCAGCTCCTCCAGGGTCGCGACCACCGGCAAGCGGCCCACGAACTCGGGAATCAGGCCGAACTTGATCAGGTCTTCCGGCTCGACTTCGGCCAGCACCTTGCCCACTTCCTGCTTGCGCTCGCTGCTCTTCACCTTGGCACCGAAGCCAATGCCGCCGGAGTCGTTGGAACGCTGCTGGATCACCTTGTCCAGACCAGCGAACGCGCCGCCGCAGATGAACAGGATGTTCTTGGTGTCCACCTGCAGGAATTCCTGCTGCGGGTGCTTGCGGCCACCCTGCGGCGGAACGCTGGCCACGGTGCCTTCGATCAGCTTCAACAGGGCCTGCTGCACGCCTTCGCCGGACACATCGCGGGTGATCGACGGGTTCTCGCTCTTGCGCGAGATCTTGTCGATTTCATCGATGTAGACGATGCCCTGCTGTGCCTTCTCGACGTCGTAGTCGCACTTCTGCAGCAGCTTCTGGATGATGTTCTCCACGTCCTCGCCCACGTAACCGGCTTCGGTCAGCGTGGTGGCGTCGGCCATGGTGAACGGCACGTTGAGCAGGCGGGCCAGGGTCTCGGCCAGCAGGGTCTTGCCCGAACCGGTCGGACCGACCAGCAGGATGTTCGACTTCGCCAGCTCGACTTCGTCGTTCTTCTGGCGGCTCTCGATGCGCTTGTAGTGGTTGTACACGGCCACGGCCAACGTCCGCTTCGCGCGGTTCTGGCCGATCACGTACTGGTCGAGCACCTCGAGGATCTCGCGCGGCTTGGGCAGCGAACTGCGTGCCGACTGCGCCTTTTCCTCAAGCTCTTCACGGATGATGTCGTTGCACAGCTCCACGCACTCATCACAGATGAACACGCTCGGACCGGCAATCAGCTTGCGCACTTCATGCTGGCTCTTGCCGCAGAAAGAGCAGTAGAGGATCTTGCCGGTGTCCGTGGAACGACCTTGGCGGTCTTCGCTCATGCTTCGCTTACCCAGTTACGCCACCCGCTGAACGGGGGTTCGATTCGAGAATAACACAGGGCCGGAGGGACATCAGTCCACCCGACCCTGCAGGAACGGGGCCTGCCATGGCCCCGTGAGTGCCGGTCAGCCGGCCTGGATCGACTCTTCCGGACGACGCTCCAGGACCTGGTCGACCAGGCCGTAGGCGACCGCATCGACCGCGCTCTTGAAGTTGTCGCGCTCGGTATCACGCGCGATGGTCTCCAGCGACTGCCCGGTGTGCTTGGCCAGCACTTCGTTCAGGCGCGCACGCAGGGTCAGGATCTCGCGAGCGTGGATGTCGATGTCGGTGGCCTGGCCCTGGAAGCCGCCCAGCGGCTGGTGGATCATCACCCGCGAGTTCGGCAGCGCATAGCGCTTGCCCGCCGCACCGGAAGCCAGCAGCAGCGCGCCCATCGAGGCGGCCTGGCCGACGCAGATGGTGCTCACGTCCGGCTTGATGTACTGCATGGTGTCGTAGATCGCCATACCGGCGGTGACCACGCCACCCGGCGAGTTGATGTAGATGCTGATGTCCTTTTCCGGGTTTTCCGCTTCCAGGAACAGCAGCTGCGCCACCACCACGTTGGCCATGTGATCGTCGATCGGGCCAACCAGGAAGATCAGGCGCTCCTTCAACAGGCGCGAATAGATGTCGTAGGCACGCTCGCCGCGGCTGGTCTGCTCGACCACCATGGGAACCATGTTCAGGGCTTTGGTTCGGTTGTCCATTTCGTGAGGTACCTATCTTGGGGGGAAACAACCCCGCGCCAGGGCTGGCGCGGGGTATCCGGCAATCCGCCAGGGATTACTGGCGGATCGCGTCCTGGAACGACAGCTTTTCTTCAGTGTGCTGGGCGCGCTCGGCGATCCAGTCGATCACCTGCTCTTCCATCACGCGGTTCTGCAGGCCAGACATCAGCTGGGGGTCGTTGCGGTACATCTCAATGACCTGCTCCGGCTCTTCGTAGGTCGAGGCGATCAGACGCATCGTTTCATTCAGACGCTTCGGCTCCAGGCGCAGGTCATTGCTGCGGGCCACTTCGCCGACCACCAGGCCGACCAGCACGCGCTTGGCAGCAGCGTCCTTGAAGCCTTCGTGGGCGTCGGCCGGGATCTCGCCCGGGTTGCGGCCGCTGCGGCGGATCTGCTCGACCTGCTGGGCCAGCATGGCGCGGGCTTCGTTCTCGACCAGGCGCGGCGGCATTTCCACCGAAGCGTAGGCCGCGATCAGCTGCTCGCCGACTTCACGACGCAGGCGGTTCATCAGCGCGCCCTTCAGCTCGCGCTCGAGGTTCGCACGGATGTCGCTGCGGAACTGCTCGACGTCGCCGCCCTTCACGCCGAAGCTCTTGATGAAGGCTTCATCGACCGCCGGCACGACCGGCTCGGAGATGTCGGTGACCTTGACGGTGACCTGCACGGTCTTGCCCGCCAGCGCCGGCACGCGCCAGTCAGCCGGGAACTCGACGTCCAGGGTCTTCTCTTCGTCCTTGGTCATGCCGACCAGGCCCTGCTCGATGGTCTCGAACATCATGCCCTGACCGAGCACGATGCTGCCCTTCTCGGTGCCTTCCGCCGGCAGGCGCTCGTCACCGGCCTGCGACCAGGTTTCCAGTGCGACCAGGTCGCCGTCCTGCGCGGCACGGGTGACCGGCGACCAGCTGCGACGCTGGGTCTGCAGGTTCTCGATCATCTGGTCGATGTCGGCATCGGTGATCTCGGCGGTGTGGCGCACGACGGTCAGCTTGCTGACGTCGATGTCACCGAAGTCCGGCACCACTTCGACGGTGGCCACGAAGGAGAACTCGCCCTCGTCACCCTTGTCGATGCGCGGGCTGCCGACGATGCGCAGGTCGTGCTCGCGCACGGCGGCGTCGAAGGTTTCGCGCAGCAGGCCGTCCAGCGCCTCGCCACGGACCTGCGCGCCGAAGCGCTGCTCGATCACCTTGGCCGGCACTTTGCCCGGACGGAAACCCTTGATGCGGGTGGTGCGGGCGATTTCGCCCAGGCGGCCGTTGATGTGGCTCTGCAGACGGTCTTCCGGCAGCGAGAAGCTCAGGCGGCGTTCCAGGTTGCCGATGGTTTCGATCGAAGCTTGCATGTTGACTCCTGCCACCGGTGGCGCCCTGGCCCCCGGCTCGATGATGGATGAAACGGTTGTAAGGACACGACGTCGATGACGCGCCTGCTTGCCGCAGCCCTTTAGTTTCGCCCAATTCGGGCGGCGCCGCCAGCATGGCGGGGCGCAGGGGTTGACGCGGAATGCCCGACTGGGCGTGGGACGGGCCGGCCTGGTGCGAAAGGGGGGACTCGAACCCCCACGCCTTGCGGCACTGGAACCTAAATCCAGGGCGTCTACCAATTCCGCCACTTTCGCGTGGCCGGCTCAGGCGTTCATTGTTGCAGGCGGGGGCGGAAAGCGGAAGGCTTCCACAAAACTGAATACGCCATTTGATGGAGAAAGCGGCCCGGGCGGCGGGTGCCGAGCCGGGCCACCGGATCAATGCGCGGGCTGTACCTGCCCCGACGCCGCACCGTCGCTGCCCACCGCAGCATCGCGCTGGCGGGCCTCAAGCGTCGCGCCGTCTTCAGAGCGCTTCATTTCAACCGTCTCCGCAGGTCCCCCCTCCCCCATTGCCTGGGCCGGACGCATTGCCATCGCCGTGTCGACCGGTTGCGCGGGCACATGCTCGACATCCGCAGCGCGCTCCACCGTCTGCGCGTGATCCTGCGCTGCCCCGGCAGTGGCGGCGTCGTCCGCCCTGCAACCTGACAGCACGATCACCGCCAAGCCGGACAGCATCAGACCCACAGTCCTGTTAATAGCCATCAAAGCATTCCTCATGCATGCGCCTTCGGCGCGGAACACCCATTGGGAGCGATGCCGATGGCAACCGGTGAGAAGCAGCTCACAGCATTGAACATGCCGATGACGCATTTGACGCTGTTTTCAGCCGTGCTTCAGTAGATCCACGCCATGCGTGGATTGCGCGCTTCGTACAGCCTTCATCCACGCAGGGCGCGGACCTACCAATGCTGTCGAAGGCAAGAAAAAAGCCACTTGGCGGACCAAGTGGCTTTCGTCTGGTGGGCTGTCAAGGATTCGAACCTTGGGGACGCGGCTGCGCATTCGCGCTGCCGCCCCACGCGCTGCTGCGCATCGCGCGGGCCCCTCTCACCAACACCCACATCCCCCGGCTTCGCCGCGCCCCCTTGACTCAAGGGGGCTATCCTCCAGCCGGCTCCACGCCAGCGGAAACATAAAGAAAAAAGCCACTTGGCGGACCAAGTGGCTTTCGTCTGGTGGGCTGTCAAGGATTCGAACCTTGGACCTATTGATTAAGAGTCAACTGCTCTACCAACTGAGCTAACAGCCCGAAATCGGGGGGCAAATTATGACCCGATCCGCGAGGGCGTTGCAAGTACTTTCTTCAACCTGGTTGAAACAAGCACTGCAACCGGCGATCCATCGCGAAGGGTTACATCTGAAGAAAAAAGCCACCGGGCGGACCCGATGGCTTCTGTCTTGGTGGGCTGTCAAGGATTCGAACCTTGGACCTATTGATTAAGAGTCAACTGCTCTACCAACTGAGCTAACAGCCCTTGAAACTCAGACGCACATTGTAGCGTGCACTCTGTTTATTGCAATACCGTTTCGGCGCTGCCGACGCGGTTGAATCAGTGGGGTGGCTGAGGGGATTCGAACCCCCGACCACCGGAATCACAATCCGGTACTCTAACCAACTGAGCTACAGCCACCACTGAAACTTTCGCTTCACCGTCGATACTGCCGACGTTGACGCTTGATACGTTGCCCGAGGACTGTCACCGAAGTTCCGGTCCGCCGAAGCGAGTCCGACATTCTGGTGGAGTCGCCAGGGTTTTGCAAGCACTTCTTCACATCCGCCAGCTACGTTCCGGTGCCGCACCAATGGCGCGCCCGACAGGAATCGAACCTGTAACCGCCGGCTTAGAAGGCCGGTGCTCTATCCAGTTGAGCTACGGGCGCCCGAACCGGAACGGCGTCCAATCCGACGTGACGTGGACTGGTCGGGGTAGAGGGATTCGAACCCCCGACATCCTGCTCCCAAAGCAGGCGCGCTACCAGACTGCGCTATACCCCGGTGTTGCAATCCCCTCGGGCGTGGACCCGGGGAGCTGACCATTGTGGCCAAGCGTCGTGCGAACTGTCAACGCGCAATCCCTGCCCCACCCCGCCATGACCACAGCTTACGCGGCCATCGGCTATGCTCGCAGCCATCGGCCGGATGGCCGAATCGCCCCCCCTTTTCGCACGGAGACCTCGCATGCGCAGCGGCAACCCGGCTCTTTCCGAGTCGACCTTCCTCGATCTGGCCAGTGGCTCGGTGGTGACCAGCCCCGACCAGGCCATGACCATCAACGGCACCGTCAACAAGACCGGCCTCCTGCTGCTGTTGACCGTGCTGACCGCCGCCTTCGCCTGGAACCAGAGCGTGGACGACTATGGCCAGGTGATGGCCGGCGCCAAGCTGTACGCCATGGGCGGCGCGATCGGCGGCCTGGTGCTGGCCCTGATCACCATCTTCAAGAAGGAGTGGTCGCCGGTCACCGCGCCGATGTATGCGCTGATCGAAGGCCTGTTCCTGGGTGCGATTTCCGCGCTGTTCGAACTGCGCTTCCCGGGTATCGTTTTCCAGGCTGTGCTGCTGACCTTCGGCACCCTGTTCGCATTGCTGATTGCCTACCGCAGCGGCGTGATCAAGGCCACCGAGAACTTCAAGCTCGGCGTGGTCGCTGCCACAGGCGGCATCGCCCTGCTGTACCTGGCTTCGTTCGTGTTGTCGTTCTTCAACATCCAGGTGCCGCTGATCCATTCCTCAAGCGGCTGGGGCATCGCCTTCAGCCTGTTCGTGGTGGTGGTTGCTGCGCTGAACCTTGTGCTGGACTTCGATTTCATCGAAACCGGCGCAGCCCAGCGCGCACCGAAGTACATGGAATGGTATGGCGCATTCGGCCTGATGGTGACCCTGGTCTGGCTGTATGTGGAGTTCCTGCGCCTGCTGTCGAAGATCCAGCAACGCTGATCCTGGTCATGCCGTAAACGACAAGGCCGCGATCCGTCGGGATCGCGGCCTTTTTTGTAGCGTCGAGCACGCTCGACTCCCCCGGAAACACACCCATGGCAGACACCCTCCCTCCCCGCTTCCACAGCTATCGCCCGGCCGACGGCCATCGCCTGCCACATGATCCGTTCAACGCCATCATCGGCCCGCGCCCCATTGGCTGGATCTCCAGTCGTGACGCCGACAGCAATGTGAACCTGGCGCCCTACAGCTTCTTCAACGCCTTCAACTACACGCCGCCGATCATTGGTTTCAGCAGCCAGGGGCGCAAGGATTCGCTGCGCAACATCGAAGCCACCGGCGAGTTTGTCTGGAACCTCGCCACATTCGATCTGGCCCAGGCAATGAACGAAAGCTGCCGCGCAGTCGCGCCCGAAGTGGACGAGTTCGCATTGGCGGGGCTGACACCACTGCCATCGGAGCAGGTTGCACCGCCGCGCGTGGCGCAGAGCCCGGTAAGCATGGAGTGCCGCTGCACGCAGATCGTGCGCCTGCGTGATGCGGCCGGTAACGACACCAATGGCTGGCTGGTACTGGGAGAAGTGGTCGCCGTGCATATCGATACGCGGTTGCTCGTCGACGGCATCTACGACACTGCAGCAAGCGACACCATCCTGCGCGGCGGCGGACCGGCCGACTATTTCCGGATCACTGCCGAGCAACGCTTCCGCATGCTGCGGCCCGCCTGAGGCCTCATCCCGCCGCCCCACGGGACAGCAGCAACGGCAACGACGAGGCCAGCATGGCAACGCCGGAGGCCGTCAACAGCCCCAGCACGATCTGCCGGAAACGCGCTTCACTGATACCGACATACAGCCTCGCCCCCAGCAGCGTTGGCACCAGCATCGCCGGCGCGACGATGGCGAAGTACGGCAGCATCTGCCGGGTGACCATGCCGGTACCGACATAGGTGGCCATGGTCACCGCCAGCATCGCCAGGTTGAAGTTCTGGATGACCGCGCGCTGCTCGTCCTTGCCGAAGCCACGCAGCGTGCTCCACAGCGTCGGCACCGGCCCGGCGAAGCCGCCGATGCCACTGAGCACGCCGCCAGCCATGCCGGCCAATGCGTCGCCAACCCGACCACCCACGGTGACCGGTGGCAACGAACGCGCCATCAGCATCACCGGGCACCACAGCGCGAGGAATCCTCCCAGCAGCGCCTTGAACCAGACCATGTCCAGCTGTGGCAGCACCAGCACGCCCAGCGGAATGCCCGCCAACCCGCCGAGCACGAACGGCAGCAGCAGGCGCAGGTTGAAGCCACGGCGCACGGTGAACACCGCCAGCAACTGGCCGACCAGCGCGCCGAACACCGACAGCGTCGCCGCAAGCCGGGGATCCAGCCCCCACGCCCAGAACGACATCGCGACCATGCCGAACGCGAAACCCGACAGGCCCTGTACGAACCCCGCGACGATCGCACCCAGCGCGACCAGCAGATACACCGACTCCATCCCCACTCCTCACCGCTGCCGTGCGACTACCCTGCCGCACCCGACGCTGCAGCGTAATGCGCGGCAAGATGATCGACCAGCGCGCGCACCTTCGGCGCCAGCGCACGCGCATGCGGATACAGCGCGAAATAGCAGCGCGTGCCACCGTGCCAGCTGGGCAGCACGCGGATCAACCGGCCAGCGCGCAGGTCTTCCTGCACGGTGAGCGCGGTGAACAGACTGATGCCCATGCCGGCCAGCACGGCCGCATACAGTGCCGGCGTGGCGTCCACGCGTAGTCGTTGACCGGCTTCCACGCTGACGATGGCAGCGCGCGGCCCGTGCAGCTGCCACGGCGTGATCGCAGCAACCGGGTTGAATGCCAACAACGTGTGGTTCTGCAGATCGGCCACCTGTCGAGGCAGCCCATGCCGGGCGAGGTAGGCCGGAGCCGCAACCAGGATGCGCGGGCATCGCGCCAGTTCACGGGCGACCAGTTGGCTGTCTGGCAAGGATGGTGCGATGCGCAGGGCCAGATCGAAGCCACCGCCGACCACATCGACCAGCTGATCGTCGGCCGACAGTTCCAGCGCCACCTGCGGATAGCGCGCCAGGAAGCCAGGCAGCCAATGCGGCAATTCCTGGCTGGCGACCACCTGCGGCACGCTGACCCGCACGCGCCCGCTGGGCTGGGCCTGGCCGGCCCGCGCGCGGTCATCGGCAGCCTCCAGCCGGTCAAGCAGCGCCACCGCCTCGCGGTAGTAGTCGCGCCCGGCCTCGGTCAGCGACAACCGCCGGCTGTTGCGATCCAGCAGCCGCACCTGCAGGTGCTCTTCAAGTTGACGCAACTGCCGCGACATCGCCGAATGAGTAGTATCCAGCCGCTCGGCGGCGGCAGTGAAACTGCCTGCATCGACGATCGCGCGCAAAGCTCGCAGGGCGGCGAAATGATCCATCGGGAGGTGACTCCAGTCGGCGGGGCCCGCTGGCTGCGGACCCCGCCAGCTTATCAAGCGTCGCCGCCGGCCTTGCGCACCGGCAGGGCCAGGATCGCCGAGGTGCTCATGACATCGCCAAAGGCATCCTCGATCTGCGCCAGCGACGCTTCATGCAATGCGCGATGGCCGATGCTCCCGCCATTGGCCAGATCCAGATCACGGCTGGCAGAGGCATCGGAGGCCACGATCACCCGATAGCCGCGCGGCGCCGCAGCGGCATCACGTGCAGCACCGGCAACGCAGGCATGGGTCTGCAGGCCGGTGACGATCAGGGTGTCGATACCGGCGTCCTTCAGCGCCTTGTCCAGCACCGCTGCCGAGGCACCGGCGAACACGCTGACGTTGTCCTTCTGCACCACGGTCTCGCCCTTGCGCGGCCGCATGTCACGGTGGAACGCCGCGTTGACGCTGCCCTCGGCGAACAGCGGCGCGCCAGCCGGCAGCACGTGCTGCACATGGATCACGCGGATGCCGTTGGCATCAGCGAAGTCGACCACGCGCCGCGTCTGCCGCAGGGCCGCCACGCCATCGGGAATGACCATGCGACCACCGGCGAAACCGGCTGAGGCGCTGGCATCGAAATACTCGTTCTGGAAGTCGATCACCAGCACGGCCGTCTTCGCTGCGTCGAGCGAGGTGGCAGCCGGGGCGCCGGCCATATGTCGGATGGTGGGATGGGACGACCCGGCGGCGGCCGCCGGGGTGGTGGCGGCCATGCCGATCAGGCTGGCCAGGCCGAAAGCAGCGAGGTTCATGGTCAAGCTCCTGTGCGAGGGAAAGTCGGCACAGGATGAGGAGCGTTGAACGCACGAACCAGCCGCATCCGAGCACACGATCTGTGCGAAACGTGCACAGATCAGTTTTTGTGGAGGTGGTGAAACGCAGCGGGGCGCCCGAAGGCGCCCCGCTGTGGATCCGACCGAGGTCGAGCCGTCGCTTACAGGCGGCTGGCGATCGCCTTGGCGAAGCCCATCGTGTTGCCGGTGCCGCCGAGGTCGCCGGTCAGCGAATCCTTGGCTTCCAGCGTGGCCACGATGGCCTTGCGCAGGCGCTCGGCGTTTTCCGGCTGACCGACATGGTCCAGCATCTGTGCCGCTGCCAGCAGCAGCGCGCACGGATTGGCCTTGCCCTGGCCGGCGATGTCCGGCGCGGTGCCGTGCACGGCTTCGAAGATCGCCGCGTTCTCACCGATGTTGGCACCCGGGGCCAGGCCCAGGCCGCCGACCAGACCGGCACACAGGTCGGAAATGATGTCGCCGAACAGGTTGGTGGTGACGATGATGTCGAACTGTTCCGGACGCATCACCAGCTGCATGCAGCAGTTGTCGACGATCATTTCCTGGAACTCGATGTCCGGGTACTTGGCCGCCACTTCGCGTGCCACGGCCAGGAACAGGCCCGAGGTCGACTTGATGATGTTGGCCTTGTGCACGGCGGTGACCTTCTTGCGGCCGGTGCTGCGGGCCAGCTCGAAGGCGTAACGCACGATGCGCTCGGAGCCCTTGCGGGTGATGCGGGTGCCGGAGAAAGCGGTCTCGCCGTCGGCCGACACTTCCTGGCCTTCGGCCAGGTACGCACCTTCGGTGTTCTCACGAACAGTGATCAGGTCGACGTTGTCGAAACGCGACTTGGTATTCGGGAAGGTGTGGGCCGGACGCACGTTGGCGTACAGGTCGAAGTGACGGCGCAGGCTGACGTTGATCGAGGTGAAGCCACCACCGACCGGCGTGGTCAGCGGGCTCTTCAGCGCGACCTTGTTGCGCGCGATCGATTCCAGGGTCACCGCCGGCATCAGATCGCCGTGCTTCTCCAGGGCCACCAGGCCGGCGTCGGCGTCTTCGTACTCCAGGCCAGTCTTGAGCTGGTCGAGCACGAACAGGGTGGCGTCCATGATTTCCGGGCCAATGCCGTCGCCGCGGATGACCGTAATTTTCTGCGTCATTGATCGATGTTCCGAACAGGGGGAAAAACGCCGTCCGGACGTGCCCGGAAACGCCGGCGCAAAGGAAGTTTCACCCGCAATTATGCCTGAGCCGGGGCCGAGGTCCCAAATAGACCATGGTCCCAGTCCCGGCTCAGGCAGAATTGCCCGCGCATCCCACCTTATCCCCACGCCTTTGGCGCGCCCCCTTGAACAACAAGGGGGCTCCTGGGCTGTTGGATCGCGGGGAAGGCCCCGATGTACGTCATCGGTAGCGCCGGGCCGTGCCCGGCGGCCTTTCGTACAGGTGCCCGCCGGGCATGGCCCGGCGCTACCTCAGTGCTCGTGCGCTTCCGGGGCGGCGGCGCCACCTTCCAGCTGGTCGAGGAAGTCCACGGCGCGGCGCAGGTGCGGGATCACGATCGAGCCGCCGACCACCAGGCCCACCGAGAAGGTTTCGAAGAATTCCTCACGGGTCACCCCGGCGTCCTTGCACTGGGCCACGTGGTAGCTGATGCAGTCGTCGCAGCGCAGCACCATCGAGGCCACCAGGCCCAGCAGCTCCTTGGTCTTCACGTCCAGCGCACCGGCCTGGTAGGTCTGCGTGTCCAGCGCGAAGAAGCGGCGCACCACCTGGTTCGGCTCGCCCAGGATGCGTTCATTCATGCGCTTGCGGAAATCGGTGAACTCGGCGATCCGGTCCTTGCTGCCGTCGTCGGCCGCGCTCATGCCTTGCCCTGCCCGGCCAGCAGCGGCTCGAGCTTGCCTTCACGGTGCAGGGCCATCATGTCGTCGTAGCCGCCGACATGGACGTCGCCCACGAAGATCTGCGGGACGCTGGTACGGCGGGTCTTGGCCATCATCTTCTCGCGCTCGACCGGATCCAGGTCGATGCGGACCTCGGTCCATTGCTGGCCCTTGCTCTTGAGGAAGTTCTTGGCGGCCACGCAGTAAGGGCAGACGGCGGTGGAATAGATGGTGATGGCGGGGGTAGCGCCGGCGGACTGGGCTGTCACGGGAAACTCCACGATGGATCGACGGTCCATATATGGTACCGGTGCGCTGGAATTTCCACGCCACGCCCGCAACACTGTGGATTGATTAACGAATGGTTGCCCCCTGCCCTGCCACGCTGGGCAGACTCTGCCCGAGGATCGACCGCTTGCGACCCCTGCTGCTCACCGCTGCCCTCACCCTGGCCCTGGCTGCCCCGCTGGCGCAGGCCCAGGAGAAGCTGCCGGACATCGGTTCCTCGGCGGGCGAACTGCTGACCCCGGCCCGCCAGGCCGAGTACGGCGCGATGATGCTGCGCGAGCTGCGCAACTACGGCTACCTGCTGGACGATCCGCTGGTCAACGACTGGCTGCAGACCATGGGCACCCGCCTCGGTTCCAACAGCGACCAGCCGCGTCAGCCCTACACGTTCTTCGTGATGAAGGACCGCCAGATCAATGCCTTCGCCACCCTCGGCGGTTACATCGGCGTCAATGCCGGCCTGGTGCTGACGGCCGAACGCGAGGATGAGGTGGCGGCGGTGCTGTCGCACGAAATCGCCCACGTCACCCAGCAGCACGTGCTGCGCGGGGTGGAGCGTGCCCAGCGCGACCAGATTCCGATCCTGCTGGGCATGCTGGCGGCGGTGGTTGCCGCCCAGGCCAGCAACAGCTCCTCCTCGGGCAACGCCACCATGGCTGCGATCAGCTCGGGCATGGGCCTGATGCAGCAACGGCAGATCGACTACACCCGCTCCAATGAATCCGAGGCCGACCGGCTGGGCATCCGCACGCTGTCACGCAGCGGCTACGACGTGGATGCGATGGCCGGCTTCTTCGAGCGCATGTCCTCGGCGATGCGCGGCAACGACGGCGGTTACAGCGTTCCGGACTTCCTGCGCACCCACCCGGTCAACACCACCCGCATCAGCGAGGCCAAGGCCCGCGCCGAACAGATGAAGAAGGACACGGTGCTGCTGACCACGCGCACGCCCAGCGGCGAGCGCAGGGAACGGGTGGATCCGGCCGACCCGACCCTGGGCGATCCGCTGCTGCGTGGCATCAACCCGCTGCTGCCCAGCAGCGTGCTGCGGGTTCCGATCGGACAGCTCAGCCGCGGCGCCAGTGGCGATTTCAACTGGGCCCGTGAACGCCTGCGCGTACTCAGCGCCGACAGCCCGGCCGAACTGCAACGCGAGTACGCCGATCTTGCGCGGCGGCAGAAGGATGGCCTGGACGATGCCCAGCGTTACGGCCAGGCACTGGCCACGATGCGCGGTGGCCGCAGCGGTGCCAGCGAGGCCCGACAGACGTTGACCGACCTGCTGAAGACCCACCCGGACAGCCTGTGGGTCGCCCTGGCCCTGGCCGAGGCGGAATCGCGCACCGGCCAATCCACCCAGGCCAATGCACGCTTCGAGCAGCTGCTGCATGAGCACCCCAACAGCCGGCCGGTGGCCTTGACCTATGCCGAAATCCTGAACGAGCAGGGTGGCCAGGCCGCAGGTCAGCGCGCGCAGGCGATGCTGCGTCCGCTGCTGTCGCAAAGCGGTAACGATCCGGTCTTCCAGCAGCGCTACGCCCGCGCCAGTGAACTGGCCGGTGACAGTGTCCGCGCCAGCGAGGCCTATGCCGAGGCGGCGTTCCTGGGCGGGCGCCCGGAACAGGCCCTGATGCAGCTGCAGGCACTCAAGCGCAACCCCGCCCTGGACTACGTCGGTCGGGCCCGGGTGGATGCGCGGATCGAGTCGATCACGCCCACCGTGCTCGAGCTGCGCCGGCAGGGTGTACAGGACCCGGACCTGGACCGCCGCTGAGTACGGCATGACCGGCAGATGGCAGGAATGCCAGATGCCGGCCAGGTAGTCACAAACATGTCATCAAACCGTAGTCTACTGGCACCACTCCAGTAACTGAGCCCTACGGTGCCCTCGTGCAGAAACGCATCCTGATCGTCGATGACGAGCCCGCGATCCGCGAAATGGTCGCCTTCGCCCTTCGCAAGGGCGATTACGAACCTGTCCACGCCGGTGACGCCCGCGAGGCCCAGACCGCCATCGCCGACCGCGTCCCCGACCTGATCCTGCTGGACTGGATGCTGCCCGGCACCAGCGGCCTGGACCTGGCACGGCGCTGGCGCAAGGAAACCCTGACCCGCGAAGTGCCGATCATCATGCTGACCGCGCGCGGCGAAGAGAACGACCGTGTCGGCGGCCTCGAAGCCGGTGTGGACGACTACGTGGTCAAGCCGTTCTCGGCGCGCGAATTGCTGGCTCGCATCCGCGCGGTCATGCGCCGCGCCCGCGACGATGACGAGGACGGCAGCGTGGCCGTGGGCTCGATCCGCATCGACGGCGCCGCCCATCGCGTGTTCGCCAACGACCAGCCGGTGCCGATCGGCCCGACCGAATACCGCCTGCTGCACTTCTTCATGACCCATCCTGAGCGCGTGTACACCCGTGCGCAGCTGCTGGACCACGTGTGGGGCGGCAGCGTGTATGTGGAAGAACGCACCATCGACGTGCATATCCGACGACTGCGCAAGACGCTGGAACCGTTCAACGCCGAGAACATGGTGCAGACCGTGCGCGGTGCCGGTTACCGCTTCTCCACCGCAACCTGAGCCTCGTCGTGCCGGCGCCGTGCACCCCACGGTGCCGGCGTCGGCAACTCTGCTATAACCCTCGGTTCACCTGCGTGAACCGCCGCAACCCACGACGAGACCGCAATGCCCCGCCACATCCGCTCTGCCTGGTTGAAGACACTGGCCACCGTGGCCATCGTGTTGCTGTTGGCCGGTCTGGTCGGATGGTTCACTGGCCACCTGTGGCTGTGCATCGCGCTGGCGGCACTGGCGACGCTGGTCTGGCATTACTGGCGGCTGCGCCGCGTGCTGCGCCGGCTGACCGCGCGCCAGCGCTGGGACACCGCCGCCGAAGGCACCGGCGTCTGGAACGAGCTGGACCGCCTGCTGTACCGCAACCAGGTCGAGATGCGCGTGCGCAAGCGACGCCTGTTGGACATGCTGCGCAGCTATCGCGCTGCAGCGGCCGCGCTGCCCGACGCCGTGGTGGTGCTGGACCGCAACAGCCAGCGCGTGCAGTGGTTCAACGAAGCGGCCACGGCGCTGCTCGGCCTGCACCATCCCGGCGATCTGGGTGAAGCCCTGGTCGAACGCCTGCAGCCGATGCCGCTGGCCCACTGGCTGGCCGGTGGCCGCAACGCCGAACCGATCCTGGACGTGCCCTCGCCGGTCGATCCTGCGATCCGCCTGAACCTGCGCCTGATTCCCTATTCGTCCGACTACTGGCTGCTGATCGCCCGCGACGTCAGCAAACTGCTGCGCCTGGAACAGGTACGCCGCGACTTCGTGGCCAACGTTTCACATGAGCTGCGCACCCCGCTCACCGTGGTCCACGGCTACCTGGACATGATGGACCCGGAGGATTTCCCGGGAACCGGACCGATGCTGGAAGAGATGCGCAAGCAAAGCCAGCGCATGGCCCAGCTGGTGGAAGACCTGTTGACCCTGTCGCGGCTGGAATCACAGGAACACAGCGAAGCCGAGACGGTGGCCATGCAGCCCATGCTGGCCACGCTGCGCCGCGAAGCCGAGGCGCACAGCCAGGGCCGCCACCAGATCAGCATCGACGACCTGGCCGGCGTGGACCTGCAGGGCTCGACCAAGGAACTGCACAGCGCGTTCTCCAACCTGGTCACCAACGCGGTGCGCTACACCCCGGCCGGTGGCCGCATCGCGGTGGAGTTCCGCCGCGAGGGCGACGGCGTGGTGCTGGCGGTGCGTGACACCGGCTACGGCATTCCTGCCACGCACCTGCCGCGTCTGACCGAACGTTTCTACCGTGTCTCCAGCAGCCGCTCACGCGAAAGCGGCGGCACCGGCCTGGGCTTGTCGATCGTCAAGCACATCCTCGGTCTGCACCACGCACGCCTGGAAATCGACAGCGAGGTCGGCAAGGGCTCGGTGTTCGCCTGCCATTTCGATGCCGACCACGTGCGACCGCGTGAATCCGCCCCCCTGACCTCCTTCGAAGAATGACGCCATGAGCAGCCTCGGATCCCTCCCCCTCCCCGTGAGCACGGACAGCGATCCGTTGCGCGACCCGGCGCTGTACATCAACCGCGAACTGTCGCAGCTGGATTTCAACTTCCGCGTGCTGGCGCAGGCGATGGACCCGCAGGTGCCGCTGCTGGAGCGCCTGCGCTTCATGTGCATTTCCTGCACCAACCTGGATGAATTCTTCGAGATCCGTGCCGCTGCGGTCCGTCATGCGCAGGAGTTCGGCCTGCCGCCGGCACCGGATGGCATGAGCCCGCAGGCCATTCTCAATGCCATCCACGAGCGCGCCGCCGAGCTGGTGGACCAGCAGTACCGCTGCTGGAACCAGACGCTGCGTCCGGCGCTGATGGAGGCCGGCATCGGCGTGCTCGGCCGCAACTCCTGGACCCACCGGCAGAAGCGCTGGCTGCGTGCCTACTTCCGCAACGAGATCATGCCGGTGCTGTCGCCGCTGGGCCTGGATCCGGTGCATCCGTTCCCGAAGATCCTCAACAAGTCGCTGAACATCGTGGTGGTGCTGAAGGGCACCGACGCGTTCGGCCGCACCGGCCACCTGGCCATCGTGCGCGCGCCGCGTTCGCTGCCGCGGATCATCCAGCTGCCGGAAAAACTCGGCGGCCCGCAGAACTTCGTGTTCCTGTCCTCGGTGCTGTCCACCTTCGTGGACGAGTTGTTCCCGGGCCTGGAAGTGCTGGGCGCCTATCAGTTCCGTGTCACCCGCAACTCCGAGCTGGTGGTGGACGAGGAGGAAGTGGAAAACCTGGCGCTGGCGCTGCGTGACGAGCTGGTGGACCGTGGCTACCGTCCTGCGGTGCGCCTGGAAATCGCCCACGACATGCCGCGCGACATCGTCCGCACCCTGCTGCAGAACTTCGGCCTGACCGAGAACGCGGTGTACCGCATCGATGGACCGGTCAACCTCAACCGCATCATCCAGCTGTACGACCTGATCGCGCAGCCGGACCTCAAGTATCCGCCGATGACCCCGCGCACCCTGCGCGACAGCGACGGCATCTTCGAGACCACCGCACGCAAGGACCTGCTGCTGCACCACCCTTTCGACGCGTTCGCTGCAGTGCTCGACCTGATCCGCCAGGCCGCGCTCGATCCAAACGTGCTGGCGATCAAGCAGACCCTGTACCGCACCGGCAAGGACTCGTTGATCGTCGATGCGTTGATCCAGGCCGCACGTGCCGGCAAGGACGTGACCGTGGTGGTCGAGCTGCGCGCGCGGTTCGATGAAGAAGCCAACCTGGGCCTGGCCGATCGGCTGCAGGAAGCCGGCGTGCAGGTGGTGTACGGCGTGGTCGGCTACAAGACCCACGCCAAGATGCTGCTGATCGTGCGCCGCGAAGGCCGCAAGCTGCGCCGCTACGTGCACCTGGGCACGGGCAATTACCACAGTGGTACCGCACGCGCGTACACCGACCTGAGCCTGATCACCGCCGATGCCGACATCGGCAACGACGTGCACCTGCTGTTCCAGCAGTTGTCCGGGCTGGCCTCGAAGATGAAGCTCAAGCGCCTGCTGCAGTCTCCCTTCACCCTGCATACCGGGATCCTGGCGAGGATCGAGCGCGAGACACGCGTCGCTGCCGCCGGGCGACCAGCGCGGATCATCGCCAAGATGAACGCACTCAACGAAGCGCAGGTGATCCGTGCGCTGTACGCCGCCTCGCAGGCGGGGGTGCAGATCGACCTGATCATCCGCGGCGCCTGCACCCTGCGCCCGGGCGTACCCGGCGTGTCGGACAACATCCGCGTGCGCTCGATCGTCGGCCGCTTCCTGGAACACAGCCGGGTCTACTGGTTCGGCAACGACGGCGCACCGGAGCTGTACTGCGCCAGCGCCGACTGGCTGGAACGCAACCTGCTGCGCCGGGTGGAGACCTGCTTCCCGATCCTCGACCCGGCACTGGCCAAGCGGGTCTATCGCGAAGTGCTGCAGAACTATCTGGACGACAACCTCAACGCCTGGGAGCTGGATGCCGAGGGCATCTACCACAAGCGCGCCCCGGCCCACGACGAAGCCCCGCATTCGGCACAGATGGCGTTGATGCAGGGACTCTGACCGGTAGGTGCCGACCTTGGTCGGCACGTTTGGATGCATCCACGCATGGCGTGGATCTACCGTGTCGCCCAAGGTCGACACCTACCAACAGCCGCGGCGATCTGTCGAAGGTCGACACATGCAGGGTCTTTGATCCGGTAGATGCCAACCTTGGTCGGCACGTTTGGATGCATCCACGCGTGGCGTGGATCTACCGTGTCGACCAAGGTCGACACCTACCAAGAGCAGGCAATGCCATTCCGACAGATCGCGGAAAACTGTCGAAGGCGAGGTGGGTCCGGTTGCGGGGGTGTCCGCGGCATGGATGCCGCGGCCAAGCCCCCAAGGATGGGTTCACGGCGTCCCCCGCAACCGGACCCACCCCGCCTTCCCACGGATACCCCGCTTTTGACGTTGACGTTGACTCTGCGGGTGCAGGGCGCAGCCCTGCCGCCGCCCCCCCACCACAAAATGTGAAGGCCGCGCGGTGACGAGTTCACCGCCCCTTCGGCTAACATTCGCCCATGCCGCATACCACCACGACTCCGCCCGCATTGCAGGATGGCGACCTGCTGGCCGCCATCGACCTTGGCTCCAATAGTTTCCACATGGTCATCGCGCGTTACACGCTTGGCCAGCTGCGGGTGATCGACCGCCTGCGCGAGACCGTGCGCATGGCCGACGGCCTGGACGGCAAGGGCGGACTCTCCGCAGCAGCGCGGCAGCGCGCGCTGGAGTGCCTGGCACGGTTCGGCCAGCGCATCCGCAACGTCCCGCCACATCGCGTGCGTGCACTGGCCACCAATACCGTGCGCCAGCTGCGTTCGCCGCAGGCCTTCCTGATGCCGGCCGAAACCGCGCTCGGGCATGCCATCGAAGTGGTCAGTGGCCGCGAAGAGGCGCGACTGATCTACCTGGGCGTGGCCCATGCGCAACCGCCCAAGCCCGACCAGCACCGCCTGGTCATCGACATCGGCGGCGGCTCGACCGAGTTCATCATCGGCAAGGGCATGCAGACCCTGGAACGCGAGAGCCTGCAGGCCGGCTGCATCGCCAGCACCCGTCGCTTTTTCCCGGGCGGCAAACTCAGCAAGAAGCGCTGGAAGGATGCCCTGGCCGAGATCGGCCGGGAGTTCCAGCCCTTCGCCAGCAAATACCGCGCGCTGGGCTGGCAGGAAGCCCTTGGCTCGTCCGGCACCCACAAGGCCATCAGCGAAATCTGCGCGACGATGAAGCTGAGCAAGGGTGCGATCACCGCCGAGGCGTTGCCGCAGCTCCGCGATGAGCTGCTGAAGGCCAAGAAGATCGACGACATCGTGCTGCCCGGCCTGTCCAGCGATCGCCGCCCGATCATCGCCGGCGGCATCCTGGTGCTGGAGGCCGCCTTCCAGGCACTGGGCCTGCAGAAGCTGCTGGTCAGCAAGGCCGCGATGCGCGAGGGCATCCTCTATGACATCCTCGGCCGTGCCGGTGACAACGACCCGCGCGATGAATCGGTGGCCGCCCTCACCCATCGCTATGGCATCGACACGGTGCAGGCCGGCCGCGTACAGGACACCGCACTGTCGTTGCTGGAGCAGGTGCAGGAACGCTGGAAGCTGGATGCCGATGATGCACGCATGCTCGGCTGGGCCGCGCGCCTGCATGAACTGGGCTTGATGATCGCCCACAGCGGTTACCACGTGCATGGCAGCTACGTGCTGGAGAACTCGGACATCGCCGGCTTCTCGCGGCAGGAACAGCAGATGCTGGCGACGCTGGTGCGCAATCACCGCCGCGGCATCAGCAAGACCGCCTTCGATGCCATCCCCGAACGCCTGCTGCTGACGGCACGACGCCTGGTTGCCCTGCTGCGCCTGGCGGTACTGCTCAACCGCGCGCATGAAGACGCACCGCTGCCGGTGCTGGAGCTGACCGCCGACGACAGCCGCCTGTCGCTGATCGTGCCGCAGGCCTTCATCGATGCGCGGCCGCTGCTGCGCGCCGACCTGATCGGCGAGACCGAAGGCATCGCCGGGCTGGGCATCCAGTTCCGTCCGTTCGTGGTCTGAGCAGGACGCCGAGGGCGCCCACGCATCACCCGTCGGCGCCCGATTACATTTCGTTACAGTTCGCGCAATCGACCGCCAATTCCTGCTGCAACGCAGCAGCTGGCGGCGCTTGCGCGTGCCGAGCCTTCACGTAAACCCCTGCTTTTGTTCACGTTTGGTGAAAACAGGTGATGCGTAACGACACAAACCGACATGCGCTCTTTACAGAGCATTAACCAACGAGACTACTATCGGGTCATCGGCTCGGTCTTGGACCTGCCGATTCCTTCGACGCCCGTTTTGGCGTCCTTTGCACGACCCGAGAGAGAGCTCGTCATGACTTCACGCACCACCGCACTGGGGCAGGCCATCCGCTACGCCCTGGCAACCACTGCGACGCTGGCTGCGCTGCCGGCGTTCGCCCAGAGCAGCAGCACCGCATCGCCGACCAACCTGGACCGCATCGAGATCACCGGTTCGCGCATCCGCCAGGTGGACGTTGAAACGGCGCAGCCGGTGCTGGCCCTGAGCCGTACCGATATCGAACGCCAGGGCTTCAGCTCCGTTGCCGACATCCTGCAGAACGTGACGGCGATGGGCAGCCCGGCGATCAGCCGCGCAAACGCGCTGAGCTCGGGCGAAAACACCGGCGGCACCTACATCGACATGCGCAACCTGGGCGCGCAGCGCACCCTGGTGCTGGTCAACGGCAAGCGCCTGGGCATCAGCACCTCGGGCCTGCAGGACGTGTCCTCGCTGCCGGTGTCGGCGGTGGAGCGTATCGAAGTGCTGAAGGATGGCGCTTCGGCCATCTACGGTTCCGATGCGATGGCCGGCGTGGTCAACATCATCACCCGTTCCAACGTCAACGGCGTGACCGCCAACGTCTACCACGGCCAGTACAGCGAAGGTGACGGCGCGCGCGACCGCTTCGACGTGGTGGGCGGCTGGAGCAACGACCGCGTGTCGCTGACGCTGGCGCTGGAACACTCCGAAGAAAAGAGCGTGTGGGCACGTGACCGCTGGTTCAGCAAGTACGGTACCAGCGACCACAACCCCAATGACCCCTCCAACTGGACCACGCTGAGCCAGTACGGCCAGATCACCGGCCTGAAGGGCCGCCCGGGCTGTACCGATACCCGCCTGGGCTGCGGCTACTCGCTCAACCGTGGTGCCGACCCGACCAACCCGGCCAATTACCACCTGACCGATGCGACGCCGTTCACCGGTGACGTCAGCAATGCCAACGACCAGATGCACGTCATGTACCCGATCAAGCGTGATTCGGTGTACTTCGATGGCCGCTTCAAGCTGACCGATGACATCAACCTGCGCACGGAGTTCGGCTACAACAAGCGTTCTTCCGAGCGCCAGATCGCCGGCTACCCGACCCAGTCCAGCTCGGTGTCCATTCCCAATGACCCGAACGCCACGGGCCAGATGTCCAGGGACAGCTACTTCAACCCGTTCGGCAGCCAGCACGGTTACGCCAACCCGACCGCAGTGTCCTGGAACCGCCGCACCTGGGAAGTGCCGCGCGTGAGCACCAGCGAACTGAAGACCTATCGTGCGGTGGTGTCGCTGGATGGTGCCTTCGAGATCGGCCAGCGCTACTTCGACTGGGACGTGGGCTACCAGTACAACCGCAACGAGCTGACCGCCACCGCCACCGGCAACCTGCACAAGAAGCGCGTGCGCGATGCCGTGGGCCCTTCGTTCCTCGACGCGGCCACCGGCAAGGTGATGTGCGGCCGCCAGGGCGCGGTCATCGATGGCTGCAAGCCGTGGAACCCGCTGGTGCCGTTTGGCAAGAATGACCCGAACGGCCTGACCGGCAACGAAGAACTGCTGTCCTGGCTGTTCCCGTCCGAAAAAACCACCGGCCGCACCACCACCAAGAATGCGTTCGCCAATCTGTCGGGCAGCATCATGACCCTGCCGGCCGGCGACCTGGGCTTTGCCTTCGGCGTCGAAAGCCGCAAGGAAGATGGCAAGTACACGCCTGACGCGCTGGCCCAGACCGGTGCCACCACCAACCTGGCCGCTGGCCCGACCGGTGGCAGCTACACGGTGAAGGAAGCGTACCTGGAGCTCAACGTGCCGATCCTGGCCGACCTGCCGGGTGCCAAGGAACTGAGCTTCAGCGCCGCAACGCGTTTCTCCGAGTACAACACCTTCGGCAACACCCTCAACAGCAAGTTCGGCTTCAAGTGGAAGCCGATCGACCAGCTGCTGGTCCGCGGCACCTGGGCCGAAGGTTTCCGTGCACCGACCATCAGTGACCTGTACGGTGGCGGTTCGGAAACCTTCGCGCAGTTCAGCGATCCCTGCGACACCGTGTTCGGCGCTTCCAAGAACAGTGCTGAAGTCCGCGGACGTTGCGCACGCGACATCGCCGATGCCGGCAACTTCCGTCAGCTGCGCCAGGGCAATACGCCGGTGACCACCGCCCAGGACGCAACGCCGACGCCGTTCGTATCCGGTTCCAACCCGCAGCTGACCCCGGAAACCTCGACCAGCAAGACGCTGGGCCTGGTGTGGAGCCCGACCTTCGTCAGCAACCTCAACGTTGCGCTGGACTGGTGGAAGATCCGCATCGACAACACCATTGTCGATGACAGCCCGAACCAGATCCTCACCGACTGCTACGAGCAGGGTATCGAAGCGCGTTGCAGCCGCTTCACCCGTGATGCCGCCACCGGCATCGTCACCGGCCTGAAGTTCGGCAACCGTAACGCAGGCTTCGCAGAGACCGAAGGCTACGACCTGGACGTCAGCTACCGCGTGGATACCAGCTACGGCAAGCTGAGCGCTGGCTGGACCAGCACCTACGTCAGCAAGAACGTGTACCGTTCGACCAACGATGCCGGCGTGGTGCCTACCCCGATCAACGGCGTGGCCAACACCATCGGCACCAGCACCAGCCTGGCATTCCGGGTGCGTTCGAACCTGGTGCTGGGTTGGGATATCGGTGACTTCGGCGTCAGCTGGACCGCGCGTTACTACTCCGGCGTGAAGGAGCGTTGCCTCAACGCCACCCGCTACGCGGATGAGTGCTCCGATCCGGGCTTCATGGCACCGTGGATCAAGGGCACCCGCGATTACAACCAGCGTGGCGCGGTCACCTTCCACGACGTGCAGTTCCGTTACAACCTGCCGTGGGATGCCACCGTGTCGGTTGGCGCCAACAACGTGTTCGGCAAGGAAGGCCCGGTGATGTACAGCAAGCCGAATTCGTCGTTCTCCTACTACGGTGGCTACGACATCGGTCGTTTCATGTACATGAAGTACCAGCAGCGCTTCTGATCCACACGCTGGCGCAACACCACGACCACGGCCCTTCGGGGCCGTGGTTTTTTTGTGCCCCTGAATTACGCAGGCATCGCCTTGCCCGGCCGTCATCGCGCTGTCGCAAAGCGGTCATGTCCGCTACATCGCCAAGCCTGAGCATGCGTAAAACCGGAGGCCCGCCATGCGCTATGCCATCGTCACCGAAACCTACCCGCCGGAGATCAACGGCGTCGCACTGACCGTGCAGGGCCTGGAGCAGGGATTGCGCGCCGCCGGCCACGAGGTCGACCTGATCCGCCCGCGACAGGCCAGTGAAGCGCTGGAGGCGGTACCGGGCACCCTGCTGGTTCCGGGCGCGGCCTTGCCGCGTTATCCCGGCCTGCGCTTCGGCCTGCCCGCACCGATCCGGCTGGGCCGGCACTGGCGGCAGCAGCGCCCGGACGCGATCTACGTGGCTACCGAAGGCCCGCTGGGCTGGTCGGCGCTGCGCACCGCGCGCCGCCTCGGCATTCCGGTGGCTACCGGATTCCACACCCGCTTCGACGAATACCTGCCTGACTATGGAGTGGCGTGGCTGCAGTCGGCGGCAATGCGCTGGATGCGCCGCTTCCACAACCAGGCCGATGCGACCCTGGTGCCCACCCGCGAACTGCAGGAATTTCTCACCGAACAGGGTTTCGAGCGTGTGCGCCTGCTCGCGCGCGCGGTCGACAACCAGCAGTTCGACCCCGCACGCCGCGACCCGGCGCTGCGCGAAGAATGGGGCATCGATGGTACGGGGCTGGCAGCGATCTACGTCGGCCGCATCGCCGCCGAAAAGAATCTCGGCCTGGCGGTGAAAGCCTTCCGCAAGCTGCAGCAGGTGCGTCCGAAAGCACGCTTCATCTGGGTCGGCGATGGCCCGGCGCGCGAAAAACTGGCCCATGAGAATCCCGATTTCATCTTCTGCGGCATCCAGCGTGGCGATGCCCTCGCCCGCCATTTCGCCAGTGGCGACCTGTTCCTGTTCCCCAGCCGCAGCGAGACATTCGGCAACGTGACCCTGGAAAGCATGGCAAGCGGCCTGGCTACTGTCGCTTTCGACTACGGCGCGGCCCGCGAGTACCTGCGCAACGGCGAGAATGGTGCGGCAGTGGATGACGACGAGCAGTTCGTGCAGGCAGCAGTTCAACTGGCTGCCGATGACGCCCTGCGCCGCGAGTTGGGCGGCAACGCGGCACGGGCGATGAAGCGGCTGCACCCACAGCAGGTAGTGGCGGAGTTCGAAAACCTGCTGGCGGAACTGGCCAATGCGCGGAGGAGCGGACATGCGCACCACGCCGCTTGAGCTGCTGGCCGGCCGCGAAGCACGGTTGTGTCGGCGCGCCAACCACTACTGCCGACGTCGCCGCGTGCGCCGCGTCTTCTCGATCATCAGCCGGCTCGGCGATGGCGTGTTCTGGTACGTGTTGATGGGCGCGCTGGTGCTCATTGATGGCTTCGATGGCCTGCGTGCATCGGTGCACATGGCCGCCACCGGGCTGGCCGCACTGCTGCTGTACAAGGGGCTGAAACGTTGGACCAGGCGACCACGACCGTACGCGGCCGACCTGCGTATCCGTGCCTGGGTGGCGCCGCTGGATGAGTTCAGCTTCCCGTCCGGGCATACCCTGCACGCGGTGTCGTTCACCATCGTCGCGCTGGCCTACTACCCCTGGCTGGCACCGCTGCTGGTGCCGTTCACCTTCGGCGTGGGCCTGTCGCGCGTAGTACTGGGCCTGCACTACCCGAGCGACGTTCTGGCGGCCACCGGCATCGCTGCACTGCTGGCCTCGGCCAGCCTGGCCTGGCTGCCGTTGCCGGTGTGATGCCCGGCGACTGCGCAGGGCCCTGCGCTACCGGCGAAGCGATGCCCTAGAATATCCGCATGACCACGCTGTTCATCTCCGATCTGCATCTGGACCCCAGCCGTCCGGCCATCACCGACCTGTTCCTGCGCTTCCTGCGCGAGGAGGCGCCCGGCGCCGACGCGCTGTACATCCTCGGCGATCTGTTCGAAGCCTGGATCGGCGAGGACACCCCATCGGCCGCAGCCGATGCGGTGGCCGATGCACTGAAGGTACTGTCCGACAGCGGCGTGCCGGTGTTCTTCATCCGCGGCAACCGTGACTTCCTGCTCGGCGAAGACTATGCCCGCCGCGCCGGCCTGCGCATCCTGCCGGACCCGTGCATGATCGAGCTGTACGGCCGCCCGGTGCTGCTGCAGCACGGCGATCTGCTATGCACCGATGACATCCCCTACCAGCAGTTCCGCGCCCAGACCCGCGATCCTGTCTTCCAGGCGCAGTTCCTGTCGCAGCCGCTGGAAGCGCGCATCGCCTTCGCGCAGAAAGCGCGCGATGCGAGCCAGGCGCGCCAGTCGGAAATGAAGCAGGGCGACCGTGCGCAGTTCGAAACCGTCACCGACGTGGCCCCGGCCGAAGTGGAAGCCACTTACGCGCGCCATGGCGTGGACACGATGATCCATGGCCATACCCATCGCCCGGCGATCCACACCCTGCAGGCCGGCGGACGCAGCTGCACCCGCATCGTGCTGGGCGACTGGTACGAACAGGGCTCGGTGCTGCGCGTGGATGCCAACGGCTGGACCCTGGATACGCTCGCGCGCGTCTGATGGGTCGCAGGGTGCCAACCAAGGTTGGCATCTACCAGAGCAGGTGCACGCGCTCTGGTAGACGCCGCCCCTGGTCGGCGCTTGGCCTCAGCGGAAGGCCGCGATGGTGGCCTTGGTATTGACCAGCACGCGCTGGTTGTCGGCACTGCTGGCGATGCCCATCGGCACGCCGTTGTAGCTGATGTTCGGATTGGACCAGTAGTTCAGCCGCGGGCAGCCGGCCGAGCAGTCATAGGCCATGATCGTGCGCCAGCGCGACCCGCTGGCCGGCTCATAACGATAGCCATGGCCATAGGCATACGGTGACGTGCTCGGATCACTGGCGATATCGTGCCGTGCGCTCTGCAGATGGCCGATTTCATGGGCGAACGAGTAGTAGCCGGTGGCGCAATCCCAGTACACCGCGGCAAACGCCGTCGACGCCGTGGAGCCGATGCCCGAGGCCAGCCCGCAGTAACTGGTGTTGTTGATCAGCAGAACGCCGACGTCGGCGGCCGTGTTGTTGCGGCTGGTGTGGATGCTGTCCATGTAGCCGTCGCTGGTGCCACGGAAGCGCGACAGGTCGGTGGTGAAATTGCCGGACTCGGTGTAGCTGGTGGTTTCATAACCGGCCAGCTGCAGGGTCAGGCCCACGTTGCTGTTGGTATACCCCTGGTTGGACTCGGCAACGGCCAGCTGCACCAGCGACTGCATGTTGCCGCCGTAGGCGGTCACTGCAGCGTTGGTCGCCACCACCAGCACGCGGATGGTCGCCGGGCTTCCCGACGAGGCCTGCGCGGTGCCAAGGCGATCATTGGCCGGCATGGCGATCTTCGGCAACTGGTTGTAGTCGGCCGGATGGTCGGCCGGCATCCGCGACTCATCCACCTCGACCAGCACGTGGCGATTGCCCAGCGGACGCAGGCGATACAGCTTGCCGTCCTTGCGGATCGAGCCGGTGAGGGTGTTGCCCGAGCGCACCAGGATCAGCGAGTTGCCCGGATCGTCCTGGCCATTGGACGTGGCCGCCTGCAGGCGATCGGACGGCGCGCGCAGCTGGCCATACCAGACGCTGCCACCATCCGGCAGCGCCTCGACCTTGCTGCGCACAGCCTGCACCTTCTGCCCGAGCAGCTCGAATTCCAGCTGCGGCTGCGCGGTGGCGGCAGCATCGACACGCACTTCCTGTACGGCGGCGGTGGACGGGGTGGCCAGCAATCGCCCCAGTGCCGGCTCGCTGGTGGCCGATGCACGGCTGAGCACGGTGACCGGCTCGAACAACGGCGCCGCACTCGCGGCCGCCGCTACCGACAATCCCAACAACAGACCACCTGTCGCTTTACCTATCGATCTGGACATCATCTTGTCGCTCCTTGGAGTGAAGTGGACAGCGTTGATGCAGCACGACCCGGAGTGCCGGGTTCGGCCATCAGGCCTGCGCAGGGCGTGTGAATTCAATAGATGAGGGGAATGGAAATCGCGATCTGTGATCGACCGCATCTGCGTTCAGTGAGGTCAAAAGCGTCAGTACACTTCGCCAACACACAGCTTTCGCGCTACCGTGACGTGGCCACGACGGGAAATGCACATGGCACCAGGACAGCACAGCAGTGACATGACGGCTGATCCAGGCCTGCTGCGGATCGGCCTGTTCTTCGATGGCACCCGCAACAACGCGCACAACCTGGCGCAGGGTCACCGGCAGGTGCCGCGACCGCGCCCTGCCCTGCTCCGCGCCGATGACGATTCGACCTACCAGAGCCGGCTCACCAGCAGCTACGACAACGGCGCCACCAACATCGCGCGCCTGCACCAGCTGTATCCGGACAGCCGACGCACACCGGGCAGCGCACCTTCGCTGGCGATCTATGTTGAAGGTGTCGGCACCCGCGACGATGCCGAAGACGACCTGATCGGCCTGGCCTTCGGGATTGGCGCCAGTGGCGTGCAGGCGAAGGTGCAGCGTGCATTGCAGGTGTTGCTGCCGGCCGCACTGTCGGCACTTGCCTCGCAGTGGCGCGCGCCGCTGCACAGCGTGCAGCTGGATCTGTTCGGCTATTCGCGGGGCGCGGCCGCCACACGCGATGTGGCCAACCACCTGCGCGGGTGGGATGCCGAGCGCTGGCGGCAGCTCCTGCTGCAGGCAGGGCTTTCGTGCAGCACCGGCTTCGCCCTGCCGCGGCCGACACTGCGCTTCATCGGCCTGTTCGACACGGTGGTCGCCGTCAACGGCGGTCGCGCCGACGAGCACCCCCGCATCGCCCTGCCCGCGGGCATCGCCGAGGCTGTGTTGCAGCTCAGCGCGCGCGATGAGCATCGCCAGCACTATGCGTTGACCACGGTGGCACCGACCCATCCCGAAATCGCACTGCCCGGTGTGCACGCCAACATCGGTGGAGGCTACGACCAGGTGGAGGAAGGGCCCAAGCTGCTCAGCCGGCCCCGACGGCAGCAGCTGCGCCGGCCCGGCGTGGAGGACTACCAGACACCGCCACTGGCACTGCTGCAGGCGACGACCGCCTACGCTGAAGCACAGGCCGACGCCGAGCGCTGGCGGCAGCAGCTGGGGTTGAACCCGAAGGAAGTGTGGGTCGATGTCTGGCACCAGTGGCAGCAGCAACGACGCGCCGGCAGCCGCAGCGTGCTGATGTCGCCGGTGCTGTACGTCACCGCTGCGGTGGTGCTGCACCGGCGCATCGATTGGCGCTATCAGCTGGTGGCGCTGCAGGTGATGCAGAAGCACGCCGTCGATGCCGGCGTGACCTGGACCGCCGACGCCGCCGAGGTGGCGGGTTGGGAGCTGCCTGGTGCACTGCAGCCGATCGCGCGCCGTCTGATCGCCGGCCAGTCGCTGACCCCGACGCAGGAAGCGTTGTTGCGCCGCCGTTACCTGATGCAGTCCGCACACTGGAATTTCGATGCGCTGGGCGATACCGCCCTGACCTACACCGCCGATGCCGGTGTCAGCGAGCTGCCGTACCGCCCCGGGCCGGGGTTGTTCTACATCAACCGGCCGACGGTGGATGGCAGGCGCGTGGTGTTGCCGAACGGGTGAACGAGCGAACGGCATCCACGCATGGCGTGGATCTACTGGGGTGGCGGGTGGACCTCATCCACCGGGGTACCGGCCTTGCAGTAGATCCACGCCATGCGTGGATGATGGATCAACCGACGCCGGTCAACCCGCCTGCTCGATCAGATTGGCGAGCTCATCCGCATCGAACCCCGCCAGCAGGCGCGCTTCCATATTGAACGGCCCGTGCAGGTAGCCACCGGCATACTCGACCAGCAGTTCCTTGAAACGTGCACGCGGTTCGACGCCGGCGCGATCGCAGTACCAGCGGAACCAGCGCGACCCAGCGGCAACGTGTGCAACCTCCTCGCGCAGGATCACTTCCAGCACATCAGCGGTTTCACCGTCGCCGACATTGCGCAGCTTGTCGATCATGCCAGGCGTCACGTCCAGCCCACGCGCTTCCAGCACGCGCGGCACCAGCGCCATGCGCGCGAGGCCGTCGTGCGCGGTCTTCTCGCACATTTCCCACAGGCCGTTGTGCGCAGGGAAATCGGCGTACTCATGGCCGTGTGCCAGCAGGCGCTCGCGCAGCAGCATGAAGTGGCGCGATTCGTCGTCGGCGCAGCTCACCCAGTCGGCGTGGAACGCTGCCGGCAGACCGCGGAAGCGGTATACCGCGTCCCAGGCCAGGTCGATCGCATTGAGCTCGATATGGGCGATGGCATGGATGAACGCCGCGCGCCCCTCCACACCGCCCAGGCCGCGCCGGGGCACTTCACGCGGATGCACCATCAGCAGCTGCGGCGGTCGGCCCGGCATGCGGATCGGTTCGGCTGGCGGCGCATCGGCCGGTACGTTCAACCGGCCGGCGCGGAACGCAGCGGCGTAGGCTTGGGTCAGTGCGACCTTGCGCAGGGGATCGGCTTCGGCCAGGCACTGCTGCGCGGCGCGCAGCAGATTGCCACCGACGTCAGGCACGTCGATCACCGCCTGGACCTCAGGCGCGGCGCTTGTGCTTGGCGTCGTCCGAACGCAGCTGCTGGATGCGCTCGAAGTAGCCCGGTTCGATGCCCGTCGGGTAATGCCCGTTGAAGCACGACGAATCGAAGTTGCGCAGCGCCGGATTGCCTTCGCTCACCGCCGCTTCCATGTCTTCGATGTCCTGGTAGATCAGCCAGTCGCAGCCCAGGTGGGCTTCGATTTCCTCGATGCTGCGGTTGTGCGCGACCAGTTCTTCAGCGGCCGGCATGTCGATGCCGTAGATGTTCGGGTAACGCACCGGCGGTGCGGCGCTGGCCAGGTAGACCTTGCGCGCGCCGGCATCTCGCGCCATCTGCACGATCTGCTGGCTGGTGGTGCCGCGCACGATCGAGTCGTCCACCAGCAGCACCACGCGGTTGCGGAACTCCAGGTGGATCGGGTTGAGCTTGCGGCGCACCGACTTCACCCGCTCGCCCTGGCCCGGCATGATGAACGTGCGGCCGATGTAACGGTTCTTGATGAAGCCTTCGCGGTACTTCACCCCGAGCACGTTGGAGATCTCCAGCGCAGCATCGCGCGAGGTGTCCGGGATCGGGATGATGGTGTCGATGTCGTGGTCCGGGCGCAGGCGCAGGATCTTCTCGCCCAGCTTGATGCCCATGCGCATGCGCGCCTTGTGCACCGACACGTTGTCGATCATCGAATCGGGGCGTGCGAAGTACACGTACTCGAAGATGCACGGGGTGTGTTCGGCCGGCTCGGCGCAGATTTCCGAGAACAGTTCACCGCGCGCGGTGATCACCAGCGCTTCGCCCGGCTGCACGTCACGCACGCGCTGGAAGCCCAGCACGTCCAGCGCGGCCGACTCGGAGGCAACGATGTACTCGTCACCCTCGGCGTGGCTGCGCTTGCCCAGCACCAGCGGGCGGATGCCATGCGGATCGCGGAAAGCGACCAGGCCCAGGCCCAGCACCACGCTGACCACCGCATAGCCGCCCTTGCAGCGACGGTGCACGCCGGCCACCGCGCGGATGGCGGCTTCCGGGCTGAGCTGGCGCTGCTGTTCCAGTTCGTAGGCGAACACGTTCAACAGCACTTCGCTGTCCGAATCGGTATTGACGTTGCGGCGGTCCTGCTCGAACACCTGCTGGCGCAGGTCCTCGGTGTTGATCAGGTTGCCGTTGTGGGCCAGCGCGATGCCGTACGGCGAATTGACGTAGAACGGCTGCGCCTCGTCCATGCCTTCGGAACCCGCGGTCGGGTAGCGCACATGGGCGATACCGACGCTGCCTTCCAGGGTGGACATGGTGCGTGCATCGAAGACATCGCGGACCAGGCCGGTGGCCTTCTGCACCCGCAGGCGGCTGCCGTTGACGGTGGCGATGCCCGCCGCGTCCTGGCCGCGATGCTGGAGGACGGTCAAGCCGTCATACAACTGCCCGGCGACGTTCTGGTTGCCGACGATTCCGACGATGCCACACATGATGCGAGGTCTCCGCTGGGCTGTGCCCAGTTACAAGGAAGGTGGCCGTACCTGGCCAGAGTTGTCGCCGCGTCTGCGGTCGACATTGGCCGGGTCGCCCGGCTCGATGCTGCCCGGTAGTGCTGGGGCGTCCGGGCGCACTTCGGCCGGATCATATGCCTCGCCCTGTTCCGCCTTCGCAGGCCGCAGCCATCCGCTGCCCGCCACTATCTGACCGAGTACGCCATTATCGCCTGTCGCCCCCGGCTTGCCCACTCCGGCGCCGGCGCTTTTGCCCAGCTCCATCAACGCAGATGGGGACAGTGCGTCCATCGGCAAGGCCTTGGGCAGCAGGTCGGCCCCCGGCACCTGCCAGTGCGGCAGCTTGCTGTTCATCCAGCCCACGGCCGGGTTCAGCACCGGACGCAGCGCCGAGCCGCGCCAGGAGGGTTCGGCGGTGAGCGGGGTGAAGCCGGCCAGCAGCAGCAGCACGGCCGCGATGAGGCCCCCACGCACGGCGCCAAGGATCCCACCCAGCAGGCGGTCCAGGCTGCCCAGCATGTTGCGGTGGACGATGGCCTTGATGACCATGCCGATCACGGCGACGACGACCATCACGCCGATGCCGACGCTGAGGTAACCGCCGATGAAATGCTCGCCGCCGGGCGCGGCCGGTGCCGCCCACCAGCGTGCGGCGTCATTGCCGAAGGCGAAAGCCGCCCAGGCAGCCACCAGCCACGATACGGTGCCGATGACGATGCCGACGAAGCCGCGCAGCAACCCGAGCAGGGTGGAGGCGGCGATCACGATCAGCAGCACCACGTCGATCATGGCGCCCCGCTCCTTCGGCGGCGCTGGCAACGGGGCTGCGTACAGGTCATGGGTGCGGTCGCACCATACCGGCCACGCCGACCTTGGCGGCGACCTGCGCCTTCAACTGTTCGGCATCGGCGCGGTTGGCGACCGGCCCGACGCGGACCCGGTGCAGGCTGCCCTTTTCGGTGCGCACCTGCTCGACGAAGGCGCTGAAGCCTGCCGCGCGGACCTTGTCGCGCAGGGCGTTGGCATCGTTGGCCTGGCCGAATGCACCGAGCTGCACGGCAAACCCCACGCCGCTCGCAGCCGGTGCGGCCGGCGTACTCGGCGGGGTGGCCGGCTTGCTGGCGGTCGCTTCCGGCTTGGGCTCGGGCTTTGGTTCCGGCTTGGCCACGGGCTTGGCCGGTTCCGGCTTGGTGGCCGGCGCTGTTGCTGCGGTTGGCGTGCTCGGCGGCAGGCTTTCACTGCGCACCGGGTTGCCGGTCGCCGACGGCGCAGTCGCCGCGACGGGGGTGCTGGCGCTCGGCGCGGGCGCCGGCGTGCTGGCCACCGGTGCGCTGGTCGAGGGCTTGGCATCGAGGGTGATGACTTCTGCCTTCACGTCGGCGCGGACCTTCACCGCCTGCAGCCGGCCCGCTTCGGCCTGCGCACGATCAGCATACGGTCCAACGCGCACGCGCCAGGCCGGGCGACCGTTGATCGATGCGGTCTCGATGAAGCCCGGAAGCTGCGAGCGCTTCAGGTAGGCGACCACCGCATCGGCATCGGCCTGGCTGCCGTAGGCGCCGAAGGTCACCGCGTAGTTGCCGGCGGCGACTGCTGGCGAGGTGTCCACGGTCGGCGGTGCAGCCGGTGCGGCGGCCTCCTCGACGGGACGAGCCTGACCGCTCTGCAACCCGGTGGCGCCACCGGCAGGCGCGACCAGCGGCAGTTCGCGGGTTTCGAACTGGCCATCGGCAGGCGCATCGGGCGCGGCGATCGGCACATTGGCCACACCGCTGTCCGGGGCCGGGCCCTTGACGAGCATCGGCAGGAAGATGACGGCCAAGGCCACCAGGACGATGGCACCAATCAGACGCTGTTTCAGGGGCGTATCCACGTAGGGCAGGCGGCAGGCTGGACGTTGCGGTCGATTATACGGGTGCGCGACCGGGCGGCGTCGGTAATGGCTGAACGGCGGTCAGGCAGGGGCCTGCAGCCATTGCAGCGCAGCGGCTGCGGTATGGAAGGAGCCGAACACCAGTATCCGGTCGCCGCGTTCGGCACGGGCCAGCACCTGCGCCAGCGCCTGTTCGACCGTATCGGCCAGCGCCGCAGTGGCTGCGGCGGTATCGGCCAGGCGTACCTGCAGTTGCGCCGCGCTCTGCCCACGCGGGCCATCCAGCCCGGCCAGGGTCCAGTCGCTCACCACGTCCTGCAGGGCCTGCACCACGCCCACGGCGTCCTTGTCCTGCAGCGCGGCGTACACCGCCAGGGTGCGCCCGGGGGCAGCCTCGGCCTTCAGCGCGCGCGCCAGCTGGCCGGCCGCCTGCGGGTTGTGGCCGACATCGACGCGAACCTGCACGCCATCGCGCTCGAACGCCTGCAGGCGCCCGGCGATGCGCGCCGCTGCCACGCCTGCGGCCCAGGCCGCGCGCGGCACCGGCTTGTCCAGTGCACGCAGCGCAGCGATCGCCGCACCGGCATTGGCCAGCTGGATCGGCCCAGCCAGCGCCGGGGTCGGCAGCTCCAGGCGGGTGCCCACATCGCGCCAACGCCAACGCTGCGCATCGATCGGTTCGTAGAAGTAGTCGCTGCCACCGCGGATCGCATTGGCACCTACCAGATAGGCGCGCGCCAGTACGCTCGACGGCGGATCGGTCTCGCCCAGGATCACCGGCTTCCAGCCGCGGATGATGCCGGCCTTCTCGGCACCGATGGCCTCGCGGTCCTCGCCCAGCCATTCGGCATGATCGATGTCCACGGTGGTGATCACCGACACGTCTGCGTCGACGATGTTGACCGCATCCAGGCGGCCGCCAAGGCCGACTTCCAGCACGGCCAGATCGAGATCGGCATCGGCGAACAACTGCAGCGCGGCCAGCGTTCCGTACTCGAAATAGGTCAGCGTCACATCACCGCGCGCGGCCTCGACCGTGTTGAACGCAGCGACCAGTGCGGCGTCATCGGCATCCTGGCCATCGATGCGCACGCGCTCGTTGTAGCGCAGCAGGTGCGGTGAGGTGTACGCACCGACCTTCCAGCCCGCAGCGCGCGCGATGGCTTCGATGAAGGCAACGGTGGAGCCCTTGCCGTTGGTACCACCGACCACGATGGTGTGCCTGGCCGGTGTGCCCAGGCCCATCGCGGTGGCCACTGTGCGCACGCGCTCCAGTCCCATGTCGATGGTGGCCGGGTGCTGGCGTTCAATGTAATCCAGCCAATCGGCCAGAGTGGTCGGGGTGTTCTTCACGGCAAGGCTTCCAACAGGTACAGGTGGTTCAGGACAGGAAATTCAGAGTGCGCGGTGCTTGGCTTCACCGAAGAACGGCGTGTGGTGGGCGCAGTCGTTCAGGCGCACCACTTCCAGGCTGTCCAGATCGGGGCCTTCCAGCAGGTTGAGCGTGGTCGGTGCCTGGCGGAAGGTCCACAGCCGCGACAGCGGCAGGCCCAGCACCTTGCACAGAATCACCCGGTTGACCGCGTCGTGGGCGACCACCAGCAGCGTGTCGTGTTCGCCAAGGCCTTCAGCGGCACGGGCCAGGCCGCGCCAGCTGCGCTCCAGCACCAGGCGCAGCGATTCGCCGCCCGGCATCAGCACGGTGTCCGGCTCATTGCGCCAGGCCTGCAGGCGCGACGGATCTTTTTCGTTGATTTCGCTGGCCAGCAGACCTTCCCACTCACCGTGGGCGATCTCCTGCAGTTCCGGCTCGGTCAGCAGCATGTCGGCGCGCGCAGCGCCAAGGGCCAACTGCGCGGTGCGCTGGGCGCGCGACAGCGGCGAGGCCACCGCACGGGTGATGTCCACCGAAACCAGGCGGGCGCCAAGCGCCTGCGCCTGGGCCTCACCGATGGGCGAAAGCGGGATGTCGATCTGGCCTTGGTAGCGGCCTTCGGCGTTCCACGGCGTTTCGCCGTGACGGGCAAGCAGGATGCGCATGCGAACAAGGGGTCCTTGGGGGAGGAGTTCCGGCGCAGTGTTCACATCCTGTGAAGTACGCGGAACAGGGATGATACCTGTTCGGCGGACCGGGCCGGACGGGGCATGAAAAAACCCCGCGACAGGCGTCGCGGGGTTTCAGGTTTCCTACGGATTCCGCCGGGCATGGCCCGGCGCTACCGGAGGCGGCCAGTAGATCCACGCCATGCGTGGATAGACCGCCAGCGACCGCAGACGGATCATTTCGCCAGGTTCAGTTCCTTCAGCAGCTGCGGCGCCGGCGCCACTTCCTGCATGATCCACTGCATGTAGCGGCTGTCGACGGCGATCATGCGGGTCATCACCGGGTCGAACACCCAGTTGGAGCTGACCGATTCCCAGTTGCCGTCGAAGGCCAGGCCCACCAGCTTGCCGTTGGCATCGAGCACCGGCGAGCCGGAGTTGCCACCGGTGATGTCCAGGTTGGACAGGAAGTTCACCGGCACCGAACCAATGCGCTTGTCTTCCAGGCCGCCATAGCGCTTGGCCTTGACCGCATCCAGCAGCGCCTTCGGCGAGTCGAACGGATCTTCACCGGTTTCCTTCGCCGCAACACCTTCCAGGGTGGTGAACGGGGTGTACTTCACGCCGTCCTTGCCATAGCCCATGACGTTGCCGAAGGTGATGCGCAGCGACAGGTTGGCGTCCGGGTAGACGAACTCACCCTGGCTCTTCTTGTAGTCGGCCACGGCCTGCAGGTACAGCGGTCGGGCAGTCAGCGATTCGCCTTCGCGGATCTTCTTCTGCTCTTCCTGCTTCAGCAGCGCCGGCATGACGGCCACCGCGTACTGGATGGCCGGATCGGTGCTGGCTTCAAACGCCGCGCGATCGGCCTTGAACCACTTCAGGCGGTTGTCCAGGCTGCCCAGCTCGGTGCCGCCCAGCTTGGTCACCAGCGACTTCACCGCAGTGGCATCGCTGCCGGCCAGCCACGTGTTCAGCACTTCGTTGTCGCGCTGCGCGGCCGGCAGGGCCGCGTACTGGTCGAGCCAGTAGGCCTGCAGCTGCTGGTCCATCTTCGCCACGTAGCGGCGATCCATCTGCTTCAGGCTGCCCTCGATGGTGGTCAGGTCGCGGTCCTGGTAACCCGCTTCGCGCTCGGCGTCGGGCTTGCTGCGCTCGATCGACAGGCGGTACAGAGTGATTGCCGCGCCAACGGCCGAGGTGTTGTTGAACTGGCCAACGAACAGGTCGCGCTCGCGCGTGGACTTGCTGGTGTCCAGGTGCTGCAGCAGCTGCGCGTGCGCAGCCAGCGCCGGCTTGCCGGCAGCGCCCTGCTTCTTCAGCCAGGCCAGCACCGCCGCTTCTTCAGCCTGCTTCTGGCCGGCGGCGTCGATGCGCTTGAAGCCTTCCAGCTGGCCCAGGTAGTTCTTGGCCACGTTGTTCATGCTGGCGGCGGTGGCGGCGTACTTCACCTTGACGTCGGCGTCGGCCTTGCCGGCGTCGGCGATCATCTTCAGCACCGCGTTGTAGTGGCGGGCGATGGTCGGGTAGGTGAAGCTGGCGGTCTCGTTGAACTCACCGGCCAGCGCGTAACGGTTGGTGCGGCCCGGGTAGCCGGCCACCATCACGAAGTCGTCGGCGCCCAGCGGCGTATCGGCGAACTTCAGGAAGTGCTTGGGCTGGTACGGCACGTTGTCGGCCGAGAACGCCGCCGGCTTGCCGTCCTTGCCGACGTAGGCACGGTAGAACGAGAAATCACCGGTGTGGCGCGGCCACATCCAGTTGTCGACGTCGCCGCCGAACTTGCCGACGCTGCCCGGAGGTGCATAGACCAGGCGCACGTCCTTGATTTCCAGGTTGCGGAACAGGCGGTAGGCGTTGCCGCCGGAGAAGCTGTACAGGCGGCAGCGGAAACCGGCATCGGCTTCACAGGCGGCGACCTGGGCCTTGTCGAAGGCATCCAGCGCACGGCTGCGGGCCAGCGGGTCCTTGCCGGCGCCGGCGATGGCGGCCTTGGCCTGGGCGGTGACGTCGGTGATCTGGTCGAGCACGAACACGCGGGCGTTCGGGCCGGCACTCAGTTCATCGCTGAGCTTGGGCGCGTTGAAGCCGTCCTTGATCAGGTTCTTCTGCGCGGTCGAATTCAGCTGGATCGCACCGTAGGCACAGTGGTGGTTGGTGACCACCAGGCCCTGCGGGGAGACGAAGCTGGCGGTGCAGCCGCCCAGCGCGACCACCGCGCCCATCGGGTCGCCGGTCAGGTTGGCCAGCTGTTCCGGGGACAGCTTGAGGCCGGCCTTCTGCAGCGGGCCGGCGATTTCCGGCAGCTGCTGCGGCACCCACATGCCTTCAGCGGCATGGGCGACCTGGACCAGCCCAAGGCTGGCGACGACGGAGAATGCAAGCAGGTTCGAGCGCATTGAGCGGCCCCTGGTAGTGGAACCTTCGATTGTAGCCCGCCACCCTGCCCCGCCCCGAACCCCGGAAGTCATGGGCCGGGCGCACCGATGCCCCGGTAGCAGCCAACCTCAGTTGGCACCCAAGCATCCGCCGGGCATGGCCCAGCGCTACCGGGGCAGCCGCCATGCGGGGTAGCGCCGGGCCATGCCCGGCGAGCGCAGCGGCAACGTTCGAAACGCCCGCCTGCGTGCATCTTTCGTTCCACCAATGCACCCGCAGCGCAACATGGGAAATCCGCGTGGCGCCCTATAATCCGCGCTTTCCCCCTGATGAGTTCCACCCCGATGGCGCAGCAAACGATGAAGGCCCTGGTCAAGCGCGAAGCGGCCAAGGGCATCTGGATGGAAGAGGTTCCGGTGCCGACCCCGGGCCCCAACCAGGTCCTGATCAAGCTGGAAAAGACCGCGATCTGCGGCACCGACCTGCACATCTACCTGTGGGACGAATGGAGCCAGCGCACGATCAAGCCGGGCCTGACCATCGGCCATGAGTTCGTCGGCCGCATCGCCGAGATCGGCCCGGGCGTGACCGGCTACGAGATCGGCCAGCGCGTGTCGGCCGAAGGCCACATCGTCTGCGGCCACTGCCGCAACTGCCGCGGCGGTCGTCCGCACCTGTGCCCGAACACCGTCGGCATCGGCGTCAACGTCAACGGCGCGTTCGCCGAATACATGGTGATGCCGGCCAGCAACCTGTGGCCGATCCCCGACCAGATCCCGTCCGAACTGGCCGCCTTCTTCGACCCGTACGGCAATGCCGCGCACTGCGCGCTGGAATTCAACGTCATCGGCGAAGACGTGCTGATCACCGGCGCCGGCCCGATCGGCATCATCGCGGCGGGCATCTGCAAGCACATCGGTGCACGCAACGTGGTGGTGACCGACGTCAACGACTTCCGCCTCAAGCTGGCCGCCGACATGGGCGCCACGCGAGTGGTCAACGTCGCCAACACGTCGCTGAAGGACGTGATGAAGGAACTGCACATGGAGGGCTTCGACGTGGGCCTGGAAATGAGCGGCAATCCGCGCGCGTTCAACGACATGCTCGACTGCATGTACCACGGCGGCAAGATCGCCATGCTCGGCATCATGCCCAAGGGCGCCGGCTGCGACTGGGACAAGATCATCTTCAAGGGCCTGACCGTGCAGGGCATCTACGGCCGCAAGATGTACGAGACCTGGTACAAGATGACCCAGCTGGTGCTGTCCGGCTTCCCGCTCGGCAAGGTGATGACCCACCAGCTGCCGATCGACGATTTCCAGAAGGGCTTCGACCTGATGGAAGAAGGCAAGGCAGGCAAGGTTGTTTTGAGCTGGAATTGATCCGGCCCACGGTAGCGCCGGGCCATGCCCGGCGTCGCCGGAGCTGAAAAAGGCGCCCATTGGGCGCCTTTTTCTTTGGTGCTGCCGGCCAGCGGCCGGCACTACCGTAACGCCTGCGGCGTTACTTTCCGACCGCCACGCTCAGCATCACCCGGCTGTGCGCCAGCTTGCCGGAGTTGTCGCGGCCATTGCCGTCGGTGCCGTAGTAGCCCAGGCCGACGTTGAACAGGCCGAACTGGCGGGCGACGCCGACGTTCCAGTCGGTGTAGTCCTTGGCGATCCCGTCCTCGAAGGTGCTGCGGCCGACGTTGGCGTTGAGCGTGAACTCCTTCGGCAAGCCCCAGCTGCCACCCAGGCCGAAGTACCAGCCATCGGTGCTGCTGTTCCACACGTCGTTGCTGTAGGCCACCGTCAGCTTGTAGGTGTCGTCCAGCGTGGTGGTGGTGATCAGCTCGTTGTAGTTCTGGTGGCTGGACTTGAGGTAGGTATAACGGTTCAACAGCACGTCGAAGTTGACGCGCTCGGTCACGTCCACGCCGTAGCCGATCAGGTAGTCGACCTCGGTCTTCGGATCGCCTGCGCCGAAGTCGACGCCCGAGCCCCAGACGCCGGCATACAGGCCGACCGGGCTGGTGTAGGTGAAGCCGGCCTGCAGGGTCGGATCCTCATCGGTCTGCGACACACCACGGAACAGGTAGTCCGAGACGGCGGTGACGTTCCAGCTGTACGGAGATTCGTTGTCCTGGGCGCTGGCGGCGAACGGCGCGAGGGTCAGGGCGGCGGCAATGGCGAGGCAGGCACGGGCGTGCTTCATGGGCGTCTCCGGTGGGGTCGGTGGCGTGGAAGGCGGGATCTGCAGCGGGCGCAGCGACCGGAGCCAGACAGCCCCGGTTCACGAATTTTTAACCCGTTTGCTATTGCGATGCAACATGTGCCGGCCATGGCGGTGCCCCATCCGGCCCGGTCCGCAGCCGTCGATGCCCGGTAGAATCAGTGGTTTCCCGTGCTGAGCCGTGCCCACGCCATGACCGACTCCTCCGCCCTGACCCGCCACTATGCTGAGGAACTGGACGCCATCCGCGCCCAGGGCCTGTTCAAATCCGAGCGGATCATCACCAGCCCGCAGTCCGCCGAGATCACCCTCGAAGACGGCCGCAAGGTGCTGAACTTCTGCGCCAACAACTACCTTGGCCTGGCCGACCATCCGGACCTGATCCAGGCCGCGAAGGACGCGCTGGACAGCCATGGTTTCGGCATGGCATCGGTGCGCTTCATCTGCGGCACCCAGGACCTGCACAAGCAGCTGGAAGCACAGATCGCCGGCTTCTTCGGCAAGCAGGACACCATCCTGTACGCGGCCTGCTTCGACGCCAACGGCGGCCTGTTCGAGCCGCTGCTGGGCGAGAACGACGCGATCATCTCCGATGCGTTGAACCATGCTTCGATCATCGACGGTGTGCGCCTGTGCAAGGCCAAGCGCTTCCGCTACGCCAACTGCGACATGGCCGACCTGGAGGCGCAGCTGCAGGCCGCCGATGCTGCCGGCTGCAAGACCAAGCTGATCACCACCGACGGCGTGTTCTCGATGGACGGCTTCATCGCGCCGCTGGACGAAATCACCGCACTGGCGAAGAAGTACAACGCACTGGTGCACATCGACGAATGCCATGCCACCGGCTTCCTCGGCGCGACGGGCCGCGGCTCGGCCGAGGTCAAGGGCGTGCTGGAGAAGATCGACATCATCACCGGCACCCTGGGCAAGGCCATGGGCGGCGCACTGGGTGGCTTCACCTGCGCCAGCGCCGAAGTGATCGAGCTGCTGCGCCAGCGTTCGCGCCCGTACCTGTTCTCCAACTCGCTGCCGCCGCACGTGGTTGCCGCCGGCATCAAGGCGTTCGAGATGCTGGCCGCAGCCGATGACCTGCGCAGCACCCTGGCCGAGAACACCACCTACTTCCGCGAGAAGATGACCGCTGCCGGCTTCGACGTGAAGCCCGGCGTGCACCCGATCAGCCCGGTGATGCTGTACGACGCACCGCTGGCGCAGAAGTTCGCCGAGCGCCTGCTCGAAGAAGGCATCTACGCGATCGGCTTCTTCTTCCCGGTGGTACCCAAGGGCCAGGCGCGCATCCGCACCCAGATCAGCGCCGCGCACAGCCGTGAGCATCTGGACCGCGCGATCGATGCGTTCACCCGCATCGGCGTCGAGCTGGGCGTGATCAAGGGCTGATCACCGGCGGAGTCGGATCCCTTTCCTGCGGAAAGGGCTCTGACCCTTCAGGCCAAAGCGTGCCGACCAAGGTCGGCACCTACCGGAGTCTGATGACGTGCCGACCGAGGTCGGCACCCACCCGGCGCTACTTCTTCTTTTTCTTCTTGTCCTTGGGCTCGTCCTTGCTGGCGACCACCACCGGCTTGGCGGCAGCATCCTGCCCATTGCCCTTGGCAACGCGGATGCCATTGGCTTTCATCCAGGCATCGAACTGGTCGGCGGTCATCTTCTGGTCGCCGTTGCTCATCATGAAGCGATAGCTGCCGCGGCCATCCAGTTCCGGGGTCTTCACTTCAACCACCGGGGTCTCGGCCGGGCGATCGGCCTTGGCCGTTTTCTTGTGGCCGCCACACGCGGTCAACAGCACGATCGGCAACAACAGACTGGCGCAGCGCAGGGTTTGCTTGAGGGTCGGGTGATACATGGGCAGGCTCCGTTCTGGACATTCGACAACCAGGCGCCCCCTACGCCTGGAACGGTGGCCGGCAACTGCCGGCCGTGGGCATCACTCAGCCCGGTGCAGCGGCCCCCAGCCGCTGCTGGTCGCTGACCTCCAGCGCCCGCCACTGGCCCTTGCCGAGATCGCCGAGCGTGAGCTCTCCGATCGCAACGCGGACCAGGCGCAGCACCTGCAGGTCGAAGGCCGCCAGCAGGCGACGGATATGGCGGTTGCGGCCCTCGTCGAGGACCACCTCCAACCAGGCGGTCTTGTCGCCGCTGCGCAGCACGCGTACGGCCAGGGCGAGGAGGAATTCACCCTCGTCTTCGACACCGGCGCGCAGCGCCGCCAGGGTGTCGTCATCGGGCAGGCGATCCACCTGCACGTGATAGGTCTTCTGCGGGCCGGTCTCCGGATCGGTCAGGCGCGCGGCCCACTGCGGATCGTTGCTGAACAGCAACAGGCCTTCACTGGCCTTGTCCAGGCGACCGACCGGCGCGATCCACGGCAGGCCGGCGCCATCGAAGCAGCGGTACACCGTGTCGCGGCCACGCTCGTCCTGCACGGTGGTGACCACCCCGCGCGGCTTGTTGAGCATCAGGTACAGGCGTTGTGGTGCGCCCATCGGCTGGCCGTCGACCTCGATCGGCGGCGCCGGGCTGGCAATCGGAAATTCCGGATCACGGACGATGCGCCCGGCGACACGGACACGGCCATCGGCGATCCAGCGCGCGGCTTCGCTGCGCGAGCACACGCCGGCCTTGGACAGCACGCGCGCCAGGCCATGGCGCACGCCAGCGGAAACCGCAGGAGGATTCGCACGCCCACGCGCAGCGTGGGAGCGGGCAGCGGGGGCAGCAGGTGGGCGGCGCGTGCGCAAGCCTCTGCTCCCCGCCGCGCTTACTTCTTGTCGACCGGCTTGGTCTCAGCCGGTACTTCGGCTGCGGCCGGGGTGGCGGCCGGAACCGGACGCGCCTTGACCACGCGCACGCCGCGTGCCTTCATCCAGGCGTCGAACTCTTCGGCGGTCATGCGCTTGCCGTTCTGGCTCATGTCGAAGCGCCACGGCGTGTTGTCGAACTCGGTCTGCGGCTTGTACGCGGCAGGATCATTCGGCTTCACCGCCGGCGCGCTCGGAATCGCCTTGGCGATGTTCTGGCAGCCATCGATGCGCAACCGCTGCAGCACCTGGTCCAGCGACTGGGACGGATCGTAGCTGCTGCCCAGCACGCCGCTGGACATGCCCAGCTGGCTGCTGCGGATATACAGCTCATCAGCCACCGGGGCGATGGCCGTGGCCGGCAACGGCAGCGGCGAAGCGCTGGTGTTGACCGAGCAATCGACCGCAGCGTGAGCAGCAGGAACCAGGGCCAGCGCCAGAACGGCAGCCGATGCAGAGCGCAGCATGAGGGCATCCACGGAAGGAAGTGACGCGGCGAGTTTAGCAATGCCACGTCATCTTTCAAGCGCCACTTTCAATGAATACGGCAACTCATTGGTTTCATAAGCAAATTGCCGACGAACGGTCGCCACTAGAGCGCTGATTCATCATTCCGGACCGCACAAACAACAAGACCCGGCCGAAGCCGGGTCCTGCTGTGTCTTACTGGCAGAGCGTCAGAACTTAGTTCTGGACGTTCAGCTCGGTACGACGGTTCTTGGCGCGACCTTCCGGATTGTCCGAACCATCCGGGTTGGTGTTCGGCGCAATCGGACGGCTCTCGCCGTAGCCGATCGGACCGGCCAGACGGCCAGCGTCGACGCCGTTCTTGGTCAGGTAGTTATACACCGCGGTGGCGCGGCGCTCCGACAGCTTCTGGTTGTAAGCGTCGGTACCCTTCGAGTCGGTGTGACCGGCGACTTCAACGCGCAGATCCGGGTAACGCTTCAGGATCTCGGTGGCTTCGCTCAGGATGGCCACAGCGTCCGGACGCAGGTTCGACTTGTCGAAGTCGAAGTTCACGCCCTTCAGGTCGATCGAGACCGGCACCGGGCAACCGTCCGGACCGATGGTCTGACCCGGCTGCGAGTTCGGGCACTTGTCGTCGCAGTTGTTGACGCCGTCACCGTCGTCATCCAGGTCGGCGCAGCTCGGGGCAACCGGAGCCGGTGCCGGAACAGCAGCCACCGGGGCCGGGCCCAGCGGGATCACGACGCCGACCGAAGCCAGCACGTCGCCGAACCAGCTTTCGTCGCGCGCGGCGATGCTCTGGTCGTCGAAGTCAGCGCGGTAGGCCACTTCGGCGCGGACAGCAACGCGCTTGTCGAAGGTGGTCTGCAGGCCGACGCCGAGCTTGGCAGCCAGGTTGCCGTCCTTGCGGTCAGCCGGGCCGTTCGGGCCAGCTGCGTACTCTTCTTCAGACTTCTGGTAGCCCAGGCCGCCCACGATGTAGGGGTTCCAGCCGCGGCCTTCCTTGATGAAGTGGCGACGCAGATCGAACGACACGCCGTACTGCGACCAGTTCTGATCCTGGTTGGCGTCGAAGTTCGGGTTCTGGTAGTTCAGCTCACCATCCAGCGACCAGTTCGGGCTGATGAACTTGCCCAGACCCAGGGTCACGAACGGAGCGTCGTTGGTCAGACGGTCGTTATCCTGGAAGTTGAAGCCGGCCGAACCGGTCAGGTACCAGCGGTCATCGAACTCCTGCGCCGACGCAGCCTGGGCGAAAGCCAGACCGCCCAGCAGCGCGGCAGTAAGGATCTTCTTGTTCATTGAGTACAGCTCCTATTTCGGGGGTATGAAACCGGTAGAGGCATGGGCCAGCACTACTGCGTCGATGTTCAGACAGCCGATTCAGCACGCCACCGCCGCGAACATTATGCTCAGGCGGGTGAAGGTCATGTTAACAGTCCCGTAACATGTGAAGCGCTGCGCACGACCGGCCACCGGTCCGACGTTGAAACCCTATACAGGATGATGAAAATCCGCAAGACCCAGACACCACAAGGGTTTGGATGGGTTTAAGAGCCAGATGCGACAGTTTTGCCTCTGGTTTATCGCAAAGCGGTTCAGCGCGCGCCCATCGAGGTGAGGAACCTTATGATGCAGACAGGAACCGAGCTGGAGCTGCAATGAAAGCCGTCGCCCTGTGCCGTGAATCCGCCCCTGCCCTGCGCGATCTGGTGCTGCCACCACCGCAGCCGCCGCGGGGCCGTGACCTGCTGATCCGTGTCGAAGCACTTTCCGTCAATCCCGTGGATGGGAAGCTGCGTGCAGGCACGTCGGCCGCATCGCTGGATACTCCGCGCATTCTCGGCTGGGACGCGGCAGGCGTGGTCGAAGCGATGGGCGAGGAGGCCAGCCTGTTCGCCTCCGGTGACGAGGTCTACTACGCCGGTGATGTCACTCGCCCTGGCTGCAATGCGCAGTATCAGCTGGTGGATGAGCGGCTGGTGGCGCGCAAACCGACCACCCTCGACTTCGCCGAAGCGGCCGCGCTGCCGCTGACCACCCTGACCGCGTGGGAACTGCTGTTCCAGCGCATGCCCCTGCTGCTTGATGACCGCCGCCACGCCGGCCAGCGCCTGCTGGTGATCGGTGGTGCCGGCGGCGTCGGCTCGATGGCGATCCAGCTGGCCCACCACGCCGGCTTCGAGGTCATTGCCACCGCCTCGCGTGAAGCCTCGATCGACTGGTGCCGGCGGATGGGCGCCCAGCATGTGATCGATCATCGCCAGCCGCTGCTGCCGCAGCTGCAGGCGCTTGGCATCGACGACGTGCAGGTGGCACTCAATCTGGCCGATACCGACCACTACTGGGACGAACTGGGCCATCTGCTGGCGCCGCAGGGACATGTCGGCCTGATCGTCGAACCGCGCGGCCCGCTGCGCATCGGCGATCCCTACAAGGCCAAGTGCATCGGCATCCATTGGGAATTCATGTTTGCCCGCGCGCGCTTTGCCACCGCCGACCGCATCGAGCAGCACCGCATCCTCAACCGCGCCGCCAGCATGATCGATGCGGGGCAGTTGCGCGGCACGCTGAGCGAAGTGCTGGGGCCGATCAATGCAGCCAACCTGGAAACCGCCCACCAGCGCCTGGCCAGCGGCCGCACCATCGGCAAGCTGGCGCTGGCCGGCTGGGACGACTGATTCACGATCCCCAGCCTGTCGCGGTGGATTGGCCGACATCTGTATCTATTGAACAGCCCGTTTCGGGGATAGGGTGGAAACAGATTCCCCTGCCCTGAGCCTGTCATGCCCACCGCCCTGCCCCTGCGCCTGCTGCAACTGATCATCGGCCTGTTCCTCTATGGCTTCGGCGCCTCGTTGATGATCCGCGCCGCGATCGGTGTCGCGCCGTGGGATGTGCTGTCGCAGGGCATTGCGGCACAGACCCCGTTGTCGTTCGGCCTGGCCACCAACGTGATCGGCGCGCTGGTACTGCTGCTGTGGTGGCCGCTGCGACAGAAGCCCGGCGTCGGCACCGTGCTCAACGTGATGCTGATCGGCCCCTCGGCCCAGTTCGGGCTGTGGCTGCTGCCCCCGGCCGTCGGCCTCGGCTGGCAGGTGGCGATGTTCTGCGCCGGCATGCTGCTGGTGGCGCTGGCCACCGGCCTGTACATCGGCGCGAAGCTGGGCCCTGGGCCGCGCGATGGCCTGATGACCGGCCTGCACGCGCGCACCGGCTGGCCGATCTGGAAGGTGCGGAGCCTGATTGAAGGCAGCGTGCTGCTGCTGGGCTGGTGGCTGGGTGGCAACGTCGGCGTCGGCACGCTCGCCTTCGCACTGCTGATCGGGCCGCTGTGCGGGATCACCCTCGGCTGGTTCGGGATCGGCCGCGCACCGGTAGTGCCGGACGCTGGCCGACAACCTCAGTCGCCCTGAGCTGACCGGAATGTCGGCCAACGGCCGGCGCTCCCCATCTGCCAGCCCTTGCCCCCGGCGCAGTTTCGCGGCACCCTTCGCGCTTCCGTACGCAAGCGTATCGACATGTCGCCAGCCAACGAAAGCGCCTATCCCCACCTGTTCGCCCCGCTGGACCTGGGCTTCACCCAGTTGCGCAACCGGGTGCTGATGGGCTCGATGCACACCGGCCTGGAAGACCGCGCACGCGACTTCCCGCGCTTGGCCGCTTATTTCGCAGAGCGCGCCGAAGGTGGCGTCGGCCTGATCGTCACCGGCGGTTTCGCGCCGAACGTGGTGGGCTGGCTCAAGCCGTTCGGCGGCAAGCTGTCCTGGCCATGGGAAGTGCGTCCGCATCGGCAGCTCACCGCCGCCGCGCACCAGCACGGCGCGAAGATCTGCCTGCAGCTGCTGCATGCCGGGCGCTATGCCTATCACCCGCTGTCGGTAGCGCCGTCGAAGCTGAAGGCGCCGATCAATCCGTTCACCCCGCGCGCCCTGTCGGCCAGCGGCGTCGAGCGGCACATCGCCGACTACGCACGCAGCGCGAAGCTGGCCCGCGAGGCCGGCTACGACGGCGTGGAAGTGATGGGCTCGGAGGGCTACCTCATCAACGAGTTCGTCGCCCCGCGCACCAACAAGCGCAACGACCGCTGGGGCGGTGATGCCGCGCAGCGCATGCGCTTCGCGGTGGAGATCGTGCGTCGCATCCGCGAGGCCTGCGGTCCGGATTTCATCATCATCTACCGCCTGTCGCTGGTCGACCTGGTCGAAGACGGCAGCAACTGGGAAGAGATCGTGCAGCAGGCCCAGGCCATCGAAGCCGCTGGCGCCACGATCATCAACTCAGGCATCGGCTGGCATGAAGCGCGCATTCCGACCATTGCCACGTCGGTACCGCGTGGCGCGTTCGCCGCGGTCACCGCCAAGCTCAAGCCGCACGTGACGTTGCCGCTGGTGGCGACCAACCGCATCAACATGCCCGATGTCGCCGAGCGCATCCTCGCCGATGGCGGGGCCGACATGGTGTCGCTGGCACGCCCGCTGCTGGCCGATCCGCAGTGGCCGAACAAGGCGCGCGCCGGCCGTGCCGAGGCCATCAACACCTGCATCGCCTGCAACCAGGCCTGCCTGGACCACGTGTTCGAGAACAAGCTGGCCAGTTGCCTGGTCAATCCGCGCGCTGCCCACGAGACCGAGCTGGTCTATACCCCGACCACCGCACCGAAGCGGGTGGCCGTGGTCGGCGCAGGGCCGGCCGGCCTGGCCTGCGCCACGGTCGCTGCCGAACGCGGCCACCAGGTCACCCTGTTCGACGCCAGCGAGGAGATCGGTGGCCAGTTCAACGTCGCCAAGCGCATTCCCGGCAAGGAAGAGTTCCACGAGACCCTGCGCTACTTCCGCCACAAGCTGGCCGAGACCGGCGTGCAGCTGCGCCTGGGCACCCGTGCCGACGCGGCCAGCCTGGCCGGTTTCGATGAGGTCGTGCTGGCCACCGGCATCGTGCCGCGCAAGGTCGACTTCCCCGGTGCCGACCACGCCAAGGTGGTGAACTACCTGGACGTGCTGCTGGGCCGGGTCGAGGTCGGTGCCAACGCCGCCATCATCGGCGCCGGCGGCATCGGCTTCGATGTCGGCGAGTTCCTTGCCCATGACGGCCCTTCTCCATCGCTGGACCCGCAGCGCTGGATGGCCGAATGGGGCGTGGATGCCTCCTTCGAGGCCCGCGGCGCACTGGCCCGGCCGGCCGTGGAAGCCTCGCCGCGCAGGCTGTGGCTGCTGCAGCGCAGCGCCGGCAAGCCCGGTGCGCGCCTGGGCAAGACCACCGGCTGGATCCACCGCGCCACGCTGAAGGCCAAGGGCGTGCGCATGCTGGGCGGTGTCGAGTACCTGGGCGTGGACGATGCGGGCCTGCGCATCCGCGTCGATGGCAGCGAACAGCTGCTGCCGGTCGACCACGTGGTGATCTGTGCCGGGCAGGAACCGCAGCGCGCGCTGCAGGCCGAACTGCAGGCAGCCGGCATCGCCGCACAGCTGATCGGCGGTGCCGATGTGGCCGCCGAACTCGATGCAAAACGTGCCATCGATCAGGGCAGCAGGGTCGCCGCCGCGCTCTGATCAAAATCTGAATGGGGGCCGGAATGTGATTTCCGTCACCGGCCCCCAAGCTGAATGTCAAGCGGGACGATTCAGGATGCGTTCGGCAATGCCCCCCTACCTTGCGCCATCTTTCCGCTCACCAGCCAGTTTCCGGTGAGCCGGTGCGGACCCCGCCGATCGATCCACGATCGTGTTCTTGGGGCCGCCCACGGGGCAGCCCCGATGGCCGCCTCCCCATGACGCCAAGTCGTACCCCGCCTCCAGCAGCCTGCGCTGCCGGAACCGCCAGGTGCGTCCCACACGGAGCAAGGAGTTATATGAAACTGGCCTGGATTCTCTGGCTGTCGCAGTTGTTGCCGCAGCCGGCCGCTGATTCATTGTGTTTGAGCACCACCGTCTACCTGGAAGCCCGCGACCAGACCCTGCGTGGCCAGCAGGCCGTGGCCGAGGTCGCTCTGCGTCGCCTCGACAGCGGCCTCTGGGGCGACTCGATGTGCCAGGTGGTGACCGCGCGCAAGCAGTTCGCCCCCACCATAGTCTCCCCCGGCACCCAGCTGGGCAACGATGCGGCCTGGAGTGAAGCGATGGACGTAGCCTTCGACGCCGAGCGCAACTGGGCGCTGCCGGCCGGCGAGCGCCGCGAGATCGTGCCCGGTGCCAGCCACTTCGCTGCGCTGGCGATTGCCAGCCCGAACTGGCGCAACGCCTACCAGGTGGCCACCATCGGCGATCACACCTTCTACAAAGTGCAGAACCTCAAGCCCCGGCAGTCGTAACGATCCGTTGCCGGCGGCAGCGTTGCCGCGCGCCGGTGGGCTCTGGGATAGTGGGGGTTTCCCGCCACACCCCGCCTGGAGTTCCCATGAAGCTGTACAGCAAGCCCGGTGCCTGTTCCACCGCCGACCACATCGCCCTGCAGTGGACCGGCCAGCCGTTCGAGGTCGAACTGCTGAACAAGGACACCCTGAAGGGTCCGGAATTCCTCAAGATCAATCCGGCCGGCGCCGTACCGGCGGTCGTCGATGGCGACTTCGTGCTGCTGCAGAACGCAGCGATCATGGGCTACATCGCCGACACCTACCCGCAGGCCGGTCTTGGCGGCGATGGCAGCCCGCGCCAGCGCGCTGAAGCCACCCGCTGGCTGGCCTTCGTCAACTCCGACGTGCACCCGGCGTTCTCGCCGCTGTTCTCGCCGGGCAAGTTCATCGCCGATGAAGGGCAGTACGACGCGATCCGCGCCGCTGCCCACAAGCGCCTGCGCGCGCTGTTCGAGACCGCCGACAAGCAGCTGGCCGACAAGCCGTGGCTGGCCGGCTTCCGCAGCTTCGCCGATCCCTACTTCTACATCACCCTGCGCTGGGCCGCTGGCACCAAGGTCGACCTGTCGGGCTTGGACAACCTGGCCGCCTACAAGGCGCGCATGGACGCCGATGCGGGCGTGCAGGCGGCGCTGAAGGCCGAAGGCCTGGCCTGATGGAACCGGGGTCGGATCCGTTCGCATCGCGAACGGCTCTAACCCCATCGGTCCGGGAGGCGGGGTCGGATCCGTCTGCGCAGCAGGCGGCTCTGACCCCATCGGTACCATCGACGCGGTCAGCCGATTTCGCGGATCACTTCGCCCTTCGCATCGCGCAGGAACGTCGGCACCACTTCAACCTGCAACGTGCTCGACACCGTGTAGGTTCCGCGTTCTGGCCGCACTTCATGCCAGGCCTGCAACGCCGCGTCGTCCAGTAGCCAGCGCACGTTGTCGCCCTCGACCGTGGCGGCGCCATCGGTGGCAGGCACGAACTCCCATTGCCGTTCGCGGCTGACCAGCGTCAGTGACTTGCCGTGGCGCACGCGCAGTGGCAGCAGTTCACCCACGCTGCCGACCTGCCCTGCCCCCAGCACCAGCGTGGTGATGCCCGCCGTCTGCCGCCAGTCCAGCGTTTCGATGAACAACATGCCCGTACTGGATCCCTCACGCTCGCTGCCGGCCTGCACCTGCGCGGCCAGCGCCGGATCGTCCAGCAGGTTGCCGCGATGCAGATCGGTGATCCACAACGGCATCGCCGGCTCGAGCACCTGCAGCACACCGCGCGTGGACCAGCGCTTGATCGCGTCCATTTCCTCATCGGTCAGCCCCACCACCTGCAGGAACTGCAGCTGCCCATTGGCGGTATCGCGCGCGGGCAACTGCGGATCGGCCACAAACGCCAGGTGGCAGAGATGGGTATCGGTCTCCAGCGCGATCGGGCCGTTGGCGTTGAGGTGGTGTCCATCCTCGAACACATTGCCGCTGCTGAACACATAGCGCGCCAGATTCTGCAGCAGGTTCATCGGCCACGCAGGCGGCGTGCTGTCGGCATGTTCACCCTTGTCCGCAGCCAGGCGGAACGTCAGCTCGAAGCCGTAGCCACTGGTGGCCGCATCGCTGCTCTCTTTTGCATACAGTTCGGACAGACCGTAGGTGACGTAGTGCCAATGCGGAACCGGTGCTTCCACCCAGTACACGCTGATGCCGTCGAGCGGATCCTGGCCACCCAGCGTGTACGGCAATGCGGTACCGAAGTGACGCGGCTCCTGGCCGGCGTACAGCGGCGCCAGTGCGGCATTGATCGCATCCCAACCGGGTGTATCGGTGTCGTCCTGCATGCGGGGCTCCTGGGCGGAAAAAGAGCGGACCACTTTACCCCGCGTGTCAGCCGGGCACGACCTCGGCGGTGACCGGTGCCAGCAACACCTGGACCTCCTGCCACCAGCGCTGTGCCAGCGCCGGGCTGCGCGCCTTGCCGATCGCGGTGATCATTTCCGGGCACAGCCGTTCCAGGGTGACCGCGTCGGTACAGCGCTCGATCTTCAACTGCATGAAGTAGCCTTTCAGGCCGAGATGGCGGCGCACGGCATCGCTCATCGCATCGTACAACTGCTGGTACAGCGCCGGATCCTGCTCGCGGCCGCTGCAGAGTCCGCGCTGCGGGGCAGGTTCGGCCCTGCCGCCGACCACTTCGATCAGGCCGAGTGCGGCCAACTGCTCCAGCGCATCCTGCGGTGCGCGCAGTCCTTCGAACAAGCCGCGCAGTTCGCTTTCATCGCGCTGACCGTCCACCATCAACAGGATCGAACGCAGCGCCGCCGGCAGGCGCCGGGCGCGGTCTTCGATCTCCTGGCGGCCAGCGGCCGTCTTGGCATGCAGCAGTGCCATAGCTCCCCCTTCCCTCGATGCGATACGCATGCGTGCCCTTGCGGGCACGCTCCCCGGGGCGAGCTTAGCGCACCGGTGGCGGCGAGGAAGCTGCGCTGCAGCACCGCTGGATCTCTGTAGAGCCGAGCCCATGCTCGGCTGCGTGTACCTGACCCGGGCAGCCGAGCATGGGCTCGGCTCTACAGGACCGGGTCAACGCCCCAGCGCGCGGCGGATCTCTTCCAGAGCGCCCGGGTCGTCCAGCGTCGACAGATCGCCGGGATCGCGCTGCTCGGCCAATGCCTGCAGCGAACGCCGCAGCAGCTTGCCCGAACGGGTTTTGGGCAGCGCGTTGACCACGTGCACATGCGCCGGCCGCGCCACCGCCCCCAGCGACGCGGTCACCGTGGCCATCATCTCGGCCACCACCGCAGCCGGGTCCTCGCCATCAAGGCCCTGTTTGAGCGTCACGAACACCAGCGGCACCTGCCCCTTCAACTCGTCCTTCACCCCGATCACTGCGGCCTCGGCCACGCGCGGATGACTGGAGATCGCCTCTTCGATCTCACGCGTGCCCAGGCGGTGGCCGGCCACGTTGATCACATCGTCGGTGCGGCCCAGGATGAAGGTATAGCCATCGTCATCGCGGATGGCCCAGTCCAGCGAGCTGTACAGCAGTTCCTTGAAGTGGCTGAAGTAACTCTGCAGGAAGCGGCTGTCGTCATTCCAGACCGTGCTCATGCAGCCCGGCGGCAACGGCGGCGTCATCACCAGCACACCCTTCTGCCCCGCAGCCACTTCTTCACCGGTGTTCTCGTCGATCACCTTCATCCGGTAGCCGAGATTGGGGAAACCCGGTGAGCCGAAACGCACCGGTTTCATGTCCAGCCCAGGCAGCAGGGTCAATGCCGGCCACCCGGTTTCGGTCTGCCAGTAGTTGTCGATGATCGGCTTGCCCAGCGCGTCACTGATCCAGTGTGCGGTTGGTTCGTCCAGCGGCTCGCCGGCCAGGAACAGATACTTCAGCGCATCCAGGTCGTGCCGGTGGATGAAATCGGCATCGTGCTTCTTCAGCACGCGGATCGCCGTCGGCGACGAGAACATCGTGCGTACGTTGTACTGCTCGCACAGCGCCCACCAGATACCCGGATCCGGGTTGGTCGGCAGCCCTTCATACAGCAGCGAGGTGCAGCCGCCGATCAACGGGCCATACACGTTGTAGGAATGGCCCACGGCCCAGCCGACGTCGGAGGTGGAGAACATCACCTGCCCCGGCTTGCAGTCGAACACGGTCTGCATCGACTGCGCCATCGCCACCGCATAGCCACCGACATCGCGCTGCACGCCCTTCGGCTTGCCGGTGGTGCCGGAGGTGTACAGCAGGTAGCTGGGCTCGCTCGATTCCAGCCATTGCACCGGCACATCGGTCTGCCCGATCTGCGCACGCAGGCTGGCGTACTCGACATCACGCCCTTCGATGCGTGGCTCGGCCGGGTCCAGCCCGCGCGAAACGATCAGCACGTGCGGCGGCGGATTGCTGGCTTCGGCGCAGGCGGCATCGACCATCGCCTTGTACGGAATGAGCTTGCCGCCACGCATGCCGGCATCTGCAGCGATCAGCAGCTTCGGCTTGGCATCGTCGATGCGCAGCGCGAGGTTGTGTGCGGCGAAACCACCGAACACCACCGAGTGCACCGCACCGATACGTGCACAGGCAAGCATGGCGAACACGGCTTCGGCCATGTTCGGCATGTAGATCACCACGCGATCACCGTGGCCGACACCAAGATGTTTCAGCACGGCGGCGAAGTCGTTCACTTCGCGATACAGCTGGCGATAGGTGACTTCGCGGGTGCTGTTGGTTTCGGTGGAGATGGCGACCAGCGCGAGCTGGTCCGGGCGGTCGGCCAGATGCCGGTCGACGGCGTTGTAGCAGAGATTGGTTTCGCCACCGACGAACCAGCGCCGGAACGGCGGGTTGCTGTAGTCGAGCACCTGTTGCGGCGGCTTGTGCCAATGGATGCGCTTGGCCTCCTCGCCCCAGAATGCCTCCGGCTCGTCGATCGAACGGCGGTAGGTTTCCTCGTAGTTCATGACGCAGCCCTCCCAGACAAAGTCATGGTTCGAGCATAGTCCGGCGCTGGCGCGCGGGCCGCCCTACCTTGGTAGGGGGTGGGGTTTGTTCTGCAGGGCTTGCAGCCCTGCACCTGCAGAATCAACGTCAACGTCAACGTCAACGTCAAAAGCTGGGCTACTGAGGGATGGCGGGGCGGGTCCGGTTGCGGGGGACGCCGTGAATACGTCCCTGTAGGCTCGGTCGCGCCATCCATGGCGCTCACGCCCCCGCAACCGGACCCACCCCGCCTCCGACAATTTCCCGCTGCTGTTGGGCTGCTGTTGGTAGCTGTCGACCTCGGTCGACACATAGACCCACGCCATGCGTAGATGCTTTTCGATCACTTATCGAAATATTCGATTCCGATGGAGATTCATCCACGCATGGCGTGGGCCCATCGGCCATCGGAAATCTGTCGAAGGCGGGGCGGTGTCGGATTGCGGGGTGTCAGCCGCATGGATGCGGCTGCCAAGCCTACAGGGACGTACTTGCGGCGTCCCCGCAATCCGACACCGCCCCGCCAACCCAAGGAATGCCGCTGTTGCTGTTGCTGTTGCTTCGGCAGGTGCAGGGCGCAGCCCTGCCGATACACCTACTCTCTAGAACGGAGTCGCAGACTCGAACGCGAGCGCCTCGCCTGTCACCGGATGGGTGAACCGCAGCTCCCGTGCATGCAGGTGCACGCGCTGCGCCGCGTCCGCGCCGTACAGCACGTCGCCGACGATGGGATGACCGAGGCTGGCCATGTGCAGGCGCAACTGGTGGCTGCGGCCGGTGACCGGCTCCAGTTCAACACGCGTGCGTTGCGCCGCGACGTCACGCGCCAGCACGCGCCACCGGGTCAGTGCCGGCTTGCCGCGTTCGTGGTCGACCATCTGCCGCGGCCGGTTCGGCCAATCGACGATCAGCGGCAGATCCACTTCACCCGCATCTCCTTCAAGCAGCCCCTGCACGATGGCTTCGTAGCGCTTGCACACCTCGCGCTTCTCGAACTGCATCGACAGCGCCACCTGCACGTCCTTGCCACGCGCGTGCAGCAGCAGGCCGGAGGTGACCTGGTCCAGGCGATGCACGGTCAGCGCATCGGGATACACCGCCTGCAACCGCGCGACCACGCAGTCCTGGTTCTCCGCCGAGCGGCCGGGCACGGACAGCAGGCCGGCAGGCTTCTCGGCCACCAGCAGCGCGTTGTCGATGTAATGCAGATGGATCATCGGTTTCCTTGCCCCTCAAACGAAAACGGGGAAGCCGAAGCTTCCCCGTTTTCTGCGTACCGACCAACGGTCGGTACCTACCTCACTGGAAAAGCACCAACAACGGTTGGTACCTACCGTGATGGAAAACGTGCCGGCAAGCTGCCGGCACAGACCGCATCAGCCCAGCAGGTGGGCGACGCCGGCGCGCTCTTCTTCCAGCTCGGCCAGGGTCTTGTCGATGTACTTCTGGCTGAAGTCGTCGACCGGCAGATCCTTGACCAGGGTGTACTCGCCGTTCTCGGTGGTGACCGCGAAGCCGAAGATCACGCCTTCCGGAATCCCGTAGGAACCGTCGGACGGCACGCCCATGGTGACCCACTTGCCGTTGCTGCCCAGCACCCAGTCACGCACGTGGTCGATCGCGGCGTTGGCGGCCGAAGCAGCCGAGGACGAGCCACGGGCTTCGATGATCGCCGCGCCGCGCTTGCCGACGGTCGGGATGAAGGTGTTGGCGTTCCACTCCTGGTCGTTGATCGCATCGGCGATCGACGCACCATCGGCGGTGGCGAAACGGTAGTCCGGGTACATGGTCGGGCTGTGGTTGCCCCACACCACCAGCTTCTCCATGCCGGCGACCGGCTTGCCGAGCTTGGTCGACAGCTGGCTCAGCGCGCGGTTGTGGTCCAGGCGCAGCATGGCGGTGAAGTTGCGCGGGTTCAGGTCCGGCGCCGACTTCATCGCGATGTAGGCGTTGGTGTTGGCCGGGTTGCCGACCACCAGCACCTTCACGTCACGCTTGGCGACCTTGTTCAGTGCGGCGCCCTGGGCGGTGAAGATCTTCGCGTTTTCCAGCAGCAGATCCTTGCGCTCCATGCCCGGGCCGCGCGGACGCGCGCCGACCAGCAGGGCGATGTCGGCGTCCTTGAAGGCGACTTCAGCGTCGTCGGTGCCGACCATGCCGGCCAGCAGCGGGAACGCGCAGTCTTCCAGTTCCATCATCACGCCCTTCAGGGCGGCCTGGGCCTTGTCGACCGGCAGTTCCAGCAGCTGCAGGATGACCGGCTGGTCCTTGCCCAGCATTTCACCGGAGGCGATACGGAACAGCAGGGCGTAGCCGATCTGGCCGGCGGCGCCGGTCACGGCAACACGAACAGGTGCTTTCATGGGGATTTCCTCTGCTAAGAAGCCAAATAGCGTTGTAGAAGATGGCCGCACGGGCGGGGATGGGCCTGGCGAGGCGGCCGCAACATGGAAACGGCCCCCTTCGCAGGGGGCCGTCCGGGTATTGGATCAGGCGGGAATGAGCTTGTTCCACTCACCCACGCGCTCAGCCTGGGCGGCGAGCAGAGCGTCGGTGTCGCCTTCCAGGGTGATCGAATGGATCACGTCGCCCTGCTTGACCGAATCGACGATCGCCTGGCCTTCCAGCACCTGGCCGAACACGGTGTGCTTGCCGTCCAGCCAATCGGTCTTGATGTGGGTGATGAAGAACTGGCTGCCATTGGTGTTCGGGCCGGCGTTGGCCATCGACAGCGAGCCGATCTGGTGCTTCACACCATTCTTCTCGTCTTCGAACTTGTAGCCCGGGCCGCCGGTGCCACGACCCTGCGGGCAACCGCCCTGGATCATGAAATCGGGGATCACGCGGTGGAAGATCAGGCCATCATAGAAGCCGCGCTTGACCAGGTTCACGAAGTTGGCGACCGTCAGCGGCGCCTTGTCGGCGAACAGCTCGACCTTGATCGGGCCCTGGGTGGTGTCGAAAGTGGCGATGAGGGACATGCAGATCCTTGGATGCGGGGTGTGTAATCAGCCCCATAAGGATACACCTCCCCCGTGGCATGAGCGGCTTCGACCATCGGCGCAGGCAGGGTCTTCAGCCCGCGGACGGGCAGCGCCGGGAGCCAGGCTGAATGGGGACCTCGGCAGGTCTGAAATCCAGGTTTTCGCCAATCGTCAAGTTCGACGTATAATGTTGGACTTCTTTTTCCAAATCCGGCGCCGACTGGCCCCCTTTCGTATGTCCATCGAAAATCTTCGCAACATCGCCATCGTCGCTCACGTCGACCATGGCAAGACCACCCTGGTCGACCAGCTGCTGAAGCAGTCCGGCACCCTGTCCGAGCGTACCGTCCTCGCCGAGCGCGTGATGGACAGCAACGACCAGGAAAAGGAACGCGGCATCACCATCCTGGCCAAGAACACCGCCATCACCTGGGAAGACAAGAAGACCGGTATCAAGAACCGGATCAACATCGTCGACACCCCCGGACATGCCGACTTCGGCGGCGAGGTCGAGCGCGTGCTGTCGATGGTCGACACCGTGCTGATCCTGGTCGACGCGATGGACGGCCCGATGCCGCAGACCCGCTTCGTCACCCAGAAGGCCTTCGCGATGGGCTTCAAGCCGATCGTCGTGGTCAACAAGGTCGACCGTCCGGGCTCGCGTCCGGAGTGGGTGATCGACCAGGTCTTCGACCTGTTCGACAAGCTCGGCGCCACCAATGAGCAGCTCGACTTCCCGATCGTCTACGCCTCGGCCCTGAACGGCTACGCCGGCCTGGAAGACACCGTGCGCGACGGCGACATGACCCCGCTGTACGAAGCGATCATGCAGCACGCACCGAAGCCGGAAGTGGACCCGGAAGGTCCGTTCCAGATGCGCATCAGCCAGCTGGACTACAACAACTTCGTGGGCGTGATCGGCATCGGCCGCATCCAGCGCGGCACCCTGAAGAAGAACATGCAGGTCGCGGTGATCGACCGTGAAGGCAAGAAGCGCAACGGCAAGGTCGCGCAGGTGCTGGGCTTCCTGGGCCTGGAGCGCATCGAGCAGGACACCGCCGAAGCCGGCGACATCGTCGCCATCTCCGGTATTCCGGAACTGACCATCTCCGACACGCTGTGCCATCCGGAAACCCCGGAAGCGCTGCCGGCACTGACCGTCGACGAGCCGACCATCTCGATGACCTTCCAGGTCAACAACTCGCCGTTCGCCGGCAACAAGGACCTGTCCGGTGGCAAGTTCCTGACCAGCCGCCAGATCAAGGACCGTCTGGATCGCGAGCAGGTCCACAACGTGGCCCTGAAGGTCGAACAGCTGGAAGACGCCGACAAGTTCCTGGTCTCCGGCCGTGGCGAACTGCACCTGTCGGTGCTGATCGAGAACATGCGTCGTGAAGGCTACGAACTGGCAGTGTCGCGCCCGGAAGTGATCATCAAGCAGATCGACGGCCAGGCCATGGAGCCGATCGAGCAGCTGGTGGTGGATATCGAAGAAGTCCACCAGGGCGGCGTGATGGAAAAGCTGGGCACCCGCAAGGGCCAGCTGAAGAACATGGAATCGGACGGCAAGGGCCGTGTGCGCCTGGAATACCAGATCCCGGCCCGTGGCCTGATCGGCTTCCAGAACGAGTTCAAGACCCTCACCCAGGGTTCGGGCCTGCTGTTCCACGTGTTCGACCATTACGGCCCGAAGGAACAGGGCGCCATCGCCAAGCGCATCAACGGTGTGATGATCGCCAATGCCCCGGGTACCACCCCGGCGTACTCGCTCGGCCCGCTGCAGGAACGCGGCAAGCTGTTCGCTGCTGAAGGCGACAACGTGTATGAAGGTCAGCTGGTCGGCATCCACTCCAAGGACAACGACCTGACCGTCAACGCGATCAAGACCAAGCCGCTGACCAACATGCGCGCTTCGGGCAAGGACGATGCGATCCAGCTGACCCCGGCGATCAAGTACTCGCTGGAACAGGCCCTGGACTTCATCGAAGACGACGAGCTGGTCGAGATCACCCCGAAGGAGATCCGTCTGCGCAAGAAGTTCCTGACCGAAAGCGACCGCAAGAAGAACTCGCGCGGCGGCTGATCCAGCGAACCGTGAGCCAGAACGGCTACAACCCGGATCCGCATCGGCATCCGGGCCTCCACGTCATCGCCTTGCTCGAAGCGAGCAAGGCGATGCTGGCGTTGTTGGCGGCTACCGGGCTGGAAATCCTCGGTCCGCAGCCGCTTCGCGACGGCGTCAATGCCCTGATCCGGCGTTTCAGCCTGGACCCGGATCACGGCACCCTGCCCTCGCTGTTGAATGCAATCAGTCCCGACGCGGTGCACCTGGCCGCAGCGGCGATGATCGGCTACGGCCTGCTGCACCTGGTCGAAGCCTGGGGTCTGTGGAAAGCCAAGGCATGGGCCTCCTGGCTGGGCTGCCTGACCGCCTCCATCTACCTGCCCTTCGATATCTACGCGATCGTCCGCCATCCCGGCTGGGCCTCGTGGACCGTGCTGGCGATCAACCTGATCGTCGTCTACGTGCTGGCGCGCGACCTGCGCAAGCGCCGCCGCTGAGCAGCCGCTACACTGGGGATCGGAGCCGTCGAAGCTGCCCCATGCGCCTGTCCTTGCCGCCCCTCCTTTCCTGTCTGATCGCCGCACTGCCTGCGGTGTTTGCTGCTGGCTGCAGCCCGGCCACGTCCAGCGCCCACGCTGCCGAACCGGGTAGCAGCAACGTGCCCTTCCCCTACGCCGAGACCGAAGTCTCCGACCTGCAGGCACGCATGGTCGCCGGCGAACTGGACAGCACCACCCTCACTCACGCTTACCTCAAGCGCATCGCCACACTGGACCGCGCCGGCCCGCGCCTGCGCGCGGTGATCGAGCTCAATCCGGATGCCCTGAAGGAAGCTGCAGAGCGTGATCGCGAGCGCCGTAACGGCCGCCTGCGCGGACCGCTGCATGGCATCCCGATCCTGCTGAAGGACAACATCAACGCCGCGCCAATGGCCACCAGTGCCGGCTCCCTCGCCCTGCAGAGCTTCCGCCCCGACGATGCCTACCTGGTGCGACGCCTGCGCGAAGCGGGCGCGGTGGTACTGGGCAAGACCAACCTCAGCGAGTGGGCCAACTTCCGTGGCAACGACTCGATCTCTGGCTGGAGCGCGCGCGGGGGGCAGACCCGCAATCCCTACCGCCTCAGTCATTCGCCCTGTGGCTCCAGCAGCGGCAGCGCGGTGGCCGTGGCCGCCAACCTGGCCAGCGTGGCCATCGGCACCGAAACCGATGGCAGCATCGTCTGCCCCGCGGCGGTCAACGGCGTGGTCGGCCTGAAACCGACCGTCGGCCTGGTCAGCCGCGAAGGCATCATCCCGATCTCCTTCAGCCAGGACACTGCGGGCCCGATGACCCGCAGCGTCGCGGACGCCGCCGCCGTGCTGACCGCCATCGCCGGCCGCGATGATGCCGATCCCGCCACCGCGACCATGCCCGGCCGCGCCGTCTACGACTACACCGCACGACTGGATCCGCAGGGACTGCGTGGCAAGCGCATCGGCCTGCTGCAGACACCACTGCTGAAGTATCGCGGGATGCCGCCGCTGGTTGAGCAGGCGGTCGCCGAGCTGCGCCGCGCCGGCGCCGTGGTGGTGCCGGTGGAACTGCCCAACCAGGGCGCCTGGGCCGATGCCGAGCGCATCGTCCTGCTGTACGAATTCAAGGCCGGACTGGGGCGCTACCTCAACACCTACCAGGCACCACTGCGCAGCCTGGCCGGGCTGATCGCCTTCAACGAGGCACACAAGGGCCAGGAACTGGGCCTGTTCGGCCAGGAGCTGCTGCAGGAGGCCGAGGCGACCCCTGGCCTGGGCGATCCCGTGTACATCCGCGCGCGCAGCGATGCGCGGCGACTGGCGGGCCCGGAAGGCATCGACGCCGTATTGGCATCGCAGAAGCTGGATGCGCTGGTCGCACCGACAACCGGCGTGGCCTGGCCCCTGCGCAGCACGGGGGATGACTTCCCCGGCGAGAGCTACAGTGTCGCCGCCGTCGCCGGCTACCCCAGCCTGAGCGTGCCGATGGGCCAGATCGATGGCCTGCCCGCGGGGCTGTTGTTCATGGGCACGGCGTGGAGCGAACCGAAGTTGATCGAGATGGCCTACGCGTATGAGCAGCGCACGCGCGCCAGGCGTCCGCCGCACTTCGATACCGATGCATTGATCGAATCCGGCGATCCCTGATCGTGTTTCTGTAGAGCCGAGCCCACGCTCGGCTTCACCGGAAAATCGAAAGCAGCCGAGCATGGCTCGGCTCTACAGAGGCTGGCCCGGCTCCACCGGCGCGATCGCCGCCTCACCGTCCTCCGCACCCGGCGAGCGCACATCCGCGCTGCCTGCACGCCGCATCCGCGGCATATCCAGCTCATCGTCCCGCTGCAGGCGCGCGCGCACCTGCGGCAGCGATTGCGGATGCTCGCGCGCGAGGAAATCCAGCATGCGCTCGCGCACCAGGCAGCGCAGGTCGAACGCATCACCGGAACTGCGCGCACTGACCAGCAGCCGTACCTGGATCGCGCGCTCGCTGGTTTCGGTCACCTGGGTCACGCACACCCGTCCATCCCACAGCGGCTGGCCCTGGCAGATGCGTTCCAGCTCGGCACGTATCGCCGCGATCGGCGCACGGTAGTCCAGCCACAGGAAAGCCGTTCCCAGCAGGTCGGCACTGCGTCGCGTCCAGTTCTGGAACGGATGCTCGATGAACCATGTCAGCGGCACCACCATCCGCCGCTCATCCCAGATGCGCACCACCACATAGCTGCTGCCGATTTCCTCGACGCGCCCCCATTCGCCTTCGACGATCACCACGTCGTCGAGCCGGATCGGCTGTGTCACCGCGATCTGCAGGCCGGCGATCAGATTGCCGAACACCGGTTTGGCAGCGATACCCGCCACCAGGCCGATCAGGCCGGCCGACGCCAGCAGTGCGGTGCCGATCTTCTGCACCATCGGAAAGGTCAACAGCACCAGCGAAGCACCGAGCACGATGATGCCGCCCATCAGCACGCGGCTGAGCACCCGCGTCTGGGTCTGGATGCGGCGCGCTTCGAGGTTGTCCGAGACATCAATCGGATGACTGCGCAGGATCGCCCGCTCACCCGCAGCAACGCCGCGCACCAGCAGCCAGATGAAGCAGGCAGTCAGAGCGATGTGCAGCACGCGCAGCAGCTGATCGAGCGTGTGTTCCGGCAGCGGTGTGGATTGCAACGCGGGAATCAGCAGCAGCAACGGCCATGCCGTGGCCATCGGCAGCCCGAGCACACGACCGATGCGCGCGCGGCGACGATCACGTCCTTTCAGCCGATGGTAGATCCACAGGATCAACCACGCGCCGATGCCACCCACCAACACTGCCAATCCCAACGGCCATGCATAGGCCTGTGCGCTTTCCCAGTGCACCGTTGCCACCTCCACTCGAACACCAAGCGGACAGCCTCGCGCATAGCGCATGAGCGTCACGTCAGTCGTTCGTAAGGAGGGTGTTGGTCGGCAGGGCTTGCAGCCCTGCACCTGCTGCAAGCTGGAGCAACAACAGCCGAAGCAGAAGCGGATTTCCTGCGGGATGGCGGGGTGGGTCCGGTTGCGGGAGACGCCGTAAACCCATCCCTGGGGGCTTGGCCGCGGCATCCATGCCGCGGACACTCCCGCAACCGGACCCACCCCGCCTTCGACAGATTTCCGCGATCTGCCGGCATTTCTGTAGAGCCGAGCAATGCTCGGCTCAATTCGTTCCGATATCGAAATATTCGATTTCGATGGAGTCATCCACGCATGGCGTGGATCTACTTGTGTCCACCAAGGTCGACACCTACCAACAGCCGTGGAGATCTGTCGAAGGTGGGGCGGTGTCGGATTGCGGGGTGTCCGCGGCATGGATGCCGCGGCCAAGCCTACAAGGACGTACTTGCGGCGTCCCCGCAATCCGACACCGCCCCGCCAACACGCCGAATGCCCGCATTTGACGTTGACGTTGCCTCTGCGGGTGCAGGGCGCAGCCCTGCCGAAACACCTTTTACCGCACCTGCTCCTGCTTGCGCACGATCGCCATCGCAATCTCCAGCGACTGCTCGTAGTTCAATCGCGGATCGACGGTCGAACGATACGCACGCTCCAGGTCACGCTCGGTCAACTCGCGCGCACCGCCGGTGCATTCGGTCACATCCTCACCGGTCAGTTCCAGATGCACGCCCCCCAGGCGGGTGCCTGCGGCCGCGTGCAGGTCGAACGACATCTCGACCTCACCACGTACATTGTCGAAGCGCCGCGTCTTGAAGCCATTGGCGGTGCTTTCGGTGTTGCCGTGCATCGCATCGCACACCCACAGCACGCGACGACCATCGCGCTTGACCGCATCCAGCAACGGCGGCAGCTTCTGCGCGATCTGCGTCGCACCCATGCGGTGGATGAAGCTCAGGCGGCCCGGCTCGTCATCCGGATTGAGCACATCGATCAGGCGCAGCAACTGGTCCGGCGTCACCGACGGGCCCACCTTGATCGCGATCGGATTGCGCACGCCACGCAGGTACTCCACGTGTGCGCCATCCAGCGCGGCGGTACGCATGCCGATCCACGGATAGTGCGTGCTCAGGTTCAACCAGCCCTGCTGGCGCGGCACCTGCCGGGTCAGCGCCTGCTCGTAGGGCAACAGCAGCGCTTCATGCGAGGTGTAGAAATCGATGCGGTTGAGGTTGTGCACGCGCGCCCCGGCCAGGGTCTCCATGAAGTGCACGGCATCGCCAATCGAGGCGACCATCTTCTGGTAGTCGGCGGCCAACGGCGAATGGCTTACCCATTCCAGGTTCCAGTATTCGGGATGGTGCAGGTCGGCAAAGCCGCCATCGATCAGCGCCCGCACGAAGTTCATCGTCATTGCCGAATGCGCGTGGGCCTGCAGCATCCGCTTCGGATCGGGCAGCCGCGCCGCCTCAGTGAACGCCGGCGCATTGATGACATCGCCACGGTAGCTGGGCAGGGTCACACCATCGCGGGTCTCGGTATCGGCCGAGCGCGGCTTGGCGTACTGCCCGGCAAAACGGCCGACGCGGATCACCGGCTGACGCAGGCCGTGCACCAGCACCAGGCTCATCTGCAGCAGCACCTTCAACCGGTTGGAAATCGTGCCCGATTCGCAGTCGCTGAAATTCTCCGCGCAGTCGCCACCCTGCAGCAGGAAACGCTTGCCTTCCTGGGCGTCGGCAAGCTGCTGCTTCAGCGCCAGGATCTCCCATGAGGTCACCAGCGGCGGCAGCCGCTTCAACTCGTGCAGGGCGGCATCCAGTGCCACCGGATCGGGATAGGTCGGCATCTGCAGCGCGGTCTTGCCCCGCCAGCTCTCCGGTGACCAGGCAGCGCCAGCGGCGATGGCGGCAGGATCGGGGACGGGCGGAACGGCGGACAGGCTCATCACGGACATCCGGGGGTGGGGGGCGGTCATGGTCGCAGAGCCAGCCGCTGACGCAAAGGGCCAGGCACCGCCACGACTGCCTGAACGGCGTGGAAAGGGGCCGCGTGATCGGCCAGAAACGGCATGGTCGCCACCGCCGGACAGGCGCATGATCGGCACGCAGTTGTTACGGAGTAACACTCCCTCATGGACCGGCCCCTTCCCCCTTCCCTGCCCATTTCCCATGAAGCCCTCCCTGCTCACCACCGCCATCACCTTCGCCCTGATCCTGGCCAGCCAACCCGTGCTTGCCGCCGACACTGATTCCAGCGCGGCCGCGGTCAAGAACCTCGACGTGGTCACCGTCAGTGCCCAGCTCGACCAAGCCCGCAACGCCCTGTCCCCGGACATCGGCAGCAGCCAGTACCAGATCACCGCCGAGGACATCCAGAAGCAGCCCCTGGGCGCCTCCGCCCCGCTCAGCCAGGTGCTGCTGCAGGCCCCGGGCGTGGTCCAGGACTCCTACGGCGGCGTGCACGTGCGCGGCGACCACGCCAACCTGCAGTACCGCATCAACGGCGTACTTCTGCCCGAATCGATCTCCGGCTTCGGCCAGACCCTGGATGCCCGCACCATCAAGAGCATCCGCCTGATGGATGGCGCCCTGCCGGCCCAGTTCGGTGAACGCACCGCCGCGGTGGTCGATATCACGACCCGCAGTGGCGCCGAACTGGGCAACGGCGGCAGCGCCGGCATCACCGCCGGCTCGTTCGGCAAGGTCAACCCGAATGCCTCCTGGTGGGGCAACCAGGGCCGCTGGAGCTGGTTCCTGACCGGCAACTACGATCAGAACGAAGTCGGGCTGGAGAACCCCACCAACTCACGCAAGCCGCTGCATGACGATACCCACCAAGGGAAGGCCTTTGCCGACCTGACCTATCTGGTCAACGACAACACCCGCCTGAGCGTGTTCGCCGGCTTCGCCAACAACCGCTTCCAGATTCCGGTCAACCCGGGGCAGACCCCGCAGTTCGGTTACCTGGACACCACCACCTTCGATTCCAGCCAGCTGGACGAAACCCAGCGCGAAACCACCCGCTTCGGCATGCTGGTGCTGCAGGGCACGCTGGGCCAGACCGCGTACCAGCTCTCGGCCGGCCAGCGCTACAGCGATGTGGCCTTCAACCCGGACGTCGTCGGCGACCTGGTGTTCAGTGGCGTCGCCTCGCAGGTCCAGCGCAACAACCGTGCCGACACGCTACAGGCCGATTTCTCCACGCCGCTGGGCGACAACCACACCCTGCGCTATGGCCTGTATGGCAACTACGAACACGCCGCCGCCAACAACAGCAGCTGGGTCTTCCCGGTCGATGCCGATGGCCGGCAGACAAGCACCACGCCGCAGCTGATCCCGGACCGCAATGCCTTCCACGCCAGCACCGCGGCACTGTACGTGCAGGATGAGTGGCGGATAGGCGATGACTGGACGGTCAACTACGGCCTGCGCGGCGACCGCTTCAAGGCGTTCGGCCACACCGAGGGCCAGCTCAGCCCGCGCCTGGGCGTGGTCTGGAATGCCAGCGACAGCACCACGGTGCATGCCGGCTACTCGCGCTACTTCACCCCGCCCGCCAGCGAACTGGTTGCCGGCAGCGATCTGGCCCTGTTCGACGGCACCAGCAACCAGCAACCCGCCGGTGGCAGCAACACGCCGTTGTCCGAGCGCAGTGACTACTACGACATCGGCGTGTCACAGCAGGTCGGCGAGCACCTCACCCTCGGCCTGGATGCCTACGACCGCCGCGTCTCGCGCCTGCAGGACGAAGGCCAGTTCGGCGCCGCCTACATCTATTCCACCTTCAACTATCGGCGCGGCCACATCCACGGCCTGGAGTTCAGCGCCGACTACAGCAACGGGCCGATCAGTGCGTACTTCAACGCCGCCTACAACAAGGCGATGGGCACCCAGGTCATCACCAGCCAGTACAACCTCGATCCGGATGCATTGGCCTACGTGCAGCAGAACTGGATCCATCTGGACCACGACCAGAAGCTGACCTCTTCCGGCGGCGTCAGCTACGCGTTCGCTGGCCATAACCGGGTGGGCGCGAACTACGTGTACGGCAGCGGCCTGCGTTCGGACATCGAGGGCGTGCCCAATGGCGGCGAGCTGCCGTCGTACCTGCAGGTCAATCTCAGCGCCGCGCATGACTTCAACGCCGACAGCGGCCATCCGCTGCATGTGCAGCTGGCCGTGCTCAACACGCTGGACCGCAGCTACCAGCTGCGCGATGGCGGCGGCATCGGCGTGTTCGCGCCGCAATGGGGGCCGCGTCGCGGCGCCTATCTGAGCCTGCAGCAGGATTTCTGAGGTAGTGCCGGCCGCTGGCCGGCATTGCAGGGGACTGCACCGCCCTCAGGGTTGCTACCGGAACCCAGTAGAGCCACGCCATGCGTGGCTGCCGATATGCAGTAGAGCCACGCCATGCGTGGCTGCCGATATGCAGTAGAGCCACGCCATGCGTGGCTGCCGATATGCAGTAGAGCCACGCCATGCGTGGCTCCAGGCTGGATCAGCGCTTGACCTTGCGCAGCGACACAACCAGCGCCCACAGCGCCAGCAGCACGAACCACACGCCCGACCACATCGGCATGGTCAGACCGAGGAAGGTCCAGTCGATGTTGCCGCAGTTGCCGGTGCCGGTCAGCACGGTACGGAACACTTCCAGCGGCCCCATGGTTTCGCGCAGGAAGGCCAGCGGCGGGCCACAGGTTGCACCCATCTCCGGCGGCAGCATCTGCACGTAGACGTGGCGTGCGGCGATGCCCACGCCCACGGCAGCAGCGATGAACGCGAGGATGCCGTAGGTCGCCCGCCCCGGACGGTTGGACGGACCATGCAGGGCGCCGATCAGGAACAGCAGGCCCAAGGCGACGAACGCCAGGCGCTGGAAGATGCACAGCGGACACGGCTCCAGGCCCATCTTCAACTGCAGGAAGATGGCGTAGCCCAGCAGGCCCGCGCAGATCAGGAAGCCCAGCAGGAACTGGGCGCGGAAAGGCCAGCGCAGAGGATTCATCGGCAACGCTCGTGTAGTACGGACCGCAAGCGTAACCGAGACTGCGCGCCGTTCGAACCGCCACAACGTCGCGCCCGTCGGAACGGTGCGGGGTCGGATCCCTTTGCGGATGCAAAGGGCTCTGACCCCGCAGAAACGGAAAAACCCGGCACGAGGCCGGGTTCTTCACCGAATGACGGGTGTCGCGCGTCGATTATTCTTCGACGGCTTCAGCCACGACCGGACGGTCAACCAGTTCGACGTAGGCCATCGGCGCGTTGTCGCCAGCGCGGAAGCCGCACTTCAGCAGGCGCAGGTAGCCGCCCGGACGGGTCGCGTAGCGCGGGCCCAGGATGGTGAACAGGTTGCCGACGGCTTCGTTGTCGCGCAGGCGGGCGAAGGCCAGACGACGGTTGGCGACGGAGTCGACCTTGGCCAGGGTGATCAGCGGCTCGGCGACGCGGCGCAGTTCCTTGGCCTTCGGCAGGGTGGTCTTGATCAGCTCGTGCTTGAACAGCGAGGCGGCCATGTTCTTGAACATCGCTTCGCGGTGGGCGCTGGTACGGCTGAACTTACGGCCGGATTTCTGATGACGCATGATGATATTCCTTGGTTAATGATGTGGCTTTGCGGATCGTTGTCGCCTTCCTGGCGCTGCTGCTCGGACTGCGGTTGGTCCTGGCCATCCGTCCTGGACGACCTGCCCGCGAACCTTCGTTCGTCGTGGCGGTATTGCCTTGGTGCAATGGCCCCGTCGTTGCCGACGGGGCCATGCAGTCTTGCAGAAAGGCTGTATCAGCCCAGCATGCCGTGGCTGGCGACGCCGGCCGGCGGCCAGTTCTCCAGCTTCATGCCGAGCGACAGGCCACGCTGGGCCAGCACTTCCTTGATCTCGGTGAGCGACTTCTTACCCAGGTTCGGGGTCTTCAGCAGCTCGACTTCGGTCTTCTGGATCAGATCGCCGATGTAGTAGATGCTCTCGGCCTTCAGGCAGTTGGCCGAACGCACGGTCAGCTCCAGATCGTCGATCGGGCGCAGCAGCACCGGATCCACGCCGTTGTTGGCCGGCTTCGCTGCACCGCGGTCGCGGTGGGTGAAGTCACCGAACACCGACAGCTGATCGCTGAGGATGTCGGCAGCGGTACGCACTGCTTCTTCGGCGTCGATGGTGCCGTTGGTCTCGATATCGATGACCAGCTTGTCCAGGTCGGTGCGCTGTTCGACACGAGCCGCTTCCACGGCATAGGCGACACGGCGGACCGGCGAGAACGAGGCATCCAGGACCAGACGGCCGATGGCACGGGTTTCTTCGTCCGGACGACGACGCGCAGCAGCCGGCTGATAGCCGAAACCACGCTCGATCTTCAGACGCATGTTCACTGCCGTGTCCTTGGTCAGGTGGCAGATCACGTGGTCGCCGTTCAAGATCTCCACATTGTGGTCGACCTTGATGTCGGCAGCGGTGACAACGCCCGGACCCTGCTTGGACAGGGACAGAGTCGCGTTGTCGCCAGAGTGCATACGGATGGCCACGTCCTTCAGGTTCAGCAGGACTTCCAGCACGTCCTCCTGCAGACCTTCGACCGTGGTGTACTCGTGCAACACGCCGTCGATTTCGACTTCCGTGATGGCGAAGCCCGGGATGGACGACAGCAGCACGCGACGCAGGGCATTACCCAGCGTATGCCCGTAACCCCGCTCCAAAGGTTCGATAACGACCTTTGCACGGGTGTCGGTAATGCGTTCGATCTGCGGACCGCGAGGACGCAGAACCTGGTTGGCGGTAACCGTCATGTTGCGGGTTCTCCTAGTGAACCCCCGGCCGTCGCCGGGGGCTCTCCAATGTGAATTACTTCGAATACAGCTCGACGATCAGCGCTTCGTTGATGTCTGCAGGCAGATCCGAACGATCCGGAACAGCCTTGAAGATGCCGGAGAACTTGCCGGAATCCACTTCAACCCACGACGGGCTCAGGTCATGCTGGGCGGCGACGGTCAGGGCTTCCTGGACGCGCAGCTGCTTGGCAGCCTTCTCAGACAGGGCGATGGCGTCGCCAGCCTTGACCTGGTACGAGGCCAGGTTGACCGACTTGCCATTCACGGTGACGCCGCGGTGCGACACCAGCTGACGGGCAGCCGGACGGGTCACGGCGAAGCCCATGCGGTAGACAACGTTGTCCAGGCGGGTTTCCAGCAGCTGCAGGAGGTTCTCGCCGGTGTTGCCCTTCTTGGTCGAGGCCTTCTTGTAGTAGTTGCGGAACTGACGCTCCAGCAGACCGTAGATACGCTTGACCTTCTGCTTTTCACGCAGCTGGGTAGCGTAGTCGGACAGCTTGCCCTTACGGGCAGTGGCGCCATGCTGGCCGGGCTTCTGCTCCAACTTGCACTTGGAGTCCAGCGCACGCGCCGGGCTCTTCAGGGACAGGTCGGCGCCTTCGCGACGGGCGAGCTTACAGGTAGGACCGATATAACGAGCCATTTCTTATCGCTCCCTTTAGACGCGACGCTTCTTCGGCGGACGGCACCCGTTGTGCGGGATAGGCGTCACGTCGATGATGTTGGTGATCTTGTAGCCGACGTTGTTCAACGAACGCACGGCCGACTCACGGCCCGGACCCGGACCCTTGATGCGGACTTCCAGCGACTTCACGCCGTAGTCCAGCGCAGCACGACCGGCCTTTTCGGCAGCCACCTGGGCTGCGAACGGGGTCGACTTGCGCGAACCGCGGAAGCCAGCGCCACCGGAGGTCGCCCACGACAGAGCGTTGCCCTGACGGTCGGTGATGGTCACGATGGTGTTGTTGAACGAAGCGTGGACGTGGGCAACGCCGTCGGTGACGACGCGCTTGATCTTCTTCTTGGTCTTAGCAGCAGGCTTAGCCATTTATATGTCCCTTACTTCCTGATCGCCTTGCGCGGGCCCTTGCGGGTGCGGGCGTTGGTACGGGTGCGCTGGCCACGCAGCGGCAGACCGCGACGGTGACGCAGGCCGCGGTAGCAGCCCAGGTCCATCAGGCGCTTGATCGCGATACCGATTTCACGGCGCAGATCGCCTTCCACGATGTACTTGCCGACTTCGGCGCGCAGGCGCTCGATTTCCGGCTCCGACAGATCGCGGATCTTGGTGGTCGAAGTGACGCCTGCGACTTCGCAGACCTTCTTCGAACGGGTACGGCCGATGCCGTAAATGCTTTGCAACCCGACCCAGACATGCTTCTGGGCTGGCAGGTTGACGCCTGCAATACGCGCCATGACGCGGTTCTCCAGCTGAGTGATGGCCGACAGCGCGCTCAAGGCACGCCGATCCGGCAGGATGGATCAAAAAAGTGAACCAGTGATACTAACAAGGTTCCGGTTTACTTGGAAGCCCGTGAAACCAGAGGTTTCATGAACCCGGCCCGGGGAGTGTGCCCAGGCTCCGGCGCCGGATGGGGTTGGACCTGGAGTTGCCTCCCGGGCCGCCCGCGCTACTCCAGCGCGGGACCACCTCATCACACCCCCACCCGGAACCGCTGCGGGGGCCGCCCTTCGTTTGTGTGGCCAGAGTCCGCGAAGCGGAGGACCATCACGTCAGGAAGACGAAAGTATAACAGGCTAATCAGCCGCGAGCAAAACCACCGCGGTTGCCGCCCTTCAGGTTGGCCTTTTTCAGCAGGCTCTCGTACTGATGGGACATCAGGTGCGCCTGCACCTGGGCGATGAAGTCCATCACCACCACCACCACGATCAGCAGCGAAGTACCGCCGAAGTAGAACGAGGCATTCAACTGCGTGCGCATCAGTTCCGGCAGCAGGCAGACGATCACCAGGTAGGCCGAACCGGCAGCAGTCAGTCGGGTCAGCACGCCATCGATGTAGTCGGCGGTGGCCTTGCCCGGACGGATGCCCGGAATCAGCGCGCCCGACTTCTTCAGGTTGTCGGCGGTTTCCTGCGAGTTGAACACCAGCGCGGTATAGAAGAACGCGAAACCGGTGATCAGCGCAGCGAACACGATCATGTGCAGCGGCTCGCCCGGACCCAGGGCATTGGCGACCTTCTGCAGGGTCTGGCCAAAGGTGCTCTGGTTGGCAGCCTGGCCGGACCACATGGCGAGGGTCGCCGGGAAGGCCAGCAGGCTCGAAGCGAAGATCGCCGGGATGACGCCAGCCATGTTCAGCTTCAGCGGCAGGAACGAGGTCTGGTTCATGTACGCGTTGCGACCGCCCTGGCGGCGCGCGTAGTTCACCGTGATCCGGCGCTGGCCGCGTTCGACGAACACCACGAAGAAGGTGAAGGCGAGCACGACGATGGCGATCAGCAGCAGCTGGATGAACTGGATGTTGCCGTCGCGGTAGGCGTCGAAGGTGTGGATGACCGCACCCGGCAGGCCCGCCACGATACCGGCGAAGATGATCAGCGAGACGCCGTTGCCGATGCCGCGCTCGGTCACCTGCTCACCAACCCACATCAGGAACATGGTGCCGGCGGTCAGTGCGACCACGGCAGTGAGCACGAAGCCCATGCCCGGCATGTACACGACCGGTGCGCCGGTCGGCGACACCTGGCCCTGCAGCGCCAGCGCGATCGAACCGCCCTGCACCACTGCGAGCAGCACGGCGCCGATACGCGAATACTGGGTGATCTTGCGGCGGCCGGACTCACCTTCCTTCTGCATCGCCTTCAAGGCGGGGAAGATGTGCACAGCCAGCTGCATCACGATCGATGCCGAGATGTACGGCATCACGTTCAGCGCGAAAATGCTGAAACGGTGCAGGGCGCCGCCCGAGAACATGTTGAACATGTCCACGATGCCGCCGCCCTGCTGTTGCATCATGGCAAGCATGGCATCGGGATTGACGCCCGGCACCGGCACGTAGCAGCCGATGCGATAGACGATCAAAGCCCCGACGACGAACAGCAAACGTTGGCGAAGTTCAGTGAACTTGCCCATTCCGCCCGCGAGGTTACCGATGCCAGCTTGCGCCATGATTCTCTTACTCCGTTACGCTGCCGCCGGCAGCTTCGATCGCAGCCTTGGCACCAGCCGTGGCAGCAACACCCTTCAGGGTGAACGCCTTGGTCACTTCGCCCTTGACGACGACCTTGGCCTTCTTGGCAGTGCTCGGAACCAGCTTGGCAGCACGCAGGACAGCGAAGTCGATCTCGCCGGCCGGCAGCTTGTCCAGCTGGTACAGCAGCACTTCAGCGGTGTCCTTGGCGATCGGCGAACGGAAGCCGATCTTCGGCAGACGACGCTGCATGGGGGTCTGGCCGCCTTCGAAGCCAGCCTTGATCTTGCCGCCACCCTTACGGGCGAACGAACCCTTGTGGCCGCGGCCGCAGGTCTTGCCCAGGCCGGAACCGATACCGCGACCGACGCGGGTACGTTCCTTGCGGGCGCCCGGTGCCGGGCTCAATTCATTCAGATGCATGGTCATTGGATTATTCCTCAACCTTGACGAGGTAGTGGACCTTGTTGATCAGGCCGCGAACCTGCGGGCTGTCCTTCAGTTCACGCACATCGTTCAGCTTGCCCAGACCCAGCGCACGCACCGACAGGCGATGACGCGCCTGGGCACCACGCAGGCCGCGAACCAGACGGACCTTGACGGTCTTGGTGGTTTCATTAGCCATGGTTGAGATCCTCCACCTTCTTGCCGCGCTTGGCCGCGATACGAGCCGGCGACTGCGCTGCAGTCAGGCCCTTCACGGTGGCACGCACCAGGTTGATCGGGTTGCGCGAACCGGTGGCCTTGGCCAGCACGTTCTTCACGCCCACTGCTTCCAGCACGGCGCGCATGGCACCACCGGCAATGACGCCGGTACCTTCGGAAGCCGGCTGCATGAACACGCGCGCTGCGCCGTGACCATCCTTGATGGTGTGCCACAGGGTGCCGTTGTTCAGATCGACGGTGACCTGGTTCTTGCGAGCCTGCTCCATCGACTTCTGGATGGCGACCGGCACTTCGCGGGCCTTGCCATAACCGAAACCGACCTTGCCTTCGCCGTCGCCGACAACAGTCAGGGCGGTGAAGGTGAACTGACGGCCACCCTTGACGGTCTTGCTGACGCGGTTGACCGCGACCAGCTTTTCGATCATGCCGTCGTCGACTTTCTCTTCGCGGTTACGGTCGCGATCGCGACCCCGCTGCTGACGTTCTTCTGCCATGTTTATTCCTTGGTTGTTGGGTTATGTACGGCTCGAGGCCGCTTATGGTTGTGGAGTGGTGCGTTGTTGCGGTGGGCCGCTGCAGAAGAGCGGCGCCGCCCAGCCTCACTCAGGCTGGCGAGCAGGCGGGCATGGGGACCGAAGTCCCCTGCCCTGATCCCTTAGAACTGCAGGCCGGCTTCGCGGGCAGCGTCAGCCAGGGCCTTGATGCGGCCGTGGTAACGGTAACCCGAACGATCGAAGGCAACCTTCTCGACGCCGGCGGCCTTGGCGCGCTCAGCGACGATGCGGCCAACCTTGGCGGCGGCATCGGCGTTCTTGCCGTTCTTCAGGCCTTCCTTGATGTCGGCCTGGGTGGTGTTGGCAGCAGCCAGCACCTTCGAGCCGTCAGCGGTGAAGACCTGTGCGTACAGGTGCTGGCCGGTGCGCAGCACCGACAGGCGGGCAACACCGAGCACACGGATGTGGGCACGGGTCGACTTGGCGCGACGCAGGCGGGCGATGTTCTTGTTCATGATGTTTTTTCCTTGAAAGCTGAAGGTTGGGCTTTTCCCTGGAAAGTCCGCACATGGATGTGCGGGCTCTTGCGAGGGACTCGCGCTTACGCCTTCTTGGCTTCCTTACGGATGATGACTTCGTCGGAGTACTTCACGCCCTTGCCCTTGTACGGTTCCGGCTTGCGGAACGCACGGATCTTGGCGGCAGCTTCACCGACGGCCTGCTTGTCAGCGCCCTGCACCAGGATTTCAGTCTGGGTCGGGGTGGTGATGGTGATGCCTTCCGGCGCCACGAACACGATCGGGTGCGAGTAGCCCAGCGACAGGCTGAGGTCCTTGCCCTGCATCGCAGCACGGTAACCCACGCCGACCAGCTCAAGCTTGCGCTCGAAGCCTTCGGAAACACCCTTGACCATGTTGGACAGGATGGCGCGGACGGTACCGGTCAGCGGGATCAGGTCCACGTTGTCGGTGCTCAGGGTGGCAACGCCGTTTTCGACATTGATGTTGATACCAGCCGGCTTGGCCAGCGACAGGGTGCCCTTCGGGCCCTTGGCGATGACGTTGTCGTTCTGGACGTTCAGTTCAACCTTACCCAGGTCGATCGGCTTCTTGGCTACACGGGACATGGTCTACTCCTTTCGCCTTAGGCCACGAAGCACAGGACTTCGCCGCCGACGCCCAACTGGCGCGCCTGCGCATCAGTCATGATGCCCTTGGAAGTGGAAATGATGGAAATGCCCAGGCCGTTCATGACCTTCGGCAGTTCGCTCTTGCCGCGGTACTGGCGCAGGCCCGAACGCGAGAAGCGCTTCAGGGTCGCGATGACCGGCTTGCCTTCGAAATACTTCAGCACGATTTCCAGCTCGGACTTGTTGTTCTCGAGCGCGGTCACGCGCAGGTCGGCGATGTAACCCTCGTCCTTCAGGACCTGGGCGATCGCAACCTTGATCTTGGACGACGGGGCTTTCACCGTCTGCTTGCCAACCGCTGCCGCATTCTTGATGCGGACCAGCAGGTCGGCGATGGGATCAGTCATGCTCATATGAGTACCTTTGAGTGCACCGATATCCGCTTTCGCGAAAATCTGTTGTCTCCTGGAAACGGGCCAGGCCCCCTCCCCCTACGCGTTGCGCAGAGCAAGACGCGGGAGTATACGCCAAAAGAGCCCGACTTGCGTCGGGCTCTTCGGTTTTTTGCAGAGGGAAAGCTGAACACTCCCCCTCCCCGGCTGCGAGGGCTCCCGAAGGCGCCCTCGCTGGCAGGACCGGCTGGAATTACCAGCTGGCCTTGCGCAGGCCCGGAACGTCGCCACGCATGGTGGCTTCGCGCAGCTTGTTGCGACCCAGGCCGAACTTGCTGTACACGCCACGCGGGCGGCCAGACAGTTCGCAACGGTTGCGGTGGCGGCTCGGCGACGAATCGCGCGGCAGCTTCGACAACTTGGTGGAGGCCTCGATCTTCTCTTCGTAGCTCGCGTCCGGGGAGGACACGATCTTCTTCAGAGCAGCACGCTTGACAGCGAACTTTTCAGCCAGCTTCTTCCGCTTGATGTCGCGGTTGACCATGGAGGTCTTTGCCATTTCGGTTTCCTCGACGAATCAGTTACGGAACGGGAACTTGAACGCTGCCAGCAGCGCCTTCGCTTCCGCGTCGGTCTTCGCAGTGGTGGTGATGGCGATATCCATACCGCGGATCGCGTCGACAGCGTCGAAGTCGATTTCCGGGAAGATGATCTGTTCCTTCACACCCATGTTGAAGTTGCCGCGACCGTCGAAGGAACGACCGGAAACACCACGGAAGTCGCGCACGCGCGGCAGCGAGATGTTGATCAGGCGGTCCAGGAACTCGTACATCTTGTGGCGACGCAGCGTGGTCTTGCAGCCGATCGGCCAACCATCACGGATCTTGAACGATGCCACCGAGATACGCGACTTGGTGACGATCGGCTTCTGGCCCGAGATCTTGGTCATGTCGCCAACGGCGTTTTCCAGGATCTTCTTGTTGGTGGCCGCTTCGCCGACACCCATGTTCAGGGTGACTTTGACCAGCTTCGGCACCTGCATGGAATTGGTGTAACCGAACTGCTTCATCAGCGCCGGAACCACTTCTTCCTTGTAAAACTTTTCGAGACGGGAAGTCATCTTCTCATTCCTCAGGCGTCGAGCGCCTCACCGCTGGAGCGGAACACACGCAGTTTGCGTCCATCCTCCAGCACCTTGAAGCCAACGCGCTCGCCCTTGCCCGAAGCCGGGTTCAGCACATTCACGTTGGAGATATGGATCGACGCTTCACGCTCGACCACGCCGCCGGCAACACCTGCCTGCGGGTTCGGCTTGGTGTGGCGCTTGACGATGTTCACGTTGGCAACGACCAGACGGTCGCCATCGACGCGGACGACTTCGCCCTGCTTACCCTTGTCCTTGCCAGCGTTGACGACAACCTGGTCGCCCTTCTTGATACGGTTAGCCATGATTATCTCCTGTCGCTCACAGCACTTCGGGAGCGAGCGAGACGATCTTCATGAACTTCTCCGAACGAAGTTCACGAGTCACCGGCCCGAAGATACGGGTCCCGATCGGCTCCTGCTTGTTGTTAAGCAGAACGGCAGCGTTGCCGTCGAAGCGGATCAGCGAGCCGTCGGCGCGACGCACACCCTTGCGGGTACGCACCACGACAGCGTCATACACTTCACCCTTCTTGACCTTGCCGCGCGGAATCGCATCCTTCACGGTGACCTTGATGATGTCGCCGATGCCGGCGTAACGGCGCTTGGAACCACCCAGCACCTTGAAGCACATCACTCGCTTGGCACCAGAATTGTCGGCGACGTCAAGGTAGCTCTGCATCTGGATCATGATTCAGACTCCTTATTCAGCCGCACGCGTGATGACTTCCACCACGCGCCAGTTCTTGGTCTTGGACATCGGAGCAATCTCGGTCACGCGGACGACATCGCCTTCCTTGCAGGCGTTGTCGGCATCGTGGGCGTGCAGTTTCGTCGAGCGCTTGATGTACTTGCCGTACAGTGCGTGCTTGACCTGACGCTCGACCAGGACGGTAACCGTCTTGTCCATCTTGTTGCTGACGACACGGCCTTCGACCGTGCGCAGCGCTTTGTTTTCAGTATTGTCGCTCATAGCGGCCATCCTTACTTCGTGCTGCCGAGCAGGGTCTTGACGCGAGCAATTTCGCGACGCACCCGGCGGATGTCGTGTGTCTTCGGCAGCTGGCCGGTGACCTGCTGCATACGGACAGAGAACTGTTCCTTACGCAGGTCGATCAGGTGGGCCTTGAGGTCGTCAGCCGACTTTTCACGGAGAGTTTTGATATCCATCAGCGCACCGTCCGGGTCACGAAAGTGGTGGTGACCGAGAGCTTGGCAGCGGCCAGGCGGAACGCCTCGCGTGCCACTTCCTCGGTAACACCCTCGATTTCATAGATCATGCGGCCGGGCTGGATCTGGGCCACCCAGTATTCCACGTTGCCCTTACCCGAACCCATTCGAACTTCGATGGGCTTCTTGGTGATGGGCTTGTCGGGGAACACTCGGATCCACATCTTGCCGCCGCGCTTCACGTAGCGGCTGATCGAGCGGCGAGCCGCTTCGATCTGACGCGCGGTCAGCTGACCGTGGGCGGTTGCCTTCAGGCCGTACTCGCCAAAGCTGACAGCGTTTGCGCTCCAGCTGAGGCCTTCGTTACGGCCCTTGTGCACCTTGCGGTACTTGGTTCGCTTGGGTTGCAACATTGTCGTTACCTCGCTTCACGAGCCGGGCGCTGACGGTCACCGCGGTCGCCGCGATCATGACGATCGTTGCGCGACGGGGTGTCGTCCTGCTTTTCCTGGCCAACCTGGGAGAAATCGAAGACCTCGCCCTTGTAGATCCAGACCTTGATGCCGATGATGCCGTAGGTCGTCTTGGCTTCAGCGAAGCCATAGTCGATGTCGGCACGCAGCGTGTGCAGCGGCACGCGGCCTTCGCGGTACCACTCCGAACGGGCGATTTCTGCACCGTTGAGGCGGCCACCGACGTTGACCTTGATGCCCAGGGCACCCAGGCGCATCGCGTTGCCGACCGAGCGCTTCATTGCACGGCGGAACATGATGCGACGCTCCAGCTGCTGCGCGATCGATTCGGCAACCAGCTGTGCGTCCAGCTCGGGCTTGCGCACTTCGGTGACGTTGATGTGCGCCGGGACGCCCATCATCTCGCTCACTTCCTTGCGCAGCTTCTCGATGTCCTCACCGCGCTTGCCGATCACCACGCCCGGACGGGCGGTGTGGATCGTCACGCGAGCGGTCTTTGCCGGACGCTCGATCAGGATCTTGCTGATGCCGGCCTGAGCCAGCTTCTTGCGCAGCATTTCGCGCACTTTCAGGTCGGCTGCCAGGTAACCAGCGAACTCGGCCTTGTTGGCGTACCACTTGGAGTTCCAGTCCTTGGAAATGCCGAGGCGGATACCAATCGGATGAACTTTATGACCCATGGTCTTTTCCTTATCCGCTTACTTGGCGGCGCCAACAACCACAGTGATGTGGCTGGTGCGCTTGAGGATGCGGGTACCGCGGCCTTTCGCCCGCGCCATGAAACGCTTCAGGGTCGGACCTTCATCTACCATGATGGTCTGAACCTTCAGCTCGTCGACGTCGGCGCCCTGGTTGTTCTCGGCATTTGCAATAGCCGACTCCACCACCTTCTTGATCAGGTGGGCAGCCTTCTTGTCCGAGAACTTCAGCAGGTTGACGGCACGCTCGGCCGGCAGACCGCGCACCTGGTCAGCGACCAGACGTGCCTTCTGCGGGGAGATGCGCGCGGTGCGCAGGATGGCTTTCGCTTCCATTGTCATCTCTCCTTACTTGCCCGACTTCTTGTCACCACCGTGACCCTTGAAGGTCCGGGTGATGGCAAATTCGCCGAGCTTGTGGCCGACCATGTTCTCGTTGACGAGAACCGGGATGTGGTTCTTGCCGTTATGCACGGCAATGGTGACGCCTACCATGTCAGGCAGGATCATCGAACGACGCGACCAGGTCTTGATCGGACGCTTGCTACCCGCAGCGGCAGCCACCTTAGCAACCAGGTGGTGATCGACAAACGGGCCCTTCTTGAGTGAACGTGCCATGGTCGATTAGCCCCTACGATCGCGGACGATGAACTGCTGAGTGCGCTTGTTATGGCGCGTCTTGTAACCCTTGGTCGGAACACCCCACGGGGTGACCGGATGCGGGTTACCCTGGCCGGCCTTCGCCTCACCACCACCGTGCGGGTGGTCAACCGGGTTCATGGCAGCACCACGAACGGTCGGGCGGACGCCGCGCCAGCGCTTGGCACCGGCCTTGCCCAGCTTTTCCAGGCTGTGCTCGTCGTTGCCGACTTCGCCGATGGTTGCGCAGCACTCAACCGGAACCTTGCGCATTTCACCCGAGCGCAGGCGCAGGGTGGCGTAGATGCCTTCACGAGCAACCAGCTGCACGGCAGCACCTGCAGCGCGGGCGATCTGAGCGCCCTTGCCCGGCTTCAGCTCGATGCAGTGGATGGTGGTACCGACCGGGATGTTGCGCAGCGGCAGGGTGTTGCCCGCCTTGATCGGAGCATCCGAACCAGCGATCACCTGATCACCAGCCTTCAGACCCTTCGGGGCGATGATGTAGCGGCGCTCGCCGTCGACGTAGCACAGCAGAGCGATGTGGGCGGTGCGGTTCGGATCGTATTCGATGCGTTCCACGCGCGCCGGGATGCCCAGCTTGTTGCGCTTGAAGTCAATCAGGCGGTAGTGCTGCTTGTGGCCACCACCGACGTGACGCACGGTGATGCGGCCGTGGTGGTTGCGACCACCCGAACGGCTCTGCGACTCGACCAGCGGGGCATGCGGAGCGCCCTTGTACAGGTCGGGAGTAACCACGCGCACGGCCGAACGGCGGCCGGGAGAAGTGGGCTTGAATTTCATCAATGGCATGGGATGTACCTCAGGCCTTGGCCGTTACATCGATCGACTGGCCGTCGGCCAGGCGAACGTACGCCTTGCGCCAATCGCCGCGGCGGCCAGCACGGTTACGGAAGGACTTGTTCTTGCCCTTGACGTTGACCACGTTGACTGCTTCGACCTTGACGTCGAACAGCTGCTCAACCGCGGCCTTTACATCGGCCTTGGTGGCTTCGTTCGAAATTTCGAAGACGTACTGATTGGAGAGTTCCTGCAGGCGCGCGGTCTTTTCGGAGACACGCGGGGCGAGCAGCACGCTGAAGATTTTTTCGTTGCTGTTCATGCCAGCCACTCCTCGACCTTCTTGACCGCGTCAGCGGTGATGACGACCGTGTCGGCACCGACCAGCGACACCGGATCCAGGCCCTGGACGTCACGCACTTCCACGTAGGGAATGTTGCGCGCCGACAGGTACAGGTGCTCGGAGGCTTCTTCAGTGACGATCAGCGGGCGCTTGCCCACTTCCAGGCCGGCCAGCTTGGCGATCAGAGCCTTCGTGTTGGTCGCTTCGACATCGAAGGACTCCACGATGGTCAGACGGCCCTGACGGTTCAGCTCGGACAGGATCGCGCACATGGCGGCACGGTACTGCTTACGATTGACCTTCTGCTCGAAGCTGCGCGGCTTTGCCGCGAAGGTGACACCGCCGCCGACGAAGATCGGAGCCGTCAGTGCGCCATGACGCGCGCCGCCGCCCTTCTGCTTCTTCGACTTCTTGGTGGTACCTGCCACTTCGGAGCGAGTCTTCTGCGCCTTGGTGCCGGCGCGACCGGCGTTGCGGTAAGCAACGACAACCTGGTGAACCAGATCTTCGCTGAAATCGCGACCGAACACGGCGTCGGAGACCGAGACCTTGTTATTGCTACCCGTGATAACGAGTTCCATCGTCATCTCTCCTTATGCCTTGCTCGCCGGACGGACGATCACGTCGCCACCCGCCGCGCCCGGAACGGCGCCGCGAACCGCGATCAGACCGCGTTCGACGTCGACCTTGACAACTTCCAGGTTCTGGGTGCTCTGCTGCACCGAGCCCATGTGACCGGACATCTTCTTGCCCGGGAACACGCGGCCGGGCGTCTGGCGCTGACCCAGCGAACCCGGCGCGCGATGCGACAGCGAGTTGCCGTGGGTAGCGTCACCCATGCGGAAGTTGTAGCGCTTGATGGTGCCCTGGAAGCCCTTACCCTTGGTGACACCCTGGACGTCGACGATCTGGCCGACTTCAAAGATGTCCGCCTTGACTTCGCCACCAACGGCGAAATCGCCGAGCTGGGCGTCTTCAACGCGGAATTCCCACAGGCCACGACCCGCTTCCACCTTCGCCTTGGCGAAGTGGCCGGCTTCCGGCTTGTTGACCAGGGCAGCGCGACGCGCGCCGACGGTCACCTGCACGGCGCTGTAGCCGTCAGCTTCGACGGTCTTGATCTGCGCGATGCGGTTGGGGGTTGCTTCGATCAGGGTCACCGGGATGGAACGGCCATCTTCGGTGAACACGCGGCTCATGCCAGCCTTGCGGCCCACGAAGCCCAACGAATATTTCTTCGTCATGGTCGTAGTCCTCAGGTCAGCTTGATCTGAACGTCGACGCCGGCAGCCAGTTCGAGCTTCATCAGCGCGTCCACGGTCTTGTCATTCGGGTCAACGATATCGAGCACGCGCTTGTGCGTGCGGGTCTCGTACTGGTCACGCGCGTCCTTGTCGACGTGCGGGGAGACGAGGATGGTGTAACGCTCGATCTTGGTCGGCAGCGGGATCGGGCCACGCACTTGCGCGCCGGTCCGCTTCGCCGTCTCAACGATCTCGCTGGCCGAACGGTCGATCAGACGATGATCGAACGCTTTCAGCCGGATCCGGATCTTTTGGTCCGCCATGGCGGTAGGTTCCTTCGATAAAAGAGCGACAGACAAAGCCTCTGGGTTGCTTTGCCCCATGAAATCCCTGAATACAGACGGCCCGCATTCCCGCAGGCCGACAAGGTCAATCCGTAGACCCCAAAAGCATAGGCAGACCCGTGAAACCGGCCTGCCCAGACGGAGAAGCATAATGGCACGCAAGGCAGCTGTCAACAGTCTCCTGTTGACGCCGCCTGAATGGCATTGACCCTTCCTGGTCCGGGGAACACAAGGCACATCCTGTGCCTACTTTCCCGTTTGATACGCCCCGATGCCCTACCCAGGCAACATCGGGGCGCAGAGTCTAACAGATTACTCGAGGATGGTGGCAACCACGCCAGCACCGACGGTACGGCCACCTTCGCGGATCGCGAAGCGCAGGCCGGCGTCCATGGCGACCGGGTTGATCAGGGTGACAACCATCTTGATGTTGTCGCCCGGCATCACCATCTCGACGCCTTCCGGCAGCTCGACCGCACCGGTGATGTCGGTGGTACGGAAGTAGAACTGCGGACGGTAGCCCTTGAAGAACGGGGTGTGACGGCCGCCTTCGTCCTTCGACAGCACGTAGACTTCGGCGTCGAACTTGGTGTGCGGCTTGATCGAACCCGGCTTGGCCAGAACCTGGCCACGCTCGACGTCGTCACGCTTGGTGCCGCGCAGCAGCAGACCGGCGTTGTCGCCTGCCTGACCCTGGTCCAGCAGCTTGCGGAACATTTCCACGCCGGTCACGGTGGTCTTCTGCACCGGACGGATGCCGACGATTTCGATTTCTTCGCCGACCTTGATCACGCCGCGCTCGATACGACCGGTGACCACGGTGCCACGGCCCGAGATCGAGAACACGTCTTCGACCGGCATCAGGAATGCCTTGTCGACGTCACGCTCCGGGGTCGGGATCCAGGTGTCCAGCGCCTCGACCAGCTTGATGACGGCCGGCACGCCGATGTCGCTCTGGTCGCCTTCCAGCGCCAGGCGGGCCGAACCCGAGATGATCGGGGTGTCGTCGCCCGGGAAGTCGTACTTGCTCAGCAGCTCGCGGACTTCCATTTCAACCAGTTCCAGCAGCTCGGCATCGTCAACCATGTCGGCCTTGTTCAGGAACACGACGATGTACGGCACGCCGACCTGACGCGACAGCAGGATGTGCTCGCGGGTCTGCGGCATCGGGCCGTCAGCGGCCGAGCACACCAGGATCGCGCCGTCCATCTGGGCAGCACCGGTGATCATGTTCTTGACGTAGTCAGCATGGCCCGGGCAATCGACGTGGGCGTAGTGACGAACGGTGGATTCGTATTCGACGTGCGCGGTCGAGATCGTGATGCCACGTGCCTTTTCTTCCGGCGCGGCGTCGATCGCGGAGTAATCCTTGAACTCGCCACCGAAGCGCTCGGCACCGATCTTGGTCAGTGCGGCGGTCAGCGTGGTCTTGCCGTGATCGACGTGACCGATGGTGCCGACGTTGACGTGCGGCTTGGTGCGCTCGAACTTACCCTTTGCCATTTCTTTCTACCTTTTAGTTCGTAAGTGGTTTGGAGGACCTGAGCGTTACGCTCAGGCCTTCTTCATGACTTCGTCGGCGATGTTGTTCGGCGCCGGCTCGTAGTGGTCAAATTCCATCGTGAAGGTGGCGCGGCCCTGGGTCTGCGAACGCAGCGAGGTCGCGTAGCCAAACATTTCGCCCAGCGGGATCATCGCGTTGATGATGCTGGCCGAACCGTCACCGGTGGTATCAGAACCCTGCAGAACGCCGCGACGACGGCTGACGTCGCCCATCACGTCACCCTGGTAATCCTCCGGGGTCACGATCTCGACCTTCATGATCGGCTCCAGCAGGACCGGCTTGGCCTTGCGGAAGCCTTCCTTGAAGGCCATCGAGGAAGCGAGCTTGAACGCCATTTCCGAGGAGTCGACGTCGTGGTACGAGCCGAACACCAGCTTCACCTTGACGTCCACGACCGGGAAGCCAGCCAGCGGACCGCTGGTGATGGTTTCGCGCAGGCCCTTTTCGATCGACGGGATGAATTCCTTCGGAATCACGCCACCGGTGATGTCGTTGATGAACAGGAAGTCGTCCTTGATGCCCGGGGCGATCTTCGGATCTGCACGATCGGCATCGGTGATCGGCGACAGCTCGATCACGACGTGACCGTACTGACCCTTACCACCGGACTGCTTGGCGTGCTTGTAGTCCGACTTCACGTCCGACAGGGTGATCGTTTCGCGGTACGCCACCTGCGGCTTGCCGACGTTGGCTTCAACGTTGAACTCGCGCTTCATGCGGTCAACGATGATGTCCAGGTGCAGCTCGCCCATGCCCGAGATGATGGTCTGGCCGGATTCTTCGTCGGTCTTGACGCGGAACGACGGATCTTCCTGCGCCAGACGACCCAGTGCCAGACCCATCTTTTCCTGGTCGGACTTGGTCTTCGGCTCGACGGCCATCGAGATGACCGGCTCCGGGAACACCATGCGCTCGAGGATGATCGGCTGATCCATGGAGCACAGGGTGTCACCCGTGGTGGTGTCCTTCAGGCCCACGGCAGCGGCGATGTCGCCGGCCAGAACTTCCTTGATTTCTTCGCGGTTGTTGGAGTGCATCTGCAGGATACGGCCGATGCGCTCCTTCTTGCCCTTCACCGAGTTCAGCAGCTGGTCGCCTGCATTCAACGTGCCCGAGTAGACACGGAAGAAGGTCAGCGCGCCGACGAACGGATCGGTGATGATCTTGAAGGCCAGGGCCGAGAAGGGAGCCTTGTCGTCAGACTTGCGGCTCATTTCCTTGGTTTCATCGTCAACGTCGGTACCGGTCACGTCCGGCACGTCGATCGGCGACGGCAGCAGCTGGATCACGCCGTCCAGCATGGCCTGCACGCCCTTGTTCTTGAACGCCGAGCCGCAGTACATCGGCACGATGTCGGTGGCCAGGGTGCGCACGCGCAGGGCTTCGATGATCTCGGCCTCGGTCAGCTCATCGCCGCCCAGGTACTTGTCCATCAGCTCTTCGCTGGCTTCGGCAGCCGCTTCGATCATGAAGGTACGGGCTTCGGTCGCTTCAGCCAGCAGGTCGGCCGGCACATCGCTGTACTCGAACTTCATGCCCTGCGAGGCTTCATCCCAATGGATGGCCTTCATCTTCAGCAGATCGACGACGCCCTTGAAGCCTTCCTCAGCGCCGATCGGCAGCTGCATCGGAACGGCCTTGGCGCCCAGCTTCGCCTTCAGCTGGCCGACAACCTTGGTGAAGTTGGCGCCGGTGCGGTCCATCTTGTTGACGAACGCGATGCGCGGCACCTTGTAACGGTTGGCCTGGCGCCACACGGTTTCCGACTGCGGCTGCACGCCACCGACGGCACACAGCACGAAGACGGCACCGTCGAGCACGCGCAGCGAGCGCTCCACTTCGATGGTGAAGTCGACGTGCCCGGGGGTGTCGATGATGTTGAAGCGGTGCTCCGGCAGGGACTTGTCCATGCCCTTCCAGAACGCGGTGGTCGCAGCGGACTGGATCGTGATGCCACGCTCCTGCTCCTGCTCCATCCAGTCCATGGTGGCGGCGCCGTCATGCACTTCACCGATCTTGTGGCTCTTGCCGGTGTAGAACAGGATGCGCTCGGACGTGGTGGTCTTGCCGGCATCGATGTGAGCCATGATGCCGAAATTGCGGTAACGCTCGATGGGAGTGGAACGGGCCACGGGGAGCCTCTCAGATTTCTTGGATTTCGGATGGCCGAACGCCGCCTTTCGGCGGCCTTCGGATTGGCGCAGCCCTTCTGGGGCCGCGAGGCAGCACCGAAATGGTGCTGCCCTGCCTGTTTTACAAGGCCGTCAAACTCACCAGCGGTAGTGGGCGAATGCCTTGTTGGCTTCGGCCATGCGGTGGGTTTCTTCGCGCTTCTTGATGGCGCCGCCACGGTTTTCCGCAGCGTCGATCAGTTCAGCGGCCAGCTTCTTCGGCATGGTGTTCTCACCACGCTTGCGCGCGGAGTCGATCAGCCAACGCATGGCCAGGGCCATCTTGCGCGAGGCGCGCACTTCGACCGGCACCTGATAGGTGGCACCACCGACACGGCGGGACTTGACTTCGACCGACGGAGCCACGTTTTCCAGAGCCTTCTGAACCAGCTCGACGGAATTCGGGTTCTTCTCACCGATCACGTCCATGGCGCCATAGACGATCTTTTCAGCGACCGACTTCTTGCCGCTCAGCATCACCATGTTGATGAAACGGGCGATGGTTTCGCTTCCGTGCTTCGGATCCGGCAGGACTGCGCGCTGCGGCGTATTACCTTTACGAGACATGTGTGCTTTCCCTTAGCTCTTCGGACGCTTGGCGCCGTACTTGGAACGGCCCTGGCGACGCTTGGCAACGCCGGAGGCGTCGAGCGAACCACGAACGGTGTGGTAACGCACACCCGGCAGATCCTTGACGCGACCGCCACGGATCAGGACCACGGAGTGTTCCTGCAGGTTGTGACCTTCACCGCCGATGTAGGAAATCACTTCTTCCTGGTTGGTCAGGCGAACCTTGGCAACCTTGCGAAGCGCCGAGTTCGGCTTCTTCGGAGTAGTGGTGTAAACGCGCGTGCAGACGCCACGGCGCTGGGGGCACTTTTCGAGAGCCGGCGAGGCGCTCTTATAAGTGGTTGCCTGCCGCGGCTTGCGGACAAGCTGATTGATCGTCGCCATCAGTATGTTCTTCTGAGAGAGGCCGAAAAAAACCGGCCATGAATGCGGATATGTGCGAGCAGGCGAAAAACCGGCCTGCTGAGACAGACGATTGTAGCAACCTGGCGAAAACGCGGTCAAATGCGCACACGCCAAGCCAGCCCTGATCCTGGGCCGTTACAGGGGAGCCTTCTCCATGCCCCCCGTTCAGGTTGTCGTCCGACCCATCGCTGGGCCGGGCGGCATCCTACCTCATCGAAGGCGAACAGACCAGCGGCCTGTGCCCTCGAGTGCAGTTCCGGCCGGAACCGGTCCTGCGTGATGCTTGTCCGGCAGGGACCGGCCGATGGCCGTCCCCTGCCCGATCGAGGTCCGGCCGGAGCCGGACCCGCCGATCAATCCTCGGCCTGCTCGGCGTCGGTCGATTCCACCACCACTTCCGGCGCAGCCACGGCCACGACGGCCGGTGCAGCTACCGGGGTGCCCGACAGGGTCTGCATTTCCGAATCGGTCAGCCCGCTCGCGTTGCGGCGGCGGTTGGCGTGGTAGGACAGACCGGTACCGGCCGGGATCAGACGGCCGACGATCACGTTTTCCTTCAGGCCGCGCAGGTTGTCCTTGGTGCCGCGGACGGCAGCCTCGGTCAGCACACGGGTGGTTTCCTGGAAGGAAGCGGCCGAGATGAACGACTCGGTTGCCAGCGAGGCCTTGGTGATGCCCAGCAGGACCGGATCGAAACGAGCGATCAGCTCGTTGCGGGTGGTCAGGCGTGCATTTTCCTCGATGACGCGCTGGCGCTCGACCTGTTCGCCGTTCAGGAACTTGCTGCTGCCCTGATCGGTGATCTCGACCTTGCGCAGCATCTGGCGGGTGATCACCTCGATGTGCTTGTCGTTGATCTTCACGCCCTGCAGGCGGTACACGTCCTGGATTTCCTTGACCAGGTAGGCGGCCAGCGGCTCGACGCCCAGCAGACGCAGGATGTCCTGCGGGCTCGGCTCGCCGTCGACGATGGTTTCGCCCTTGGTCACGTGCTCACCTTCGAACACGATGACCTGACGGTACTTCGGAATCAGCTCTTCGTGTTCCGAACCATCGGTGTCCTTGATGATCAGGCGCTGCTTGCCCTTGGTGTCCTTGCCGAAGCTGATGATGCCCGAACGCTCGGCCAGCACCGCCGGATCCTTCGGCTTGCGCGCTTCGAACAGATCGGCCACGCGCGGCAGACCACCGGTGATGTCGCGGGTCTTGGACGCTTCCTGCGGGATCTTGGCAACCACGTCACCCACGCCGACGGCAGCGCCGTCCTGCAGGTTGACGATGGAGCGCGGCGGCAGCAGGTACTGCGCCGGCAGGTCGGTGCCCGGAATAGACAGGTCGTTGCCCTTGCCATCGACGATGCGGACGATCGGGCGCAGATCCTTCGCCTGGGCGCCGCGGCGCTTCGGGTCGGTGATTTCGCGCGACGCCAGGCCGGTCAGCTCATCGGTCTTCTCGATGACGGTGATGCCGTCGACGAAGTCGATGAAGCGGATGAAACCAGCCACTTCCGAAACGATCGGGTGGTTATGCGGATCCCAGTTGGCCACGGTCTGGCCAGCCTTGACCGCATCACCGTCCTTGGAGGTGATGGTTGCGCCGTACGGCAGCTTGTAACGCTCACGCTCACGGCCGTGCGCATCGAGCACCGACATTTCGCCCGAGCGCGACACCGCGACCAGCGAGCCGTTGGCATGGGAAACCGACTTGAGGTTGCTGAACTTGACCGAGCCGGTGGTCTTGACGGTGATGTTGTCGACCGCAGCAGCTCGCGATGCCGCACCACCGATGTGGAACGTACGCATCGTCAGCTGGGTACCCGGCTCACCGATGGACTGGGCGGCGATGACGCCGACTGCTTCACCGATGTTGACCAGGTGGCCACGGGCCAGATCGCGGCCGTAGCAGCGACCGCAGACGCCGAAGGCCGATTCGCAGGAGATCGTCGAGCGGACCTTGATGGTCTGCACGCTGGCCTCTTCAAGCTTGGCGACCCATGCTTCGTCCAGCAGGGTGTTGCGGGTGACGATCGGATCTTCGTCGTTGCCCGGCAGGAACACGTCCTCGGCAACCACGCGACCCAGCACGCGATCCTTCAACGGCTCGACCACGTCGCCGCCTTCAACGATCGGGGTCATGATCAGGCCTTCGGAGGTACCGCAGTCCACCTCGGTGATCACCACGTCCTGCGCCACGTCGACCAGACGACGGGTCAGGTAACCCGAGTTCGCGGTCTTCAGCGCGGTATCGGCCAGACCCTTACGGGCACCGTGGGTGGAGTTGAAGTACTCCTGCACGTTCAGGCCTTCGCGGAAGTTCGCCTTGATGGGCGTCTCGATGATCGAGCCATCGGGACGGGCCATCAGGCCACGCATGCCGGCCAGCTGACGGATCTGCGCCTGGCTGCCTCGCGCACCGGAGTCGGCCATGATGTACAGGGAGTTCATCGACTTCTGGTCGATGGTCTCGCCCTTGGCATTGATGACCTTCTCGGTACCGATGGTGTCCATCATCGCCTTGGCGATGCGCTCATTGGTGCGCGACCAGATGTCGACCACCTTGTTGTAGCGCTCGCCGGCGGTGACCAGGCCCGACTGGTACTGCTCCTGGATTTCCAGCACTTCGGCTTCGGCCTCGGTGAGGATGCCCTTCTTCTCGTCCGGGATCAGCATGTCGTCGATGCCGATCGAGACGCCGGCACGGGTCGCGTAGGCGAAGCCGGTGTACATCAGCTTGTCGGCGAACACGACCGTGTCCTTCAGACCCAGCTGACGGTAGCTGGAGTTGATCAGGCGGCTGATGTTCTTCTTGGTCAGCTCGGTGTTGGCCAGCGCGAACGGCAGGCCTTCCGGCAGGATTTCAGCCAGCAGGGCGCGACCGATGGTGGTATCCACGATCGAGGTCTTGCTCTGCTTGTTGCCTTCCTCGTCGGTCACCACCTCGGTGATGCGGACCTTGACGCGCGCGTGCAGTTCCACCACGCGGTTGTCGTAGGCGCGCTTGACTTCGGCGATGTTGGCGAAGGCCATGCCCTCGCCCTTCTTGTTTTCCAGCGAGCGGGTCATGTAGTACAGACCCAGCACGACGTCCTGCGACGGCACGATGATCGGCTCGCCGTTGGCCGGCGACAGGATGTTGTTGGTCGACATCATCAGCGCACGCGCTTCCAGCTGGGCTTCCAGCGAGAGCGGCACGTGGACGGCCATCTGGTCACCGTCGAAGTCGGCGTTGAACGCGGTGCAGACCAGCGGGTGCAGCTGGATGGCCTTGCCTTCGATCAGGACCGGCTCGAAGGCCTGGATGCCCAGACGGTGCAGGGTCGGCGCACGGTTCAGCATCACCGGATGCTCGCGGATGACCTCTTCCAGGATGTCCCAGACTTCGGCTTCTTCGCGCTCGACCAGCTTCTTGGCGGCCTTGATGGTGGTGGCCAGGCCACGACGCTGCAGCTTGGCGAACACGAACGGCTTGAACAGTTCGAGCGCCATCTTCTTCGGCAGGCCGCACTGGTGCAGGCGCAGGTACGGACCGACCACGATGACCGAACGGCCCGAGTAGTCGACGCGCTTGCCGAGCAGGTTCTGACGGAAGCGACCCTGCTTGCCCTTGATCATGTCGGCCAGCGACTTCAGCGGGCGCTTGTTGGTGCCGGTGATGGCACGGCCGCGACGGCCGTTGTCCAGCAGCGCATCGACCGATTCCTGCAGCATGCGCTTTTCATTGCGCACGATGATGTCCGGCGCGCTCAGTTCGAGCAGGCGGCGCAGGCGGTTGTTGCGGTTGATGACGCGGCGGTACAGGTCGTTCAGATCGGAGGTCGCGAAGCGGCCACCATCCAGCGGAACCAGCGGACGCAGGTCCGGCGGCAGCACCGGCAGGACGGTCATGACCATCCACTCCGGACGGTTGCCCGATTCCAGGAAGGCTTCGATCAGCTTGATGCGCTTGGTCAGTCGCTTGAGCTTGGTTTCCGAACCGGTGCTGGCGATCTCTTCGCGCAGGCGGGTCATTTCCGACTGCAGGTCGATGGTGCGCAGCAGTTCGTACACGGCCTCGGCGCCCATGGCGGCATCGAAGTCGTCACCGTGCTCCTGGCGGGCCTGCAGGTACTGTTCTTCGGTCAGCAGCTGGCGGCGCTCCAGGGCGGTCAGGCCCGGCTCGGTCACCACGTAGGCTTCGAAGTACAGCACGCGCTCGATATCGCGCAGGGTCATGTCCAGCATCAGGCCGATGCGCGACGGCAGCGACTTCAGGAACCAGATGTGCGCGACCGGCGAAGCCAGGTCGATGTGGCCCATGCGCTCACGACGCACCTTGGCCAGGGTCACTTCGGTGCCGCACTTCTCGCAGACCACGCCGCGGTGCTTCATGCGCTTGTACTTGCCGCACAGGCACTCGTAGTCCTTGACCGGTCCGAAGATGGCGGCGCAGAACAGGCCGTCACGTTCCGGCTTGAAGGTACGGTAGTTGATGGTTTCCGGCTTCTTCACTTCGCCGAAGGACCACGAACGGATCAGGTCCGGCGAAGCCAGCGCGATCTTGATCGCGTCGAAGTCCAGCGTCTGGCGCTGCTGGTTGAAGAGGTTGAGCAGGTCTTTCATGGTGTTCTCCAGAAGGAGGAATGCTGTGTCGATGGGCTTTCAGTTGACTGCCAGCGGCGCGGCGGCGTTGACCGCCGCGCCGGCATGGATCAGTTGTCTTCCAGTTCCATGTTGATGGCCAGCGAGCGGATTTCCTTCACAAGCACGTTGAAGGATTCCGGCATGCCAGCGACCATCTCGTGCTCACCGTCGACGATGTTCTTGTACATCTGGTTGCGGCCCTGCACGTCATCGGACTTCACCGTCAGCATTTCCTGCAGGGTGTAGGCCGCGCCGTAGGCTTCCAGCGCCCAGACTTCCATTTCACCGAAGCGCTGGCCGCCGAACTGCGCCTTGCCGCCCAGCGGCTGCTGGGTGACGAGCGAGTACGGACCGGTCGAACGGGCGTGCATCTTGTCGTCGACCAGGTGGTTCAGCTTCAGGTAGTGCATGTAGCCCACGGTGGTGTGGCGATCGAAGGCTTCACCGGTGCGGCCGTCATACAGCTGGGTCTGGCCACTGCTCGGCAGGTCGGCCAGTTCCAGCATGCGCTTGATTTCCGCTTCGGTGGCGCCGTCGAACACCGGGGTGGCCATCGGCACGCCGTCGAACAGGTTGCGGGCCAGGCGCAGCAGTTCCTCGTCGCTGAACTGCGACAGGTCGACACGGTTGGCCACGTTGGTGTCATCGTGGTTGTAGATGTCGTCCAGGAACTTGCGCAGGTCGGCGACCGCCGCCTGGGCTTCCAGCATCGCCTGGATCTTGCGACCCAGACCCTTGGCAGCCCAGCCCAGGTGCACTTCCAGGATCTGCCCGATGTTCATACGCGACGGCACGCCCAGCGGGTTCAGCACGATGTCCACGGTTTCGCCCGAGGCCATGTACGGCATGTCCTCGACCGGCACCACGTTGGACACCACACCCTTGTTGCCGTGGCGGCCTGCCATCTTGTCGCCCGGCTGGATGCGGCGCTTCACGGCCAGGAACACCTTGACCATCTTCAGCACGCCCGGAGCCAGGTCGTCGCCGGCGGTGATCTTGCCGCGCTTGTCGGCGAAGCGACGCTCGAATTCCTTCTCGTGCGCCTGGATCTGCTTCTGTGCGCGTTCGATGGCTTCGGCAGCGTCCTCGTCCTTCATGCGCAGCACGAACCAGTCGGCCTTCTTCAGGCCATCCAGGTAGGCGTCGGAGATGACGTCGCCCTTCTTCAGGCCAGCGCCACCGTTGACCACCTTGCCCACGATCTGCGAACGCAGACGCATGTAGATGGCTGCTTCCAGGATGCGGAACTGGTCGTCGAAGTCCTTCTTGACGCGCTTGATTTCAGATTCTTCGATCTGACGAGCGCGCTTGTCCTTCTCGATGCCATCGCGGGTGAAGACCTGCACGTCGATGACGGTGCCGTCCATGCCCGGCGGCACGCGCAGCGAGCTGTCCTTCACGTCCGAAGCCTTCTCGCCGAAGATCGCGCGCAGCAGCTTCTCTTCCGGGGTCAGCTGGCTTTCGCCCTTCGGGGTGACCTTGCCGACCATGATGTCACCAGCGCGGACTTCGGCACCGATGTACACCACGCCGCTCTCGTCCAGACGGTTCAGCGCCTGCTCGGAAACGTTCGGGATGTCGGCGGAGATTTCCTCCGGCCCCAGCTTGGTGTCACGCGCAACGCAGGTCAGCTCTTCGATGTGGATCGTGGTGTAGCGATCCTCTTCCACCACGCGCTCGGAGAGCAGGATGGAGTCTTCGAAGTTGTAGCCGTTCCACGGCATGAAGGCGATCAGCATGTTCTGGCCCAGGGCCAGTTCACCGATGTCGGTGGACGGACCGTCAGCCAGCACGTCGCCACGCGCCACCACGTCGCCCACTTCCACCAGCGGACGCTGGTTGATGCAGGTGTTCTGGTTGGAGCGGGTGTACTTGATCAGGTTGTAGATGTCGACGCCGGCATCGGTCGCGTCGGTGATTTCCACTTCGTTGACCTTGACCACGATGCGGGCGGCATCGATCTGCACGATCTCGCCACCACGACGGGCATTCACGGTCACGCCCGAGTCACGCGCCACGGCGCGCTCGATGCCGGTACCGACCAGCGGCTTCTGCGCACGCAGAGTCGGCACAGCCTGACGCTGCATGTTCGCGCCCATCAGTGCGCGGTTGGCGTCATCGTGCTCCAGGAACGGAACCAGCGCAGCCGCGATCGACACGGTCTGCATCGGCGAGACGTCCATGAAGTGGACTTCCGCCGGCGGCTTCAGCAGCGATTCGCCCTGGTAACGGCAGGGAACGAACTGCTCGGTCAGCACGCTGTTGGCATCGGTCAGGGCGTTGGCCTGGGCGATGACGTACTCGTTTTCTTCGATGGCCGACAGGAACTCGACTTCGTCGAAGACCTTGCCGTCCACGACCTTGCGGTACGGGGTCTCGAGGAAACCGTACTGGTTGGTGCGTGCGTACACGGCCAGCGAGTTGATCAGGCCGATGTTCGGGCCTTCCGGCGTTTCGATGGTGCAGACGCGGCCGTAATGGGTCGGGTGCACGTCGCGCACTTCGAAGCCGGCGCGCTCACGGGTCAGGCCGCCCGGGCCCAGGGCCGAGACGCGACGCTTGTGGGTCACTTCCGACAGCGGGTTGTTCTGATCCATGAACTGCGACAGCTGCGAGGAGCCGAAGAATTCCTTGATCGCCGCAGCCACCGGCTTGGCGTTGATCAGCTCCTGCGGGGTCAGGCCTTCCGACTCTGCCATCGACAGGCGTTCCTTGACCGCGCGCTCGACGCGGACCAGGCCCACGCGGAACACGTTCTCGGCCATTTCACCGACCGAACGCACGCGACGGTTGCCCAGGTGATCGATGTCATCGACCACGCCACGACCGTTGCGGATCTCGGTCAGGACCTTGATCACTTCCAGGATGTCCGAGCTGTCGCCGTGGGCGGCAACCAGGCGCTTGGACTCTTCGTCGTTGCGCTCGCCGTAGTACTTGCGGTCGTACAGCACGGCTTCGCCGGTGGTTTCCTTGCGGCCCACGCGACGGTTGAACTTCATGCGGCCGACTGCAGACAGGTCGTAGCGCTCGAAGGTGAAGAACAGGTTGTGGAACAGGTTCTGCGCAGCATCCTTGGTCGGCGGCTCGCCCGGACGCATCATGCGGTAGATCTCGACCAGGGCTTCCAGCTGGGTCTTGGTCGGATCGATGCGCAGGGTGTTGGACAGGTACGGGCCACGATCCAGGTCGTTCACCCACAGGGTGCCCACTGCATCGACGCCGGCCTTGCGGAAGTTCTGCAGCTGCTCGTCGGTGATTTCGTCGTTGGCCTGGGCCAGCAGTTCACCGGTCGAGGCATCGACCACGTCGTGCGACAGGATGCGGCCGACGATGTAGTCGTCCGGCACGGCCAGGGCGGCGATGCCCGAGGCTTCCAGCTGCTTGATGTGGCGCGCGGTGATGCGCTTGCCGGCTTCCACGATGACCTTGTCGCCATCGGCGAGGTCGAAGCCCAGGGTTTCGCCGCGCAGGCGCTCCGGCACCAGCTCCAGCTGGACGCCTTCATCCGGGTTGATGTGGAAGGTGTTGATCTCGAAGAACTCGGCCAGCATCTCTTCGTTGCTGTAGCCAAGCGCACGCAGCAGGATCGACACCGGCAGCTTGCGGCGACGGTCGATACGGGTGAACAGCGCGTCCTTCGGGTCGAACTCGAAGTCCAGCCAGGAGCCGCGGTAAGGAATGATGCGGGCGCTGTACAGCAGCTTGCCCGAGCTGTGGGTCTTGCCACGGTCGTGGTCGAAGAACACGCCCGGCGAGCGGTGCAGCTGCGAGACGATGACGCGCTCGGTGCCGTTGACGATGAAGGTGCCGTTGTCGGTCATCAGCGGGATTTCGCCGAGGTAGACCTCCTGCTCCTTCACGTACTTGATGGCCTTGGTCGACGACTCGCGGTCGTAGATCACCAGGCGCACGGTCACGCGCAGCGGCGCACCGTAGCTCATGCCACGCTGACGGCACTCACGCTCGTCGAAGACCGGATCGCCCAGCTTGTAGCCGACGTATTCCAGAGCAGCATTGCCGCTGTAGCTGGCGATCGGGAAGACCGACTTCAGTGCAGCGTGCAGGCCGTGGTCCGTGCGCTTGGCCGGATCGACGTTTTCCTGCAGGAATTCACGGTAGGAATCCACCTGGATGGCGAGCAGGAACGGCACTTCGAGAATCGAACGCTGCTTGCCGAAATCCTTGCGGATACGCTTTTTTTCGGTGAACGAATAGGACGTCATGAGGTCTTCCACCTTGTTGTGCGAGTCGTGCGCCCACGACCCGAAGGGAACTTGAAATTGTCAGTTGGAAGTCGCTGGTATTGCCGGCACCAGCACGCCTTCTCCCGCTACTTCCAACTGCCAACTCGTCTGCATCCACTCCCCCGCCGCCGCGCTTTGCGCTGGCCGACCAGGGTTTGACCGCAGCCCGTGTTGGGCTTTTTCACCGTATTTCCGTAGAACCGCGCCACGATTGGCTGGCCCTACAACAACGACCAAAGGCCGGGGACTTACGCCCCCAGCCTTGGCTGCATCGCCGGATTTCGATGGCGACGCAATGGAAGTGCTTACTTGACTTCGACAGTCGCGCCAGCAGCTTCCAGGTCCTTCTTCATCTTCTCGGCTTCGTCCTTCGAAGCGTTGTCCTTCAGGACGCCGCCGGCTTCGGCCAGGTCCTTCGCTTCCTTCAGGCCCAGGCCGGTGATGGCGCGGACGGCCTTGATGACTTCGACCTTCTTGTCGCCAGCGGTCTTCAGGGTGACGACGAATTCGGTCTGCTCTTCAACGACGGCAGCCGGGCCAGCCACAGCAGCGGCGACCGGAGCAGCGGCGGAGACGCCGAACTTCTCTTCGATGGCCTTGACCAGCTCCATCACTTCCATCAGGGACTTCTCGGCGATGGCGTCGACGATCTGTTCGTTGGTAAGGGACATGATAATTACCTTTGGATGTTTTTCTGGATTGAGGTTCCGTCAGGAACCACGATTAGTCGAAACTCAGGCGGTCTCGGCGGCCGGTTCAGCAGCGTCGGCGGCGACGTCGCCACCATTCTGCTTGTCGCCGATTGCCTTGATGGCGCGGGCGAACATCGTGACCGGCTCGGTCAGGACGCGTGCCAGCATTGCCAGGGCCTGGTCGCGGGTCGGCAGCGAGGCCAACACGTCGACATGGCTTGCCGGGAACACTTCGCCGCCGATGGCGACGACCTTGGCCTGCAGCTTGTCGTTGCCCTTGGCGGCATCCTTGATCAGGCGACCGGCAGCGCCGGGCTCCTCAAGCGAGAACGCGTACAGCAGCGGACCAACGAGCTTGTCCTGTGCACATGCGAACTCGGTGCCTTCAACAGCACGCGACGCCAGGGTGTTCTTGACAACTTTCAAGAAAACGCCGGTTTCACGAGCCTGCTTACGCATCGCGGTCATCTGAGCGACCGTGGTGCCAGCGTATTCGGCTGCGATCAAGGAGTGGGCCTTGGCGGCGATGTCTGCCAGCTCCGCGACTACTTCTTGCTTCTGGGACAGATTGAGAGCCATTGCACTCCTCCGATTGAACTCCGCTTACGGCTCCTGCCGTGTGCGGTCCTGTGCGGCATCCGTCCTGGACGCCGGGAACATCGGAATGATGTTCCGGGGGGTGGGCCGTTCTAGACCTGGAGTGGGCCAACCTGGGTAACCCCAGACGTGCGTGAACCAGAAAAACTCCAGAAGGGCACCATCTACGCAGGGTGATTCCGGGGAATCGATTAAGCGTTCGTGGCTGCTCCGGCGGCGACTCCCTGCCAAATCGAGCTTCCGTGCCCGTCGCCGGCATACCACGACCGCACCTGCGGTCTTTGACGGCTACCACCGGCGATGGGTTGCCGGCGATGCCTTCAAATGTCACGACCGCGGGACCCGAGGGACCCGCGATCGCTTGAAACGATTACTTCAGGCTCAGCGACGACTGGTCGACGGTGACGCCCGGGCCCATCGTCGAGCTGACCGACACCTTCTGCAGGTACAGGCCCTTCGAGGTGGCCGGCTTGGCCTTGATCAGGTCCAGCAGCAGCGCGGTCAGGTTCGACTTCAGCGCGTCTTCGGCGAAGTCGGCCTTGCCGATGGTGCAGTGGATGATGCCGGCCTTGTCGGTGCGGTAACGCACCTGACCCGACTTGGCATTCTTCACAGCCTCACCCGGGTTCGGGGAGACGGTGCCGACCTTCGGGTTCGGCATCAGGCCGCGCGGGCCCAGCACGGTACCCAGCTTACCGACGACGCGCATTGCGTCCGGGGTCGCGATCACGACGTCGTAGTTCAGATCGCCGGCCTGCATCTTCTCGGCCAGGTCGTCCATACCGACGGCTTCGGCACCAGCGGCCAGGGCTTCATCAGCCTTGGCACCGGCCGGAGCGAAGACAGCGACGCGGACCGACTTGCCGGTACCAGCCGGCAGCACGGTGGAGCCACGGACCTGCTGGTCGGACTTCTTCGCGTCGACGCCCAGGCGCACAGCAACGTCGATCGACTCGACGAACTTGGCCTTGGTGGCGGTCTTCAGGATGTTGATTGCGTCCTCGAAGGCATACGCCTTACCCGGGACAACGGCGGCCTTGATGGCCTTTTCGCGCTTGTTCTGTGCCATCTGATTAACCCTCCACCACGAGGCCCATGGAACGGGCAGAGCCAGCGATGGTACGCACGGCGGCGTCCAGGTCGGCGGCAGTCAGATCCGGTTCCTTCGCCTTGGCGATCTCTTCCAGCTGCTTACGGGTGACCTTGCCGACCTTCTCGGTGTTCGGGCGCTTGGAGCCCGACGAGATGCCAGCGGCCTTCTTCAGCAGCGTGGTGGCCGGAGTGCTCTTGGTGATGAAGGTGAACGTACGGTCCGAATAGGCCGTGATGATCACCGGAACCGGCAGACCCGGCTCGAGCTTCTGCGTGGCGGCATTGAAGGCCTTGCAGAATTCCATGATGTTCAGGCCGCGCTGACCCAGCGCAGGACCGACCGGCGGCGAGGGGTTGGCCTGACCGGCCTTCACCTGCAGCTTGATATAACCGACAACTTTCTTTGCCATGTGAGTACTCTCCGGGTGCTAGCGCCTTGCGACAACAGGCTCCCCATCGGACCGGGAATCACGCGTCCCGGCATCGCGTTTTGAAATCATGCCGAAGGCCACCTTTCGGTGGCCTCGTCCCGCCAGCTTCCCAACGGGAGCCGCGCAGCATATCAGGTTTTTTCTTCACATGCCTGAAGCGGCATGTGAATACAGATCAGACGGCCTTTTCGACCTGACCGAACTCGAGCTCGACCGGGGTGGCGCGACCGAAGATCAGCACCGAGACGCGCAGACGGCTCTTCTCGTAGTTGACTTCTTCGACGACACCGTTGAAGTCGTTGAACGGACCCTCGGTGACGCGGACCATCTGGCCCGGCTCGAACAGCACCTTCGGACGCGGCTTCTCGACGCCTTCCTGGACACGGTTCAGGATCGCTTCGGCCTCGGAATCTGCGATCGGCAGCGGACGATCGGCGGTTCCGCCGATGAAGCCCATGACGCGCGGGGTTTCCTTGACCAGGTGCCAGCTTTCGTTGTCGATGCGCGGAATACCCGCTTCTTCGTGGGTCTCGATCTGGACCAGCACGTAACCCGGGAAGAACTTGCGCTCGGAACGGCGCTTCTGGCCGGCGCGCATTTCGATCACTTCCTCGGTCGGAACCAGGACGTCGCCGAAGCGCTCTTCCATGCCGTCACGGACGATGCGATCGCGCAGAGCCTGCGCCACCGACTTCTCGAAGCCCGAATAGGCGTGAACGACGTACCAACGCTTCATGCATTTCTCCTTAGCGGCTCAGGAACCACTGAGTCAGTTTCTGGATGAAGAAGTCGAACCCACCCAGCAGCAAGCTGAGGATCAGGACGACGACAATCACCACCCAGGTCATGCGAATGGCTTCCTGACGGGTCGGCCAAACCACTTTACGCAGTTCGAAACGCGACTCGGAGAGGAATTCGCGGGTGTCGCGCCCCTTGCCGGTCAGCATGAACACGCCGATACCGCCAACCAGGCCGACCACGACCGCCAACGCACGCAGCTGACCCGCCCACGTGCCCAGCTGGGCAGCGCGACCGGAGTCGGCGGAGAACCAGAACCAGACGAACAGACCTGCCAGCACCAGCAACGATGCGAGGACGTACTTGACGATATCCCCGCCTTGCGCGGAGGTGTCCTTGGAATGTTCGATCTTGCTATTCATCAGGCTGTGTCTGCTTTAGCGGCAGGGCCGCTGGGTAAGGTGGGCAGATGGCACGCCAGGAGGGACTCGAACCCCCAACCTGCGGTTTTGGAGACCGCTGCTCTGCCAATTGAGCTACTGGCGTACGTAGAAAACTTGCCTTCCCTTAGACGGCGAAGGCGGACCGAGGTTCCCGGCCCGCCACTCGCCAGACCGGCAGCGCTATGCGACCGCCGGCATGCAGGCTTACTCGAGGATGTTGGCAACCACGCCAGCACCGACGGTACGGCCACCTTCGCGGATTGCGAAGCGCAGGCCGGCGTCCATGGCGACCGGGTTGATCAGGGTGACAACCATCTTGATGTTGTCGCCCGGCATCACCATCTCGACGCCTTCCGGCAGCTCGACCGCACCGGTGATGTCGGTGGTACGGAAGTAGAACTGCGGACGGTAGCCCTTGAAGAACGGGGTGTGACGGCCGCCTTCGTCCTTCGACAGGACGTAGACTTCGGCGTCGAACTTGGTGTGCGGCTTGATCGAACCCGGCTTGGCCAGAACCTGGCCACGCTCGACGTCGTCACGCTTGGTGCCGCGCAGCAGCAGACCGGCGTTGTCGCCTGCCTGACCCTGGTCCAGCAACTTGCGGAACATTTCCACGCCGGTCACGGTGGTCTTCTGCACCGGACGGATGCCGACGATTTCGATTTCTTCGCCGACCTTGATCACGCCGCGCTCGATACGACCGGTCACCACGGTGCCGCGGCCCGAGATCGAGAACACGTCTTCGACCGGCATCAGGAATGCCTTGTCGACGTCACGCTCCGGGGTCGGAATCCAGGTGTCCAGCGCCTCGACCAGCTTGATGACGGCCGGCACGCCGATGTCGCTCTGGTCGCCTTCCAGCGCCAGACGGGCCGAACCCGAGATGATCGGGGTGTCGTCGCCCGGGAAGTCGTACTTGCTCAGCAGCTCGCGGACTTCCATTTCGACCAGTTCCAGCAGCTCGGCATCGTCAACCATGTCGGCCTTGTTCAGGAACACGACGATGTACGGCACGCCGACCTGACGCGACAGCAGGATGTGCTCGCGGGTCTGCGGCATCGGGCCGTCAGCGGCCGAGCACACCAGGATCGCGCCGTCCATCTGGGCAGCGCCGGTGATCATGTTCTTGACGTAGTCAGCATGGCCCGGGCAATCGACGTGTGCGTAATGACGATTGACGGATTCGTATTCGACGTGCGCGGTCGAGATCGTGATGCCACGTGCCTTTTCTTCCGGCGCGGCGTCGATCGCGGAGTAATCCTTGAACTCGCCACCGAAGCGCTCTGCACCGATCTTGGTCAGTGCGGCGGTCAGCGTGGTCTTGCCGTGGTCGACGTGACCGATGGTGCCGACGTTGACGTGCGGCTTGGTGCGCTCGAACTTACCCTTGGCCATGGCTGCTTATCTCGAATTCGTCTGGTGTGGTGCTGAAGATGGTGCTCACAAAAGGAATCGAACCTTCGACCTCTTCCTTACCAAGGAAGTGCTCTACCGACTGAGCTATGTGAGCGAGTTTTGCATTATGGCATGAACTCGATAATATTCAAAGTTCACTCAATGGAGCGGGAGACGGGGATCGAACCCGCACCATCAGCTTGGAAGGCTGAGGTTCTACCATTGAACTACTCCCGCACCGGGAATGTGCCACAACGTGAAGCTGGTGGAGGGAGGTGGATTCGAACCACCGAAGGCGTAAGCCAGCAGATTTACAGTCTGCCCCCGTTGGCCGCTTGGGTATCCCTCCTTTTACCACCCCGTCCCGTGCCGCCGAAGCGTTGCGGTGTGTGGTGGTGAGCCCGCAATTCTGGAGATGAAGCGGGGGTCTGTCAACGCTTTTTTTCACTTTTTTTCACGCGCGTCGCAAACCCCTTGATACGCAAGGGTCTGCTCAGGGCAGTGCGATTGTCTCGTCGGCAAAGATGGCCACATGGGCAACGCCATCGGCCCCGATCCAGCCCCGATACATGCCCTGGGTGTTGAACGGCGTTGCAGCTTTTCCGTCTGCGGAGAGCACGATCGCCCCGCCGTCGCCGCCCATCTGCGGAATCGCGTCGTTGATCACGCCCTTGCCCGCCTGTTCCGGCGATTGAGCGAGGTAACGCATGCGCGCGCAGATCTCATGGGCTGCCGCGGTGCGGATGTAGTACTCGCCCCAACCCGTACCCGACACCGCACAACGCGCATCAGCCCAGGTGCCGGCACCGATGATCGGGGAATCACCGACACGTCCGTAGCGCTTGTTGGTCATGCCGCCGGTGGAAGTGCCTGCAGCAAGATGCCCCTGTGCATCCAGGGCGACCGCACCGACCGTGCCGAAGTGCTTTGCGGTTTCCAGGTCGGCATGCGCTTGCCCGCTCGCCTCTTCCTTCAATGCACGCTGCAGCTGCTGCCATCGCTTGTCGGTGCGGAAGTAGGCGGGGTCGACCAGGGTCACGCCCTGTTCGGTGGCAAAGGCTTCGGCGCCCTGCCCCACCATCATCACGTGCCTGGACTTCTGCATCACCGTCTGCGCGAGGAGGATCGGGTTGCGCACGCGCTGCACGCCGGCCACTGCGCCGGCTGCCTGGGTGGCGCCATCCATGACCGCCGCGTCCAGTTCATTGCGGCCCTCATGGGTGAACACAGCGCCCTTGCCCGCGTTGAAGGTCGGATCATCCTCGAGCACGGTGATCGCAGCAGTGACCGCCGCCAATGCTGGACGCCCGGCTGCAAGTTCGGCATGGCCCTTCAGCAATGCCGCCTTCAGCGCAGCGCGCGCGGCCTGTTCTTCCGCCGCAGAGAGATCCTTGCGCTCCACGCCGGCACCGCCGTGGATGACCAGCAGCGGTGATGCCGCGGGTGCGGCCTGGGCCAGCAGTGGCAGGGACAACAGCGCGGACAGCGCCAGGCGCAGTTTCATGGAAGCAGATCTCCAGCAGGAAAGGGATTGGATTGCACGGTAGCGCCGGGCCATGCCCGGTGGAAGGCACAGCGCCGCGGCATCCGCCGGGCATGGCCCGGCGCTACCGGATCATTGGCGGATGACTTCAATCTCGCCGTCGCTGATGTCAGCCAAGGCCTCGTAGGCCGCCTCGGCCTGCAGGTCGTCCAGGCGCATGCGACTGCCGCTGGCAACCACGGTGACCGGCACCGCGTGGAAGCGCAGGGGTTCACCTTCCACCAGCCGGTCGGCATCGCGTCCGGGGCTGACCACCCAGACCTTGCCTTCGCCGTCGGCGCTGTAGACCTGGGCCTGGCCATCAGGCTCCACGCACAGGGCCGTATCTTCGTCGACGCCGATGCCGACCATGTCCGGGTCACCACTGTCATGCGCGGCGCGGGCCACGAACACGATCAGGCGGCCGAGACGGTCGCGCTTGTCGAAGTGGGTGTCGGTGACCACCCGCTGCAGGTAGGGCAACTGCAGGAAGCCGCGGTCCAGGGTCACGGCCTCGCCCATCGGGTCGGCCATGGCGCTGGCCGAATCGATGCTGCCGCCATCCAGCGCGCCATAGGCGTAGCCGCCGAGGATGGCCAGCCCGGCGCTGGTACCGGCAATCGGCTTGCCGGCGCGCACGTGGGCATTCAGCGCGCGATTGAGCGCGGTGCCCTTCCAGAAGCGGATGTAGCGGGACTGATCACCGCCGGCGATGAAGATCGCATCGGCCGCAGCCACGACCCGCAGCACAGCCGGGTCGTCGGCACCGCGGCGGTTGTCGAACACCAGGGTCTGCACTGCGGTAGTACCGCCAATCTCCCGGTACAGACGGTCCTGCAGCTCATCGGTGCCGGAGGCGCGCAGGATCAGCACACGGCCATTGCCGGCCTGGCGCAGCCACCACTGGAAGGCTTCAGGCACCCATTCGCCGCCCCCCATCAGCATAATCGCAGGGGCTCGCGGACCGGGCCGCGGCGCATCCAGATCACCCACTTCGTAATAGGCGAAGCCGGGGTCCATCAGTTCCTGTGCCGCCACAGGCGATGTCCAGCAGAGCGCCGACAGCACCAAGGCGAGGAGCGGGCCACGCAGCCCGTAGCGAAGGCGTCGCATCTTGATCTCCCTGAACAAAAACGACTTGCAACCGTTTTCACTCTTTGCCAGACATATCCCCAGTAGTCAAGGACATAAAAAAGGCGTTAAATGCGCGCGCCCATTCCTGAAATGTGAATGGGGGACAGGGCCCCTCCTCTGCGGGCCGGCATTACTTCCGAGAATTTCTCATGCGTAGACAGGCGATGGCGTGGTCGATCCAGCTGGCGTTGATGGGCGTTGCTGCTTCGGCGGCGGCGCAGACTCCCGCTTCCTCTTCGGTACAACAGCTGGATGTGGTGCAGGTGACCGGCTCACGCATCCCGCGCGCCCAGGTGGAAGGACCGGCGCCGATCACTGTCATCAACGCAGAGCAGATCCGCTCCAGCGGCTTCACCACCGTGCCGGACGTGCTGCGCGCGATGACCCAGAACGGCGGTGAGACGCAGAGCCAGCAGTCCTCCGGTGGCGCCGACTTCTCGCCGGGTGCGCAGCAGGTCGACCTGCGTGGGCTGGGGCCGAACCACACCCTGGTGCTGGTCAACGGCCGTCGCATCGCCGACTTCCCGATGCCGTTCAAGGGCCGCAGCAACTTCACCGATGTGTCCAACATTCCGCTGGGCATGATCGACCGCATTGAAGTGCTGACCGGCAGCGCGTCGGCGATCTACGGTTCGGATGCGATCGCCGGCGTGGTCAATTTCATCCTGAAGAAGAAGGCCGATGGCACCACCATCGACATGCGCATGGGCACCACCACCGAAGGCGGTGGCGAGTCGTTCGACATGAGCCTGGCCAGCGGCTTCAGCAGCGGCAACTTCAACGCGGTGTACAGCGTCGAACTGCAGTCGCAGACGCCGCTGTGGGCCTACGACCGCGACATCCAGGACTCGACCCAGGACGGCCCGACCGAAGGCGCGCGCATCGCCCGTCGTTCCTACCTGCGCACCGACTACAACGATGACTACCTGGACCCGGGCGCAGCGACCTGTGATGCACTGTCGGCGCAGAACCAGGGCAGCACCTACCGCGCGTTCCGCCCGCGCTACGGCTACTACTGCGGCAGCGACAGCGCGATTGGCTACGGCACGATCCTCAGCAAGCGTCGCGGTGCCAACGGCTATGCCTCGCTCAGCTACGACTTCGACAACGGCCAGCAGTGGTTCGCCGACGTGCAGCTGGGCTACCACACGATGTCGCTGATGCGCGATGTCACCAAGTGGGGCCGCATGGCCGCCGACGGCGACGAGTCGGGTTACTTCAACAATGAAGCGACCGGCGAGATCGAGTTCTGGCAGCGCCAGTTCTCGCCCGAGGAAATGGGTGGGCTGGACAATGCAATGGTGCGCAGCACGCAGAAGACCTTCAGCGTGACCACCGGCTTCAAGGGCAACCTGACCGGCAGCTGGGACTACGAAGCGTCACTGAGCCATTCGCAATACCAGTCGCGGATCAGCTGGGCGCAGATCATCGCGTCCAAGGCCAACGACCTCTTCCTGGGCCCGCAGCTGGGCGAGGACGATGACGGCTTCCCGATCTACAACGCCGATCCGTCGCGCCTGTACCGGCCGCTGACCCGTGCCGAGTACGATTCGATCGCCGCACGCACCACCTATACGCCGAAGTCGCGCACCGAGACGGCGGCGCTGACGCTGACCAATGGTTCGCTGTTCACCCTGCCCGGTGGCGATGCCGGCTTTGCCGCGACGGTGGAAGTGGGCCAGCAGGCCTATGCGCTCAATCCCGATCCGCTGGCGACGGGCTATTACTACTACAGCTGGAAGGATTCGGACGGCAAGGGGTCGCGCAACCGCTGGGCGACCGCCGCCGAGCTGCGCATGCCGCTGCATGAAACGGTCAACCTGAGCGTGGCCGGCCGTTACGACCAGTACCGCTATTCGGGCCACACCATCGGCAAGGCAACCTGGAGCGGCGGCCTGGAATGGCGTCCGATCGACACGCTGCTGGTGCGCGGCTCGTACGGCACCGCGTTCCGCGCACCGGACCTGCACTACGTGTTCGCCGGCCCGGGCAACGACGAGACCAGCGCGGAAGATCTGTACAACTGCCGCGCCGATGCCGCCGATGATTGCGCCGATTACGAGCGCAACGTGATCCGCAGCCGCAGTGGCAACCGCGAGCTGGACCCGGAAACCAGCACCTCCTGGAGCGCTGGCTTCGTGTGGTCGCCGGCCGCCGGCCTGGACCTGTCGGCCGACTGGTTCAACATCGACATGCGCGACCAGGTGCAGGACATGGACGTGCGCACGATCCTGGCCAGCGAAGCGAACTGCCGGCTGGGCAGCGCCGACATCGGTTCGCCGACCTGCGTGGACGCCCTGGCCCGCATCACCCGCACTGCCGATGGCCGCCTGTATGGCGTGCATGTGAACCCGATCAACGTTGCGCGCGAGTCCACCTCCGGCGTCGACGTCGGCCTGCGCTACCGCCTGCAGACCGGCATCGGCGACTTCATCTTCAATGGCACCCACACCTGGGTGAAGAAGCATGACTTCCAGCGCTATGCCGGTGATGTGACCGAAGACCAGTTCGCGATCAACAGTGGCTTTGATATTCCCCGCACCAAGACCAGTGTCAGCGTGACCTGGGAGAAGGATGCGTGGTCGGCCACCGTGTACGGCTCGCGCCTGGGCAAGCTGCCAACCTCGGACAGCTACGACCAGGTGTTCGACGAGGAAAGCGGCGACAGCCCGTGGATCAAGGCAACCTACCGCTACAACGCCTCGCTGCAGTACCGCTTCGACGATCACTCGCGGTTGTCGCTGTCGGTGGTCAATGTGTTCAACAAGATGCCGCCGAAGGACAAGACCTATACGGCGTACCCGTACTACGACGTGTCCTGGTTCGACAGCGTCGGCCGCACCATCAACCTGCAGTACACGCACAAGTTCGGCGGCAGCGCGCTGTAAGGGCGCCCCTGCTGGCTGCACGATACAGACCCCCGCTTCGGCGGGGGTCTTTTTTTTGATCGCCAGCGCCAGCCTGAACGGTTCCCCGCCGGTAGTCTCCTGCACGGGAAGCAGGCCGCTTTTTAGGACATGGCTGATTCCGGGCGGGTGACCGTCCTCCCTAGGATCGGTGCATGTTCCGATTCCCTCGCCCTTCCCTGCCCCTGGTCGCGCCGCCGACCACCGCTTCGGTGCTGCTGCGCTGGCTGACGGTGTGCGTGTTCCTGTGCCTGGCGGCCGCCACCGGCTTCTATCTGCTGACGGCGTTGACCGAAGATATCTCCAGCCACCGCCGCGACATGAATGCCGCCGCGTACAAGGCACAGATCTACTTCGACCAGCGCGAGGCCCTGCTGCGCTATCTGGGCGATTCGGTGGTGGTGGGCGATCCGTCGGTGCCGTCCAGCGAGGGCGTACGCCAGCTGCCCTTGGACGGGCCGGGCGGCAAGCCCGGCCAGCGCCTGCTGCTGTCACCGCGCGCAGAGCACACGCTGCAGACCCTGCAGACCCATCTGCTGCTGGTCGATGCGCAGGGAACGCATTGGCTGGCGGGCGGCCAGGCCGACGTGGACATCGCCGGCCTGCCCACGTTGCAGGTGCTGCGGCAGCGCAGTGGCACGCTTGCCGGTACCGATCCGGTGTACTGGCTGCGCGCGGGCGATGCCGGCGTCGCCCTGGCACAACCGGTACAGACCGGAGCGCAGCCGAGCCAGTGGCTGATGCTGCTGCTGGACAGTGCGGCCGCTTCGGACATGATCGATGGCCAGGGTATCGGCGGCTACGCCCTGCTGGACCGCGACGGGCAGCCCGCCCTGTCGAGCCTGGCTCCACGCCTGGACAGCGCAGGCTGGAAAGCACTGCAGCAGCGCCAGGACGACAGTTTCGGCGTGCTCTGGAGCACGGGCCTGCCGCGCGGCGTGGCCCTGGTGAAGGGGGTAGGCAATGACGGCTGGCGGCTGGTCTATCACCTGCCTCCGCGCCTGCTGCTCGGTGACATGGCGACCTCGTTGCTGATCAGCAGTGCGTTGCTTCTGCTGGCCGGCGTCGCCCTGCGTCTGCTGCGGCATCGCGTCGACCGCCAGTTGATCCAACCGGCGCTGCTGCAGCACCGGCGGCTGCTGGAAAGCCTGGATTTCAGTTCGACGGTGATCGACCTGGCGCCGGTCGGCATCTGTGTCCTGCGTCGCAGCGACCGCCAACTGCTGCTGTCCAACCAGCTGCTGCGTGACTGGCTGGGCGAGGATGGCACCGACAGCGATTGGCAGGCACCGTGGCGCGGACATGCCGGCGAACGCGGTCGCGGGCTGGAGTTCACCGCGCGCGACGGTCGCCAGCTGCAGGTACTGCATGCCGCCTGCCGCTACCAGGATGACGATGTACTGCTGTGCGTGTTCCATGACATCTCACGCCATCGGCAGGCACAGGCGGCGCTGTCGTCGGCACGGCAGGCAGCCGACGCCGCCAACCAGGCCAAGAGCGCGTTCCTGGCGACCATGAGCCATGAAATCCGCACCCCGCTGTACGGGGTGCTTGGAACGCTGGAGCTGCTCGGCCGCACGCCGCTGGATGCACGCCAGTCGCAGTACCTGCGCACCATCGAGAGTTCCTCATCGGTGCTGCTGCAACTGATCAGCGATGTGCTGGATGTGTCCAAGATCGAGTCGGGCCAGCTGAGCCTGGAGCCGACATCGTTTTCGCCGCGCGAGCTGACCGAGAGCGTGCTGCGCAGCTTCGCCGCGGCGGCGACGCGCAAGGGCCTGCAGGTACTGGTCTGCACCGACCCACGGTTGCCGACACGGGTGCTCGGCGATGCCGACCGGATCCGCCAGGTGCTGGGCAACCTGCTCAGCAACGCCATCAAGTTCACCGAGCATGGCCGGGTAGTGCTGCGCGTGCGACTGGTGCAGCGCGAAGGCGAGTCGAGCGTACTGGCCTGGCAGGTCACCGATACCGGCGTGGGCATCGCCACCGAGGAACAGGCGCGCCTGTTCGAGCCCTTCCGCCAGGTCCGTGGCGCCGCCAGCGCGCAGGGCACCGGGCTGGGCCTGTCGATCAGCGACCGCCTGGTGCGGTTGATGAGTGGCGAACTGCGCGTGGTCAGCGAACCGGGACTGGGCAGCAGTTTCACCGTACGCCTGCCCTTGCCGGTGCTGGCCGCGACCGAGGATGGCCCCGCATTGCTGGCCGAGCCGCCGGTCTACGTGCGCGGCCGCGATCGCGAGCTGGTCGACAGTGCATGTGGCTGGCTGCGCCGCTGGGGTGCCAATGCGCAGCCTCTGCAGGGCGACCCTGTCCTGCTCGACCACGCCGGCGCAATCCTGATGGATGGCGAGGCGGAACAACCGTTGGCCTGGCAGGGCCCGCGCGTGCTGGCCTCGATCGACGGTGGCGACCAACCCGCAGCCACCGCCGATGGCGCGCTGCTGGTCACCCTGCACGGCATGTCCTCGATCGCCCTGGCGGTCGCACGCCAGCAGCGGCAATGCGCAACGCTGCCGACCGCAGCGCGCGATGTGCAACCGGGTCCGCTGGGACTGCGGGTGCTGGCCGTGGAAGACAATCCCATCAACCGGGTGATCCTGGCCGAACAGCTGCAGGCCCTGGGCTGCGAGGTGGAGCTTGCGCAGGATGGTGTCGAGGCGTTGCAGCTGTGCCAGACCCATGGCTTCGACCTGGTGGTCACCGACATCAACATGCCGCGCATGGACGGCCACACCCTGGCGCGCCGGCTGCGGGCGGAGGGCAATCTGCTGCCGGTGATCGGCGCCACCGCCAACGCGACCGCCGAGGAGCGCGAGCGCTGCCTGGCCAGCGGCATGCAGGGCTATCTGAGCAAACCCATCGACATCGCACGCCTGCGTCAGGCGCTTTCCGCCGTTCGCCAAGGAGATCCTGCATGACCCGCCGTGTCCTGATCCTGGAAGACCAGCCGTTCCAACGTGGTTACCTCGTCAATCTGTTCAGCGCGCGCGCCGGTGTGCAGGTCGACGCCTGCGAAGACGTGGATGCGGCAATCGCCCTGTGTGCCTGCCAGGCCTATGACCTTGTGGTGAGCGATCTGTTGATGCCCGGCCAGGATGGCATCCAGTTCATCCAGGCACTGGCCGCACAACCGCGCCCACCGCGGCTTGCCGTAGTCAGCGCAGCCTCGCGGCGGATGATGAGTTCGGCACGGTTGATGGCCGAATCACTGGGCCTGGAGGTGGTCGGCCTGTTGGCCAAGCCGGTCGCCGCCAGCGATGTCGATGCGCTGCTTGATGCACTGGCGCAGACCCGGCCAGCGGTGCGCACCAGCCCGGCTGCGCTGACGCCCGAACCGGACGCGGCGCAGCTGCGGCAGGCGCTGGCCGACGGCAGCCTGACCGCCTGGTTCCAGCCGAAGAAGTCGCTGCAGTCCGGGCGCGTGGTCGCCGCCGAGGCACTGGTGCGCTGGCGCCACCCGCAGCTGGGGACACTGGCGCCTGGAAGCTTCCTGCCGGCGCTGTGCCGTCATGGCCTGGAGGGCGAACTGCTGCGCGCGATGCTCACGGCCAGCATCCAGGCTCAGGCGCGCTGGCGCTCCCAGGGATTCCGCGTGCCGGTATCGATCAACCTGCCGCCGCACCTGCTGGAGCAGTCCGATCTTCCGGATGAGCTGCTGGCACTGACTCTGGCCGCGGGCGGCAATCCGGCTGATCTGTGCTTCGAACTGATGGAGAACAGCACCACCCGCCACGTCAGCGACTTTTATGCCGGCGCGTGCCGGTTGCGGATGAAAGGCTTCGGCCTGGCCCAGGACGACTTCGGCCAAGGGCTGAGCTCGGTGCACAACCTGGTCAACACACCCTTCACCGAGGTCAAGATCGATCGTGCGCTGGTCAGCGGTTGCGCGCGCGATCCCGCCCTGCACCTGACCTTGACCACCGTGATCGCGCTGGCCAACCAGCTCGGCCTGACCATCGTTGCCGAAGGCGTGGAGAGTGATGCCGATCTGGCCGCGCTGCGCCAGCTCGGCTGCAACCAGGTGCAAGGCTTCCTGATTTCGCAGGCGCTGCCCTCGGACGACTTCACCCGTCTGCTCGGCGAAGATGTTCCCCATGCTGCTGCCGGCAGCAACCGGGCCGCGTCGCGCTGACAGGCAACGCTGAAAGGCTTCACAATCCCATCAAGAGTCATTGACGATCCTCTCTGCGCGGCGGCACCGGCCGTGCCCTGCGCCCTTCGGGCCGCCATCGACCGCCTACTGCTCCGAGACCTGCCCATGCCGGCCGAGGCCGCTCCCGTACGTCGACTCGCCCGCCGCTCCCTGCGTGTACATGCGCTGCTGATTGGCGTGGTGGTGCTGGCAACGCTGCAGGCTGGCCTGCTGCTTTCGACCGGCAGCCAGCTGTTCAACGAAGAACAGAGCAAGATCCGCTATCACTTCCGTCGCCTGGACGGCACGCTGCAGGAACAGGATCGCTTCCTGCGGCAATGGCGCCTGCATGACGTGGACAATCGCGGGCAGCCCGTGGACGAGGCCGCCTCAGGTGCACAGCCGAGCCCGTTGTTCGCCAGTTTCGCGCGCATCGGTACCGACGGCGGCGCCTCGACACAGGCAACGGCCGAACTGGGCGACCGCTTCCTGCGCTTCTACGGCGCCTTCTGGGCGGCCTCCCGGTTTCCGCCTCCGCAGTGCCTGCTGGTCGATGGCCAGGGCCGCCGTGGCCTGCTTGCACCGATCCAGACAGTGCGTGGTGATCCCGGCCAGAGCAGCCCGCATCACCTGCAGCCGGCACTGACCGCCATCCACCAGGTCCTGCGCGAACGGCCAGCGCTGCGGCGCGGCAACGTGGTGTGGACACCGGTGGCCTGGCGCGAGGGACAGACCCGGCTGCTTGCCATCGCGCACGCACCGCAGGATGCCCGCCTGTGGGGCGAAAGCGAGGACGAGTCGCTGGCCGCGGTGGCCTGCCTGCTGGATCCCGGCCGCGTTGATGACTACCGCCAGGTGATGGGTACACCGGTGTTCGAACGGATGTCGCTGTTCGATGGCAACGGCCGCCTGCTGCTGGGTGATGCCAGCGATGCCAGCCGCGCCGGCACGTCCTGGCGTGCGGGTCTGGACGGCCTGCTGTTCCGCATGCGCAGCGAACAGGGATGGCTGGCGGTGTATCACGTTGGCTGGCAACAGGTGTTCCAGCACCCGCGTGGGCCCCTGCTGGGCAGCATGGTGGTGGCGTTGCTGCTGGCCACCGGCGGCGTGCTGATCCTGCGTGCCTACCGGCGCTCGGTGATCGAGCCACTGCGCCGCAACCATGCGCGATTGCTGGAAAGCGAAGCCTTCAGCCGCACCATCCTCGACAACGCACCGATCGGGTTGTGCCTGCTGCGCCGTACCGATGGCCGCGTGCTGCTGGACAACGCGCTGGCGCGTCACTGGCTGGGGGAGGACCACGACGACGGTGGCTGGCACGGGCCTTGGCGGCGCAGCGTGCTCGCCGCCGGCGGTACCGTGGCGGGCGACGGCCTGGCCTACACCACGCCGGACAGCCGTCATCTGCTGATCACCGCGACGCCCGCGCGCTATCGCGGCGAACCCGCCGTGCTGTGCCTGTTCATCGACCTCAGCAGCCAGCACGAGGCCGAACAGGTGCTGCAGCAGGCACGGCGTGCGGCTGACCAGGCCAACCGCGCCAAGAGCCAGTTCCTGGCCACCATGAGCCATGAGATACGCACCCCGCTGTACGGCGTGCTCGGCACGCTGGAGCTGCTGGGCCTGACCCCGCTGGATGCTCGCCAGCAGGACTACCTGGACACGATCCAGCGCTCGTCATCGACGTTGATGCAGCTGATCAGCGACATCCTGGATGTCAGCAAGGCCGAGGCCGACCAGCTGAGCCTGGAGCCCGGCGCGTTCGATCCGGTGCGGCTGACCGAGGACGCGCTGGACTCCTACGCCGCTGCCGCCGCACACAAGGGCCTGCAGTTCTACGCCTGCATCGATCCGGATGTACCGGCTACGGTCAACGGTGATGCCGCGCGCATCCGCCAGATCCTCAACAACCTGATCAGCAATGCACTGAAATTCACCGACAGCGGCCGGGTCGTGGTGCGTCTGGGCGCACAGCACATCGATGATCGCTGCTGGCTGCGCTGGCAGGTGGCCGATACCGGCATCGGCATCGCCAGCGAGCACCAGGCACATCTGTTCGAACCCTTCTTCCAGGCCAACCCGGGCACCGATGCCATGCGGGGTACCGGATTGGGCCTGGCCATCTGTGCACATCTGACCACGATGATGGAGGGCCACCTGCGGGTGGTCAGCGAAAGCGGGCTGGGCAGCAGTTTCTCGGTCGAGCTGCCACTGCCCGAGGCAACACCCGATCCGCTGCAGGGGGCTTCACCGCGATTGCCGGCAGCGTTGCCGGTGCAGGTCCGTGGCAGCGTCCGCGAGTTCGCACAATCGATATGCGAGCGGTTGCAGCAGCGCGGCGCACAGGCCAGCGTGCATCGCGATGATGCGCCGGAGCCTGCCGATCCTGGCACAGTGATGCTCGACCTTGTGCTGGACGAGGGAACGCCCACGTGGAGTGGACCGCAGGTGGTGGCCTGCCGCGAAGGTGGAATGCAGCCGCAACGGGTGCAGGGGCATTGGCAGGTCGGCGTGCATCGTCTGGATGCGATCGTGCTCGCGCTGGTGGCTGCGGCCGGGCAAGCACTGCCCGCCGAGGTCAACGGACGCCTGCCGGCGCCACGCAGGTTCGGGCTGCAGGTACTTGTCGCCGAAGACAACCCGATCAACCAGGCGATCCTGCGTGGCCAGCTGGAGCAGCTCGGTTGCCATGCCGTGGTCGCCAGTGATGGTAATGAAGCCCTGCACTATTGGCCGCAGCGTCCCTTCGCCCTGGTGTTGACCGACCTCAACATGCCGGGACTGGATGGTTACGGTCTGGCCCGCGCATTGCGCGCGCGTGGGGTTGAGGTGCCGATCCATGGCGCAACCGCCAACGCCGACCCGGCGGAGCGGCAACGCTGCCATGAGGCGGGGATGCAGGGGGTGCTGGTCAAGCCGATCACCCTGGCAGCACTGCAGCGCCTGCTGACCCAGGTTGCAGCCCGGCCGCACAGCGAACCCATCGACGACGACGCCGATGCGCCACTGCAGGTTCCGGAGAAAATGCAGGCGTTGTTCGTGCAGACCATGCAGGCCGACCTGGACAGCCTGCGGCGGGCGATCGACGATGCCGCACCAGAACGCGTGGCACAGGTGCTGCATCGCATCCGCGGCGCACTGGTGATCGTTGGCGCACCGGCACTGGTGGCACACGGCCAGCAGATCGAAGAGCAGATCGGCGACGGCGACGCGTTGCCTGCCCTCGCCACGGCGCTCGCGCATTTCCAACGGCGCCTGCGGCGGCTGCTGCAACCCCTGGTGCACGTCGCCGCCCCCTCATCCCCCAGCAAGCCGACACCACCATGACCACCCGCATCCTCATCGCTGACGACCACCCGATCGTGCTTGCCGGCATCCGCGATGTCCTGGCCGGCGAACTGGACCTGGACGTGGTCGGCGAGGCCGCCGATCCGGCGACCTTGGTCGAGCTGATGACGAGCACCCTGCCCCATGCGGTGATCACCGACTACAGCATGCCCGGGGGTGACAGCTTCGGCGATGGCATCAAGCTGATCTCGTTCCTGCGCCGCAGCTTCCCTGATGTGCGTCTGCTGGTGTTGACGATGGTCTCCAACCCCTCGCTGGTGGCGGCCATGTATGCAGCCGGTGCCAGCGGCGTGGTGCTCAAGAGCCACGGCCTGGGCAGCCTGGTGCAGGCGCTGCGCACGGTGCTGGCCGACCGCGTCTACCGCCCTCCCGGTCTGCTGCCGGTCGCCGCCGCGGAACCTGCCGATGCCGAGGTGGTGCTGGCGCGCCTCTCGCCGCGCGAACTCGAAGTCATCCGTCTGTTCACCGGCGGCATGAGCGTGGGCGACATCGCCCGCCAGCTGCAGCGCAGTGCGAAGACGGTCAGCACGCAGAAAATCAACGCGATGCGCAAACTGGGCGTGGACAGCGACCAGGCACTGATCGAGTACTGCCTGCAGTCGTCGATGTTCGGCTGAGGCCTCCACATCGCTGAACCGTGCCCCGCCCATGCACAGGGCACGAAGTGCTTTAGGAAACGCCTGATTCCATCGGACAGGTCTGGTTTCTAGTCTGGATGCATCCCGCCATGGTGACGATCTCCCATCGTCATCGCGTTACCGGCGGGAGCGAAACCGGATGGCGCCTGCAGCGGCCATCACACCCGGTTTCCACAGCGACGCGGCCCTGCCGCGCCAGATCGCGCAGCCGCGCTGCGCCCTGCCACAGGAATACACCAGCATGAACGCCTCTCCCCCACGGCGCCGCCGTGCGTCTGCCTGCGCGCGCGCTTCGCGCCTCCCCTTGATTCCCAGCCTGCTGGCCAGCGCACTGTGGGCCGCCCTGCCCGTGCACGCGGCCGAACTGCAGGGGCCGCTGAAGGTTACCGATGGCGGCAGCCTGCAGTTGGGCGCCGACGACATGCTGTCGCACAGTGCCGGCGGCTACGCCCTGGAGGCCAATGGTGTCGGCAGCACCATTACCGTCAATGGCAGCTGGATCGCGAGCACCGGAGGCGGCAGCGGCATCCTTGCCAGCGCCGGTGGCAGCGTCCTGATCGAGGGCGGCATCCTGCAGGTCGGCGGCGACAGCACCCCCGTCGGCTATGCGCTGAACGCCAGCGGTGCGGGTAGCGTGATCCGGGCCAACAACCTGGTCATCAATGCTTACCGGAACGGTTCGGGCTACGGCACGGTCAATGCCACCGGTGGTGGCAAGCTCTGGTTGAATGGCGGCAGTGTGAGCAGCGCCGGACATGCTCTGTACTCCAATGGGCGTGGCAGCGAACTGCACGTGACCGGTACGGAGATCAACAACGGCGCCAACAGCGCGGTGTACGCCGAGGGCGGCGCACTGTTGGCGCTGGAGTCGCTGACGCTGACCTTCGCCGAAGCCACCAGTGGCTACAGCGGGCGCGTCTCCTCCAACGGCAGCGGCAGCGTGCTGTCGCTGCGCGACGTGGACGTGGTCAACGGCTACTTCGATATCAACAACGGTGGCACGCTGCAGATCGTCGGAGGCAGTGCCAGCACCAACGGCGGCAGCATCCATCTGCTCGGCAACAGTGGCAACCGCGTGTACTCCACCGCCGACATCACCGGCGGCCGTTTCGAGACCATCGGCGGCTATGGCGTCAACGTCAACAGCTGGGCCAAGCTGACCACAAGGAACGGCGCCCACTTCACCGTGCGTGATGGTTATTCCGGCATCTGGCTGTCCGGCGCGGACTCGCTGGCCGACCTCACCGATACCACGATCAGCACCTATGGCGACAACGGCTACGGTCATGGCGTGGACGTCTGGGGCGGTACCGCCACGATCACCGGCGGCAGCATCGATACCCACGGCGATGGGGTCTACGGCCTGCGCGCCTCGGGCAGCAATCCACCGACGCCCTATTCGCGCATCCGTGCCAAGGATCTGGACATCACCACCTACGGCACCGGTGGCGGCGGCGTCTTCCTCGGCGGCAGCACGGCCGATGCGCAGCTGGACGGCGGCTCGATCACCACGCGGGGTGCCTCCTCGTTCGGCATCGTGCAGATGAACACCGCCAAGCTCACCGCCGACAACCTGGGCATCCAGGCACAGGGGACGAATTCGGGTGCCTATCGTTCCTACATCACGGTGTTCGGGCCGTACTGGGACCGTCTGGTATTCAACAACAGCAGCCTGCAGACCCAGGACGGTCCTGCGCTGTGGCTGCAGGGCAGCAACCATGAGCTGACGCTCAACAACACCGACGTCGTCGCGCGCCAGCAGGGCAGCGTCGACGGTGGCCGCCTGCTGCGGGTGAGCGACACGGTGTTCACCGATGGAAGCTCGGTCGCCACCGCGGACATTCTTTTCACTGCCGACAACAGCCGCCTGACCGGCGATGTGGTGGTCGACAGCGCCACCGCCAACGTGCAGATGACGCTGCGCAACGGCACCGTGTTCAACGGCGCGCTGCGCAACGACTCGGGCTACCAGGTCGCGCAGCTGGCGATGGACGGCAGCAGCCAGTGGAACGTACGTGGCAGTTCCAGCGTCGGCTCGCTGGACCATGCCGGCACCATCGCCTTCGTCGCGCCCACCACCGACGACTTCAAGACCCTGACCGTCACCGGCGACTATGTCGGCAACGATGGCCATTGGCTGTTCAACCGCGCGCTGGGCGACGATGCCTCGCAGGGTGATCAGCTGGTGATCCAGGGCAACAGCAGTGGCACGGCCTCTGTCAGCGTGCGCAACGCGGGGGGCGCCGGCGCCCTGACCAGCGAAGGCATCCGCCTGATCAGCGTGGCTGGCCAGTCCGATGCGCAGTTCTCGCTGCAGGGACGCGCGGTGGCCGGCGCTTACGACTACTTCCTGTACAAGGGTGGCGTCGCCACCCCGGACGACGGCAACTGGTACCTGCGCTCGGAATACGTACCGCCGGTCGATCCGCCGGAACCGCCCGATCCGCCGGAGCCGCCGATTGATCCGCCGACTCCGCCGATTGATCCGCCTGCTCCGCCGATCGATCCACCGATCGATCCACCGGTGGTCCCACCGGTCGACCCGCCGCTGCCGCCGGTCCCACCGCGTGTGGAGCGTCCGGAGCCGGCGGTGTACATGGCCAACCAGAGCAGTGCGCTGGGCATGTTCCGGCACAGCCTGTACGACCGCAGTGGCGATCCTGCCGATGCAACCGACGGCGGCAGCGACGCCATTGCATGGGCACAGGTGCGCAGCAGCCAGCCCGGCAGCCGCGGCCGCCAGGTGGATGTGGACAGCCAGCTCAACAGCGTGCTGCTGGGTGTCGGTCGCCGCTTCGAAGCCAATCCCGGTGGTCAGCTGCAGGCAGGTGTGATGGCTGGCCAGGGTCGGGCACGCAACGACAGCCGTTCGCAGGTGACCGGTTACAGCGCGCACGGTGTGGTCAAGGGCACCAGCCTGGGCCTGTATGCCACCTGGTTGCAGGACGCACGGATGGACAGCGGTGCGTATGTGGACGGCTGGCTGCAGTACGGGCGGTTCCGCAACAGCGTGCAGGGCGAAGGGCTGCAGAAGGAGCACTATCGCTCGCACAGCTGGACCGGTTCGGCCGAGGCAGGCTATGTGCTGCCGGTGCGGCGCACGGCGCAGCGCGGTGTCTACCTGGAGCCACAGCTGCAGGTGATCCACAGCCGCTACGATGCCGACCGCGTGGTCGAAACCAATGGCACGGTGGTCGAAGGTCGCGACAAGGACAGCACCACCACGCGTGTGGGCCTGCGCCTGTACACGCGTTCGCTGACGCAGGGCCAGGGGCAGGTACAGCCGTTCGTCGCGGTGAACTGGTGGTCCGGTGGCAACGACGCAGCCATCGCCGTGGACGGCGAACGCCTGCGCCGGCAGTTGCCGCGTGACATCTATGAAGCCAAGGCCGGCGTGCAGGTGAATCTGTCGGGCGGCTGGCGTGGCTGGGGCGAGATCAGCCGGCAGACCGGCGGCATGGGCTTCCGCGATACCAGCGGTCAGCTGGGCGTCTCCTACCGCTGGTAAGACGCACCGCTGGCGAGCCCATCGAGGGGTCCGACGATGCTTCGTCGGACCCCTCGTTGTTTTCCACACCGCGCGTGGAAATCGATGGGGGTTGGATGTGGACAAGTGGTCGTAAGCCACGCACGACAAGCGTTTTCGACGCTGGCGATTTTTTGTCCAGGCCGTCCAGGATGCAGGCAGCTGCGTGTTTTCCACACAGCAGGTGGAAAGCGATGCGAACTTGATGTGGACAACCCACCTTGAACGTTATGCCGCAAGCGTTTCAAGGAGTGGCTGTTTTTTGTCCAGGCGCCTCATTGGTTTTCCACACGCCACGTGGAAAGCCGTGGGGGTTTGGTGTGGACAAGTCGCCGCGAGCCATGCAGGCCAAGCGTTTCAACGCGTGGTGAATTTATGTCCACCGCCACCCGCAACACCGGGCTGGCGCTTCCGCAGCGCAGATGCGCAATGACACTGCCAGCGTGTGCGCCTTCCGACAGGCGCCCGATACAACAAGACCCCGCATTGCGGGGCCCTGTTGGCAATCACTGCGCTGCGTCGTCGATCAGACGTTGAAGCGGAAATGCAGGATGTCACCTTCCTGCACGCGGTATTCCTTGCCTTCCAGGCGCAGGCGACCGGCTTCCTTGGCGCCAGCTTCACCCTTGTACTTGATGAAGTCGTCATACGCGATGGTTTCGGCGCGGATGAAGCCCTTCTCGAAGTCGGTATGGATGACTGCGGCAGCCTGCGGCGCGGTGGCGCCCTTGCGCACGGTCCACGCGCGGACTTCCTTCACGCCTGCGGTGAAGTAGGTCTGCAGGCCGAGCAGGCTGTAGGCCGCGTTGATCACGCGGTTCAGGCCCGGCTCGCTCAGGCCGAGGTCGGCCAGGAACGTATCGCGGTCTTCGTCGTCCAGCTGCGACAGCTCTTCTTCGATCGCCGCCGACACCGGCACCACCTGTGCGCCTTCTTCGGCGGCACGGGCGCGCACGGCGTCCAGGTGCGGATTGTTCTCGAAACCGTCTTCCAGCACGTTGGCGATGTACATCACCGGCTTCAGGGTCAGCAGGAACAGATCGCGCACCAGCGCCTTCTCTTCCTCGTCCAGACCTGCCGAACGACCGGCCTTGCCGTCGGCCAGCGCGGCCTGCAGCTTGGCCAGCACCGGCTTGCGTGCCGCTGCATCCTTGTCGCCGCCCTTGGCCGCACGCTCGGCACGGTTCAGTGCCTTCTCGACGCTGTCCAGGTCGGCCAGGGCCAGTTCGGTATCGATGGTGTCGATGTCCGAGATCGGGTCGACCTTGTTGTTGACGTGGATGACGTCAGCGTTCTCGAAGCAGCGCACCACGTGGGTGATCGCATCCACTTCGCGGATGTGGGCGAGGAACTTGTTGCCCAGCCCTTCGCCGCTGGCGGCACCGGCCACCAGGCCGGCAATGTCGACGAACTCGACCGCAGTCGGGATGACCTTCTGCGGGTTGATGATCGCTGCCAGTTCGTTCAGACGCGGATCCGGCACCGGCACGATGCCGACGTTCGGTTCGATGGTGCAGAACGGGAAGTTCGCCGCGGCGATGCCCGCCTTGGTCAGCGCGTTGAACAGGGTCGACTTGCCGACGTTGGGCAGGCCGACGATGCCGCATTTGATACCCATGGGTGACAGCTCTCTGGGGTGAAAGTGATTGGTGAAACAGCGCGCGCGCCGCTTGGCCAATCCATCTCGGTGTTGCCGATCAACATCTGTGCCAACCAAGGTTGGCACCTACCCAAAACGGGTTACTTCGGGGTGTGCAGCCGCTTCATCGCTTCGCTGAAATCGCCCTGCACTGCCAACGGCAGCACGTCGATCGCATCGTCGATGGCGCGCGAGATCAGTACTTCATCGTCCTTGGAGGGGCGTCCCAGCACCCAGCCCACCACGCGGTCCTTGTGGCCGGGATGGCCGATGCCCACGCGCAGGCGATGGAACTTGCCATGGCCGAGCAACCGGATGGTGTCACGCAGGCCGTTCTGTCCGCCGTGGCCACCGTCGAACTTCAACCGCGCCACGCCGGGCGCCAGGTCCAGTTCGTCATGGGCCAGCAGGGTCTCCTCCGGCTCGATCTTCCAGAACCGCTGCGCGGCGGTGACCGACTTGCCGCTGAGGTTCATGAAGGTGGCGGGCTTGAGCAGCCACACCGTCTGCCCAGCGATGTCGACCTTGGCGGTCTCGCCAAACAACTTGCTGTCCACGTTCCATCGCGCACCGGCCTTTTCAGCCAGGGCCTCAACGAAATGAAACCCGGCATTGTGCCGGGTCCGGGCGTGCTCCGATCCGGGGTTGCCCAGACCGACGATCAGTCGCAATCCTGCCATCGTTCCATCCAGATACGGCGCCTGCCCCGAGGGACAGGCGCCGCGGGGTATTACTCGGCCGCTGCTTCTTCAGCGTCGGCAGCATCCTGCTTGCCGTGCTTGGCAGTGACGATCGCGTCGTCGTGGTCCTTGCCCAGCGCCAGCGCCGGGATTTCCACGCCCTTCGGCAGCTTGATGTCCGACAGGTACACAACGTCGCCAGCCTTCAGCTCGCCCAGGTCGACTTCGATCGACTCCGGCAGGTCCTTCGGCAGGCAGGTGATGGCCACTTCCTTCAGTTCGTGGGCGACCACGACGTCGGCAGCCTTACCAGCCGGCGAGGTGTCTTCGTTGATGAAGTGCAGCGGAACCGAAGCGGTCAGCTTCTCGTTCTCGTTCACGCGCAGGAAGTCCAGGTGCATGATCAGCTGCTTGAACGGATGGCGCTGCATGTCACGCAGCAGCACCTTCTGCACCTGGCCGTCCAGGTTCAGGTCCAGGATCGAGGCATAGAACCACTCGTTCTGCTGGGCCAGCCAGATTTCGTTGTGGTCCAGGCTGATGGCGACCGGTTCGGCGTTGCCGCCGTACACGATCGCCGGGATCACACCAGCGGTACGCAGGCGGCGGCTCGCACCCTTACGCTGCAGTTCACGCTTGGTGACCTTGATTTCATGGGTCTTCGACATTTTCGACTACTCGGTTGTTGCCTTGCCTTGCGGCTTGGCGGTTGAAGGCACTTCCGCGACCAGAAGTGCCCAGTGTGTCCCTGCCGTTGCCGGCGGGGACGAAAAAATCAATCGACGTACAGCGAGCTGACCGACTCGCCGAAGGCGATGCGGCGCATCGTTTCGGCCAGCATTTCCGCCACGCTCAGCTGGCGGATCTTGCTGCACACCCGCGCGGCGTCCTTCAGCGGGATGGTGTCCGTCACCACCAGCTCATCGAGCTGGGAATTGGTGATGTTGTCCACCGCCGGGCCCGACAGCACCGCGTGGGTGCAGTAGGCGGCGACCTTGAGCGCACCGCGCGCCTTCAGGGCAGCGGCAGCGGCGCACAGGGTGCCGGCGGTATCGACGATGTCATCGACCATCACGCAGGTCTTGCCTTCGACGTCACCGATGATGTTCATCACGGTGGAGACGTTGGCGCGCGGACGGCGCTTGTCGATGATCGCCAGGTCGGCGTCATCCAGGCGCTTGGCCACTGCGCGGGCACGGACCACGCCGCCCACGTCCGGCGACACCACGATCAGGTTCTCGGTGCCGTAGGCGCGCCAGATGTCGGCCAGCAGCAGCGGAGAGGCATACACGTTGTCGACCGGAATATCGAAGAAACCCTGGATCTGGTCGGCGTGCAGGTCGACGGTCAGCACACGATCAGCGCCGGCGGTGCTGAACATCTTCGCCGCCAGCTTGGCGGTGATCGGCACGCGCGAGGAACGCATGCGGCGATCCTGGCGCGAGTAGCCGAAGTACGGCACCACCGCGGTCACGCTGGCCACCGATGCGCGCTTGAGCGCGTCGATCAGCACCAGCAGTTCCATCAGGTTTTCCGCGCTCGGCGCCGAGGTCGGCTGGATCACGAACACGTCCTGCTTGCGGACGTTCTCTTCGATTTCCACCTGCACTTCGCCATCGGAGAAGTGCGAGACCAGCGCCTTGCCCGGGCGGACTCCCAGTTCCTTGCAGATGTTCTGCGCCAGACGTTTGTTGGCGTTGCCGGAAAAGACCAGCAGGTTCGGGGACTCTTGCATCATGATTGTCTCGGGCGGGGACGAGTGGCGGGGATCCGGTAGCGGCAAGGACCACTGCGGCCCCTGCTGCTGACAACACCGCGGCTGTTCCCACGTCCCGCGCAGATGATGCGCTGGAAGGCGCGGACGCAGCCGCATTGGCAGGGGCGGGAGGATTCGAACCTCCGAATGCCAGGATCAAAACCTGGTGCCTTGGGCCTCTTGGCGACGCCCCTGCATTGATGAATCAGTGTTGCTCGAGTGCATCCAGCAGTGGCGAACGTGCAACGCCCGCAGCCACCCTTGCCCGCAACTCCTTCGACAACTTCGCTCGTCCCTGCTCGGCGGCAGCCTGCGAATCGAACTCGACGAAACAACCACTTCCCGAACCGGTCAGACGTGCCGTGCCGATGTCGCTCAACGCAGCAAGCACGACCTCGACGGCAGGCTCACGGCGGCGCAGCACCGGTTCGAACACGTTCCCGACCAGCGTGCCGGAAGCGAAGTCCTCTATTTTCGCCTGTGGACTGTCGCGCGTCAAATCCGGATCAGCGAACAGGAGGGGCGTCGGCACATGAACGCCCGGTTCGACCACCACATACCAGGCCTGCGGCAGGGTGATCGGCTGCAGCCGCTCGCCCACCCCTTCGGCCCAGGCGTTGTGGCCACGCACGAACACCGGCACGTCGGCGCCAAGGCGCAACCCCAGCGCAGCCAGCGCATTTTCGTCCAGCCCCGCGCCCCATAGCCGGTTCAGAACCACCAGTACGGTGGCCGCATCGGACGAACCGCCGCCGAAACCGCCGCCCGCAGGAACATGCTTTTCGACGATGATGTCGACACCTTTCTCGACATTCGCCACTTCTTTCAGCATCCGCGCTGCGCGAACCGCCAGGTCATCGGCTTCGGCGACGCCGGCCAGGCCATCGCCCTGCCGTCGCACCTGACCGTCTTCACGCAGGCGCAGGCCGATCCGGTCGCCCCAGTCGAGCAGGCGGAACACCGTCTGCAGCTCGTGGTAGCCGTCGGCACGGCGGCCGGTGATGTGCAGGAACAGGTTCAGCTTGGCCGGGGCCGGCCACCAGGACCAGCCCGCGTCATCCACCCGCGCGTTCATGGCGCGCCCTGGCCCCATTGGTCGACCAGCAGGCGCACCTTGGCGTCGCCATTGACCGCTTCGACCCTGCGCGGCAGGGCCGGACGCCCGGCTTCGGCGGGGTACCAGTCCAGATACTGGATCACCCACCCCATCTGCTGCATGCGCCGCGGACGGCCATCAGCATCACGGTCGATCTTTCCCGGCCCAGCGCTGTCGCCGGCAACCAGGCCGCGTACCCAGTCCGGCAGCTGATTGACCGGAATATCCCAGCCGGTCGCCTCCAGCAGCAGCGCCTGCGCGTCTTCACCCTCCCGCGGACCACCGGCCAGTCCCTCCAGGCGCCCGGCTTCATGGTGGGTATCACCGCTCAACTTCCAGCTCTGGCGGGTCACCGGCGCGCTCAGTTCGACGACATAGCGCTGGCCTTCCTGTTTCCAGTCGATGCGGCCGCTGCCACCGTCCTTGCCCTTGCTGACCGCCACCCGGCCCTGGAAATTCCAGTCCGCTGCCGATCGCAGCGCTTCCACGCGCGCGACCTCGGTAGCGGCCGCTTCGGCGGAAACGGTGCTGACCACGGCCGGTGCCGGCGTCTTCTGCCGGCCAACGGTGGTACAGGCACTCAGGGCCAGGGTCACGGCCACCAGCAGCAACGGCCGGATCGTGCAAACACTCATGGATTGAATTTCTCGCGGGCGCGCAGCAGCGCGCGGTTTTCAGGGTCGAGCCGGGCCGCTTCCTCGAAGAAGTGACGGGCTTCATCGTGCTTGCCCAGTACCCACAGCACCTCGCCCACGTGGGCGGCGATTTCCGGGTCCTTGGCCAGCGTCCAGGCGCGGCGCAGCTGTACCAGCGCGTCGGCGTTGCGTCCCAGCCGATACAGCACCCAGCCATAGCTGTCGACGATGGCCGCGTTGTCCGGCTCGGCCACGCGCGCGCGGTCGATCAGTTCGAGCGCTTCCTGGTAGCGGCCGGTACGGTCGGCCAGGGTGTATCCCAGTGCGTTCAGAGCCGGCACGTTCTCCGGCTCGGTCACCAGGATCTTGCGCAGATCGGCCTCGGCGCGGGCGATGTCATCGCGACGCTCCCAGGCCAGCGCACGGGCATACAACAGGCCGTTCTCGTCCGGATACGCCGCCAGGCCACGGGCCAGTGCATCGATCTCGCCGGGAAGGTCGTCGGCGCGCTGGCGCAGCTCGGCTTCCAGCAGATACGCATCGCGCCGCACATCGTCATCCACCCCGGCATCGGACTGGATCGCATGCACTTCATCCAGCGCCAGCGACTGCCGGCCCGCCAGACCCTGTGCATTGGCCGCGCGCAGGCGCGCTTCATTCAGTTCATTGCCGCCAGGCACGCTGTGGTACCAGTTGACCGCTTCCGGGTAGCGCTTGAGGTACTCGGCGATCTTGCCCAGCAACAGGCGCTGGGCCGGGTCCGGCTTGGCCGCCTGCCGCGACAGTTCGTTGTACAGATTGGACAGCGCGGCCTTGTCGCCCTGCTTGGCCAGCAGCGAAGCGCGCATGCCCCACGTCTGCACATTCTGCGGACCGACCGCCAGCACGCGTTCGGCCGCTGCCGGCTGGCCGAGGCTGTCATAGGCGATGGCCACCGCATTGCGCAGTTCCGGATCCTGACGGGTCTTCGGTTCCACCCCACGCAGCAGCGACAGCGCCTGGTCGGTCTGCCCGGCCTGCTGCAGCTGGCTGGCGCGCAGCAAGGCAACGCGCGGCTCCTCGGGGAAGCGCTTGACCACCTCATCGATCATGCGCCGCGCCAGCTCGGGCTTCTCCATGCGCAACGCCAGGCGTCCAAACTCCTGCCAGGCCTCGATCTTCTGGGGAATGGCGTTGGCATCGACCAGCTCGCCCAGCACCTGCGCCGGCACGGCCGGATCGCGGCCGCCGCCGATCAGGGCACCCAGGGCAAACTTCCAGCCCTCGTCGCCCGGATCCTGCAACAAGGCCTGAAGCTCGCCGCGCGCAGTCTTCACATCGCCCTGGCGCATCGCCAGCGCACCGGCGGCGCTGCGCATCGCCAATGAGCGTGGCGCACGCTGCTGCCACAGGGCCAGGCCCTTGGCCGCAGCATCATCTTCGTTGGCCAGCATGGCGATGCGGGTCGCCCGCTCGGCCAGGCCGGCGTCGCCGTCGGTCTGCTGGGCGGCCTGCAGGTACCAGCGCGCGGCCTCGGCCAGCTTGCCCGCCTGCAGGGCGAACTCACCAGCCAAGACCGGCTCCAGCGCCAGTTCCTCAGTCACCGCGGGCCGTGCGGGCGCCTTGGCGGGCACCGCCGCCAGGGCCTGGGCACAGGCCAGAGACAGCAGCAGAACACTGGGGATGCGAATCAATGCGGGCATCGTCGGCATCGGGGCCTTAAAATGTCGTCCAATGGCCAGCAGCTTATCGCAAGCAACTGAACAATGACCCTGTGGGTGCTCGGACTGAATCACCAGACCGCACCGGTGGAACTGCGCGAACGCGCAGCCTTCGCCGGTGACGCGTTGCCGCGCGCGCTCGGTTCGCTGCGCGATACCCCGCAGATCGCCGAGGCGGTACTGCTGTCCACCTGCAACCGCACCGAGCTGTATGCCGTCGCCGAGTCCGCGCAGGCACTGGACCAGTGGCTGCACGCCCAGGCCGGCGACCTGCAGGGCTATCTGTACCAGCACGCCGATGCCGATGCCGTGCGCCACCTGTTCCGGGTGGCGACGGGGCTGGATTCGATGGTGCTGGGCGAGCCGCAGATCCTCGGCCAGGTGAAGGATGCCTGGTCGACCGCGCGCGACCACGGCCTGCTCGGCCAGCGCCTGGACCGGTTGTTCCAGCAGACGTTCTCGGTGGCCAAGCGCGCGCGTACCGATACCCAGGTCGGCGCCAACCCGGTCTCGGTGGCCTCGGCAGCGGTACGCCTGGCACAGAACGCATTTGCCCGCCTCGATGATTCCACCGTGCTGCTGGTCGGCGCCGGCGAGACCATCGAACTGGCCGCGCGCCACCTCAGCGAAGGCAAGGTGCGGCGTCTGCTGATCGCCAACCGCACCCTCGCCCATGCGCAGGAACTGGCCAGCCGCCATGGCGGTGTGGCGCTGCCGCTTACCGAGCTGGAACGCCACCTGGCCGAGGCCGACGTGGTGTTCTCGGCCACCGCCGCCCGTGAGCCGGTGATCCACCGTGCCGCAGTGGCCAACGCCCTGCGTGCGCGCCGGCACAAACCGATGCTGCTGTTCGACCTGGCCGTGCCGCGCGACATCGAAGCCGACGTTGCCACGCTCAAGGATGCGTTCCTGTACACCGTGGACGATCTCGAGCGCGCGGTGGAAGACAACCGCCGCAGCCGCCGCGAGGCCGCCGCTGAGGCCGAGACGATCATCGACCTGCAGGTCTCGCGCTTCGTGGAAACGCTGCAGGCCAGTGCCCACCAGGCACCGCTGCGGCAGCTGCGCGCCTTCGGCGAGGCCACCCGTGCCGAACTGCTGGAACGCGCGCGCCAGCAGCTGGCCAACGGCAAGCCGGCCGACGAAGTGCTGGAACTGCTTGCCCACGGATTGACCAACCGCCTGCTGCACCCGCCGACCGCCGCCCTGCGTGCGGCCGCGCTCAGCGGCGACGCCGACCTGACCCGCGCCGCCGAGCGCCTGTTCCCGGCGACGCCGGGTTACCGCCACCCACCTGTGAGAACCGATGACGCCGACCCTGCGCCGTAAGTTGGAAGCGCTGGCCGAGCGCCGCGAAGAACTGGAACGTCTGCTCGCCGAACCGGAGGTGGTCGCCAACAACGCGCGCTTCCGCGATCTGTCGCGCGAGTTTTCCCAGCTCGAACCGATCGCCACCGCACTGGCCGATGAAGCACGCGCCAAGGCCGACCTGGCTGCGGCCGAAAGCATGCGTGCGGACCCGGACCTGCGCGAGCTGGCCGACGAGGAAATTGCCGCCGCGCAAGCCCGCCTGCAGGAACTGGAGCAGGAACTGGCGCTGCTGCTGGTGCCGCGCGACCCGCGCGATGAAGGCAACCTGTTCCTGGAAGTACGCGCTGGCACCGGTGGCGACGAGGCGGCGATCTTCGCTGGCGACCTGTTCCGCATGTATGCCCGCTACGCCGAGCGACAGGGCTGGAAGGTCGAGATCGAATCGGACAATCCCGGCGAACATGGCGGCTACAAGGAAGTGGTGGCACGCGTGGTCGGCCGTGGCGCGTTCTCGCGCCTGAAATTCGAATCGGGCACGCACCGCGTGCAGCGCGTGCCGGCCACCGAATCGCAGGGGCGCATCCACACCTCGGCGGCAACCGTGGCGATCATCCCGGAAGCCGACGAAGTCGATGAGATCGTCATCAACCCGGCTGACCTGAGAGTCGACACCTACCGTTCTTCCGGCGCCGGCGGCCAGCACGTCAACAAGACCGAATCGGCGATCCGCATCACCCACGTGCCCAGCGGCGTGGTGGTCGAATGCCAGACCGAGCGCAGCCAGCACGCCAACCGGGACAAGGCGATGAAACGCCTGAAGGCACAGCTGCTCGATGCCGAGCGCCAGCGCCATGACGCGGCGCAGGCCGAATCTCGGCGCCTGCAGGTCGGCAGCGGCGACCGCAGCCAGCGCATCCGCACCTACAATTTCCCGCAGGGCCGCATCACCGACCACCGCGTGGAAGGGCTGACCCTGTACGACCTGCCCAACGTGTTGGCCGGCGACCTGGATCCGCTGCTGCAGCGACTGAGCCACGAGCACCAGGTCGATGCCCTGGCCCAGCTTTCGGCCGGCTGACCCGCATGTCGGCCTGGCAGCAGCGGCAGCAACTGCAGCAGGCGATCGCGCGCCAGCCCGGCGACTTCGTTGCCTGGGTGATGCTGGCCGACCTGGAACTGGAAGCCGGCGACATTGCGGCCGGCGAGCAGGCCGCGCGACGCGCGCTGCAGCTGCGGCCCAATCATCCTGAAGCACTTGCCCGGCTGGGCCGGGTAGCGTGGATGGCAGGGGCGCACGCCGATGCCGCCACGCTGCTGGGCCAGGCCTCCGCGCTGGCACCGGAGCACCCGGGCATCGCGTTGTGGCTGGGGCACGCGCTGGAAGATGCCAACGATGCGGAAGGTGCATCGGCAGCCTATCGCCGCGCGCATGCGCTGATGCCCGATGAGCCGTATATCGCCGCACAGCGCCTCGCCTGGCAGCGTCGCCTGTGCGATTGGCAGGACGTGGATGCGCTGGCCGCCCAGGTGCGCGGCGCGCTTGCATCTGGCCAGGGCGTGGTTGAGCCCTTCGCGTTCCTCAGCGAAGACGCCAGCGCGGCCGAACAGTTAGCCTGTGCGCGTGCGCGTGCGGCCGCCGTGGCGGGGTCGGTGCGGCCACTGCCCCCGGTGAAGCTGCGCGAACGAGGTCCACTTCGCGTGGGCTTCCTGTCCAACGGTTTCGGCGCTCATCCCACCGGATTGCTGACGGTGGCACTGCTGGAACACATGAGCCAGGACCCGGCCCTGCACCTGCATCTGTTCGCGCTCAACGCCGAGGATGGCAGCCGCATCCGCCAACGCCTGCAGACCGCTACCCAGCTGCATGACGTGGCGGGGTTGCGCCATGCCGATACGGCCGCACGCATCCGTGCACAGGGCATCGACCTGCTGTTCGACCTGCGCGGCTGGGGTGGCGGTGGCACACCGGAAGTACTGGCGATGCGCCCTGCCCCGCTGCAGCTCAACTGGCTGGCCTACCCCGGCACCTCCGGTGCTCCGTGGCTGGATGCCGTGATCGCTGACCACTTCACGCTGCCGCCCCCGCTGGAACCGCACTACAGCGAACGTGTGCTGCGCCTGCCGCGCGCGTTCCAGCCTTCGGACAGCACTCGCATGCTGGAGCCGGCACCAGAGCGCGTGGCATGCGGGCTGCCCGCGCAGGGCACGGTGTTCTGCTGCTTCAACAACAGCTACAAGCTCAACCCGCGCAGCATGGGCCGCGCGTTCGCGGTGCTGCAGGCAGTACCCGGCAGCGTGCTGTGGCTGCTGTCCGGCCCCGGCCAGGCCGATGCGCGGCTGCGTGCCGCGGCGCAGGCTGCTGGACTGGACCCGGCGCGCCTGGTGTTCATGGCCAAACTGCCGCATCCGCAGTATCTGGCCCGCTATCAGCTGGCCGACCTGTTCCTGGATACAAACCCGTACAACGCACACACCACCGCATCGGATGCCCTGTGGGCCGGCTGCCCGGTATTGACCTGCCCCGGCGCCACCTTCGCCGCGCGCGTGGCCGGCAGCCTCAACCATCAGCTGGGCCTGGAGCACATGAACGTCGCCGACGACGCGTCGTTCATCGCCACCGCCAGCGCACTCGGCAACGATCCGGCCGCCTTGGCCGCAGTGCGCGCCGAACTGGCGCAGGCACGCGAGCGTAGTGGCCTGTTCGACATGGCAGCTTTCGCGCGCGATCTGTCCGCACTGCTGCAGCAGCTGGCCCGCGAACACGGCTGGCAGGGCCTCGACACGCCCTGACATCGCCCTGCGCTACGCTCGGGCTTCCTTCCCGCGTGGTATGACGATGGCCAAGCTCAAGCGCAAGGAATACGACGAACTGCTGCAGCCGCTGCAGCTGGAACTGGCTGCGATGGCGCGCTGGGTGCAGCACAGCGGGCAACGCCTGCTGGTGCTGTTCGAAGGACGCGATACCGCCGGCAAGGGTAGCGCGATCCAGACCATCAGCGAGCACCTCAACCCACGCCAATGCAGGGTGGTGGCGCTGCCCAAACCCACCGACCGCGAAGCCACGCAGTGGTACTTCCAGCGCTACGCCTCGCATCTTCCGGCTGCCGGCGAGATCGTGCTGATGGACCGCAGCTGGTACAACCGCGCCGGCGTTGAACGGGTGATGGGCTACTGCAGCGAGACCGAGTACCAGCAGTTCCTTCGTCAGGCACCGGTGTTCGAACAGCTGCTGGTGGATGACGGCATCCTGCTGTTCAAGTACTGGTTGTGCGTGGACCAGGAGCAGCAGGAAAAGCGCTTTGCCGAACGCCATGTCGATCCACTGAAAGGCTGGAAGCTGTCGCCGGTGGATCTGAAGTCACGCAGCAAGTACAGCGCATACACCGAAGCGCGCGAGGCAATGCTGCGCGCCACCCATCGCGACGGTGCGCCGTGGACGCTGGTGGATTTCAACGACCAGCGGCTGGGCCGCCTGACCCTGGCCCGCAACCTGCTGGACCGGCTGCCGGACACGCGGGTGGATGCGCCGCTGCCGGAGCTGCCGAAGCTGAAGGGCAAGCTGCATCGCGAGCACTACGACGTGCTGAAGCCGATCGAGGATTTTCCGGTCAAGGAGTAGGGGTGGTCGGCAGGGCGTGCGGCCCTGCACCTGCTACAGGCAACGGCAACAGCCGAAGCAACGGCCGAAGCGGCATTCCGTGGGATGGCGGGGCGGTGTCGGATTGCGGGGACGCCGCAAGTACGTCCTTGTAGGCTTGGCAGCCGCTTGCTCGTGTGCGCGATCCTGCGCACACGGCAAGACCGGGGTTGGGCGTCCTGCCCAACCCGCCCGAGGCATGCCTCGAGCCCATGCGGCTGACACCCCGCAATCCGACACCGCTCCACCTTCGACAGATTTCCGGTGGCTGATGGATTCACGCTATGCGTGAATGAATCTCCACTGAAATCGAATATTTCGACAATTGAACGAAGAGCATCCACGCATGGCGTGGATCTACGTGTCGACCAAGGTCGACACCCACCAAGAGCAGACCATGCCATTCCGACAGTTCGCGAGAATCTGTCGAAGGCGGGGTGGGTCCGGTTGCGGGGGCGTGAGCGCCATGGATGGCGCGACCGAGCTTACATGGACGTACTTGCAGCGTCCCCCGCAACCGGACCCACCCCGCCTACCCTCAGGAAACCCGCTTCTGCTGTTGCTTCGGCTGTTGCTCTGGCCTCTGCAGGTGCAGGGCGCAGCCCTGCCGACCCACCTGTTACTTGGCAGCCGCGATCTGCTGTTCGATGTCGGCGGCGGTGACCGGGCCCAGGAAGCTGTGGGCCAGCTTGCCCTGCGGATCGATCAGGTGGGTCAGCGGCAGGCCGCGCGGGGTGGCGAAGTCGGCCGGCGGATCGAACGGATCGACGATCACGATCGGATAGGTCACCGGATGCTTGGTCAGGAACGACTGCATCTCCGGCGCCTCGATGTCCTCGTAGGCCAGGCCAACCACTTCGATGTTGCTGCGCATGGCATGCAATGCCGACAGCTCGGGCATTTCCTTGCGGCAGGGTGCACACCAGGTCGCCCAGAAGTTCACCACCACCCACTTGCCGCGATGTGCGGCCAGGTCGTAATCGCTGCCATCGACCGCCTTCATCTTCAGCGTCGGGAACTCGGCAGTGACACGCTCGGCGGGCGTGTCCTCCACCGGCGCCGGCGCGGCCGGGGTCGGTGCCTGCGCGGGCGGCTGGCTGCTGGCCGGGGTCGGCTCCTGCGCGGGTTTGCAGGCGGCCAGGGCCAGCAGCGCAGCCAGCAGCAACGGGGTCTTGCAGGTCATGGGGCGTCTCCAGAATCAGGGTAGATGTCGCTGACGCGACGCTTGAGGCGTTCACGCAGCGGCAGGCGCAACTCATCCAGCGCGGCCAATGCGGCCCGGCCAAGGCTGTCATCGCGGTAAGGCAGGTGTTGTTCGGCCACCGGAATGCGCAGCTGCGTGCATTCGTACAGATCGCCCAGGCTGACCTGGTCCAGGTCACGGGCCAGCAGCCATTCCCCGCGCTCATCACGGCGCAGCAGGCCGATGCCCTCCAGGTTGCAGGCCAGGTCCTGCAGCAGCGAGTCGGTCAGCATCGGTTCCAGCCGCAGGATCTCGTCGTCGGCCAGACCCCTGCCTTTGGCGCGTGCGTGCTGGAAGCGCCCGAGCAGGCGCAGCAGGCCATAGAACTCGTAGCCCTGCGGCAGGCGAAGTTCCACCGGCTGGTAGCGGAAGGCCGCCATCGACGATGCCAGCGACGCGCCCAGCAGCACGGCCACCCAGCACAGGTAGATCCACAGCAGCAGGATCGGCACGAAGGCCACCGTGCCATACAGCTTCTGGTAGGACTGGAAGCTGCCCAGGTAAGCACCGATGCCCCACTTCACCAGCTCCAGGATCACCGCGGCGAGAATCGCACCCGGAACCGCGTGGCGCCACTTCACGGTGTGGTGTGGCACCACCCGGAACATCAGGGTGATGCAGACGAATTCGATCAGGATCGGCGCCAGCCGCAACGCGAGATCGGCCAGCCAGCGCCCCTCCTGCGTGCCGAACAGCGGCATCGCGAACACCCGCGCCGACACGGCCAGTGAAGCGGCGGCAAGCATCGCGCCGAGGGTCAGCACCGTCCAGTAGACCAGAAAGCGGGTCAGTCGTGGCCGGCTGCTGCCGACGCGCCAGATCTGGTTGAAGGTCTCTTCAACACTGTTGAGGGTGATCAGCAGCGAGATGACCAGGGCGATGAAGCCGGCGGCCGTGAGCTGGCCTGCGCTGGCCGAGAACTGCCGCAGGTAGCCCTCGGCGGCGCGCGCGGCATTGGGCACGAAGTTGGAGAAGACGTAGTCGCTGAGCTGGTCGCTCCAGCGGTCGAACACCGGGAAGGCCGAGAGTACGCCGAACACCACGATCGCCAACGGCACCAGCGCGAACACCGTGGTGTAGGCCAGCGCGGCGGCCGCCTGGAACAGGCGGTCGTCGAGGAAGCGGCGCCACAGGAAGCGGCCGAAGCTGGCGGCGCGTGCGCGATCCCGCGCGCGCTCCATCCACAAATTGAGCGTATCCAAAGGTTCCATCGGCGAAAGGGTACCCGATGCGGAATCGGTGCAGGATAGCCATACTGGCGTCCACACGATGAGGAGAGCTGGGCGCGATGGGCGAAATCCTGGTGCTGTACTACAGCCGCGGCGGTTCGGTGGCACGGCTGGCGCGCCAGATCGCGCGCGGCATCGGCGAGGTGCCGGGCATGGCGGCGCGGCTGCGCACGGTGCCGCCGGTGGCTGCCGTCACCCAGACCGCGCAGCCCCCGGTGCCGGACGATGGCGCGCCGTATGTAAGCGTGCAGGACCTGGTGGAGTGCCAGGGACTGCTGCTGGGCAGCCCCACCCGTTTCGGCAACATGGCCGCGCCGGTCAAGCATTTCCTCGACGGGCTCGGCGCCGAATGGGTGAACGGCACGCTGGCGGGCAAGCCGGCCGGGGTGTTTACGTCCACCGCGTCGATGCATGGCGGCCAGGAGTCGACCCTGCTGTCGATGCAGGTGCCGCTGCTGCACCACGGCTGCCTGATCGTCGGCATTCCGTTCACCGAGCCGGCGCTGAGCCACACCACCAGTGGCGGCACGCCGTATGGCGCCAGCCACGTGGCCGGTGCCGCCGACGACCCGCAACCGACCGACGATGAGGCGGTTCTGGCACGGGCGCTGGGCCGGCGCGTGGCCGACATCGCGCAGCGGCTGGCACGATGAGCGCCGCGCCGCGCACCGTGCTGCTGCTGGCCTTGATGGGGTTGGCGGCGCTGTTTGCCGGCTGGTTCATCAACGACAGGCACTGGCTGGCCACCCAGCTGGTGTTCACCGCGCCACCGCTGGCGCTGGCCATCGCCCTGCGGCTGGGCTGGCGCAAGGCCGGGTTCTGGGCGGCGGTGCTGGCCCTGGGCTGGTTCAGCCACGGCGTGATGAGCGCCTGGAGCCATCCCGAGACCCGCTGGCTGGCGCTGATCGAGATCGCGCTGGCGCTGCTGGTGATCTTCTCGGCCAGCCTGCCCGGCCTGCGCGCCCGTTTCGGTCCGCGGCGCTGACGCTGCGCCCGGCGGGCCGTATCATCTGCGTTCCCGGCCCCGCGCCGCTGTACCTGCCTTGGTTTCGCGCATGCACATGATGGAAGAGCTCCTGGTCGTCACCACCGGTGGCACGATCGACAAGATCTATTTCGACGACAAGTCGGACTACCAGATCGGCGACCCGCAGATCGGCATGATCCTGCGCGAACTGGGGGTCACGTTCCGGTTCAACGTGATTCCGATCCTGCGCAAGGATTCGCTGCACATCAACGACGACGATCGTGAGCTGATCCGCGCGACGATCGCTGCGCAGCCCACCCGCCACGTGCTGGTGACCCACGGCACCGATTCGATGGTGCAGACCGGCAAGGTGCTGGCGACGATCCCCGACAAGACCATCGTGATGACCGGTGCGCTGAGCCCGGCGCGTTTCCGTGGTTCGGATGCGGAGTTCAACATCGGCTGTGCGATCGGTGCGGTGCAGTCGCTGCCGGCGGGGGTGTTCATCGCGATGAATGGCCGGATCTTCGATCCGCAGCATGTGCGCAAGAACGTGGCGGCGAACCGGTTCGAGTCGGTTTGAGGGATTTGTAGTGCCGAGCCCATGCTCGGCAGCCCTCTGATAGCCGAGCGTGGGCTCGGCTCTACAAAAAAACACCCCGGCCGAAGCCGGGGCGTGCCCATGGAGAGGGGCTTGGGCTCAGTACTGGGCGTTGAGGGTCACGCCCGAGAAGGTGCTGTAGGCCTTCACCCGCACGTGCCATACGCCGGCAGCGGGGCTGTTGACGGTGCAGGTCTCGTTGTTGCCACTCAGGTACGGGCGGCAGGTGTAGACGGTGTCGGTCGGGGCACTGCCCTGGCGCAGGTACAGGTCGGCGTCACCGCTGCCGCCGCTGATCGCCACGCGCAGCTGCGCGCTGCCAGCCGGGACGTTGACGGTGTAGCTGAGCGATGCGCCGCTGGCCGCGCCAAGGCCGGTGACCGGCACGTTGTTCTGCAGCACGGTGCCACCCGGGTTGGGCGTGGTGCCGTTGATCGCGGCTGTCACCGCGGCATCGGCGTCGATGATGCCGGCGCCGCAACCACCCGAGCACGCACCCGGCAGCGGACGCGCCGTGCTCTTGATGATGCTTTCCACCTGCGCCGGGCTGAGCGGGCTCGGTGCCACCGACTGCATCAGCGCAACGACGCCAGCCACGTGCGGCGCCGCCATCGAGGTGCCGTTGTAGGACGCATAGCTGGCGCTGCCCGGGGTGGTGGTGCCGCTGTTGAGGGTGGACAGGATGCCCTGGCCCGGTGCGGAGATGTCGATGCCGGTGCCGTAGTTGGAGAAGCTGGCACGTGCACCTGCCGAGGTGGTCGCGGCAACCGCGATCACGTTCGGGCAGTTCGCCGGAACCGACGAGGACACGTTGGTATTGCTGTTGCCGGCAGCGACCACCACGGTGGTGCCACGGCCGACCGCGCCGTTGATGGCGTTCTGGTAGGTGGTCGAGCAGCTGCCGCCGCCGCCCAGTGAGAGGTTGATGACCTCGGCCGGATTGGCGTTGGCCGGCACACCGCTGACCGTGCCGCCGGAGGCCCAGACGATAGCGTCGGCGATATCGGAGGTATAGCCGCCGCACTTGCCGAGCACGCGCACCGGCACGACCTTGGCATTGAAGGCGGTACCGGCCACGCCGGTGCTGTTGTTGGTCACCGCAGCGACCGTGCCGGCCACGTGGGTGCCATGCCAGCTGGAGTTCGAGCCCGGGTAACCGGCCTGGCACTCGTTGTCGCCGTACCAGTCACCCTCGTCGTTGGGATTGCTGTCACGGCCACCACCATCGCGCGCCATCGCCGCGTCGCTGATGAAGTCATAGCCGGGCAGGATGTTGGCGTTGAGGTCGGCATGGTTGGTGATGCCGGTATCGATCACGGCCACGACCACGCCGGTGCCGGTGGCCTTGTCCCAGGCCGGGCGCACGTTGATCGACGCGTTGGACGTACCGAAGCCCCACTGCTCGCTGAAGCGGGTGTCGTTCGGGGTCAGCGTCGGGCGCATGATCTGGTCGACTTCGACGTATTCCACGTTCGGGTCGGCGGCGAGCTTGCGCATCAGCAGTTCGGCGTCGGCCTGGTCCAGTGCACGGTCGGTCCTGACCACGGTGGAGCCGACAGCGAGCTTGCGGACCTGCTGCAGGCCCAGCGCGCGGCCCTGGCTGCTGGCGATGCCGGCAGCAGCGGTCTTCAGCGAAGAGGCGAGTGCGGTGGTGTTGGCCACCGGCGCACTGCCGTCGCGGTACTTCACGATGAACCGCTGATGGGTCGGCGCGGACTGCAGGCCGCTGAGCTGGACATCACCGGCCAGCGCAGGCGTGGCCAGCAGCAGCGATGACAGGACGGACGCACCAAGGACCACCCACACACGACGCACACGCGGTTGCGTTACCTGGGACATCGGATTTCCCTTCTAATGGTAGGAATGCCGGAATCGGCAGAAGCACCGGCCTGAACCGTGGGCTGGCTTGCAATGGCGAGGTTCGGGTCCGGCGAGCCAGCGGATTCCCCTGACCATCCGCTGTGTTGATGACGCTAGTGGCTCAAACCGGACACCACAAGATTTTCAGCGTCTTTTCAGCAAGATGAAATGTTGGATCTGAGACTTTCCGGGTCGAGGGTTTGTGAAGGTGAAGGAACTTTCGCGTCACCTGCACAGACCTGACTGCGCAATGTCCTGTCTCATCATGTCTTTGCTGACATCGGCGTCGGTAGATTCGGGGTCAGATCCCTTTTCCTGCGGAAAAGGGATCTGACCCCAGGCTCACAACGCAGAAAGCCCGTCACAAGGACGGGCTTTCCGGAGGAGCAGCCGAGCGTGGGCTCGGCTCTACAGTTCAATGCAGGCGATCAACCCAGCTTGACCAGCCAACCGTGGCGGTCCGGCAGGCGGCCGTACTGGATGTCGGTCAGTTCCTTGCGCAGCGACATGGTCACTTCGCCGGCAGGCGCATCGATGTCACCCACCGAGAAGCCTTCGCCCTTCAGCTGGCCGATCGGGGTGACCACCGCAGCGGTACCGCAGGCGAACACTTCAGCGATCTCGCCGGAGGTCACGCCCTGCTTCCACTCGTCAATGGTGACCTTGCGCTCTTCGACCTTCATGCCGCGGTCGCGGGCCAGCTGCAGGATGCTCTCGCGGGTGATGCCCTCGAGGATGCTGCCGGACAGTTCCGGCGTGACCAGCGTGCCGTCCTTGTAGACCAGGAACACGTTCATGCCGCCCAGTTCTTCCAGATACTTGCCTTCGACCGGGTCCAGGAACAGCACCTGCGAGCAGCCCTGTGCCTGCGCCTTCTGCTGCGGCAGCAGCGACGCGGCATAGTTGCCACCGCACTTGGCCGCACCGGTGCCGCCCTTGGCCGCACGCGCGTACTCGGTGGACAGCCAGATCGACACCGGGGCGACGCCCTTGGCGAAGTACGGGCCGGCCGGGCTGGCGATCACGTAGTAACCGGCCTTGTGTGCACCGCGCACGCCAAGGAAGGCTTCATCGCCGATCATGAACGGACGGAAATACAGGCTCGACTCATCGGCCGACGGCACCCAGGCGCTGTCGACGGCGATCATCTGCTTCAGCGATTCGACGAAGATCTCCACCGGCAGTTCCGGCAGCGCCAGGCGCTGCGCCGAACGCTGCAGGCGACGGCCGTTGGCATCGGGGCGGAAGGTCCAGATCGAACCATCAGCATGGCGGTAGGCCTTGATGCCCTCGAAAATCTCCTGGCCGTAGTGCAGCACGGCCGCGGCCGGGTCCAGCTGCAGCGGACCATAGGCACGCACGTTGGCGTTGTGCCAGCCGGTGTCCTTGTCCCAGCGCACTTCCACCATGTGGTCGGTGAAGTGCAGGCCGAAGCCCGGCTTCTCCAGGATCTGGGCGCGCTCTTCAGCGCTGCGCGGGTGGTCCGAACGGGTGACGGCGAAGCTGGGAATGGACTGGGACACCGGAGATTTCCTGTTCTGGTTGCGGGTAATGCCGGGCCCGCGTCACTGCGGGCCGTGGGTCAAAGCATGCCGGTTTCGAGGCGCGCAGCCTCGGACATCATGTGCTGGTTCCACGGCGGATCGAAGACCAGCTCGACGTCGGCCTCGGCCACCGTCGGGATCATTTCAAGCTTGCTGCGCACGTCGTCGACCAGGATGTCGCCCATGCCGCACGCGGGCGCGGTCAGGGTCATCTTCACGTCGATCTCGCGCTGCCCTTCGTCCAGGTGCTTGATCTCGACCTCGTAGACCAGGCCCAGTTCGACGATGTTCACCGGAATTTCCGGGTCGAAACAGGTGCGCAGCTGCTGCCACACCAGTTGTTCGACCTGCTCGTCGCTGGCATCGTCGGGCAGCTCCAGCGGCGCCGGCGCTTCCTTGCCGATGGCATCGCCATCCTTGCCGGCGATGCGGAACAGATTGCCCTCGACGAACACCGAATAACTGCCGCCCAACGCCTGGGTGATGTACCCATAGCTGCCGGCGGGCAGGGTCACGGTGTCGCCCTGCGGGACCATCACGGCCTCGCAATCGCGTTCGAAGTGGACAGGTTCGCTGCTACGGGAATACATGGGGACCGATATGGGGCTGCGGCCGAAGCCACGCAAGACGGCATTCTAACGTAGGCGCCCGGCCCTCGCCGGTGCACTGCGGCAAACCACAGTATCCTGTGGGTGACCTTCAGGAGCTTCGATGTCCTCCAATGCCGCACGCGCCAGGACCGTTACCTGGCTCTGGCCCTTCATGCTGTTGCTGGCGCTGGCCACCGCCCCCCTCGCCTGGATGCTGATCGCCCTGTTCACCGGCCGTCCGGTCGGCTGGATGGCGGTACTGACCGCCCTGGAACTGGTGTTCATGCTGCGTCTGGGCACACTTGGCCCCGGCAAGCTGCGCATCGCCCTGGTGGTGCTGGGCACGCTGCTGGTGGCCGCCATCGCGAACTGGGCCATCGCCAGTGCCTGGATGGGCGGCTCGATGGGCCTGAACCCGTGGGACGCCTCGCTGCGGATGGGCCCGCACCTGGCCTGGACGCTGATCACCCTGGCCAATGGCGTGGTCGAATGGCTGTGGCTGGCGGTGGCCGTTGTGATTGGAGCGTGGCTGGCGCGTTGATCGCGCCGGTGATGCCCTGGTAGATCCACGCCACGCGTGGATGGGTGGTTGGATCTGGGGTCGGAGCCCTTTCCTGCGGAAAGGGATCCGACCCCAACCCTCAATGCCCGCCGTCGAGCGCCTTCAGTTCGCTGACCAGCGACGCCGCCGCCTCTGCACCATCGCCGTACAGCATGCGCGTGTTGTCGGCGTAGAACAGCGCATTCTCGATGCCGGCAAAGCCGGTGCCCTTGCCGCGCTTGATCACCACCACGTTGCGCGCGTTGACCACGTCCAGCACCGGCATGCCGTAGATCGGGCTGGCCGGATCGGTGCGCGCCACCGGATTGACCACGTCGTTGGCGCCGATCACCAGCACCACGTCGGTGGTGGCGAATTCGGGATTGATGTCGTCCATGTCCGCGATCAGGTCATACGGCACACCCGCTTCGGCCAGCAGCACGTTCATGTGCCCGGGCATGCGCCCGGCCACTGGGTGGATGGCGAACTTCACCTTCACCCCGCGCGTGATCAACCGCTGCGCCAGTTCCCAGATCTTGTGCTGGGCCTGGGCCACGGCCATGCCATAGCCGGGCACGATCACCACACGTTCGGCAAAGCCCATCATCGCGGCCACGTCGGCCGCTTCGATGGGCTTCTGCGAACCGGAAATCGCCTGCACTTCCCCCCCGGCGCCACCGCCGAAATTGGAGAACAGCACGTTGCGGATCGGCCGGTTCATCGCCTTGGCCATCAACCGGGTCAGCAGGATGCCGGCTGCGCCGACCATCATGCCGGCAATGATCAATGCTTCGTTGCCCAGCACGTAGCCTTCGAAGGACACCGCCAGGCCGGTGAACGCGTTGTACAGCGAGATCACCACGGGCATGTCGGCGCCACCGATCGGCAGCGTCATCAACACGCCCAGCGCCAGCGCCAGCACGAAGAAGGCAACGATGGCCCAGGTGCTGAGCGTGCTTGCAGCGATGATGCCCAGCACCACTACGGCCAGCGCCACCAGCAGGTTCATCACCTGCTGGCCCGGCCAGGTCACGCGCTTGTCGAGTCGGCCATCGAGTTTGGCCCAGGCGATCACCGAGCCGGACAGCGACACCGCACCGATCGCTGCGCCGACCACGGCCAGCACCAGCACCGTGCCGGACGGCTGGCGCGCGGCCAGGTCGGCCAGCGCCTGCGCGCTCCAGTGGGTGGTATCGCGGTTGGCCAGGAAGGCATAGCGCAGCAGTTCCACCGCACCGATGGCCGCCGCCGAGCCACCGCCCATGCCGTTGTACAGCGCGACCATCTGCGGCATGTCGGTGACCGCGACCTTGCCCGCCGACCACCAGGCCAGGCCGGCACCCAGCAGCAGTGCCACCAGGATCAGCGGCACGTTGTGCAGTTCGGGCAGGAAGAAGGTCGCCACCGTGGCCAGCAGCATGCCCAGCCCCGCCCAGCGGATACCGCTGCTTGCGGTCATCGGCGAGGCCATGCGCTGCAGGCCGAGCAGGAACAACGTGGCGGCAACCAGGTAGCTGGCCTTGACCAGCCAATCGAGCAGTTCGACAGTGCTGATGTTCAAGCCTGTGGCTCCTTCGGTTCATCGTTGCCGGTCTTGCGCACGCTCGGCTTGAACATTTCCAGCATGCGCGCGGTGACCACATAGCCGCCGGCTGCGTTGCCGGCGCCGAGTACCACGGCAAGGAACCCCAGGATTTTCTCCAGCGGTGTCTGCGCGTGCCCCAGCACCACCATCGCGCCGATCAGCACGATGCCGTGGATGAAGTTGGAGCCCGACATCAACGGGGTATGCAGGATCACCGGGACCCGGGAAATGATCACGTGGCCGGCAATCGCGGCCAACATGAAGATGTACAGCGCCACGAACCCGTCACTCACCGGCAACGCTCCTGCTCTGTCTTCGTCGCCCCATCATAACCACGGGCTGAACCCGGCGCGCGTTCCGGTCAACCACAACCGCGCTCACGCGTTGTCGATGGTGACCCCTGCCGAGGAACCGTACCCTGTGCTGGTGAGCAGCCCTGTCCCCTCAACCACCGATGCCGACGCCGTTCCGGCCTCGCTGGAAGCGTTCCTGGCCAGCGTCGGGCCGCGCGCCTTCCGCTTCGCCGAGGCCGGCCTGCGCCAGCGTGATGACGCGCTGGATGCGGTGCAGGATGCGCTGCTGCGCATGCTGGACTACGCCGACAAGCCGGCCGCCGAGTGGGCGCCGTTGTTCTGGAGCATCCTGCGCCGGCGGGTGATCGACCTGCAGCGCCGCCGCCGCTTCCGCCTGCCGTTCTGGCGCGACAACCAGGACGCCGACGGTGGCGAGATCGACTGGGCCGACCCTGGCCCGGACCCCGCGCAGGCGCACGAGCAGCGCCAGCAGTACCAGCAGCTGGTGCAGGCACTGCGCGCGCTGCCCGCCCGCCAGCGCGAAGCCTTCACCCTGCGCGTGCTGCAGGACCTGGACGGCGCCACCACCGCCCGCGCCATGGGCTGCAGCGAGGGCGCGGTAAAGACCCATCTGGCGCGCGCCCGACAGGCGCTGCAGAATCAACTGGAGATGCACCTGTGAACCGCCCCCTGCCTTCCGATGACGCCCTGCGCAGCCTGCACGCGCAGTCGTTGCAGGCGCTGTCGCCGGCCACGCTGGCACGCCTGCGTAGTGCCCGTCACAGCGCTGCCAGAGCGCACGCCGGTCGCTGGCGCTGGTGGCTGGCCAGCGCCTGTTCGCTGGTGATCGCGCTGGGCATCGGTGTCCAGTTCGTCGGCCCGGGCGAGCATCAGGGCGCTGCCACCACGCCGATCGCGGCCGCAGAAGAAGACAATGGCGCGCTGTACGACGAGAATCCCGATCTGTACCTGTGGCTGGGCGACAACGACCTGGCGATGGAGTGAACCCATGTTGCGATACCCCTCCCTGCCCCTGCTGATCGCCCTGACCCTGTTGCCGGCTGCGTCGGCCCTGGCACAGGCCTCCGCACCGGTGCCTGCCACCCGGCCGGCACCTGCTGCCACGCCGCTGCCAAACTGGGAACAGCTGGGCCCGGCCCAGCGCGAGGCGCTGCTGGCGCCGCTGCGTGACCGCTGGAACGGCGCCGATCCCGCGCAGCGCCAGCGCATGCTGTCGCACGGCCAGCGCTGGCAGTCGATGAGCCCGGAAGAGCGCGACAAGGCCCGCCGCGGCCTGCGCCGCTTCGAACACATGAGCCCGGAACAGCGCGAGCAGGCCCGGGCGCTGTTCGGCCAGATGCGTGACCTCAGCCCGGCCCAGCGCGATGCCATGCGCGAGCGCTGGTCACAGATGAGCGCGGACGAACGCAGGGAATGGGTGCGCGACAATCCGCCGCCGGCGAAGCCGCGGTAACCCGCCATCCGCACGCGGGGCCCCTCATCCACGCATGGCGTGGATCTACCGGAGAGGCAACCGGCGTTGCCGGGTCATGCCTGCCAGCGTGTCTTCGCCAGCAGCTCGTCTTCCCAGTCGAAACCAAGCTGGCCTTCGCGCACGAACAGGGCGACGAAGTTCATCAGGTTGCGCGCATACATCTCGCTGGCCTGGGTCGCACCCAAGCTGGCCAGGCCCAGCGGGCCGTCGATGGTCACGCCCTGGTGCTCGATGCATTCGCCGGGCTGGGTCAGTTCGCAGTTGCCACCACTCTCTGCGGCCAGATCGACGATCACGCTGCCCGCTGCCATGCCTTCGACCATCGCGGCGGTGACGATCGTCGGCGCACGGCGTCCCGGCACGGCGGCAGTGCAGACCACCACGTCCACGCTGCGCAGATGGTCGCCCAGGCGCCGCTGCTGTTCGGCGCGTTCTTCATCGGTCAGCGCCCGCGCGTACCCGCCCTCGCCCGCCGCGCTTACCCCGAGATCGAGGAAGCGCGCACCGAGCGACTGGATCTGCTCGCGGGTTTCCGGGCGCACGTCGAAGCCCTCCACCTGCGCACCCAGGCGGCGCGAGGTGGCAATGGCCTGCAGGCCGGCGACACCGGCGCCGATCACCAGCACCTTGGCTGGACGCACGGTACCGGCGGCAGTGGTCAGCATCGGGAAGAAGCGCGGCGCACGTTCGGCAGCGATCAATGCCGCCTTGTAGCCGGCCATGCCCGCCTGCGAACTGAGTACGTCCATCGCCTGCGCGCGCGTGGTGCGCGGCAACTGCTGCAGCGGGAACAGGTGCAGGCGGTCATCCGAAGCCAATGCGGCCAACGCCGGGTCAGCCGCCGGGGTCAGCAGCCCGACCACACTGGCGCCCGGCTTGAGCTGGGCCAGCACCTCGGCCGCTGGTGCCTGCACGCACAGCAGGATGTCGATCTCGGCCCAACGGGCGGCGTCGAATGCGCGGGCACCTGCGTCGTCGTAGGCGGCATCGGTGAAACCGGCGGCCTGGCCCGCACCGGGCTGATACCACACGGTGATGCCCAGCGCACCGAGCTTGCGCGCCGTCTCCGGCGTGAGCGCAACGCGTCGTTCGCCCGGCGCGGTCTCCTTGATCCCCAGCAACGCCACGGCCATGCAGATTCCCGCTGATCGGTGAGTGGGTCCGATCCTAGCAGGCGTACGCGGCTCAGTGCAGCGTCGCACCACCCGGGTCGAGGCGGTCAAGCACGCCCTGCATGGCGCTGTCGAAGGCGCCATCGTCGACGTGGGGACGCAGGCGACCCAACCGCACCATCACCGCCAGCTCCTCGGGCGAGGCCACGCAGAAGCGCACGCCACGACGGTTGACGAACAGCAGGCGCGCGGAAATCGGGCTGATCCAGGACAGCTTGCCGGCCTGCACCTTGCCATCCTTGTCGACGAAGTCCAGCCAGTTGCCGATTTCCATCCGGCGGAAGCGATCGGCATCGGCGTTGTCGAAATCGTCGGTATTGAAGCTACTGCCCAGCTCCACGGCCGGCGTTTCCGGTGCCGGCGGTGCGGGCAGCACCACCTGCGGCAGCTCAGGCAACGCGCGCTGCAGCTCCGGTCGCGATTCGGCGATGCCCTGCAATGTGTCGTGCAGCGCATCGACGGCGGCGGTGGCTGCGTCGCCATGCACGCCGACGCTGGCAAACACCTTGGCCAGCAGCGGCTGCCAGGCCTGCAGCCACGGCTTGCCTACAATCTGCCGGCGCGCCTCGGCCACTTCCTCCAGCAGGCCATCGGCCAGGTTCAGCGCCTCGGCCACCGAAGCCCCCTCCTCGCCCTCGCGCAGCAGCGCCAAGGTCAGATGGTGCTGCCAGGGCTGGCGCAGGAATTCGGCGATCGCCGGCGGCAGGGTGGCGTCGCCGATGCGACGATCCAGTTCGGCACCGGCACGGGTACGGGCCATTTCCAGCTTTTCCTGGCCGCGCTGGGTCTCGGCGGCCCGACGCTCGGCGATTTCCACGCGACGGCGGTGCTGTACCAGGAAATCGCGGAACTCTTCTTCCAGGGTCAGGAAGATTGCCAGGTTCTCGTTGAACTCGGCGACCAACCGCTCGATGATTTCTTCGACCTTGGCCATCAGCATGCGTTCGGCCTGGCTTTCGCCGGTGTTGCCCTCGCAGGCTTCAGCCAGCGAATTGAGCAGCTTGCGCGCCGGGTGGGTCTTCTGCACGAACATGCGGCGATCCAGCATCGCCACCTTCACGAACGGAACCACCAGGCGGCCGATCAGCTCACGCGAGCGGCCTTCCAGTTCACGCTCATCGAGCATCACGTCGAACAGCATGCCGACCAGGTCGATCGCATCCTCGTCCTGCGCGTCCAGCCGGGTCTGGCCCGGATCGACACCCAGCCGGGTGGCGCTGGACAGCACTTCGCTCTTCAAGCGCTGCGCCAGGGATTCGCCGTCCTCGCCGATCGCCGCGCGCAGGGTCGCACTGGGCGTGGCCTGCAGCAGCGACAGTACGGACATCATTTCGCGCTGGCTCAACGGGCGATGCTGGCCGACCGCGACCTGCGCCGCAGAGGTCGCGTCCTCGCGCACGTGGCGGGTCTGCTGCAGCAGTTCGTGCAGGGCCTCCAGCAGCATGCCCTGCTGGCCGGAATAGGCTTCACCGGACGGGCTCTCTTCGCCACCCGCGTGTTGCTGCATGTGGCCACGACGCTCCGACCAGCGCGCGGCGAATCGCTGCGCCCAGGCCGGTGCGGCCTGTTCGTCGTCATTGAATTCGTTGTCGAAGCCAGGTGCCGTGCGCTGCTCGACCAGATCATCCAGGCCATGCGCAACGTGCTGCGTCGGGGCCGGCGCCAGTGGTCGGCGCGGGGCGCCCATCTGCGACATCACCCCGGCCGCGGCCAGGTGCTCGTCCAGCTTTTCGTAGATGCGGCCCACCGGCGCGCGCAGGTCGCGCTCGCACAGCTTGATCAGCACCAGGTGCACTTCCGGGGCAAGCTCACAGCCGGCGAAGGCTTCGTGGATGGCCACGCCCAGATGCTCGGGGCTGATCGGGTTGCGGTCGGCATCGAGGTCGATACCGCCGCCCAGCCAGCCCAGGCGACGGTCGAGCCGCGCCAGCACCGGCTTGAAGTCGCGCAGCAGCACGGTGGCGAAGTTGCGCACCGCCAACCGCGATTCCAGTACATGTTCCGGCACCAGGCTCAGGCCGTCCTGGGCCTGTCCGGACAGGGTCAGCTCGGCAGAGACGGGCTCGCCCGCAGCCAAGCCGGCCCAGGCATGGCCGAGATGGCCAGCGAAGGCACCGGCAATCTCCTCACGGCGGCGACGCAGCTCGCGCATCGCGTCCAGGAACAGCAACTGCGACGAGCCGGCATTGCCGGCACGGTCGAACAGGGCATCATCGAAGCGGGCCAGTGCCGCGCCAAAGGCCTGGCACAACGCCGGCAGGACGATGTCCCGGGCAAGCTGGAGCTGGGCCGGGTCACGGCCCGGCGATCCCATCGGAGTGGGCGCGCTCATCATTCGGGAAGGCTCCCCACCTTCTCTGGTGCGACAGACATCATGGACATCGCGACGGCCGGTGCACCCCATGCACCGGTCCCTCGATGGTAGGCCGGCCAGCCCATCACGGACAGTGAAACAGTCCTCACTTCAAACCTCATGAACGGCGGCCCGGCAATATTACGTATCGTAAGCCGTGCAGGGCCTGCGAGGCGAGGGGAAGCGGGGCTCCGTGATCCGCCAGTGGCATGATGTTCATCACAGTTTGCTATTCAGGGGTCTGACGCGACACAAACGGCGTCATCTACCTCCCCGACTATAATCAGCGACCCGTGATGACCGGTTCAGACTCCATGCCCGACCCTGCTGCCCTGCTTGCCCTGGATGCCCGCCGTTCGGTGCCCTCGCGGCAACTGGGCGAGCCCGGACCAGACCCGGCCACCCTGCAGCGGATGCTGGCCTCGGCGGTGCGCGTGCCCGACCACGGCAAGCGCGTGCCGTTCCGCTTCCTGAAGATCGCCGGCGATGCACGTCACACTCTGGGCGACTTCCTGGCCGCGCGCAGCCGTGAGCGAGACCCGCATGCCGGCGACGCCGTGTTCGAGAAGGACCGCCAGCGCTTCAGCCACGCACCCCTGGTGATCGTGGTGGTGGCCAGCCCGCGCCCGGACCCGAAGGTGCCCGCGCAGGAACAGCTGATGACCGCTGGCTGCGTGTGCTTTGCTCTGTTGCAGGCGGCCCAGGCGCTGGGCTTCGGCGCGCAGTGGCTGACCGCGTGGATGGCCTTTGATCCCGCCGTGCACGCCCATCTGGGACTGGCCGAGGGCGAAGGCATTGCCGGTTTCATCCACATCGGCACGCCCAAGGCCGAGGTGCCCGAGCGCGAGCGCCCGGACCCGGCGGCCCTGCTGCGTGACTGGACCCCGCCGGCATGAGCCTGCCGGCACCGCCGCCGCTGTACCTGGTCGACGCCAGCATCTATGTGTTCCGCGCCTGGCATTCGCTGCCGGACGAGTTCCAGGACAGCCAGGGCTGGCCGACCAACGCCGTGCATGGTTTCGCCCGTTTCCTGCTCGACCTGCTGGAACGCGAGCGCCCGCGGCACATCGCCATCGCCTTCGATGAAGCGCTCGACAGCGGCTTCCGCCACCGCCTGTACCCGGCCTACAAGGCCAACCGCGACCCGGCGCCGGAAGCGCTCAAGCGCCAGTTCGTGCACTGCAAGGCGCTGTGCGCGGCACTGGGCCTGGCGGTGCTGGCCCACCATGATTACGAAGCCGACGACCTGATCGGCAGCGCCCTGCATGGCCATCGCAACAGCCATCGCGGCGTGATCATTTCCGCCGACAAGGACCTGTCGCAGTTGCTGCTCGACCATGACGAGCAATGGGACTACGCACGCAACCAGCGCTGGGACGTGGCCGGGGTAAAGGCCAGGCACGGTGTGCACGCGCACCAGATCGCCGACTACCTGGCGCTGTGCGGCGATGCGGTCGACAACATCCCGGGGATCAGCGGTGTCGGCGCCAAATCGGCAGCCGTGCTGCTGGCCCATTTCGGCAGCATGGACGTGCTGTACGAACGCCTCGACGAAGTGCCGTTCCTGCGCCTGCGCGGCGCGGCCCAGATGGCGGTGCGCCTGCGTGAGCAGCGCGAGCACGCCCAGCTCTGGCGCCAGCTGACCACCATCGCCCTGGACGCCCCACTGGAAGGCTGCCAGCCCGGCATGCCGCGCCAGGCGGCCGATCCAGAGCTGCTTGGCGGCCTGTGCCAGACCCTGCGCTTCGGCCCCATGACCCGTCGTCGGCTGTTCAATGCCGCCGGCATTTCCGACCCCGTTCCCACTTCTCCCACTTCCAGCGAGCCCGCATGAGCCAGCGCAACACCGAAGCACCGCGTGTCGTCTACGAAGGCAAATACCAGCGCATGGTGGTGCGCGGCACCTGGGAATACAGCGAGCGCACCCACGCCGGTGGCCTGGCCGCGATCATCATCGCCGTCACCCCCGAGGACAAGGTGCTGTTCGTCGAACAGTTCCGCGTGCCGCTGCAGGCACCGACCATCGAGATGCCGGCCGGGCTGGTCGGCGACATCGATGCGGGCGAGTCGATCGAAGTTTCCGCGGTACGCGAGCTGGAAGAGGAAACCGGCTGGACCGCCGAGCACGCCGAAGTGCTGATGATCGGTCCTACCTCCTCCGGTGCCAGCAGCGAGAAGATCGCCTTCGTCCGTGCCACCGGCCTGCGTCGCATCGGCGAAGGCGGCGGCGACGAGAGCGAGGACATCACCGTGCATGAGATCCCACGCACGCAGGCGGCCGCCTGGCTGGTGCAGAAAATGGCCGAAGGCTATGAAGCCGATGCCAAGCTGTGGGCCGGCCTGTGGATGATCGAGCACCACCTGGACGGCCGCCCCCGTGGCTGATGCCGGCCTGCACGCGCTGCCGGCGCTGCTGGGTGCCGACGATCCGGCGATCTTCAGCGTGCACCGTGCGCAGGGCGCTTCGCCGTTCCTGCTGCTGGCCGATCATGCAGGCCAGCGGGTACCGCGTGCGCTGGCCGATCTTGGATTGCCGCAGACCGAACTGGACCGCCATATCGGCTGGGACATCGGCATCGGCGGCACCACGCGTGCACTGGCCGAGCGGCTGGATGCGTGGGCGATCGAGCAGACCTATTCGCGGCTGCTGATCGACTGCAACCGTCCGCTGGTTTCGCCCACGCTGATCCCCGAGGTCAGCGACCACACCGTGGTGCCGGGCAATGCCGGGCTGTCGCCCGCGCAGCGGCAGCAGCGCATCAATGCGATCCACGCGCCCTACCATGCACGCATCGATGCCGAACTGGATGCGCGCCGCGATGCGGCACGGCCGACGCTGCTGGTGATGATGCACAGTTTCACCCCAGTGATGAACGGCGTTGAGCGTCCCTGGCATGCCGGCGTGCTGTACCACCAGGACACGCGCTTTGCCCACGCCTTGCTGCAGGCGCTGCGCGATGAAGGCGACCTGGTGGTGGGCGACAACGAACCCTATTCGGTCAACAGCAGCAGCGACTACGCGGTGCCGGTGCACGGCGAAGGCCGCGGCCTGGTGCATGTGGAACTGGAGATCCGCCAGGACCTGATTGCCGATGAAGCCGGGCAGCAGGCATGGGCGGAGCGGTTGGCGCGGATTTTCACCGCGTTGCAGCCGCAGTTGTTGGCGTTCGGATGACCGCATCCACGCATGGCGTGGATCTACTGGGACACTACAAGTAGATCCACGCCATGCGTGGATGATTTTCGTCAACGCAGCACGGGAACATCCATCCACGGGAACGGCTTGAACCCGCGCACCTGCACGCGTGCGCCGAGCGCTTCAACATCATCCTTGATCGCCTGTGCTCGACGCCGATCCAGTGCCTCCCCCAGCACCAACGGCAGCGCGCGGCAACGTGCCAGCGCTTCGCCCACCGGAATGTCGAGCAGGTGCGCCACGCGCTGTGCCGCAGCCTTGATTTGTTCGTCCGCACATCCCTCCAGCGTCAACCCGAACGCGGCGAATATGCCCTGCCCTACCCCGGCTGCGTGCGCAGCGGCCTGCTCGGCAGCACCCGCTTCGCCCAATGCTTCATCGACACCGTCCACCTGCAGGAAAGCGTCGTACTCGGCGTAGTACGCCAACGCTTCGGCGTAATCGCGCAGCGAAGAAAGCGGACGCTGGCGCTTCTGCACATCCAGGACGTCAGCGAACGTGGCCGGTTCCAGGTAGGTCGTCAGACCCAGCGCCTGCGCGGCCCCGGGCACCTCACCGTCATCATCGAACGCGGCGTCTTCATCGGCCGGCAACCAGAAGCGCGCCTGCAGCAGGTCGTCATCGGTGGCGTGCACCCAACCGAAGGAGGCATACACCTCATCGTCATCGTTGCAGGCGGCAAACGCCTCCAGCGTCTGGCGAAGATCAAGCAGTGCAATCATGCGTCGTTGGGCAGTGCGTCGGCGGAGCTGCAGTCTACCCTTGCCGGACGCAGGCCCAGCGCGATGACCACGCCGAGTGCAGCGAACAGCGCAGCGCCGTACTGTGCGTTGACCATGCCCTGCAGGGCATCGGCACTGGTTGCCGCCTGCGTGCCGCGCGCGGCGTTGGCCACCATCACCAGCACCGCCAGGCCCAGCGCACCACCGATCTGCTGCGCGGTGGCGGCCATGCCGGACGCTACACCCTGCTGCGGCCCCGGCACGCCCTGCCCGGCCACGATCCACATCGCCGTCCAGCTCATGCCCTGCCCCACGCTGAGCACCACGATGCCCGGCAGCAGCGGCCAGTAGCTGGCGCCGTGCGGCATCGCCAGCGCCACCGCGGCGATGCCGACGGCACCGGCGGCGAAGCCCCATGCCAACACCTGCCGCGGCGAACGGCGCTGCAGCATGCGTTCGGCAATGCGGATGCCGAAGGTGCACACCAGCGTCGGCAGCAGGAAAGCCATGCCGGCCTGCAGCGGGCTCCAGCCGTAACCATCCTGGAAGTACAGCGCCAGGAAGTAGTACTGCACGCCATAGCTACTCATGAACGCAAAGGTCAGGCCGAGTGCCGCACGCAGGCCAGGCAGGCGCAGCAGCGCGAACTGCATCAGCGGGTCACGGCTGCGCTTTTCAATCTGTACGAACACCGTCAGCAGCACGGCTGACAGCAGCAGGCAGATGAGCGTGGCCGGCGCCGTCCAGCCCCACTCCGGCCCCTGCACCAGGGTGGTGACCAGCAGGCTGCCGCCGGCGGTGACGGTGAGGCAACCGGCCAGGTCGAAGGAACGGCCGCGCACGCGCGGGCCATCGGCCGGCAGCCATGCACCGGCGGCAACCGCACAGGCGGTCGCCAGCGGCACGATCACTGCCAGCACCGCCGGCCAGCCGAAGGCCTGGGTCAGCACGCCGCCCAGCAGCGTGCCCAGCGCCAGGCCCGCCGCACTGGCCATGCTCCAGATCGCCAGCGCGCGGTTGCGCACGGGGCCTTCGGCATACAGGGTATTGATCAAGGCCAGGGTGGCCGGGAACAGCAGTGCCGCACCGATGCCCTGCGCCGCACGCGCCACGATCAGCAGCGTGGCATTGGGCGCCAGCGCGCCCAGCAGCGAGGCCAGCGCGAACAGCAGCATGCCCAGCCGATAGAAGCGGCGCCGGCCCAGCAGATCAGCCGCCCGCCCGCCCAGCAGCAGGCTGCCGCCGAAGGCCACGGTGTAGGCGCTGACCACCCACTGCAGCTGCTGCGCATTGATCTGCAGCGCGCGGCCCATGTCGTGCAGGGCAACGAAGATGATGGTGGCGTCCAGGGCGATGATCAGCTGCGCGGTGGCCAGCAGCGTCAGCGCCCAGCGCGGGTATTTCAGGGGAGGCATGAGGCGCCCGGTGCGGAGGGGGGACGGCAGTCTCATTGATGCGGACGAATCAATAAACCCCCTGGCGGCTATATCTGTCATGATTTTTGGCATGAATGGATCGTCGATGGACCTCAATGCGGTGCGCATGCTGGTGCAGGTGGCCGAAGCGCGCAGCTTCACCGTGGCCGCCGGCCAACTCGGCCTGAGCCAGTCCGGGCTGTCGCGCGCAATCGGCCGGCTGGAAGCCTCGCTGGGGGTGAAGCTGCTGCAGCGGAACACGCGCAATGTCGCGCTGACCCCGGATGGCCAGCAGTTCGTCGAGCAGGTGGGACCCTTGCTGTGCGGGATGGAAGACGCCGAGCGACTGCTGGCCGACCGCCCCTGCACACCCTCGGGCGTACTGAAGATCAGCGCGCCTTCGATGTTCGGGCGCAAGGTGCTGGTGCCATTGCTGGGGCCGTTGCTGGAACGGCATCCGCAGCTGCAGGTGGAGGCCGTGCTCAGTGACCGTCTGGTGGATCTGGTGGAGGAAGGCTTCGATGCCGCCCTGCGCACCGGCACCATCGCCGACCAGCGGATGGTCGCGCGTCCATTGAAGCCACTGCGCTGGGTGACCGTGGCCAGCCCGGCCTACCTGGCCGCGCAGGGCGAGCCGGCCGACGTGGCGGCATTGCAGGACCATGCCTGCCTGGCGGTGCGCAACCTGCGCAGTGGCCGGTTGGTGGACTGGCAGTTCCTGCAGGACGGGCAGCTGCGCGAGGTCACGCCGCCGACGCGGATGGTGTTCGACTGCGGCGATCCGTTGGTGGAGTCAGCGATCGCTGGCATCGGCATCGTGCAGGTGATGGATTTCGCGGTGGCCGACGCGCTGGCCGATGGCCGCCTGCAGCGCGTGCTGCAGCCGTTCGAAGGCCGCAGCCGCGCGTTGTCGTTGATCTACCCGCCGTCGCGGCAGCACTCGCCGAAGCTGCAGGTGCTGGCCGAGGCGTTGCTCGCTGGCGACTGGTAGATCCACGCCATGCGTGGATACCGACCCGTAGTAGATCCACGCCATGCGTGGATGAATGCTTCGACGCGAGATCAGCCGGGCATGGCCCGGCGCTACCGGTAAGGCGTTGCCGGCCAGCGGCCGGCACTACCAAAGATCAGGCGAAGCTATCGGTGGCGCGCACCAGCGCGTCGACGTTCTCGGCTTCGAACGCAGAGTGCCCCGAGGCCGGGGTGATCTCCAGCTTGGCCTTCGGCCACACCTTGGTCAGGTCCCAGGCGTTGGCCAGCGGACAGACCACGTCGTAACGCCCGTGCACGATCACGCCCGGGATATCGGCGATGCGGTGCGCGTCGCGCAGCAGCTGGTCTTCCACTTCGAAGAAACCGCCGTTGACGAAGTAGTGGTTCTCGATGCGGGCGAACGCCAGCGCGAAATGCGGGTCTTCATGGCTGTTGATGAAGTCATCGTCCACATGCAGGAAGCTGGTCGCACCTTCCCACACCGCCCAGGCCTTGGCCGCATCCAGCCGCGTTGCTTCGTCTTCGCTGGTCAGGCGGCGATGGAAGGCGGAGATCAGATCGTGGCGCTCCACCGCCGGAATCGGCTTGAGGTAGTGCTCCCACGCATCCGGGAACAGGCGGTTGGCGCCTTCCTGGTAGAACCATTCCAGTTCCCAGCGGCGCAGCATGAAGATGCCGCGCAGCACCAGTTCGGTCACTCGCTGCGGATGGGTTTCGGCATAGGCCAGCGCCAGGGTCGAGCCCCAGCTGCCACCGAACACCTGCCAGCGATCGACCTTCAGGTGCTGGCGCAGCTTCTCGATGTCGGCAACGAGGTCCCAGGTGGTGTTGTCCACCAGATCGGCGTGCGGGGTGGAACGACCGGCGCCGCGCTGGTCGAACAGGATGATGCGGTACTTGGCCGGGTCGTGGAACTGGCGCATCTTGTCGCTGCAGCCGCCGCCCGGCCCACCATGCAGCATCACCACCGGCTTGCCGTCCGGGTTGCCGCACTGTTCGAAGTACAGCGTGTGGCGGTCGTCGACCTTCAGGGTGCCGACGTCGTAAGGGGTGATGGCGGGGTACAGCGTACGCATGCTTGCAGCTCCGTGGTGGTGCCCTGCCCTTGGCAGGAGAACCCCCATTCTAGGCCGGTCGCCGGCCCAGGGTGACCCGGTCGCGCTGCTCCAGGTCCTGCACGGTCTGCACGTCGCTGTAGACGGCCTGCTCGAACAGCGCGCGGATGGCATCGCCCTGGTCCCAGCCGTGCTCGATCAGCAGCCAGCCGCCGAGCTGCAGATGGTCGCCGCCGCCGGCGACGATGCGGCGGATGTCGTCCAGCCCATCAACGCCCGAGGCCAGTGCCGTGGCCGGCTCGAAGCGCAGGTCGCCCTGTTCCAGGTGCGGGTCGTCGCTGGCGATATAGGGCGGATTGCTGGCGATCAGATCGAAGCGCTCGCCGCGCAGCGGTCCGTACCAGTCGTCGCCCCCTTCGGCAAAACGCACGTTGCCCAGCTCGTGGCGCGCGGCGTTGCGGGCCGCCACCGCCAAGGCCGCGGCACTGGCGTCGGTGGCCAGCACCTGCGCCTGCGGCCGTTCGCTGGCCAGGGCCAGGGCGATGGCGCCGCTGCCGGTGCCGAGGTCGGCCAGCTGCAGCGCGCGGTCCGGTGGCAGGCGGTCCAATGCCAGTTCCACCAGCAGTTCGGTCTCCGGCCGCGGAATCAGGGTGGCCGGGTCGACCTCCAGGTCCAGCGTCCAGAAGCCACGGCGGCCGGTCAGGTAAGCCACCGGTTCACCCGCAAGGCGACGGCCCAGCAGGGCCTCGAAGGCGGCCTGTTCGGCGGCCGGCAACGGATCGGTGGCATGCGCGAACAACCAGCTGCGCGGCCGCTCCAGCACATGCAGCAGCAGCAGTTCGGCCTCATGGCGGGCGTCGACGCCGCCCAGCCGGGTACTCGCGTCGGTCACGACTTGGCGCAGGGTGGGTTCGGGTTGTAGAGACATCCGGCAATTGTAGAGCCGAGCCCATGCTCGGCTGCTGTTCGCGGTAGCCCCAGCCGGGCATGGCTCGACGCTAGAGAATGCTGGAATCCGTTCAGGTTCCGCCAGAGGGGATAAGGAGGGGCTATCAGCCCTCTTCACACGTCCAGGAAGATTTTCCTTGTCACACAGGCAGTTGCAGGATGGACGTGGCCGGGTTCAGTGCCTGCTCATTGGATTTTGATAGTCTCCATCTATTAAATAGATGTAATCAATGCATTGTCCTTATCGAAACAGAACCAGTAATCTAGGTCCTGTCGATTCACCCACTCCCCTTCACCCAGAGGAAAAACGATGTCCCTGATCAACACCCAGATCCAGCCGTTCGAAGCCAACGCTTACCTGAATGGCGAGTTCATCAAGGTCTCCGACAGCACCCTGAAGGGCCAGTGGTCGGTCCTGATCTTCATGCCGGCAGCCTTCACCTTCAACTGCCCGACCGAGATCGAAGACGCCGCTGACCATTACGCCGAGTTCAAGAAGGCCGGCGCCGAGGTCTACATCGTCACCACCGACACCCACTTCTCGCACAAGGTCTGGCACGAAACCTCGCCGGCCGTCGGCAAGGCCCAGTTCCCGCTGGTCGGCGACCCGACCCACCAGCTGACCCGCGCCTTCGGCGTGCACATCGAAGAAGAAGGCCTGGCCCTGCGCGGCACCTTCATCATCAACCCGGAAGGCGTGATCAAGACCCTGGAGATCCACTCCAACGAGATCGCCCGTGACGTCTCCGAGACCCTGCGCAAGCTGAAGGCTGCCCAGTTCACCGCCGCCAACCCGAACCAGGTCTGCCCGGCCAAGTGGAAGGAAGGCGAAAAGACCCTGACCCCGTCGCTGGACCTGGTCGGCAAGATCTAAAGCAGTACCGGCCTGCCGCAGCCCCACGCTGCGGTGCGGCCTTCATCCCCGTGCCGGTCCCCCCGCCGGCGTGGGGGTGAACCCAAGACAGCCGAGCCCGCAAGCCAACGCGCGCCAGCCTTGGCCAGCCAGCCCCTTCCACGGTGTCGCTGTCTTGGGTTCACCCCTACCCCTCGCTGGTCCGCTACCTTCTACAGCGGTGCCACGCCCCCGTTTTGCCTGAAGCCAGGAGAAGACCATGTTGGACGCCAACCTGCAGTCGCAGCTGAAGACCTATCTGGAGCGCGTGACCCGCCCGATCCAGATCACCGCGCATGCCGACGACGGTGCCAAGTCGCAGGAGATGCTGGACCTGCTGCAGACCCTGGAAAGCCTGTCGGACAAGATCTCGCTGCAGGTGCTGCGTGATGGCCAAGGCCGCGTGCCGTCCTTCGACCTGGGCACGCCGGGCCAGGACATCCACCTGACCTTCGCCGGCCTGCCGATGGGCCACGAGTTCACCTCGCTGGTGCTGGCACTGCTGCAGGTCGGCGGGCATCCGTCCAAGGCCACCGCCGAGCTGATCGAACAGGTGCAGAACCTGGAAGGCGATTACAGGTTTGAAACCTATTTCTCGCTGTCCTGCCAGAACTGCCCGGATGTGGTGCAGGCGCTGAACCTGGCTGCCGTGCTCAACCCGCGCATCCAGCACGTAGCCATCGACGGTGCGCTGTTCCAGGAAGAAGTCGAGCAGCGCGAGATCATGTCGGTGCCCACCGTCTACCTCAATGGTGCGGTGTTCGACCAGGGTCGCATGACCCTCGAGCAGATCGTGGCCAAGCTGGACACCAACGCCAGCAAGCGTGATGCCGAGAAGATCGGCGCCAAGGAGGCCTTCGACGTGCTGGTGGTCGGTGGTGGCCCAGCCGGTGCCGCAGCGGCGATCTACGCTGCGCGCAAGGGCATCCGTACCGGCATCGCTGCCGAGCGTTTCGGTGGCCAGGTGCTGGACACCATGGCGATCGAGAACTTCATTTCGGTGAAGGAGACCGAAGGCCCGAAGCTGGCCGCGGCGCTGGAGCAGCACGTGCGCGAATACGAGGTCGACATCATGGACCTGCAACGCGCCAGTGCGCTGGTGCCGGCCGGTGAAGACGGCCTGGTGCAGGTGCAGCTGGAAAACGGCGCGGTGCTGAAGTCGCGCTCGGTGATCCTGTCCACTGGCGCCCGCTGGCGGCAGATGAACGTGCCAGGCGAAGACCAGTACCGCAACAAGGGCGTGGCCTACTGCCCGCACTGCGATGGCCCCCTGTTCAAGGGCAAGCGCGTAGCGGTGATCGGCGGTGGCAATTCGGGCGTTGAAGCCGCCATCGATCTGGCCGGCATCGTGTCGCATGTGACCCTGCTGGAATTCGATTCCAGCCTGCGTGCCGACGAAGTGCTGCAGAAGAAGCTGCGCAGCCTGGCCAATGTCACCGTGCTGACCAGCGCGCAGACCACCGAAGTGCTGGGCGACGGCAGCCGTGTCACCGGCCTGGTCTACAAGGACCGTGTCGGCGGCGATTCGCATCGCGTTGAACTGGAAGGCATCTTCGTGCAGATCGGCCTGCTGCCGAACACCGAATGGCTGAAGGACACCGTGGCTCTTTCGCCGCGTGGCGAGATCGTCATCGATGACCGCGGGCAGACCAATCTGCCGGGCGTGTTCGCCGCGGGTGATTGCACGACGGTACCCTACAAGCAGATCATCATCGCGATGGGCGCCGGTTCGACCGCCGCACTTAGCGCTTTCGATCACCTGATCCGCTCCTCGGTTCCCAAGAGTAGCGGTGCGGTGGCCGAAGCGGCCTGATCCAACGTTCCCAGGCCATCGGGAGCACCATCAACCGGCGGGGCAACGCCATGCCGGTGCAGTACCCCGAGAGGTCTGAGGATGAACCTGCGTGACCTGAAATACCTGGTGGCCCTGGCCGATCACAAGCACTTCGGCCGGGCCGCCGCCTCCTGCTTCGTCAGCCAGCCCACGCTGTCGACGCAGATCCGCAAGCTGGAAGAGGAACTGGGCCTGCCACTGGTGGAACGTGCGCCGCGCAAGGTGATGCTGACGCCTGCCGGCCACGAAGCGGCCGCGCGGGCACGGGTGATCGTGGCCGAAGTGGAACAGCTGAAGGAAGCGGCGCGACGCAGCCGCGATCCGGAAGCGGGTACCGTGCGCCTGGGGATCTTCCCCACCCTGGGCCCGTACCTGTTGCCGCACGTGATTCCGCGCATCCGCACGCGCTTCCCCGAGCTGGAACTGCTGCTGGTGGAAGAAAAGAGCGATGTGCTGCTGGAGCGCCTGCGCGAAGGCAAGCTCGACGCCGCACTGTTGGCACTGCCGGTGATCGACGACCAGCTGCATGCCGAATTCCTGTTCGAGGAGCCGTTCCTGCTGGCCGTGTCCGGCCGCCATCCGCTGGCCACGCGCGAGCATCTGGACGTGCAGGAACTGGCCACGCAGAAACTGCTGTTGCTGGAAGACGGCCACTGCCTGCGTGACCAGGCGCTGGAAGTCTGTCGCCTGTTCGGCGCCAATGAAAAATCCGAATTCCGCGCCACCAGCCTGGAAACGCTGCGACAGATGGTCGCCGCCGACGTTGGCATCACCCTGCTGCCCAGCCTGTCGGTCCAGCCGCCGGTGCCGCGCTCGAACAACATCCGCCTGATCGACTTCGTCGGCGAGGGCCGTCCCAGCCGTCGCATCGCCATGATCTGGCGCCGCAGCTCGGCGATGAACGAGTTCCTGATGGAGCTGGCCGAACAGTTCAAGCGCCTGCCCGATGCGCTGTTTACGCTGGAGGCGTTGGCCCCGGCAAACGGCGATGCTGCCACCCCGCCCACGCCGGTGCTGAACGGCTGAGACACCGCAGCCGGGCCTCGAAACCGCCGGGAGTCGATTCCGGCCGCATTTGTCCCCACAATACAGTCAGGCGGCGCCAGCAGGTGCCGCCTTTTGCATGGCTTTCAACCAAGGAGCGTCACCATGAACACCGCCAGCGGCCTGCCGCCGTCGATCACCGTTTCCACCCTCGACATGGACCGCCTGGACGCCATGCTCGAATCTCCGGCAAACAGCCAGACGCCGGCCGCGCGTGCGCTTGCCGACGAACTCAACCGGGCGACCGTGTTGCCGCCAGACCAGATTCCCGAAGGCATCGTCATGATGCATTCGCGCGTGGAGTGCGAAGATGAAGTGTCGGGCGAAAAGCATGTCCTGACCCTGGTCTTCCCCCGCGAAGCCAATGTCGATGAAGGCAAGGTGTCCGTGCTGGCGCCCGTGGGCAGCGCCCTGCTTGGCCTGGCCGTGGGCCAGAGCATCGACTGGACCGCCCCCGGCGGCCGCAAGCTGCGGCTGCGCGTGAGCGCGGTCCACAACGACCGTCCCTGACCTGCGCTGCGTACCGCGCGCGATCAGTTTCCCTGCAATCCCCGCACCAGGAGCCGTAATGAGTACCCCGTCCAAACTGTCCCAGCTGCGCGAACTGTCCGTGGTCGTTGCCGATACCGGTGACTACGAGGCGATCAAGCGCTTGCAGCCGGTGGACTGCACCACCAATCCGACCCTGGTGAAGAAGGCGCTGGACCTGCCGGTCTATGCGGAACTGATCGAACGCGAACTGGCCTGGGGCCGCCAGCAGGGCGGTGACCGCGAGACCGTGGTGCACGCCGTGGCCGACCGCCTGACCATCGGCGTCGGCGCGCTGCTGAGCACGCTGGTACCGGGCCGTGTGTCCACCGAAGTGGATGCCGACCAGGCCCATGACACTGCCGCGACCGTGGCCAAGGCCCGCCAGTTCATCCAGATGTACGCCGATGCCGGCGTGCCGCGCGAGAAGATCCTGATCAAGATCGCTGCGACCTGGGAAGGCGTGGAAGCCGCGCGCGTGCTGCAGGCCGAAGGCATCGACTGCAACCTGACCCTGATCTTCAACCCGACCCAGGCACTGGCCTGCAGCGAAGCGGGTGCGTTCCTGATCTCGCCGTTCGTCGGCCGCATTCTCGACTGGTACGTGGCCAACGGCCAGACCCCGGCGAACATCGACGAAGACCCGGGCGTGGTGTTCGTGCGTGGCGTGTATGCCGAATTCAAGCGCCGCGGTTCGCCGACCGTGGTGATGGGCGCCTCGTTCCGTTCGACCGCGCAGATCGAAGCGCTGGCCGGCTGCGACCGCCTGACCATTTCGCCGGACCTGCTGGAGAAGCTGGATGCCGACCACGGCGTGCTGCCGCGCAAGCTGGTGGCCGGTGCCGCTGAAGCGGTGCAGGTGACGCCGATCGACGCGGCGACGTTCGCTGCGGACCTGGCGGCCGATCCGATGGCGACCGAGAAGCTGGCGACGGGTATCGATGCGTTTGCCAAGGATCTGGAAGCGCTGCGTCAGCGGATCCGCGAGGCGCTGTGAGGATTCCGGCCAACGGCTGAGCCCCTTGTGGCGGGTCGCTATGAGCAAAAGCTGCGCTTGGCCGGGCGGGTTGGGTACGCGGGAGACGCCGTGAATCCGTCCATGGAGGCTTGGCCGCGGCATCCATGCCGCGGACACCCCCGCGAACCCAACCCGCCCGACCTCTGACAGTTTCCTGCGGCGGTCCGCCACGGAAGAAAGAAAAGAAGAGCAAAAGCGGGTCGCGCGCTACGCGTGCTCACAAACAAAAAGGACGCGGCGAATGCCGCGTCCTTTTTGTTTTCTATCAGGTCGTCAGTAACCCAATGCTCTTGCCCACCGTCACCGGGAAACTGTCGGGGGCGGGGCGGTGTGGGTTGGCAGGACCGTTGGCGCCATGGATGGCGCCATCGAGCCCCCATGGATGGGTTCACGGCGTGTCCTGCCAACCCACACCGCCCCGCCCAACCCGCAGCAACCCAGAGCCGCTTTGGCTTTGGCTTTGGCCGTTGCTTTCAGCTTCTGCCCGCCGCAGGCGGACCACCGCGCGTCAGCGCGGCACCTCCACATCCAACCCGATCGGGCAGCTCACGCCGGTACCGCCGATGCCGCAGTAACCGTTCGGATTCTTCGCCAGGTACTGCTGGTGATAGTCCTCGGCGTAGTAGTACTCAGGCGCCGGGTACACGATCTCGGTGGTGATCGGGCCATAGCCCGCTGCAGCCAACTGCGCCTGGTAGGCCTCGCGGCTGGCCAGCGCCGCCGCGTACTGCGCCTCGTCGGTAGCGTGGATCGCCGAACGGTACTGGGTGCCTGTGTCGTTGCCCTGGCGCATGCCCTGGGTCGGGTCGTGGCTCTCCCAGAACAGCTGCAGCAGCCGCTCCAGGCTCACCACCGCCGGGTCGAACACCACCTGCACCACCTCGGTGTGGCCGGTCAGGCCTGAACAGACCTCTTCATAGGTGGGGTTCGGGGTGATGCCGCCGGCATAGCCCACCGAGGTGCTGTACACGCCCGGTTCGCTCCAGAACTTGCGCTCGGCGCCCCAGAAGCAGCCCAGGGCGAAGCGGATCTGCTGCAGGCCGGCGAAACGGTCCTTCAACGGATGGCTGTTCACGAAGTGCTGGTTGCTGTGCAGCGGCAGCGGTTGCTCGCGGCCCGGCAGCGCTTCTTCCGGGCGCGGCAGGCGCTGCTTGAAGGCCCCGATGCCGAGGATGCCCTGTCCGATTCCCAACATGATGCGCTCCTACGCCGGAAGGCCGGCAATGTCGTCGGCATCTGAAATGGGGTCGCCGGGGGCGTGGCCCAAGTCCAGCGCGGCGACGATGTCCTCGGCCTGCGGGCGCGCGGCGTCGGGGATACCGACCCGCAGCACGCCGAACAACGGCAGCTCGCCCATGCCACCCAGCAGCGACTCGCCGAACACAAAGGCCGGGATGCCGGCGTCTTCCAGCGCGTGCTTGACCAGGTGGGCGTCGAACAGATTGTCGGCCTTGTACACGATGTGCATGCGGGCGGCTCCGTGGGACAGGATTCCAGCATACGCCCGGGGGATGAATGGTGCCGGGGGCGGCATCCGCGGGTTGCTGGCCAGCAGCCGGCACTACAGATGACGCAGGTAGTGCCGGCCGCTGGCCGGCAACACCAACCATCCATGCCCGCCCACCGGGCAGCCCTTCCCGGTAAGCGTTAGACTGGCAATCTTTCTGCCTTACTTTCGCCGACTCATGTCAGAGCACACCCCCGCCAGCCCCGAGACCCCCGCCGACAGCCACGAGAAGCGCGATTTCATCCGCCAGATCGTGCGCGAGGACCTGGCCAGCGGTAAGCACCAGGCGATCAAGACCCGCTTCCCGCCGGAGCCGAACGGCTACCTGCACATCGGCCATGCCAAGTCGATCTGCCTGAACTTCGGCATCGCCGGTGAGTTCAGTGGCGTCTGCAACCTGCGTTTCGACGACACCAACCCGGCCAAGGAAGACCCGGAGTACGTGGCTGCGATCCAGGACGACGTGCGTTGGCTGGGCTTTGAGTGGAACGAGCTGCGCCACGCCTCGGACTACTTCCAGACCTATTACCTGGCCGCCGAGAAGCTGATCGCCGACGGCAAGGCCTATGTCTGCGACCTGTCGGCCGAGGAAGTGCGCGCCTACCGCGGCACCCTGACCGAACCGGGTCGCCCCTCGCCTTACCGCGAGCGCAGCGTCGAGGAAAACCTCGACCTGTTCCGCCGCATGCGCGCCGGGGAATTCCCCGATGGCGCGCGCACCGTGCGCGCCAAGATCGACATGGCCAGCGGCAACATCAACCTGCGCGATCCGGCGCTGTACCGCATCAAGCACGTCGAGCACCAGAACACCGGCAACGCATGGCCGATCTACCCGATGTACGACTTCGCCCATGCGCTGGGCGATTCGATCGAGGGCATCACACACTCGCTGTGCACCCTGGAGTTCGAAGACCATCGCCCGCTGTACGACTGGTGCGTGGACAACGTCGACTTCGCCCACGATGACGCGCTGACCCAGCCGCTGGTCGACGCCGGCCTGCCGCGCGAAGCGGCCAAACCGCGCCAGATCGAGTTCTCGCGCTTGAACATCAACTACACGGTGATGAGCAAGCGCAAGCTGATGGCGCTGGTCACCGAACAGCTGGTGGACGGCTGGGAAGACCCGCGCATGCCGACCCTGCAGGGCCTGCGTCGCCGTGGCTACACGCCGGCGGCGATGTGCCTGTTCGCCGAGCGCGTGGGCATCAGCAAGCAGAATTCGATGATCGATTTCAGCGTACTGGAAGGCGCGCTGCGCGAAGACCTGGACAGCGCCGCGCCGCGTCGCATGGCCGTGGTCGACCCGGTCAAGCTGGTGCTGACCAACCTGGCCGAAGGCCACGAAGAGCAGCTGACCTTCAGCAACCACCCGAAGGACGAAAGCTTCGGTACCCGCGAAGTGCCGTTCGCACGTGAGGTGTGGATCGACCGCGAGGACTTCGCCGAAGTGCCGCCGAAGGGCTGGAAGCGCCTGGTTCCTGGTGGTGAAGTGCGCCTGCGCGGTGCCGGCATCATCCGCTGCGACGACGTGATCAAGGATGCCGACGGCACCATCACCGAGCTGCGCGGCTGGCTGGATCCGGAATCGCGCCCGGGCATGGAAGGCGCCAACCGCAAGGTCAAGGGCACCATCCACTGGGTCAGCGCCGTGCACGGCGTGCCGGCCGAGATCCGCCTGTACGACCGCCTGTTCTCGGTACCGAACCCGGACGACGAATCGGAAGGCAAGACCTACCGCGACTATCTCAATCCGGAATCGCGCCGCACCGTCACCGGCTATGTCGAGCCGGCTGCCGCCACCGCGGCGCCGGAACAGTCGTTCCAGTTCGAGCGCACCGGCTACTTCGTTGCCGACCGCCGTGACCACACCGAAGCCAAGCCGGTGTTCAACCGCAGCGTGACCCTGCGCGACACCTGGTCGGCCTGAGGACCTGCGCGGGCGCCGCGAAGGCGCCCGCGTCATCCTGCAACTGCCTCATCCTCTGCTGAAGCCTGCGTAGCCGACCCTCGGTAACGGCAGGCCTTGCTGCGCGAGCGCAGGCATGCAATGCCACCGCGCAGCCGCTGTCGGCGTCATCATCCCCTCCTCGCCCCTGTCAGGCCCTGCCATGTCCGCTGACCCGAGTGCACTTCTGCCGCTGCTGCAACAGGTCCTGCTGGGCCGTGACATCGCCTGCACCGTCGAGGGCGGCGACCTGTTGCTCGACAGCGGCCTGCAGCTGACGCCGCACAGCGTCTCCAGCAACGAACGCGACAACGGCGGCTGGCAGACGTCCACCGTCATCGAGACCCGTCACGCCGGCCTGTTCGCCGATGGCCTGTTCGAATACCAGCACGCCAATGGCGCGACCGAACAGGAGTCGTTGCTGTCCGGCTTCGACACCTGGGTGCGGGTGGATCTGGCGACCCTGCAGGCCGCCGTCGGTGCCGAAGACGCACCGGATCTGCCGATGATGGGGCTGACTTACCCGAGCGGCGACGAAGGCGAAGAACACGAGCGCACCGTGGTGCTGGGGCCGCTGGCCCATTACCGCGCCCGCGAACTGGACGACGCTGCCGCGTGCAGCGAGGACGACCACGGCTCCTGCCCCTGCTGCCTGTTCACCAAGAGCATCGACGCCTTCGACGACCTGCTGAAGGCCCACCACTTCCTGGCCATCCGCCTGTTCGCGTCGCGCGACGAGCAGGGCCAGTGCGAAGCCGACTGCAGGGTCAACGGCCATGACTTCGCCCCTGCCCTGCCACTGCTGCGCGCCTATGCCGCACGCTGGCCGCAGGCGGGGCTGGAGTTCCGCAAGCAGTACGTGGTGATCCGCACCGGCTCACCGTCACCGGCCTGAATCCAGCGCGCACGCCCGGTACATGCCACTGCCGCTACACTGCGCGCCGACATCTGTTGCACCTGTTCCTTTCACTCCCAACGAGGCACCCCCGCGATGCTGTACGCGCAAGTCCACCTGACCCTTCCCGCCTGGATCCACGACCAGATCGACCTGGATCGTCGATATCCGGGCGACGAGGCCAAGGTCGCGCTGGCGATCGAGCTGTCGCGGCTGAACGTCGACCACGCCAGTGGCGGCCCGTTCGGCGCCGTGGTGTTCGGGCCGGATGACAAGGTGATCGCCGCCGGCGTGAACCGGGTGATGCCGCACTCGACCTCGCTGGCGCACGCCGAGAACATGGCCTACATGCTGGCCCAGCAGCGCCTGCAGACCCCGCGCCTGAACGCGGTGCTGTCGCCGATCACCCTGGCCACCAGCTCGCAGCCGTGCTGCCAGTGCTACGGAGCCACCGTGTGGGCCGGCATCGACCGCCTGCTGATCGGCGCGAGTTCGGCCGACGTGGAAGAACTGACCCCGTTCGATGAAGGCCCGCTGCCGGCCGACTGGGTGGGCGAACTCAACAAGCGCGGCATCGAAGTGGTGCAGGGTCTGAACCGCGATGCGGCGCGCAGCGTGCTGCGTGCCTATGGGGAAAGCGATGGCGCCCGTTACTGAGACCGGCATCGGCCTGCTGTGCCTGTGCCGGCAGGGCTTCGAGCCCGAGCTGGCCGGCGAACTGCAGTTCCGCGCAGGCGCTGCCGGTTTTGCCGGTTACGCCCGCACCCAGCGCAATGATGGCTACGTGCTCTTCATGTGCGATGAAGCCGCGGCGCTTGCACCGCGACTGCCGTGGCGCGAGCTGATCTTCGCCCGCCAGAAGCTGGTGGTGCTGGCCGAGCTGCCGCAGCTGGACCCGGCCGACCGCATCACCCCGATGCTGGACGTGCTGGCCGATGCGCCGCGCTTTGGTGATCTGTGGGTGGAGCATCCCGATTCGGACGCTGGCAAACCGCTGTCCGGACTGGCGCGTGCGTTCGGCAATGCCCTGCGCCCGGCGCTGCGCAAGGCCGGCAAACTCAGCGACAAACCCAACGCACGCCTGCCGCGCCTGCACGTGGTGTTCGTCGATGGCACCCACGCTTTCATCTGCGTGGCCAACCCGGACGACAGTGCACCCTGGGCGTTGGGCATTCCGCGCCTGAAGCTGTTGCCCGACGCACCCTCGCGCTCGGCATTGAAGCTGGATGAGGCACTGCTGACCCTGCTTGCCCCGGAAGAACGCGAAGCGCTGGTTCGCCCGGGCATGCGCGCGGCCGACCTCGGCGCGGCACCGGGCGGCTGGACCTGGGTGCTGACCCGCCAGCACGTGCATGTGCTGAGCATCGACAACGGCCCGCTGCGCCAGCACGTACTGGACACCGGCCTGGTCGAGCACCTGCGTGCCGATGGCTTCCATTGGCATCCGGAGCAGCCGCTGGACTGGATGGTCTGCGACATGGTCGAGCAACCGCGTCGCGTCGCCGAACGCATGGCCACCTGGTTCCGCGAAGGCTGGTGCAAGCACGCGATTTTCAACCTGAAGCTGCCGATGAAGAAGCGCTGGGACGAAACGCGCCTGTGCCTGGACCTGTTCCAGGACCAGGCCGGCAAGCCGCTGGTGGTGCGTGCCAAGCAGCTGTACCACGACCGTGAGGAAATCACGGTGCTGGCGTCGCCGCTGCGCTGATGAACACCCCGCGCATTTCCCTGCTGCTGTGTACCGCGTTGCTGGCATCGCCGGCACTGGCACAGCCGGTGCGCCCGCAGCCGGCGCAGAGTGCTCCGCTGCGCGATGACAGTGGCGTGGTCCGCCAGCAGTCGCTGTCGGCCGGCCGGGTGACCGGCAGCGTCGACATCGTGGTGCCGCTGGGCGAAACCCCGATAACGGTGCGTTCGGTGGCGCCGGCCAGCGTGGTCGGCCAGTACCGCATCCATTTCGCCGAGCTGGACGTGGACGGTGATGGCTTCATCAGCCGTGAGGAGGCGCAGGTGAACCCGGCGCTTGCCGACGAGTTCAACGCATTGGACGTGAAGCGTCGCGGCAAGCTGGACCGCGCCGATCTGGCCGGTTGGCTGGTGGATTGACGCCGCTGCGGTAACGGTATCCACGCATGGCGTGGATCTACCGACGGCGGTAGCGCCGGGCCATGCCCGGCGGGATCCATGAACCGCGCTGCGCGCTCGCCGGGCATGGCCCGGCGCTACCGGTGGATGATCCGGGGCACGCGCGCCAACCAAGGTTGGCGTCTACCAGAAGCGATTCGGCGCGGGCCCGCATCACCCGTGGTTGGTAGTTGCCAACCTTGGTTGGCACCCAGGCGTCACACCCCTGCGGCGCGCTTCCAGAAGGCCTGCACCAGCGGCGGCCACTTGCCCGCACAGCCCAGCGCGCGTCCACGCGCCAGGGTCAGGTGCATCTCGTCGTTGGAGAACAGTCGGTTGATCGCGTCGAAGCTGTAAGCAGCGATCTGGTTGTCGCTGCGACGCTCACGCGCCCAGCGCTGCAGACGCTGCGGCGACAACCGTGGCTGCCCACGACGTTCGGCGGACGGCGCCAGCCAGTGCCGCAGGGCGGCGACGTCGCGCAGGCCGAGGTTGACGCCCTGCCCGGCCAGCGGGTGCACCACGTGGGCGGCATCGCCCAGCGCCAACACGCGACCGGCCACGTAGTGGCGGGCCAACTGCCGGCGCAGCGGGAACGCCGCGCGCGGCGAGGCCAGCCGCAGCTCACCCAGGCGCGCGGCGAAGGCACGGGTCAGTTCACGATTGAATGCGTCTTCGTCCAGCGCCAGCACGCGTGCCGCCTCGTCGTCGGGCAACGTCCAGACGATGGAGCTGCGGCGCTCGGCCACCGGCAGCAGCGCCAGCGGACCGGTCGGCAGGAAACGCTGCCAGGCCGTCGCTTGGTTGGGCAGCTCGCTGTCCACATAGGCGACCACCCCGCGCTGCTGGTAATCGTGGCGCTCGACCTCGATCCCGGCCAGTCCGCGCAGGGTCGATTCCGCACCGTCGGCAGCCACGGCCAGCGCGGCTTCGATGCGACGGCCATCATCCAGGCGCAGGCGCACACCGTGCTCGTCCTGTTCGAGCGCTTCCACGCGCGCCGGGCAATGCAGCTCCACGCCGGCGGCCGGCAGCGCCGCCCACAGGCGATCCTGCAGCAACCCGTTCTCGACGATGAAACCCAGTTCGCGACGGCCGAAGCGGTCCGCGTCGAACAGCAGGTCGTCGCCACCGGCCGCATCCCACACCTGCATGCGCCGGTACGGCCAGGCGCGCGCCTGCGCGATCGTCGGCCACACACCGAGACGCTGCAGCAGCTGCACGTTGTCGGCGGCGAAGGCGAACACCCGCAGATCCGGCTGTGCGGCCTGCCACGGTGCAGGCTCGCGTCCTTCCACCAGCGCCACGGCAAGACCAGCATCGGCCAGGGCCAGCGCGCAGGCAGCGCCGACCACGCCGCCGCCCACAATGACCACGTCCAGGCGTGCGCGCCGGTTCATGCGGCTTCTCCGCGACACAGGCGCGGCACGTCGCCACGGAAGCCCATCGCACCACCGACCAGCATCGACTGCACCGAGGCGCGCTGTGCGGCCACCAGGCCCAGGCTGCGCAGGGGGCGCAGCAGCGGCGCCGGATTGCTGGTCAGGCGCGCAAGACCACCGGAGAACGCCACCGTCTGTCGTCGATCTTCTTCACGGCGGGCCACATAGGATCGCAGCAGTGCGTCGCTGCCAGCGTCGCCCTCCACTTCCAGCAGCTCGGCCAACGTCAACGCATCGCGCAGGCCGAGGTTGAAACCCTGTGCACCCAGCGGATGGATGGTCTGCGCGGCATTGCCAAGCAGCACCGTGCGCTCCCCCACCAGCGCGCTCGCCAGTACCTGGATCAGCGGATAGGCGCTGCGCGGACCAGAGTCGAGCAGGCGACCCGCACGCCAGCCGATGGCCTGCTGCAGGCGCTGCAGCCACGCGCTGTCGTCCAGCGCCATCACCGCTTCGGCCTGGTCACGGGCGACGCCATGCACGGTGCCGAAATGGCGGTCGCCACGCGGCAGCAACGCCGTCGGGCCGGTATCGGTGAAGCGCTCCCAGGCGGTGCCATCGGGCGCACGCTGGCTGCGTACGCGGGCCACGAACAGCGTCTGCTGGAAATCGTGGCGATCAACTTCGATGCCCAACGCATCTCGCACGCCGCTGCTGGTGCCGTCGGCACCGACCACCAGTCGCGCCAGCAGCACGCGCTCGCCGCTGTCATCGGCCACCCGCACCTGGCGGTAACCATCAATCACATCGCCCAGACCAAGGAAACGCATCGGCCGGTAGCGGCGCAGTCGTGGCAGCTCCTGCAGCCGGCTTTCCAGCGCCTGGCCGAAATCACGCGCCACCACCACCTGGCCGAACCACGGCCGGTCGTAATCCGTTGCATCGAGCTGCACGCGGCCGAAATCACCGGCGCGGCTGACATGGATGCGGCGGATCGGGCCGGGCGCCATCGACAGTTTCTGCATGACCCCCAGCGCGGTCAGCGCGTTGATGGTGGCTGCGGCAAAACTGAGGTTGCGCTGGTCGAACACCGCTGGCAGTTCGCCAGCCGGGCTGGCCTCGAGCAGGCCCACGTCGCGGCCCAGCCGGTCCAGGGCGATGGCCAGGCTGGCACCCACCAGACCACCACCGACGATCAGCACGTCATGTCGTTCACTCATGGGCGCATGATACGCGCTCGCCGCGCCTGCATGCCCGGCACGGCCCCGCCTGCGCCCAGCGTCGCGCCGGGCTAGAATGAAACCTGAATCCGCTCCGGCCCCCACCGCCATGTCCGACTCCGCACCCCGCGCCTTCGTCCTGTCAGTGCTCGTGCTGTTGCTGGCGGCGACCCGCGTCAATCACTTCGCGGCAATCCCGGACGCCTCCTGGGCCGTGTTCTTCATCGGCGGCTTCTACCTCGCCCGCTGGACCCGCTGGGCGTTCCCGCTGCTGATGGTGTTCGCGGTGCTGGTCGACTGGATCGTGATCCGCAGCAGCGGCCTCGATTTCTGGCAGCACTACTGCGTGTCGCCGGGCTACTGGCTGCTGTTGCCGGCGTACTTCGCCATGTGGGCCGGCGGCATGCTGCTGGGCCGCAACTACCGCAGTGCGCAGTGGTCGGTGCTGGGCAAGGGTGCGTTGCTGCTGGTGGCGTCGGTGGCGCTGTGCCATCTGCTGGCACAGGGCGGTTTCTACTGGACCAGCCAGAACGTGGCCGAGCCGACCGTGGCCGGCTGGGCGCAGAACTACGCACAGTGGTTCGGCCCCTACCTGCGCACCACCGCGATCTACGTGGCCCTGGCCGCCGCACTGCAGCTGGCCGTGGAGCAGGTGCTCAAGCTCCTGCAGGCCCGCCGCGACATCCATCACTGAGCCGCGCCATGGGTCATCGCCTCTCGCGCATCTACACCCGCACCGGCGACGACGGCAGCACCGGCCTGGGTGACGGCAGCCGGGTCGGCAAGGACGATCTGCGTGTTGCCTCCTATGGCACCGTCGACGAAGCCAATGCCACGCTCGGGCTGTTGCTCGCCGTGCCGCTGCCGGAGGACATCCGCGCGCTGGTCGTGCACCTGCAGCACCAGCTGTTCGATCTGGGCGCCGAACTGTGCGTTCCCGGCCATGCCGCGATCCACGCCGCCGACGTATCGGCCCTGGAACAGCAGCTGGACCACTACAACGCCGACCTGCCGATGCTGAAGGAGTTCATCCTGCCGGCCGGCGGCGAGGCCGCCGCGCGCTGCCACCTGGCCCGTACCGTGGTCCGCCGCGCCGAGCGCGACACGGTGGCCCTGGCCCGGGTGGAACCGGTACGCAGCGAAGCGCTGCAGTACCTCAACCGGCTGTCAGACCTGCTGTTCGTGCTGGCCCGGGTGCTGGCACGGGCCGATGGCCACGGCGAAGCGCTGTGGCAACCACAGCATCGCCAGCGCTGAGCCGCCATGTTGGTCTTCACCCATCCCGCCTGCCTGCTGCACGATCCCGGCCCTGGCCATCCTGAATGCCCGCAACGCCTGCAGGTGGTGCTCGATGCGCTGCATGAGGCTTTCCCCGGCCAACTGGAGTGGCGCGAAGCGCCACCGGCCAAGTTTGGCGAACTGACCCGGGTCCACGACAGCGCGCTGCTGGATCTGGTGCTGCAACCGCAGACCGCACCGCTGCGCCAGCTGGACATGGACACCTGGACCTCGCCGGGTTCGGCCAGTGCCGCGGTGCATGCCGCCGGCGCAGGTGTCGCGGCCGTCGATGCAGTGATGCTGGGTGAGGATCCACTGGCCTTCTGCGCGGTGCGCCCGCCCGGCCACCATGCCACCAGCAGTACCGCGATGGGTTTCTGCCTGCTCAACAACATCGCCATCGCCGCCGCCTACGCCCGCGATCGCCACGGCCTGGAGCGGATCGCGGTGGTCGATTTCGATGTCCACCACGGCAACGGCACCCAGGACATCTTCCAGCACGACGCCCGGGTGTCCTACTACAGCACCCATCAGGCAGGGCTGTTCCCCGAGTCCGGCCTGCGCCGTGACCGCGGCGCCGGCAACCTGATGAACATCCTGCTGCCACCGGGCAGCGGTGGCTTCCGCTTCCGCAACGTCTGGGCCGACGAGATGCTGCCGGCGATCGACGACTTCCGCCCCCAGCTGCTGCTGATCTCGGCCGGCTTCGATGCCCACCTGCGCGATCCGCAGGCCGACCTGATGCTGGAGACCGACGATTTCGCCTGGATCACCCGCGAACTGCACGCGCTGGCACGCCGCCATGCCGCTGGCCGGGTGGTGTCGATGCTGGAGGGCGGATACGACCTGCAGGCCCTGGCCGAGTGCAGCGTGGCCCATCTGCAGGCACTGATGGCGACGCCTTCCGGCAACGGGCCTGGATGAACCCGAACCGGCAATCCGGGGAGGCCTTCATTGCCCCTATGCAAGGGATGGGGCAAGCTACCGTCCGTTTTCGCCCGAATCCGAACCGCGTGCGCCGAGCCCTCCGCCTGCTTCCCCTGCCCCTGAGCATCGCCGTCTGCCTTCCGGCATGGGCCGATGACAAGCCGCTCAACTGGGGCCTTTGCCCGGCCACGGACGTGATCCCTGCGTTCACCGACGCGCCGACGCCGGTGCCCGGCCAGGACAAGGCTGCCGCCAGCGCTGCGCGCGAACAGCAGCCCACCGACATCGAGGGCGACCAGCTGCTGGGCACCACCACCGTGCCGCAGTACCAGGGCAATGTGGCGCTGCGCCGGGGCGACCAGTTCGTCGGCACCGACAAGCTCAGCTTCGATACCGAAAGCGGCAACTACGTCGCCGACGGCAACGTCCGTTACCAGGATGCCTCGATCCGGATGGTCGCCAAGCGCGCCGAGGGCAACCAGGAAAGCGACACCCACAAGATCACCGACATCCAGTACCAGCTGGTGTCCCGCCGCGGCAATGGCGAAGCCGAATCAGTCGACCTGCAGGGCGCGGTCGGGCAGATGCACCGCTCCACCTACACCACCTGCGACCCGTCGCAGCCGGTATGGCGGCTGACGGCGCCGGAGATCGAAGTCGACAACGACGAAGGCTTCGGCACCGCCCGCAACGCCGTACTGCGGATCGGCAAGGTGCCGATCCTGTGGGCGCCCTACTTCAAGTTCCCGATCGATGACCGGCGCAAGACAGGCCTGCTGTTCCCGCAGCTGGGCATGTCCGGGCGCAACGGTTTCGATTACGCACAGCCGATCTACTTCAACCTGGCGCCGAACTACGACGACACGTTGACCCCGCGCTACATGAGCCGGCGCGGCCTGATGCTCGACAACGAGTTCCGCTACCTCTATGAAGGCGGCCGCGGCGAACTGATCACCGCGTTCATGCCCAACGACAAGCTGCGCGACCGCGATCGCGGCCAGGTGATATTCGGTGGCTACCACAACGTGGACAGCCACTGGCAGGCCCGTGCCAACCTGGCCTGGGTCAGCGACGAGCGCTACGTGGAAGACTTCGCCAACCGCCTGGTAGGTGTCACCGCCTCGAACCTGCAGAGCACCGTGGGCCTGTATGGCACCGGCAAGAACTGGACGGCCGGCATCATGGCCGACCGCTGGCAGCTGACCGACTACACCCTCAACGAGAGCGCGCTGCCTTACAACCGGCAGCCACGCCTGTTCCTCAACTGGGACAAGCCGCTGCTGCCGTGGCTGGAGACCGGTGTCTATGCCGAGGCCGTGCGCTTCACCCACGACGACATCAACTTCAAGTACGGCGCCGAGGCCGGTCCCGACCTGCAGTACACGCGCAACGGCCAGACCCAGCGCATTTACGGCGGCTCGCGCCTGGATGTGAAGCCCTACGTGTCGTTCCCGATCAGCGGCGCGGCCTGGTACGTCACCCCGACCCTGGCCTACCGTTACACCGGCTACGAGCTGGACCGCGGGTTGGCCGATGCCACCCGCAGGAGCATCCTGGTCTCGCAGGGCATCGATCCGAACACGGCCACGCCGGAACAGCTGCGCGGCAATACCTCGCCCAGCCGCAGCCTGCCGATCGCCAGCCTCGACGCCGGCCTGTTCTTCGATCGTGAGACGAAGATCGGTGGCAAGTCGTTCCTGCAGACCCTGGAGCCGCGCCTGTTCTACCTGCGCACGCCCTACCGCGATCAGGACGAGCTGCCGATCTTCGATACCCGCGACTTCACCTTCAGCTGGGGCCAGCTGTTCCGCGATTCGCGTTATACGGGCGCTGATCGCCAGAACGACGCCAACCAGCTGACCATGGCCCTGAGCACCCGCTTCATCGACCAGACCACCGGCAAGGAACGCTTCTCGGCCTCCATCGGCCAGATCCAGTACTTCGACGAATCGCGGGTGTCCGTGACCCCCGGTGGCGCGCCGGTGGAAAAGGGCAAGTCGGCCTGGATCGCCGACGGCAACTACATGATCAACGACCGCTGGACGCTGGGCGCCACCTACCAGTGGGATCCCAAGTACAAGCGCGAGGATCTGGCCAGCGTCCGTGCCCGCTACCTGATGTCCAACGACGGCGTGGTCAACCTGACCTACCGTTACCGCATCAATTCCGGCGCCCCGGCCACCGCCAACAAGCACGACCGCACCCTGCTGGAACAGGCCGACCTGTCGTTCCTGTACCCGCTGAACGAGCGCTGGAGCCTGGTGGGCCGTTATTACTACTCGATCCAGGACAAGGAACCGCTGGAGATCATCGGTGGCGTACAGTGGGACAGCTGCTGCCTGGCCGTGCGCGCCGTGGCCCGCCGCTACGTGCGCAACCGCGAAGGCGAAATGAACAACTCCATCCAGCTCGAGTTCGTGCTCAAGGGCTTGAGCTCCCTCGGCCAGGACACGGACCGCACTTTGCGCCGTGCTATCCTCGGCTACAACCGCGACGACCTCTATCTCGTGCCGCCCAGCAACACCGGCGCGACCCGCGATGACTACGATCCGAATCTGATCCCATGACCAAGAGCTTCCCCGTTCTCCTCGCATCGCTTCTGGCGGTGTCCAGCGTGTCCGCCCCCCTGCAGGTCATTGCGCAGGAGGCCCAGCCGTTGGACCGCATCGCTGCTGTCGTCGATGAGGACGTGATCCTGCAGAGCGAGCTCCAGCGTGCGATCGCCAACATCAAGGCGCAGTACGCCGGCCGCGAGGCCCAGCTGCCCCCTGATGACGTGCTCAGCCGCCAGGTGCTCGAGCGCCTGGTGCTGGTCAAGCTGCAGGTGGCCCGTGCGCAGGGCAGCGGTATCCATGTCGGCGACCAGGAACTGACCCAGGCGATGAATGCCATCGCCCAGCAGAACGGTTCGACCCTGGATGCCCTGCGTCAGCGTCTGGCCCATGACGGCATCGATTTCAACGATTTCCGCGCCTCGGTGCGTGACGAGATCACCGTGCAGCGCCTGCGCCAGAGCTTTGCGCAGAGCCGCATCAGCGTCAGCGAAGGCGAGGTCGATGCGGCCCTGAAGCAGCAGGCCGATGCCGGCAACCAATTCCACTTGGCGCACATCCTGGTCGCCCTGCCCGACGGCGCCACTGCCGAGCAGATCGCCACCGGCCAGAAGAAGGCCGACGGCGTGAAGGAGCTGCTGGACAAGGGCGAACTGGACTTCAATGCGGCGGCCGTGCGCTATTCCGACAGCCCCAATGCACTGGAAGGCGGCGACCTTGGCTGGCGCACCCTGGATGAAATCCCGGCGGCGTTCGCACAGACGATGCAGCAGATGAAGGCTGGCGAAGTGGTTGGCCCGATCCGCGGCCCGAGCGGCTTCCAGCTGCTGAAGCTGGTGGAAGTGCGTGACGCCAGCGCGGCGGCAGGCACCCACACCGTCACCGAGTACCACGGCCGCCATATCCTGGTGCGCGTGGACGATGCACAGTCCGACGCGGCCGCCAAGGCCAAGATCGATACCCTGCGCGCCCGCATTGCCGGCGGTGCCGACTTCCAGCAGGTGGCCAAGGAATCGTCCGAGGACACCAACAGCAAGGGCCAGGGCGGCGATCTGGGCTGGTTCCCGGCCGACGCATTCGGCCCGGCCTTCGGCCAGCAGGTGGCAGGCATCCAGGACGGCGGCGTCAGCCAGCCGTTCCGCACCGATGCGGGCTGGCACATCGTGCAGCGCGTGGGCACCCGCCAGACCGATGTCGGCAGTGACAACCAGCGCGCCCAGGTCCGCGAGACCATCGGTCGCCGCAAGCTGGAAGACGAGTACAACCGCTTCCTGCAGGAGCTGCGTGGCGAAGCCTTCGTCAGCTTCCGCAGCGGTGACCGGGCGGAAAATACCGCCACGCCTCCGCAGTCCTGAGCCATGCTCCCCGAGCTCGCTCTGGTACCGGGCGAGCCCGCCGGGATCGGCCCGGAGCTGTGTGTCCGACTGGTCCAGCAGCCGCGCGATGATTGCCGGCTGCTGGCATTCGCCGATCCGGACACCCTGCGCGCGGCCGCTGCCGCGCTGAACCTGCCCCTGCAACTGCTGCCCGAGGGCGCGCATGCCCGCGTCCCCGGCGACCTGCGCCTGCGCGCCGTCGCCAACCGCACCCCCAGCCGTTTTGGCCATACCGACCCTGCCAACGCAGGCGCAGTGATTGCTGCCCTGCTGGGTGCTGGCCAGGCCTGCCTGTCCGGTGAGCTGCACGGCGTGGTGACCGGCCCGGTGCACAAGGCGGTGATCAACCAGGGCGGCATCGCCTACAGCGGCACCACCGAACTGCTGGCCGACCAGGCCGGAGTGAAGGTGGTGATGATGCTGGCCAACGACATCGTCCGCGTTGCCCTGGCCACAACCCACCTGCCGCTGCGTGAGGTCGCCGATGCGATCACCGCCCCCGGCCTGGAACACACCCTGCGCACCGTGCATGCCGCGCTGCGCCGCGAGTTCGGCCTGGCCGCACCGCGCATCGCCGTGCTTGGCCTGAACCCGCATGCCGGCGAAGACGGCCACCTCGGTCGCGAGGAACTGGATCTGGTCATCCCGCTGCTGCAGCGCCTGCGCAGCGAGGGCATGGACCTGATCGGCCCGCTGCCGGCCGATACCGCGTTCCTGCCGGCCAAGCTGGCCGGCTTCGACACCGTGCTGGCCATGTACCACGACCAGGGCCTGCCGGTGCTGAAGTACTCCGGCTTCGAGCAGGCGGTGAACCTGACCCTGGGCCTGCCCTACCCGCGCGTGGCGGTGGACCACGGCACCGCGCTGGATCTTGCCGGCCGCGGCGTTGCCGATCCTTCCAGCCTGCAGGCCGCCACGACGCTGTGTGCGCGGCTGGCGCGGCAACGTACACTGAGCACATGACTTCCCCGCATTCCCCCTCCGGCCCGGTGTTTTCCGCCCCGGCCAAGAAGCAGCTCGGCCAGCACTTCCTTGCCGACCGCTACTACATCGACAAGATCGTGATGGCGGTCAATCCCAGGGACGGCGACCGCCTGGTCGAGATCGGCCCGGGCCAGGGTGCGATCACCCTGCCGCTGCTGCGCGTGCACCCGAAGATGACGGTGATCGAGTTCGACCGCGACCTGATCGCGCCGTTGACCGCGGCCGCCGAACCGCTGGGCGAGTTGACCATCGTCAACCGCGATGTGCTGCGGGTGGACTTCACCGAGCTTGCCGATGGCCAGCCGATCCGCCTGGTCGGCAACCTGCCCTACAACATTTCCTCGCCGATCCTGTTCCATGCGCTGGAACACGCTGCGGTGATTTCCGACATGCACTTCATGCTGCAGAAGGAAGTGGTCGATCGCATGGCCGCCGGTCCCGGCAGCAAGGTGTTCGGCCGCCTCAGCGTGATGCTGCAGGCCTACTGCGAGGTGACCTCGCTGTTCGTGGTGCCGCCGGGTGCGTTCAGGCCGCCACCGAAGGTCGATTCGGCCGTGGTGCGTCTGATACCGCGTGACCCGGCCACCATCAACATCAAGGACCACAAGCGCTTCGCCGACGTGGTCAGGGCCGCCTTCGGCCAACGCCGCAAGACCCTGCGCAATGCCCTGAACAACGTGGTCAGCGCCGAGCAGTTCGTGGCCGCCGGCGTGCGTCCCGATGCCCGCGCCGAACAGCTGGACGTGGCTGAATTCATCGCTTTGGCCAATGCCTCCTGATTACACTGCTGGTATGGAAGACGCTGACGTTTACGCCATCTCCGTCGAAGTCGCACCGCGCTTCCTCGACGACCAATCCGCACCGGAAGACGGTCGCTATGCGTTCGCCTATACGATCCGCATCCACAACCAGGGCCGCGTTGCTGCGCGCCTGGTCGCACGCCATTGGCGCATCACCGATGCCAACGGCCGCGTCGAGCATGTCGATGGCGATGGCGTGATCGGCGAACAGCCGCGCCTGCGTCCGGGTGAAGACTTCCATTACACCTCAGGTGTCATGCTCGGCACCGAGCACGGCACGATGCAGGGCCATTACGACATGGTGGCCGACGATGGCACCGAATTCGCCGCGCCGGTCGCACCCTTCGTGCTGGCCATCCCGCGCACCCTGCACTGACACGGAGGCCGAACGATGAGTGTATGGGCGATCGGCGACCTGCAAGGCTGCTATGACGTAACCCAGCGCCTGCTGGAAAAGATCCGGTTCGATCCGGCGCAGGACACCCTGTGGTTCTGCGGCGACCTGGTCAACCGCGGCGGACAGTCGCTGGAAACGCTGCGGCTGGTGCATTCGCTGCGCGAACACAGCGTGGTGGTGCTCGGCAACCACGACCTTTCGCTGCTGGCCGTCGGTGCGCGCACCGAAGAGGAACAGCGCAAGGTCAACCCGGACCTGCTGCGCATCGTCCAGGCCGAAGACCGTGACGTGCTGCTGGACTGGCTGCGCCTGCAGAAACTGGTGCACGTGGACCGTGAGCTTGGCTGGATGATGGTGCATGCCGGCCTGGCGCCGAAGTGGACCACGCAGATGGCCGAAAAGCATGCGGCCGAAGTGGAAGTGCAGCTGCACGGCGCCGGCTACCGCAAGCTGTTCCGCAACATGTACGGCGACAAGCCCAGCTGGGCGCCGAACCTGACCGGCTACGAGCGCTCGCGGGCGATCATCAACGTGCTGACGCGCATGCGCTACTGCACCTCGCGCGGCCGTATCGGCATCGAGGACAAGGGCACACCGGGCACCCAGGAACAGGGGCTGTATCCCTGGTTCGAAGTGCCGGGCCGGGTCGAGCGCGACCTGAAGGTGGTCTGTGGCCATTGGTCCGCGCTCGGCCTGACCATCACCCAGGGCATCCACGCGATCGACACCGGCGCGGTGTGGGGCGGCAAGCTCACCGCGATCCAGCTCGACACCGATGAACTGCGTGTGGTGCAGGTACCGGGACGTGACGTGCCGGCACCGGTCGCCAACGCGCGGCCGCCTGCACGGCCTGCACATGAGCGCGCGGCAGGGCAAGGCAAGGACAACAGCCAGGGCAACGGCAACGCTGCAACGGCTGGTGCGCCCGGCAACCGTGGTCCACGTCGGCGCCGCCGCCGTGGTGGCGGTGGCGGTGGCGGCGGTGGCGGCAACAACAACGGCACGCCTCCTTCGGCATGAAGCCAGGCAACCGCGCACCATGGACGGTGCTGCTGCTGACGCTGGCCCTGGCCAGCGGCTGCCAGCCCACGTCGTCGCCAGCGACCGCCGGCGCCGACAAGTCCGCCGCCCCTGCACCGACACCTTCACCACCGCTGGTCGCTGCCGCCCGCGCGCAGATCGGCGTCACCACGCGCTACGACCCGGCCTATCAGGTACTGGCCTACCCCGCTGGCGACGTGCCCGCTGATCGCGGCGTATGCACTGACGTGGTGATACGCGCCCTGCGTACGCAGGGGCTGGACCTGCAGGTCCGCGTCAACGAAGACATGCGCGCTGATTTCAGCGCCTATCCAGCGCTGTGGGGCCTGTCGCGGCCGGATCGGAACATCGACCATCGGCGCGTGCCCAACCTGATGCGCTGGTTTGATCGCCAGGGCTGGCAGCAACCGATCAGTGCGCGCGCCAGCGACTTCGCTGCCGGCGACATCGTGGCCTGGAAGCTCAACGGCAACGGCCTGCTGCACGTGGGCATCGTCTCCGACCGGCGCCTGGCCGACGGCACGCCGCTGGTGCTGCACAACATCGCGCGTGGTACGCGGGAAGAGAACCTGCTGTTCCAGCACGCGATCATCGGGCACTACCGCATGCCGTGAGTGAGGCGGTGCTGTAGAGCCGAGCCATGCTCGGCTGCGATTTGTGTCCGCCAACAGCAGCCGAGCATGGCTCGGCTCTACCGGACTCCGCGATCAACGGCGCACGTAATGCACGAAGCGGAAGGCGTAGGCGTGGCGTTCGTCAGCCGGGTGCGGCTCGCTGCTCGCTTCCTGCCAGTCCTGCGCGTCCACCTCGGGGAAATGGGTGTCGGCCGGCACTTTGGCATCCACCCAGGTCAGATACAGGTCGCTGGCCTGGTCCAGCAGCTGATGGAAGATCTCACCACCGCCGATGATGCACAGCTCGCTGGCACCTTCGCCTTCGGCAATGGCCCGCGCCTCGTCCAGCGAGGCCACCGCACGCATGCCCTTGAACGGCACCTGGCCGCTGCGGGTCAGCACCAGGTTGGTCCGCCCCGGCAGCACCCGTCCGATCGATTCGGCGGTCTTGCGCCCCATCAGGATCGGTTTGCCCAGGGTCAGCGCCTTGAAGTGCTTGAAGTCGTCCGGCAGGTGCCAGGGCATGGCATTGCCCTGGCCGATGCCACGATTGCGATCCAGTGCTACCACCATCGACAGCTTCATCGTACTCATACCGCCACCGGCGCCTTGATCGCCGGATGCGGATCGTAGCCGTCGATGCGGATGTCGTCGAACTGGAAGCCGAACAGATCGGTCACCTCCGGGTTCAACCACAGCGTCGGCAGCGCGCGCGGCTCACGCGACAGCTGCTCGCGGGCCTGCTCGAAGTGGTTCGAATACAGGTGCGCATCGCCCAGCGTGTGCACGAAATCGCCCACGCCCAGGCCAGTGGCCTGCGCCACCATATGGGTCAGCAGTGCGTAGCTGGCGATGTTGAACGGCACGCCGAGGAAGATGTCGCCACTGCGCTGGTACAGCTGGCAGCTGAGCTTGCCGTCCACCACGTAGAACTGGAACAGGTTGTGGCACGGCATCAGCGCCATCTGCGAGAGCTCGCCCACGTTCCAGGCACTGACCACCAGCCGCCGTGAATCCGGGTTGCGCTTGATCTCGTCCACCAGCCACTGCATCTGGTCGATGCTGCCTCCGTCGGCCGTGGCCCAGCTGCGCCACTGCTTGCCGTACACCGGGCCGAGGTCGCCGTTGTCGTCGGCCCACTCGTCCCAGATGCGCACCTGGTTGTCCTTGAGGTAACCGATGTTGGTATCGCCCTTCAGGAACCACAGCAGCTCGTGGATGATCGAGCGCAGGTGCAGCTTCTTGGTGGTGACCAGCGGAAAGCCGTCGTTGAGGTTGAAGCGCATCTGCCAGCCGAACACGCTGCGGGTGCCGGTGCCGGTGCGGTCGCTCTTCTCCGCGCCGTGTTCGAGCACGTGCGAGAGCAGGTCCAGGTAGGCCTTCACGCCTTGCCCTCCGCCACCACCAGCGGCTGCGGCTGCAGCACCGGCGCGCGGCGCGACATCACCAGCAGCACCAGGCCGAAGGCGATCAGCGGCACGCACAGGATCTGGCCCTTGGTCAGCCAGCCGAACGCCACATAGACGCCGTTGTCGGGCATGCGCACGAACTCGACGGCGAAGCGGAAGATGCCGTACAGCAGCGCGAACAGGCCGCCGATGAGATAGCGATGGCGCGGCTTGGCCGACACCGTCCACAGCACCACGAACATCACCAGCCCTTCCAGCAGCGCTTCATACAACTGCGACGGATGGCGGGCGAACTGGTTGAGCGCACCGCTGGCGAACTGCGACTGCAGGGTGGCGTGGTCAAGCTGGTTCAGCGGCGCCGGCAGGCCGGACGGGAACACCACGCCCCAGCTGCCGTCGGTGTACTTGCCCCACAGTTCGGCACCGATGAAGTTGCCGATGCGGCCAAAACCCAGGCCCAGCGGCACCAGCGGCGCCATGAAATCCATGGTGTCGAAGAAGTGCAGCGCGTGCTTGCGCGACCACCACCAGCAGGCGGCGATCACGCCCAGCAGGCCACCGTGGAAGCTCATGCCGCCGTCCCACACCTTGAACAGCAGCAGCGGGTTGTGCAGGAAATCACCCAGCGCATAGAACAGCATGTAGCCGATGCGGCCGCCCAGCACCACGCCGAGCATGGCGTAGAACAGCAGGTCGGAGAAGCCGTTGGCATCGACGCCCGGCAGGCGCCCGTCGGCGATCCGCTTGCGCCCCAGCAGCCAGGCGGCGGTGAAGCCGAGCAGGTACATGATGCCGTACCAGTGCACCTTGATCGGTCCCAACGAGAGGGCGATGGGGTCGATGTCGTGGAAATAGATCATGAAGGGCGCCTTGCAGGGATGCAGATATTCTAGCGCCGCCCGGGAGCGGCCTCGCGGCGGCCCCGGTCACGCGATTGCCAGGCTTCAGCCCAGGATCTGCGGCGTGTCCGGCAGGCCGTCCTGATCGGACCGCGCCGAGGCCGGAAAGTGCCCTTCCAGCAGGGTGGAAACCTCGTCGATGGCATCGCGCAGCGCCGCCACCGGCTGGGAGCCGCGCAGGCCCTCGCGCAGGTGGGTGCAGACCCGCTGCCATTGCTCGGGCGCGACCCGCCCCTGCAGGCCGCGGTCGACCACGATCTCGATGGCATGGTCGGCCAGCAGCAGGTAGATCAGCACGCCGTTGTTGTGGACGGTATCCCAGGTGCGCAAGCGGGCGAAGGCATGTTCGGCCGCCTGCCGCGGGGTGACCTTGTGCCACAGCGCGTGCAGCGGCAGGTCGGCCTCGACCGCGAACATCACCTGGCCGCCATGGCGTTGCTCGCCAGCGGCGATCGCCTCGGTGATCGCCTGCAGCGTGGCCGGCGGGAACGCCCGGCGTACCGATGGCGAAAACAGATGCCTGCAGAGACGCTGGATCATCACCAGCCCCCCGACGCGCCGCCGCCGCCGGAACGGCCACCGCCGCCACCCCAGCCGCCGCCACCGCCAAATCCACCACCGCCGCCGAAGCCGCCACCGCCCCAACTGCCTCCACCCCAGCCGCCACCGCCAGCGAAACGCCCCGGATGGCCGGACAGCATCGCCACCACCAGCCCAACCACGCCGGCCAGGCCGCTGGCCAGCAGCGTGGAGGTGAAAAGGAAGGCAGCAACGGCCGCACCGGCGCCCCCCAGCAGGCCGCGCAGCGGACGCGGTACACGCGAGAAGACGCCGCGCAGGATGCTGCCGGCGAACACGCCGATGAACAACGCCAGGAACCAGGTATCGCCGCCGCCCTCGGGCGAACGTCCCTGCTGGCTGCTGACCGGCGCCGGCAGCGGTTCGCCGTCGATGATCTTCACCAGCATCGCCGTGGCGTCGGTGATGCCACCGGCATAGTCATTGGCGCGGAAGCGTGGCACCAGGTACTCCTGGATCACCCGGTTGGCGATCGCATCGGGAATCGCGCCCTCCAGGCCATAGCCCGGTTCGATGCGCACCCGCCGATCCTCCTTGGCCACCACCAGCAGCACGCCGTCATCCACGCCCTTGCGACCGATCTGCCACTGGTCGAACACGCGGGTGGTGTACTGGGCGATGTCTTCCGGCTGCGTGGTCGGCACCACCAGCACCTGCATCTGGCTGCCCTTGCGTTGCTGCAGGTCCAACGCCTGCTGCACCAGCGCCTGCTTCTGTGCGGCATCCAGGGTGCCGGTGGTATCGACCACCGGCGAATCCAGCGCCGGGATCGGCGCCAGCGTCTGCGCCTGCACGCCCAACGGCAGCCACAACAGCAGGGCCAGCAGTGTGGCGGTCAGGCGCATCGGTCAGTGGCCCGGGGCCGGGGCTGGCTGCTGCTGCGGCGCGTTGCCGAAATCAACCGCCGGCGCGTTGGAGATCTGCGCTTCGTTTTCCACGGTGAAGTTCGGCTTGGGCTGGTAGCCGAAGATCTTGGCGGTGATCAGCTGCGGGAACGAGCGGATGTAGGTGTTGTAGTCCTGCACCTGCTGGATGTAGCGGCCACGGGCAACGGTGATGCGGTTCTCGGTCCCTTCCAGCTGCGCCTGCAGATCGCGGAAGTTCTGGTCGGACTTGAGCACCGGGTAGTTCTCGGTGACCACCAGCAGGCGCGACAGCGCGCTGCCGAGTTCGCCCTGGGCCTGCTGGAATTGCTTGAGCGAGGCTTCATCGTCGGCGTTGACGTTGATCTGGCCAACGCGCGAGCGGGCGTTGGTGACCTCGGTCAGCACGCGCTCTTCCTGGCTGGCGAAACCCTTCACGGTCTGCACCAGGTTCGGCACCAGGTCGGCACGGCGCTTGTACTGGTTGAGCACTTCGGACCAGCTGGCCTTGACCGCTTCGTCCTTCTGCTGGATGGCGTTGTAACCGCAGCCGGACAGCAGGGAGGCCAGCAGCAACAGGGGAATGAGGCGGGTCAACAGGCGCATGGCCAAGGCTCCGGGTGGACTGAGCGCCGAGCATGCCATGGTCGGTGTTAACGGGCGTGTGGAGAGTGTCGGCCGTCGTCAGCCATCGAGCGCCGCCCCCTCCGCGGTGGTTGTGTTTGCTGGATATCGGGGTAGGCCGGGAGGGTGGGTTGGCTGGGGGACGCCGTGAATACGTCCTTGTAGGCTCGGGCGCGCCATCCTTGGCGCTTACGCCCCCAGCCAACCCACCCTCCCGGCCACGGACAATTTCCTGCGCACCGCGGGAGATCAAAAGAAAAAAATCAAAATCAAAAGCAAAAGCCGATTCTTCAGACATTTGTGTCGACCAAGGTCGACACCTACCAACAGCACAGAACGCCGTCCCGACAGGTCGCGGAAAACTGTCGAAGGCGGGGTAGGTCCGGTGGCAGGGGCGTGAGCGCCATGGATGGCGCGACCGAGGCTACAGGGACGTACTTGCGCCGTCCCCTGCCACCGGACCCACCCCGCCATCCCACGGATAGCCAGTTTTTGCCGTTGCTGTTGAGGTTGCCGGCCAGCGGCCGGCACTACCGCTTCGGCGGGTGCAGGGCGCAGCCCTGCCGGAACACATCTCTCAGCAGGCTTCAGCCACCGCAGTGCGGCTGCGCCCCAGCCACGCCAGCAGCAGCGCCGACGCCGCCAGCAGGCCACCGGCCACCGGAATCGCCGCGTAGCCCAGCCCAAGGCTGATCACCGCACCACCCAGCGCCGCGCCCAGTGCATTGCCGAGGTTGAACGCACCGACGTTGATCGACGACGCCAGTCCCGGCGCCTCGCTGGCGGCCTGCATCACCCGGATCTGCAACGGCGGCACGATGGCGAAGGTCGCCGCGCCGAACAGCAACACGCCAAGCGCTGCGGTCGCGTGGCTCATGAAGGCCAGCGGCAGCACGAACATCAGCGCTGCCAGCACCGCCAGCAGAATGCGGGTCGCGCCGTCCAGCGACCAGTCTGCCATGCGTCCGCCGATGCCGTTGCCAACGGTGAAACCAATACCGATCAGTGCCAGCGACAACGCAATGAAAGCGTTCGAGGCGCCGGTCAGCTCGGTCAACACTGGCGCTACGTAGGTGTAGAGAGTGAACATCGCGCCTGCACCCAGCACCGTGGTCGCCATCGCCAGCAGCACCTGCGGCTGCATGATCGATTTCAGTTCACGCCGGACATCCGGGCGTGCACCCGCTGCGGAGGCCGGCAGTGCCATGGCCAAGGCGGTGATCGCCACCACGCCGAGTACGGCAGTGCCGGCAAAAGCCAAACGCCAACCCAGTTGCTGGCCGACCCAGGTCGCCAGCGGCACGCCGCCGATGTTGGCGATGGTCAGGCCCATGAACATCGTTGCCACTGCTGCCGCCTGCTTGTCCTTGGGCACCAGGCTGGCGGCGACCACCGCGCCGATGCCGAAGAACGCGCCGTGATTGAGGCTGGTCACCAGACGCGACAGCAGCAGCAGGCCGTAGTTCGGGGCCAGCGCCGACAGCACGTTGCCGACGATGAAGATCGACATCAGCAGCATCAGCGCGGTGCGCTTGCCGAAGCGTCCCATCAGCAGGGTCATCACCGGCGCGCCCAGCATCACGCCCACCGCGTAGGCGGTGATCAGCATGCCGGCAGTGGGAATGCTGACCCCCACTCCGTTGGCGATGACCGGCAACAGGCCCATCGGGGTGAACTCGGTGGTACCAATGGCGAAGGCGCCGACGGCGAGTGCCAGCAAAGCGGCTCTGGAATTCATGGGAGTTGCCTGCGTGGGGCAGGCCCTGTGGAAAATGAGCGCGTAGCCTGCGCGCTTTGCCGGCCGGGAGTAAGCCTCGGCGCGGGAAAACAGTGTTGATCCCGATTCACAAGTGGCGGGCAGGTCGGCCATCCGGGTAGCGCCGGGCCATGCCCGGCGAGCGCAGCGGCGCCCGGAAAGCAGAACCCCCGGCGCTGGCCGGGGGTTCGGGGTAGTGCTTACCAGTCGCCGGCACCCGGCACGTGGTGTTCGCGTGCGCGGCGGCGCATCAGCAGGTTCAGCCACTCCACCAGCACCGAGAAGCCCATCGCGGCGTAGATGTAGGGCTTGGGCACGTGCACGTCCAGGCCGTCCAGGATCAGCACCGCACCGATCAGCAGGATGAAGGCCAGGGCCAGCATCTTCACGGTCGGGTTGGCATCGATGAAACGGCCCAGCGGGTTGGCGGCCAGCAGCATCACCGCCACCGACAGCAGGATCGCAGCGACCATCACCGGCACGTGGTCGGCGATGCCGACGGCGGTGATCACCGAGTCCAGCGAGAACACGATGTCGATGATCGCGATCTGCGCGATCACGTAGCCGAACACGGCCGAGGTCTTGGTGGTGGTCGGATCCTCGTCCTCGCCACCGGAGATCATTTCCTTGATCTCCATCCAGCCCTTGATGATCAGGAACAGGCCACCGACGATCAGCACCAGGTCGCGGATGGAGATGCCCATGCCGGCCACGGTGAACAGATTCGCCTGCATGTGCGCCAGGTACGCCAGCGACACCAGCAGGCCGATACGGGTGATGCAGGCCACGGCGATGCCGAGGCGGCGCGCGAACGGGCGGCGCTCTTCGGGCAGCTTGCTGACGGCGATGGAGATGAACACCAGATTGTCGATGCCGAGCACGATTTCCAGCGCGCTCAAGGTGAACAGGGTCAACCAGACATTCGGATCGGCGAGAAGCTCAAGGGACATGGGAAGTCTTCAACAAGGGGGGAGGAAGAAGGATCAGCCGACGCTGGCCGGGAACAATCGCGGCACCAGCACCAGGGCCCAGCACAGCAGCACGTTCATCATCAGCACGAACACTGCCGCCGAGCCCATGTCCTTGGCGCGGCCGGCCAGTTCGTGGATTTCCGCGCCATAGCGCTCGATCACCGCCTCGATGGCCGAGTTGGCCAGCTCCATCGCCAGCACCAGCAGCATCGAGCCGATCATCAGCGCGCGCTCCACCGGTGTCTGGCCCAGCCAGATCGCCAGCGGCGTCAGCAGCACCAGCAGGTAGACCTCCAGCCGGAACGAGGACTCATGCAGCCAGGCAGCTCGCAGGCCCTGCCAGGACCAGCGGGCGGCCTGGAAGATGCGACGTGGGCCGCGGGGCATGTGGCCGAACTGATCAGCCACGGGTGAAGCATCCAGCAACAGGGGCGCGGCGCAGCGACCGCTCAGACGCACGGCAGGGAATCATGGGTGCACAGGGATAGGCAGACAGCCCCCATTTTGCCACAAGGGCGGCAAGGGCACCCCGGACGCGCCGCCGCGAGGCCCCGCGAACGGCCCGGCGCGGCCAAGCGTGGGGCCAAGCCAGCTTCTATGATGGATGCCCCCTGCCCTGCCGGAGTGCCTGATGACCCGTCCCCGCACCTGCCTGATCCTGCTTGGCCTGCTGGCCGCGCCGCTGGCCCAGGCCCTGAGCCCGCCGGCGCCGCCGCAGGTACCCGCGCAGGTCTCCAACGTGGCCTGGGCCGCCGACATGGCGTCCTTCGCCACCGCCGACCGCACCAATCCGCCGCCGCGCGGTGGCATCGAATTCATCGGCAGCTCGTCCTTCCGCATGTGGGACAGCCTGGCCCAGGACTTCCCGGGGCAACCGGTGTTCAACCGCGGCTTCGGTGGCTCGGAAGTCCGCGACAGCACCTGGTATGCCGGCCAGGCGATCGTGCCGTACGCGCCGTGCAAGGTGTTCTTCTACGCCGGCGACAACGACCTCAACAGCGGCCGCAGCGCGACCCAGGTACGCGACGACGTGGTGGCCTTCGTGCAGCGCGTGCATCGCGACCTGCCGAAGACGAAGGTGGAGTACGTCTCCATCAAGCCCAGCCCGTCGCGGGCGCATCTGCTGCCGGCGATCAACGACGCCAACGCGAAGATCAAGGCTGCGCTGGCGAAGCTGCCCAACACCGGCTACACCGACATCTACACGCCGATGCTGGGGGCCGATGGCCAGCCCGATGCCGCGTTGTTCCGCGAGGACATGCTGCACATGACCCCCGCCGGCTATGGGATCTGGACCAAGGCGCTGGCGCCGAAGGTCAACTGCGACTGAGTGATGCTGGGTTGCCGGCCAGCGGCCGGCACTACCGGGGACGCTCATCCACGCATGGCGTGGATCTACCGCAGATCGCGGAACCTGTCGAAGGCGGGGCGCTGTGGGTTTGCAGGACCGTTGGCGCCATGGATGGCGCCATCGAGCCCCCATGGATGGGTTTACGGCGTGTCCTGCAAACCCACAGCGCCCCGCCATCCCACGGAATGTCCGCTGTTGCTGTTGCTTCGCCGCCCGGCCCTCAGCGGAAAACCACCGTCGCCTCGGTGCCCTTGCCCAGCTCGCTGGTCAAACTGACCTTCCAGCCGAAGCGATCACACAGGCGACGCACGATCGACAGGCCCAGGCCCGTACCCTGCGGACGGCTGGGATCGGCACGATAGAACGGCTCGAACGCACGCGACAGTGCGTCGGCGGACATGCCGATGCCGGTATCGCTTACCACCACCCGGTCGTTGTGCACGTGCACGTCGATGCGACCTTCGTCGGTATAACTGCAGGCATTGCGCACCAGGTTGCTGACCACCACCTGCAGCACCCGCGGCGGTGCGTGCAGCTGCACGGCCGCATCGCTGTGCAGGTGCACCGCCAGCGGCCGGCCCACCAGCAGTTCGTTGGCGTTGTCCACTTCGTAGCGGACGATGTCGTTGACGTCGAACAGTTCCACCTGCGGCTCGACGTCGGCCTCGCGGGCCAGGATCAGGAACGCATCGATCACCGCTTCCATGTCCCGCCCGGCACGCTGGATGCGCTGCAGGCTGCGGCGCAGGCGCGGCTCCAGGCTTTCATCGCCCAGCGCCATGTCGCTGGCCACCCGGATGACGGTCAGCGGCGTGCGCAGTTCATGGCTGGCATCACGGGTGAAGTTGCGCTCGCGTGCCACGTGCGCAGTGACACGGTTGGCCAGCGAATGCAGCGCCGCCGCCAGTTGCCGGGTCTCGCCCTGCATGTCTGCGGGCAGCTTGTTCGGTTCCAGATCGGCCGCTTCCGGATGACCCGGATCCCAGCGCGAGACGCGGCGCGCCAGCCAGTTCACCGGTGATACCAGGCGCTTGGAGGCACGGTAGGTGATCCAGGAGGCGCCATACACCGCCAGCAGGGTCAGCAGCACCGGCACGATGCCGAACCAGAACGCCAGCATCTCCGCGCGCGAGCGCAGGAACACCAGGTACAGGCGCCCCTGTTCGCGGGCGTCGACCAGCACCAGCTGATCATCGTCGGGCAGTTCGTGGAAACCCGGTTCCAACGTGCGCAGGTTGGCGGGCAGTGACAGGCTGGACTGCCCGCGTTCCAGCAGGTAGCCACGGATGTTCTGGGTATTGGGCGGCGGCTGCACGGGCGAGGCCTCGTGCAGCGTCCAGTAGTACGCCGCTTCTTCGCGCAGGGCAGCGCCGACCAGGCTGTGCTTGATCACCAGCGAAACCAGCCAGGCACCCAGCAGGATACCCAGGCTGGCCAGCACGGCTTGCAGGATGAAGGCGATACGGATCTTGCGCGGCAGGCCGTGCGGCATTGCGGTGTCCCGGTCAGAGCGCTGCGATTATAGACAGCGCGCTGTGCCGTGATCGTGCATGGACGATGACGACCGGGCATCCGGAACGTTCACCCCTTCCCTGCCGACCACGGCCGTGCCGGTTCTGCTGCAACACCGGCACGACGTCGATCAGGCCATCGGCTGGGCGATATCGGCGATGCGATAGCCCGCGCTCTGCACGGTGTGCAGCAGCGGCCGGTCGAACGGCTTGTCGATGATCTTGCGCAGGTTGTACAGATGGCTGCGCAACGTGTCCGAATCAGGCAGGCCGTTGCCCCAGATTTCGCGCTCGATTTCCTGGCGGGTGACCACACGCGGCGATTCGCGCATCAGGATGGTCAGCAGGCGCAGGCCGATCGGCGACAGCTGCAGCTCGGTGCCGGCACGCGTGGCACGCATGCTGACCGGATCGAGCACCAGGTCGGCGACCTTGAGCACTTCCGAACCGACCTGGCGACGTTCACGGCGGATCAGCGCTCGCAGGCGGGCTTCCAGTTCCTGGATCGCAAACGGCTTGGTCAGGTAATCATCGGCACCAAAGCCAAGGCCGGTGAGCTTGTCATCCAGCGTGTCGCGCGCGGTCAGCATCAGCACCGGGGTCGACTTGCGCGCATCGTTGCGCAGCCGGCGGCACACTTCGATGCCATCCAGCCGCGGCAGCATCAGGTCCAGCACGACCACGTCGTAGCTGTTCTCGGCAGCCAGACGGTAGCCGTCCAGGCCATCCTGCGCATAGTCCACCTCGAAGCCACGGCCTTCCAGGTATTCACCGATCATCTCGGAGATATTGCGGTTGTCTTCGACCACCAGCACCAAGCCGGAAGTCTCCTTCGTCTGACGCATGAGAATCCCTCTTTCTTCAGCTTTGTGAAACATGCCCGATCGACGGTGCACGCGATGTGAAGTTGCGTCAATGAAAAGAAGATGGCGTGCTCACAGCAGCGGTTTCAGCAGCGGCCATACGTTATCCAGCACTTTCGGCTGCGCCTGCGCGGTGGGATGCAGGCCATCGGCCTGCATCAATCCCGGCTGCAGGGCCACGCCTTCCAGCAGGAACGGCAACAACGGCACCTTGTACTGCGTGGCAAGTGCGCGGTACGCCGCCGCCAGGCGCTGGCGGTAGCCCGGCCCATAGTTGGGCGGCACGTCGATGCCCAGCAGCAGCACCTTGGCACCGGCCCTCTGGCTTGCCTGTACCATTTTTTCCAGGTTGCCCTGCACCTGCGCCGGGGTCAGGCCGCGCAGCGCATCGTTGCCACCGAGGGCGATCACCACCACCGTGGGCTTTTCCCGCCCGAGCAGGCCCGGCAGGCGGGTCAGCGCGCCGGCAGTGGTTTCCCCGCTCATGCTGGCGTTGACGATGCGCGGCGGGGTTTTCGACTGCTGCCTGACCCGCTGCTGCAGCAGGCTGACCCAGCCTGCATCGGCCGGGATATTGTGGGCGGCACTGAGGCTGTCACCGAGCACCAGCACGGTACCGGTGGCCGGACCTTTGGCACACGCCAGTGCCGGCAACAGCAGCAACCCTAGCAACAGCACCATCATTGCGCCGGCTTGCCGGCTCCATCCCGTCTTGTGCATTGGAGTCTCCTCATCGACAGCCTGTCCCCCCGCAGCGCGCCCGTCGCCATCGCCGTCGACCACGTCGGCAAATCCGTGCATGGCCCGGAGGGTGAAGTCCACATACTGGACAACATCACCCTGACCGTCCATGAAGGGACCAGCGTGGCCATCGTCGGCGCCTCCGGTTCCGGCAAGACCACCCTGCTCGGCCTGCTGGCCGGGCTGGACCTGCCCAGCCGCGGCCGCATCACGCTGGCGGGCCAGGATCTGACGGCGTTGGACGAAGAAGCCCGTGCACAGCTGCGCGCACGCGACGTCGGCTTCGTGTTCCAGAGCTTCCACCTGCTGCCGGCGCTGACGGCGGCCGAAAACATCGCGCTGCCGCTGGAACTGGCGGGTCGCGAGGACCGCACGCGGGTGGATGAGGTGCTGGCTGCGGTAGGGCTCTCGCACCGCGCCCGCCACTATCCGCGGCAGCTGTCCGGCGGCGAGCAGCAGCGTGTCGCCCTCGCCCGCGCGTTCGTCAGCCGCCCGCGCATCCTGTTCGCCGATGAACCCACCGGCTCGCTGGACCAGGCCACCGGCCAGCACATCAGCGATCTGCTGTTCGAACTCAACGCCGGCAGCGGTACCACGCTGGTGCTGGTCACCCACGACCTGCGCCTGGCACAGCGCTGCCAGTACATCCATCGCATCGACAACGGCCGCCTGCAGCCGGTGGAACATGGAGTAGACGCATGAACCTGCTGCGGCATGCGTGGCGCGCGCTGCGCCGCGAAGCCCTGGCCGGTGACCTGCTGACCGTCTTCGCCGCCCTGGTACTGGGCGTGGCGGTGATGACGGCAGTGGGCACGCTGGTCAACCGGGTCAACCTGGCCCTGACCGGCAGCGCGGCGGAAATGCTCGGCGGCGACCTCGGCGTGGCCGGGCGCGACGACCCGCCTGCCGCGTTCGCCGACGAAGCGCAGCGACGCGGCCTGGCGCACACGCGGCTGGCCAGCTTCGGCAGCGTGCTGTTCCAGGGCGATGCCAGCCAGATGGCCAGCATCAAGGCCGTGGAAGCAGGCTATCCGCTGCGTGGCGCGCTGCGCGTGCGCGCTACGCCGGGCGGCGCGCTGATCGCCGATGCCGGGATGCCGGCCAAGGGCCAGGCCTATGCCGATCCACGCCTGCTGCAGGCGCTGGGCCTGAAGGCCGGCGACGATCTGGAATTCGGTGCAGGCACGCTGCGCATTGCCGGCATCATCGAATCCGAGCCCGATGCCGGCGGCGACCTGCTGACGCTGTCGCCGACCCTGCTGGTCAACCGCGCCGATGTGGAAGGCACCGGCCTGCTCGGCCCCGGCAGCCGCATCAATTACCGGCTGATGTTCGCCGGCCCGGCCACCGATATCGCTGCATTCCGGCAATGGCTGCTGCCGCAGGTGAAGGGCATGCGCCTGCTCAGCGTGAACGATACCCAGCGCGGGGTGCGCCAGGCCTTCGATCTGGCCGGTCGTTTCCTCGGCCTGAGCGCGCTGCTGGCGGTACTGCTGGCTGGCGTGGCCACCGCACTGGCTGCCAACCGGTTCGCCCTGCGTCGCATCGACCAGGTGGCGATCCTGCGCTGCCTGGGCGCACGCCAGCGCGACATCCTCGCTGGCCTGGCCCTGCAGCTGCTGATGCTGGCCGTGCCGGCCTGTGCGATCGGCATCGGCCTGGGCATGGCGGCGCAGGAAGGACTGGTGCAGGTGCTGGGCAGCCTGGTGCCGCAACGCCTGCCGCTGCCCGAAGCGATGCCCGCACTGACCGGCGCGGGGATCGGCCTGTTGCTGCTGTTCGGCTTCGGACTGCCGCCGCTGCTGCGCCTGCGTGGCGTGCCGCCGATGCGCGTGCTCAACCGCTCGTTTGCCGCCTTGCCGCCGGCCTCGCTGCTGGCCTATGTGGCCGCACTGGCGGCCAGCCTGGTGCTGGCGGTGCAGGTCACCGGCGATCTGAAGCTGGCCCTGTGGGTGCTGGGTGGCCTGGCCGGGCTGGCGGTCGCTGCAGGCGTTGTCGGGTTCCTGCTGCTGCAGCTGCTGCGTGGCCTGCAGCATCGTCTGCACGGCAACTGGCGATTGGGCCTGGCCGCGCTGACGCGGCGGCGGATGCTGGCAGTGATGCAGCTGGTGGGGCTGTCACTGTCGCTGTGCGCCCTGCTGCTGCTGGCGGTGATCGGCCCCGGCCTGCTGCAGCAGTGGCGCGAGCGCCTGCCCGCGGACACACCGAACTACTTCCTGATCAACATCCAGCCCGAGCAGCGCGACAGCGTGCTGGCCGCACTGCAGGGCCTGGGTGCGGATGATGCCAGCATCGAACCGATGGCCACCGGCCGCCTGATCGCAATCAACGGCAAACCACCGCTGCGGGTGGACCGCACGCCGGACGACGACAATCAGCCGCAGGGCGAAGGACAGCGCGACGACGATGACGAGAACCGTCCGCTGAACTTCAGTTGGCGCAGCACGTTCCCGCCGGCCAATACGCTGGTCAACGGCACGTTCTGGACGCCGGACAGCACCGCTGCCGAGGCCTCGGTGGAGATCGGCTGGGCCAAGCGCTACGGCGTGCACCCGGGCGACCGCATCACCATTGCAGTGGGCGAGCAGGAGCGCGAGTTCAGCGTCACCAGCGTGCGCAAGGCCGACTGGAACACTTTCCGGCCGAACTTCTTCGTGCTGCTGAACCCGAACGCAGTGGGCGATACACCGCACAACCTGCTGTCGGCGTTCCATCTGCCGGCGGGACAGGCGGCGGGTCTCGGGGCCCTGGTGCGTGCGCAGCCGAACCTGTCGCTGCTGGACGTGGATGCAGTGATCTCGCAGGTGCGCGATGTGATGGAACGGGTAGCGCAGGCGGTGCAGCTGGTGATGGTGTTCAGCCTGCTGGCCGGTGTGCTGGTGCTGCTGGCGGCGCTGCAGGCGACGGCTGGCGAGCGGCGCTATGACAGCGCGGTGCTGCGCACGCTGGGTGCAACGCGGCGGCAGCTGCGTGGCGCGGTACTGGTCGAGTTCGGTGCGCTGGGCGCCCTGGCGGCGCTGTTGGCGGTGGGCGCGGCAGCGGTGATCGGCGTGGCGGTGTCGCAGAAGGTGTTCGAACTGCCGCTGCTGCCGCCGTGGCCGGGTCTGCTGCTGGGTGGGCTACTCGGCATTGGCCTGAGCCTGCTGGCCGGCTGGTTGGGCACCCGGCGGATCCTGCACACGCCGCCAGCATTGGCATTGCGCGAGGCCTGACGCTGTTGTGAAAGCAAAGGCATCCACGCATGGCGTGGATCTACCAGCGATAACCCCAGTAGATCCACGCCGCGCATGCCAGTAGATCCACGCCATGCGTGGATGCAGTGCCGATGGCTCCGGTAGATCCACGCCATGCGTGGATGCAGTGCCGAGCAAGCTCGGCACCCACCAGTGCAGTGCACGTCCGACACCCGCCGCAGCGATCACCCTTCCTTCGGCGCCTTTTCCACGTACTTGGCGAAGACGTCGTCGATCTGCTTGTCCTTCACCTTCTTGCCGGCCTGCACGTCCTCGGCCTGGGTGAACAACGGGATGATCATCGCCATGCCGTCGAGCTTGGTCTTCAGGTGCACGCCCGGGGCCTGGGTCAGGAAGCCGTCCCAACGCTGGCGCACTTTGCTCCAGTAACCGGCAGTGGCCTTCCAGTAATCACGCGCCGGGGTGAAGTCGACCTCGGTGGTCTTGATGTAGTCGTTGAAGCCGAATTCGCGGGCGATTTCGACCTGGCTGCCATCAGCGTTGCGCTGCACCTTGGTGTTGAACTGCTCGTGGGTCCAGCCGTTCGGGGTCAAGGTGTGGCGATTGACCACGGCCAGCGCGTTGTAATCGCTGCGCTTGGTGTACTCGCGGCGTGGCAGCGGGCGCCAGCTGATGTCGCTGGTCCAGGTCGGCACGTTGTTGCTGTAGGTCCACGTGCCGGTGCCGCAGTAGCGCGGTGCATCGCTGACTTCATACACGCACTGGGTCCAGGCCCCCTTGTTGGTCGCGGCCGCAATCGTGCGTACCTGCCAGGTCTGGTCGGCGCTGAACTCGAAGCGGTTCGGCGCTTCGTACACCCAGTCCTGGCGCCAGTGCTTGGTCACGTGGCCGCTCTTGCTGTCCACCAGCAGGTGCTGCAGGACGATGCGCTTCGGGCTGTCCTCGACCACGATCACCACTTCGTTGCCGCCGCTGCGCATGGCCGGTGCGCGCTCGTAACCCGGCTTCAGCAGCACGGTCTCATCGAAGGCGAAATCCACCGTGTACTCACCCTGCATGGCCAGGATGCTGTCATGGTCGCGGGCGATGTCGGAGGGCTGCGCGCTGGCGGCGCCACTGGCGGCGAGCAGCACCATCACGCTGGCTGTCTGGAACTTCATCGGGTCTTCCTTCGGGGTTGCAGGTTTCGTGGAGAGGCCATCCTGGCCAGCAGTCGATCCATCGCAATCAGGTCACAGGCGAACCAGCGGCAGGTCGCCGGGAGCGCGCGCGGCAGGGCGGCGTGCGGCATCGGCACAACAACAGTCGTCGATCGCCAGTTCGCCTTCGGCGCCTTCCAGGCGGGCGATGCGTCGCGCGGTGGCCGCGCCGAGCGACGACAACGTGGACAGGCTGGCGGCCAGGGTCCGCCCCTCGTCGGCAGCGTGCAGGCGCAGCGTGCACAGGCGCCAGCGCTGGCCGCCGAGGTGGCCGGCCAGGCGCCGCCACAGTCGCTCGCCGACGCTGGCGTCGCTGTCGTGTTCCGGGCCTGGCGGCAGCGTCGCCACCAGCCGATCCCAGGCCAGGAAATCACTGTCCGGCAACAGGTACAGGCGCCACACGCAGCGGCCGCGTGCATCGAGGAAGCAAAGGCTTTCGCGCAGGCCCTCGCTGTCCACGCCCTGGCAGGCATGCACGCGCACTGCCTGGCGCCAGCCGCCCAGCTCGTTGCCGTCGGCGTGGTACAGGCACAACACGGTGCCGAGCGTGGCCAGCTGTGCCGGGGTCGGCCAGGCCGCGCTGTGTGGCGCGGCGGTGGAGTCATTCCTGCGTGCGGACAGTGCTCGGCTCATGAGGTCACCAGGAAACGGCGAGGCTGGCGGAGAAGGTGCGGCCGGGGCTGCTGAAGCGATCGCTCAGCGCGCGGTCGGTGATCAGGCTCGGGGTGATCGAGGACCATTCGATGTAGCGCTTGTCGGCCAGGTTGAACACGCCGACGTTGAAGGTCGCGCCCGGTGCGAAGTTCCAGTGCGCCATCAGGTCCAGCACGCCATAACCTGCCGGCTGGTAGACGAACGGCGCTGGTGCGTTCGGGTTGGTCTGCGCGGCGGGCGGCGGCAGGCGCTTCTTGCGCTGCACGAAGGTACCGGCCAGTTCAACGCCCCAGCTGTCGGTGTCGTACATCAGGCCCAGCGTGCCGCGCAGCGGGTCGACCGAGGCCAGTGGTTCGTCGTCGGTCTTGTTGTCACCACGTGACCACGCCAGCGCGCTGCGCAGTGCCCAGCCCTTCAGCGCCGGGCTGAGTTCGCCGAACTCGATGCCGGCCTTCATTTCGGCACCGTAGATGCGAGCGTCGGCGATGTTCTGCGACTGGAACACCATCAGACCCTGTGCATTGCGGCCGGTGTTGATGTTGGACTCGATGAAGTTCTTGTAGTCGTTGTAGTAGCCGCTGACGCTGACGTAGGCCGCCGGTGCGATGAAGCGCAGGCCCAGTTCGTAGCCATCGCTGGTTTCCGGCTTGAGATCCGGGTTGGCGATGGCGGTGTAACCGAAGGCGACGTTGGTCAGGCCGATGTTGACGTCGTTGTACGGCGGCGAGCGGAAGCCACGTGCGTAGCCGGCAAACAGCGACCACTGGTCGTCGAAGCGCCAGACCATGCCCAGCTTTGGCGACACGCTGGTCTTCTTCAGCTGCGCCACGGCCGTGGTCGGATTGTCCTCGGCAAAGATGCTGTCCACTTCCGGCTTCAGCTCGTAGCGATCGACGCGCACGCCCGGCACCAGCGACAGCCGGCCATCGGCAAAGCGCATCTCGTCCTGGGCGTACAGACCCAGTTCGGTGGTCTTGCTGATCGGGAAGTCACGCACCGGGAACACATCGGGGACGATGGCCTTGCTGACCACGCCGGCCTTGCTGACCTGGTAGCCGTCGCGCTTCTGGCGGATTTCGGTACGGGTGCCTTCGAGGCCGTACGTCAGCGCGTGCTCGACCGCGCCGGTGCTGAAGGCCTTGTTGAACTGCGCCTGCAGGCCATAGGCATGCTGGTCGAAGGAGAAAACGCGGTGGCGGCGGCTGCCGTCGGTGCGGGTCTCGTCGGTCTGCTGCCGGGTTTCGCTGTTCTGCGCGTACACCTGCCAGTGCATGCTGTCGGCGAACGGCTGGTCCAGCGCATCCATCTCGTGAGCGAACGACACACGACCCCGCTTCTGCGTGTCGTGCGCCTTCATGCCGGTGGCCGAGTTGACGCCGACCGACGACAGTACGTTGGTGTCGGTGGTGTCTTCGTTGCCTTCCACCGTCAAGCGGAAGCGCTGGTCCGCGCTCGGCGCGTAGACCAGCTTGCTGAGCAGACTGCGACCGTCGCGGTCCTGCGGGTTGGCGGCAGTGCGGGTGCGGTCGTCGCTGCGCACCGTGCCCTTGTTGTCCGTTTCCTGGCCTTGGTGGTGGTTGACGTTGACCAGGCCGCTCCAGTGCTCGCCACCAAAGGCAGCAGTGGCACCGCCAAGCAGGCCCTTCCACTCACCGTCGTAGCCGAACTTCAGGCCGAAGTAGCTGTCCTTGCCGTCCTTCAGGTAATCGGCCGGGTCCTTGGTGACGAAGGCGACCACGCCACCCAGTGCGTCCGAGCCGTACAGCGAGCTGGCCGGTCCGCGCACGATCTCCACGCGCTTGAGCGTGTCGAGGTCGGTGAAGTTGCGATTGGCGCTGGAGAACGCGCCGATGTCGAAGCGGGTCGGCATCACGATGCCGTCGGTCTGGATGCGCACGCGGTTGCCGTCCAGGCCACGGATGCGGAAACCGTCGAGGCCGAAGCGGGTGGCATTGCGGGTGACCGACAGGCCCGGCTCGTAGCGCACCAGATCCTTGATGTCCTGCACCAGATGCCGGTCCATCTGCTCGCGGTCGATCACATCGACGGTGGCCGCGACATCGCTCACTGCCCGCTCGGTGCGGGTGGCGGTGACCTGCACCCGATCGAACTCGCGCGCGTCGGGCGCGGCATCGGCAGCAGCATGGGCGGACAGCGGCAGGGCCATCCACAGGGCAATGGAAAGGGCGGTCGGGCGGGTCATCGGCATCATTCGGTCAGGCAGGGGAACCCCCGGCCACCGCCACACCAAGCAGGCATGAACGGTAGACCGAGGGGGAGAGAGCAGGAGCGGACGGGTCGCCCACCCTGTCGGCGCTGCCGACAGGAGGGAGGGAGGCGGGCGACCAGACCGCGTTACTTGGTCAGGATCAGCTTGTCGTTGCTGGTATGACGCAGCCGGTAGAAACGGTCACCGTGCTGGATCAGGATTTCACGACGGCCCTTGAGCAGGGCTTCGCTGTCGATGACCTCTTCCGGCGGCACGACACGAACCGGGCGGTCGCGGAGGGTCAGCGTTTCGGGGCGCAGCAGTACAGGTTGAGCATTCATGAGCATCTGGACTCGTGCGAGGGACGAGTTAAATGATAATGATTCTCAGTTGACAATCAACAATCATTCTCAACTTAATTGATGGAATTAATGATCGAAATTTCAATTTCGATAGCCTTTGCCTATTTCAATAGGTGCAATTGGGCGCGGTAAGGCCGGCCGAGCGTGGGCTCGGCCCTACAACCTGTCCTCGGCCCTCAGGCGAATACGGCTTCCACCTGAGCCCAGCCGGCGTCGTCCACCTGCGCCAGCACGTCCAGCGCCTGCAGGTTCTGCAGCAGCTGGCTGACCCGGCTGGCGCCGAGGATCACACTGGACACGTTCGGATTGCGCAGGCACCAGGCGATGGCCAGGCTGGCCGGGGCGTGGCCCAGGTCGCGCGCCACGGCACTGAAGCGACGCACCCGGGCCAGGCGCGCATCGGCGTTGTCGCCCAGCACCAGGTCCTGCAGCCAGCCCATGCCCTCGCGTCCCAGGCGTGCATCGGCCGGGACGCCGTCGTCGTACTTGCCGCTCAGCAGGCCCGAGGCCAGCGGCGAGAAGATCGTGGTGCCCAGCCCGGCGGTGGCATACAGCGGCGCGTACTCCACTTCCACCCGCTCCCGATGCAGCAGGTTGTACTGCGGCTGCTCCATCGACGGTGCCTGCAGGTTGTGGCGCGCGGCGATGTCCACCGCTTCCTGGATCTGGTTGGCCGACCATTCTGACGTGCCCCAGTACAGCACCTTGCCCTGCCTGACCAGGGTGTCCATGGCATGCACCGTTTCAGCGATCGGAGCGTCCGGATCCGGACGATGACAGTAATAAAGGTCCAGGTACTCCACCCGCAGGCGCTTGAGCGCAGCATGGCAGGCGTCGGTCACATGCTTGCGCGACAGGCCACGCTGGGTCGGCCGCGGGTCCTGGGCACTGCCGAAGAACACCTTGCTCGACACGCAGAAACCATCGCGCGGCAGGCGCAGGTCGGCAATCACATCGCCCATCACCTGCTCGGCGCGGCCGTTGGCATAGCCCTCGGCGTTGTCGAAGAAGTTGATGCCATGGTCCCAGGCCGCCGCCACCAGGTTGCGCGCCTCATCGCGTGGCACCTGGTCGCCGAAGGTCACCCAGGCGCCGAAGGACAGGGCGGACATCGGCAGGCCGGTGGAGCCAAGGCGACGGTAGAGCATGCGATTCTCCTGCTGCGGGCCCGCATACGGGCCGGGATCAAGCCACCATTCTACCTGTCCCGGCAGGCGCAACCCCTTGCTGTTGCTGGCCTGATCGGAGCCGATGGCCGCGCGCAGACCGCTTTTCCTTGCTCCGGCCCCTGCCCTGCACTAGGCTTCCCGTTTTTCGCGACGCCCCAGGGGAGTCACTCAGATGGTCGAAGGTTTGGGCAGGATCGGCTTCGGCCTGTTCGGTTTGGCGGTGCTGATCGGCATCACCTGGCTGTTTTCCAACAACAAGCGCGCGGTGGACTGGAAGCTGGTCGCCACCGGCATCTCCCTGCAGATCGCATTTGCGGCACTGGTGATCCTGGTACCGGGCGGGCGCGACGTGTTCGATGCGCTGGGCCAGGGCTTCGTGAAGGTGCTGAGCTTCGTCAACGAGGGTTCAAGCTTCATCTTCGGCTCGTTGATGGACACCAAGAACTACGGTTTCATCTTCGCCTTCCAGGTGCTGCCGACGATCATCTTCTTCTCGGCGCTGATGGGGGTCATGTACCACCTCAACGTCATGCAGGCGATCGTGCGGGTGATGGCCTGGTCGATCACCAAGGTGATGCGCGTGTCCGGTGCGGAAACCACCAGCGTCTGCGCCAGCGTGTTCATCGGCCAGACCGAGGCACCGCTGACGGTGCGTCCGTACATCGCCAAGATGACCCAGTCCGAGCTGCTGACGATGATGATCGGCGGCATGGCCCATATCGCCGGCGGCGTGCTTGCCGCGTACGTGGGCATGCTCGGCGGCGGCGATCCGGTGCAGCAGGCGTTCTACGCCAAGCATCTGCTGGCGGCCAGCATCATGGCGGCCCCGGCCACCCTGGTCGTGGCCAAGCTGCTGATTCCGGAAACCGGCACCCCGCTGACCCGCGGTACGGTCAAGATGGAAGTGGAGAAGACCTCCAGCAACATCATCGACGCGGCTGCTGCCGGTGCCGGTGATGGCCTGAAGCTGGCACTGAACATCGGTGCGATGCTGCTGGCCTTCATCGCCCTGATCGCGCTGCTCAATGCACCGCTGACCTGGCTCGGTGAAGTCACCGGCCTGGCGGCTGCGATCGGCAAGCCGACCGACCTGTCGACCATCTTCGGCTACGTGCTGGCACCGATCGCCTGGGTGATCGGCACCCCGTGGGCCGACGCCACCACCGTCGGTTCGCTGATCGGCCAGAAGGTCGTGATCAACGAGTTCGTCGCCTACACCGAACTGTCGCGTATCGTGAACGGCCAGGTTCCAGGCATGAGCCTGTCCGAAGAAGGTCGCCTGATCGCCACCTATGCCCTGTGCGGCTTCGCCAATTTCAGTTCGATTGCGATCCAGATCGGCGGCATCGGCGGTCTGGCACCGGAACGTCGCCACGATCTGGCCAAGTTCGGCCTGCGCGCGGTGCTGGGCGGTACCATCGCAACCTTCATGACGGCTACCATCGCCGGCGTGCTGACGCATTTCAGCTGAACCCTTGTTTGAGAAAAGATTCCCTATGAGCAGCAGTGTCGTTGTCGTCGGTTCCTTCAATGTCGATCACGTGTGGCGGTGCGAGTCGCTGCCGGCACCGGGTGCGACCATTGCCGGCCGCTACAGCACCGGTCCGGGTGGCAAGGGCTTCAACCAGGCCGTTGCCGCCTGCCGTGCCGGCGCTGACACCAGCTTCCTGTGTGCGCTGGGCGACGACGCAGGTGGTGCCACTGCCCGTGACCTGGCCGCGCAGGATGGTTTCGCGCTGATCGCCGAAGCCAGCAGCGAGCCGACCGGCACCGCCGGCATCTATGTCGATGCCCGTGGCCGCAACACCATCGTCATCGGCCCGGGTGCCAACGCGGCGCTGAGCACCGACTTCGTGCAGCAACAGCAGGCCCTGCTGACCGGCGCCAAGGTGGTGCTGGTGCAGCTGGAATCGCCGGTGCAGACCATCGAAGCGGCGCTGGCCGTGGCCCGTGAGGCCGGTGTCACCACCGTTCTCAACGCCGCCCCGGCTGATGCCCCGTCGAGCATCGGCCTGCTCAAGCTGGCCGATGTGATCACCCCGAACGAGACCGAGTTCGCTGCCCTGCTCGGCCGTCATGTCGGTGAGCGTGTGGATGCCAACGACGTCGCCGCGCTCGATGGCGCCAGCCTGCATGCGCTGTGCCGCAAGCTGGTCGGCAACGGCACGGTAGTGGTGACCCTGGGTTCGGTGGGCGTGTTCGTGTCGCATGCCGACGAGCACCTGCGTGGTGACACCCAGCCGTACTACCGCGTGGGTGCCGAACAGGTGCAGGCGATCGACACCACCGGTGCCGGCGATGCCTTCAACGGTGCGCTGGTGGCCTCGATCGCCCAGGTGCCGGAGGCTCCGTTCGCCCGCCACGTGCGCTTCGCCAACCAGTTCGCCGGTCGTTCGACCGAGAAGGAAGGCGCGGCCGCGGCAATGCCGCGCTTCACCCCGGCCGACGCCGAAGTGAAGTAACGCCTCATCCCCTCGGGGATGATGATCGGGCCCGAGCATGCAGATGCCCGGGCCTTTTCACATTCGTGGGCAAGGCCCCATCCACCCATGGCGTGGATCTACCGGGACGCGGGGCGCGAAGGCCGCATCCGCGCGGGTCGGGCCCGCAGTAGATCCACGCCATGCGTGAATGCGCGTTGCCGGAACACCCAGCCGACCACCATCGCCTGCCCTTGGGGGCGACGGAAGCAACCGTCAAGCATCTGTTGATGCCCGTCCGGCATGAGGTCGGTCCGGATCGGCCTGAACCGGCAGGCCGGCAACCCCGCCGGGGCGCCGGCCGCGCCCTACAATGGGCGCATGCAGATCGGCCCGTACTCCATTGCCCCCAACGTCGTGCTTGCGCCCATGGCCGGCGTCACCGACAAGCCCTTCCGCCTGCTGTGCAAACGGCTGGGCGCGGGCCTGGCCGCCTCGGAAATGACCATCAGCGACCCGCGCTTCTGGAACACGCGCAAGTCGATCCACCGCATGGACCATGCCGGTGAACCCGCGCCGATCAGCGTGCAGATCGCCGGTACCGAGCCGCAGCAGCTGGCCGAGGCGGCGCGTTACAACGTCGACCATGGCGCGCAGATCATCGACATCAACATGGGCTGCCCGGCCAAGAAGGTGTGCAACGCCTGGGCGGGCTCTGCGCTGATGCGCGATGAGCAGCTGGTCGCGCGCATCCTGGAAGCGGTGGTCAACGCGGTGGACGTGCCGGTGACGCTGAAGATCCGCACCGGCTGGGATTGCGACCACCGCAATGGCCCGGTCATCGCCCGCATCGCCGAGGCCAGTGGCATCGCCGCCCTGGCCGTGCACGGCCGTACCCGCGACCAGCACTACACCGGCCAGGCCGAGTACGCCACGATCGGCGAGATCAAAGCCGCATTGCGCATCCCGGTGATCGCCAACGGCGATATCGATTCGCCGCAGAAGGCCGCCTTCGTACTGCAGCAGACCGGCGTGGACGCGGTGATGATCGGCCGCTCCGCACAGGGCCGGCCGTGGATCTTCCGCGAGGTGGCGCACTACCTGGCCACCGGCGAGGAATTGCCGCCGCCGTCGCTGGCCGAAGTGCGCGACATCCTGCTCGGCCACCTGCACGCACTGCACGATTTCTATGGCGAACCGCAGGGCGTGCGCATCGCACGCAAGCACCTGGGCTGGTACGCCAAGGACCGGCCGGAGAATGCCGCGTTCCGCGCGGTAGTGAACCGTGCTGAAGATCCGGCCAGCCAGATCGCGCTGACCACCGACTATTTCGACCGCCTGATCGCCGGGGAACCGGCGATGTCTTCTGCTGCCTGAGCCCGCCAACATGACCCCGCCGATTTCCTCCCCGACCTACCTGCACGGGTTCTCCGGCACCGAACAGCAGCGCCTGATGACGCAGGCGCGCCTGCTGGAATCGAGCATCTTCGGCCAGATCGATTACAGCGGCGCAAGGCGCCTGCTGGAAGTCGGCAGCGGCGTGGGTGCACAGACCGAGATCCTGCTGCGCCGCTTCCCCGAGCTGCACGTGACCGGCGTGGACCTGAGCGAGACCCAGCTGGAAACCGCACGCGAGAATCTGGCGCGCACGCCGTGGTGCAGCGACCGTTACACGCTGCAGCAGGCCGATGCCGGTGAACTGCCGTTCGAGGCGCGCACCTTCGATGCGGCCTTCCTGTGCTGGGTACTGGAACACGTGCCCTCGCCCGCGCGCGTGCTGAGTGAAGTACGCCGCGTACTCGCCCCGGGCTCGCCGGTGTACATCACCGAGGTGATGAATGCCTCGTTCCTGCTTGATCCGTATTCGCCGCACATCTGGCGCTACTGGATGGCCTTCAATGACTTCCAGTACGACCATGGCGGTGACCCGTTCGTCGGCGCCAAGCTGGGCAATCTGCTGCTGGCCGGCGGCTTCCGCGATGTGCACACCGAGATCAAGACCATCCACCTGGACAACCGCGAACCGGCACGTCGCAAGACGATGATCGCGTTCTGGGAACAGCTGCTGCTGTCGGCGGCCGATCAGCTGCTGCAGGCCGGCACGGTGGACGAAGAAACGGTGGAGGGCATGCGTCGCGAGTTCCGGCTGGTGCAGAACGATCCGAACGCGGTGTTCTTCTATTCGTTCGTGCAGGGCCGCGCAACGGTGTATTGAGCGGCCTGCGGTACAGGCCATCCATGCATGGGGTGGAACCCTCGGGTGCCGATGCATTGCGCCATCCACGCATGGCGTGGATCTACTGTTCGGGTTCGTGCCAGATTCGCTGCCACATGGCCGACAACCGGCGACCGGCATCGGCACGCGCGGCCGGGCTGCTGTAGTCCACCCGCAGCTGCTCGGGCACGATCGCGCGCCACTGGCCGTCAACCTGCTCGGCCACCGCGAAGTTGAAGGTGTAGTCCGGCTCCAGGCCCATGCGCAGGTCGCTCAACACCAGCCGGCCCTCCACCACCTGTGCGCGCATGAAGCCACGGTTGAACCACTGCAGACGCTGTACTGCCGGAATTCCCGCTGCTTCGCGCAATGCCTGCACGTTGGACGGATGCCCCTCGAAACGCATCGGCGCGTGGTCGGCCACCACCGAGTGGTCACCGACCACATAGCCATTCGGGGTCATCGCCACCACCCGCCACAGCAGGGTATTGAACGGCATCGGCACCGAGAACCGCGGCGCGTCGCCCAGGCCCATCGCGGCCAGGCTCTGCTGCGCGGCACGGTCGACCTGTGCCTTGGCGATCAGCCCCCAGCCCAGGTACGCACTGCTGAGCAGCAAGGCAACGCCGAGCGCTTTGCCCGCCCACGGCCGCGCCCGACCGAACCAGGCCAGCACGCAGCCCAGCAGCAACCACACCGTGTAGCCTGGATCAATGATGAAGACACTCGAGCCCATCGCTGGATGCGGCTGCAACGGCCACCACAGCTGCGTGCCGTAGACGGTGAAGGCATCCAGCACGGGGTGGGTGACCAACGCCAGCTGGATCGCCCAGAACCAGCGCACCGGTGACTGCGCCACCCGGCCCTTGCCGAAGCGCATGAACAACCACCAGATCAACGCGGCTACCCACGGCAGCACCAGCAGCGAATGGCTGAAACTGCGGTGGTCGGTCATGTTCGCCACCGGATCGGCGGCGGCAAAGCCCAGCCACAGGGCATCCAGGTCCGGCAGGGTACCGAGCGCGGCACCGGCCAGCAGAGCGGCACGGCGGTGTCCGGGCGGGGCGATGGCGGCAGCGACAGCGCCGCCGAGAACGATCTGGGTCAATGAGTCCATCGGCCGATGCTAGCGGGTTGCGCGCGGTGTATGTAGCGCCGAGCCCATGCTCGGCTGCTCTTCGTTCGGCGCCACGACAGCCGAGCATGGGCTCGGCTCTACAGGGGGACCATGCACGCCCGTCGAGCATGGCTCGACGCTACAGGAGCGGTTCACGCCGCCTGCGACAACCGCGCGCCCGCCAGCTCGACCAGTGTCTGCCCGTTGTGGTCCAGCAGCCGCAACGCGCCGTCGTGGTCCTCGGCCAGGGCGGTCAGGCTCTCCACCCAGTCACCGTCATTGGCATAGACCAGACCGTCACGCTCGATCAGCGCGGCGCGGTGGATGTGTCCGCAGACGATGCCATCCAGGCCACGCCGGCGCACATCATCCAGACCGGCCTGCACGAAGCGCTCGATGTAGCGTTCGGCCGCACTGCTCTGCCGTTTCAGGAATTCGGACAACGACCAGTAGCGCATTCCGAGTCGACGCCGCACCGCGTTCAACAGATGGTTGCCGGTGAGGATGCGGTAGTACAGCCAGTCGCCAAACCGCTCCTGCAGGCCACCGAAGTGGGTGACACCGTCATAGTCGTCGCCATGCGCCACCAGCAGCCGGCGGCCATCGGCCGTGGTGTGGATCGCGCGGCGGCGCACCTGCATCGCCGGCAGCATCAGGCCACACACCTGGCGCAACGAAGCGTCGTGGTTGCCGGGGATGTAGATGATCTCGGTACCGGCGCGCCGCAGCGCGTGCAGGGCCAGAATGACGTCGCTGTGCGACTGCCGCCAGTTGGCGCGCCGGTGTGCCATCCACCACAGGTCGATGATGTCGCCGACCAGGTACAGGCGCTCGCAGCGCAGCGTGCCGAGGAAACGCGCAAGCTCGGTGGCGTGGCAATGCCGCGACCCCAGATGCACATCGGAGACGAACACGGCGCGACGATGCGGTGCCAGGTTCGCCAGCGTGCTCATGCCGGCATCCCCGCATCGCGCAGGTAGCGTTTGCGCTTGTGTGGCCGGATCGCGTGCAGGTCGACTTCGATCAGGCCATCGATCGAGTCGCTGAAATCCGGGTCGACGCCGAACGCCAGGAACCGAGCACCGCCGGGTTCGCACAGGTCGGTGTACTGCCGGTACAAGGTGGGCACGCCGGTGCCGAGCGCGGCGAGGTTGGCTTTGAGCACGTCGAAGGCGGCCGCCGCATCCAGTTCGCCGAAGCACGGTGGCGCGGCGAAGTACTGGAACGGCCGGTTCGATTGCACCCGACCATCGGCCGCGCCGTAGTAACGCTGGTAATAGGCCACCAGCTGCTCGCGCGCATCGCGGGGCAAGGCGGCGCTGATCGACACCGCACCGAACAGATAACGGATGCCGGGCTGGCATTGCAGATAGGCGCCGATGCCCTGCCACAGGTAATCCAGGCTGCGGCTGCCCCAGTAATCGGGCACCACGAAGCTGCGGCCCAGTTCCAGGCCTTCGGCAATGCGTGGAATGGCATCGTCGGAATAGCGGAACAGGGAGGCACTGTAGAGTCCGGCCAGGCCCCGGCGTGCCAACGCCTGCGCGCCACGCATGATCCGGTAGGCACCGGCGATGCGCTGGGCGGTGCCGTCCCAGATCACGATGTGCTGGTAGTGCAGGTCGAAGTCGTCCAGGTCGCGACTGCGCCCCGTGCCCTCGCCCACCTGGCGGAAGGTCAGTTCGCGCAGCCGCCCCAGCTCATGCAGCAACGGCGAATCGGCCGCGCAGCTGGCCAGCAGGATCTGTTTGCCATCGGCGGTCTGCCCCAGCACGGTGGCAGCGGCAATCCCAGCGGCAACCTGTGCAGGCGGCACCGGGGCGGCCAGCGGCTCGGGCCCAGCAGGGCAGCCTTCGGCGACCGGCGTAGTGCGCCCCAGGGCGTACACCGCGCGGCGCACCGCCAGCAGCTGCGCGCCGGGGTCACCCTGCCCCAGCTGCATCGGTTCGCCGATGCGCAGCCGCAGTGGCCGGCCACGGCGGGCGAACATCTCGCGTGCCAGCAATGCCGTACCGGCCGGCTTGAACAGCGTCGAAGCGCCGTAGAACAGCGCGGAGTTGCGCGCTTCCACCCGCACCGGCAGCACCGGTGCGGCGGCGGCACGGGCAAAGCGGACAAACCCCCGCTGCCAGCGACCATCGCGGATGCCGAGCAGCGACAACCGCGAGACCTCGCCGGCCGGGAACACGATCACGCACTGCTCGGCCGCCAGCGCCTGCTCCACCGCCTGCAGGCTGGTGCGCTGGACCTTGCCACCGAGGATGCGCACCGGCAGCAGCAGGTCCTGCAGCGGCCCGATCGCGCCCAGCAGATCGTTGGCCACGATGCGTACGTCGCGGCGGATGCGGCCGACTGCATCCAGCAGGGCCAAGGCATCCAGCGCACCGGAAGGGTGATTGGCCACGATCAACAGGCGGCCGGTGGCCGGAATCCGCGCCAGTGCGGCGGAGTCCACGTGGTAGCGGCCCTCGATGAAATCCAGTCCGGCGGCGACAAAGTCGAAACCGCGCACGTTGGCATTGCGGCGCAGGAACTCCTCGATCCGGTCCAGCCGCGACCAGCGTCCGACGCTGCGCAGCAGGGGCCGGGCCAGTTGGCCGCGACGGCCATGGAACCAGTCGGGATAGCGTTGCTGCAGACGCTGTTCGAGTTCCTGCATGGCGTGTCCACTCCTGCCCGGCGGCCGGGTTGGCCGAGAGCCTGCGCCCAGGACGCGGCAGCCAGATGGCGGTTTGGCGGCAGAATGATGACGGCGCCTGCACCGGCCCATCCGGGCCCGGCGGGGGGGCGGCAATGGTCACGCCAGTGGAACACTGCCTGTGCACGATGCCCCCGCAATGCCCGCCAGGCCTTGCCCTGCCGGGCACAACACCTTAACCACCGGCAACCCATACGGGTTCACAATGCACAGGCGGCGCACCCCGTGTATCATTCGCGCCCATCTTTCCATCCGAATCAAAGGATATTAAGCCTGATGTCCAGCTACCTCTTCACCTCCGAGTCGGTCTCTGAAGGCCATCCGGACAAGGTTGCCGACCAGATCTCCGATGCGGTGCTGGACGCGATCCTGACCCAGGACCAGCGCGCCCGTGTGGCCTGCGAGACCATGGTCAAGACCGGCGTTGCCATCGTTGCCGGCGAGATCACCACCAGCGCCTGGATCGACCTGGAAGCGCTGACCCGCAAGGTCATCGTGGACATCGGCTATGACAGCTCCGAAGTCGGCTTCGACGGCGCCACCTGCGGCGTGCTGAACCTGATCGGCAAGCAGTCCCCGCACATCGCCCAGGGCGTTGACCGCAAGAAGCCGGAAGAAATGGGCGCTGGCGACCAGGGCCTGATGTTCGGCTATGCCACCAACGAAACCGACAGCTACATGCCGGCGGCGATCCACCTGTCGCACCGCCTGGTCGAGCAGCAGGCCAAGATCCGCAAGAAGCGCAACTCGCCGCTGTCCTGGCTGCGTCCGGATGCCAAGAGCCAGGTCACCCTGCGCTATGAAAACGGCGTGGTCTCGGCCATCGACGCGGTGGTCCTGTCGACCCAGCACGCCCCGGGCATCAAGCAGAAGGACCTCATCGAGGCCGTCCGCGAAGAGATCATCAAGCCGGTGCTGCCGGCCAAGTGGCTGCACAAGGGCACCAAGTTCCACATCAACCCGACCGGCAAGTTCGAGATCGGCGGCCCGGTGGGCGACTGCGGTCTGACCGGCCGCAAGATCATCGTCGACACCTACGGCGGCTGGGCCCGTCACGGTGGTGGCGCGTTCTCCGGCAAGGATCCGTCCAAGGTCGACCGTTCGGCCGCCTACGCTGCCCGCTACGTTGCCAAGAACGTGGTTGCCGCCGGCCTGGCCGACCGTTGCGAAGTGCAGGTCTCCTACGCCATCGGCGTGGCTGAGCCGACCTCGATCTCGGTCACCACCTTCGGCACCGGCAAGATCAGCGACGACAAGATCGAGAAGCTGATCCGCAAGCACTTCGACCTGCGCCCGTACGGCATCATCAAGATGCTGGACCTGATCCACCCGATGTACCAGCAGACCGCGGCCTACGGCCACTTCGGCCGCAAGCCGAAGGAGTTCAGCTACATCAACGGCGAAGGCGAGACCGTCAACGCCACGGCCTTCTCCTGGGAGAAGACCGATCGCGCCGCCGCCCTGCGCGCCGATGCGAAGCTGAAGTAAGACAGACGAAGGGCCGCTGTAGAGCCGACTGTTAGTCGGCTGACCTTCAAGAAGGGCCGCGCAAGCGGCCCTTCCGCTTCCTGTAGAGCCGAGCCCATGTTCGGCTTTCTTTTTGTCTGCGCCAAGAGCAGCCGAGCATGGGCTCGGCTCTACACGAGCCACGCCACGCCGATACAATCGCTCCATGTCGACCGAACTCAAATCCCACCAGCTGTCCATGACCGTGCTGATGTCGCCGGAAATGGCCAACTTCTCCGGCAAGGTCCACGGCGGCGCGATCCTGCGCCTGCTCGACCAGGTCGCCTATGCCTGCGCCAGCCGCTATGCCGGCCGCTACGTGGTCACCCTGTCGGTGGACCAGGTGGTGTTCCGCCAGCCGATCGCGGTCGGCGAACTGGTCACCTTCCTGGCCTCGGTGAACTACACCGGCACCTCGTCGATGGAAATCGGCGTCAAGGTGGTGGCCGAGGACATCCTCAAGCGCAGCGTGCGCCACGCCAACAGCTGCTTCTTCACCATGGTGGCGGTGGACGAGGAAGGCCGGCCGACGCCGGTTCCGTCATTGCAGCCGGCCAGTTCGGACGAGAAGCGCCGCCAGGCAGCAGCATTGATCCGCCGCCAGCTACGCCAGGAAATGGAGCAGCGGCATCTGGAACTGCTGGCGTCGAATCCGCCGTCGCCGGAAGAATGATCTCAAACCCGGTAGTGCCGGCCGCTGGCCGGCAACCTCCTGATGCTCGGAAACAGATGCAAGGTTGCCGGCCAGCGGCCGGCACTACCACAGCGGCTCACCCGGTGTTCTGCACGCCCTGCGAAACACCATTCACGCAGGCCACCAGCGCACGCAGCAGGTCATCGTCCTCGCGCCCGCTTCCGCGCCAGCGCTGCAGCAGGTCCACCTGCAGCACGCTGATCGGGTCCACATAGGGATTGCGCAGGCGGATCGACAGCGCCAGCCGCGCGTCGTGGTCCAACAGGGTCTGCTGCTCCATCAGCGCCAGCAGCCAGTGCCGGGTCAGTTCCAGTTCGCGTTCAACCTGCGGGAAGAACGCGTCGTGCAGCTCGCCTGACAGGCGCGAGAACTGTTCGGCGATGGTGATATCGCCCTTGGACAGCACCATCGCGATGTCATCCAGGAACGTGCGGAAGAACGGCCAGTCCCGCGCCATTTCACGCAGCGTGGCTTCATGGCCGGCGTCCACCGCCGCCTGCAGGCCGCTGCCGACGCCATACCAGCCCGGAATCACCGCGCGCGCCTGGCTCCAGGCGAACACCCACGGAATCGCACGCAGGTTGGTCAATGCCGCATCCTGGCCGAGCCGGCGCGAAGGCCGCGACCCCAGTGTCATCCGTTCGATCACATCGATCGGCGTAGCGGTGCGGAAGTAATCCATGAAACGTGGCTGGCCGACGAACGCCCGATAGACTTCGCTGCTGGAACCGGCGACCACGTCCATCACCGGCCGCCATGCGTCCTCGCGCGGCTCGGCGGCGCGCGGGCGCAGGCTGGCGCGCAGTACCGCACCGGTGGCCTGCTCCAGCGAACGCAGCGCCAGCGCGCGGATGCCGTACTTGCGGTGGATCACTTCGCCCTGTTCGGTCACTCGCAGGCGGCCATCGATGCTGCCGCGTGGCGAGGCATCGACCGCATGCGTGGTCTTGCCGCCACCACGGCTGATCGAACCGCCGCGGCCATGGAAGAAGGTCAGGCGCAGGCCCGCTTCGGCAGCCACCTCCAGCAGCTCAACCTGCGCGCGTTGCAGGCCCCAGCGCGAGGCGGCAATGCCACCGTCCTTGCTGCTGTCCGAATAACCCAGCATCACCATCTGCACATCATCACGTGCACGCAGATGCGCGCGGTACACCGGATCGGCCAGCAGGTCACGCAGCGTCGCGGTGCCGCGCTTGAGATCGTCCACTGTCTCGAACAGCGGCGCGATATCCAGCGGCACGCTGCCGGCGTCATCGACCAACCCACCACGGCGCGCCAGCGCGAGCACTGCCAGCACATCGCCACGGTCGTGCGCCATCGAGATGATGTAGCTGCCCAGCGCGTCGCCACCATGCCGCGCACGCGCATCGGCCAATGCGGCAAACACCGCATCCAAGCGCTGGCTGCCCTCATCATCGCCAGCGGGCAAGGGTGTTTCACCACTGGCATGTGGCGCCAGCAGGCGCGCGCGTCCAGCTGCATCCAACGCATCCCATGCTGCGTCGCCGCCCAGCACCGCCGCCAGCGCGCGCGCATGCACGCTCGATTCCTGGCGCACATCCAGCCGCGCCAGATGGAAGCCGAAGGTCTTCACCCGCCACAGCAGGCGCTGCACGGCGAAGCCGCCGGCATGTTCGCCACGGTTCGCGCGCAGGCTGTCGAGGATCAGCTGCAGGTCATCGATCAGCTCGTCCGGGCCGGCATAGGCGCCGTCGGCATCATCCAGCGTGGCCTGCAGGCGCGCGCGCATGCGGTCGTTGAGCAACCGATACGGCATGTCGGCATGGCGTGGCCGCGACTGCACCTGCGGCAGCAACTGCTGGTAATGCGCAACACGCGCCTGCAGTGCATCGCTCACCCCCACCCGTTCGGTGGATTGGCTGAGCAGGCTGGCCAGCTGCAGCAGCTCCTTCTGGTACTGGCCCAACACGGCAACGCGCTGTGCATCCAGCGTGTTGCGGATGGTGTGCGCATCCACATTGGGATTGCCGTCCATGTCGCCACCCACCCACGTGCCGAAACGCAGCAGGCGTGGCAACGGCAGCTCTTCGCCATAGGTATCGCGCAGTGCCTGCTGCAGCGACTCGTACAACACCGGGATGACCCGATACAGCACCTGCACCAGATAGAAGCCGACGTGCTCGCGCTCGTCGTCCACGGTCGGACGCACCGGCGAGGAATCGGTGGTCTGCCACGATGCGGTCAACGCCATGCGGAAGCGCGCGGCGTCGGCGGCGGCCTCACCGGGGGTGCGTTGGCCGTCGAGGTTGTCGACCAGGCTGGCCACCATCAGCTGCTCTTTTTCCAGCAGCGCGCGGCGTACGGCCTCGGTGGGGTGCGCGGTGAACACCGGCTCGATATCGATGCGTGGCAGCCACTGCGCCAGTTCGTCCAGGCCGACGCCCTGCGCCTTCAGGTGCTGCAGGGCATCCTGCAGGCCATCGGGTTGCGGTGCGGCGGCAACGGCGCGCTGGTAGTCGCGACGGCGGCGGATGCGATGCACGCGCTCGGCGATATTGACCACCTGGAAATAGGTGCTGAACGCACGCACCATGGTCTCGGCCTGCTGCGGCGCACGCCCGGCCAGGCCATCGGCCAGTTCGGACAGAGGCGCCTGGTTCTCGCGGCGGGCGATGGCACGCGTACGCACGTCCTCGACGTCATCGAGGAAAGCGGCCGACACCTGCTCGACCAGCAGGTCGCCGACCAGTGCACCGAGACGGCGCACATCGTCACGCAGGGGAAGATCGGGGGAAGCAAACTCGATACTGCTGCGGTACTCGTTCATCGGCGACGCACAGGCCTCGGTCAACGGATCCAGATCCCAAGCCTAAACCAGATTACGCACGATGCTGCGATGCGGAAATGGTTTCATCTGCACGTATCCGCAGCAGAAGCAGCCGAGCGTGGGCTCGGCTCTACAGACGTCATCACGCGCCATACCGTGTAGCGCCCGAGCCCGTGCTCGGGTGGCGGCGCAGCCGAACAGGCGGCCCCCGCAGCGAGGGCCGCCGTCATGCGCGTCAGCGCGTCTTCTTGGCCTTGCCCTGCTGCACCGGGCCCAGGGTCTGCTCCAGCCAGCGCTCGCTCTCGGCCAGCATGGTCATGATCGATTCGCGTGCGCGGTAGGCATGCGATTCGTTCGGCAGCATCACCAGGCGGGCAGTGCCGCCCAAGCCCTTCACCGCAGCGAACATGCGCTCGCTCTGCAGCGGGAACGTGCCCGAATTGTTGTCGTCCACGCCATGGATGAAGAGGATCGGATCCTTGATCCTGTCGGCGTAGTTGAACGGCGCCATCTTCTGGTACACGTCCTGCGCCTGCCAGTAGTTGCGCTCTTCGGCCTGGAAACCAAACGGGGTCAGCGTGCGGTTGTAGGCGCCGCTGCGGGCGATGCCGGCCTTGAACAGGCGGGTGTGCGCGAGCAGGTTGGCGGTCATGAACGCACCGTAGGAATGGCCACCGATGGCGATGTGCTCGCGATCGGTCACGCCACGACGCACCACCTCGTCCACCGCGGCCTGGGCATTGGCGACCAGCTGTTCGATGTAGGTGTCGTTGGGTTCCTTGTCGCCTTCGCCGATGATCGGCATCGACGGGCTGGCCAGCACCACGTAGCCCTTGGCCAGGAACGCCTGCGGGCCCCAGTAGCTGATCGCGTTGAAGCGGTACGGCGAATCGGTCACCTGGCTGGCGGCCGCCGCGCTCTTGAACTCACCCGGGTAGGCCCACATCAGCAGCGGCCGCGGACCATCGCGCTTGGGGTCGTAGCCCGGCGGCAGCAGCAGGGTCGCGGTCAGGTCCACGCCGTCCTTGCGCTTGTAGCGGATCTGCTCTTTCTGCACACCCTTCAACTGAGGCAGCGGATGGGCGAAGTGGGTCAGCGCACGCGGTGCAGCGTTGGTGTCGGCCAGCGACTGCACGTAGAAGTTGGTCGGTTCATCCGGGCTTTCGCGGCTGATCAGCAGCGAACTGGCCTGCGCATCCAGCAACGTCACCGGCGCGGCGTAGGTTGGTGCCTGCGAATGGAACAGGCGCGTCGCCTTGCCGCTGGCCACCTCGAAGCGATCAACGAACGGACGGTCGCCCTCCGGCGACGCACCGGCACCGGCCAGGTACAGGCTGCCACCATCAGCGGTGGTCTGCAGCAGCGAGCGGCCGCGGTCATCGCTGGCCATCAGCGGACGACCCGGATCGGCATAGCGGTCCTGTGCATCGCGGTCCCACAGCAGCCTGGCATCGGCACTGGCGTTGTCCGGTGCGATCAGCCAGGTCTTGCTGCGGCGTGTCTTCCACCACGATTCATTGAGCAGGGCCAGGTCGCCACGGCCCCAGCTGATGCCGGCGTAACGGCTGCCGAGCTGGGCCAGGGTCACCGGCGGCGTTTCGAACGGTGCAGCCTGCATGAACACCGCATCGCGCACCTTGGCCTCCCTGTTCGGGTCGCCGCCGTCCTGCGCTTCGGCCCACACCAGGGTGGCATCGGCATCGCCGCGCCAGCTGATGTCACGCACGCCGGTCACTTCGGCATCGTTGCCGGTCGGCAAGCCTTCCACCAACGGACGCACGGCCACGGTGTGCACCAGCTTGCCGGTGCTGCGGTCGAGCACTTCGATGCGGCGCGGGAAGCTGCTCACCGGCACCACGTAGGAGTACGGGCGCTGCACCGGCTGGCTGAGCACGAAGCGGCCATCGGGCGACACCGCAAAGCCCATGAAGATGCCGGCCGCACCGATGGCACGGCTCTGCCCGTCCAGGCTGACCTCCACCGGCTGGGTGGTGGCGTAGTAATCGAACTGGCGCGCGTCGGCCTCGTTCTTCAGCAGGTCCTGGTAGGTGCGGATGGACACCACGCCGCCGCCCTGGCTGGTCTGCTGCACGGCCGGGCCGGTCGGAATGCCATCCGCGGCCGGCGCGGCGCCCAGGTTGGCCGGGCGGGTGAACACCACCAGTCCACGGCTGTCCGGCAACCACTGGTAGCCACTGCCCAGGACAGTGTTCAGGCCGGCGACCAGACGACGGGCGCTGCCGCCGGCAACGTCCACCAGCCACAGCTCATTGGCGCCGGTAGCGGCATCGACCTGGTTGAAGGCCAGCCACTTCTGGTCCGGCGACCACGTCAGGCTGGCAATCGACAGCGAGGCCGGCAGCCCGCTGATCTGCCGCTCCTTGCCGTCGGCCACGTTCATCAGCCACAGCTTCTGGCCGAAGCTGAAGCGGCTGTCGGAGAAGGTGCGCGGGTTGATGCGCAGGCCGGCAAGCTTCAGTTCCGGCTGCGCCACCACCTGGATCGACGGCAGCGACGGCATCTGCATCAGCGCGGCCACGTCGCGGCGTGGCGACAGGTACAGCGACGGCGCCCGCGGCGCGTCGACCACCGCCTGCAGTGCGGCCGAGGGCAGCTCATAGCCGGTCACGCCCTGCGCTTGGGTCTGTGCCGCCTGCGGGGCCGCAGCCAAGGCCTGCGGGACCACCGCCAGCAGGGCCATCGACAGGACCAGGCCAGTCAAGCGCCGGTTGCGGCGTGCGTGCGTGCTCATCATTGTTCCACCTGTTCGCTGCGTGAAGCCCCCGACCTTAACAGGCCATGCACATCCGCCCATCTGCCGATGGTTGGGTCATCGCTGTGTCACAGCGGAGGCGCGATATAATGGGCATCCTCCCCTGCCGAGGGGCGCTGCGACCGGATCCCCTGAGACCGGCCAGGCTCGGCCAGGTGGCTTTGCAACAACGGCGCCCGGCTAGATGCGAGCATCCGCTCGCCCACAACCGGAGCTACTGCATGAATGCTGTTGCCAAGACCTTCTCCACCGAAGGTGATTACAAGATCCGCGACATCACCCTGGCCGACTGGGGCCGCAAGGAACTGGACATCGCCGAGCACGAGATGCCGGGCCTGATGTCGATCCGTCGCAAGCACGCCGCCACCCTGCCGCTGAAGGGCGTGCGCGTGACCGGTTCGCTGCACATGACCATCCAGACCGCGGTGCTGATCGAGACCCTGAAGGACATCGGCGCCGACGTGCGTTGGGCCTCGTGCAACATCTTCTCGACCCAGGACCATGCCGCTGCGGCGATCGCCGCCACCGGCACCCCCGTGTTCGCCTGGAAGGGCGAGTCGCTGGAAGAGTACTGGGACTGCACCCTGGACGCGCTGACCTTCACCCTGGCCGACGGCACCCTGACCGGCCCGGAACTGGTGGTCGACGACGGCGGTGATGTGACCCTGCTGATCCACAAGGGTTACGAGCTGGAAAACGGCAGCACCTGGGTGGACGAAAAGGCCGCCTCGCACGAAGAGCAGGTCATCAAGAACCTGCTCAAGCGCGTGGCCAAGGAGCGTCCGGGTTACTGGGGTCGCGTGGTCAAGGACTGGAAGGGCGTTTCCGAAGAAACCACCACCGGCGTGCACCGCCTGTACCAGCTGGCGCAGGCCGGCACCCTGCTGATCCCGGCGATCAACGTCAACGACTCGGTCACCAAGAGCAAGTTTGACAACCTGTACGGCTGCCGCGAGTCGCTGGCCGACGGTCTCAAGCGCGCGATGGACGTGATGCTGGCCGGCAAGGTCGCCGTGGTCTGCGGCTACGGTGACGTGGGCAAGGGCTGCGCCGCCTCGCTGCGTGCCTACGGCGCGCGCGTGGTGGTTACCGAGATCGACCCGATCTGCGCCCTGCAGGCGGCGATGGAAGGCTTCGAGGTCAACACCATCGAGTCGACCCTGGGCCGTGCCGACTTGTACGTCACCACCACCGGCAACAAGGACATCATCCGCATCGAGCACCTGAGCGCGATGAAGGACCAGGCCATCGTCTGCAACATCGGCCACTTCGACAACGAGATCCAGGTCGATGCGCTGGTCGCCTTCCCGGGCGTGAAGCACGTCAACATCAAGCCGCAGGTGGACAAGTACATCTTCCCGAACGGAAACGCGATCTTCCTGCTGGCCGAAGGCCGCCTGGTCAACCTGGGCTGCGCCACCGGCCACCCGAGCTTCGTGATGTCCAACTCGTTCGCCAACCAGACCCTGGCCCAGATCGACCTGTGGGCCAACAAGGGCAGCTACGAGAACAAGGTGTACCTGCTGCCGAAGAAGCTGGACGAAGAAGTGGCCCGCCTGCACCTGGAGAAGATCGGCGTGAAGCTGACCACCCTGAGCCAGGAACAAGCCGACTACATCGGCGTGCCGGTGGAAGGTCCGTTCAAGCCGGATCATTACCGCTACTGATGCCGTGCGCGGGGTCGGATCCCTTTCCGCAGGAAAGGGCTCTGGCCCCAGCAACGGATGCACACGGACGGGCGCCTTCGGGCGCCCGTTCTGCATTCCGGCACCCGCCAGCCCGATCCGCGCGCCCTGTCACAGAGCCCTAAGAAGCCGCTTGCTACGATTTTCGCCCCATGCCCCCGCCGCCCGCAGGCCATGCGCCAGGACGCAGACATCAAAGGACAGACATGCAGCGCAGCAGTGAACGTATGACCCGAACCATCAAGCCCCTGATGACCCTGTGCTGCGTGGCCCTGCTGGCCGCCTGCACCCCGCCTTCCGGCGATGCCCAGGCCACGACGCCTGCAGCAGCCACCGGACAGGCCAACACCGACGGCAAGGCGGCCAGCGCCGCGGCAGCGGCCGCCGGCAGCAGCGCCGCCTGCGCCGATTCGGCATCACCGGTGCAGACCCTGATCTGCAACGACCCCGCCCTGTTGAAGCAGGAAGGCGAGCTGGCCAAGGCCGAAGCCACCGCAAGCCAGACCCTCGATACCGCCGGCAAGGCCAAGCTGCAGGCCGAGCAGCAGCGCTGGATCCAGCACACGCGCGATCTGTGCAGCGACGCGCACTGCCTGCAACAGGTATTTACCGACCGCCTCAAGGTGCTGTCGGCCACGCGCGACGGCCTGGTCGACCAAGACGCCTGCGAAGTACCCGACGGCCAGCAGCAGTGCGTGGACATGCTGGTGCTGCGCGACCCCAACAGCCAGCTGGCGACCTTCAACACGCTGCTGGGTGAAAACGGCCAGGAAGGTCGCCTGCTGGGCTGCACGGCGGCTACCAACATCGGCGGCGGGCAGAACGCCCAGCTGGCGGCCAACTGCACCCAGGAAACCGCCAGCGGCAAGCGCAGCGTGCAGCTGTGCAGCAACCAGATGGTCGGCCAGTTCGCCATCGAACCGGCGCCGGCCGCCTACGGCACCGAGGCCACACGCCAGCTGCTCGGCTTCACCCAGCAGCACTGCGCCGGCTGATATCCGCCGGACAGGCCCGGCTCCTTTTTCCTCACTGAAGGACGATCATCATGGCAACGGATTCCACCCTCACCCGCGAGCAGCTGTCCACGCTGTTCCTCAACACCGAGCTGGGCGGCAACACCCGCCATCTGGACCATTTCGCGTACGCCAAGGAAGGCACCAGCACCTACTCGTTCGGCCTGGTGCAATTCGACGTCGGCGGCAACCCCCAGGCCAGGCGTTTCCTGCGCGACAACGGCTTCACCAATGGTGACATCGAACTGCTGTCCCAGCAGGGGGGGCTGAGCACGCAGCAGCTGGCCGCGCTCGACGCCAAGCTGCAGGCCATTCCGCAGGCCAACATCGATCAGCTCACCAACGCCAAGCTGGACAGCGCCATCGGGCGCGTCGACGAAGCCATCGCCAAGGTGCGTGCGACCAACCCGGCCGCCGCCGATGCCATCGTGGCAAACCCGGAACTGCAGCTGGCCATGGCCGACTATGACAACCAGTTCGGCAGCATGGGCCCGCAGTTCATCAACTATCTGTCCGGCAATGCGGAAAAGCTGCAGGGCGGTACCATCCAGGCCGGCGATCCACCCACCCGGGCCGACGTACAGACCTTCGTCGATGCAACCAAGTACGGCATCCAGTCGCCTGCGGCCGTGACCAGCCGTGATGAACGCTTCGACACGGCCATGAGCCAGCTGGGCATCGCCCAGACCCATGCCCCCTCGCACGGCTCGCCCACCACACCCGGTGCGCAGGCTGGTAGTGGCGTGCTGGTAAACGGCGCAAAGGGTGATGAAGTGCAGGCCATGCAGCAGAAACTGGCCGACCTCGGCTACACGGGCAAGGACGGTGCACCGCTGGTGGCCGACGGTCACTTTGGCCCGGGCACGCTGCAGGCAGTGCAGCAGTTCCAACGCGATCATCAGCTGACGGTGGACGGCAAAGCTGGCAACGGCACCCTGGGTGCGCTGGACGCGGCAAGCCAGCAGCGCCAGCAGCCGGCCGAACCTGCGGCGCCCGCAGCAGCACCGAGCATGGCCACGCCCGGGCACGCCGACAATCCGCGCTACCAGCAGGTGGTGGAGAAACTGGAGGCGCTTGAACAGCAGCGCAGCCAGGGTGGGCTGTCGCCGCTGTTCCATGACCGCAACCAACTGGAAAACGCGGCTGGGCAGGTCGCCTACGAGTCCAAGGTTGTCGGCATGTCACAGGTGGACACCGTAGTGGCGCGTCCGGATGGTCAGGGCGTGTTCGCGGTGCAGGGCCAGCTGGGTGATCCTGCAGCGCACCGCACCTACATCGACCTTGCGCAGGCGGTCGGCCAGGACCTGCCGTCCAGCACACGCCAGAGCGAAGCGTTGAACGCCGAACAGACACAACGGCAGGCGCAGGAACAGGCACAAGCGCAGCAGCCGATGTCGCGCTGATCTGCGATGGATCGGGTGGATCCACGCATGACGTGGATCCATCTATTGCCGGCTATCGCGGACGTGATGAGTTGCCCGCGCCGGGATGCCGGGGAGCCGCTTCCCATCACCAGCCGATGCAGCAGTAGCCTCGGTCAAGTCAGCAGGGAAAGGCCGCGTTACGATTCCCCCATGACCCCGGCCATCAACCTGCTCAAGCGCGAGAAGATCGCCCATACCGTGCACAGCTACGTGCACGACGCCCATGCCGAATCCTACGGCGGCGAAGCCGTCGAAAAGCTGGGCCTGGACCCTGCACAGGTATTCAAGACGCTGCTGGCCAGCACCGAAACCCACGAACTGCTGGTAGCGATCGTGCCGGTGGCCGGCCAGCTCGACCTGAAAGCACTGGCCGAAGCCGCCGGCTGCAAGAAATGCGAGATGGCCGCCGTCGATGCCGCGCAGCGCGCAACCGGCTATCTGGTCGGCGGCATCAGTCCGCTGGGGCAGAAGAAGCGCCTGCGCAGCTTCCTTGATGCCAGCGCGCAGACGCTGCCGCAGTTGCATGTCAGCGCGGGGCGGCGTGGACTGGAAGTCGAGCTGGCACCCGCCGACCTGCTGCGCCTGACCGGCGGCCATTACGCCGCGATCGGCAGGCCCCGCTGATGCGCTGGCCATGGTCCGCATCGCCGCCACCGCGGCTGGATGATCCGCAGGCCGACGTGCTGCTGCAGGATCTGCTGTCGCGCGATGCCAGCCGTATCCACGCGGCGAGCAGCCAGCTGGCGCGGCTGTTCAGTGCCACTACGCTTGACGCACTGGCACCCCATGCCGAACGCATCGAACACGCCTGCGATGGTGTGCAGCTGGGCGGGGCGCTGCTCAGCAACGATGTGCACCTGAAAGCCGCACTGCGCCGCCTGCGCTATTGGCGTGAACGCAGCGGCTGCCTGTGCGCGCTGTATCCGGACTATCTGTTCTTCAACCCACGCCGGCTGATCGAACAGGGGCATGTGCGGCTGCTGGAACAGGGCGTGGCCGAGGATGGCTGGGGCGACCGGCATCGGGTGGCCTGCACCAGCTGCAGCCGGCACTGGGATGCCACCGACCGCGAGTACCACTACCCGTGGTGGGAGTGGATCGTTGTGACCGATGATTGAAGCCACGCATGGCGTGGCTCTACTACCGCGCGCACGGGGCAGATCCATGCCATGCGTGTATGGCCGCTACTCCACCAGTTCATAGCGCATCGGTACGCGCACGATGCTCAATTCCGGCACTGCACTCTTCGCGTCGGTGCGGATGAAACGCCAGCCGCGCAGTTCCTCAACCGCCGCTTCATCCAGCACCGCGTGGCCACTGGATCTTTCGACAACCACTGCAGCGACGGCTCCCTGCGCATCCACCACGGCCTTGAGCAGGCTGCGACCGGAAAGCCCTTCCTGCATGGCCTCCCTCGGGTAGCGCGGTGACACACCGCGGGGTGGCATCCAGGCCGTCTCGTCGCCCGCGAACAGATCCTGGCTGCTGCGCGCCGCGCAGCGCTTCGGCAGGCGCAGCTGCAGTGACACCTGCGTGTCATCCACGGTTGCTTCCGCCGGTGCGGCACAGGCCTTCTGCGCAAGCACCATCAGCATCTGCTGCTGGCGAAACAGCGCCTTGCCATCGACCGCCGTCACCTCCACCAAGCAACGGCCTTCGCGGACCTGCATCGACAACGCGGTCACCCCCGCATCGCGCAGCCAGGACGTGGGGGGCAGTGGCGAACACGCGGCCTGCGTGTCAGGCGTTGCCGCCAGCACCCCGGCAGCCGGCAGCATGCCTGCCAGCAGCAGCGGAATCCTCCTTGCCCAGATACCCATGCCCCGCCCTCCGTGCGTTTGCCTGCCCGATCATAGGGCAGTCGCGCATGGCATGGCGCTACGGGCCCTTATGCATTCATGGGCGCCAATTGGCGTTGCTCTCCCAGAATGCCACCGCGCGCTGGTACGCCTCGCGATCCAGCAGCACGCCCGAACCACCTTCCTCCACACCCAGCGCATTGCGCATCATCGTGATCGGTGCCATCGGCACTTCTTCCGGCTCGGCGGTGTAGATGCAGCCGACGATGCCCCAGTCCGCATCAATGGGCGAGCCCTCCTTGGCCAACTGCTCGGCGCTGTACAGGATCACCACCAGATAGTTGGCACGCGGCGATTCCACGCCCTCGAACCAGCGCACCAGCACCGGCAGTTCCTCGCGGTTGCGCGCCTCGTAGCCGCTGCGCAGCTGGTGGCGGTTGGCGTCGGTGATCGGCACCGTCAGGCAGCGTGTGCTGGTCCAGTTCTCGTACACGAACAGTTTGCAGAACGGCGCGTAGCCATCGAGCACCTTCAGCGGCGGATGCGCGTTGAGGTGCGCCTCGAACTGCTCGGCGCTGCAATCCTGGATGGTGTTGCCGCGCGGCACGCGGGGGAACAGGCGGGGGCGGGCGAAATCGGTGAGGACGATGGACATGGTGATGTGATGCGGGAACAGGGACTCAGGTTAACCGCCGGCGTGCTTGAAGTCTGCTTCACATCTGCCGCGCAGACTGCGCCGCACACCCAAGGAGAGACGAGCATGTTCCGATTCAACCCGAGCCACCTGCTGGCGCTGGTCCTGCTGCCGTTGACCGCTGTTGCGGCCCCCGCTCCCCCAGAGCCGCCGCGCGTGCTGCTGGTGGTCAGCAGCGAGGGCCGCGACCAGGGCAAGAGCCGTCCCGGCTTCGAGATGGACGAGTTCGCCCAAGCCTGGTTGATCCTCAAGCGCAACGGCTTTGCCATCGACGTGGCAAGCCCCCGCGGCGGCGCCGTGGAAGCAGACAAGTACAACCCCGCCGAAGCATTCAATGCCGCGCTGCTTGCCGATCAACAGGCCGTTGCCAAGCTGGCTGCCACGCTTCCCACAGAACAGCTTCGTGCCGCCGACTACCAGGGCGTGCTGGTGATCGGCGGCAAGGGCGCGATGTTCGACCTGCCACGCGATATCGCCCTGCAGAAGACCATCGCCAGCATCTGGGAACAGGGCGGCGTCGTTGCGGCCGTCTGCCACGGCCCCGCCGCGTTGGCGGAGGTACGCCTGGACGATGGACGCCCGCTTGTGCAGGGCCGGACGATGACCGGTTTCACCGAGGAAGAGGAAACCCAGTTCGGCAAGCGCTGGGCGAAGGAGTTCAGCTTCCAGCTGGAGCCGCGCATGCGCGAACTGGGGGCACACTGGCAGGAGGCACCACTGATGATGCCCAAGGTGGTGGTTGATGGCCGGCTGCTGACCGGGCAGAACCCGTTCTCGACCGCGGCCCTCGCCGATGCCTTCGTGCGTGCCAGCGGTCGCACTCCTGCAGCGCGCGAGCCCTGGCGTGACGAACGCAGCATGGCCCTGGTCGAGCAGCACCTGCAGCGGCGCGATGACAGCGCAGCGCGGCAGCTGGCAGAGCGCAGCACCGATTTCCATGTGGAGCTGATCGGCATGCTGGGGTACGTGCAGCTGCAGGGCGCAGCCGACGGCACACAGGTGTCCGATGCACTGGCCATCATGCAACTGGCCCGCCCGCACATGCAGGAACCGCGACTGGACGTGGCCATCGCCGATGCGCACTGGCGCCTTGGCAGGACGACCCAGGCACGCGAGCAGTTGCTGGCACTGCTGGAAAAGCAGCCGCAGCTGGACGAAGCTAAGGCTCTCCTGGCCCGCATGCAGCCCTGATCATGGACGCCGAGCGCCTGCGCCTGCTGTTGATCGAAGACAACCTGCCGCTGGCCTCGGCCATCGTCGACCTGCTGCAGGCCCAAGGCCATCAGGTCGACTTCGCCGCCGACGGCCAGGTCGGCCTGCGGCTGGCGCTGGCAACACCACCGGACGTGCTGCTGCTCGATGTGGGACTACCAGGCCTCGACGGCATCACCTTGTGCCGGCGGTTGCGTGAATGCAGCGACCGCCATGTGCCGGTGTTGATGCTGACTGCACGCGATGCGATCGACGACAAGCTGCAGGGGTTCGCTGCCGGCGTGGACGACTACCTGGTCAAGCCGTTCGACGACGCAGAGCTGCTGGCCCGTTGCCTTGCCCTCGCCCGGCGCCATCGCGTGGGCCAACCGAACCTGCTGCAGATCGGTGCGTTGAGCATCGACCGGCGCAGTGGCCAGGCCTGGCGCGCGGGCACAGCGCTGGAGCTGCAGCAGGTTCCACAACGCATCCTGCTGGCGCTGGCCGAAGCCTGGCCGCGCACTGTCACCCGCAGCGAACTGGTGCAACGCCTGTGGGGAGATGAAGCGCCCCCCTCCGATCCACTGCGCTCGCATCTGTACCTGCTGCGCCAGGTACTGGACCGGCCATTCGACGGTGAGATGCTGCGCACCGTGCACGGCGTCGGCTTCCGGCTGGAGGCTTCACCATGAAGCGGCGGCCGGTCCAGCGCCTGCGCCGCCGCCTGGTCGTCGCGTTTACGTCCTTCACCCTCTTCATTGCTGCGGTGTTCGGGCTGTATTCGCTGGTCTTCATGTACGCCGTGGAAGACAGCGTTTTCAATGCACAGCTGGCCCGTGAAGCGACGGCGCAGCTTGCCGTCCATGCAGCTACGGGTCGATGGCGGGCGCCGGGTGATGCGGCCATCCGCCTGTATCAGGACACGAGCGCGTTCCCAAGCGATCTGCAGACCGCATTCACCCAGGAGCCGTGGCGTTCTGAATTCAGCGGCAAGGAGGGCCGGCACTACCACGTGCGGCGCATGGATCCGACACCGCCGTCACGGCCTGCCTGGCTGATCGCCGAGGTCAGCTCACAACTGGCGGTACGCCCGATCCGCGATGAAGTAGTGGCCCTGCTGGCCGGCACCGCGTTGGTGATGGTGCTGCTGGCGATCCTGCTGGGCGTGTGGCTTGCGCGCCGTGGCACGCGCCCTCTGTACTCGCTCGTGGCGCACGTGGAGGCGTTGCCACTGCTGCCACGGGAAGACACCGCCCTGGCTGCTCACTTCGACGATGACGAGATCGGCGTGCTGGCGCGTGCCGTGGACCGGCTGTCCGCACGGGTGGCCGCCTTTGTTGCCCGCGAACACGCCTTCACCCGCGATGCCAGCCACGAACTGCGCACACCGTTGGCGGTGATTTCCAGCGCTGCTGGCCAGTTGCTGCACGAACCCGGGCTGTCCGAGCGCGGGCAGCAGCACCTGCAGCATATCCGCCTGTCCGCGCTGCAGCTGCAGCAGGCGGTGGCAGCACTGCTGGCCCTGGCCCGCGAGGACGAGGCGCCCCCCGCCGGGCAGGTGCGTCTGGTGCCACTGCTGGAGCGGGTCATCGTTGAACAGGCGCCGTTGCTTGGCGCACGGCCGGTGGAGGTGCAGATGACGTTGGCCGACGATGCGGCACTCTGCGCGCCGGAACCGGCGCTGCGCGTGGTGCTGGCCAATCTGATCGGCAATGCCTTCGCCCATACACCGCTGGGACATGTGCGCATCAGCATGGAAGCAGGAGAACTGTCGGTGTACAACAGCACCGGCAGCGACGCATCCCTTGGCCACTGGCCCGATCCACGCCCGTTTGAAAAAGGCGAAGACAGCCAGGGCAACGGTCTCGGCCTGGAGATCATGCGCCGCCTGTGCGATCAGCATGGCCTGCAGCTGCGGATCGAACGACACGCCCTTGGCGTGCGGGCAATCCTGCGCGGCTTGCCGATGCCGGGGTGATCGACAACCGTGTGGTGCCGCCTACAGCGCCATCCGCTCGCGCAGCTCCCGTGCCTGCCGCCGCGATACCTCGACTTCGCTGCCATCATCCAGCGCCAGATCGTAACCATCGCCGATGCTCGGCGTGACCGCACGGATGCGCCGCAGGTTGACCAGCGTGTTGCGGTTGGCACGAAAGAAAAGATCCGGCGGCAAGCGTGCCTCCAACGCACTCAGGCTGCGGGCCAGCAATGCGTTCTGGTCGCGGAACCACAGTCGCGTGTAGTTGCCATCCACCACCAATCGACGGATCTCGGCAACGGCCACGAACCAGCAGCGCTCGCCTTCGCGCACGAACACCTGGTCCTGCGCGCCCAACGTGCCGTGACCGCTTGGTGCTTCGGTATTCATCTCCGCATGCTGGCGTGCACGCTCCAGCGCCTCCAGCAGGCGCGGAGCTTCCACCGGCTTCACCAGGTAGTCCAGCGCGTTGGCCTGGAATGCGCGTACTGCGTAGGTGTCATAGGCAGTGACGAACACCACCGCAGGCACCCTTTCCAGCCCGTCCAGTACATCGAAGCCGCTGCCGGAGGGCATCTGCACGTCCAGCAGCACCAGGTCCGGTGCCAGCGTGGCGATGGCCTCGCGCGCGGCCGGCACGTCGTCGGCCTCGCCCACGCACTGCACCCACGGCAACGACGAGAGCAGCGTACGCAGCTCCTGCCGCGCCAGCCGTGCATCGTCGACAATCAACACACGCAGCACGGCCGTCATTGCGGAATCTCCAGCAGGGCCTGCATACGATCGCCGATCGGCTGCAGGGCGAAACGGCCACGCGTACCCAGTTGCGTACGCAGGTAGGCCAGGCCAACACCATGGCCAAGGGTGGGTTCATTGGCGTTGCCAAGCGGGTTGTCCACCTGCAGGCGCAGCAGGCCATCTTCCAGCGACGCGCGGATATGTACCTCTCCGCCGCCCGCGCGGCTGGCAATGCCATGTTTGATCGCGTTCTCCACCAACAGCTGCAGTGCCATTGCAGGCAGTTGTGCCTGCACAGCTTCTGCGGCGATCTCCCGCCGTACCTGCAGACGCTGTTCGAAGTGGATCGCCTCGATGGCAAGATAGTCATCGACCACCGCCAGTTCCTCGGCCAGGGTCACCTGCTCGCTGCGGTTGTGGGCCAATGCGTGGCGCAGCGTGCGCGACAGGCGGGTGACCATGTCGCGAGCACGCTCGGGGTCCTCCAGGATCAGCGCGCGCAGATTGTTCAATGCGTTGAACATGAAGTGTGGATTCAGCCGCGCACGCAACGCATCGCGCTCCAGCGCGCTGCGCTCCGCCTCCGCGCGCAACCGTGCCAGCTCGCTGTGGCGCGCACGGCGCAGGCCATGCAGGCCCGCCCACAGACCCGTCCACATCAACAGGAACAGGGCGGTGTTCATCCAGTACAGCACGACCGACGACAGCTGGTAATCGGCACGCCCACCGGGCAACTGCACCCAGCCCAGGGCCAGCGCCGGCAGCAGCAACGCCGCCGTCAGCCCCTGTGCAATGCTGGCGCCAACCACCACGCCAGCGGCCAGCTTCAGCGCCAGGCTGCCCAGACTGCCATCCCACCAGCGCTGCCGCAGCGCGACCGAACGCAGCGCGCCGCTGCACAACCACAGGGACACGGCGATGCTGAGGGAGATCAACACCACGCCGCTGAACAGCGTGCCGCCGCCGATACGCACCCCCAGCCACAGGCTGTACGTCGCATAGCCCGCCCACGCCAGCGCGTTGAGGGTCCAGAAGCGGCGGGATGGCGTGGTTGCGTCCATGGGCAGCCTCGGTGGTGGAGGGAAAGGCATGCAGCGATCAGGAATGCGTGGCAAGGAAGCGGCGCACCTGCGCCTGCAGCCAGCGCGGATCATCCCACATCAGGAAGTGGTAGCCCTGTGCGCTCATCTCGATCTGCACACCCGGCAGCTTCGCGTACTGCGCCTGGAACTGCGCACGGGTACTGGCCTCCGTACCACCCATCGACTGATAAGCGGCCCAGCTGCCCAGCACCAGGACCGGCGTGTGGATATCGGCGATGTCATCACGCAGATCGCGCACCAGCATGGAGTGCATCGCATCAGCCATGCTCGTGCGATCACTGTCGCGCCCCCAACGCTGCAGCTCCGGCAGATGCTGCGTGCTGCGGGTCAGGGCCTTGGCGGTCGCGTCGTTGCGTGCATTGAAGCTGGCCTCATCGGCCGCCAGCAGGCCTTCGCGCAGCTGTCCGGCCATCATCCCCACGTTCTGCGCGGTGGCCTGCGGGTTCATCACCGCCGCATAGAACGGCAGCGAATCCACGATTACCAGTGGACCGACGGCATCGGGTGCCTTCAGTGCCAACTGCATCGCCAGCACGCCTCCCAGGCTGTGGCCAATCACGGCAACCTTCGACAGCTGCTGCGCCTGCAGATAGCCCAGCAGTTCATCGCGCATCGCCGGCAGGAAATCCGCCGGGCGTGGGTGCGCTGCCGCAGCACCGGCAAAGCCCGGCAACTGCACCAGGTGACACTGCACATTCTTCAGCGCCAGACAGGTCTCGCGCCAGACCTCGGCACTGCTGTTCAGGCCGGGAATCATCAGCAGCGGACGCCCCTTGCCGACCACCTCGACCTGCACGGTGCCTGGAACGGCGGACTTGTCGACGGCGGTGGCATGGGCCGGGCCGGTGCCAAGCACGGCCATCGCCATGCCGATCATCACCAGCCTGGCCAAGGCCTTCATTGCGTACCAGAGTGCCTGGAAGATCTTCATCGTCTGCTCCTTCATCGGGTGGGTGGTGCCGGGAATGGGGCCAGCGTGGCTCCGCTTCCGGTGCCTCGGTTGCGATTGCGGAGCAACGGTCCGTCAGCGGGGCGAACGGTCGCCCGCACGGGACAGCCGACCTCACGCGCCTATTGCACATCCATCTTGATGAAGCGATATACTGATCCGCACCCGTCGCCGCTGCCCCTGCCATGACCGCCATCAGCTTCGAGTTCTATCCGCCCAAGACCGACGAACAGCGCACCCAGCTGGACCGTGCCGCGGCCAAGCTGAAGGCGTATGCCCCCGAGTACGTGTCCTGTACCTTCGGCGCCGGTGGCTCGACCCTCAGCTACACCTCCGAGACCGTGCGCCATCTCAACCAGCACCACGGCTTCGAGGCGGCACCGCATCTGTCCTGCGTGGGCGGCACCCGCCAGGAGATCCGCGAGCTGCTCAAGCTGTACCGCGCCATCGGCTGCCGGCGCCTGGTCGCGCTGCGCGGTGACCTGCCCTCCGGCATGGGCTTCCCCGGCGACATGCGTTACGCCTCCGAACTGATCGCCTTCATCCGCGCCGAACACGGTGATGCCTTCCGCATCGAAGTGGGCGCGTATCCGGAAACGCACCCGCAGGCGCAGGACGCCTTGCTCGACCTGAAGCACTTCAAGGCCAAGATCGACGCTGGTGCCGATGCGGCCATCACTCAGTACTTCTTCAACCCCGATGCCTACTTCCACTTCGTCGACGAAGTGCAGCGGCTTGGCGTGCAGGTGCCGATCACCCCGGGCATCATGCCGATCTCCAACTTCAGCCAGCTGCGCCGCTTCTCCGAACAGTGCGGTGCGGAAATCCCGCGCTGGATCAGCCGCAAGATGCAGGCCTACGGTGACGATGCCGAATCGGTGCGCGCCTTCGGCGCCGAAGTGGTAGCCAAGCTGTGCCAACGCCTGATCGAAGGGGGCGCACCGGGCCTGCATTTCTACACGTTGAACCTGGCCAAGCCGACGGTCTCGGTACTGACGTTGCTGCGCGGCTGAAAAGTACGCTGCGTTATCGCAATCGGCGCTACGCTGCGTCGATGAAGCTCGTCCTCTCCCTGTTGCTGCTCCTGCTGCTGCCCGGCCTCTGCGCCGTCGCACAGGCGCAACCCACGCGCTTGAACCGCTGCACTGATCCGCAGGGGCAGAGTGTCTACACCGACCGCCCCTGCGACAGCCTGGGTGCGCAGTCCCGGCGTCCGCCGCCGGCGCCTTCCGGCAACACCCTGCAGCGCGACAGCCTCGGCAGCAGCTGCCCACGTCGGCTGAGTGAACTGGTGCAGGCGTTGCACACGGCGGTCGCCATCGGTGATGTGAACCGGCTCTCTTCGCTGTACCTGTGGGGCGCGGTGTCCGATGCGGGCGCACAGCGGATTCTTGGCCAGCTGGAATCGGTGGTGCGGCGGCCGCTGGTGGATGTGGTGCCGGTGTATCCGCGGCAGGATCTGGATGAAGGCGCGGGCACTGCTGCGCAGGTACCGGAATTGGAATCGGAACCGACTGCGCGGCGCCATCCGGTCGGGTTGCGGTTGGAGCAGACCCTGCCGGGCAGCGCCACGCGCGCGGCGACCGTGCTTGGGCTGCGGCGGCAATATGGGTGTTTTTGGATTACGTTGTGAATGGGTTGAGCTGAGCGCCATCCACGCATGGCGTGGATCTACTGGTCCCTGCGCGGTTTGGATCTGCTCATCCACGCATGGCGTGGATCTACTCGTCCCTGTATGGCGTCGGATCGGCACCCGTGTCAGGGCATCAGGCCGGCCACAGTCCGCGGATGGCGGCGATGCCCTGCCCGCCGTGACGGCGTGCCTCGATCACGTGCTGCGGCGTCATGCCGCCGAGCGCGTAGATCGGCAGCGAGACCTGCGCGCGCATCGCGGCGAAGGCTTCCCACCCCAACGGCACTGCATCGGGATGGCTCGCAGTAGCCTGCACCGGGCCCAGCACAGCGAAGTCGCAGCCCAGCCGTTGCGCGTGCAACAGCTGTTCAAGGTCGTGGCAGGAGGCGGCGACCAGCTGCCCGGCCGGCAGCGGCCGTTCCTGCAGTGACTGCAGCTGCTCGCTGCCCAGGTGCACGCCGACGCCCAGGGTGCGCGCCAGTTCGATATCGCGGTTGAGCAACCACTGCACACCACGTCGATGCGCGCGCACGGCCTGCTCGATCATGCCCTGCCGCTGCGGATGCTCGGCCGGCAGGCGCAGCTGGATGCGTTGCTGACCCGATGCGACCGCCTGCTGCAGCTGGCCGTGCCAGCGCTGCAGGGCACCTTCATCCGTGTCCGGCGCTGGGGTGATCAGGTAGCAGTCCGGCTGGCGCAGTACGGCCACCACCGGCAGGTCGGCCGGTGGCATGGAATAGCGGACCAGCTTGTCCGGCGCCACCCAGGTGATGGCCTGGCCCTCGCGTCCGCGCGGGGTGCCCTTCCAACTGCGTACGTGCCGCACTTCCAGGGTCAGGTCCTTGTCCGGGTAGCGCTGCGGCACGTCCATGACCCACTCGCCCACCTCGGCCTCGATGCCCAGTTCCTCGTGCAGTTCACGCGCCAGCGCCTGCTCGGAGGTCTCACCGGGCTCGCGCTTGCCGCCCGGGAATTCCCAGAGGCCGGCCATGTCGCGGCTTTCGGTACGGCGGTTGAGCAGGATGCGGCCGCGGGCGTCAGTGATGACGGCGGCTACGACGTGGATCGATCGTTTCGGGGAAGGCATGGGGGGAGCATGCCGAAAACCGGGGCACCGGCGCAATCGCCGAACGCTTCAAGGCCCATAACAGGAAAGCCCCGCTTTCGCGGGGCTCTCCGGGGGTCAGCTCAGCTGGCCGTGGCAGTGCTTGTACTTCTTGCCGCTGCCGCACGGGCACGGATCGTTGCGACCGATCTTCGGCTCGTCACGCTGCAGCTGGGCGGCTTCGACCTGCGCCGCTTCCTCGTCGGCGCTGTAGCCGCCTGCGTCCTGGTGCTGGAACTGCGACTGCTTCAGGCGGGCTTCCACCTGCTGGCGCTCGGCCGCTTCCAGTGCCTGCACTTCCTCGTCGCTGCGGATGCGCACACGAGCCAGCAGGGTCACCACTTCGCGCTTGACGTTCTCCAGCATGTCCGAGAACAGCTCGAAGGCTTCCTTCTTGTATTCCTGCTTCGGCTGCTTCTGCGCATAACCGCGCAGGTAGATGCCCTGGCGCAGGTAATCCATGCGCGCCAGGTGCTCCTTCCAGCTCTGGTCGAGCACGGTCAGCATCACGTGCTTCTCCAGTGCGCGCATGGTCTCTTCGCCCACACCCGCTTCCTTCTCGGCGAAGTGCTGGTTGATGCGTTCCTGCACCTTGGCGGTGATGCCTTCGGCGTCCAGTTCCTCGTGCGACTTGACCAGATCGGTCAGCGACATGTCCACGCCGAAGTCCGACTGCAGGGTGGCTTCCAGGCCACGCAAGTCCCACTGTTCGTCCACCGAGTTCGGCGGCACGAAGCGGGCGACGATGTCGAAGATCACGTCGTCGCGGATGCCATCGACGTTGTCCTTCACCGACTCAGCGTCAAGCAGTTCATCGCGCTGGGCGTAGATCACCTTGCGCTGGTCGTTGTTGACGTCGTCGAAATCCAGCAGGTTCTTGCGGATGTCGAAGTTGTGGGCCTCGACCTTGCGCTGCGCCTTTTCAATCTGGCGGCTGACCAGGCGGTCCTCGATGACGTCGTCTTCCTTCATGCCCATCATGCGCATGGCCTTCTGCACCCAGTCGGAGGCGAAGATGCGCATCAGGTTGTCTTCCAGCGACAGGTAGAAGCGGGACGAACCCGGGTCACCCTGGCGGCCCGAACGGCCACGCAGCTGGTTGTCGATACGACGCGATTCGTGGCGCTCGGTGCCGACGATGTGCAGGCCGCCCGCAGCCTTGACCGCGTCATGGCGCTTCTGCCATTCGGCCTTGATCGCGGCCTTCTGTTCGTCGGTCGCACCTTCGCCCAGCTCGTGGATTTCCGCTTCCAGCGAACCACCCAGCACGATGTCGGTACCACGACCTGCCATGTTGGTGGCGATGGTCACGGCCGCCGGACGACCGGCGTTGGCGACGATGGTCGCTTCGCGGTCGTGCTGCTTGGCGTTGAGTACTTCGTGCTTCACACCCGCCTTGCGCAGGTGCTCGGACAGCATTTCCGAGGTTTCGATCGAGGTGGTACCCACCAGCACCGGCTGGCCGCGCTTGGCGCACTCTTCGATGTCGGCCAGCACCGCATTGAACTTGCCCTTGCGGTTGAGGAACACCTGGTCCGGGCTGTCCTTGCGGATGGTCGGACGGTTGGTCGGGATCACCACCACTTCCAGGCCGTAGATGCTCTGGAACTCGAACGCTTCGGTATCGGCCGTACCGGTCATGCCGGACAGCTTCTTGTACATGCGGAACAGGTTCTGGAAGGTGATGCTGGCCAGCGTCTGGTTCTCGCGCTGGACCGGCACGCCTTCCTTCGCTTCCACCGCCTGGTGCAAGCCATCGGACCAGCGGCGGCCGGCCAGGGTACGGCCAGTGAATTCGTCGACGATGACCACTTCGCCATCGCGCACGATGTAGTCCACATCACGCTGGTAGATGGCGTGCGCGCGCAGCGCGGCGTTGAGGTGGTGGACCACGGTCAGGTTCTGCGCGGCGTACAGGCCTTCGGTCTCGGCATCGAGGATGCCCGCTTCGACCAGCAGCTGCTCGGCGTGCTCCATGCCCGCTTCGGACAGGTGCACCTGCTTGCCCTTCTCATCGACCCAGAAGTCACCCTCACCGTCTTCCGCTTCCTGCTTGACCAGGTTCGGCACGATGCGGTTGACGCGGATGTACAGCTCCGGGGAATCGTCGGCCGGGCCGGAGATGATCAGCGGGGTGCGCGCTTCGTCGATCAGGATGGAGTCGACTTCGTCGACGATGGCGTAGTGCAGGCCGCGCTGGTAGCGGTCAGCCTTGGACAGCGCCATGTTGTCGCGCAGGTAGTCGAAACCGAATTCGTTGTTGGTGCCGTAGGTGATGTCCGAACCATAGGCTTCACGCTTGTCGCTGTGCGGCATGCCCGGGTAGACCACGCCCACGCTCAGGCCCAGCCAGTTGTACAGCTTGCCCATCTGCGCGGCATCGCGGCGGGCCAGGTAGTCGTTCACGGTGACCACGTGCACGCCCTTGCCTTCCAGCGCATTGAGGTACACCGGCAGGGTCGCCACCAGGGTCTTGCCTTCACCGGTGCGCATTTCTGCGATCTTGCCCAGGTGAAGCACCATGCCGCCGATCAGCTGCACGTCGTAGTGGCGCATGCCCAGCACGCGGCGACCGGCCTCGCGGCAGACCGCGAAGGCTTCCGGCAACACCTTGTCCAGGGCTTCACCACCGGCGATGCGCTGCTTGAATTCCGGCGTCTTGGCCTGCAGCTGCTCGTCGGAAAGCTTCTCGATCTCCGGCTCCAGCGCATTGATCTTGGCGACGATGCGGTTGAGCTGGCGCAGCTGTCGTTCATTACGACTGCCAAATACGCGGGTAAGCAGGCTGTTGATCATTGAAGGAACCGGGTTGGATGGGAATGCCGCACGGCTCCGGGAGGATCCGTCCGCCGCAAACGAAACAGGGCGCCTGGCGCCCTGTCGATGGCAACACCCATTGTAGCTTGGGATGGGCGGCAGGGGTTTCAACCCTTTGCGGTCGTCTAGGCGGCCGGGACCGGGGTCCTGGCGGCCGCGCTTCGCGCTCGCGGGGCATGGCCCCGCGCTACCGCCGGGATCCGACGGCGTCCCGGTAGCGCCGGGCCATGCCCGGCGTTGGCATCAACCGCGGGTGATGCGCCCGACCGGGGTATTGCCGCCATCGCCGAGGAACTTGCGCGGGTTGACCACGTTGCCGTTCTCCCACACCTCGAAGTGCACGTGGGCGCCGGTCGAACGACCGGTGGAACCGGCCTTGGCCACTTCCTGGCCGGCACGGACGAGGTCGCCGACCTTCACCACCAGGCGCGAATTGTGCGCGTAGCGGGTGACGTAGCCATTGCCGTGGTCGACATCGACCACGTTGCCGTAGCCGCCCTTGACCCCGGAGAAGCTGACCACGCCGTCGGCCACCGACATCACCGGGTCACCGACGCGGGCGTGGAAGTCCATGCCCTTGTGGGTAGCGGCACCGCGACCGAACGGGTCGGCGCGGGTACCGAAGCCGGAAGTGACATAGCTGTTGCGGATCGGCATGCGCGAGGGCACGGCGTTCTGCTGCAGCTGGTGGTCGAACATCAGCGATTCCATCACCGACAACTGGCGGCCTGAAGCAGCGAAGCGCTGCTCCAGCATCTGTAAGTCGGCGTTGACGTCCTTCACCGGGATGTCGGCGGTCGGGCCGCCGGCATCGCCGTCACCGAGGCCGGGGGTCTCGTTGAAGTCGAATTCGCCGTCTTCCAGCTTGCCCATCTGGGTCAGCCGCTCGCCCAGGGCGTTCAGGCGGGTGGCCTGTGCCTGCAGCTCGCCGAGGCGGGCGGCCAGCGCGTTGACCTGGGTCTGCGCATCGCGCTGGACCTTGGCCAGCTCCGCCTCCTGGCGGTCGACCTTGGCCTGCAGGCGCGAATCATTGAGCGCACTGGCGCCAATGCCGCCGGCAAGGCCGATAATGCAACCTGCGCCGAGCACGCTGCCCAGCAGGGCTCGGGGGCGGTCCTCGAAGTAGAACCGCAAACGCGTGAGCGCCGATTTGGCCTGTCCTTCACGCGTTTTGATTACGATCTTTTTGAATGCCATCAGTGAGTTTTCATGTCTGAGCCGAAATCCAGCGTTCGTCCCGCATCCAGACCGAAACCGGCCCTGGATGTAGTGATGGCGGACAAAAGCGGGAACCCGCTGCGGCGTGCCCTATGGCTCGACGCGCTGGACCGTCAGTTGCGCCCCCAGTTGCCGCCACCTCTGCGCAGCCGTTGCCGGCTGGCCAATGTGGACGGGGAACACCTCGTTTTTCTCGTCGAATCCCCGGTCTGGCATGCCAAGTTGCGGCTTGCCGAAGCCCAGTTGCTCGACGCGGCCCGGTCCATCGGGCTGAAGGCCACAAAGGTGACCGTCAAGACTGCGTCTCCCACTCCCACGCGCTCCCCAGCGCTCGACAACCGGAATGGACCCCACGCAGTTTCAGCCGCCACGCACAAAGGGCTACGCGACGCCTTGGCAGCTCTGCAGGACCTTCCTTCGAAACCGAAGCGGGAAACCTGAAAGCAGCGGAGCGTCCTGCTCCACTCCCCGTCGCGCGTGTCACCGCAGCGTGAAACATTTCGGGGGCCGGGTCGCATCCTAGCTGGCCCCGGTGGGGCAGTCGTTAGATTGTTGTTAAAACAACGTTAAATTCAGGCTTCCGATCCAACAGGTTCACAAAACCGTGACCTCGGCCCGGCCGTCGCGTCACCCACTGCGCCAGGGCCTTAACTAAGGTCGGAAACGCAAACGCCGCCCAGAAAGGCGGCGTTTTTTTCTTTCAAATCAATAGCCTATGGAATCAGGCATAGGCCGGCGTGGCGTACACAACCGGGTCCGGCACCGCCGGCGAGTCGTAGGTGACCCATTCCCAGGCAGTGGCATCTGCCATCAGCGCCCGCACCAACTTGTTGTTGAGCGCGTGGCCGGACTTGAAGCCCTCGTAGGCGCCCAGCACCTGGCCGCCGGCCAGATAAAGGTCGCCGATCGCATCGAGGATCTTGTGGCGCACGAATTCGTCGGCGTAGCGCAGCCCGTCTTCGTTGAGCACGCGGAACTCATCGAGCACGATGGCGTTGTCCATCGAACCGCCCAGGCCGAGGTTGCGCTCGCGCATGTATTCCAGGTCGCGCATGAAGCCAAAGGTGCGCGCGCGGGAAATTTCCTTGGTGTAGGCCATCGTCGAGAACTCGATTTCCTGGCGCGACTGCTTGGCCGGGATCATCGGGTGGTCGAACTGGATGGTGAAGCCCAGCTTGTACCCCTCATACGGGGTGAAGCGGGCCACCTTGTCGCCCTCGGTCACTTCCACGGTCTTCAGCACGCGGATGAAGCGCTTGGGCGCATCCTGTTCCACGATGCCTGCCGACTGCAGCAGGAACACGAACGGGCCGGACGAACCGTCCATGATCGGCAGCTCGGCCGAGGACAGTTCGACGATGATGTTGTCCACACCCAGGCCGGCCAGGGCCGACATCAGGTGCTCGACGGTCTGGATCTTGGCGTCGTTGCAGGTCAGGCCGGTGCACAGGGTCACTTCGGTGACCAGCTCGGCCTTCGCAGGTACTTCCACCACCGGGTCCAGGTCCACGCGCCGGAACACGATGCCATGGTTGACCGGCGCCGGACGCAGGGTCATGTAGACCTTGTCGCCGCTGTGCAGGCCTACGCCGGTGGCGCGGATCGTGTTCTTGAGGGTGCGTTGCTGGATCATGGGGGGACGACCGGAAGTGACACATTAGATTAACACGCAGGGTCCCCTACCCCGGCTGAAACGCCGGCAGGACACACCGGCGCGCCGGTAGGACGCGCGTGAAGCAGGGCGGCCGGGCCCATCCTGGCCCGGCGCCCGCGTTTTCAGGACATGGTGGCGCAACCCGGGGGGGACAAGCCCCGGGCAGCGTCGATCAGTCCGCCTGGCGGCGCAGGAACGCCGGGATGTCCAGGTAATCGTTCGGCAGTTCCGCCGCGGCCGGGGCCGAGGAGGCCGGAGCCGACGGGGTGGAAGCCGCCACGCTGTCGCTGCTGGCCCGACGCAGGCCCAGGCCCATGCCGCCGACAGCCTTGGACACCGCATCGCCGCCGTTGTCGAACTCGCCGAACTCCGGCTGGCCGGTGGTGGCGTTGCGGACCAGCTTGATCGGTGCACGCTCGCCCGGACGCTGGGTCTTGCTGGCCGAGACGCGGTTCAGGCCCGTGGCGACCACGGTCACGCGCACTTCGTCCTGCATGTCCGGATCGAGCACGGTACCCACCACCACGGTCGCGTCTTCCGAAGCGAAGCCGTCGATGGTGCGGCCGATCTCGTCGAACTCGGCCATGGTGAAGTCGGCACCGGCGGTGATGTTGACCAGGATGCCGTTGGCACCGGCCAGGTTCACATCGTCCAGCAGCGGGTTCTGGATGGCCGACTCGGCCGCGGCCTGCGCGCGGTCATCGCCGCGGGCGGTACCGGTGCCCATCATCGCCAGGCCCATTTCGGACATGACGGTGCGCACGTCGGCGAAGTCGACGTTGATCAGGCCCGGACGCACGATCAGGTCGGCGATGCCCTGCACGGCGCCCTGCAGCACGTCGTTGGCGGCACGGAAGGCCTGGATCATGGTCGCGTTGCGACCCAGCACGGTGATCAGCTTCTCGTTGGGGATGGTGATCAGCGAGTCGCAGTGCTGGCTCAGTTCTTCGATGCCCTTCAGCGCGACCTGCATGCGGCGACGGCCTTCGAACGGGAACGGCTTGGTGACCACGGCCACGGTCAGGATGCCCATTTCCTTGGCCAGCTGTGCCACCACCGGCGCAGCGCCGGTACCGGTGCCACCGCCCATGCCAGCGGTGATGAACACCATGTCCGCACCCTGCAGCGCGTCCATGATGCGCTCACGGTCTTCCAGCGCAGCCTGGCGGCCGACTTCCGGATTCGCGCCTGCGCCCAGGCCCTTGGTGACATTGGTACCCAGCTGCAGCTGCAGCTTGGCACCACAATTCTTGATGGCCTGCGAGTCGGTGTTGGCGGTGATGAATTCCACGCCATCCACTGCCGAGTTGACCATGTGCGCCACGGCATTGCCGCCGCCGCCGCCCACGCCAACAACCTTGATCACCGCATTGGGTGCCATCTTTTCGATCAGTTCAAAATGCGCCATGTCCGTGTCCTCGTTGTATCCGCTTTCGATTGCATGGGCCTTCGGGCGTCCTGCCTTCGTGCTGCATGCCGTCGTTGCGGCTGTGTGGGTTATGTGTTGCCGGTGTTGCGTCGTGTTGCAGGTGTTGCAACCGGGCGAGCCCGGGTGGTGCAGGTTCCGCGTCAGAATTCGCCGCGGAACCAGGTCTTGAGTTTCTTGAACATGCTTCCAGCGCGGCCAGTCGGCAGCGACGGCCGGCGCGGATGCTCGATCTGGCTGCCCATCAGCAGCAGGCCCACGCCGGTGGCGTGCACCGGGTTGCCCACCACTTCGCCCAGCCCGGTGACGTGCTGCGGGATGCCCACGCGCACCGGCATCTGCAGCATTTCCTCGGCCAGTTCGACCACGCCTTCCATCTTCGAGGCACCACCGGTCAGCACCATGCCGGCGCGCACCAGTTCCTCGAAGCCGGAGCGGCGCAGTTCGGCCTGCACCATTTCGAAGATCTCTTCGTAGCGGCCCTGCACGGCCTGCGCCAGCGCGTGGCGCGGCATGCGGCGCGGCGGACGATCACCGACCGACGGCACCTGGATGCTTTCCTCGGCGGTGGCCAGCTGGGCCAGGGCACACGCGTAGCGCACCTTGATCTGCTCGGCTTCCGGGGTCGGCGTACGCAGCATGTGCGCGATGTCGTTGGTCACGTGGTCGCCGGCGATCGGCAGCGAGGCGGTGTGGCAGATCGCACCCTGCACGAACACTGCGATGTCGGTGGTGCCGGCGCCCATGTCGACCAGCACCACGCCCAGCTCGCGCTCGTCGGCGGTCAGCACCGCCACGCTGGAGGCCAGCGAGGACAGCACCAGGTCGTCCACCTGCAGGCCGCAGCGCTGCACGCACTTGCTGATGTTGGCGGCGGCCGACTGCGCGCACACCACCAGGTGCGCATGCACCTCCAGGCGCACGCCTGTCATGCCGACGGGGTTGCGGATGCCTTCCTGCGAGTCGTCCAGCACGTACTCGCGCGGGATCGCATGCAGGATCTTCTGGTCGGCCGGAATCGCCACCGCCTTGGCCGCATCGAGCACGCGATCCAGGTCGCCCCAGGTCACTTCGCCGTCGCGGATCGGCACGATGCCGGGCGAGTTCTTGCACTGCACGTGATTGCCGGAGATGGAGGCGTACACCGAGCGGATCTCGCAGCCGGCCATCAGCTCGGCTTCTTCGACCGCGCGCTGGATCGACTGCACGGTCGATTCGATATCCACCACCACGCCGCGCTTGAGGCCGCGCGACTCATGGGAGCCGATGCCGATCACTTCGATCGGGTTGCCCGGCGAATACTCGCCCACCAGCGCCACCACCTTGGAGGTGCCGATATCCAGGCCGACGATCAGCGATTTGTCACCCTTGCGATTCATGTTCTTTCCTGCGTCCTTCTTGCCGGGGTGCCCGGTGCATTGGCGGGGGCGGCCGGAGTGCCCCAGCTCAGCGTGAAACCATTGGTATATCGGAGGTCGGCGCGCTCGATCGGCGCGGCCTGGTTGGCCAGCTGCGGCAGCACGCGCACGAAGCGCTGCAGGCGCGAACGCGCATCATCGCGGCCGACCACCACTTCAGTGCCGTTGCTCAGCAGCAGCGACCAGCTGCCGCGCGCGTCCATGGTCAGCCGGCGCACATCGACGCCAGCCGGCGCGAACAGCGCGCGCGAATCGTTGTAGAGCTTGACCACTTCTTCGGTCTGGCTGTCCGGGCCATCCAGCTCGGGCAGCTGCAGGTCGGCCAGCTTCTTCGGCGTGGGGAACAGCTTGCCCTGCTCGGACAGCAGGCGACCTTCGCCCCAGCGCGCGAACGGCTTGTGCTCGACCAGCGTCACTTCCAGCACGTCCGGCCACTGCTTGCGCACCTGCGCGCTTTCCACCCACGGCAGCTTTTCCAGAGCGTCCTGCGCGTCCTGCAGCTTGACCGCGAAGAAGCCGGCATGTGCATACGGCAGCAGCACCTGCTGCAGCTGTTCCGGCGGCACCCGCTTGAACTCACCGTGCACGCGCAGCTTCGCCAGCGGCCAGCGCTCGGCGCCGACCCAGCCATTGACCACGGCCACTACCGGCAGTGCAACCACCGACAGTGCCAACAGCCAGACGAAGATGCGCAGCACCGCGTTCATGCGTGCGATGCCTCCAGGGTCTGTTCCAGCACGCGCCACACCAGCTCCTCGAAGCTGATGCCGGCCTGCCCGGCCGCCTTGGGCACCAGCGAATGGCTGGTCATGCCCGGCGCGGTGTTCACTTCCAGCAGGAAGAAGCGGCCGCTGGCGCGATCACGCATCACATCGACGCGACCCCAGCCACGGCAACCGGCGGCGCGGAAGGCGGCCAGCGCGATGCGGCGGATCTCTTCTTCGTCATCACCATCCAGGCCCGGGCACAGGTACTGGGTGTCTTCGGCGATGTACTTGGCGTTGTAGTCGTACCACTGGCCCTTGGGCACGATGCGGATCGACGGCAGCGCGACATCACCCAGGATGGCCACGGTCAGTTCATCGCCGACCACCATCTGTTCCATCAGCAGCTGGCCGTCGTAGCGCGCGGCCAGGGCCACCGCTTCGTCCAGGCCGGCGTCGTCGGTGACCCGGCTGATGCCCACGCTGGAGCCTTCGTTGGCCGGCTTGACCACCACCGGCAGGCCGAGCTCGGCCGCCAGCGCATGCACCGTGGAGGCATCGACCTTCCGGTACTGCGGGGTCGGCAGGCCCAGCGACAGCCACACCTGCTTGGTGCGGATCTTGTCCATGCTCAAGGCCGAGCCCAGCACGTTGGAACCGGTGTAGGGCACGCCGAACGCGTCCATCAGGCCCTGCACGATGCCATCCTCACCACCACCGTTGTGGCCGTGCAGGATGTTGAACACGCGATCGATGCCGCCGGCCGCCAGCGCCTTGGCCAGCGCCGGAATGCCATCGATGGCGATCGCATCGACACCACGCGACTGCAGGGCTTCGAGTACGTTGCGGCCCGAATCCAGCGACACTTCGCGTTCGCTGGAGCTGCCACCGAGCAGCACGGCGACGCGGCCGAACATGGCCGGATCGGTGCTGCGCAGCGACGGGAAGGTCAGCGTGCTCACGCCTCGCCCTCCGCCTTGAAACCTTCCACTGCAATGTGGCTGGCGACGGCGCCGATGTCGCCCGCACCCATCATCAGCAGCAGATCGCCGTCCTGCAGTACGTCCGGCAGCACGGTTGCCAGCTCGGACGCCTTGCCGACCACCACCGGCTCGCTGCGGCCACGCGCACGGATGGCGCGGGCCAGCGCATGCGAATCGGCGCCGGCGATCGGCTCTTCGCCGGCCGGGTAGACCTCGCTCAGCACCAGCGCATCGACGCTCGACAGCACCGCTGCGAACTTGTCGAACTGATCGCGGGTACGGCTGTAGCGGTGCGGCTGGAAGGCCACCACCAGGCGCTTGTCGGCCCAGCCGCCACGGGCGGCGGCGAACACGGCTTCCAGTTCGCTCGGATGGTGACCGTAGTCGTCGATGATGCGGACCTTTGCACCAGTGGCGGTGGTCACTTCGCCCAGATCGTTGAAGCGGCGGCCGACGCCAGCGAAGCTGGCCAGCGCACGCGCGATCGTGTCCGGAGACACACCCAGCTGCCAACCCACCGCCGCAGCGGCCAGCGCATTGAGCACGTTGTGCTTGCCCGGCAGCGCCAGCACCACTTCCTGGCTGGTGCCCTGCGGCAGACGCAGGGTGAAGCGCATGCGCGAACCTTCCTGCACCACGTTCTCAGCGCGCACGTCGGCCTGCGGGCTCATGCCGTAGCTCATCACGTGGCGCGGGGTCTTGGCGGCCAGTGCGGCCACTTCCGGGTCGTCGATGCATAGCACCGCCAGGCCGTAGAACGGCAGGCGCTGCAGGAACTCGGCGAACGCCGCCTGCACGCGGGCGAAGTCGTTGCCGTAGTTCTCCAGATGATCGGAATCGATGTTGGTGATGATCGACATCAACGGATTCAGGCGCAGGAAGCTGCCATCGCTCTCGTCGGCCTCGGCCACCAGCCACTGGCCTCCGCCGAGCTTGGCGTTGGCACCTGCCGCCAGCAGCTGGCCACCGATTACGAAGGTCGGGTCCAGCCCGCCTTCGCTCAGCACCGCAGCGGTCAGGCTGGTGGTGGTGGTCTTGCCATGGGTACCGGCCACGGCGATGCCGCGGCGGAAGCGCATCAGTTCGGCCAGCATCGCCGCGCGCGGCATGATCGGGATGCGCTGGCTGCGCGCTTCCATCAGCTCCGGGTTGTCTTCGCGGATCGCGCTGGAGACCACCACGCAGTCGGTGCCCAGCACATTGGCGGCGGAATGGCCGCGCATGATGCGCGCGCCCAGGCCGGCCAGGCGGCGGGTGGCAGCGTTGTCGGCGTTGTCCGAACCGGACACTTCATAGCCCAGCGTCAGCATCACTTCGGCGATGCCGCTCATGCCGGTGCCGCCGATGCCGACGAAATGCACGCGCGGGAATGCGCGCACCAGATCGTTGGTGTCATGCAGGCGGCGGATCATGCGCGGCCTCGCGCAGGGCAGGCGCTGGAGCGTGCCTTCTTCATACAGCTTCCTCGAGAATGATATCGGCGATGCGCTCGGCGGCATCGACCTTGGCCAGGGCACGCGCGGCTTGCGCCATCTGCATGCGGCGGGCGGGATTTTCGGACAGATCACGCAGCAGCGCGGCAATGCCGTCTGCCAGCGTTTCGTCCTGCTTCAGCAATACGGCCGCGTCGCGCTCGACCAGATACTCCGCATTGCGGGTCTGGTGATCGTCGACAGCAGCGGGGAATGGCACCAGCACGCTGCCGATGCCGACCGCACAGAGCTCGGCCAGCGTGGATGCGCCGGAACGGCACACCACCAGGTCGGCCCAGGCGAAGGCTTCGGCCATGTCGGCGATGAACGGCGTCACTTCGCCCTGCACGCCGGCCTTGGCATAGGCCTCCACCGCTTCGGCATGCAGCTTCTCGCCACTCTGGTGACGCACCACCACCGGCACCTGCGCACCGAGCGCGGCCAGTGCCTGCGGCACGCCACTGTTGAGGGCGCGTGCGCCCTGGCTGCCGCCCAGTACCAGCAGGCGCAGCGGACCGCTGCGATCAGCCAGCCGCTGTTGCGGCGGCGCGACGGCGGCGATTTCGGCACGCACCGGGTTGCCCACGAATTCCTCGCGTGCAGCGAAGGTGCCCGGGAAACCAGTCAGCAGGCGGCGCGCGTAGCGCGACAGGATGCGGTTGGTCAGGCCCGGCGCGCGGTTCTGTTCGTGCACGATCAACGGCAGGCCGTGCAGGCGCGCGGCCATGCCACCGGGGCCGGAGGCGAAGCCACCGAAAGCAACCACCGCACGCGGCTGGCGATCACGGATGATCAGGCCGGCGGCACGCAGCGCGCGCATCAGGCGCCAGGGTGCGGCCAGCAGGGCCAGCTTGCCCTTGCCGCGCAGACCGGTGATGGCCAGCGTATCGATGTGGATGTCGTGCTGCGGAACCAGACGGGTTTCCATCGCACCAGCGGCGCCCATCCAGGTGACCGGCACGCCACGCGCGCGCAGCACGCGGGCCACGGCCAGGCCCGGGAAGATATGCCCGCCGGTACCACCGGCCAGGATCATCACCGGCCGGGCGTTGTTCTGGGCCGCGCTCATCCGAGCCTCCCGAAGGTAGGTTCGACGCGCGACTGCAGGCGGCTGGTGCCGCGCACGGCGGCCGACTCGGCAGCGGCCGGTTCGGCAGCCATCGGCACGTTTTTTGCCGCCGGTGCGGACGGCGCATCGGCCGGAGCCGGGCCAGCAACTTCATCAGCAGCGCCCATGCGCACGGCCTGGCGGCGTTCGGCACGCTTCAGTTCATAGGAGACACGCAGCAGCAGGCCCATCGCCACGCAGGTCATCAGCACCGACGAACCACCCGACGAAATCAGCGGCAGGGTCAGGCCCTTGGTCGGCAGGATGCCCAGGTTCACGCCGATCGACACGAAGGTCTGCATGCTGATCCACAGGCCGATGCCGAAGGCGATGTAGCCGGAGAAGTGGCGCTTCATTTCCACGCAGCGCATACCCAGCCAGAACGTACGGCCGACCAGCAGCGCGTACAGGGCCACGATCGTGCAGGTGCCGAGGAAGCCGAATTCCTCGGCGGTGACCGAGAAGATGAAATCGGTGTGCGCCTCGGGCAGGTAGTACAGCTTCTGCACCGAATTGCCCAGGCCGACGCCGGTCCACTCGCCGCGGCCCACCGCCATCAGCGCGTTGGACAGCTGGTAGCCGTCGCCCTGCTGGTCGGCCCACGGGTCGAGGAAGGAGGTGATGCGGCGCATGCGGTACGGCTCGATGATCGCCAGCGCGCTCATGCCGACCAGGCCGATCACCACCGGCATCGACATGCGCGGCATGTTCACCCCGCCCAGCACCAGCATGCCGGCGGTGATCGCCAGCAACAGCGTGGACGAACCGAAGTCGGGCTGCAGCAGCAGCAGCACCACCAGCGCACCGGCCACGCCCAGCGGCTTGAGCATCGCCGGCCAGGTGGCGTTGACCTCGTCGCGGAAGCGCACCAGGTAGCTGGACAGCCAGACGATGTAGAGCACCTTCACCGCTTCGACCGTCTGGAACTTGGAGATGCCCAGGTTGATCCAGCGGCGGGCGCCGTTGACGCTGCTGCCCAGGCCGGGAACGAACACCACCACCAGCAGCGCGAAGCAGCCCAGCAGCAGCATCTGGTTGTACTGCTCGATGGTCTTCAGCTCGGTGCGCGCAGCCATGATGGCCAGCACGATGCCGACCGCCAGGAAGATCAGGTGGCGGTTGAGGTAGTAGAACGGGCTGCTCATCAACGCGATCGAACTGGACGCGACCATCACCACGCCCAGCCCGGTGAGCGCGATCATCGCGCCGAGCAGCCACTTGTCGTAGCTGCCACCGATGGCCTCAAGGCGTGTTGCCTGGTGCGACAGGTCATTCATCAGCGTACCTTCAACGTGGCCAGGCCGATCAGCACCAGCACGACGGAGATGATCCAGAAGCGCACGATCACGCGCGGCTCCGGCCAGCCCTTCAGCTCGAAGTGGTGGTGGATCGGCGCCATGCGGAACACGCGCTTGCCGGTCAGCTTGAACGAGGCGACCTGGATCATCACCGACAGCGTTTCGATCACGAACACGCCGCCCATGATCACCAGCACCAGTTCCTGGCGGGTGATCACCGCGATGGTGCCCAGCACCGCGCCCAGCGACAGCGCGCCGATATCGCCCATGAACACCATGGCCGGATAGGTGTTGAACCAGAGGAAGCCAAGGCCTGCACCCGCAATCGCGGCGCAGATGATGACCAGCTCGCCGGCGCCCGGAATCTGCGGGATCTGCAGGTAGTTGGCGAACACCACGTTGCCCGAGGCATAGGCGAACACGCCCAGGCCGCAAGCCACAAGTACGGTGGGCATGATCGCCAAGCCGTCCAGGCCATCGGTCAGGTTGACCGCGTTGGAGAAGCCGACGATCCAGAAGTAGGCGATGGCCACAAAGCCGACACCAGCCAACGGCAGCGCCACCGACTTGAACATCGGGATATAGAAGGTCAACGCCGCCGGCACATCCGCGGTCTGCAGCAGGAAGATGCCCGCAGCCAGACCGAAGATCGACTGCAGCAGGTACTTCCAGCGCGACTTCAGGCCGTTCGGGTCGCGACGGACGATCTTGATCCAGTCGTCGTACCAGCCGATGGCGCCGAAGCACAGCATCACCGCCAGCACCAGCCACACGTAGCGGTTGCGCAGGTCAGCCCACATCAGCACCGACAGGGTGACGGTGAGCAGGATCAGCGAACCGCCCATGGTCGGCGTACCGGCCTTGGAGAAATGGGTCTGCGGGCCGTCCTTGCGGATCGGCTGGCCACCCTTGAACTGGGCAAGCTTGCGGATCATCGCCGGGCCGAGCCACAGCGACAGGAACAGCGCCGTCAACGCGGCAAGGATGGCGCGGAACGTCTGGTAGTTGAACAGCCCGAACAGGCTCTCCAACTGCTGCAACCATCGAGCCAGTTCATACAACATGCGGGGATTCCTCTCCTTGCGCCAGCAGCGCTTTGACAATCGTGTCCATGGCGCTGCCACGGGAACCCTTGACCAGGCAGCGCACGCCGGCGTGCAGCTCGTCCTTCAGCGCCTGCGACAGCGCGTCATGGGTGGTGAAATGGCGTCCGCCCTCGCCAAACGCGGCGGCAGCGGCGGCACTGAGCGGGCCCAGTGCATACAGGCGCTTGAGGCCGGCAGCACGCGCGCGGATGCCCGCCTGTGCATGCAGCGCCTCGGCATCGGGGCCCAGCTCGCGCATGTCGCCCAGCACCAGCCAGCCCTCTTCCGGTGCGGCGGCCAGCGCGTCGATGGCAGCGGCCAGCGAACCGGGATTGGCGTTGTAGCTGTCGTCCACCAGCACCGCGCCGTTGTGCAGCTGATGGGCGATCTGGCGGCCCGGCACCGGCTGTGCTTCAGCCAGGCCGGTAGCCACCAGTGACAGCTCGATGCCGGCGGCAAGCGCCAGGCTGGCGGCGGCCAGTGCATTGCTGATGTTGTGGCGGCCCGGCAGACCCAGCACCACGCCCGCCTCGCCCATCGGCGTGACCAGGGTGAAGCGGCTGCCCTGCGCACCGGCGCGGATGTCGCGCGCGGTGACGTCGGCAGTGTGTTCCAGGCCATAGCGCAGCACCCGGCAACGTGCCGGGGTACCGATGAAATGCTGTTCGAACCAGCGCCCGTAGGCATCGTCGACATTGATCACCGCCACGCCATCGGCCGGCAGCGCGGCGTAGATCGCGCCTTTGGTCACCGCCACGCCGAGCAGGCTACCCATCCGCTCCAGGTGCGCCGGGGCGATGTTGTTGACCAGGGCATAGCGCGGGCGCGCGATGTCGGTCAGGTAGGCGATGTCGCCCGGCTTGCCGGCGCCCATCTCGTAGACGGCGTAGTCGGCATCTTCCGGTGCGTCGATCACTGCCAGCGGCAGGCCGATCTCGTTGTTGCGGTTGCCCGGGTTGGCGTAGACCACCTTGTGCGCGTGCTGGGCCACCTGCTGCAGGATCGCCAGCAGCAGGCTCTTCACGCTGGTCTTGCCGTTGCTGCCGGTGATGGCGAACAGTTCGGTCGCACGGTCGCGCTGCATGCCGGCGGCGATCTTCGCCAGCGCGCGCTCGCTGTCGGCCACCAGCACCTGCGGCAGGTCCAGCGGCAGCAAGCGCTCGACCAGCAGCGCGCTGGCGCCACGTGCCTGCGCGTCAGCGGCGAAGTCATGGCCGTCGAAGCGTTCGCCACGCAGCGCCACATACAGGCTGCCCGGGCCAAGGCTGCGGGTATCGTTGCTGATGGCGTCGATGGCCACGTCGTCGCCGTGGATTTCGCCACCGGCCCAGTGGGCGATCAGCGAAAGCAGGGTGCGCTTCATGCCGCGCCCTCCCCTGCCTGCGGGCCCTCTTCCGCGTCCTGCGGCCGGGCCACTAGCGCATCCATGCGCGTCGCCGCCAGCACACCGACCTTGGCGGCCAGTGCAGCAGCGGCCACTTCGGTGTCGTCGAAGTCATGGCGCACCCCATTCACTTCCTGGTACGGCTCATGGCCCTTGCCGGCAATCAGGATGATGTCGCCGTCACCAGCGCGCTTCACCGCCAGGCCGATCGCGCGCGCGCGGTTGCGCTGCACGGTCACGGTGGAGGCATCAGCGAAGCCGGCCAGGATATCGGCCACGATCACGTCGCCATCTTCGCCACGCGGGTTGTCGTCGGTGACGATGACCTGGTTGGCCAGGCGTTCGGCAATCGCAGCCATCTGCGGGCGCTTGCCGGTATCGCGCTCGCCACCGCAGCCGAACACGCAGAACAGCGTGCCCTGCAGGTGGCCGTGCAGGCTGTCCAGCGCCTGTTCCAGCGCGTCGGGGGTGTGTGCATAGTCGACCACCACGGTCGGCAGGCCGTCTTCGCCGCCGAGGCGGTTCATGCGGCCACGGATCGGCTGCAGCGCCGACAGCACCTCGGCGATGCGCGGCAGCGGATGCCCCAGCGCATGCAGGCTGCCGGCCACGGCCAGCAGGTTGTCCACGTTGAAGCGGCCCAGCAGCGGCGACTGCACCGCAGCGCGCTGGCCGTCGATGACCAGCTCGAAACCGATGCCGCGGCCATCCAGCTGCAGTGCGTCTGCGCGCACGTTGGCGCCGTCGGCACCGCGCGAGCTCAGGCCGATCGCCTGCACGCCCGCCGGCAGGCCGGCGAACAGCTGGCGACCGAACGCATCGTCAAGATTGATCACCGCCGCCTTCAGGCCCGGACGATGGAACAACCGCGCCTTGGCCGCGCCGTAGCTGGCCATGTCGCCGTGGTAATCAAGGTGATCGCGGGTGAGATTGGTGAACACCGCCACGTCGTAGTGCACGGCATCCACGCGGCCCTGGTCCAGTGCGTGCGAGCTGACTTCCATCGCCACCGCACGCGCGCCGTCGTCGCGCAGCTGTGCCAGCAGCGCATGCATCTGCAGCACCAGCGGGGTGGTGAAACCGGTCGGCTCGACGGCACCATAAAGTCCGGCGCCCAACGTGCCGATACTGCCACTGGGCGTACCGAGCAGATGCCAGGCCTGGGCCAGCAGCTGCACGGTGGAGGTCTTGCCGTTGGTGCCGGTCACGCCAACCATGGTCATCGCCCGCGAAGGCGCGCCATGGAACTGGTCGGCCATCGCACCCAGCCGCGCGCGCAGGCCCGGCACGGCGATGGCATCGGCCGGTGCAGGCAGTTCGGCGGGCGCCGGCGCTTCGAACAGGATCGCGCCGGCACCGGCGGCGCGCGCCTGCTCGACAAAGCCCAGGCCATGCGCGCCGAAACCGGCGATGGCGACGAAGGCATTGCCGGGGCGCACGGCACGGCTGTCCAGCACCAGGCCGGTCAGAACGGGATCATGGCCCGCCAGGGCCACGTCCGGAAGCAACTGCGAAAGCAACATCGAAGGACTCATTGCGTGCCTCCCGTAGCGGGTGGCACATGGGATTGCGCGCTCGGCAGCGCGGCATCGAATTCAGCGGCGGCATCCACCGGCAGTGCGGCTTCGGCCGGCGGCACCGGCAGTACCGACGCCGAATGGCCGATCTTTCCGGACTGCTGCGCCGCCAACCACGACTGCAGGTCGTCCAGCGGCACGTCCATCAGGCGCAGGGTGCCTTCCATCACGTTGTGATAGACCGGCGCCGACACCAGGCCGCCGTAGAACTTGCCGCCCTGCGGATCGTTGATGACGATGACGGTGGCAAACCGCGGATTGGTGGCCGGCACCACGCCGGCGAAGAGCGCGTTGTAGTGGCCACGCTCGTAACCGCCAGGGCCGGTCTTGCGCGCGGTACCGGTCTTGCCGGCCACGCGATAGCCCAGCACCGCCGCCTGCTTGGCGCCGCCCTGGGTGACCACCGTTTCCATCATCGCCACCACCTGCTTGGCGACGTTCTCGTCGATGATCTGCTGACCTTCGTTGCGCTGGCCCTTGACGAACGTCGGCGCGATCAGCTTGCCGCCGTTAGCCAAGGCCGAATACGCGGTAGCGATCTGCAGCGGTGTGACATTCAGGCCATAGCCGTAGGACATGGTGGTCTTGGTGGTGCCCGACCAGCGGGCCGGACGCAGCACCACGCCACCCGACTCGCCCGGGAAGCCGCTATGCGGTACCGAGCCGTAGCCGAAGCGGCGCACACCGTCGTAGAACACCTGGTCGGGCATCTTCGCCGCGACCTTGGCCGCACCCACGTTCGAGCTGCGGGTGATCACGCCGGTGACGTTCAGCACGCCGTTGTTGCGCGGCACGTCGCGGATGGTGAAACGACCCAGGGTCATGTAGCCCGGGTTGGTGTCGATGACGGTGTCCTTGGTCACCGCACCGGCCTGCAGCGCGGTGGCGATGGTCAACGGCTTCATCGTCGAACCCGGCTCGACCAGATCGGTCACCGCGCGGTTGCGGCGCGTGTCCGGGGCCGCGCCGCCCACCGAATTCGGGTTGTAGGTCGGCAGGTTGACCATGGCCAGGATCTCGCCGGTGGTCACGTCCATGATCACCATCGAACCGCCTGCCGCCTTGTTGGCGACCAGCGCGTTGCGCAGTTCCTTGAAGGCCAGGTACTGGATGCGGCGGTCGATGCTGAGGGTCAGGTCCTTGCCCGGCTCGGCGGCACGCAGCAGATCGCTCTCGACCGTCTCGCCCTTGCGGTTGCGGATCACCCGCTTGCCGCCGGGCTTGCCGCGCAGCCATTCGTCGAAGGCCAGCTCCAGGCCTTCCTGGCCACGGTCATCGATGTTGGTGAAGCCCAGCACGTGCGCCATCGCCTCACCCTGCGGGTAGAAGCGGCGGAACTCGCGCTGTGCCGCCACGCCCGGAATCTTCAGGGCAACCACGCGCTCTGCCTCGTCCGGATTGATCCGGCGACGCAGGTACATGAATTCCTTGTCCGACTTCTGCGACAGGCGGCTGCTCAGCTCGTCCACCGACATGCCCACCGCCTGTGCCAGCTCGGGGATGCGCTCGGGCGAACGCAGCAGGTCCTGCGGATTCACCCAGATCGAAGCGACCGGCGTGGACACGGCCAACGGCTCGCCGTTGCGGTCGGTGATCATGCCGCGCGAAGTCTTGATCGGCAGTTCGCGCAGGTAACGTGCTTCACCCTGGCGCTGGTAGAAGTCGCTGTTGATGATCTGCACGTAGGCGGCACGACCGACCAGCGACACCGAGCACAGGCCGAGTGCCAGGGCCACCCAGCGCAGGCGCTGGCGCAGGTTGAAGGCGTTGCGGGGACGGTTGCGGCCGGTCTTGCTCATGGGCGCACCACCACGACGTCGGCGGCCTCGGGGAACTTCATGCCGAGCTTTTCGCGGGCGATGCTGTCCACGCGGTTGGCTTCGGCCAGGGTCGCCTGCTCCAGCTGCAGGCGGCCGAATTCGATGTTCAGGTCATCACGCGCACGCTCGGCGCGCGACAGCTCGATGAACGTCTGCCGGTGACGATGACGCACGAACACGACGCCGATCGCCGAGGCCACGGTGCAGGCCAACAGGATGATCAGCAACAGCCGGCTCATGCATCGGCCTCCCGCTTCTGGGCAACACGCAGCACGGCGCTGCGGGCGCGCGGGTTCATCGCCAGCTCTTCGTCAGTGGCCTTGATGGCGCCACCGATCAGGTCCAGCGTCGGCACGAACACCTGCGCCTCGGGCAGCCGGCGGTTGGCCGGCGGCGCCTTGGCCAGGCGGTTCATGTACTGCTTGACGATGCGGTCTTCCAGCGAGTGGAAGCTGATGACCGCCAGCCGGCCACCGGGCTTGAGCCGCTGCACGGCCGCATCGAGCCCGGCTTCGAGATCGGCCAGTTCGCGGTTGATGTGGATGCGGATGGCCTGGAAGCTGCGCGTGGCCGGGTGGATCTTGTCCTTGCCACGCGGCATCACGGAGGCGATCAACTCGGCCAGTTCTGCAGTACGCGAGAACGGCTGCTTGTCCCGGCGGGCCACGATGGCCTTGGCGATACGTCGGCCCTGCCGCTCTTCGCCATAGGTCCACAGCACGTCCATCAGCTCGCGCTCTTCAACGCGGTTGATCCACTGCGCAGCGCTTTCGCCGCTGTCAGGGTCCATGCGCATGTCCAGCGGGCCGTCCTTGCCGAAGCTGAAACCCCGCTCGGCGACATCCAGCTGCGGCGAGGACACGCCAAGGTCGAACAGCACGCCATCCAGGCCTTCGGCGGTCTCGTTCCACTGCAGCAGCTGGGCGAAGCTGCCGCGGAAGATCGACACGCGCGGGTCCGGCGCGAAATCGCGCTCGGCAACGGCAATGGCTTCCGGATCCTTGTCCATGACCAGCAGGCGTCCCTCGGGACCGAGCTGGGTGAGCACGCCACGTGCATGACCGCCACGACCGAACGTGCCATCCAGATAACGTCCGTTTTCGATCACCCTCAGGCCTTCCAGGACCTGGGTGTACAGGACCGGCAGATGCACCGCCGGCGACTGCGACACCGGAAGGTGACCGGTCTGCGCTTCTGGGCGCATCCGGGCACCCCGGCTCACAACTTCAGGTCGAGCAACCCATCACCCAGATCCTCATCAGACAACGTCTGCTGGATCAGGGCCCGATGCGCCTGCTCGCTCCACAATTCGAATTTGTCGCCCATACCGAGCAATACCGCCTTCTTCTCAATGCCCACCGCACCGCGGTGGCTGGCGGGAATGCTGATGCGACCGTTGCCGTCCAGCTCCAGGTGGGCGGCTGAACCGACCAGCTTCTGCTGCAGCAGACGTACGACGCGCTGTGTGTTGGGTTTGGACATGACGTCGTCGCGTACCCGCTCCCATTCCGACTCGGCATACAGCCACAGGCAGCCCGATTCGAAGGGGTTGTAGGTCAACACGAGACGGTTGTTGCTGACGCGCGCAACGAGGTCGCGGTGAGCGGTGGGAACCGCCATGCGTCCTTTGTCGTCAACTGTGATGGCCGTCTCGCCCTGGAACACGACGCCTGCACCTTATCCTTCGCCCGGTGAAACATTGAACCACGAAAATCCACAAAACACCCGGATTTCCCTCTGATGCCCACCTTAGCAGCGGCCAAAGGGTTGTCAACAACTTTTCAGCAGGGAAATCGCCAGCCGCATCAATGGCTTGCGCCAATGTTTAGAGAGTTGTTCAAGGTTTATCCACAAGTTGCTGATCCGTCTCAATTTTTGAGATTGAACGGAAGTTCAGGGGTGTGGAGGGCGCGTGAAACATGGCCTGCGCATTCATCCAGAACGGGCCGAAAGCGACGCCACTCTGCGCAAACCGGGCACAATGGCCCCATGTGCCTGCTTGCTCTTGGCTGGCTGCACCACCCGCGCTGGCGGTTGGTCATGGCCGGCAACCGTGATGAGTTCCACGCCCGCCCGACTGCGGCCCTGGCCCCCTGGCAGGATGAGACGTCCGTCATCGGCGGGCGCGACCTGCGCTCCGGCGGCGGCTGGGCCGGCGTCGGTGCCGGCGGCAGGATGGCGGTGGTGACCAACGTCCGCGATCCGCAGGCTGCCCAGACCGGGCCGTCACGTGGTGCGCTGGTAGCCGACTACCTGCGTGGCCGCGATCCGGCGGGTACGCATATAGAACGTCTGGCCGGAATCTCCGCTGCCTACGCACCGTTCAACCTGCTGCTGGCCGATGGCCACAGCCTGGAATACCTGGGCAACCACCCGGCCGAGCGACAGACGCTTGGCCCGGGCGTACATGGCATGTCCAATGGCGCCATCGACGCGCCCTGGCCGAAGACCCGGCGGTTGATGGACGCCCTTTCCGCTTGGCTGGAACAGGACGGGGTCAGATCCCGTTCCCAAGGGGAAAGGGATCTGACCCCACTGTGGAACGCCCTGGCCGACGAACATCGCCCGGCCGACAGCGACCTGCCCGATACCGGCATCGGCATGGAGCGCGAACGCTGGCTCAGCCCCGCCTTCATCCGTGGCGACGATTACGGCACCCGCGCCAGCACCGTGCTGCTGATTGACGCGAACGGCCACGGCGAAATCCATGAACGCCGCTTTGGACCGCAAGGCGTACCCAGCGGACAGAGTCACGTCATTTTCTGACCCGGTAGTGCCGGCCGCTGGCCGGCAACCTCTGCACCTACGGGCAGGTCACGTGCCTGCCGGCCAGCGGCCGGCACTACCAGCGCCCCGCGTGTCGTGTTCTCCATCAAATGGGCCGTCGACGGGACAGACCAAACGCGTCATTCAGCTTCAGGGCGCGACCAATACCCGCCTCTGCCACAAGGGCTACAGCACCACAGACACCCCGCTGTGCCCTTTTCGCCTTCGGCACTGTGTCTATAAATGTCGCCCCCAGCCTCCCAAGGTGGTCCTGCCCGGCGCCATGCCGCGCGATCCACACCCACAAGGAGGCCCCATGCGCCGCATCCTCATCCTGCTCGCCACCCACGCACTCACCCTCGGCCTTGGCTTCGGCCTGGGCGTGTATTTCCTGCCCATCCTGATCGCCCCCGACGATCCGCCGGTCGAGCAGGTACAGACCGCGATGGCCGACGCTACTTACCGCACCACCTTCCGCCGCGACCTCAAAGGCAGTGACGCGGTGCATTGGGCCGATGGCAAGGTCAGCGTCAGCGCCCGCCAGGTCGCCTTCGACGGCAAGATGGGCCCGGGCCCGGACTACAAGGTCTACCTGGTCCGCGACTTCGTCGACAACAAGGCCGACTTCCTGAAGATCAAGGACAAGGCCCAGCGCATCGGCGAGGTCAAGACCTTCAACCGCTTCCTGGTGGATGTGCCGGCCGATGTGGACGTGGATGAGTTCACCACCGTGGTGGTGTGGTGCGAGCGCTTCTCGCAGTTCATTTCCGCCGGGCAGTACCGGAAGCCGGGCTGAGGCCGGCAGGTGATTCCGGGTGCCGGCCAGCGGCCGGCACTACCTGGTAGATCCACGCCATGCGTGGATGGAATGAAGGGGCGGAGCCGGCCGATAAGCCGGGTTCTGTCGTGGACAGTCATTCCTCTAGGCGTTACGTCGCCGCAACGCTCAAGCAACCTACCCGGATCCAACGCGGGCCGCGCCAATGGATCCCTATTTGGTCTTGCTCCAGGTGGGGTTTGCCGTACCGGTCTGTTGCCAGACTCGCGGTGCGCTCTTACCGCACCATTTCACCCTTACCGGCCTTCCGAAGAAGACGTAGGCGGTATCTTTCTGTTGCACTTTCCGTCGGCTTGCGCCGCCCAGGCGTTACCTGGCACCTTGCCCTATGGAGCCCGGACTTTCCTCGGCACCCCCGAAGGGATGACGCGACTGTCTGGCCGACTCCGCCGCGCGCATTCTACCGCACGTGGACCTGCCCTGCCGGGTTGATTACGGCGCGCGGTTCATCCATCCCGGCAGTAGAGCCACGCCATGCGTGGCTGCACAGGCCACCTGCAGGCTTAACGCGCCTGCGCAGGCGTCAGCAACGCCGCCCGTGATTCCAGCACCAGCGCGATCTCCAGCGCCTGCGACGAGGCACCGGTTGCCAGATCCAGCACCGTGCGGCGCACCTTCAGCTGTACGCGGTCACCAGGCGCATATGCGCGAAGGACCTGTTCGATGCCGTAGGTCGTCGCCACGGCGGTGCCCTGCACCGACAGCACCACGTCATTGGCGCGCAGGCCGGCCCGCTCGGCGTTGCTGCCGCTGAGCACGTGATTGACCAGCGTTCCTCCCGCCATTCCCAGCCCCAACGCCGGACGCAAGGCGTCGGCGCGATCATCGACGGCGCCGTTGGCAGAGCGCGACATCTCGGTGTGGGCGAGCAGGCGCCCCTCCAGCCGTTCATCGAAATGCGGCGCCTGCAAGGCAAAGGCGCCACATTCCAGCACGCCACGCAGCGGCGGTTGTTTGTAGCTGCCGTGCAGCGCTCGACGCAACTGCGTCCACTGGCGCGCACTGACATACCTGTGCTGGTCGGCCGCCATCTGCTGGTAGGCCTGCTCGATCTCTTCGCGCGCGGCGGGATCCACCTGCGGGCAGCCCTCGGCCAGGTCTACTGCTTCGCGCGCCGCGGTGTAGATGACCATCGCGTGGTTGCCTTCCACATACGGCCCCTGCTGCAGCTGCACCAGGCCAGGATCGAACAGCGCATAGCCGGTGAAGCCAGGCCCCAGCTCGGAGGGGCGGATCTCCTCGCCCGCCCACGCGTGGGCGGAAACCGCCATGGCCAACACCAGTGAAAATCCTTTTGCCGACATCATTTTCGTCCTTGTCTGCGGTTTCTTCATCCACGCATGGCGTGGATCTACCGTGCACGCGCAATGGGGTGGATCCCGCCGCACCGCAGTAGAGCCACGCCATGCGTGGCTGCGATTCACCCAACCTCGATCAACTGCCGTACAACGCCTTGCGCGGTGCACCGGTCAACTCGGCGGCCAGCTTGGCCGCGGTCGACGGCGGCAGGTGCTCGCTCAGCTTGGCGTAGACCTGGCGGCCGTGCGCCAGCTGCGCCTCGGCATCATCACCAGCGCCCTGCACCATCACCACGAACTCGCCCTTGCGCTGGTTGTCGTCCGCTTCCACCTGCGCCAGCAGCCCGGCCAGGTCGCCGTCCAGCACGGTCTCGAACAGCTTGGTCAGCTCACGCGCCAGCACGGCCGGGCGCTCGCCGCCAAAGATCGCCGCCATGTCGGCCAGGGATTCGGTGATGCGGTGCGAGGATTCGTAGAACACCATCGTGCGCACTTCGCCGGCCAGCCCCTGCAGGCGGTCGCGGCGGCCGCTGGCCTTGGCCGGCAGGAAGCCCTCGAACGTAAAGCGGTCGCTGGGCAGTCCGGCCACGCTCAACGCGGCAATGGCGGCGCAGGCGCCGGGAATCGGGCTGACCTTGATGCCGGCCGCGCGCGCCGCGCGCACCAGGCGGAAGCCCGGATCGCTGACCAGCGGGGTGCCGGCATCGCTGACCAGCGCCAGCGACTCGCCGGCCTGCAGGCGTGCCACCAGGCGCTGGGCCAGGGCCTCTTCGTTGTGCTCGTGCAGGGCCACCAGCGGCTGCTGGATGCCGAAATGGGACAGCAGCTGGCCGCTGCGGCGGGTGTCCTCGGCGCAGATGGCCGCCACCGAACGCAGCACTTCCTGCGCGCGCGGGCTCAGATCGGCCAGGTTGCCGATCGGCGTGGCGACGACATACAGGGTTGGGACACTCATTTCAGCGGTACTCACGGGGCAAGGGTAGAATCCTAGCGTGTACCTGGCCAAGGCCGCTGCCCTCATCGCATGGACCCGATCATGAACAAGCCCGCCGCACGCATCTCTGCCCTGTCGCTGTCGTTGATGCTGCTGGCCGGTTGTGCCACCACCAGCCTCGTCAGCGCGCCCGAATCGCCGGCCCAGAGCCAGGCGTTGGCGCTGATCGAACAAGGCAAGCCGCGCGACGCCGCCCTGCAACTGGAAGCGCTGGCCGCCACCCTGCGTGGTGGTGCCCGCAGCAACGCCCTGGCCGATGCGGCCTGGGCCTGGCATCTGGCCGGTGACAGCGCCCGCGCGCGCAGCCTGCTGGGCCAGGTGACCGCCCGCCAGGTGAACGGCGCCAGCCTGCAGCGCTACCAGCTGGCCAGTGCCGAACTGGCGCTGGCCGACAAGCAGCCGGCGCAGGCGCTGGCCCTGCTGAAGGATCATGGCGACAACGTGCACCCGAGCCTGCGCACGCGCTGGTTCTTGGCCCGCGCCAATGCCCTGCAGGCCACCGGCGACGCGTTCGGCGCCGCCACCGAACGCGCCCGTGCACATGCCGGTCTGGCCGGCGCTGCGCGCAGCGAGAACCAGGCGGCCATCTCCGGTCTGCTCGGCACCCTCGACGATGCCACCCTGCGCAGTCGTGCCGCTGCATTGCCGGCCAATGACCCGCTGTACAACTTCGCTGGCCGCGCGCTGATCGCCCGTGGCCTGCCGCTGCCGCGCCCGTTCGATCGCGATGGCGCCGCCCAGTTCGACACCAGCAAGCGCCCGCCGGCGATGAGCGATGGCTACCGCCCGCCGGCCAAGCTGGCCGTGCTGCTGCCGCTCAGCGGCCGCCTGGCCACGGCCGCGCAGCCAGTGCGCGATGGCCTGCTCAGCGCGTACTACGGCGAAACCCGTCGTCGTCCGGAGGTCAACTTCTTCGACACCGCCGGTACCCCGGCCGGTGCGCTGGCCGCGTATGACAAGGCCGTGGCGTCCGGCGCCGACTTCGTGGTCGGCCCGCTCGGCCGCGACGAGGTGGATGCCGTGTATGGCCGCCAGCAGCTGCCGGTACCGGTGCTGGGCCTGAACCGCGGCAAGGATGCGCCGCCGGCCGGCAGTGCCGGTTTCTCGCTGGCGCCGGAAGACGACGGCATCGTCGCCGCCGAATACATGCGTGGCCGCGAGCGCAGCAAGGCGCTGGTGATCAACAGCAGCGACGACACCGGCCGCCGCGCCGCTGCCGCATTCGCACAGCGCTTTGCCCAGCGTGGCGGCAGCGTCGCCGCCACCATTGCTGTCAGCGAAACGGTGGGTGATGTCAGCGCGCAGGTGCGCAACGCCGGCGCCGTCGATGCCGTGTTCCTGGCCGTACGTGCACCGCAGGCCCGCCTGCTGGCGCCGCAGCTGGCGCTGGCCGGTGCCGGTGGTGCCACCCGCGTGGGCACGTCGCAGCTGACCACCGGCAGCGGCAAGGTCGAAGAAGACGTGGCGCTGGACGGCATCATCTACCCGAACGAAGCCTGGAACGTGCGCAGCGTGTCCGGCGTGCCGTCCGCTGCCCAGGTCGCTCAGACCCTGCCCAGTGCGCGCGGCGCGGCCAGCCGACTGTTCGCCTTCGGCGCCGATGCCTGGAAGATCAGTTCCTACCTGGACAAGCTGGCCACCGAAGGCGGCCTGGACGGCGCCACCGGCACGCTGTACCTGGACAGCAACGGCAACATCCTGCGCCAGCCGGCATGGTCGACCTTCAGCGGTGGCCGGCCGATGCCGATCGCCGGTGGTCGCTGAGCACCTGCAACGTGGCTCGGCGGTGGAAACCGCCGCCGAGCAGCATCTGCAGCAGGCCGGCTTGCAGCCGCGCGCACGCAACGTGCGTTATCGCGGCGGTGAACTGGATCTGGTGATGGATGACGCCGGCACCGTGGTCTTCGTGGAAGTGCGCTACCGCGCACGACAGGACTTCGGTGGCGGCGCGGCCTCGGTCGATCCACGCAAATGCCGACGGCTGGTGCATGCCGCACAGCTGTACCTGCAGGAACATCCCGCCGTGGCCAATGCGCCCTGCCGCTTTGATGTGGTTGAAGCTACCGGTGATCCGCCGCAGCTGCATTGGCTGCGGGATGCGTTCCGGCTGGATGACTACTGATGCCTTCCATCATCACCCACGCGGTGGTGCCCCGCTTTGGTAGAGGCCGACCTTGGTCGGCGCCGTTATGCCAACCAAGGTTGGCATCTACCAACTGATTCCCTGCTGCCCCACGAGATCCGTCATGAGTACTGCCCTGCCCGCCGCATTGGTTGCCGAACTGTCCGCCCTGCTGGGTGCCGGTGGCTGGCGCATGGATGACGGCGCACTGGAAGCGAACGCGCAGGACAACTCCTGGCGCCACCAGCGCCCGGCAGCCGTGGCACTGCCGGCAGATGTCGAACAGGTGCAGGCGCTGGTGCGCGCCTGCCGTACGCATGGCGTGGCACTGGTCGCACGTGGAGCCGGCACCGGCACCACCGGTGCGGCGGTGCCATTGCCCGGCAGCATCGTGCTGTCGTTCACCCGCATGGACCGCATCCTCGAGATCCGCGCCGGTGACCGCTGCGCGGTGGTGCAGCCAGGCGTACTCAATGGAACGCTGCAGCAGGCGCTGGCGCCGCACGGCCTGTTCTGGGCGCCCGATCCTTCCAGCGCGGAGATCTGCAGCATCGGCGGCAACCTCGCCTGCAATGCCGGCGGCCCGCGCGCGGTGAAGTACGGCACCAGCCGCGACAACGTGCTGGGCCTGGTGGCGGTGACCGGTACCGGTGAGGTGATCCGCTGCGGCGGCGCCTACACCAAGGACGCCACCGGTTACGACCTCACCCACCTGCTGGTAGGCAGCGAAGGCACGCTGGCACTGATCGTGGAAGCGACGCTGAAGCTGACCCCGCTGCCGGTCAGCCAGGCTGGCCTGCGCGTGCTGTACCGCGATGCCGATGCGGCCGCCGCTGCAGTGTCGCGGCTGATGTCGCAACCCGTGGTTCCGACTCGATTGGAATTCATGGACGCACGCAGCCTGCAGCTGTTGCGCCTCAACGGTGCCGACGTGCCGGAAGCCGGTGCGATGCTGCTGGTCGAGGCCGATGGCGACCACGACACTCTGCCCTACCTGCTGCAGGCACTGGCCAACGCCGCCGAGGGCGACGGCATGATCGAGCTGGACGTGGCGATGGAAGGCCGTGCGCGCGATCAGTTGTGGGCCGCACGCAAGGCGCTGTCGCCCGCGCTGCGCAGCGTCGCCCCGGGCAAGATCAACGAAGACGTGGTGGTACCGGTGTCGCGCATTCCGGAACTCGTATCCGGCGTGCAGGCATTGGCGCGCGAGTACACGCTCACCATCGTCACCTTCGGCCATGCCGGCAACGGCAACCTACACGTCAACATCCTCTACCACCCGGACGACGCCGACGAGAACGCACGCGCACATGCGGCGCTGCCGAAGATCTTCGAACTGACGCTGGCATTGGGTGGCACGTTGTCGGGCGAACACGGGATTGGCCTGGCCAAGCGCGATTTCATGGCCCAAGCATTTACCCCGGCGACGCTGGCGGCGATGCGCGCGATCAAGCACGCGCTGGACCCGGATGGGATTCTCAACCCGGGCAAGGTGCTGCCGCCGGTGTGACACCCGCCGGGCATGGCCCGGCGCTACCGGGGCGCGCACCTGTAGAGCCGAGCCCATGCTCGGCTGCTCTCCGTTCAGATCACGATGCACCCGCGCTTCGCGCGGTGAGCCGAGCATGGGCTCGGCTCTACAGAAGTCCGTGTGCAGGAGTGGTTGGGGTCAGAGCCCATTGCCTTCGCAATGGGATCCGACCCCGGCATTCGCCGCTTACCAGGCCACGCGCATACCCACCTGACCACCCACGTTGCGGTAGCCATGGTCACCGTGCTGCACGGTCATTCCGCCCCACACGCCCCAGCGCTGGCCCAGCTTCAGCTCGGCACCGGCCTGCACTTCATAGCGATTGCGCGGCACATCCGCACCCAGCGTCTGTCCATTGAAATCCAACGTACTGGTGCCGCTGCTGTGCAACCAGTTCACGCCCAGATAGGGCTGCACCACGTTGCCGTCCACCGTGCTTCGGCCGAACACGCGCACACCCAGGCGGCTGCTCAGACCGCCTGCATCACTGCCATCGACCACCGTTCCGTTGCTTTCCACGTGACGGCCGGCCCGGAAATCCAGGTAGGACAGCTGCAGCTGCGGCTGCAGGTACAGCGCTGACGATGCCCCCTGCCACGCGTTGATGGTATAGCCACTTTCCAGCGACGCACTGGTCATGCGCGCGTCGTAATTCTCGCGCTCCAGCCCGACACCGTGCACGCGGTTGTCGAAACGCCCCACCTGCACGTTGGCATCCACGTACGCCCCCTCTTCCCCGCCGCCGTTCTGCAGCCAGGTGCCGTACACGCCCACAGCGTTGCCGCGCACGCGGCCCTTGGCGCCATAGCCGGTCAGCTGCGAAACCACGCTGCTGTCGGCGCGACCACTGCCCAGCATCACACCGAACACCACGTCACCGCGACGCAGCAGGTCACTGCCGATCTGCAGCACCGACGTCGAACCATCCACGCTCAGCTGCCCGCCCACCGCGCTGAAGTCAGCCTGCTGGCGGCCCACGCGGGCCCAGGCATTCCGCCCGTCGCCACTGTTCAGTGCACCGGTCCGATCGCTCAGGCGATGGGCGAACATGTTCACCGCCGCCGACTGGTTGGCCAGGTAAGCGCCAGCCTCCGGGCGCAACACCGGCGGTGGCCGGATCGGATCGACCGGACCGATGCCCTCCCCACCTTCACCGCCTTCACCCGGATCAGGCCCCGGGCCCGGGCCCGGATCAACCGCACAGCCCGGCGCCGCCGGGTCGTCCTCGCAGACATCGAACCACTGCGAGCGCAGGTACCAGTGGCCATCGTTCGGATCGGTCATGCCGCCCTGGAACAGGAAGTACTCATACGAACCACCCACGGCACGCCCGGTCAGCGTGTAGCTTGCCAGCGATGCACCCTCCACCTCGATGAGCTGGATGCCATCCACAGTGGGCGCGCCCACACCACCGATGTTGTTCACCGCAATCAAGGCATCACCGGAAGTATCGCCACGCACATGCAGGTGGTCGATGGCCGAATCATCACCAGCCAGCGCACCCTGGAACAGGAACAGCGCGCCCTCACTGTGCAGATCACCGTCCACGGTAAGCGTATTGAAGCGGCCGCTGCCATCGGACAACGCCACCACGCTGTCGCGCGCCTGCAGCTCGCCCACGGTGGCGTCACCGGTCAACGTCCACTGGCTGCCGCCTTCCAGCGCCAGGGTCTGCACCAGATCGGACGTACCCGCCCACAAGGAACCGTCGGCCAACCGCACATGCACGTCCGACTGCGGTACCAGACCCGCATCCTCGTCTGCCGGGGTGATGACGATGTCGCCCAACAGCTGCGAACGTCCCTCCAACGCCACATCGAAGCGCCCGGCCACGGCAGCATCCAATGCCAGGCCAATGCCGTTGCCGCCCGATACCACCGCGCCGTTGCTCAAGGTCAGGCCCGGATCGCGGCTGCTGCGCAGCCACACGCCGCCATGCCGGGCGCTGACCAGCGAGCCTCCGTCGATGGTCATGCGGCCGTTGTCGTTGATCACTGCGGCCCAGGCACCTTCACCTTCGGTACGCACATGGGTGCCGACCAGCCCCAAGGTGCCGCTGCCACCGGCCAGCACACCATGCGCACCGGCTCCCTGGGTCAGCACCTGACTTTCCAACAGTTCAAGCGAGCCCCCGTTGCGGGCAAGAGCGCCAACAGCGTTCGCACCGGAAGTCGCGATGCGGGATTCGGCGGCCTGGATCCGTGGGCGGCTGCCAAAACCGGCGAACTCCGAATACAGGCCATGGCTTGACACGCCTCCGGTCTGCACATCGACACTCTGCAGTGTCACCTCGCCCGCCCGGTTATCGATCCCCACTGCTCGGTCACCCTCGGTACGGATCGTACTGTTGGTCATGTCCAGGGTGGACGACTGGTAGATCTGGATGCCGGCTGCGGCGTTGCCCGTGCTGTGCAGGATGGAGTCCTGCACGTTCACTACGTTGCCCATGCCGTTGATGTCCAACGCCACCCCACTGGACATCACCGTGCTCCCGACCAGATCCAGGCGGCTCCGCTCGTGCAGGAGGATGCCGTTGGTTCCCTGCACCTGCACGTTTTCCACACGCGCCTGCCCCTCGTTGAGGCTCACCGCTGTACTGCCCGCACCCAGCGCGGTGATCGATCCGCCGGTCATGACAATCTCGCCACCACCTGACAGGCCAAAGGAATTGTCGCCCTGCATGAGGATATCGACGTTGTTCAACGTGGCTTGACTGCCCGCGTGGACGATCACGCCAAAGCCGTTGCGCTCGTTCACCACCCGGGTGTCACGCAGCTCCAGCGTGCCGCCCAGCGTCGCCAGTGCGGTCGTGGCGCCGGCGGCGCGAGTGGTCAAGGTTGCCGATTCAACATGCACGATGCTGCGTGCACCACTGGCCACTGCAGCATGTGCGTTGGCACCTTCGGCAACCACGGTCCCGCCGAGCAGATTGATGTAACCGCCACTGCTGGCGGTCAGACCATGCGCACCTTGCCCACGGGTGATGATGTCGCCCGCGCTTACGCCCGCGACTCCAGCGTCGGCCTCGATACCGTGGCTGTTCACACCTTGGGTATCGATGCGTACGTTCTCAGCACGCAACTGTGCGCGATCCTGCACCGAAATGCCTGCAGCACCATCACCCACTGTGACGATTTCCGCATACCCCATCAGGTCGACAGTAGTTCCGCTGTTCTCCAACCGGACGGCCGCGGCACCCGCACCTTCGGAGCGCAGCGAAATGGCATCCATCGCTTCGATGCGGCCACCATTGAGCGCATGGAAGACATAACCGGCCGGGTCACCAGGCAGGACCGGATCGGTGGTGTGGTACTCGCCAGCGGGCGGCTGCTGCAGGTCGCCGTCGGCCACCACCTGTTGCGCAAGCACGGTTGGCGAAGCAATAAGGGCACCTGCCAGGGCAGTAGCCAAGCGGTGGCGATGAAGAGGTGCGGTATGCATGGGGGGCTCCTGAGCGGGGGGCACAGGCTCCCGCCTTGCGGTACCGCACACCATCGAATTGCTTGCAATCGCACCTGCGCTCCATTGTCGCAGGCGACCGTGCCGTGTCCGGCCACACGTTGATCCGGGCTTAACCCTTCCCATATCGCCCTGGGTAAGAAGCGGCCTTTGCAACTAATTGCATGGGAACTGCCGGGGCGGAGTTGGACACTGGCGGCCGATCAGGACACAGCCGTTCGTATCTCGCCCGGAACTTCACAAGAATTTCACGATGTGATGATCATATCCATCTGCCTGAACAGGGGTGTTGTCGAACGTTGAGGTGTCCCCAGCCGTTTCCAGCCAAAGGACCCACCATGACTCACTCCCTTCCCCGAAGCCTGCCCGCACTGCGTCCCTTGGCGCGTGGCCTCCTGTTGGCCCTCGCTGTTGCACCGGTGGGCGCAGTTACCGCCGGTGATCTTGATGGACAGACCGCCGAGGTGGTTGCCGGCGACCTAGTGGAAGTCTGGAAGCTGATCAACGGCTCGACGCTGACGGTCAACGGCGCGCAGGCCGACTCCATCAATAGCTTCGACTCGGTGGTAAACCTCAATGGCGCGACGATCGCCTCGACCACCGCGGGTGACCGCGCCCTGGTGCAGATGAGGGGCAACTCTCATCTGAAAATGTCCGGCTCCTTCGTGCGCGACGGCACTGTCAGCCTCTACGAAACGGCGTCCGCAAACATCGTGGGCAGCAGGATCACCAGCTCCAGATTTATAGGCGTTGACCTTACTCAGAGCTCCAGTGGGAGTACATCCAACGCATCCGCCATCATCGATTCCAGCTTCGTCCGCGCCGAACAGACCGCCGGTGCACCCGACTTGAACAATGGACATGGCATTCGGATGTTCTTCGGCAGCATGACCATCCAGAACGGATCCCGCATCGAGGGTGGCAACACGGCGGCCTACCTTGCCGCTCGAAGTGATCTGCCCGGCTTCACCGGCGTTATTGCGGTCCGCGTCGACAACTCGGTACTGAAGTCCGATACAGGTGCTGCCATTCGTGTGGTTCCGTTCTCGCTGACTCCGGACGCGCGGTACGACATCACCGTGACCAACGGCTCGCAGCTGATCTCCGGTGACGGCAACCTGCTGCTGCTCCGCACCTCCAATCCGGCAGTGGGTGCCGGCGAAGGCACGGTCAATTTCACCGTGGATGACGCGCGATTGATCGGTAACGTCAACTTCGATACTGCTACCACGCTCGGGGAATTGAACGTAGCCCTGCGCAACAAGGCGCAGATCAATGGCCGCTTCCTCAACGTCACCAGCGCCACCATCGACACCGACAGCGCCTGGCTGATGACCGGCGACAGCAACGTCGGCCACCTCACCCTGGGCGGCACCGGTACCGTGGCGCTGGGCGATGGCAGCACCTTCAACACCCTCAGCGTGGATACCTTCACCGGCAATGGCGGCACGCTGGGCTTCAACACCGTGCTGGGCGATGACGCCTCGGCCACCGACAAGCTGATCATCGCCGGTGATGCCAATGGCCAGGCCAACGTGCGCGTGCTCAACGCCGGCGGTGCCGGTGCGAAGACCGACAAGGGCATCGAGCTGATCCGCGTGGGCGGTGCGTCCAATGCGCAGTTCGACCTGAGCGGCCGCGCCGTGGGTGGGCAGTACGAGTACTTCCTGTTCAAGGATGCGACCAACGGCGGCTGGTATCTGCGTTCGGAGCTGGCCACCGCGCCGGACCCGTGCCTGGCCGACCCGACCCTGCCGCAGTGCAAGCCGATCGTGGATCCGATCGACCCGGTGGACCCGATCGATCCCATCCCGGTGCTGCGCCCGGAGACCGGCGCCTACCTGGCCAACCAGTTCGCGCTGGACCAGCTGCTGCGTCATGGCTGGCGCGACCGCCAGGGCGGCGCCGCTGCAGCGGATGGCGTCCGTGGCTGGGCCCGTGTTGACGCTACCCAGAGCAAACTGGGCGCAGTGGATGACCAGCTCGACCTGCGCGTGGACCGCTCGCGCCTGCAGCTGGGCGCGGACATCGGCGTGTTCGACAACGGCCGTGGCCGTGTGGGCGTGATGGGTACCGTCGCGCAATCCAGTGCCACTTCGCGCTCGCAGCTGACCGGCTACAGCGCACGCGGCAAGGTGGAAGGCGGCGCGCTGGGCGTGTACGGCAACTGGAACAGCGATGCGTTGTATGTGGATGCCAGCGTGCAGCGTGGCCAGTTCCGCAACCGCGTGCAGGGCGAAGGCCTGGCCGAAGAGCGTTACGACTCGGGTCTGTGGCAGTCGTCGTTGGAGGCCGGTTACCGCATCGGTATCGGTGCGATCGGCAGCACCGCGCTGAGCCTGCAGCCGGAATTGCAGCTGGTGTACACCGACGCCAACACCGACCGCCACGCAGAAGCCAACGGCACCGTGGTGCGCAGCCTGGGCGACAGTGGCCTGTCAGGCCGTGCGGGCCTGCGCCTGCAGGGTGAAGGCCACAGTGCCGCCGGCGCCTCGGTCAGCCCCTACGTGGTGGCCAACTGGTACCGCGATGGCGCCAGCAACGGCATGGCGTTTGACGATGAAGCGTTGAAGGCCAGCGTGCCGCCCAACCGCTACGAGTTGAATGCCGGTGCACGCGTGGACTTCCGTTCGGGCCTGAGCGCATGGGGTGGCTTCGGTGTGATGCGCGGTGACCATGGTTACCGCGAGGCGACTGCCAATCTGAGTGTTGCGTACAAGTGGTGAAGTAGAAACACGCACGGCGCCGGATGATTCCGGCGCCGTGCTCTGCTTTCTGTAGAGCCGAGCCATGCTCGGCTGCTTTTCGATAGAACGCGGTGAGCCGAGCATGGGCTCGGCTCTACAGAAGTGTCGCAACTGCCACGCCGATGTGAACCTGGCTTCGCGCATTGCATGCTCAGTGAATCTGCAACGTTTTCGAAATTGAAACTTTTCTGATTGGTATAGCAGCACTTCCGTGCACATCATGGCGCGCCACCGACAACGGGTGGCACGGGCTTGCAATCCCGTTTGGCAAAGACGTTGTTTACGCTTGCCTGTCGGCGTCGCTCTTTCCTTGTTGGGCGGCGTCGGCAGGCAATCCGTCCGTGCATCTATGGCGGGCGGTGCGTGGGGGCTTCGTGCCCGCCGGCGTTTCGCGTTTTTGCCACCGGTATTGCAACCACGCACCGTCCGCCGCCCTCGCCCAGCGCGAGGGCGGCCCCTTGCTTCGCACTCAAGGACGCCGCCATGACTTCTTCACTCTATCCCTATCTGTTCGCCACCCTGGGCGACGCCGTCGAACGCCTGCCGGACGACCTGGCAAAGGCATTGGAAACCACCCTGGGCAGCACGATGGGCGCCCACGCCGACGAAGGCATCACCCTGCTCGGCTGCCTGCAGCGCATTCGCCACGTGGAGGCCGCCGACGGACGCCCTTGGCCTTGGAAAGCCCGCAATCAGGGCCATGGCATCGCGATGGCACGCATCGACCGCGCCAATGCCGGGCTGACACTGCTGCTGGAACTGCTGCACGCCATCGAGCGTGTGCGCGTGGATGGCGACGAGGGGCAGCAGGTAGGCGATGACGTGCGTGAGGGATTGCTGCTGGCCTGCCGTGGGCTGGCCGAGTATGTGGATGTGCAGTTGCGGGCTGCTTAGCGGCACTTGTAGAGCCGAGCCCATGCTCGGCTTGCCTGGATCCTGATCGAAGAGCAGCCGAGCATGGCTCGGCTCTACAGGGCCGGATCGGCGATCAATCGTAGGCAGCTGTTACCACGATCTCGGTGGAAATGTTGCCGGCGTTGATGCCACTGGTGTTGGGGATGAAGTAGCCCGCCCGCAGCGGATAAGAGGCCGTGGCACCAGAAACCGCCACCGGAATGTCGGCGTCGCCTTTCTTCAGGTACGTGTTGCCGGTCGCGCCAGCCAGCAGCGCGACCGTCACACCCGTTGCTGGCGTGGCGGCGGCAGTGTTCTTCCAGCGCTCCGGGTCGCCGTCGGCGGCCGTGCCATCGAACGACAGGCGCGCGCGGCTGACGCCCACGCAGCCGGTGAAGTTCAACGCACCTGCCTTCACGCTGTTGGCGGCACCTGGCGTCATCTCATCGGCCTTCACCGGGTCCAGCGCGATCGCCGGGGCTGCAAGCGTGCAGGTGCCCGGCAGCACGCGACCGCTGATGGTGAGGGTGGCCTGCGCACCTGCGGCCGACGCGATCAGGCACAGCATCGGCCCCCCGATCAACTGAAGAAGGGAACGGGACATGGCTGGACTCCTGTGAACGATGAAAGGAAAGACGAAACTCATGGGGCGGCGCCCTCTTCCCGCTCCGGCGTGCCCGCCTGCTGGCTCTCCGGCGGCAACGGCTGCGGCACGCACACCGTCTGGCTCCATGACAGGCCGTAGGCGTCCGGTGCATCGGGCATGCGGTAGTCGATGCGGCAGCGTCGCTTGCCATCGGGGTCGACAATCAACGCGCCACTGTCCTGTGCACCCCGCAGCTGGATCACCCCGCCCTGCCCCACCGCACCGGCCGGCGTACCGTCTTCGGTCTGCACCACCGCGGCAAACGGCAGCGGCTGGCCCAAGGCATCGGTGGCGTCGATGAACAGCGTGCGTTCGCGACGCACCTGGAACGGCACGCGCACGATGCCACCGGCGGTGGGCGCCACACGCTGCGAGGTCTGCAGCAGCTCCACCTCGATCGGCAGACCGGAGGGATCCAGATCAATGGTGTTCCAGCGATAGGGGCTGATGTGCGGCAGCAACGCGTAGCCATTGCGCGCAACGCGCAGGTCGGTACTGCTGCCGATGCGCGCGCCCTGCGCACCTGGCGCCTGCACCAGCGCGAAGCCCTCGCCCACCGGCGCGCCCAGGTTGAGGCCACCGCCATGCAGCACCACGCTGCCGGACGCACCCAGCGACAGGCTGCTGTAGTCGCCGCTGCGGCTGTAGCCGGCGTTGAGGTTGCCACGGCTGCCCTGCCACGCGGCATAGGCACTGTGGCTGTTCTGTCCGTTGCCCTGCGCGCCGGACAGGCTGTAGCTGAGCGCACGTGACTCACCCAGGCTGCCGCTGATGCCCAGCTGCGATTGCCGCCCACTGTCGGCCTGGCTGAGCTGGGTGCTGGCACGCGGTGCGTTGGCACTGCGGCCCAGCGGCACGCTGAGGGTGAACGCATAGCGCGTGTCCTGGCGGCCATCGCCCAAGCGGTAGCGCAGTGCCGACACGCCATAGTTGACCCGCCCCAACGTGCTCTGGAAGCCCAGCTGGAAATCGTTGCGGCGTCGCGCACTGTCCCAGTACGCCACGTGGCCGCCGCTGAGATACAGGTTGCTGCGCTGCCCCACCTTCTGCGAGAAGTTCACCTGGTAGCGCTGGCGGGCGCGCTGGCCATAGCCCCAGTCGTCGTTCTGCGCACGCGCCACGTCGTTGAGGCTGAGGAAGCCACGCGTGCTGTAGCGGTACGCGGCCAGGCCGAAGTTGGTACCGGTGCGCGCCACGTAGCGCTGATAATTCAAGCGGAAGCTGTTGCCGGTGACCGTCTCGCTGCCGCGCAGGCGCGCGCGCGAATGGGTCACATCGGCACCGAACGCACCGATGGCCGTGTTGACCGCGGCACCGGTGAGCAGCGCGCGATAGTCCTCACCCAGCTGCGCGCCACCCAGCACGGTAAGCCGGTTGTTCACGCCGCGCGCGTAGGTACCTTCGGTGAAGCGCAGCGCCTGCAGCGTATTGCCGGTGTCGCGCAGCTCGCCGGCGGTGACCGCAAAGCGCGACGACCCGGCACGCAACGCCTGCGGCACGGCGGAGAAATTGACGCTGAAGCGCTGCACGCGCCCATCGGCTTCGGTGACGCTGACGTCCAGGTCGCCGCCGAAGTTGGTGGGGTAGAGATCCTCGATGGTGAACGGACCGGGCGCGACGTTGCTCTCGTGGATGATGTTGCCGTTCTGGCGGATGGTGACCACCGCGTTGCCTTCGGCAATGCCCTGCACTACCGGTGCATAGCCACGCAGTGAATCGGGCAGCATGCGTTCGTCGCTGGCCACGCGCACACCGGTGAACGGCACGCTTTCGAACAGCTCGCCACCGGTGTTGCCTTGGCCCAGCAGCAGCTGGCTGTTCCAGCGCGGAATGTCGCGCTGCAGGTGGCTGCTGATGACCTGGTGGCGGGTGCCCTGGCTGCCATGGGTGAGCGACGCGCGGTGGCGCAGGCGCCATGCGCCCAGGTTCAAGCCCGCCTGCAGGCCGAGGTAGCTGCTGTCGTTGCCCTGGCTGCGGTAATGGTTGGCGCTGTAATCGATGAAGGCAGCGGTGATGCCGTCGTCGCGCAGTTCCGGCGCCACGAAGCCGCGCGCGGCGATGGCTTGCGCCGCTTGCGGAATGCTGAGGGACAACTGCAGTTCGCCGCTGTCGAAGGTGGTGCTGGCGCCCGCCACCAGCGCTGGAAGATCCACACAAGTGCTTTCTTCGGCCGGCAGTGCCTCCAGGAACGCAGGCTTCAACGGCAGCCCACGCACCAGCGCCGGTGTCAGGCACGCCACCGCAATCTGCGGATCGTCTTCAATGACGAAGCGGATGTCCTCGCTGCGCAGGTACTCGCCGTTCACGTGCACGTCCACCGCGTAATCGCCAGCCGGCAACGGATTGCCGTTGGCATAGCGCGCCATGTCGATGGCTTCGCCGCCAATCAGGAAGCCTTCGCTGAACTCGACCGGCGCGGCGGCGGCATCGAACGCCAGCCCCGTCGACAACACCGCACCGATGGCGCCGCAGAGCGATCGCGTGACGGCTCGGGCATGGCCAACGGCAATCATCGGTAGTCAGCGGTCAGCACCGCCTCGCCTTTGACGTCGCCGGGCACCAGCGGGTCGGCCGTACGCAGATAGCGCGCACTGAACGGAATGGCCTGCTGGCCCTTGCTGGACCAGCCGTGCGACCACGCCTGGCCGAACTGCACCGGCTGGCCACCACGCAGCAGCTGCACCTGCACGCCGCCAGCGGTGGCACCGGGGGCTGGGGCAAGCTGGCCGTTGCTGCTGCCTGGATCATTCGCGTCGGCCAGCGACAGCTGCACGTCGATGTTGTCCATCGGGCAGTTCATCGCGACGTCGAAGCTGGATTCCTTCGCGTTGCTGCCGCTGGCGGCGAGTTCGTTGGCGAGAACGTCGTCGAGAGTGTGGGAGGCGTTGGCAAGGGTGCAGGTGACGGGGGGAACGGTAAAACCCAGCGCGATGGGCGAAAGCAGGCGTTGACTGGGATCACTCACCGGCCAGGCTTCGACTGTGCCGAGATGCCTGTAGGGCACGCTTTCCATGGCGCCCCCCCGAAAGAAGTACCGGATGATCACACCAGCATTCTTCTTGCCGTTGCTCGTAACGGAAGCATCAAGGGTGATGCGCTGCCCAGGGTGCAATGGTTGGTTTGAGCTGCCAGTCAGCTGGTACACCATGCCAATCAACGGCGAGCGATCGCTGAATCCGTAGGCTGCCCATACCATGCCGTCATAGACGATGTCGCGCACATAGGTCAGGCCTGCCAGAGATACATCCACCACGAACTCGGCCGTTCCCGCCGGGCACTCGTACGCATCGGTCAGGTAGCCCCCCGTGCCACGGTAGTAACGGTCTGGCAGGTCCAGATTGGGCATCGTAATGTTGTCGTCCAAGGTTTGATCACCGAGGACCAGTCGCTGGCAGGCGACAGCCGGAGATGCCAGCAACAGCGCTGCCGGTGCCAACAGCAGCAATCGCCATGACAGCGCGCGCCAGTAGTTTCGGCGGAGTACCAATTCAAGTCCTTCGACAACCAATCGAGGCCGCGCAGTCTAGGCAGCGGCACTGCCACTTCCTATCGGATTAATTGCAGTTCGCGAACGTCAACGCGCTTTTACAACTTGTTGCATACCGCAGCCTGACGCGCGCATCGAAACTACCCGGGCTGACTGCCATGGGCGGTCACCGCGTGCCTCCATTCCACTACAGAGAACTGTCATGCCACTCACACTCCGCCTCCTGTCGCTTTCCGCCCTCACCGTCGTCGCGCCGTCGGTATCTGCCGAAACGCTGGAAATCACTGGTGAACTGATGACTTCCACCTGCTCGGTGGGCTCCACCGGCGGCACCATCACCGTGCCGATGGGCAAGGTCGATCTGGCCTCGGTCAACGCCAGCACCCGCGCCGGCCAGAAGAACTTCACCATCGCGCTGGATTGCTCCGGCTCGGGTGCATCACAGGATGTGGGTGTGCGCTTCGGCGGTACGCCCGATGGCAGTACCGGCAACCTGGCACTGACGGCAGCGTCTTCTGCAGCCAATGTTGGCGTGGCCCTCTACGACGCCGCGGGCAACCAGCAGAAGATCGGTGAAGATCCGGCGGTGTGGGTGACCATCGCCGCCGGTGGCAGCGGCCAGCTGGACTACAGCGCGTGGTACGCCTCACCGGCGCAGAACGCGCAGGCAGGCACCGCCAATGCCTCGGGCGACTTCGTGGTGCTCTACAAGTAATCCACTTCCGGCAGGCCAGCGCCACGCTGTGCTGGCCTGCACCCTTGAATGAGGTTGACCATGAAACTACGCGCCGAGGCGTGGATATGCGCGCTGCTGGCCGTGTCGGTGGCGCCGCCGGCATCGGCCGCGGTGACACTGCAGGGCACGCGCATCGTGCACGACGCCAGCAAGGGCCGCGACGTGACGGTCAAGGCCAGCAACGTGGGCGAGTTGCCGGCGATGACGCAGGTGTGGATCGACGACGGCGACAGCCAGTCGCGCCCGGAGAACGTGCGCACTCCCTTCAGGCTGACACCGGCCGAGCCACGCCTGCTGCAGCCGAAGCAGGGCCAGGCATATCGCGTCACCTACGCACCGCGCCCATCGGAGGCGCCGCTGCCGACCGATCGCGAATCGGTGTTCTATTTCAATCTGCTGGACATTCCGCCCAAGCCCAGCGATGCCAGCGGCAAGAACCTGCTGCAGTTCGCGGTGCGTACGCGGGTGAAGCTGTTCCATCGCCCCGCCGGACTGCCGGGCAATGCGCGCGACGCAGCAGCCACGCTGCAGTGGTCTGCCGATGGCGATACCCTGCAGGTACGCAACCCGAGCGCGTACCACGTGACGTTGAGCACGTTGACGCTGGCCGATGGAAGCAGCGTGGAGGTGGACATGATTGCGCCGGGGGCACAGGTGCGTTATGCGCTGCCGGAGGGTGCCACGATGCCAGCGACGGTGGCATTCAAGTGGCTGGATGATTACGGCACGCCGCGCGAAGCCGAAGCGCGCGTTGGACGGTAGGCGCAAACTGCGCTTACGCACTGCATCGGCGACTGCTTGCATTGAGGGCGGCCCGCGCGGCAGGCTGTAGTCCACACCCGCACGTCGCAGGTTCGCACCATGGCGTCACCCTCGGGCTCCGTGCTGGCCACCCTGCAACGATTGCAGCGCCGGCTGCTGTTCGGCGGCGGTGCCATCCTGACCCTGCTGCTGCTGGCTGCCGGCTGCGCGGCGCTGTGGCTGCGCCTGGAAACCGTGCATATCAACGAGCGCGAAGCACTACGACGCGGCCAGCAGACGGTGGATCGCTACATCGGCGAGCGCAGGCGGGCCTACGTGGCCAGCTTGAACACCAACGCCACGTTGTGGGCCACCCAGCAGCCCGCGCTGGTGGCCGGAGGCATGTCCATCAGTGAGCGCTTTTCGGCACAGGAGGGCGCCGCAGGCGTCATGGCACCGGGCGCCCTGTCCGTCCCCTGGCTGGCGCTGTCCCCGCGCGATGGCCGTCTTCCGCCCCAGGCGGAGGCGGCGTACCTGGGCATGGTGCAGACTTATTCGGCGTACATGGCCGCAACCGTGGCGGCGCAGGATTCGCCCACCTCCTTGATCTCCTTCGCCTTCGAACCGGAAGGCCGCCTGTTTGCGATTGCTGGACTGCATGATGAAGCGCAGCTGCTGCAGCTCATGAAGGTGCAGAGCCGTGAGCAGGCGCTGGCCGTGCTGGTCCAGACCGCCGATGCGGGCTGGCAGTCGGCGGGTGCGGACTCCGAGCTTCAACTGGCCAGCGGTTGGCTGCGCGCCTACTTCGGCCGCAATCCCTTCACCGGCGAGGATGCGCTGGTCACCCAGATGCGTCTGCGCAGCAACGGTACCCCCTTCATCAACCGGCTGACGTTTGAACCTCTGCAAGGCCTGCGCGAGCGGTTGGAGGAGGCCAGCCCGGGCACGTGGGTGGTGCTGGACCGCCAGCAGAACGATGTTCTGCGCAGCGCGGTGGACGCTGCAATTTCCGGGCCTGCGCTGCGCGCCGTGCCATCGCCCCGGCCTACGATGCTGGCACTGCCTGACGGCTGTGCCTTCGTGGTATCCACGCCATTGCATGGCATCGACTGGACACTGCTGCGGCTCTACCGCTGGAGCGACATCTGGGCGGCGCAGCGGATCTATCTGCTCGGCGGTGGGCTGGCCCTGGCAGCGTTGCTGGCCGCGCTGTGGACGCTGTTGCTGCTGGTGGACCGGCGCGTGCTGCGGCCGGCGCTGGAGGAAGCCGCACGGGTGCATGAAAGCGAAGCGCTGAGCCGCACGCTGATCGAAACCTCGCCGGTGGGCCTGTGCCTGCTCGACCAGCAGAGCGGGCAGGTGATCCTGCATAACCAGGCACTGGAGCAGTTGATCGGCGACGCCGCCGGCAACCTGATGGACGTGCTGGTCGGCCGCCTGGTGCAACGCGTTGACGGCCAGGTGCACGGCCAGCTGTTCGAGGCACCCTCCTCGGATGAGCAAGGCTCCCCGCGCTACCTGCAGTCCATCGTGGCCGCCTCGCGCTACCAGCGGCGGGCGATCTGGGTCTCCGCGGTAACCGATGTGACCGCGCAGAAGGAAACCCAGCAGCGCCTGCTGGATGCACGCCGGCATGCCGAACGAGCCCAGCACGATGCCGAGGCTGCGGACCACGCCAAGACCGCCTTCGTGGCGATGATCAGCCACGAAATACGCACCCCCTTGAGCGGCGTGCTCGGCCATCTTGAACTGCTTGCGCACCAGGCCATGCCACCGGCGTCGCACGCGCATGTCACGCGTGCGCGCAGTGCCGCTGATGTGCTGCAGGGGCTGGTGAACGACACCCTGGACCTTTCCCGCATCGAAGCCGGGCTGATGACGCTGGAGCCGGCACCTTTCAATCCGCGTGCGCTGCTGCAGCAGACTGCGACGCTGTTCGAACCACAGGCCAGCGCGAAGGGCCTGCGCCTGGAGCTGCACACGGGCGATGCGCTGGGACCCGCCTACGTAGCCGACGCAGGCCGCTTGGCGCAGGTGATCAACAACCTGGTTGGCAATGCAGTGAAGTTCACGGCATCGGGAATGGTGGCGGTCAGCGTTGATGCCTCGGTGCGGCCTGATGGCACGGAATGGCTGCACGTGGAGGTCCGCGATACGGGCCCGGGCATCGATGCCGAGGCGCAGGACAAGCTGTTCAAGCCGTTCGTGCAGGTCGGTGCCGGCTCGGCACGGCAGCACGGCGGCAGCGGCCTAGGGCTGGCCTTGTGCCAGCGCTTCACCGAACTGCTGGGCGGCACCATCGGCGTGCGCAGCACGCCGGGCAACGGCAGCGTTTTCCACGCGGACATTCCGGCAGGCCGGACCACCGCCGTGGCAGACGCGCTGCCACGGCCGGCGCCTGTCGAGCGCGCGCATCCCTCGCGCGGCCACGCGTTGCTGGTGGATGACAGCGTGATCAGTCGTGACGTGACGCTGGGACAGCTGCGTGCACTCGGCTGGCAGGTCACCCTCGCGGCCGACGGAGAGGAGGCGTGGCAGCGCTGGCGCGAGGACCGGTTCGATATCGTGCTGACCGATCTGAACATGCCACGCATGGACGGATACGGGCTGGCCCGGAAGCTGCGTGCGGACGATCCCTCCATCCCCATCGTGGCGCTCACCGCCAACGCGATGCCCGAAGATGCGCGACGCGTACGCGAAGCAGGCATGTCCACCCTGCTGCTGAAGCCACTCGACCTGCCCTCGCTGGAGGCCGCGCTGCACGGATTCGATCTTGATCGCACGATCCGGCCAACGTTACCCCCGGCAGTAAGCGAGGTGGTTCAGCGGCAGATGCGCGAGGCGTTCCTGCAAACCGCGCATCGTGATTACACGGCGCTGATCCAGGCGCTGGACAGCGCCGATGCACCGGCCCTGATCGATCTGCTGCACAGCTTTGCCGGCGCGCTGGCATTTCTGGGGGAGACCCAGGCGGCGCGCAGCTGCCAACAGGCCGAGCAGGCCCTGCACAGCGCCGGTGTGACAGATGCGACGTCGAAGGCAACCGTCGTTGAAGCTATCGCGTTGATCGCGGCGAGCATCGAACGACAGGTTGCCGCGCAACAGCGGGCATGACGTGGTGTGCTCAGCCGGCGAAGTGCTCGTACCCGCTCGGGCCGTCGTGGCCTTCGGTATGCACGCCCTGCCCTTCCATGATCCGGCCGATGCGGGTGATCGGCAGATCCAGCGATTCGGCAACGAAGTGCAACGCGTCGCGCTGGTCGGCGGCGGCGGTGAAGCACAGTTCGTAATCGTCGCCACCATGCAGAGCGCACTCACGGGCAGCATCGCGGCCCAGTAGTTCGCGCAGCGCCGCTGACATCGGCAACGCATCGGCATCGACTTCGGCGCGCACGCCGCTGCGGGCAGCAATGTGGCCAAGGTCGGCCAGCAACCCATCGGAGATATCCACGGCGGCATGCGCGAATGCACGCAGGCGCAGGCCGAGGGTGACGCGCGGGGTGGGACGCAGCAGGCGCAGGCGCAGGGTTTCGTAGTCGGCCAGCAGCGTGGCGGCGGTCACGTTCAATGCGCCCTGCTGCCACAGCCGCAGCGCGCCGGCAGCGTCGCCGAGGGTGCCGCTGACCCAGATGTCATCGCCAATCTGTGCGCGATCACGACGCAGCGCCTGGCCACGTGAGACCTGACCCATCGCGGTGACCGACAGCGACAGCGGGCCACGCGTGGTGTCACCACCAATCAGCGCGATGTCGTGCTGGTCGGCCAGTGCGAAGAAACCGTCGGCGAACGCGTCGATCCAGTCTTCGCTGGCTTCCGGCAGCGAAAGTGCAAGCGTGCACCATGCGGGGCGCGCGCCCATCGCGGCGAGGTCGGACAGGTTGACGGCCAGCGTCTTCCAGCCGATGTCGAACGCCGGGGTTTCTGCCGGGAAATGCACGCCGCTGTTGAGCGTGTCGGCGGTGACCACCAGCTGTTCGTTCGGGCGCGGCTGCAGCAGTGCAGCGTCATCGCCGATGCCGAGCACGATGTCGTCGCGCTCGACGGTGCGGGCGCGGATGCGGTCGATGAGGGTGAATTCGGCCAGGGACATGGGGCGTTCTGCTTTCTTGTAGAGCCGAGCCATGCTCGGCTGCAGTTCGATCACGCGCCGCACTGCCGGACGCAACCGTGCGCTGCACGGTGAGCCGAGCATGGCTCGGCTCTACAGAAGTCGGGTCAGTGACCCGATTCGACCTTGCGCCATTCCACGGCGGCACGATCCAGCACGCCGTTGACGTAGGTGTGGCCATGTTCGGAACCGAAGCGCTTGGCCGATTCAATGGCTTCGTTGATGACCACGCGGTACGGCACGTCCAGGCGGTAACGCAGTTCGTAACCGGCCAGGCGCAGCACCGCACGTTCGATCGCGTCCACCTCGTCGATGCTGCGGTCCAGGTACGGGCCGAAGGCTTCGTCGATGTCGCGACGGTTGTCGAGCACGCCATGCACCAGCGCTTCGAAGTACGCCAGGTCGGCGATTTCGCGGGCCTGCTCGTGGGCGAACTGGGCGATCAGCGACTGGCCGTTGCCACCGGAGATCTGCCAGGCGTAGATGGCCTGCACGGCACGACGGCGCGCGCGCGAGCGCAGCACCGGATCGATGCCATCGCGGCGGACGGGTTTACCGGAGGGCTTGCCCTGGGTGTTCTTGTTCATGGCAGCTGCTCCAGAAGGTTGACCATTTCCAATGCGGCGAGTGCGACTTCCTCGCCCTTGTTGCCGTGGCTGCCGCCTGCGCGGGCCTCGGCATCTTCCACACGTTCCACTGCCAGCACGCCGTTCAGCACCGGCACGCCGAAGTCCAGCTGCACGCGCATCAGGCCTTCGGCACAACGGTCGGCCACGTGTTCGTAATGGCGGGTGTCGCCGCGGATCACGCAGCCCAGGGTGAGGATGGCGGCGTGTTCGTGGGCGGCGGCCAGGCGCGCGGCAACCAGCGGCAGTTCCCAGGCACCCGGCACGCGGATCACGTCGATGTTGGCTTCGGCAATGCCGTTGCCGGCCAGGCTCTGGCGGGCGCCAGCAACCAGCACGTCGGTGATGCGGGCATTCCAGCGGCTGGCCAGGATGGCGAAGCGCGCCGATTCGGGAGTGCGAAGATCGCCTTCGTAGTGGCTCATATGCGGCTTGGGATTCGATTAAGGGGTAATTCTACCGTGGATGGGCCCCGGCCGTGGCTGGCGGGGGCCTGGAGGCGTGCCGACCAACGGTCGGCACCCACCAGAGGGCAGACGGTGGGTGCCGACCGTTGGTCGGCACGCCAAGGGGGTTACGGGGTGACCGTCTCCACCACTTCCAGGCCGTACCCGGCCAGGCCGATCTGGCGGCGCGGAGTGCCCAGCACGCGCAGCTTGCCCAGGCCCAGGTCGGACAGGATCTGCGCACCGGCACCGTTGCGGCGCCACTGGCTCACGTCCTTGTCCTTGCCCGGCACCACCGGCGCCGGCTGCTGGCGCAGGCGGGCCAGCAGGCCTTCGCCGTCGCGCGGGGCCTGCAACACGACCATCACGCCACTGCCCTCGGCATCGATGGCACGCAGGGCATCGGTGGCGGCCACGCCGAAGTCGTCGCGACGCCAGTGCAGCAGGTCGGCCAGCGGGTTTTCCACCTGCACGCGCACCAGGGTCGGGGTATCGGCATCCGGGGTGCCACGGACCAGGGCGAAATGCAGGTCGTGGGCGATGCGGTCGCGGTAGGTGACCAGCTTGAACGGGCCGAATTCGGTCTCGATCTCGCGCTCATCGACGCGCTCGACGGTCTTTTCGGTGGCCAGGCGATAGGCGATCAGATCGGCGATGGAGCCCATCTTCAGGCCGTGCTCGCGGGCGAACACTTCCAGTTCCGGGCGGCGCGCCATGCTGCCGTCGGGGTTGAGGATCTCCACCAGCACGCCGGCCGGTTCCAGCCCGGCCAGCATCGCCAGGTCGACGCCAGCTTCGGTGTGGCCGGCGCGGGTCAGCACGCCACCCGGCTGGGCGATCAGCGGGAAGATGTGGCCCGGCTGGTGCAGGTCGGCCGGCTTGGCGTTGGGCTTCACCGCGGTGCGGATGGTGTGCGCGCGGTCATGCGCCGAGATGCCGGTGGTGACACCTTCGGCGGCCTCGATGCTGACGGTGAAGTTGGTCTGGAACTGCGCGGTATTGGCCTGCACCATCGGCGCCAGGCCGAGGTCGGCGGCGCGGGTGCGGGTCAGCGGCAGGCACACCAGGCCACGGCCGTGGGTGACCATGAAGTTGATGTCGCTGGCCTTGACCAGCTCGGCCGCCATGATCAGGTCGCCTTCGTTCTCGCGGTCTTCGTCATCGACGATGACGACCATGCGGCCGAGGCGGATGTCTTCCAGGATGTCGGGGATGGGGGCGAAGTTCATGGGGTATCTCCCTGTGGGTGCTGACCGTTGGTCGGCACGGCATCTCCCTGTGGGTGCAGACCGTTGGTCGGCACACTGATCAGCCGCTCGACATAACGAGCAACCAGATCGATTTCAAGATTGATCGCGCTGCCCACGCCGGTGGCGGAGAACGCGGTATTGGCCACGGTGTGCGGGATCAGCGCCACTTCAAAGCCTTCGTCGTCCACTTCGTTGACGGTGAGGCTGACGCCGTCCACGCAGATGGAGCCCTTCTTGGCGATGTAGCGGCGCAGCGCGGCCGGCGCGGCGAAACGCCAGCGCTGCGCGCGGGCATCTTCGTGGATGGACAGCACCTGGCCGAGGCCATCAACGTGGCCGCTGACCAGATGGCCGCCGAGGCGGTCGGTCGGGCGCATGGCACGTTCGAGGTTGATCACAGCACCTTCGGCCAGCTGGCCCAGCGTGGTCAGGCCCAGGGTCTCGGTGGACGCATCGGCCTGGAAGCTGCCGGCGTCAAACGCGATGACGGTGAGGCAGACGCCGTTGATGGCGATGCTCTCGCCCATCTGCACGTTGTCGAACGGCAGATTCCCGACATTGAAGGTGAAGCGGACATCGCCGCCGATGGATTCGCGAGCGGCCAGACGGCCGACGCCTTCGATGATTCCAGTAAACAAGTAACGTTCTCCGCGAAAAGTGAGCGAAAAACGCCGCAAGGCAAACAGGCGGGCGCAGGGCCGCATAGGCCCTGTGGCACCGTCTTCTTTCATCCGGACTATGACCGTCGGCTCCGGCATTGGACCGGATCTGCTGACCCCCGACGGTAAGGCCGGGGCGCTCGCGGGCTCGTGCTTGCGCACCTACCGCCGGTGGGGAATTGCACCCCGCCCTGAAGACGTTTGTGTACCGGCGAACCGGCCCGCCAAGTGTAACAGCCCGGGCTGAACGGGGTCGGATGCCATGGGGTCAGAGCCGTTTCCCGATGGGAAACGGATCCGACCCCGCCCGGGCGTGCCCTGGCCTGTGACGGCCGTCGCTCGCATTTCGTAAAACTTTCATTAAAATCGGCGCTCGGACGACATGAGGTCGCCACGGACTGCCGCACAGGTGGACCGCCAATGGACTGAAATTCACAGGAATTCCCATGCGCAAGATCCTGATCGTGGCCGCCCTGCTGGCCGCCGCCCCGTTCTCGGCCTCGGCCGACGCCCTGAGCTACACCTACGTCGAAGGCGGCTGGACCCAGGTCAAGACCGATGACGAAGCATTCAACGACCCGAAGGTCGATGGTGGCTATGTGCGCGGTTCGATCGCGCTGGCCGAGCAGGTGCACGTGTTCGGCGGCTGGAACTACGGCAGCAAGTCGTACGACTACGACTACGGCTCGATGAAGCTGAAGTTGAACCAGCCGGAGCTGGGCGTCGGCTACCACATGCCCTTCAGTGATCGCGTCGATTACACCGCTGACATTGCCTGGGTCCGCCAGCAGGCGGAAGTGACCGTCAAGGACGTGGACTACGGCCGCTTCACCATCAAGGACCACACCAACCTGGTGCGTGCCACCATGGGCCTGCGTGGCAAGCCTTCGCGCATGACCGAAGCCTGGATCAAGGCCGGTTACATGGACGGCGGCAACGAGTTCAAGGGCACCTGGGTCGGCACCGTCGGCGGCCAGATCAACTTCACCCGTACCTGGGGCCTGGTCGGTGAGATCTCCGGCTACCGCGACGTCACCCAGTACTCGGCCGGCGTGCGCGCCAGCTTCTGATTGCCCGATCCTCGTCGTGTGATCGAACGGGTCCCGCAAGGGGCCCGTTTTTTGTTGGCCGCCGCGCGCAACACGCTTGGCTGTCGCGCACCATCGAATGCCATGGCAATTGCGCTAGGCTTGCCGCCCTCTGGAACAGGAACACCGTCATGAAGACCCCGATCCGCGGCCTGCTGGCCACCGCACTGCTGTGCGCCCCGTTGTTCGCCGCTGCTGCACCTGCGCAGCTGACGCCGGAACAGACCTTCGACCTCTATGCACGCGCATTGCTGGAAGACGATACCGCCGCCACGCGCACGCTCAACGACGCGCTGAAGCCGGCCTTCGACGGCCAGGACTCGGTAACGCCGGTGCCGGGCATGATGGCGCAGGCCCTGGCAGAACCGTGGCAGACGGTGCTGGCCGTGGCCGGCGTGAAAGGCGATCCTGCAGCGGCGGAAGCAATGTACGCCAAGGCGCTGAAGGCCTCGCAGTGCCGTGCCACGCGCAGTTCGGTGGAAGACAACGAGTACGTGGACGACCAGAAGATCGCCAAGGTCGATTTCAGCTGCCAGCTGGCCGACCTGGCCAGCGTGCATCCGTTGTTCACTGCCAGCCTGACCAGTGATGTGCAGGCTACCCGCACGCGCTTCACCGAGGCCTATACCAAGGCCCTGCAGACTGGCCCGCGCAAGGCAGTGACCGGCACCCTCACCCTGTACACCGCCAAGGACAAGGGCTACTGGTACAGCAGCAACTTCGACGATCTGGTCGGCCCGGTGCTGGGTGCGCTGGCGCCGTTCGAAGAATGGATCCAGGACGTTGAAGCGGCCAAGGCACCGAAGGTGACCGGCGTGCCGGCCTGCGACCTGCTGCTGCAGCAGCACCGCAGCTGCGTGGCGAAAATTGCGCCGGACCAGATCAGCGGTGTTGATGCGATGGCCGAAGAGCTGAAGGCGAAGACGCAGGTGATGTCGGCCGAGGAGATGACGCAGGAGTGCAAGTCGCTGCGTCCGATGGCCGAGATGATGTGGACCGATGAGTGCGCGTGAGATCACTGCGCTGAAACGACTGGGGCTGGCAGCGCTGCTGGCCCCTGGTACTGCACTGGCGTCGGCACCTGCGCTGACGCCCGTGCAGGTATTCGACCTGTATGCACAGGTGATCGTGCACGGCGATGCAGCAGCACAGGCAACGCTGGCCCGCTATCTCGATACCGACAACGGGGCTGCCTTCGCCGCGGCATTGGCGGGCGCAAGCCATCTGGACGAGGCGCCCGAACTGGCTGATTGGCCGAAGGCCGCGGCGGCGCTACGCAAGCGGCAGGCCTCGGCGCATTGCGCCACCGACAGCGTGCGCCATCCTCAGACCGACAGCGCCGACGTCGACTATCGCTGCCACCTGCCCGACCTGTCGGCACTGCTGCCCGTGTATCGACAGCATCGCGTGCCGTTCAATGGGCCGCATCCGCCGCAGATGGCAAGTGAACTGGCGACGGCATATACGCAGATGATCGCCGTAGTACCGGACCGGGAAAGGATCATCACGGTGTCGTTCCATCGCGACCTTGACGGTGGTGCCTGGCGCATGCAGAACCCAACGCCGCTGATGAGCGGACTAGCGGATGCGTTCCTGCCGTTCTTCGAGTGGAACGAGCACCTGCCGAATTGAAAAAGGGACGGAGGGGATTAAGTCGTTTGTGGCATAAACGACTTAATCCCCTCCGTCCCTTTTTCAGGGGCGCAGCAGCAGACGCAGATCCTCACCCACCTGGCGCTGATCGACCACGCGCAGGCGGCGCTGCTGGTCCATCGCGTCGATCCCAAGACCAGCCAGCAGCGGGCGGCCGCTGTCGCCGAGCAGGGTCGGCGCCTGGTACAGCAGCAGCTCGTCCACCCAGCCACCGCGCAGCAGCGCACCGGCCAGCGTCGCGCCGGCTTCGGTATGCACTTCGTTGATGCCGCGTTCGGCCAGCAGCGCCAGAACCGCGCCCAGATCCAGGCGGCCGTGACGCACGGCCACGCTGGCGAATGCCGCGTCGGCTGCGTCGGGCGGGCTGATCATCGCATCGTACAGGTACAGCGTGTGCGCCCCACCCTCGCGCACACGGCTGCATTCCAGCGAGCGCAGGCGCGAATCCAGCACCACGCGCAGTGGTGGCATCACCTCGGTGTCGGTCAAGCGCACGGTCAGCATCGGGTCGTCGGCGATCACGGTGTCGGCACCGGTGAGGATCGCGCCGGCGCGAGCGCGCCAGTGCTGCACATCCTCGCGCGCGGCGGGGCCGGTGATCCACTTCGAGCTGCCGTCAGCCATCGCAGTACGGCCATCCAGGCTGGCCGCCAGCTTCACCCGCAGCCACGGACGACCGCGCTCCACGCGCGACAGGAAGCCCTTGTTGAGTTCGCGCGCCTGCGCGGCCATCAGGCCCTCGGCGACCTCGATTCCGGCTTCGCGCAGCAGATCGAAACCACCGCCATCCACTTTCGGGAACGGGTCGCGCATCGCGGCAACAACGCGCGACACGCCGGCATCGATCAGCGCCAATGCGCACGGCGGCGTGCGTCCGTAATGCGCGCACGGTTCCAGGGTGACGTAGGCGGTGGCACCACGCGCTTCGCTGCCGGCCTCGCGCAATGCGAACACTTCGGCGTGCGGGCCGCCGGCACGCTGGTGCCAGCCCTGCCCGACCACGCGCTCGCCATGGGCGATCACACAGCCGACCATCGGGTTGGGGCGGGTGGTATACGCACCACGCTCGGCAAGCCGCAATGCGGTGGCCATGTGCAGGTGGTCAAGGACGGTGAACGATGTGCTCATGCCGCCATGGTAGCGCCGTTGGTACGGATCCACGCCATGCGTGGATGGACGGCACGACGCCAGCCAAGGTTGGCAGAGTCCAGTAGATCCACGCCATGCGTGGATGGCGGCAACGCGCCAACCAAGGTTGGCATCTACCAGAGCAACGGGCGTCAGCCCTTCTTCTTCTTGGTCAGGGCGATCACATCGCCCAGCAACTGCAATTGTTCGGTGCTCGACGGCAGGTCGCGTTCGAGCTTCTCGATCTCCTCGCGGAAATCGGCCACGTCCTCGAAGCTGCGGTAGACCGAGGCGAAACGCACATAACCAACATGGTCGAGCTTGCGCAGTTCATTCATCACGAACTCGCCGACCTTGATCGAGGGCACTTCGCGTTCGCCGCTGATACGCAGCTGATGCACCACCGCGCGTACCGCCGCTTCGATCTTCTCTTCCGGCACCGCACGCTTCTGCAGCGCACGGTCGAAGCCGGCACGGACCTTGCGGGCATCGAAGGCTTCGCGGGTGCCATCGCTCTTGACGATGGCCGGCAGCTTCAGTTCAACGGTTTCCAACGTACTGAAGCGTTCGTTGCACGACTCGCACTCACGCCGACGACGAATCGTCGCGCCGTCTTCGGAGACGCGCGAGTCGATGACCCGTGTATCGGCATGCTGGCAGAAGGGGCAATGCATTGAACGCCTGGCTCAGGAAAATACCTGCTGCCACGGTCGTGGCAGCGTCGCAACGGTACCTGAGAAGGGCTTTCCCAGCAAATGCCGGCTGCAATCAGCCTTGTTCGGCAACGCCGGGGACGCGACGCAGCCAACCCAGATGCGCCGCTGGCAGCAGCAGTGGCACGCCCAGCACCAGATACCCCAGCACCTGCCAGGGGCTGCCGGCAAACAGGCTGAAAAGCACGACGCCGACCACGGCCAGTGCCGCGATGGCGCCAAGCACCAGCCCGATCCATGGCAGCGCTGGTGACTGCCGCACGCCATCGCGCCCCCGCCGCAGGTAACGGATGCTGAGCCACAGCCATGCCAGCAACCCGGCAATGCCGGCACTCGCCCACAGGAACAGCACGGCACCTTCGTCGCCGCGCATCAGTCCATGACGGACCAGGAAGGTGTAGATGCCGAACCCGGCGACGCCACCACCGGCCACCAGCGCAGGCAGCCCCAGCAGCAGGCATTGGGCGATATACAGGCGTTTGTGCAGACGCTCATCCATGCGTTCGAATCTCTTTTAAGGTCGCTCGCTTCAAGCGCTAAGGTCGCTCGCTTCAAGCGCGCGGTCGCAGCCACAAAAGCATGGCGGCCGGAACCAGCAGCGAAGGCCCCGTCAGCAGCAGACCCAATCCCTCAACGCCGTGTGTGATTCCCAGCCACAGCCCCATGCCCAACAGCGGCAGCGCCGCGAGCATGCCAAGCAGCAGCGCGCCCCACTGCACCCGGCTGCGGGTGCGCAGTGCGCTGCGTCCTCCAAACAGGTATCCACAACTGAGATCGAGCCAAGCAAGGCAACCGGCGAGGCCGGCCAATCCCCACACCAGCATCAACGCCTGGCTGGGCAGATCGACAGTGCCGTCGGCGAGTGAAAGCACGCTTCCCGCCATGCCGATCACCGCCATCGCCCCGCCGAACAGCACGCTGGGTGCACCCAACGGCACCGCCAGCGCTGCATAGAGATACTTAAGGCGGCGCTCATCCATGCGCGGTACTCAGGTGCCCGGGGTCAGAGCCCTTCCCACAAGGAAGGGATCCGACCCCAGTGCCCGATCAACCGTAAACCGGGTACTTGCGGCACTGCGCGCTGACGGCATCGCGCACGCGGGCAATGACGGCTTCATCGGCCGGCGCGTCGAGCACGTCGGCGATCCAGTTGGCCAGGTCCACGCAGTCCTGTTCCACATAACCACGAGTGGTCACCGCCGGAGTGCCCAGGCGCAGGCCCGAGGTCACGAACGGCGAACGCGGGTCGTTCGGCACCGAGTTCTTGTTGACGGTGATATGGGCCTTGCCCAGCGCGGCTTCCGCGTCCTTGCCGGACACGTCCTTGCCGATCATGTCGACCAGCATCAGATGGTTCTGGGTGCCGCCGGAGACGATCTTGTAGCCGCGCGCGATCAGCGTGTTGGCCATCGCCTGGGCGTTCTTCACCACCTGCTGCTGGTAAGTCTTGAAGCCAGGCTCCAGTGCTTCCTTGAAGGCCACGGCCTTGCCGGCGATGACATGCATCAGCGGACCGCCCTGGATGCCCGGGAACACGATCGACTGCAGCTTCTTGACCAGGTCCTCGTCGGCGCCCTTGGCGACGATGATGCCGCCGCGCGGGCCGCGCAGGGTCTTGTGGGTGGTCGAGGTGACCACGTGGGCATGTTCCAGCGGGCTCGGGTAGACCCCAGCGGCAACCAGGCCGGCAACGTGCGCCATGTCGACGAACAGGTAGGCACCGACCTTGTCGGCGATGGCGCGGAAGCGCGCCCAGTCGATCACCTGCGAGTAGGCCGAGAAGCCGGCCACGACCATCTTCGGCTTGTGCTCCAGGGCCAGGCGCTCGACTTCGTCATAATCGATCAGGCCCTGGTCGTTGACGCCGTACTGCACGGCGTTGAACAGCTTGCCCGAGGCGTTGACCTTGGCGCCGTGGGTGAGGTGGCCGCCGTGGGCCAGGCTCATGCCGAGGATGGTGTCACCCGGCTGCAGCAGCGCGAAGTACACGGCCTGGTTGGCCTGCGAGCCGCTGTGCGGCTGCACGTTGGCATAGTCCGCGTCGAACAGCTGCTTGAGGCGGTCGATCGCCAGCTGCTCGGCGATGTCCACGTATTCGCAGCCACCGTAGTAGCGCTTGCCCGGGTAGCCTTCGGCGTACTTGTTGGTCAGCTGGCTGCCCTGTGCTTCCATCACCGCCGGGCTGGTGTAGTTCTCGCTGGCGATCAGCTCGACGTGGTCTTCCTGGCGCTGGGTCTCAGCGGCGATGGCCTTGGCCAGTTCGGGATCGTAGGTTTCGATGCGGACGTCACGCGGGAACATCGGGTACTCCAGCAGGCGGGGAAAGGGGTACGACTCAGCCCTTGATTGTAGCCCCGCCCCGGCCTGCTGGGGCCGAAACGACCGGGGCCGGATTCGACGAACGAATCCGGCCCCGTATGGTTTCGATTGGCGTTGTGGGGTCAGAGCCCTTCCCTGCGGAAAGGGATCCGACCCCGGCGCTGCATCAGCGGTTGCTGACGATGTAGTCGGCGATGATGCCGCTGGCGATGGCCACCAGCAGCATGTTGCCGCGGTCATCGCGGATCCACTGGTGGCCGTACGGCGGGCGGCGCAGCTGGTAGCGCGGGTAGTCGTTCACCACGTAGATCGGGCCACGGTAGTAATCGCGGTAGCGGTGGCCGCGCTGCCAGCCATAGCCATGGCCGGGCCGGTAGCCGGGGCTGTAGACCACGCGCGGCGGCGGCGGTGCCGGACGGTAGTAGCCATGGTCGTAGCGGCGATCGTGACGGTAATCGCGGCGCGCTTCGCGGCGGTCGCGTTCCCAGTCGCGACGGTCGTGACGCCATTCCCGGCGATCCTCGCGCCACTCACGGCGATCATGGTCGCGGCCACGGTGGTCGTTGTCGGCAAAGGCCGGGGCGATGGCACCCAGCGCCAGTACGGAGGCCACGGCGCCGGCCATGAGTCGATGGAGTTGCATGGGAGACCTCTGCTGGGTGGGTGGTGATCCCATCTTGCGCATGCGATCTGAACGGTTTCCGGCTGGAAACGCTTCCCGCTGCGGGACTGTGACGGGGTATTCAGGCCGCGGCCAGCCCCGGGCGCTCAGGCCAGCGCGGGCCGGAACCGGTTCCGGCTATAATTGGGGGTATTCAATTCAATCTGTGCCCGCTGCCGCAACGGGAAGTTCCCCGTGACGGACCGGGCGCAGGGTCGCGCCTACGGAGACCTCATGTCCTCGCAATACATCTACACCATGAACCGCGTGTCCAAGGTGGTCCCGCCCAAGCGGCAGATCATCAAGGACATCTCGCTGTCCTTCTTCCCGGGCGCGAAGATCGGCCTGCTGGGCCTGAACGGCGCCGGCAAGTCCACCGTGCTGAAGATCATGGCCGGCGTGGACACCGATTTCGAGGGCGAGGCCCGTCCGCAGCCGGGCATCAAGGTCGGCTACCTGGCGCAGGAACCGGAGCTGGACCCGACCAAGACCGTGCGTGAAGCGGTGGAGGAAGGCGTGGGCGAAGTGCTGCAGGCGCAGTCCGCACTGGACGCCGTGTACGCCGCCTATGCCGAGGAAGGCGCTGATTTCGACGCGCTGGCCAAGGAACAGGAACGCCTGGAGGCGATCCTCGCCGCCGGTGACGCGCACACCCTGGAAAACCAGCTGGACGTGGCCGCCGACGCGCTGCGCCTGCCGCCGTGGGAGGCCATCGTCGGCAAGCTGTCCGGTGGTGAAAAGCGCCGTGTGGCGCTGTGCCGCCTGCTGCTGCAGAAGCCGGACATGCTGCTGCTCGATGAACCGACCAACCACCTCGACGCCGAGTCGGTGGAATGGCTGGAACAGTTCCTGGCGCGCTACACCGGCACCGTCGTGGCGGTCACCCATGATCGCTACTTCCTGGACAACGCCGCCGAGTGGATCCTGGAACTGGACCGTGGCCGCGGCATTCCGTGGAAGGGCAACTACACCGACTGGCTGACCCAGAAGGACGAGCGCCTGAAGCAGGAAGACAACCAGGAGAAGTCCCGCCAGAAGGCCATCCAGAAGGAACTGGAGTGGTCGCGCCAGAACGCCAAGGGCGGCCGCACCAAGGGCAAGGCCCGTCTGGCCCGCCTGGAAGAGCTGCAGTCGGTCGATTACCAGAAGCGCAACGAGACCAATGAAATCTTCATCCCGCCGGGCGAGCGCCTGGGCCAGGCGGTGATGGAATTCAAGAACGTTTCCAAGAAGTTCGGCGACCGCCTGCTGTTCGACAACCTGAACTTCCTGGTGCCCTCGGGCGCCATCGTCGGCATCATCGGCCCCAACGGTGCGGGTAAGTCGACCCTGTTCAAGATGATCACCGGCAAGGAAAAGCCGGACACCGGCGAGATCGTGGTCGGCCCGACCGTGCAGCTGTCCTATGTCGACCAGAGCCGTGACGCGCTGGAAGGCAACCACAGCGTGTTCCAGGAAATCGCGGGCGGCCTGGACATCCTCAACATCAACGGCATCGAGATCCAGTCGCGCGCCTACATCGGCCGCTTCAACTTCAAGGGCCAGGACCAGCAGAAGATGGTCGGTTCGCTGTCCGGTGGTGAGCGTGGCCGCCTGCACATGGCCAAGACCCTGCTGCAGGGTGGCAACGTGCTGCTGCTCGATGAACCGTCCAACGATCTGGACATCGAAACCCTGCGTGCGCTGGAAGATGCGCTGCTGGAGTTCCCGGGCAACACCTTCGTCATTTCGCATGACCGCTGGTTCCTGGATCGCATCGCGACCCACATCCTGGCGTTCGAAGGCGATTCGCACGTGGAGTTCTTCCAGGGCAACTACCGCGAGTACGAAGAAGACAAGCGCCGCCGCATGGGCGACGACGCTGCGCCGAAGCGCCTGCGCTTCAAGGCGCTGAAGTAAGGCAACCGGAAAGGCCGCGCTCGCGCGGCCTTTCTCATTTAGATAGGTCACCACCGTTGGTGGTGAAGGAAGGCGTACCGACCAACGGTCGGTACCCACGTTCTGCATTTGGGTAGGTCACGACCGTTGGTCGTGACACCTTATTGTCGTGAGAACCCCATGTCCCTGTTCGAACGCCTGTTCCAGCTGCAGCAGCACGGCACTACCGTGCGCACCGAACTGCTGGCCGGTGTCACCACGTTCCTGACGATGTCCTACATCGTCTTCGTCAATCCCGAGATTCTCGGCACCACCGGCATGGATGCGGGTGCGGTGTTCGTGGCCACCTGCCTGGCCGCAGCGCTGGGCTCGGTGGTGATGGCGCTGGCGGCCAACTTCCCGGTGGGCATGGCGCCGGGCATGGGCTTGAATGCGTTCTTCGCCTTCACCGTGGTCGGTGCTGCCGGCCTGCCCTGGCAGCAGGCGCTGGCGGCGGTGTTCATTTCCGGCCTGGTGTTCCTGGTGCTGTCGCTGACCGGCGTGCGCGCGTGGCTGGTGTCGGGCATTCCGGCGTCATTGCGGTCGGCGATCGTGGCCGGCATCGGCCTGTTCCTGGCGATCATCGCGCTGCAGAAATCCGGCGTGATCATCGGCAACGAGGACACGCTGGTCGCGTTGGGCCCGCTCAATACCGCACCGCCGCTGCTGGCACTGGGCGGCTTCCTGCTGATCGCGATCCTGGAAGCGCGGCGTGTGCGCGGCGCGATCCTGATCGGCATCCTGGCGGTGACCACGGCCGGCTGGGCGTTGGGTGATCTGCAGTACCACGGATTGGTGTCGTTGCCGCCGAGCCTGGCACCGACCTTCCTGCAGCTGGACCTGCCCGGCCTGCTGCACCACAACGGCGGTGCGCCGATTGCGGTACTGCTGCAGGTGGTGCTGGTGTTCGTGCTGGTGGAAGTGTTCGATGCCACCGGTACGCTGTACGGCGTGGTCGGCCGTGCCGGCCTGCTGAAACTGCCGGGCGCACAGAAGCGATTCGGGCGCGCGCTGCTGGCCGACAGCACGGCGATTGTCGCCGGCTCGCTGCTGGGCACCAGCAGCACCACCGCCTTCGCCGAAAGCGCCTCTGGCGTGCAGGTGGGTGGCCGTACCGGTTTGACCGCGCTGGTGGTGGCCGCGCTGTTCCTGGCCGCACTGCTGTTCTCGCCACTGGCGGCGATGGTGCCCGGCTATGCCACCGCGCCGGCGCTGCTGTTCGTGGCCGGGCTGATGCTGCGTGAACTGGTGGAAGTGGACTGGAGCGACCTGACCGAGTCGGTGCCGGCGGCACTGTGCGCGCTGGCGATGCCGTTCACCTATTCCATCGCCAACGGCCTGGCCTTCGGCTTCATTGCCTATGCCGCGCTGAAGGCGGGCACCGGCCGCTGGCGCGAGGTGCATCCGGCAGTGTGGCTGGTGGCGGTGCTGTTCGTGCTGCGCTACGCGCTGGAGTAAGCCGGTGGCTGTTGCCGGCCGCTGGCCGGCAACCTCACATGCCTCGGGAATCCTGCAGTTGCCGGCCAGCGGCCGGCACTACCCGATGCCGCGTGGCCTTCACTCGTACTGGATGGTGAAGGTTGCCTGCCCGTTTGCAATACCGGCACCCACGGTACCGGCCTGGGTCTGCACGTAGCGGGCGCGCAGCGGCAGGCTCAACGTAGAGCTGCCGACCGTCGTCGTGCCGACGTTGATGGTCTGGCCGAAACGCACTTCGCGCTCGTTGCTGCCATCGCGCTGCACCATCTGGATGCCGATGCGCGTAGCGCTGTTGGCAGCGGCGCTCAGCTTGAGCACGCCCGGCATGTTCGAACCATCCTGGTCGGCATCCAGGCGGATGCCGACCTTGCTCTGGAACTGCGCAAGGTTGCTGCCCTGGCAGTTCAGGCGGATGTCGAAATCACGGTTGACGGCCTTGGAGCCGACGCCGGTGAAGCTGGTGTTGGGCACGCTGCCGAAATCCACCGGGATGTTGCGGCTGCCGGCCTGTACTTCGCAGGTCGGGCTGACCACGGTGGTGCCCGAACCCTTGAAGGTGGAGGTCAGTTCCGGACGGCCGGGACCGTCGCCATCAAGATAGTAGGTGGTGAAACGACCATTGGGCGCGATGGTGCCCGAACCGGTCTGCGCAGCAGTCTTGATCAATTCCACCCGGAAGCGGCCGCCATTGAGGGTCAAGTTGCGGTTGCCCCCCAATTGCAGGGTGTGGGGGTAATAGGTCTGGATGGAGCCCGAATCGCGATAGACACGAATACCGACACCCGCTACGTCGGTGGCATAGACATTGCTGAAGCCTGGCACAGCGCTCTGCTGCGCAGCGTTCACGAAGCGACCGTTGGCGCTGCCGCCCCAACGATCACAGTAACCAATGTTGTCGCGCTGGTTGATCGGCACGATCAGTTCCTTGATCACACCACCGACTGGCAGATTGGGCAGGATGACGATCTGACCCATGTCCATCTGCACGTCCTGCGCGACGAACCCCTGCTGGGTGATATAGCAGGTGGCCAGCGCCGGGCCGGCCAGCAGCACGCCGCCAAGCACGGCCAGGGTGGCCAGCGCCTTGCGGCCACGGAAGAGAATCATCGGCATGCTGCCTCCAGCGGGATGAAGCCGGTCTTGGACGCATCGGCGCCCGCCGGTACCTGGTAATCAACCGTGCAGCGCTGGTCAGCACCGGAGCCCCATTCAACCTGCAGGCTGCCCTGGTTCTTCTCGCTGCGCACGTACAGGCGGCCGCCCTGGCTGACCATGCCCACCGGCTGGCCAGTTTCGTCCTTGACCTGCGCGCCGAACGGCAGCGTGCGGCCGTCGGCGTTGCGCACCTGGATCAGCAACGCGTTGCCCTTGCGGGTGTCGAAGCGCAGGTAGCTGATGGCACCGGCGAACGGAGCGATCGACTGGCTGCTGCTTTCCAGCTCGACATCGTGAGCCATGCCCTGCGGGTCCAGGGTCACGGTGTTGAGACGATACGGCGACACGTAGGGCACCACGGCGTAACCGCGACCATCGATGCGCAGGCCAGGCGCGTTGCTGACCATGGCATCACGTGCACCCGGTGCCTCGACGAGCACCATGGTTTCACCGCGCTGCGGGGTGAAGGTGACGCCACCCGGGTGCATGACCAGGCTGCCGTTGGCACCGAACGATGCCTGGCGGAAGTCACGCGAATGGCCGTAGGTCGCGTTCAAAGCGGTGTAGCGGCTGCGGTACTCGGCATTGCCGACGGCGGTGGTGCCACCGTCGCGGGTATCGGACAGGGCCACACCGTAGCTGAAGTTGTTGTCCACGCCTGCGGCGCCGGTGATGCCTACGCGACTGCTGTCGTAGCCACCGCGTTCGCGCACACCGACATCGGCACTGAGCGAGACCGGGCGGGTTCCGCGGCCCAGCGGCACGCTCATCGACAACAGGTACTGGGTATCGGAACGGCCCAGCGCACCTTCTTCGGTACGCAGTGCGGAGAAACCGAAGTTCACCGAGCGCCAGGCGTTGTTGTAGCCCACCTGGTACTGCTTGGCAGTACCGGGGCGATCATAGAAGTCACGCACCGAGCCGGTCACGTACAGCGCGCCCCAGCGACGGCCGAGCGGCTGGTTCAGGGTCAGCTGGAACTGGCTGCGCTGGCGGCCGCGGGTGCTCGGATCGATGCCACGATCATCGGCGTCGCGTGCATACAGCGCATCCTGCAGGCTGTAGAAGCCTTCAGTGGAATAGCGGTAAGCAGCCAGGGTCAGGTTGGTGCCGGTCTCGCCGATCATGTTGCTGTAGCTCAGGCGCACGCTGGCGCCGGTGCTGTTGCCGTAATGATCGAACGAGGTACGGGCATGGGTGACATCAGCGGCGAAGGCACCCAGCGGCGTGGACACGCCGATACCGTACAGCAGCGAGAGGTAGCCATCGCTCAACGCGCTGCCACCGTACAGGGTCAGCTGGTTGCCGATGCCGCGCTGATAGGTGCCCTGCATCAGCCACGGCTCATCGCGCAGCTGCTTGTTGCGGACCTGGCCGGCAGTAATCGCATAGCGGGATACACCGGCGCGCAGCATCTGCGGCACCGAACCGAACGGAACCTTGAACTCGCGGCGACGGCCATCGGCTTCGACCACGCTCACTTCCAGGTCGCCGCCGTAACCGGTCGGGTACAGGTCGTCGATCACGAAGTTGCCCGGCGACACCGAGGCCGAATAGATCAGCTGCTGGTTCTGGCGCACTTCGACGCGCGCATTGGTCTCGGCGATGCCACGCACGATCGGCGCGTAACCGCGCAGCGAATCGGGCAGCATGCGATCGTCGCTGGCCAGGCTGGCACCGCGGTAGCCGATCGAATCGAACAGCTCGCCGCTGGTGTAGGCCTCACCCAGGGTGAGCATGCCGCGCACCTGCGGAATACCGCGCTGCGCATAGGTGGCGATGCTCTGCCAATGACGGCCGTCGCCTTCGTTCCAGGTCAGGTTGGAATCGTGGCGGAACTGCCAGCCGCCCAGGTTCAAGCCTGCGTTGAGGCCCAGGTAGGCGCTGCGGTTGCGGTTGCCACCGTCGGTGCGGCTGTCACTGTCGATCGCGTTGAAGCTGTAGCCAACGAAACCGGCATTGATGCCGCGGTCCCACAGTGCGGGATTGACGTAGCCTCGTGCTTCGCGGCGCATGAACGCCTGCGGGATGCTGAGGTCGTAGCGCAGGTTGCCGCTGTCATAGGTACCGTAGGCGTTGGCCATGCGCTGCTGCACCGGCACACAGGTGCTCTTGTCCAGCGCTGCGGACGGATCCTGCTGGAGCAGGACCGCTTCGCTGTCCACGCCCAGCTCTTCCAGCGTCGCGACATCCAGGCAGGCATCGACACGGCCCTGCGCATCTGCCTTGAACTGCAGATCGCGGCGGCCCTGCCATGCGCCGTTGACGTAGACGTCGACTCGGTAGTTGCCGGCAACCATCGGGTTGCCATTGGAGAACGCTGCCAGGTCGACCTGCTTGGCCTGGCCAGACAGGAAGCTGGAATTGAACTGCGCCTGTTCCGGCGCACGCGCCGTTGCCGCACCGCTTTGCGCCATCAGCGCTTGTTCGCCGAGATTGGCCGGTGCAGCCAGTGCCCATCCTGGGCAGGCGACGCCAGCAGCCAACAGGCAAAGCGCCTGATGGATCGACAATGTCAATCTGTTTCCGATCACACTGACATTCCTTCAATTCGCCGCACGGCGGCAGTTGCGGGATGCGCAGGCCAATGGCCCACGCGGCGCTTTCAGCCCCCGGTAGCGGACAGGCGGATCGTGTGTTCGACCCGGCCGCCGTAGTCGTTGATGGTGATGAAGCGGACCTGCTCGATGCCGGCCGGAGCCGCGAAATCGAGGCTCTGCTTCGGTGCAACCATCTTTCCCTGCTCTTCGACCGGCCGTTCGCCGCTGCCGGTCACGGCATGCACTTCAGCCAGGGTCACGTGGAAGGGACTGGGGTTTTCCACCCGCAGGCGATCACCGCTGCGGGTCCAGCGCAGTGCTGCAGGCGCGTCGTTGGCGACGCCCTTCAGGCCCTGCGGCCGGTAAAAAAGCTTGAGGCGCGAACGAAACGCGACCTGCAGGTAGTTCTGTTCGCCACTGTCGGCGCTTTCCGGCGACGGCGGCACATCCAGCACGTTGAGCCAGAACACCGATTCGTGGTCGGTCGGCAGCTGCGCGCCAGAGAAGATCAGGCGCAGCGCCTGGCTGCGACCGGGCTCGACACGGCTGATCGGCGGCGTCAGCACGAACGGTGCATCACTGGTATCAGCGGTCTGGTTGGCGTCGCCACTGTCGACCCACGCCTGCACCAGCGCGGGCGAGTCGCCCACGTTGTCGACCTGCACGGTGACTTCGCGCGATTGCGCCGGGTAGATCACTCGCGTGCCATTGACCACCACGCCGGCCAGAGCGTTCTGGCAGAAGGGCAGCGTGAACGCTGCCAGCAGCAGCGCCCGGGGAAAGATTGCTTTCATCGGAATTACTACGCTCGAGATGTGTGGCCAGGGGCCGCGAAGCACTGGCCGGCGCGTACGCCGGCCAATGCGGGTACGGCTACGATCAGTTGTAGATGATCGTGTACTTGACGTTGCTGGTGACTTCACCGGCAGTCGCGGCGGCGGTCGCGTAGTACTCAGCGTAGTAGTTCAGGTTGGCGGTGCCATCGGCAGCAACGGTCACCCACTGCGAGTTGTCCTGGGCCTGGTTGGCGCCCGAGGCCTTGACCGGCAGGAACTGGTTGTTCGAGCCCAGCAGCTGCAGCTGCACGTTGCCGGCAGCATTGGCCGCAGCCTGGTTGTTCAGGCGGCCGCTGTTGAAGTCAACGGTCGAACCCGGCTCGAAGTAGGTAGCGACGTTGCCGGCGCTGCACTTGGTCAGGTTGATCGCGAACGGGGTACGACCAGCGACGGCACCGGCGGCAGCCAGGGTGCTCTTGGACACGGTCGGCAGGTTGACAGAGAAGTCCTTGCCACCCGGGGTCGAGATGGTGCAGGTCTTGTCGGTGACCTTGCCGTTGAAGGTGATGGTGCCGTCGGCAGCATTGGCGGCCAGCGGAGCGGCAGCCAGCATCAGAACCGCGATGAATTTGATCTTGTGCATTGCTTGTACCTAACCCTACTGAAGAGATGGAAAGTAGAGGAGGAAGCAAGGAGCACTGCCGGGCATCGGACCCTTCCTTGCGTCTCACCTGTCGCCGGATTCGGACGTACCTCTCCCTGAATCCGTGACGCAAGTATATGCATAAATGTGACCCAGTTCTCATAATTTTTTATGAACACAACATCTTGACGCCAATAAATTGACGTGATAGCTCAAAAATGGAGGATGCCCGGGAAGCCAAGGCAGGCTTAGCGTGCGACGCAAATGGCACTCGATCGTCGACCGCGTTTGCAGGTAAAAACGGCGTTATTTGACGCGCATCACCCTTCTCGGGTGATGGCCCTAGCAGAACGAAACACTGCCTATCAATGACTGTTCGCGGTTGTCGCTAACTAGGACACACCGAACCAGAGAACGTGTCATGAAGAGCTCGATCCTGCTGTGCGTGGCCTTGATGTCCGTCAGCGCACTGGCCCAGGCCAGCAGCGGAAGCGTCCGCTTCAGCGGTCGCATCGTCGATCCCGGCTGCACGACGCGCCTGTCCCAGCAGGAGCTGAGCCTGGAAGCGTGCCCGCCGTCGGCCAAGGGCGCCAAGGTGGCGGTGACGGCGCTGGGCGAAGGTGAAACGGCAACGCTGCGCGAAGGCGGCCGCCATGGCCAGCAGCTGGCCGTGGCCGCACGCACGATGCGTGCCGGCGACCTGTCGTTCTCCGAGCGCTATCGCCTGGAAGCCTCCCAGCGCCAACCGCTGCGAGGCGCCTATCTGGTGGTGGTCGACTACCCCTGAACCGGGTCCGGCAGTTCGAACACCTGCCGCAGGTAGGACAGGTAACCCGGGTCATCGCACATGCTCTTGCCCGGTGAGTCACTGAGCTTGGCCACCGGCTGGCCATTGCAGCGGACCATCTTGATGACGATGTTGAGCGGGGTCGGCCCCAGATCGTTGGTCAGATGGGTACCCACGCCGAACGCCACCTGGCAGCGGCCGCGGAAGTAGTCGTACAGGCGCATCACCTTGGTGATGTCGAGCCCATCGCTGAACACCAGCACCTTGCTGCGCGCGTCGACGCGGCGCTGCTGGAAGTGGGCCAGCATGCGGTCGCCCCAGTCGAACGGGTCGCCGGAATCATGGCGCACGCCATCGAACAGCTTGCAGAAATACATGTCGAAGTCGCGCAGGAACGCATCCAGCCCGACCACGTCGGACAGCGCGATGCCGAGGTCGCCGCGGTACTCGCGCGCCCACGATTCCAGTGCCGCCACCTGCGAATCGCGCAGGCGCGGACCCAGCGCCTGGAATGCCTGCAGGTATTCGTGGGCCATGGTGCCGTGCGGGGTCATGCCGTACAGGCGGGCGAAGTGCACGTTGCTGGTGCCGACCAGCTGCGGGCCCAGCGCGTCGCGCAGCAGCGGCAGCAGGCGCGCATGCCAGTCGCGCGAATAGCGGCGGCGGCTGCCGTAGTCGGCGATGCGGCACTGTTCGAAGCCGGGGGTATCGCGCAGCAGCGCGGCCTTGGCCTGCAGCCGGCGTTCGCCTTCGGCGAAATCCGCCGTGGTGGTGTTGCGGAACCAGACTTCGTTGATGATCGCCAGCAGCGGCACTTCGAACAGGATGGTGTGCAACCACGGACCGGTGATATCCAGCTCGATCTCACCAGGCACCGTCTTCGACGCACGCAGCTGGATGTACTTGCGATCCAGGTGGAACAGGCCGAGGAAGTCGGCGAAATCCGGCTTCACGAAGCGCAGGCCGCGCATGTAGTCCAGCTCTTCATTGCTGAAGCGCAGGCTGCACAGGTGGTCGATCTCCTCATCGATCTGGTCGATGAAGCGGGCCAGCTCGATACCAGGTGTGCGGCATTTGAAACGGTATTGAACCTGCGCGCCGGGGTGCTGGTGCAGCACCGCCTGCATCATGGTGAACTTGTACAGGTCGGTGTCGAGCAGGGACTGGATGATAGGCATGGCTGGAATTATGCGCCTGTAGGGGTGAACCGGGGTCCGCGGGGAGGTGGAGCCCTATCGCACGGCGTGGCTCTGCAGTAGATCCACGCCATGCGTGGATGATCCTGACGCAGCGGGTTACAGCGACCTGCGCAGCAGCCTCGGTACCTGCACCAGCGCGTGGGCCCAGATCGCGCCCCACACTGCCACCCGCACCGGCAACGACCGCTGCGGCCCTTCGAACTTGCTGAAGTAGCGCCACAGCCCGCGATGCTTGTGCCATTCCACGAAGAACGGCCGCGAACGGCTGGACACCCCGCGCACATGGGTCACCTTCAGGTCGTTGGCGATGGCGACCACGCCACCGGCATCACGCACGCGGCGGCACAGGTCCAGGTCTTCGGCATGCAGCCGGTAACCGGCATCCCAGCCGCCGATGCGATCAAACAAGGCGCGCGGCATCAGCAGCAGCGCACCGGACAACGCCGGTACCTGCTGCAACGGCTGCACCGGGTCGCCGGCAATGGCCAACCGCGCGCCGCGCCCGGGCGAGCGCAGCATGGCGAGGAAGTCCGGATCACGACGCCTTACCGCGTCATCGGCCTGGCCGTGCTCGTCCACCTGCTCCACACCCAGCAGACTGTCGCCCACCGCACCGGCGCGGTCACGCAGTGCGGCGAGGGTATCGATTTCGACCATCAGGTCGGGATTGATGAAGGCCAGCCACGGGCTGCGTGAATCAGCAGCGCCCTGGTTGTTGGCTGCGGCGAAACCGGGATTGTCCGGGTTGGCAATGAAACGCACGCGCGGATCGTGGCTGGCGTGGCGCTGTATGACTTCCAGGGTGTCATCCAGCGAACCGTTGTCGATCACCCGGATCTCGGCCACGTCCTGCGCCTGGCGCAGTCGCGACAGGCAGGCATCGATGGTGCTGCCGCTCTGGTAGGTGACGACGATGGCGGCAATGGCGGAATTCAAACAGGCGGCTCCAGCGGTGATGGCGGGACGAACAGGTCGCCCTGCCCGCGCGGCATTATCGCCTGCTGCAGGTTGTGCTGCAGGTCCTGGCGCAGCGCGTGCAGCGGATCATGCATCAGGAAGTCAGCCAGCCGCGGTACCCAGCCCGGCCAGCGCGCGGCCAATGCCTCCAGATCGCCGTCGCGGCTGGGCGCTTCACTGGCACGGCTGACGAAGGCGTTTTCGCACAACACGTTGCGCCAGCCGAGGCCGGCCATGCGCAGGCTCAGATCGACCAGCGCCGCGTTCCAGCCCAGGTAGCTTTCTGCATCCAGGCCACCGGCGCGCCGCCGCGCATTGGCGCGCACCAGCACCGCATGAGTGACTGCCGAGGGGAGTTCAGGATGCAGGGTCGGCAGCGCCGCGCAGACGTGGGCCAACAGCGCCGGGTCGCTCGGTTCGGGGTTGAGTTCACCCAGCCGCGGCCAGGCAGCGGTTTCGCCCACATTGCACCACGGCGTGGCGGTGGCGATGGCGGCGTCACGAGCGAAGGTGGCCTGCAACTGCTGCAGCCATCCCGGTGCAGGCACGCTGTCCGGGGCCAGCACCGCGACGTCCAGGCCGTCGCAGGCACGCAGCATTTCGTCCAGATGGGCGACCTCGCCGAGGGGTCTGGCGCGGCGGGTGTATTCGGCCTGCAGCGGCGTATGTGCCAGCCAGTGTTCGACCACCGCTTGTGCACGTGGCCCGGCTTGCGCGTCATCGCCCAGCCAGATCGATGTCCCCGCTGCGGTACCGGCATCGAGCGCGGCCAGGCAGCGGTCAAGCACCGCGTCGTCCACGCCGAGCGGCAACAACACGATCGCCCCCATCCCGCCTCCGTGGTTGTCGGTGGCCACAGCGTAGCATCGGGTGGGTGTCGGCCGGGTTGCACCCGGCACCCGCCGAAGCCGAAGCCGAAGCCGAAGCAACAGCAACCGCGGGAATTCCGTGGGATGGCGGGATGGGTCCGGTTGCGGGGGACGCCGTAAACCCGTCCCTGGGGGCTTGGCCGCGGCATCCATGCCGCGGACACCCCCGCAACCGGACCCACCCCGCCTTCGACAGTTTTCCGCGAACCGTCGGAACGACTCTTGGGATCAGATCCGTTTTCCACAGGAAAATGGATCTGACCCCAGAATTTCATTCGATATCTGAAAGAGATTCATCCACGCATGGCGTGGATCTACTGGCCACCGGCCAACTGTCGAAGGTGGGGCACTGTGGGTTTGCGGGGTGTGAGCCGCATGGATGCGGCGACCAAGCCTACATGGACGTATTTACGGCGTCCCCGCAAACCCACAGTGCCCCGCCCTCCCCCAGTAAACCCGCTGTTGCTGTTGCTGTTGCTGCTGCCGTTGCTTCGGCTTCGGCTTCGGCGGGTGCCGGGCGCAGCCCGGCCGAACCCACCTACTTCTTTGAGCCCGGCTGGTTCAGCGGCTCCATCGCGCGGAAGCGCTGGCTGTATTCGTCGGTCAGGGTGCGTGCTTCCTGGCCGTTGCGGACGATGGTCGGGGTCAGCAGCACGATCACTTCCGAACGACGGCTGGTGCGGCTCTTCTGGCCGAACAGCGCACCCAACACCGGAATCCGGCTGAGGCCGGGAATGCCGCTGCTGCCATCAGTGGCCGAATCGGTGATCAGGCCAGCCAGCATGATGGTGTCCCCGCTCTGCACCGCCGCCTCAGTAGCCAGCTTCTTGGTGGAGATGCGCGGATTGCAGTTGCGCTCCTGCGGATTGCAGTTCTCCGGTACGTCGGAGGCGCTGCTGATCTCCTGCACGATGTCCAGGAACACCGTGCCGTCGCGGGTTACGCGCGGGCGCACCTTCAGGATCACGCCGGTGTCGATGTACTGCACCGAGCTGTAGCTGCTGGTGCCGATGCCGGTGTTGACCGTGGTGGTGTTGATCGGCACCTTGTCGCCCACGTTGAGCGTGGCTTCGGCGTTGTTGCGCACGAACACCGAGGGTGTCTGCAGCAGGCGCACGTCGGTGACCTTGTCCAGTGCGCTGACCACGGCCGCACCGTTGTGCCCGGTAAATGCCCAACCGGCGCCATCGGTGCCGGTCACCGCACCGGCGAAGGTGTTCCAGGATCCGCCGGCCGCCGCCGGCAGGGACAGCCCAGCCAATGCTCCAGTCAGCGCGCGCCCTGCCACGGCGTTGTCGAAGTACCAGTTCACGCCGTACTTCAGGTCGCCGGTCAGCCCGACCTCGGCCACCTGCGCTTCGATGTGCACCTGCAGCGGCATCACGTCCAGCTTTTCGATCACCTCGCGGATCGAGCGCCAGGCCTGCGGCGTCGAACGCACCAGCAACGTGTTCGTCTCTTCCACCGCCGACACGCCGACACGATCGCCCTCCACTTCCAGGCTGATGCTGACGTTGCCCGACTGGCGCTGCGGCAGGTTCAGGGAACCGGAGCTGCCGCCGCCACTGCTGCCGCTGCTGCCACCCACCGTGTTGTTGAAGCTGCTGCCGTTGTTGGCGTCCATGCCGCGGTCGCCATCACTGCCCAGCTGCGACGGAATGGCGCCCGGTGCCAGCGATGCCGGGCCGGCGCCGCTACGGTTGCCGCTGCTGGCAAAGGCTTCGCTGAGGCGTTCAGCCAGATCGCGTGCCTTGATGTAACGCAGTTCATGCGAGAACAGGCGCGCGCTGCCACCGGCGGTATCGATGCGGTCCAGCCACTGCTGGATCTGGTCCAGGTAGCGCACCTGCGGGGTGATCACCAGCACGGCGTTGGCGTTTTCCAGCGGCAGAAAACGGAACATGCCGGCGCTGGGCGTCTTGCTCTCCTCGCCGAATACCTTTTCCAGATCGGCCGCGACCTGCTCGGCCTTGCCGGACTGGATCGGGAACACGCCCACCGACATGCCCGAGAGCCAGTCGACGTCGAAGATCTCGACGGTGTGCAGGTAGTTCTCGAGTTCGGCACGGGTGCCGCCCAGGGTGATCACGTTGCGGCCGCTGTCGACGTTGACGATGGCATTGGGCCGCGCATAGGGCTCCAGCACCTTCTTCATCTCGGTGGCGGAGATGAACTGCAGCGGCACCACGCGCACTTCAAAGCCGCGTGCACTGGAGGCGGGCGCAGTGCTCGGCGCCACGGTCCCGGCCAGTGCCTGGTCGGCGGCGACGATGTTGTAGCGGCCACCGCTGTAGACCATGCGGGCGTTGTTCCAGCCCAGCACCATCTCCAGCAGGTTCAGTGCCTGTGCCGGCGATACCGGCTTGGGCGTGGCCAGGGTCACTGTGCCCTGCACCCCCGGGGCAATCACGTAGTTCTGGCCGAGCATGTCACCGAGGATGGCCTTGACCACCGCGTGCACCGACTCGCCCTCGAAGTTGAAGGTGGCTTCGCCGGAGCTGGCCGCATGCAACGCGGGCGACGGCTTGCGCGCGGCCTCGCGGTTGATCATGGTGCCGGTGCCACGGCGGATCACCGCCTGCGGCGTCCCCTGGGCTTGATCGGCCGCTTCGGTCTGCGCATCGGTGGCGGCCTGACCGGCGCTGGCCGATGGCTGCAGGTTGCCGTTGCGTTGCACATGCGGGGCGGACACGGTGCTGCAGCCGACCAGCAGTGTCAGGGCAAGGGACCAGGGAAGAAAACGCAGATTCATGCATTCACTCTATCGGTTGGTGCCATCGCCCGGGGGCGGCGACGGTTGTTGCTGCTGTTGCTGCAGCTGACGGCGGCGGGCCTGGATGCGTTCGCGGATGGCCTGCATCTGCGCTTCGCTGGGACCGTTGGTGTTGGCAGGTGGCGCGGCGGCCGCGGCCGGTGCAGGCGACGCGGGAGCCACGTTGCCATCGGTGGCACGTGGGTTGGGCTGGGTCTGGCTGGGCGCCGGCTGTGGCGGCGGCGGCGGAACCACCGCGCCGGGCACAGGCGGTGCGCCATTGGCCCCGCGCAGGACCGTCGGCGCTTCACCGCCCTGGCCATTGAACACGGCCAGCTCCAGCACCTGGCTGCCACTGGAGCCGATCACCGTGGCCTGGCGTGGTTCCAAGGCGACCAGTTGCCAGCCATCGACTGCATCGCCATTGAGGCGCAGGCGCAGCGAGCGGCCCTGCTCGGTGGTGAAGGTGGCCATGCTGAAATCGCGGGTGAGCAGCACGCCGGTCAGGCGCAGCGCGGGGCTGGCGGCGGCTTCGCTGCCCCCCAGCAGATACGGGCGCGGCTTGCGGTCTTCGGCGAACAGGGGCCGTTCGCTGATCACGCTGTAGCTGTCTGCGCCGGCCATGCGTTCGGGCGCCAGCACGGGCAACGCCGGCAGCGCGGCCTGGGCATCGCCCTCCGTGCTGACCGTGGGCAGCTGGCTGCCAAGGCCGAAGCCGGTGGCCAGCCAGGTCGCAGCGGCCCATCCGGCCACCGCCAGCAACAGCCCGGTGCGCAGGTTGATCTGTTCAAGCTTCATCGGCCACCTCCTGCGCATCGGCAGCAGGCTGATCCGCCGGTGCCGGTACAGGTGCCGGCGGCGACACCACCGGCGCCGCTGCAGGTGGCGTGGCCACGGGCGCTGTGGCGGGATCGGCAGCCGCACCTGGCAACAGGTAGCCGGCCAGCTCGAAGGACACATCGAGACCGAGGCCGGATTCGTTCGGCGATTGCTGGAAGCGCTGTGCGATCAGGTTGAGGTTGTCCACGAACAGGCGCGGGCTGCCGGTCTCCAGGCTGTGCAGCACGGTGGCCAGTTCGGCCACGCCACAGCGCAGGCGCACCTGCATGGCCACACGGACGAACGCAGCATCGCGACGGTTGTCGCTCAATGGCGTGCGGTTGCTGATGGTGCAGCTGCGGTTGCCCGGGCTGGCCATCGCCACCGCATCCTGCAGGCGTGCGCCGAGCGCGGCCGCAGCGGCCTCGGCGGTGGCTTCCTGCAGGAACCCCGGGCGCTGCTGCAGGGCGTCGCGGGTCGCGCGCAGCCGCTGTTCGATCTGCGGCTGCTGCTGCAGCTGCGCCTGTACGCGCTGCTGGCGTTCGCGCAGGGCAGCGGCATCGGCGTCGATCGCGAGCAATGGCTGGGTGAACCACGGGTGCACCAGCAGCAGGTAGGCCAGGCCCAGCACTGCCAACAGCAGTGCCAGTGCCAACCAGCGGTCACGGCGTGCGCTTGGCATCGGCATGGGCCGCCTCCGTGGTTTCAGTCGGGGCGGCTGCGGGCGCAGGTGCCGCCGAAGGCAATGGCTGCAGCTCGGCGGTCAGGGTGAAGCGGTCGCGGCCACTGGCGGCACCATCGGCCTGCAGCACGCCGGTGAGGTTCACCTTGCGCCATTGCGGCGCGTCCTGCAGCAGCGGAACCAGCTGCGATGCTTCGCTGCTGAGGCCGATCAGCTGCAGGCTGTTGTTCTCGATTGCCAGTTTTTCCAGGTAGGTGCCATCGGGCAGGCGCCGGGTCAGCTCATTCCACACTTCGACGGTACTGGCGCGCTGGTTGCGTTGTGTTTCCAGGAACGTCGCTCCATCCAGCAGCGCCTGCAGCTGGCTGCGTTCGCTGGCGACGCCACGCGCGCTGCGGGCGCTGCGCTCGACGTCTTCGCGCAGCGCATCGACAGCAGCGCGGCGATTGTCCAGCAGCTGCATCGCCGCCAGCACCAGCATCACCAGGGCCGCTGCGGCAAGCAGCAGGTTCCAGCGCCGCATCGGGTCCGGCCGCTGTTGACGCTGCGCGGGCGGCAGCAGATTGACCTGCAGGGCGCGGCCCTGTGTATCTATCGCATCGACACCGGCCAACGCATCTGCCCACTCGCCGATCTGCGCGCGCCAGTCATCGAGCTGACGCAGCGGCCAGGCCACCAGCTCTACCTGCAGCAGGCCTTCGCCGGCACTGCCCAGTTCACGGATGTCATAGCTGACCTGGCTGGCTTCGAACGGTGTCTGCCGGTCGATCTCGTAGCCGACCACCGCACGCAGGCGGTCACCGGCCGCGGCGGGCAGACGCAGCGTGCGCCGCAGGACCTGCCCGGCGGGCAGCAGCCACACCCGTGGCAGGCTGCGCAGGCGCGGCTCCAGCACGCGGTCCAGGTCCGCCGGTTGCAGCGGCCACGGAAGACGGGCCACGGGCTCGAGGCCGTCACCGGTTTCGCGCCAGACCTGCAGCTGCCCGTCTTCGCACTGCAGCAGCAGGCGGGTCTGCGACCAGCCCAGCGCCCATTGCCAGCGCATCGGCACCCAGGCCAGCAACGACTGCCGCCACCAGCGCAGGAAACGGCCGGCACCGGGGCCGATCTGGCCCTGCACCTGCCGCAGACTGTCCTGCCAAGCCGTCATCTTGCTGCCATTCCCTGCTCCCAGCGAAGCACTGTGTAGGTCCGGCCGGGCACCCCGCCCGATCCGTTGCGCACCACCGCCTGCAGCACCGACAGGCGTCCGCTGCCGTCAGTGGCGCGGGACTCGATACTATAGGTGCCACTGCTGCTGGCAAGCGCCGATGCACCCGCAGCGTTATCTCCGTCACGCTCCTGCTGGGCGCGTTGCGCCAGCAGTTGTTCCGCATCCAGGCCCATTGCCGTCAACACCGGGCCACCGGCGAAGCGTGGATCCGGGCGCGCCTGCCGGCTGTAGAGCGTCAGGTGCGGCAGCATCGCGGCGTACAGCGACCCGCGCATTCCCAGCACCCGCTGCAGTTCGCCCAGGGTTTCAAAGCGCTTGTTGCGCGGGCCGTAGGGCAGGCCTGCGGCGGCGTACTCGGGCGCCTCGGCACCGCCACCGGGCTGCAGCAGACTGTCTTCGTCGCGCCAGTCGATGATCGCACCGGCCAACTGCCTGGCGGTTTCAGCCGGCTCGCCCAGTGCCTGCATGAATGCGGACAGCAGGGCCGCATCCGCCAGGTTGAGGTTGATCTTGCCGTTCTCGTCCAGCACCCGGATCTCGATGCGGGCGTCGTCGAACTGCCAACGATAGGCCCGGCCGTCGGCCTGCCACGGCGGACGCTGCGGGTCTGGCTGCAGCCGCAGCAGTGCGTATTCCAGGCCCGCGCGCGCGCGCTCCTGGCCGCGTGCATCATCACCGAGCACCCGCTGCTGCAGGTGCTCGACCCGTGCGCTGAGCGCAAAAGCGCCGACCAGCGCGGTCATCAGCGCGATCAGCCACAGCACCAGTACCAGCGCGGCACCACGTGGACGCTTCATCGCGCGCCTCCGCTGCCGCCGGCGCGCAGTGCCACCACCAGCGGCGGCCACGGCGTGCCCCTGCTTGGCACGATCTGCACTTCCACCAGCAGCGGCAGGCGCCGGGTGTCATCCCAACGTGGCAACCATTCGGTCATCTGCCCGTTGCTGGCGTCGACACCGCGATAGCGCAGCCGTACATCCTTCAAGTCCTCCGCCAGCACTTCGGGCGGGCGCGGCGGGCTCTCTTCGATGCGCTCGCCTTCCTGCAGCAGCACCAGCTCCAGCAGCAAGCGGCGGTGGCCGGCTGCGCCATCCACCTGCAGCGCATGCAGGTACGGGCCGCCGCGACCGAGATAGCCCGGCAGATCGGCTACGAACTGCATGCCCCGATCATCGCCCTGGAAGAACACCGGTTCGCGGGTGGGATCGGGCACTTCCAGCGGGCTGCGCAGGGCGCTGGCGAGCTGGCGCCGCAGCAGGGCCTGCACTGCGCGCATGCGTTCGCTCTGCGCGGCAATCTGCTCACCGCGCTGGCTGATCGCCATCGCCGAGCGCACGCTGGCGAACGCCAACGCCAGGCCGCCAGCTAGAAGCACGGTGGCCAGCATGACTTCGATCAGGGTGAAGCCCCGCGCGCGGCGCCTCATCGCGCATTCTCCAGCGCAGGCGGCAACAGGCGCAGGCTGCGCCAGCGCAACTGCTCGCGCTCGCCGTCGCCCCAGCGCACCTGCAGCTGCAGTTCCGCCAGCCAAGGCGTACCCGGCGACTGCGCAGCGGGCAGCGCACCACTGCGCGGCTCGGCCCAGGGCTGCACCTGCAGCTGCCAGTGATATCGCCCCTGCTCCCACTCGCCCTGTTGGCTGCCGGCCTGCAGTGGCGTTTCCACGCCAGCGGCAGCCAGCAACGACTGCGCGTGCAGCACCGCGCGCGTGCGCAGCTCGGCATCACGCACCTGGCGCGCGCCACCGGACAGGCTGCCCAGCAACAGCGTCAGTGCCAACCCAAGCAGTGCGAAGGCAACGATCACTTCAAGCAGGGTGAAGCCACGGGCGCGCGACCTCATTGCGCCCGCCACGGTCCGGAACGGACTTCACCGGTCAACCAGCCCACATCGATACGCCACTCGGCGCTCTCCAGCTGCAGGCGGATGCGGCCGCCGCTGGAGCCACCGTCGGGATGGAATTCGATCACGCCCTGACCGGGTGCGGTGGCCAACTGCGCGGCACCTTCGAACTGCACCTTCAGCTTGGCCGGCACTTCGCCGTGTCGCTGGTTGGCGCCCTGCCAGCGATGCTGTGCCGGTTCGATCACGAAGCGCTGCGGCTCACCGCGGGCAATCGCCTGCGCGCGCACCATGCGCAGCTGGTTGGCGATGTCCTTGCCGGCACTGCGCAGCTGCATGCCAGCAAAGCCGCGCGACATGCCAGCGGCGGTGATCAGGCCGATGGCCGCGATCAACGCGATCACCAGCAGCATTTCCAGCAGCGACAGGCCTGCTGCGCGCCTGCCGTGCAGGCGCGGGCGTGACAACCGGCGCGGCAGGAAAAGCAGCATGCGTGCTTACGGCTGGTAGCGGATGTCAGCGTCGACGCTGCTGCCGCCGGCCTTGCCGTCCTTGCCCAGGCTGATCAGCTCATACGCCTGGCCTTCGCCCGGTGCGCGGTACTCCAGCGCGTGGCCCCACGGGTCGTTGAGGTCGGCGGGCTTGGCATACGGGCCCAGCCAGCCACCGACGCCGGCCGGTGCGGTCACCAGGTCGTTGAGCGAGGCAGGCAGCTTGCCGGTGTCGATCTGGTAGTTGTCGACCTTGGAGGCAACGGTCTGCACCTGCGCCTTGGCGATGTTGGCCTTGCCGCGATCGGCGCCGCCGAGCACGCGGCTGGCGACCAGGGTCAGCACCGCGCCGATCAGCACGATGACGATGATGATCTCCAGCAGGCTCATGCCCGACTGGTGGCGTGCGGCAGTGAAGGAAAGGCGGATCGGTCGACGGGAAGCAATCATGGTCGGTCCTTTCAGGTACGGGATGTCGGGGTTGCGAAGGAGGCCATCGTCAGCCGATGGCGTTGGTGAGGTCGTACAACGGCACCAGCACGGCCACGATCACCGCGCCGACCACCGAGGCCAGCACCAGGGTGATCGCCGGCACCATCGCCGCCAGCAGGCGGTCGATGCGGCGGGCGCTGTCCTGTTCGAAAGTATCAGCAGCTTTCAGCAGCATGGTATCGAGTGCGCCGGACTCCTCGCCGACCTGGATCATCTGCAGCGCCAACCGGGGAAAGCGCTTGCCGCGCGACAGTGCCAGCGACAGGCCGGTGCCGTTCTTGACCTCGTCGGCGGCAGTTTCCAGGTCCGCTGCCAGCGCGCGGTTGCCGAGCACGTTGCGGGCGATGCCCAGCGCCGCCAGCAGCGGCACGCCGTTGCGCAGCAGTGTCCCCAGGGTGCGCGCCAGCCGCGCGGTTTCCAGTTCGCCCAGCAGGCGGCCGATGCCGCGGCGCTGCAGCAGCCAGCCATCCAGCGCCAGACGGAACGCGGGCTGCCGCGCCTTGCGTTCGAACAACAACAGCAGCACGCCCGGCACCACCAGCAGCAGCACCCACCAGTCGCGTACGAACAGGCCCAGCTGCAGCACCAGGTTGGTGAACCATGGCAACGCCACGTCCAGGCTTTCGTACATCTGTGCGAACTGCGGCACCACATAGCCCAGCAGGAACAGCAGCGCACCGCCCACCACCACCAGCAGGATCGCCGGGTAGACCAGCGCGTTGATCACCTTGCCCTGCAGCGCACGGCTGCGTTCAAGATAATCGGCCAGGCGCTGCAGGGTGTCGTGCAGGCTGCCACCGGCTTCACCGGCGCGCACCATGTTCACGTACAGGCGCGAGAACAGGCCGTGCTGGCGTTCCAGCGCAGTCGACAGCGGCGCGCCACCGCGCACCACGTCGCGGATGTCGGTGATCGCGCGGCGCGAGCGCTCGTCTTCGGGCAGGCTGAGCAGGATCGACAGCGCGCGGTCCAGCGGCTGCCCGGCACCGAGCAGCGTCGCCAGCTGCTGGGTGAACTGCAGCAATGCCGCGCCCTGCAGCGGACGCTGGCGGAACAGGCCGCGCAGGCTGCTGCCGCCAACCGCCCCGCCGTCGGCCAGCTGCGTTTCCATCGGCAGATGGCCCTGGTCCTGCAGGCGCGCGACCAGCTCGGCCTCGCTGGCCGCTTCCATCTGCCCGTCGAACACTTCACCGTGCGTATTCAGCGCCTTGTAACGATAGTTCGGCATGTCAGCGTCGTCCCTGCGCGCGCATCAGCCTTCCTCGGTCACGCGCAGGACTTCCTCAAGGGTCGTCTGCCCGCTCAGGGCCTTGCTCAGGCCGTCCTCGTACATGGTGCGCATGCCGGCTTCACGGGCGATGCGTTCGATCTCGCCCATGCCATCGCGGCGCATCACCGCACGCCGCAGCGCGTCGTTCATCACCAGGAATTCCATGATGGTGGTGCGCCCCAGGTAGCCGGTCGGCGCCAGTGCCGACGGCTTCGGCCGATACAGGTGGATCGTTCCCTGCGGCTGCAGGCGACGCAGGTCGAAGCGCTCGATTTCTTCCGGCGAGGCTTCATAGCGCTCGGCGTGGGTCGGCTCCAGACGGCGCACCAGGCGCTGGGCCAGGATGCCGTTGATGGTGGAAGTGAGCAGATAGTCTTCCACGCCCATGTCGAGCAGGCGGGTGATGCCGCCCGCCGCATTGTTGGTATGCAGCGTGGACAGCACCAGGTGGCCGGTCAATGCCGACTGGATCGCGATGCGCGCGGTTTCCAGGTCGCGCATTTCGCCGATCATGATGATGTCCGGATCCTGGCGCACGATGCTGCGCAGGGCATTGGCAAAGTCCAGGCCGATCTGCGGCTTGGCCTGGATCTGGTTGATGCCTTCGATCTGGTATTCGACCGGATCTTCAACGGTAATGATCTTGACGTCGGCGGTGTTGAGCTGGCTCAGCGCGGTGTACAGCGTGGTGGTCTTGCCCGAGCCGGTGGGACCGGTCACCAGCAGGATGCCGTGCGGCTGTTCAAGCACCTTGCGGAACTGCGGCAGGAAGGCATCGGTGAAGCCCAGCCGGTGGAAGTCGAACACCACCGTCTCGCGATCGAGCAGGCGCATCACCACGCTTTCGCCGTGCGCGGTGGGTACCGTGCTGACACGCAGGTCCAGCTCTTTGCCCTGCACGCGCAGCATGATGCGGCCGTCCTGCGGCAGGCGGCGCTCGGCGATGTTCAGCCGGGCCATGATCTTGATGCGGCTGATCACCGCGGCGGTCAGGTTGGCCGGCGGGCTCTCGCCTTCGACCAGCACGCCATCGACGCGGTAACGCACTTTCAGCCGGTTCTCGAAAGGCTCGACGTGGATGTCAGAGGCGCGCAGTTCGACCGCGCGCTGGATCACCAGGTTGACCAGGCGGATCACCGGCGCTTCCGAGGCGAGATCGCGCAGGTGCTCGATATCGTCCACTGCGCCGCCTTCGCCATCGGCGGTTTCCACGATCGCCCCCATCGCACTGCGGCCCTGGCCGAACCAGCGCTCGACCAGGTCATCGATCTCCGCGCGCATGCCCAGCAGCGGCGTGACCGGCACGCCCAGTGCCAGCTGCACGGCCTGCTGCGGGTACGGATCGTGGGCGTCGGCCAGCCACAGCTGCACGCCGTGTTCATCCAGCGCCAGCGGGCATACGTGGAACTGCTTGAGGAAGCGCAGCGACAGCGGCAGGCCTTCGGCCAGTGCCTGCGGTGGCGATTCAGGCAGCTGCCGTCCTTCCAGCAGCGGCAAGCCCAACACATCGGCGCTGGCCTGCGCCTGGTCACGTTCGGAGACCAGCCCAAGCCGGACCAGCAGGCCGAGCAGGCTGCCACCGGCCTCGGCATGCAGTGGCCGCGCACGCGCCAGATCTCCTTCCTTGAGCCGACCACGTGCCAGCAGCGCATCGAGGATGCGGCCTTCAGTGTCGTCGATGGCGGTGGCAGCGAGCGCGTTCACGTGACTCTCCTGTCGATCGTCCCGACTTTAGCAGTTAAGCCGTGGTTTCCACCCTCTCCGATTCTTCTTTCGTAAAAAGACGAAGCCCGTCACACAGGTGACGGGCCTCGCTTATTCATTTACGACAGTCGGTTATTACTGGGTCGCCAGAATGCTCACCCCGCTGTAAGCGGCCTCACCCACCACCTTGATGTAGTAGGTACCGGCCACCGGCTTGGCTACGCGCACGGTTTCGGTATTGCCTGGGCGGGTCGACTTGGCATCGTTGTCGGTCGCGGTGGGCACGCGGCCCTGCGCCAGATACACCGACACGTTGCCGCTGCCGCCGTAGGTCAGCACGCTCAGCGTCTTGCCGGCCGCCGCTTCGAAGGTGTAGACGGTTTCGCTGGCGGCCGCACCGGCCAAGCCACCCACGGTCACCTTGTTGGTCAGCGGAATGCCTTCCGGCTCGCAGTTCTCGGTGCACGGCTCCTTCAGCGCGGCATCCAGTGCGGCCTTGGCATCGAGGATGCCGGTGCCGATCGGGGTCGCCGCCGGGATGGTCACCGGGAACTTGCGCGCGCTCTGCTTCAGCAGCGTTTCCAGTGCGGCCGGAGCCAGCGGCTCCTTGCCCTTGGCGATCAACGCGCTCTGCACCATCGCGGCCACGGCGGCAACATGCGGCGAGGACATCGACGTGCCGCCCTTGCCCATCAGCACCCACTCACCAGCGTCCGGGGTGGTTTCCGAACTGGAGCCGACCTGCCAGATGTAGCCGTTCGGGTTGCCGTCGACGCTGCCGCCACCGCCCGGGGCCGACAGGTCGACCGCGGTGCCGTAGTTGGAGTAATAGGTGATGCCACCGGTGACACGGGTCGCACCCACCGCCACCACGTTGTTGCAGCTGGCCGGACGGTACTTGGATGCGTTATCGGTTTCGTTGCCGGCCGCGACCACCACCAGGGTGCCGCGCGACACCGCGCCGTTGATCGCGTCCTGGTAGGCGGCATCGCATGCGCCGCCACCGCCCAGACTCATGTTGATGATCTCGGCCGGGTTGGTGTTGGCCGGAATGCCCGGCACGGTGCCACCGGAGGCCCAGGTGATGGCGTCACTGATGTCGGCCAGGGTGCCACCGCACTTGCCCAGCACGCGCACCGGCAGCACCTTGGCCTTGTAGGCCAGGCCCGCCAGGGCGCTGCCATTGTTGGTCACTTCGGCAATGGTGCCGGCAACGTGCGTGCCGTGCCAGGAACTGCCTTCCGGTTCAGAGCCGGTGTAGCACTCGTTGGCCGTTTCCACCCAGTCACCGTAGTCGGTGGCGCCGGGCGCGCGGCCGTCGTTCGGGCGGCGCGAGGATTCCTTGTCACTGATGAAATCGTAGCCTTCCAGCAGGTTGCTGCCGAAGTCCGGCACGCCCGGCAGGATGCCGGTATCGAGCACGGCGACCACGATGCCCTCGCCCTGCGAGAGATCCCATGCGGCCGGGGCGTTCACGCCACCGGTGGCATTGAAGAAGTTCCACTGGTACTGCGCGTAGTTGGGGTCGTTGGGCACCAGTGCCGGCTGCGCGTTGGTGGCACGCAGGTCCGAACGCTGCAGGCGCACGTTGGCCACCGCGTACTGCACCGACGGATCGGCATTCAGTTCAGCCAGCACCTTCTGCATGTCGGCCGAACCCAGCTTGGACTTCAGGCGGATCAGGTCGCCACCGGCACCGAGCTTGCGCTCCACCAGCGGAGACAGTGCCGCGGCGCGGCTGGTGGTGCCGCTGCTGACGATGGCACGCGACAACGCCGACTGCACGACCGAGAGCTTGGTCGAACGATCGCTGGCGGCAGCAGTGCCGTTGCGGTACTTCACGATGATGCCGTCCACGCTCTGCTGGGCAGTGCTGGCCACGCGTGCCGGTTCCTTGGCCACGCCCGGCTTGGCCGCATGCGCCGCACCGACGCCAACAGTCAACGACAGCACGGCGGCAGCCAGCACATTGATGCGAAGGGTCTGCTTCTTGGTCACGTTCGAAATCCTCTTCAAGGTCATGGTTGAGCTTTCCTTCTCCGCCCGTTGCACGGACGGAGCTCACTACGGCCATCACTCCCTGCGACTGCCCTGGCTGGCCCACCAGGGTTGCCGGCCACGCCCCTTTGGCGCTCACTGCTCGACGTGCCGATGGGGTTGCCCACCGGCACGTTGTTGCGCACTTACCAGCCGAAGCCGGCACCAACGCCGACCGAGCTGTCATCACTGCTGAAGGCACCACCGATGGTGACCGTGGCGCGATCGCTGATCGCACGCTGGTAGCCCAGCGACATGGCCGACTCGCCGCCCTGGAAACCGATGCCGACGCCGACCCGGTTCTGGGTACGGATGCCGGCGGCACTGGTGGCCATGTTGAGCATCGCCGAGCTCATCGCGCCCTGACGGTCGATGCGGCGATCCATGTGACGCAGGCGTCCATCCACTTCGCCCTTGAACACATCGAAGCTGTCGGTAACCGCCTGCACGCGGCTGTCGGTGTAGCCGTTGGCGGTGGTGATGCCACGGTCCAGCTGGCCCTTGTTGACCGCATCGGTTGCGGTGGTACCGGCCGCCACGTTGGTGACCTGGCGTTCGTTGCCCTCGCTGCCGACCGAGACGGTGTTCGCGCGATCGGCAACCGAGCCCTGGCCCAGCGCCACCGCATTGGCTGCCGTTGCACTCGCGCCCTGGCCGACCGCGGTGGACGATGCACCACTGGCGACAGCGCCATCCCCCATCGCGACGGCGTTGATGCCACCGCCTGCGACCAGTGCCGGCTGTGCACTGCCTGCGCTGGCTGCGGTCGGGGTGCCCTGCACACGGGTGGCCGTTGCCGATCCGCTATCCGCCAGGCTCGCATCGGCGGTGGCCGAAGCCGTGGCCGCGCTGGCCGCGTCGGCGTCCAGCGGAGCGGCCATCGAACGCAGGCTGGCCGCGCCGGAACGCGTGCCGCTGGCGGTGCGACGATCGATCTCGCTGACCTTGCGGTCCAGTGCGCCCAGTGCGTCGCCGACGTTGCTGTAGGTGGAACCCTGGATCACATAGTTCGGCGCAACGAACACCCCCTGCATGCCGACGCTGGCACCGCCGCCGAGGAAGCTGGCGGCATCGCTGAGCGACTGGAACAGCTGGCCACCATTGATCGCCTGGCGGCTGCCGGAGGCGATGCTGCCGGCGCCGACGTTGTCGATGGTGGTGCCCTGGATACCGGCCAGGGTCAGGCGGTCACGGCTGGCGTCGTCGTAGCCGACCGAACTGGCCGCGCTGGTTTCAACGGTGGCGATGCGCGAGTCGAAATCACCGACCCGGGTTTCCACCGCGCCCACGCGCTGGTTGGTGACGTTGAGCTGTGAACCGGTCACGGCATCGCTGCTGCCGGCGGTGATGCGGCCATCGGCGACGTTGACGATGCGGCGCGTGGCAGGGCCGGCAGTGCCGTTGCCGCCACCGACCGACACCACGTTGGCTTCCAGGGCGCGCGCACCGGTGCCGAGGGCGACCGAGTTGGCCCCGGTGACGCCGCTGTTGGCACCCAGCGCAAGCGCGCCGCCACCAATGGCCGAGGCATTGGCACCCAGTGCGTTGCTGCGTGCACCGCCGGCGTTGGCCGCCGAGCCGATGGCCACAGCGTCGGTGCCGCTGGCGGTTGCGGTGCCACTGCCGCTGGCGCGGAAGTGGCGGCTGGTGGTGTCTGCGGTGGAAGCGACCGCATCCAGCTGCGCGCGGTTGACTGCATCGGTGGCCTGGGTACCGGCGGCAACGCGGGTGATCTGCCGCTCCGCGCCCGCACTGCCCACCGATACCGTGTTGGCCCGATCGGCCACTGCCGACGCGCCCAGCGCCGTGCTGTTGGCGGCACTTGCGGTGGCACCGAAGCCAACCGCCGTGGCACCGGCGGCGGTTGCCTTGGCGCTGTAGCCGACAGCCGTACCGAGGCGACCGCTGGCCTCGGCGTAGCTGCCCAGCGCCGACGTACCGTCGGCCGTTGCGGTGGCACGGAAGCCACTGGCCTGCGACTGCGTGCCGCTGGCGGTGGACTGCGCGCCGCTGGCGGTGCTGTAGGCACCCTTGGCCTGCGCACCGGCGCCGGTGGCGCTGGCGCCGAGCTCGCTGGCGACAGCACCGCTGCCCAGCGCCACGCTGTCCACGCCGGTAGCCTGTGCCGCATTGCCCAGCGCAGCGCCATTGGCGCCGCTGGCCAGCGCATTGAAGCCCACTGCGGTGGCGTTGGCGGCAACCGCGGTGGCACCGCTGCCGAGCGCACTGGCGCCGTTGCCGATCGCATTGGCCGCTTCACCCGCGGCCAGCGCGTTGTCGCCTTCGACGTACGCCCCGGCATCGCTGTCGGCACTGCCACTGGCCTGGAAGTGCTTGCTGGTCTTGTCGGCGACACTGGCCACTGCATCCAGCTGGCCCTTGTTCACCGCATCGGTGGTCTCGGTGCCAGCGGCAACATGGGTGACCTGGCGTTCGCTGCCTGCGCTGCCGACGGCCACCGTGTTGGCACGGTCCGCCTTCGAGCCTGCGCCGAGGGCGACGCTGTTGGCTGCGCTGGCCGTAGCGCTGGCACCCAGAGCGGTGCTGTCAGCCGCATCGGCCCACGCATTCCAACCAATTGCGGTGGCGTAGTCGTCGGTGGCCCAGGCACCGGCACCGAAGGCGGCCGCACCGGTACCGCTGGCACGCGACGGAATCAGACCGAAGAAGGTGCTGCCACCGATGGCGACACTCTCTGCGCCACTGGCTTCGCTGGATTGACCCACGGCGACCGCGCCGCTGCCTGCCGCTGCTGCACCGAAGCCGACAGCCGTGGTGTTGGCACCGGTCGCCGCCGAGCCGTAGCCCAGCGCGGTGCCGAGGCGGCCGCTGGCTTCGCTGTAGCCACCGATGGCGGTGGTGCCATCGGCCGAGGCCGCACTGCGGAAACCACTGGCCAGCGACTGCGCACCGCTGGCGACAGCCTCCGCACCGTTGGCCGTGCTGTAGACGCCGCTGGCCTGTGCAGCGGTGCCGGTGGCGGTAGCGCTGATGCCACTGGCTACCGCGCCGTTGCCGAGTGCGGCACTGTCTGCGCCGGTGGCCTGTGCATTGCTGCCCACCGCGGCCGCATTGCTGCCCGTGGCCAACGAGTTGAAGCCCACGGCGGTCGCGTTCGCGGCCACGGCCGTGGCACCACTGCCGAGCGCGGTGGCGCCGTTGCCGACCGCATTGGCCGCTTCACCGGCAGCCAGTGCGTTGTCGCCTTCCACGTAGGCACCGGCATCGCTGTCGGCGCTGCCGCTGGCCTGGAAGTACTTGCTGGTCTTGTTCGCCGTGGCAGCGACGGCATCGAGCTGGTTCTTGTTCACCGCATCGGTGCCTTCGGTGCCTGCGGCGACGTGGGTCACCTGGCGTTCGCTGCCGGCACTGCCGACGGCCACGGTGTTGTCACGGTCGGCCTTGGAGCCTGCGCCCAGGGCCACGCTGTTGGCACCGTTGGCGGTAGCGCTGGCACCCAGCGCGGTGGACTCGGCGCCATCGGCCCACGAGTTCCAGCCGATGGCGGTGGCGTAGTCGTCGGTGGCCCAGGCACCGGCGCCGAACGCCGCTGCGCCGTAGCCACTGGCACGCGACGGCACCAGGCCGAAGAAGGTGCTGCCACCGATGGCCACGCTCTCATCGCCGCTGGCTTCGCTGGATTGACCGACGGCGACCGCGCCGCTGCCTGCCGCTGCTGCACCGAAGCCGACAGCCGTGGTGTTGGCACCGGTCGCCGCCGAGCCGTAGCCCAGCGCGGTGCCAAGGCGGCCGCTGGCTTCGCTGTAACCACCGATGGCGGTGGTGCCATCGGCCGAGGCCGCGCTGCGGAAACCACTGGCCAGCGACTGCGCACCGCTGGCGACAGCCTCCGCACCGTTGGCGGTGCTGTAGACGCCGCTGGCCTGTGCAGCGGTGCCCGTGGCGGTGGCGCTGATGCCGCTGGCCACCGCGCCGTTGCCGAGCGCGGCACTGTCTTCACCGGTCGCCTGCGCGTTGTTGCCCACTGCGGCCGCGTTGCCGCCGCTGGCCAGGCTGTTGAAGCCCACCGCCGTGGCGTTCGCGGCCACCGCCGTTGCGCCACTGCCGAGCGCGGTGGCGCCGGTGCCGATCGCATTGGCGGCCTCACCCGCAGCCAGCGCGCTGTCGCCTTCCACGTAGGCACCAGCATCGCTGTCGGCGCTGCCACTGGCCTGGAAGTACTTGCTGGTCCTGGCCCCTTCGGCGGCCACTGCGTCCAGCTGGTCCTTGTTCACTGCATCGGTACCCTGGGTACCCGCTGCCACGTTGGTGATCTGGCGGGTGTTGCCGCCACCTCCGACCGACACGGTGTTGTCGCGGTCTGCAATCGAATCGGCACCCAGCGCCACGCTGTTGGCACCGCGCGATTCCGCCGCATTGCCCAGCGCGGTGCTGTTGGTGCCCGGCGCATAGGCGCCGCCGCCGACCGCGGTGGAATAGTCGCCGGATGCTTCGGTCGCCAGCAGGCCGAACAACGAGCCACCGACGGCCACGGCATTGGTGCCGGTAGCCAGGCTGCCCTGGCCGGTGGCGGTGCTGTAGGCACCGGATGCTTCCGAATCGCCGCCGAGCGCAACGCTGTTGGAGCCGGAGGCGTTGGCGAAGTTGCCGAAGGCGGTGGCGTTGAATGCCGACGCGTTGGCGTAGCCACCGATGGCCGTGCTGTAGCCGCCGGTCGCTTCGGCGCCGATGCCGAACGCGGCCGAAGCGGTGCCGCTGGCCACGCTTTCACTGCCGACCGCCGTGGCCGCCTCACCACTGGCGTTGCTGAAGTAGCCCACCGCCACGGCTTCCTCGCCGCTGGCCTCGGACAACACGCCGGTGGCGGTGCTGCCAGCGCCGCTGGCCACCGAGGCCGCACCGAAGGCCGCACTCTGCTCGCCGCTGGCTTCGCTCTCGGCACCGTGCGCGGTGGCGTATTCGCCGGTCGCCTGCGCGTTGGCACCGATGGCGCTGGCATTGGCTGCTGTGGCCAGCGCATTGAAGCCGATGGCCTGTGCATTGCTGGCCAGCGCATTGGCGCCACTGCCCAGCGCGGTTGCACCGTTGCCGATGGCGTTGGCCGATTCACCGGCGGCCAGCGCATTGTCACCTTCCACGTAGGCGCCGGCATCGCTGTCGGCGCTGCCACTGGCCTGGAAGTACTTGCCGGTGGTCGCCGCACTGGCTGCAACCGCGTCGAGCTGCGACTTGTTCACCGCATCGGTGGCCTGGGTACCGGCCGCCACACTGGTGATCTGCCGCTCGTTGCCGGCGCTGCCCACCGACACGCTGCGGTCACGGCTGGCCACCGAACCGGCACCCAGCGCAACCGCGTTGTTGCCACTGGCCGCGCTGCCCGCGCCCAGGGCGATCGCACTTTCACCGCCAGCCACCGTGTTGGTGCCGATGGCGATGCTGTTGATGCTGTTGCCCAACGCCTGGAAGCCCAGCGCAACACTGTTGTCGCCGTAGCTGAAGGCGCCGCGGCCGACAGCGGTGGAACTGATGCCGTTGGCCCAGCTGTTGTAGCCGATGGAGGTGGCACCGTTGGCGCTGGCCCATGCCGCCGGACCGAACGCCGAAGCATTGCGGCCGGTGGCCCAGGCACCGGCGCCAAAAGCGGTGGCGCCCTCCTCGCTGGCGGTGCTGTAACCACCCACGGCGGTGCTGTCGTCGGACTTGGCAAAGGCGCTGTCACCGATGGCGACGGCATAGCTGCCGGTAGCGCGCGACTTGCCGCCTGCCGCGAAGCTGTTGTCGCCGGTGGCCTGTGCAGCATTGCCGAAGGCGCTGCTGCTGGCACCGGTCGCCTGCGCGGCATTGCCGACGGCGGTGGAACCGGCCGAAGCGGTGGTGCCGATCTGCACCGGATTGCCCTGGTCATCCAGCAGGGGCTGGTTGTATTCGTCGTACGCCTGGCCGAGGCCACCCACGGCCACTGCACCGTCACCGTCGGCGAAGGTATTGCGACCCAGGGCCACGCTGTCGGCGCCGATGGCCGCAGCGCCTGCGCCCTGCGCCAGCGCGCCGGCACCGATGGCGTTGCTGGCCGAACCCGCCGCTACGGCACCCTCGCCTTCTGCATAGGCACCGGCATCGCTGCCGCTCTCCGGCTGCGCCTGGAAGAAGCGCGCGGTGGTGTCGGCGGTGCTGGCCACGGCGTCCAGCTGTGCCTTGTTCACTGCATCGGTGGCTTCGCTGCCGGCCGCCACGCTGGTGATCTGCCGCTCGTTGCCGGCACTGCCCACGGCCACGCTGTTGGCGCGCACCGCTTCGGAATTCGCACCCAGTGCAACGCTGTTGGCACCCCGCGCAGTGGCGTAGTAGCCGACGGCGGTGCTCTGCGCGCCACTGGCCCAGGTCTGCGCCCCCAGTGCGCTGGCGTTCTCGCCCGGTGCGTAGGCGAAGTAGCCCACTGCGACCGAATCGGTGCCGGAGGCCTCGGTCAGGCTGCCGTTGGCCACGGCATGGTCACCGCTGGCAATCGCGCCGGCACCGACGGCCGTGGCCGCTTCGCCACTGGCCTGGGTCTGCACGAAGAAGCCCAGGCCCGGAATCAGATCGGCCGGTCCACCGATGGCCACGCTGCTGGTACCGGTAGCGTTGCTCTGCGTACCGACGGCCGTTGAGTAATCGCCGATGGCATTGGAGACCGCGCCGAACGCCGACGACTGCACACCTGCCGCGTAGGCACCCACGCCGTACGCCGAGGCGGCGAAACCGCCGGCATCGGCGCTGGCGCCGACAGCGGTACCACCGACCCCGGCACTGGTGGCGCCGGTCTCTACCGGCACGCCACCACTGGTGATCAGCGGATTGCCATCAGCATCCACCGCAGCACCGCCGACGGCGACGCTGCCCGGACCGACTGCCTGCGCGTTGTTGCCGAAGGCCGCACTGTTCTGGCCCGAGGCCAGCGCGTTGTTGCCGACTGCAGTGGCGCTCTGCGCGACAGCGGTCGCACCTGCACCGACGGCGGTTGTGCCGTTGCCGATTGCATTGGCGGCTTCGCCAGCGGCGAGCGCGTCATCTCCCTCGGCCAATGCGCCAGCATCGCTGTTGCTGCTGCCGGTGGCCTGGAAGCGCTTGGCGGTGGTATCGGCTACTGCCGCCACACCCTTCAACTGGCCGACGTTGACCGCATCGGTATCTTCGGTACCTGCGGCAACACTGGTGATCTGCCGGGTCAGGCCGTAGTCGACCGCACCCACCGAAACGGTATCCACGCGATCGGCCAGCGAGCCGGCGCCCAATGCCACGCTGCCGGTGGCCACGGCGGCCGAGTTGGAACCCAGCGCGGTGCTGTACTCGCCCGCCGCCGTGCTGAACGCACCGACGGCAATGGAGGCTTCGTTGGCGGCAGTTGCACCGCGGCCCAGCGAGGTGCTGCCCGGGCCCATGGCCACTGCGCCTGCACCCACTGCCGTGGCGCCATCGGCGCTGGCTTCGGACAGTGCACCCAGTGCGGTGGCTGCGCCGTTCTCGCTGGCGGCCACGGCATGGGCACCGACGGCGGTATCGCCCAGGCCGAATGCCGCCGCGCTCTGCCCGACCACCACGCTGGCATCACCGAAGGCGAGCGCGTTCTGGCCGAAGGCACTGGCCCCGACGCCCGCAGCAATCGCCTGGGTGCCGACCGCAGTGGTGGCGTTGGCCAGCGACTGGCTGCCACTGCCGACCGCGATGGCGCCCTCGCCTTCGATCTTCGCCGCGTCGCTGTTGTCACCCGCGCCATCGGCCTTGAAATAGCGGCTGCCCTCGGCCGCCGCCTGCGCAAGCGCAGCCTGCGTGGCGCGTGCCTGTGCATCCAGCTGCGCCTTGTTCACCGCATCGGTGGCGGCGGTACCGGCGGCGACGTTGGTCACCTGCCGTTCCTTGCCGGCATCACCGACAGAGACGGTGTTGGCGCGAGCTGCCTTGGAACCGGCGCCCAGCGCCACGCTGTTGGCACCGGTGGCGCTGGTACCCGCGCCGATCGCCACCGCGTTGCTGCCCTTGGCGCTGGCAGTGCCATCGACCGCGCACTTGTCCACCACTTTGCTGTTGAGCACCACGCAGTTCGCGCTGCCGCCAATCTCGACCGACTGCGCCGAAACGATGCCGGTCATTCCCAGTCCCATTGCCAAGGCCAACGCTGCGGCCAGTCGTGCCGGCGCGGCATCCGTCGCACTGCGGCGCTGGTCGACGACCCCGCCTGATGAGCTGGAAGAGGCCAGTTCCGAGGCCACCACCAACTGACCCAATGCTTTGTTCCAGACCTTGCGATAAATCCGATTCATCGGTACGGCTCCTGATTGGACTGGTTTTGGGCAAAGCAACGCCACCGCCGAACCTTCGTGGTTCAACGTCCCCTGGGGGCGTTATTCGCGTGATTTACTGCGGTGTATTGCCGAACGGCGCGCAGGGACAGAAAACCGAGCGCGTGCGCCGTGCGGTTACTGCGGGATGAACAGATTTGAAACGGGGGTCAAGTGTTAACGGCATCTTTGCGAATCGTCAAGAGTTTGACGCAGCAAAAGCCATTGCCGTGAAGCAGTTCACTGTTTCACTTGTTTATGTACGTATTTTGTTAGGCATGCGTGAGGGAATCCTCACATATGAAACCGTATGTAACTGATGGACAGCACAGGAGTTTCCGTATTCAAAAAGAAAAACCCGCCGGTTTCCCGGCGGGTTTCCATACGCGATGGCATCGTCAGCTGCGCAACGCGTGTGCGATCAGCCGCACCACACCCGTGCGTTGCGGAACATGCGCATCCACGGTGAATCGCCCTGCCACTCGGACGGGGCCCAGCTCAGGTTGAGCGCGCGCGGGGTGCGCTCCGGGTGCGGCATCATGATGGTCACCCGGCCGTCGGTGCTGGTCAGGCCGGTGATGCCGTCCGGCGAGCCGTTCGGATTCAGCGGGTAGTGGCTGGCGACGTTGCCGTTGCCGTCGATGTAGCGCAACGCGACACGGGCTGTGGCCTGGTCGACGGCGTTGTCGAACACCGCCTGGCCTTCGCCATGCGCCACCGCCACCGGCAGCCGCGAACCGGCCATGCCACGCAGCAGGATCGACGGCGACTCCACCACTTCCAGCAGCGCGGTGCGGGCTTCGAACTGCTCGCTGGCGTTGCGGCGGAACTGCGGCCAGTGCTCGGCACCGGGGATGATGTCCTTCAGCTGGCTCATCATCTGGCAGCCGTTGCACACGCCCAGGGCGAAGCTGTCCTCACGCGCGAAGAACGCGGCGAAGGCATCGCGCAGCGCAGTGCGCTCGAGGATCGAGGTCGCCCAGCCGCGGCCGGCACCGAGCACGTCGCCGTAGCTGAAGCCGCCGCAGGCGACCAGGCCGGTGAAGTCCTGCAGCGCCACGCGGCCTTCGATGAGGTCGCTCATGTGCACGTCGAATGCGCGGAAGCCGGCACGTTCGAAGGCGTTGGCCATTTCAATCTGGCCGTTGACGCCCTGTTCGCGCAGGATCGCAACGCGCGGACGCGCCCCGGTCTGCACGAACGGTGCGGCGACATCCTCATTGGGATCGAAGCTCAACTTCGGCTTCAGGCCCGGCGCGGTGAAGGCGCGGGCGATCTCGCGCTCGGCATCGGCGTTGGCCGGATTGTCGCGGCGCTTCTGCATGGCGTGGGTCACCGACCACCAGGCGTCGAACAACGCTTCCCAGCGCCATTCGGCCAGCGAGTCACCGCCCAGCGACACCCGCACCACCGGCGCGGTGGTCGGCTTGGCGATGCGCTGCGCGCACTCGGTCAGCGCGTGGCGCTCGACCAGGTCGGCGAACGCGGCGCGGTCTTCGCGGGCGATCTGCACAACGGCGCCCAGTTCTTCATTGAACAGGCTGCGGAACGGATCATCGCCCCAGGCGTCGAGGGTGATGTCCAGGCCCAGGCGCGAGGTGAAGGCCATTTCGCACAGCGCGGCGAACGCACCACCGTCGCTGCGGTCGTGGTACGCGCGCAGCAGGCCGGCCTGGCGTGCATCGCGGATCAGTTCGAAGAAGCCACGCAGGCGCTGCGGGTCGTCCAGGTCCGGGGCGGCACCGGCGAACGCCGGCAGGTCGCCATGGTCGGCGTGCACCTGGGCCAGGATCGAACCGCCAAGGCGCTGCTTGCCGGCACCGAGGCCGATCAACCACAGCTCGCTGTCGATATCGCGGTCCAGCAGCGGGGTCAGCTGCTGACGCGCATCGGCCACCGGCGCGAACGCGGTGATCACCAGCGACACCGGCGACACGCTCTTGTGCGCCTCGCCCTGGTCGTGCCACTGCGCCTGCATCGACAGCGAGTCCTTGCCCACCGGGATGCTGATGTCCAGCTGCGGGCACAGTTCCATGCCCACCGCCTTCACCGCGTCGTACAGCAGCGCGTCTTCGCCCGGGTGGCCGGCCGCGGCCATCCAGTTCGCCGACAGCTTGATTTCATCCAGCGCATCGACCGGGGCCGCGCACAGGTTGGTCAGTGCTTCGCCAACGGCCATGCGGGCCGAAGCAGCCGCGTCCAGCAGCGCCAGCGGCGTGCGTTCGCCCAGTGCCATCGCCTCGCCGGCCACGCCGTCGAAGTCGGCCAGGGTGATCGCCACGTCGGCCACCGGCAGCTGCCACGGGCCGACCATCTGCTCGCGTGCGGTCAGGCCGCCCACACTGCGGTCGCCGATGGTGACCAGGAAGTTCTTGGAGGCTACGGTCGGGTGCGCGAGCACGCGCAGACCGGCTTCCTGCAGATCCATGCCACCGGTCTTCAGCGCCGGCCAGCGCGGTGCCGGCGGGTGCGCGGTATCGCGGTGCATCTTCGGCGGCTTGCCGAACAGCACGTCCATCGGCAGGTCGATCGGCGCATCGGCCGGGATGTTGCCCGGCACGGCGCCATAGGCCACCACCAGGTGTTCGGCTGCGGTGGCGACACCGACCGCAGCGAACGGGCAGCGCTCGCGCGCGCACAGCGCCGCGAATTCGGCCAGGCGCTCCTGCGCCACACCGAGCACGTAGCGCTCCTGCGACTCGTTGCACCACAGCTGCATCGGCGACAGCGACGGATCGTCGGTGGGCACCTTGCCCAGGTCGATGATGCCGCCCACGCCGGAATCGTGCAGCAGTTCGGGAATGGCGTTGGACAGGCCACCTGCACCGACGTCATGGAAGAACTTGATCGGGTTGTTGGCACCCATCGCCACGCAGCGGTCGATGACCTCCTGGCAGCGACGCTCCATTTCCGGGTTGTCGCGCTGCACGCTGGCGAAGTCCAGATCCTCGGCGCTTTCACCGGAGGCGACCGAACTGGCGGCACCGCCGCCGAGGCCGATCAGCATCGCCGGGCCGCCGAGCACGATCACGGCATCGCCGTCCTGCAGCAGGATCTTGTCGACCTGCACGCGGTCGATGGCACCGAGGCCACCGGCCAGCATGATCGGCTTGTCGTAGGCGCGTACCAGGTCGGCGCCTTCCGGCAGTTCGAAGCTGCGGAAGTAGCCGAGCAGGGCCGGGCGGCCGAATTCATTGTTGAACGCAGCGCCGCCGAGCGGGCCGTCGGTCATGATTTCCAGCGCCGGCGCCATGCGCGGGTTCAGCGCACGCGGCGCTTCCCACGGCTGCGGCAGCTCGGGAATGCGCAGGTGCGAGACCGAGAAACCACTCAGGCCAGCCTTCGGCTTGCCACCACGACCGGTTGCACCTTCGTCGCGGATTTCACCACCGGCGCCGGTCGACGCGCCCGGGAACGGCGCGATCGCGGTCGGGTGGTTGTGCGTTTCCACCTTGATCTGGAACGCGCTGGGCACCTGCGGTTCGCGGCGGTACTCGCCGCTGGCCGGGTCCGGGCGATAGCGCGAGGCCGGGTGGCCTTCGATCACCGCCGCATTGTCGCTGTACGCGCTGAGCGTGTGCTGCGGCGTCTGCTGGTGGGTGTTCTTGATCATCCGGAACAGCGAGCGGTCCTGCTCCTGGCCGTCGATGGTCCAGCTGGCATTGAAGATCTTGTGCCGGCAGTGCTCGGAATTGGCCTGCGCGAACATCATCAGTTCCACGTCCGACGGCGACCGGCCCAGCGCGGTGAAGCGTTCGCGCAGGTAGTCGATCTCGTCCTGCGCCATGGCCAGGCCGAGGCGCTGGTTGGCGGCCTCCAGCTGGTCCACCGGCACGCGCTCCAGTTCGCCACGGGCCGGGGTCGAGAACAGGGACTGGCCCTGATCGACGGTCTCCAGCACCGACTGCGTCATCGGGTCGTGCAGCACCTTGATCAATGCCTGCTGGGCGGCGGCATCGGCCGGCCATCCCAGTACGTCGATGCGCAGGCCACGCTCGACCCGGCTCACCGGCTGGCCGGCACCGCGGACCAGTTCGCTGGCCTTGCTCGACCACGGCGACAGCGTGCCCAGGCGCGGCACCACGATGCGGCTGACCGCACCGTCAGCGACCGCCTCGGACTGCGGACGGGCTTCCAGGATGCGGCACAGGGTATCGACGTCGGGGGCGGCAGTGCCCTCGGCCTGCACGAAGTAGACGTGCCAGGCACCGCTGATGCGCAGGGAGGGAGCGATGGACTGCAGGCGGGATTCAAGACGTTCGCGGCGGAACGGCGACAGGGCGGGCGCGCCCTCGAGGACCATCATGTCCGGGGAACCGTAGTTGGGAAACGGGCCCGACATTGTACCGGAAGCGGGGGTAGGCTTCGGCCGGGCGGCGCCCGGCACCCGCAGAGGCCAGAGCGCAGGCAACGGCAACGGCCAAAGCCAAAGCGGGCATTCCGTGGGATGGCGGGGCGGGTCCGGTTGCGGGGGACGCCGTAAACCCGTCCCTGGGGGCTTGGCCGCGGCATCCATGCCGCGGACACCCCCGCAACCGGACCCACCCCGCCTTCGACAGTTTCCTGCTGCTGTTGGTAGGTGTCGACCTTGGTCGACACGGTAGATCCACGCCATGCGTGGATGCTTCCGGTAGTGCCGGCCGCTCGCCGGCAACCAAGGAATGCCTGGAATCAAACGCCTGAGAGCGAAGCGATCGGCGTTTGATTTTGATTTTTTGTTCGTCTTTCGTGGCTGGCGCCCGCATGAACCTGTCGGGGGCCGGGTGGGTGGGGTCAGGCGGGGTGTCCGCGGCATGGATGCCGCGGCCAAGCCCCCAGGGATGGGTTCACGGCGTCCCCGCGTGACCCCACCCGCCCGGCCCAACCCCGGAACCTGCTCTAGATGCCAACCACGAAGGGGCTCCGCCGATGGCTGCCGACCGCGCGCCAGCGCCGCGCTCGCCCAAATCCCCGAACCATGCGCTCGCTCACGGATTGACCACGCAATTGATGACAACGTTGTCCCTACCTGGCGCCGGACTCTCTCCCCGGCCCACCAGGTACCTCCGTCCGCCCCCTCCGTCGCCTTCCCGGGCGATGTCCGGACCCTGCGTTACGTGCGGCGCCGTCGTGGCCCGTGCGCCAACCATCGATCGGAGACACACCATGTACGACCCGCTTGTGCAGAGTGCCGATGTACGCAGTGCCCACCCTTCCCTTCAACGCTGTCGCCCGCGCCGTCTGGCCTGGCTGCTGGCCCTCGCCGGGGCCGTTGCCCTGCCCGGCCTGGCCCAGGCCGCCAGCTGTGCCGGCGTGGCCGAATGGGACCAGGCCAAGATCTACCGGAGTGGCGATACCCTGCAGAAAGGAGGCGTCCTCTACCGGGCGAACCAGGACATCTGGAACGCACCGCCGGACCATCCGGCCGGGGCGCCCTACTACACCAACCTCGGCGCCTGCGACGGCAGCGGCGCCAACCAGCCGCCGGTGGTCAGCCTGACCTCGCCGGCCAACGGCGCCACTTTCAGCGCCGGCAGCACGGTCAATGTGACCGCCAATGCCAGCGATGCGGACGGCAGCGTCAGCAAGGTCGAGTTCTTCCGCGACGGCAGTTCGCTGGGCGTCGACACCAGCGCGCCGTACAGCGCCAGCTGGGCCAACGCCAGCGCCGGCAGCCATACCCTGCGCGCGGTCGCCACCGACAACAACAACGCCACCGCCAGCACCGCGACCATCACCATCACCGTCAACGCGGCCAGTGGCGATACCACCGCACCCAGCGTGCCCGGCGGCCTGGCCGTGGGCACCCGCACCGCCAACAGCATCGCGCTCAGCTGGAGTCCCTCCACCGACAACACCGGAGGCAGCGGCCTGGCCGGCTACGACGTGTACCGCAACGGCAGCCTGGTCGGTTCACCGTCCAGCGCCAGCTATGTCGATGGCGGGCTGACCGCCTCCACCAGCTACAGCTACCGCGTGCGCGCCCGCGACAACGCCGGCAATGCCTCCGCACAGGGCACGGCGGTGACCGCCAGCACCCTGGCCGGCGACGGTGGCACCACCGGCAAGCGGGTCATCGGCTACTTCACCCAGTGGGGCATCTATGGCCGCAACTACCGGGTCAAGAACATCGACAGCAGCGGTTCGGCCGCGCGCCTGACCCACATCAACTACGCCTTCGGCAACGTGCGCAACAACCGCTGCGAAGTGGGCATCACCCAGGCGTCGGACCCGAACAGCGGTGCCGGTGGCGATGCCTTCGCCGACTACAGCAAGGCCTTCGGTGCCGGCGAAAGCGTGAGCGGCAGCGCCGATACGTGGGACCAGCCGCTGCGTGGCAACTGGAACCAGCTCAAGCAGCTCAAGGCCAAGTACCCGGGCATGAAGGTGCTGATCTCGCTGGGTGGCTGGACCTGGTCGCGCGGCTTCTCCAGCGCGGCGCAGCCGGCCAACCGCCAGGCCTTCGTCGCCTCGTGCATCGACGCCTACATCAAGGGCAACCTGCCGGTGACCGACGGCGCCGGTGGCCCGGGGGCAGCACTGGGCGTGTTCGACGGTATCGACATCGACTGGGAATACCCGGTGGCCTGCGGTATCGCCTGCGGCACGCCCGAGGACAATGCCAACTTCACCGCGCTGATGGCCGAGTTCCGTCGCCAGCTCGATGCGGTGCGTCCGGGCCTGCTGCTGACGGTGGCGGTCGGCGCCGGCATCGACAAGATCCGCGTCACCGATCCGGCCGCGTACCACCCGTACCTGGACTACATCAACGTGATGACCTACGACTTCCACGGCGCGTGGGATGCGAAGACCAATCACCAGTCGGCGCTGTTCGATTCGCCGAGTGATCCGTCCACCGGCGACCAGAAGCTGTACAACAGCAACGATGCCATCGAGGCCTTCATCAGCCGCGGTGTTCCCGCCGCCAAGCTCAACCTGGGCATCGGCTATTACGGGCGCGGCTGGACCGGGGTGACCAACGCCAACAACGGCCTGTACCAGAGCGCCACCGGTGCGGCACCGGGCACCTACGAGGCCGGCATCGAAGACTGGAAGGTGCTGAAGAACCTGGCGTGGCAGGGCTATACCGACAATACCGCCGGGGCCACCTGGATCTACAACGGCAGCACGCTGTGGAGCTTCGATACCCCGGCCAACATCACCCGCAAGATGGGCTACGTGAAGACCCAGGGACTGGGCGGTGCGTTTGTCTGGGAGTTCAGCGGCGACGACGCGCAGGGCACGCTGACCAAGGCGGTCAGTGATGGCTTGAAGTAGGAAAAAGGCCGGGGACGCACTACGTCCCCGGCCTCGTTCGCGTTGCCACATCCGCCGGGCATGGCCCGGCGCTACCCGCCCATCCACGGTAGCGCCGGGCCATGCCCGGCGGCGTTTCGGTCAGCGCTTGGCCGACAGCTTCTCCAGCGCGGCACGCAGCTGCGCCGGCGGCAGGTAGCCGCCGAGCTGGGTGCCATCCGGCGCGAAGATGGCCGGCGTACCGTTCACCCCCAGCTGCTGGCCCAGGGCGTACTGCATGGCCACCGGGTTGGTGCAGTTCTTCGCGGCCACCGTGCCACCACGCTTGGCATTGGTCAGGGCCTGGCGACGATCGGCCGCGCACCAGACCGAGATCATGTCGGTGTAATCCTTGCTGCCCAGCCCCATGCGCGGGAACGCCAGGTATTCAACGGTGATGCCGTTGCGGTTGAGCTCGGCGATGTCCTGGTGCAGCTTGCGGCAGTAGCCGCATTCGATATCGGTGAACACGCTGATGGTGTATTTCGCGTTCGGCGCGGCGAACACGATGCGGTCACCATGATTGGCCTTGGCCAGCAGGTCGCGACGGTAGCCCAGCAGGCCTTCGCTGTTGGCCGGGCTCTTGGCGCGGGTGTCGTAGGGCTGCGACTGGAACAGGTAGCGGCCGTCGTCGGAGACGTACAGCAGCTGGCCGGAGACCACCACTTCACGGAAGCCAGGGAAGGGCGCGGCGCCGATGTAATCCACCTGGAAGCCGGGGTTGAGCTCGGTCAGTGCCTTGCGCACGGCCTGCTCGGCCGGAGCATTGGCGGTGGCGGCAGGACCGGCCTTGGCTGCCGCTGCGGCGGGCGCCTTTGCGGCGGGCGGGGCGGGCTGGGCGCAGGCACTCAGGCTGAGCGCGCCGAACACGGCGGCGATGGCGAATCGGAGCATGGAGCAGTCCGCAGCAGAAAGAAGACTTCGGATTCTGACACAGCCATCCTGAGCGGTCCGCGATGCCGCGCACAGGCCCGGCAGGGGTTCAGCCGTGGGCTCAGCCGCGTGGATGATGGCGGGCGTGCAGTTTCTGCAGGTGTTCGCGTGCGACCAGCGTGTAGATCTGGGTAGTGGACAGTGAGCTGTGGCCCAACAGCATCTGCAGCGCGCGCAGATCGGCGCCACGGTTCAGCAGGTGGGTGGCGAAACTGTGCCGCAGGCCATGCGGACTGATCCGCGCTGGGTCGATGCCGGCCACCGCCGCATAACGCTTGACGAGGTGCCAGAACGCCTGGCGGGTCAAGCCATGCAGGGCCGGTTCGATGAACAAGGGCGTCTGCCCGTCGGCCAGCGCCTGCACCTTGCCCTTGCCCACCAGTTGCGGTCGCGACTGCTGCAGGTAACGTTCCAGCCAGTACTGCGACTCCTCGCCCAGCGGCACCAGGCGCTCCTTGCTGCCCTTGCCGGTCACCCGCAGCACCCCCTGGCGCAGGTTCACCGCCGTGGCAGGCAGCAGCACCAGCTCGCTCACGCGCAGCCCGGCGGCATACATCAGTTCCAGCATGGCGCGGTCGCGCAGGCCGAGCGGACTGTCGATATCCGGCGCCGCCAGCAGCGCATCGATCTGGCTCTCGGCCAGCGCCTTGGGCAGCAGCCGTGGCAGCTTCGGCGGATCGAGCAGTGCACTGGGATCTTCACTGCGTTCGCCACGCCGCACAGCGTCGGCAAAGAACGCGCGCAGCGCCGACAGCAAGCGCGCGTTGCTGCGCGGCGACCAGTTGTGACGGGTGCGCCATGCCAGGTAATCGAACAGGCCGGCACGTTCAACACCGGCCAGCCCCCCGTCGCGTCCATCACACCAGCGCGCCAGGCCTTCGAGGTCGCGGCGGTAGCTGTCCAGCGTGGCACGGGCCAGGCCGTGCTCGGCCCAGATCGCGTCGAGGAAACGCAGGATGCGCTGGCTGTCCTCGCCGCGCAGCTCGGGCAGTTGCTGGACCAGCTGACGACGTTCGGCGGGAGTGGAAGTGGCGGCCATGCACGCAGGATACGAGGCCAACTGCGGGCACGGCCAGCATTGCGTATGCTCGGCACATGTCGAGCCCCGCCACCGATGCGGCCCACGTCGCCGCTGATACGCCCCGCCCGCGCGCGCTGCTGCTGTGGCGCCTGCTGGCGATGATCTATGACGCGTTGCCGGTGCTGGCCTTGTGGATGCTGGCCGGCACCGTGTTCACCCTGGCCTATACCTTCAGCGGCCATGCGCAGCGCGACAACATCGCGCCTTTCAGCGCTTGGCAATGGCTGCTGTGGGCAGTGTGCTGGGGCTTGACCGGGTGGTATGCCACCGCCAGCTGGCGGCGCGGCGGGCAGACACTGGGCATGCGCCCGTGGCGCTTGAAGCTGGAATCACGCGATGGCACGCCGTTGCGACGCGGCCAGCTGTGGCTGCGGTTTGCGGTGGGCACGCTGTCGTTGCTGCTGGGCGGAGTGGGCTTCTGGTGGGCGCTGGTGGATCGCCAGCGGCTGACCTGGCACGACCGCGCGAGCGCCACGCGGCTGCGGCGGATGCCGAAGCGCTGACCTGTGCTGGCAGCGCCGGGCAGGGCCCGGCGCCACCGGAATCAGCCCGATTTGCGCCGGAACAACAATCCGGACACCGCCAGCATCACGATCGGCGGCAGCGCGTAGGCAATGCGGTAGTCGAACTTCAGCGCGCCGGCCATGCGACCGAAGAACAGCTGCAGCAGCCAGAACGCCAGCGCGAACAGGATGCCCAGGAACAGGCGCTTGCCCATGCCGCCACTGCGCAGCGAACCGAACGCGAACGGCACCGCCGCCAGGCACAGCGCCAGCACATTCAACGGATAGAACCAGCGGCTCCAGTACACATCCTCATAGTCGCGTGCATCCAGGCCGTTGCGCTCGCGGTAGGCGATGCTGGTGCTCAGCTCGGACACGCTGAGGTTGCGCGGCTTGGCGATGCCGGTGGCCAGGGCTCCGGCGTCCAGCTTGGAATTCCACGGCTCACGGGCCACTTCCTGGCGCGTTGCCGAGCGCTCGCCGAAGGTGTCGCGGCGCACGCCGGTCAGCACCCAGCCGTCCTTGTCATGCTCGGCGGTGGCGGCATGGGTCAGCGTGCCGACCCGCCCGTCCTCGTTGATCCTGTAGAGGCGCACGTCACGCAGGATCAGCCGGGTGCCCTTTTCGCCCACCAGCTGTTCTTCGCCCGTCTGTGCGTTGAGGAAGGTGTCACCCTCGCGCGCCCACAGGCCGGAGTAACGCGCCACCGCCATGTCGGTGCCCCACTTGGCACTCATCTTCAGCGAATCGGCGCGGTTCTGGCCCCAGGGCCCCAGGGTCTCGGCACTGATCACCATCAGCCCGGTCAGCAGCGACAGCGCGATCGCCACCGACACGCTCAGGCGCTTGCGCGACAGGCCCAGCGCGCGCAGCGCGGTCAGCTCCGAGGTCGCGGCCAGCTGGCCCAGGCCCATCAGCGCGCCGATCACCGCTGCGGTCGGGAACATCGTGTAGGCCCGGCGCGGCACGGTGTACAGCACCCAGGCTGCCGCATGGCCCAGCGAATAGCCGTTCTTGCCGATGTCCTTGAACTCGCCGGAGAAGGCCATCAGCACGTCCAGGCCGACCAGCACCGCCCAGGTCAGCAGCACGGTACCCAGCACTGCCCGGCCCAGGTACAGGTCGAAACGCATCGGTCGCAGCATCATGCGCGGGCTCCCTTCGGGCGGGCCATGCGGCCATCACGCGCGTACATCCAGATCGCCAGTGCCAGCAGCGGCAGGGTCAGCCACCACAGGCCAAGCGCCGACGGAATCTGGCCGTTGGCAATCCAGCCGCTGCCGATGAACATCATGTTGGTGCCGACCATGTAGGCCAGCAGGGCCAGCATCATCCGGCCGTAGCGCTGCTGGCGCGGCGAACTGCGGCCCAGCGGCACGGTCAGCAGGGCGAAGGCCAGCGCGATCAGCGGCGGGGCCAGGCGGCGGTGCAGCTGTGCCTGCGCCTCGGGACGCTTGTCGCCGAACAGCGCGGTGGTCGGCATCAGTTCGGGATCATCACTCTTGCGGGCCTCGCTGCCGTCGGGCAGCGCCACGTCGTTGCGGGCGAAAGTCGCCAGACGGTAATCCAGCGCACCAGCCGCCGGCCCTTCCAACTGGTGGCCATCATCCAGTTCCAGGAAGCGCTGGCGGGCGCCTTCGAAGTACATGCGACCGCTGGCGGCGGACACCACTTCAAGGCGATCCTCCTTCTGCCGCTGCAGGAACACCCGGCCCAGCTGGCTGCCATCGGGGGAGATGGAGGCGACATAGACCACGCCACCATTGGGCAGCGGAGTGAACCGGCCCGGCTCCAGGCCGGCCATCAGCACGCTGCGGTTGGCGTCCTGGATCATCTGTTCGGCGGTGCGCTGGGCCCAGGGCCCCAGCCACAGCGAACAGGCGCCGACCACCGCAATCACCGGCAGCACCAGCAGCAGCAGGGGCTTGAGCAGGCGTTTGGGGCCGACACCGATGGCGGTGATGACCGCCATTTCCGAGTCGCGGTAGAGGCGGGCGATGGCCAGCAGCAGGCCCAGCATCAGTGCCAGCGGCAGGATCAGCGGCATGTAGACGATGAACTGCAGGCCCAGCTGCGAGAACAGCAGCTTGGCCGGCAGCCGCCCGTCGGCGATGTTGCCGAGGATGTCCACCAGCACGCCGCCCACGCTGACCACCAGCAGGACGATCAGGGTAGCCAGGAAACTCTGGACGAAATCGCCCAATAGATAGCGGTCGAGCTTCAACATGGGGCGGTGGTTTAAACTCTCAGGTTCGTTCGCGGTGCCGCCCAGTCTAGCGTCTGGGCGTAAACGGTCCGCGATTGTACGGACTTGCCAATGGAATCTGCTCAATGGCTCTCGAATTCACCCTGAACCACCTCGCTGCGGCTTCGGCCGCCGTTGACTGCCTCGTCGTCGGCGCCTATGCCGACCATACCCTGACTGCGTCCGCGCAGGCACTGGATGCTGCAAGCGGTGGCCGCCTGGCGGCCCTGGCCCAGCGCGGCGACCTGTCCGGCAAGACCGGCGCCACCACCCTGCTGCACGACCTGCCGGGCGTGACCGCCCCGCGCGTGCTGGTGGTCGGCCTCGGCGATGCCGCCCGCTTCGGCGTGCCGCAGTACCTGAAGGCAGTCGGTGATGCCGTGCGCGCGCTGAAGGCCGGCGCTGCCCGCAGCGCACTGTTCACCCTGTCCGAGGTGGCGGTGAAGGACCGCGACGCGGCCTGGGCGATCCGCCAGGCAGTGATTGCCGCCGACCACGCGGCCTACCGCTACACCGCCACCCTGGGCAAGAAGAAGGCCGACGATGCCGGCCTGGCCCAGCTGGCCATCGCCGGTGAGGATGCGCAGGCCCTGGCCCAGGGCCAGGCCATCGCTGCCGGTGTCGAGTTTGCCCGCGAGCTGGGCAACCTGCCGCCGAACTACTGCACCCCGGCCTATCTGGCTGAAGTGGGCGTGAAATTCGCCGGCGAGCATGACGGTGCCGAAGCCGAGATCCTCGACGAGACCCAGATGGAAGCGCTGGGCATGGGCTCGCTGCTGGCCGTGGCCCGTGGCTCGGCCAACCGCCCGCGCCTGGTGGTGCTGAAGTGGAGCAATGGCGGCGACGCCAAGCCCTACGTGCTGGTCGGCAAGGGCATCACCTTCGATACCGGCGGCGTCAACCTGAAGACCCAGGGCGGCATCGAAGAGATGAAGTACGACATGTGCGGTGGCGCCAACGTCATCGGCACCTTCGTCGCTGCGGTCAAGGCCAAGCTGCCGTTGAACCTGGTGGTGGTGGTGCCGGCGGTGGAAAACGCCATCGACGGCAATGCCTACCGCCCGTCCGACGTCATCACCTCGATGTCGGGCAAGACCATCGAAGTCGGCAACACCGACGCCGAGGGCCGCCTGATCCTGTGCGACGCCCTGACCTACGCGCAGCGCTTCGAGCCGCAGGCGCTGGTCGACGTGGCCACCCTGACCGGTGCCTGCATGGTCGCCCTCGGCCACCAGACCGCGGGCCTGATGAGCAAGCACGACGACCTGGCCAACGAGCTGCTGGCCGCCGGCGAGCAGGTCTTCGACCGCGCCTGGCGCCTGCCGCTGTGGGACGAGTACCAGCCGATGCTGGATTCCAGCTTCGCCGACGTCTACAACATCGGCGGCCGCTGGGCCGGTGCCATCACCGCCGGCTGCTTCCTGTCGCGCTTCGCCGAAGGCCAGCGCTGGGCCCACCTGGACATCGCCGGCGTGGCCAGCGATGAAGGCAAGCGCGGCATGGCCACCGGCCGTCCGGTCGGCCTGCTGAGCCAGTGGCTGCTGGACCAGGTCGCCCGCGCCTGACGCTGTACCTGACCCTGGCCGGCAACCGCCGGCCGGGGCCTCGCCGCTCCAGCCGTCAGCCGGCATGGATAGGCACCTGCCTCACCTGGATGCCGCCATGCCCCGCGCCGACTTCTACCTGATCGCCAAGCCCCGCTTCCTGACCGAGCCGTTGCGCCTGGTCTGCGAACTGGCGCGCAAGGCCAACGACGCCGGGTTGTTCACCCTGGTGCTGGCCCGCGACCAGGCCCAGGCCGAAGAACTGGACGAACTTCTCTGGTCGTTCGACGACGATGCCTACATTCCGCACCAGATCGTGGGTGAGGACGTGGACGAGGAAGAAGCGCTGGTACTGATCGCCCCGCCCGGTGGCGAGGCGCCCGTGCGGCCGCTGGTGATCAACCTGCGCGACGAACCCTGGCTTGGCCAGTGCGAGCGCGTGCTGGAAGTGGTGCCGGCCGATCCGGAAGCGCGCGAACCGCTGCGCGAGCGCTGGCGCCAGTACAAGACCGCCGGTTACGACCTGAACAAGCACGACATGTAAGCCCTGCGAGGACCCCTTGATGCGCCTGCTGATCGCCCTGATTCTTCCCTGGCTGTCCTTTTTCACCATCGGCCGGCCGTTTGCCGGCATCGTCTGCCTGATCCTGCAGATCACCCTGATCGGCTGGCTGCCTGCGGCGATCTGGGCTGCCTATTCGGTCAGCCAGTACCACACCGACCAGAAGATCCGGCGCACCCTCGGGTCGCGCTGATCTCCCTTCCCGCCTTGATGACTGGTTCCCCCGCATGACCCAACTCGCCTCCAGCTACGACCCGAAGTCCTTCGAGACCGACCTCTACGAGGCCTGGGAGAAGGCCGGCCATTTCAAGCCGTCCGGCAAGGGCGAGCCGTACACCATCCTGCTGCCGCCGCCGAACGTGACCGGCACCCTGCACATGGGCCATGCTTTCCAGCAGACGCTGATGGATGCGCTGGTGCGCTACCACCGCATGCGCGGCTACGACACGCTGTGGCAGGTCGGTACCGACCACGCCGGCATCGCCACCGAGATGGTGGTCAGCCGCAACCTGGCGCTGGAAGGCAACGGCGAGACCCGCGATTCGCTGGGCCGCGAGGGCTTCATCGGCAAGGTGTGGGAGTGGAAGCAGCAGTCCGGCGACATCATCGAACGGCAGATGCGCCGCCTCGGCACCTCGGCCGACTGGTCGCGCAGCACCTTCACCATGGACCCGCAGCCGTCCGAAGCGGTGATCGAAGCCTTCGTGCGCTGGCACGAACAGGGCCTGATCTACCGCGGCCAGCGCCTGGTCAACTGGGACCCGGTGCTGAAGACCGCGATCTCGGACCTGGAAGTGGAAAGCGCCGAGGAAGACGGTTTCCTGTGGTCGATCGCCTACCAGCTGGATGAAGGCCTGAGCTACGAGCACGTCGAGCGCGATGCCGACGGCGTCGAGACGCTGCGCGAAACCCGCGATTACCTGGTGGTCGCCACCACCCGCCCGGAAACCCTGCTGGGTGACACCGCGGTGATGGTGCATCCCGAAGACGAGCGCTACCTGCACCTGATCGGCAAGAGCGTGGTGCTGCCGCTGACCGGCCGCCGCGTGCCGGTGATCGCCGACGACTACGTCGACCGTGCGTTCGGCACCGGCGTGGTCAAGGTCACCCCGGCGCATGACTTCAACGACTACCAGGTGGGCGTGCGCCACAGCCTGCCGATGATCAACCTGTTCACCCCGGTGGCCGCGATCAACGACAACGCGCCGGAACGTTTCCAGGGGCTGGACCGTTACGACGCGCGCAAGGCCGTGCTGGGTGAACTGGAAGACCTCGGCATCCTGGTCGAGACCAAGGCGCACAAGCTACAGGTGCCGCGCGGCGACCGTACCGGCCAGGTGATCGAGCCGTACCTGACCGATCAGTGGTTCGTGAAAATGGACGAACTGGCGCGTCGTGGTCTGGAGCTGGTCGAGGACGGGTCAATCGCCTTCGTGCCGCCGAACTGGATCAACACCTACCGCCACTGGATGAACAACATCCAGGATTGGTGCATCAGCCGCCAGCTGTGGTGGGGCCACCGCATTCCGGCGTGGTTCGATGCCGCCACCGGCAACTGCTACGTCGGCCGCAGCGAAGAGGAAGTGCGGGCGAAGAACAATCTCGGCAGCGACGTCGTGCTGAGCCAGGAAAGCGACGTGCTGGAGACCTGGTTCTCCTCGCAGCTGTGGCCGTTCTCCACCCTGGGCTGGCCGAACGAGCAGGCGATGGCCGAGCGCGGTTTCGACCGCTACCTGCCGTCGTCGGTGCTGATCACTGGCTTCGACATCATCTTCTTCTGGGTGGCGCGCATGATCATGGCCACCGACAACCTGACCGGAAAGGTCCCGTTCAAGGACGTCTACTTCACCGGCCTGATCCGCGATGGCCAGGGCCAGAAGATGTCCAAGAGCAAGGGCAACGTGCTCGACCCGCTGGACATCATCGACGGCATCACCATCGATGACCTGGTGGCCAAGCGCACCGGCGGGCTGATGCAGCCGCGCATGGTGGAGAAGATCGAGAAGGCCACGCGCAAGGAGTTCCCGGACGGCATCGCCGCCCATGGTGCCGATGCGCTGCGTTTCACCATCGCCGCACTTGCCACCCATGGCCGCGACATCAAGTTCGACATGAACCGCGCCGAGGGCTACAAGAATTTCTGCAACAAGCTGTGGAACGCCAGCCGCTTCACCCTGATGAACACCGAAGGTGCGGCGTTCACTGGCGTGCCGACGCCGCGTACCGATGCCGAGCGCTGGATCCTCTCGCGCCTGGCCGCTACCACCGCCGAAGCGCAGGGCCATTTCGCCGCCTATCGCTTCGACCTGTTGGCGCAGTGCCTGTACGAATTCGCCTGGAACGAGTTCTGCGACTGGTTCCTGGAGCTGAGCAAGCCGGCGTTGAATGGCGCCGATGCTGCCGACGCTGACAGCACCCGCCACACCCTGTTGTATGTGCTGGAAGCGCTGCTGCGCCTGCTGCACCCGCTGACCCCGTTCATCACCGAACAGCTGTGGCAGCAGCTGGCCCCGCGCCTGGGCCTGGCCGAAACCACGCTGTCGCTGCGTCCGTACCCGACCGCCGCCGAGTTCGAGGGCGATCATGCACAGGCCGAGGCCGACGTTGAATGGTTGAAGGCGGTGATCAGTGCCGTGCGCCGCGTGCGCAGCGAACTGAACGTCGCCCCGTCCAAGCTGGTACCGCTGCGCCTGCTGGCCGGCCTGGAACAGGACCGCGTGCGCATCGAGCGCTTCAGTGCCTCGCTGGCTTTCCTGCTGAAGCTGGACAGCATCCAGTGGCTGGCCGACGCACAGAGTGCGCCGCCGGCAGCCGCCGCGATCGTCGGTGAGCTGAAGCTGCTGGTACCGCTGGAAGGCCTGGTTGATCTCGATGCCGAGCGCGCGCGCCTGGACAAGGAGATCAAGCGCGTGGAAGGCGAGCAGGAGAAGAGCGAGACCAAGCTGGCCAAGTTCTCCGACAAGGTTCCGCCAGCGGTGATCGAGCAGGAACGCGTGCGCCTGGTCGACTGGAACAACCAGCTGGCTGGCCTGCGCGAGCAGCGCGCGAAGCTGTAACGCCTCCGTGGTGGGTGCGGACCTGGGTCCGCACCGCTGTGACGTGCCAACCAAGGTTGGCACCTACCAGAACGCCAACCTTGATTGGCACATTTTCAAGGCTGACGCCGGGCAATGCCCGGCGTTTCATTTTTCCCCGCATGGCATCATCACCCGATGCCGCTTTCCCTCTTCCTGCTGGTCCTCGCTGCCGCTGCACTGCACGCCAGCTGGAACGCGATCGTCAAACGCGGGCCGGACAAGTTTCTCGGCACGGTGCTGGTCACCGGCAGCGCCGCGCTGTTGTCTGCGCTCGTCTTGCCGTGGCTGCCCTTCCCCGCCGCGGAAAGCTGGCCGTGGCTGATCGCATCGGTGCTGCTGCAGGTGACGTACTACGCGTTGGTCGCACGCTGCTACCAGCAGGTCGACATGAGCCTGGCGTATCCGATGATGCGCGGCTGCGCGCCGATCCTGGTTGCGTTGGCCGGCGCCGCGCTCGGCGAACGCCTGCCGCCGTCGGCCTGGCTCGGCGTCATTCTGGTGAGTGGCGGCATCCTGTGCATGGCCCGCGGCGCACGCAGCGGCCAGCTGCGGCTGCCGTTGCTGACCGCCGCGATGATCGCCACCTACACGCTGGTCGATGCGCAGGGCGCACGGCTGTCCGGCAATGCGCTGAGCTACACGTTGTGGCTGTTCCTGCTGTCGGGCATTCCGTTGCCGCTGTGGGCGCTGCATCGGCAGCGCGGCAAGTTGCTGGCGTATGCGCGCCAGCACTGGCCGCTGGGCGTGGCCGGCGGCATCGGCACCACCGCATCGTATGCGATGGCGCTGTGGGCGATGACCCAGGTGCCGGTGGCCATGGTGTCGGCGCTGCGCGAATCGTCGATCCTGTTCGCGCTGCTGATCTCGGTGTTCCTGCTGCGCGAGCGGGTGCCGCGCGCGCGTTGGCTGGCGGCGGCGTTGATCGTGGCCGGCGTGTTGGCCCTGCGGCTGGCGTAAACAACGCATCGGTAGCGCCGGGCCATGCCCGGCGTGCGCAGCGGCCACGCGACGCCGACTACAGCGGCGGCATTGTCTCCAGCTCGCCGTCCACCAGTTCGATCGCCATCACCAGCGCATCTTCGCGCCCCTGCGCGGCAGGGTAGTAGCGAGGGCGCCGGCCGATCTCGTTGAAGCCTTCGCTGTGATACAGCGCCAGGGCTGGCGTATTGGACGGACGCACTTCCAGGAACACCCGCTGCGCGCCTCGATCAGCGGCCAGACGGACCAGCGCACGCAGCAGCTGGCGGCCGAGCCCACGCGACTGCACCAGCGGATCGATGCAGATGTTCAGCACATGCGCTTCATCGGCAGCGAGGCTGAGCACGCCATAGCCGATCAACAGGCCATCGCGCTCCATCGCCAGGCCGGGATAACCGGCACGCAGGCAATCCAGGAAAATGCCGCGGGTCCACGGATAGGGGTAGCCACGCACTTCGATGGCCATCACCGCATTGAGATCGCTCTCACGCAGCGCGCGCATCGCCACCGGCCCGGGCTGGCTGACTGCACTCATGCGGTTGCGCCCTTGCGCAGCGCGCGCAGCTGCGGCCACAACGCGCGCTTGGCTGCAGGGTCGCGACGCAGTTGTTCCAGCGGCCAGCTTTCCATCAGCGTCTGTGTGGCCGGGTCGTTCGGATTGCAGCCCGAGGCGCGCAACAGCGCGATCTGCAGGCGATCAGGCAGGCGCACCAGCGGCTGGCGCGCGTTGCCGGTGGGCAGCGGACGGGCCGCAGCCGGTACGGTATCCGGCGCCGCCACCGGCACGGCAGTGCGTGGTGGCGCGCGCTCGAGCCGAGGTTCCGGCGCCGCGTCGCGCTGGCTGGGTGCGTGCTGCATCGATGGTGGCGCCGTGCGCGTCGGCGCGACCGGCGCGGGTGCCGATGCCGCGGCTTCAGCCACGCTCAGCTGCAATGCCGCGTCCATTTCGGCGGCCAACTTGCCATCGTGATAGACGGTATAGCCCATGGCCTGCAGCCAGGCCTGCTGGGCCGGGGACCACAACACGGGCAGGTCCTGGCTCACGCCGCCTCGGGCTTCTTGCGCAGGCGCTGCACGCCCCACATCACCGGGCCTGACAGCGCGTACAGGATGCCGACGACGAACAACACGCGTGGCAGGTCGATCACCGCGATGGCGATGGCGATCGGCACCAGTGCCAGCACCAGGAACGGGACGCGGTCCGAACGGGCGCCCTCCTTGGCCGCGCCGCCCTTGAAGCTCCAGAAGCGGATGCGGCTGACCATCAGCAGTGCGGCGACCAGGGTCACCGCCAGCGCCACGAAGCGCAGCTCGTTGCCGTTCCAGCCCAGGGTGCCATCGGCGAAGGCCCAGACGAAGGACATCATCAGGCCGGCGGCAGCCGGGCTGGCCAGGCCGACGAACCAGCGCTTGTCGACCACGGCCACCTGGGTGTTGAAGCGGGCCAGGCGCAGCGCCGCGCAGGCGGCGTACAGGAACGCCACCGCCCAGCCCAGACGACCGACCAGCTCACCGTCGTATTTCAGTTCCGACAGGGACCAGTGGTACATCACCAGGGCCGGCGCCATGCCGAAGCTGACCAGATCGGCCAGCGAGTCGTACTGCACGCCGAACTCGCTGCTGGTACCGGTCAGGCGCGCGACACGGCCATCGAGGCCATCCATCACCGCCGCCACGAACACGGCGATGCTGGCGTTGACGAAGTCTCCGTTGGCCGCGGCGATGATGGCGTAGAAGCCAGAGAACAGCCCAGCCGTGGTGAACAGGTTGGGCAGCAGGTAAATCGTGCGCGAGCGCGGCGGCGGTGTGATCGGGTCCATGGAATCCAGTTTAATCGACTTGCCAGCGGTCGGCGCCAATGCTGCAATCGGCGTTCTACGCCCATTCTGCGGAGTTTGCCATGCGTGCCCTGTCCTGCCTGGGATACCTGCTGCTGTTGGCCAGTACCACTGCGCTGGCAGGCCCCGTCTACAAGTGGAAGGACGCCAAGGGCGTGACCCAGTATTCGGAAACGCCGCCGACCGGGGCCAAATACGAGACCCGAGCCCAGGCCAGGACACCGGCGACGGACGCGGCCCCGGAGCCTTCCGCCGCGCCGGTATCGGAACAATGCAGCACCGCCCGCGCCAACGTGGCGCTGCTGGAGGGCAGCGGCCCGGTGATGCAGGACACCGATGGCGACGGCAAGGCCGATACCGCACTTACCCCGGAACAGCGCAGCGCGCAGAAGGGCCTGGCCGAGGCGGCAATCAAGGCGTACTGCCCACCGGCGGGTTGAAGGGGGGATCGGCCGGGCGGCGCCCGGCACCCGCAGAGGCTTTCAAGCAACAGCCGGAGCAACGGCAACAGCCAAAGCGGCTTCCCGCGGGATGGCGGTGCACTGTGGGTTTGCGGGGACGCCGTGAATCCGTCCATGGAGGCTTGGTCGCCGCATCCATGCGGCTCACACCCCGCAAACCCACAGTGCACCGCCTTCGACAGATTCCCGGTGGCCAGTAGATCCACGCCATGCGTGGATGAATCTCCATCGAAATCGGATATTTCGAAATCGGGACGAAAAACATCCACGCATGGCGTGGATCTACCTGTCGACCAAGGTCGACACCCACCAAGAGCAGCCCATGCCATTCCGACAGATCGCAGAAATCTGTCGAAGGCGGGGTGGGTCCGGTTGCGGGGGTGTCCGCGGCATGGATGCCGCGGCCAAGCCCCCATGGATGGGTTTACGGCGTCCCCCGCAACCGGACCCACCCCGCCATCCCACAGAAATCCCGCTTTTGACGTTGCCTTTGATTCGGCGGGTGCCGGGCGCCGCCCGGCCGATACCCCTCCCCCGGCCGGGCTGGCAGAATAGGTGTCTCTGCCGTAATCCGAAGCCGACGATGCGCCTCTCCCAGTTCCACCTGCACACCACCAAGGAAACCCCCAGCGACGCCGAGCTGACCAGCCACCGGCTGATGCTGCGCGCGGGCATGATCCGCAAGCTCGCGTCCGGCCTGTACACCTGGTCGCCGCTGGGCCTGCGCGTGCTGCGCAAGGTCGAACGCATCGTCCGCGAGGAAATGGACCGTGCCGGTGCCGTCGAATTCCAGATTCCGACCATCCAGCCGAAGGAACTGTGGGAGCAGACCGGTCGCTGGCAGAAGTTCGGCCCGCAGCTGCTGAAGATCAAGGACCGCAAGGAACAGACCTTCTGCTACAGCCCCACCGCCGAAGAAGCCGCCTGCGATTTCGCACGCAGCGAACTGTCCAGCTACAAGCAGCTGCCGGTGAACTTCTACCAGATCCAGACCAAGTTCCGCGACGAGATCCGCCCGCGCTTCGGCGTGATGCGTGCGCGCGAGTTCCTGATGAAGGACGCCTATTCGTTCCACCTGCACGACGAAGACCTCGTGCGTGAGTACGAAAACATGAAGGTGGCCTACAGCCGCATCTTCACCCGCCTGGGTCTGGACTTCCGCATGGTGCAGGCCGATTCCGGTGCGATCGGCGGTGACGCCTCGCAGGAATTCCACGTGATCGCCGATTCCGGTGAAGACGCGCTGGTGTTCTCCACCGGTTCGGACTACGCCGCCAACATGGAAGCGGCCATTGCCGCCGATCCGGCTGCGCGCGCTGCGGCCAGCGAAGCGCTGCGCAAGGTCGAGACCCCGATCCAGAGAACCTGCGAAGACGTTGCCGCCCTGCTCGGCATCGACCTGCAGCGCACCGTGAAGTCGGTGGCGCTGATCGCCGGTGAAGGCAAGGAACAGCAGTTCGTGCTGGTGTTGGTGCGTGGCGACCACGAGGTCAATGAGATCAAGCTGGGCAAGGTTGCCGGCCTGGACGAGCAGCGTTTTGCCAGCGAAGCAGAGATCGCCGAATACCTCGGCAGCGTGCCGGGCTTCCTCGGTCCGGTCGCGCCGGCCAAGCCAATCCGCGTGGTCGCCGATCGCGAAGTGGCGGCGATGTCCGACTTCGTCGTCGGTGCCAACGAAGCCGGTTTCCACCTGGCCGGCGTCAACTGGGGCCGCGACCTGGCCGAACCGGAAGTGGCCGATATCCGCAACGTGCGTGCCGGTGATCGTGCGCTGGATGGCGGCGAACTGAAAATCGCCCGCGGCATCGAAGTCGGCCACGTGTTCCAGCTGGGCCGCACCTATGCGAAGGCGCTCGATGCCACCGTGCTGGACGAGAACGGCAAGGCTGCGGTGATGACGATGGGCTGCTACGGCATCGGCATTTCGCGCGTGGTCGCCGCCGCGATCGAACAGAACCACGATGACGCCGGCATCATCTGGCCCGACGCGATGGCGCCGTGGCAGGTGGTGGTGTGTGTGATCAATCCGAAGGGCGACGCTGCCGTGGCCGATGCGGCCGCAGGCCTGCTGCAGGAGCTGCGCGACGCCGGTCTGGATGCCGCACTGGACGACCGCGGCCTGCGCCCGGGCGCGATGTTTGCCGACATGGAACTGATCGGCATCCCGCACCGGGTGGTGGTCAGCGAGCGCGGCCTGGCCGCAGGGACCTTCGAGTACCGCTCGCGCCGCGCCGCCGAAGCGGAAAGCCTGGACAAGGCCACCCTGCTGCAGCGCCTGCAGGGTTGATCGGAAAAGACCGGGGTATACCCCGGTCTTTCTTTGCCGGATGGCCGCCCCCGGAAAATCGCAGCGGACATAATCCGGTCAAAATGGTCGCAACCGGGCCAGCCAGCCGACAGACGGTGACCGCAACTGTTTGTGCTGGGATTAATTCCTCATTACTCTGTCCCGCGACGCCACGGACCGGCTCGTCCCTGTCCCTAAATTAGTTTCTGGAGTAATCGTTGATGAGCATCGACCTGACCGGCCTGTCGGCACGTGAGCTGGGCGCATTGATCCGCACAGCCAAGAAGCAGCAGACCATCGTCGCCAAGCGTCGCCCGATCACCAAGGTGCGTGCCCAGCTGAGCAAGCTGGCCAAGACCGAGGGTTACACCATCGAGGAACTGTTCGGTGGTGAACCCGCACCGCGCGCGCGCAAGGTCGCCAAGGCCACCAAGGCCCCGTCCAAGACCGCCGGCCGCAAGCTGGGCAAGGTTGCACCGAAGTACCGCAACCCGGCCAACCCGAAGGAAACCTGGACCGGTCGTGGCAAGCAGCCGCGCTGGATGGCCGAGCTGACCGCCAAGGGCAGCAAGAAGCCGGAAGATTTCCTGATCAAGAAGGCCTGAGGCCAGATCGGGTCGCAATGAAAAACGCCGGCGAAAGCCGGCGTTTTTTCTTTATCCGGTGTGTGGACCAACGGTCCACACCCACACCATTCAAGGGTGTGCGGGCCAACGGTCCACACCTACAGCGTCTTGCGCGCCGGCATCAGCAGGTTGCCGAACAGCAGGCCGGCGACCAGCGCCATCACCACGTTCAACACGGTCAGGAACACACTCTGGCCGGCGCCCACGTCCTGTTGCTGGACCAGGGTCAGCACGCCGCGCAGGCTGGTGCTGCCAGGCACCATCATGATGATGCCCGGCAGGCGGATGATCGCGCCGGGACGGCCGACCACGCGCCCGAACAGGTTGCCGCCAGCGGTCAGCAGCATCGCCGACAGGAAGATGCCGGCCGGCGTACCCCAGGCATGACCACCAAATTTGGAGATCGCGTAGCCGGCCACCGAGGCGGCGATCACCCACGGATAGTCGCGACGATTGGCCTTGAACAACATGGCGAAGGCGAACGCCGCCGTCAGCAGCGAGCCCCACTCGACCCACGGCCCCTGTGGCCGCGAGGCACGGATCATCGGGTCCAGCCCCAGCACATCGGCCAGGGTCACCGCGATCATCGCGCCGACACTGAGCTTCATGATCGTGGTCAACGCGCCGGCAAAGCGCGCGGTGCCGGACACCCAGTGCTGGCTGGCCAGTTCATTGACCGCATTGGTCAGTGACATGCCCGGCAGCAGCACCACCAGCGAAGCGATGATCACCGTGTTGAGATTCAGCGCGCCCACGAAGGTGGCAACCACGGTGGCGACCAGGCCGGCCAGCAGCGCCGCCAGTGCTTCGGCCGCTTCACGGCTGGCCGGGCGCTTGTCGGTGACCATGCCGAGCAGGCCGATCAGCAGGCCGATGACACCGGCGGTGGCGATGTCCAGCCACGGCAGCTTCCACATGCCTGCAACGCCGGCCGCACCGAGGGTGAAGGACAGGATGGTGCGCAGCTTGCCGCGCCGGCCCGGATCCTTGTCCAGCTGGCGCAGCGCGGTGTGACCCTGGGCGATGCTCATGCGGCCGTTGGCCACTTCTTCGGCGATTCCGTCAGCCACGCTGAGCTTGTGCAGGTCGTTCTCGCCGGGCGCCAGCCGGATCACCCGGGTGATGTCACTGGAGCCGATGGCCTGCGCCGGATCGCTGAAACTGAGGATGATGCCGGTGGGGTTCGACCACGGTTCACAATCCAGATCGAGCTGCCGGGCCAATGCAACCACCGCCGCTTCCAGGCGCTGGGCCGTTGTGCCGTAGCTGTGCAGGCGGCCGGCGATCTCGGAAACAAAGGCCACGCGCTGCGCGTAGGTGGCCTGGGGCGTGGGGATCGTGTGAGCGTCTGCGGACATGCGCCGTAGTATTACCTACGTCAGGCTCTGCTGGAGAAATTCATCCTGGTTCGACGCGACGTGCAATTCAGAACGGTTATGCTGCGACCCGAATGGCCCCCATGACCCCGACCCACGCCCCCCAGCTCGAACAGGACGCTCAGGATCCGGGACTGATCCGGCTGTCCGGCCACTGGACCCTCAAGACCGCGCTGGCCGCGGCCGAAGTGCTGCGTGGCGTTCCGGACAAGCTGACCGGCATCGACGCCACCGGCATCGAGCTGCTCGACTCGGCCGGCGTGCTGCAGGTGCTGCGCGTCGCCCATCGTGCCGATCTCGGTGAACACGCGCTGCAGTTCCGCCCGGACCACCAGGCGCTGGTGTGCACCATCGAAGAAGTGGCCGACGACCGTCCGAAGCCGAAGCGTGACTTCGGCGTGCTGGCGGCGCTGGAGCGGCTGGGCGTCAGCGTCCACGCCACGGGCCACAACATCAAGGCGCTGTGCAGCTTCCTCGGTGAGAACCTGGTCAAGGCCGCACGCCTGGTCAAGGAACCCCGGCGTTTCCGCCTGACCGCGACCGTGCACCAGATGGAGCAGGTCGGGCTGGATGCGGTGCCGCTGGTGGCACTGTTGTCCTACCTGGTCGGCGCAGTGATCGCCTTCCTCGGCTCGACCATCCTGCGCGATTTCGGCGCGGAGATCTTCGTGGTCGAACTGGTCAACATCGCCTTCCTGCGCGAATTCGCCGTGCTGCTGACCGCGATCGTGCTGGCTGGCCGCACCGCCAGTGCCTTCACCGCGCAGATCGGTGCAATGAAGGCACGCGAGGAAATCGATGCGATGCGCACCCTGGGGCTCGACCCCATCGACCTGCTGGTGCTGCCGCGCCTGGTCGCGCTGCTGGTGACGCTGCCGCTGCTGACCTTCATCGCGATGGTCGCCGGCCTGGCTGGCGGTATCACCGTCGGCGCGTTCGATCTGGATATTCCGCCGCAGATGTACATCGCGCGCATGCACGACACGATGGAAGTGCGGCACATGCTGGTGGGGCTGTCCAAGGCGCCGGTATTCGCGCTGGTGATCGGCCTGATCGGTTGCCTGGAAGGCCTGAAGGTCGAAGGCACAGCGCAGTCGGTCGGCGAGCGCACCACCTCCAGCGTGGTGCAGACGATCTCGCTGGTGATCATCATCGACGCCTTCGCGGCGTTGTGGTTCATGCACATGGACTGGTGACATGAGCACGCATCCGATCCCCGAAGAAGTGCCCATGCAGGACGACGCCGGCCACGACCTGGCCATCCGCGTGCGCGGGCTGGTCAACCGCTTTGGCAGCCAGACCGTGCACGAAGGGCTGGACCTGGACGTGCGCCGTGGCGAGATCCTTGGCGTGGTGGGTGGTTCGGGCACCGGCAAATCGGTGCTGATGCGCTCGATCCTCGGACTGCGCGTGCCGGATGAAGGGCAGATCGAAGTGCTCGGTCGCGACGCGCGTGCCGACGACGCCGAGAGCCGCCTGCACATCGAACGCAATACCGGCGTGCTGTTCCAGGACGGCGCCCTGTTCTCGTCGCTGACCGTGGGCGAAAACGTGCAGGTGCCGCTGAAGGAACACCACCGCGAACTGCCCGAGCGCTGGCACTACGAGCTGGCCCTGCTGAAGGTGAAGCTGGCCGGTCTGCCCGCCGATGCGATCAACAAGCTGCCCTCGCAGCTGTCCGGCGGCATGCGCAAGCGCGCCGGCTTGGCACGAGCATTGGCGCTGGATCCGCCGCTGCTGTTCCTGGATGAACCCACCGCCGGGCTGGACCCGATCGGTGCGGCCGCGTTCGACCGCCTGATCAAGACCCTGCAGGAAGCGCTGGGGCTGACCGTGTTCCTGATCACCCACGACCTGGACACGCTGTATGCGATCTGCGACCGGGTGGCGGTCATCGCCGATCGCAAGGTGGTGGCCAATGCGCCGCTGCCGGAAATCGAGAGACTGGATCATCCGTGGATCCAGGAATACTTCCACGGACCCCGCGCGCGCGCCGCGCGTGGCGAACAGATCGAGAGTGCCTGAGCCATGGAAACAAAAGCCAACTACGTGCTGATCGGCGCGTTCACCCTGATCACCGGCCTGGCCCTGCTGGCCTTCGGCCTGTGGGCCGCCAAGTACTCCTCCGACCGCACCTGGCAGGAATACCGGGTGGTGTTCCGCGAAGCGGTGACCGGCCTGTCGGTCGGCAGCCCGGTGCAGTACAACGGCATCGCGGTGGGCTCGATCACCGAACTGAACCTGGTACCGGACGATCCGCGCCAGGTGGTCGCGCGCATCCGCCTGAACTCGACAACCCCGGTCAAGACCGATACCCGCGCCAAGCTGGCGATCACCAGCCTGACCGGCCCGTCGATCATCCAGCTCAGCGGCGGCACGCCGCAGTCGCCGGCGCTGACCACGGTCAACAAGGACCCGGCACCGATCATCCCGACCACGCCGTCGGCGCTGCAGAACATCACCGATGTGGCCAACCGCATCGTTGAGCGCATGGACCAGATCCTCAGCGACCGCAATGTCGCCTCGATCAACGCCACCCTGGCCAACCTGGAAACGATCAGTGGCGGCCTGGCCGACCGCGACCAGGGCACGCAGTCGCTGCTGCTCAGCGCGCGCGATGCCGCGCGCAGCCTGGACACCACCCTGAAGACCACCAATGGCACCATCGAGCGCCTGGACAAGAACCTGGTGCAGCAGCTGCCGGGCATCATCGACAAGCTCGACGCCACCCTGGCCAAGCTTGATTCGGCCGCTGGCAATGCCGATTCGATCCTTGGCGAGAACCGCGCCGCCATCAACAGCTTCGCCAATGACGGCCTCGGCCAGCTCGGCCCGACGCTGGGTGAACTGCGTGGCTTGATCCGCGACCTGCGCCGGGTCAGCGACCGTCTCGAGAACAACCCCGCGCGCTACCTGCTCGGCCGCGACGCCCCGAAGGAGTTCGAACCCAAATGAGCCCGACCACCCTTCCGCGCCTGTTGTTGGCAGCGTCGCTGGCCACCCTGCTGGGTGGCTGCTCGATCCTCGGCAGCGGCGACAAGAACCCCGTCACCCTGTATTCGCCGGCCGTGCAGGTCAAGGTCGACCCCAGCTGGCCACAGGCCGACTGGCAACTGGTGCTGGCCAAGCCCAGCGCCGCGCGCATGGTCGACAGCCCGCGCATCAACGTGCGGCCGACGCCGTCGGAGCTGGAGATCTACAAGGGCGCCAGCTGGGCGCAGCCGGCCACCGACATGATCGAGGACACCCTGCTGCGCGGCTTCGAGGATTCCGGCCGCATCCACGGCGTGGCCCGCGTTGCCGCCGGCATCCGCGCCGACTACAAGCTGTCGACCGACATCCGTCGCTTCGAATCGGACTACCAGGGCCAGGCAACGCCAACGGTCGTCATCGAGATCAACGCCAAGCTGATCGATGTGACCAGCCAGCGCGTGGTCGCCGACCGCACCTTCCGTCAGCTGCAGCCGGTAGGCAGCACTGATGTGTCGGCGGTGGCAGCGGCCTTCGAGCGTGGCCTGCAGCAGGTAGCGCAGGACGTGGTGGGCTGGACGCTGACCAGCGGGCAGAACGACAAGCAGGCGCTGAAGCGCTGATCGGTTTCCGCTGATTACGCCGGGCCTGGTCCCGCGATGCGGGTAGATCCACGCCATGCGTGGATGAATGCTCCGGGACCTGCGTCAGGTCCGCGGCGTGATCCACCGGAACGTCAGGTTGATGCGTTCACCCTGCACCCGCGCCATCTTCGGCAGCGCGTGCTGGTAGTGGCGCTGGGTCTGCCCGGCCATCAACAGCAGATCGCCGTGGCCGAGCAGGTATTCGGCCTTGCGCGCAGGATCGTCACGTCGACGCAGCAGGAACCGTCGCGCCGCTCCGAGGCTCAACGAAGCAATCAGCGGCGCCGGCCCCAGCTCCGGCTCGTCATCGCTGTGCCAGCCCATGTAGTCGGTGCCGCCGCGATAGCGGTTGAGCAGCACGCTGTTGAATCGACCCACGCCCTGCGCTTGCAGCCGGTCGCGCAATGCCCCCAGCACAAGCGGCCACGGATGGGGCACGAACTCGGCGCCTGAATAGCGGTAGCGCGCCTGCGGATCGCCGATCCAGCAGCTCAACCGGGGTGAGTCCACCCAGTTGCCGAACATGCGGATGCGGTGGGTTTCCCAAGGAATTTCCTGTGCCAATGCCTCCTGCAGAGCGTCGGCTTCAGCGGCGGGCAGCCACCCGGTCAGGTGGCGGACGTCGGCGTCTGGCAGGTCATGGGGGAACAGCATTGGCCAACGCTAGCACGGTGATGTTTGCCCCGACGGCCGCCAACGCTGAAAATGGAGAAATGACCGACATCTACGTTGCCAAACCCTGCTCACGCGCCCTCCTGAACGAGCACGTGAGATGACCGGCATCAACCTGCGCCGGGTACTGTTCCCGCTGCTGCGCGCGGCCTTTCGGGCGCTGCCGCTGTCACAGGGGCAGCGTGATCGCCTGCGCACCCGCTTTCTGGCCGGCCATGGCGCCTGGGTGCCGCCACCGCCGAAAGGACAGCAGGACGCCGGCGGACCGCGCGCCAATGCCCAATTGCGGTGGCGCGCCGACGAACCAGCGATCGGCCACGTCCCCTGGCGCGAAGGCATCCTGCCCTCGCCACTGCCCGCCACCCTGGTGGCGTTCTACCTGCCGCAGTTCCACACGTTCCCGCAGAACGATGCCTGGTGGGGCAAGGGCTTTACGGAATGGCGCAATGTCACCCGCGCCCTGCCGCAGTTCGAAGGCCATGTGCAGCCACGCCTGCCTGCCGACCTGGGCTTCTACGACCTGCGCAATCCGCAGGTGATGCGTGACCAGGCGCGTTTGGCTGCGGAGTATGGCATCGGCGCGTTCTGCTTCTACTACTACTGGTTCAGCGGTCGCACGCTGATGGAAGACCCGCTGCGCCAATGGCTGGACGACGACAGCATCGACCTGCCGTTCTGCCTGTGCTGGGCCAACGAGAACTGGGCGCGGCGCTGGGACGGGCGCGACGATGACATCCTGATCGGCCAGCAGCACAGCGCCGAAGACGATCTGTCCTTCATCGCCCACATCGCGCCGTATCTGCGCGACCGGCGCGCGTTGAAGGTCGATGGCCTGCCGATGCTGCTGGTCTACCGACCCCATCTGCTGCCCGATGCACGTGCCACCGCCGACCGTTGGCGCCGCTGGTGTCGCGACAATGGCGTGGGCGAGATCCATCTGGTCTACGTTCAAGGTTTTGAACGGCCAGACCCTCGTGACATCGGATTCGACGCTGCCGTCGAATTCCCTCCGAACATGAGCAACCCTTCCTCGCTGTCGGCGCGGCAGTGGCTGCTCAATCCCGATTTCAATGGCGACGTGCGCGACTGGCGTGAACTGGCTGCCGAGATCAGCGCACGTCCGCTGCCGGACTATCCGCTCTACCCCGGCGTGAATCCTGGCTGGGACAACGAGGCTCGCCGTTCGGGGCGCGGCCGGGTGTACCTGCATGCATCGCCCAGAGGCTATCGTGATTGGCTGCGCAGCACGATCGAGAAACGCCTTGCTGCCGCGCCCACGAACAAGCGCATGGTATTCATCAACGCCTGGAACGAATGGGCCGAAGGTGCAGTGCTGGAACCGGATGCGAGGCTGGGTCATGCGTGGCTGCAGGCCACCCGTGATGCGCTGTCACCGGCTGCTGCACCAGTCCAGCAGCCGGCGGTGCATCTCCATGCCTGGTACCTGGAGACGCTGCCGGAAGTCCTGTCTGCACTACACGATGCAGCGCTGCCTTGGCGGATCGTGGTGACTACTCCGGCGCAGCACGTGGACGCAGTGCATCAGGCACTTGCCGCACACGGCCTGCAGGGCGAGGTCATGGCTGTGGAAAACCATGGCCGGGACATCCTGCCGTTCCTTGAAGTGGCTGAACTGCTGCAGGACCAGCACGATGTGATCCTGAAGCTGCATACGAAACGTTCCAGCCATCGGTCCGATGGCGATCAGTGGCGGCAGGAACTGCTGCAGCGCCTGGTACAGGGCGGGCGAGCCGCACGCATCCACGCTGCGTTCCAGGCCGATCGCAGCTTGGGCATGGTCGTCGCCGAGGGTCACCTTCTGCCGGTTGCCGAGTACGTTGGTGGCAATGGTCCGGCACTGCAACGGCTCCAGGCGCGGGTCGGCCTGCACGCTGCAGCAGACGGCAGCCAGTTCGGTGCCGGCAGCATGGGCTGGTGGCGGCTGCGGGCCCTGCGCCCGCTGCTGGACGCACACCTCTACCGAAGCAACTTCGAGGCTGAGCACGGCCAGATAGATGGAACGCTCGCCCATGCCATCGAACGCGTGTTCGGTACATGCTGTGAACACGCCGGACTACGTGTAGCGACAGCGGCCGCATGCGTCGGCGAGCCCGACGCCCACGGCAGCGAATACGCCTACGCCCGACGCAGCTGACCGACAGGAGGGACCGCACACCTCCTGTCGCGGATCAATCAGGCGCGCTTGAAGGCCACGCCCGTCTTTTCCTTCAACTCGCCATCGCCAACTCCGGGCGCGGCTTCCACCAGCACCAGACCGTCATCGGTCACATCGAATACCGCCAGGTCGGTGATGATGCGATCGACCACGCCCACACCGGTCAGCGGCAGCGTGCATTCGGCCAGGATCTTGTGTTCGCCGTTCTTGGCGGTGTGCTCCATCAGCACCACCACCCGCTGTACGCCGGCCACCAGATCCATCGCCCCGCCCATGCCCTTGACCATCTTGCCGGGCACCATCCAGTTGGCCAGGTCACCCTGGTCGGTGACCTGCATCGCGCCAAGGATGGCCAGGTTGACGTGACCACCGCGGATCATCGCGAAGCTGTCATGGCTGCCGAAATAGCTGGCCCCCGCACGTGCGGTGACGGTCTGCTTGCCGGCATTGATCAGGTCGGCATCCACTTCGCTTTCGGTCGGGAACGGACCAATGCCGAGCAAGCCGTTTTCCGACTGCAGCCACACATCCACGCCGTCGGGAATGTGATTGGCCACCAGCGTCGGCAGGCCGATGCCCAGGTTCACGTAGGCGCCATCGGTCAGTTCACGCGCAGCGCGCGCCGCCATCTCGTCGCGGGTCCATGCCATCTCAGTTGCCCTCCGCACGGATGGTGCGCTGTTCGATACGTTTTTCGGGAGTGGGGTTGTGCACGATGCGGTGCACGTAGATACCCGGCAGGTGCACCTGGTCCGGGTCGATGCTGCCGACCGGCACCACCTCCTCCACTTCCACGATGCAGACCTTGCCGGCCATCGCACAGGCCGGGTTGAAATTGCGCGCGGTCTTGCGGAACACCAGGTTGCCGGCCTCGTCGGCCTTCCAGGCCTTGACCAGTGCCACGTCGGCGCGCAGCGCGGTTTCCATCACGTAGTGCTTGCCGTCGAACTCACGGGTTTCCTTGCCTTCGGCCACCACCGTGCCATAGCCGGTAGCGGTGAAGAACGCCGGGATACCCGCACCACCGGCACGCAGGCGTTCGGCCAGGGTGCCCTGCGGATTGAATTCCAACTCCAGCTCGCCGGCCAGGAACTGCCGTTCGAACTCCTTGTTCTCGCCCACGTAGGACGAAATCATCTTCCTGATCTGCCGGGTTTCCAGCAGCTGGCCCAGGCCGAAGCCATCCACGCCGGCGTTGTTGGAGATCACGGTCAGGCCCTTGGCCCCACTGTCGCGCAGTGCGGCGATCAGTGCTTCAGGAATACCGCACAGGCCGAAGCCACCCACGGCCAGAACCTGGCCATCAGCGACCACGCCCTGCAGGGCATCCGCCGCAGAGGCGAAACGCTTGCTGCGCGTGCCGCTGGAAGTCGATTGCTGCATCTCTACTGCCCTACCCGGTGAGAATGCCGCCATTCTAGCGGTACACCCGTTGCCGGCTGGGATGCGCCGCAGCATGAACCAGCATGCCGGGCCCTCAATCCGTAGAATGTCCGCTTCCCCGCTTGCGGTGCCCTCGGCAACGCGTGCTGCAGATGGAGAGGACAGGACGACGCATGGCCGTAGTATTCACCGGAGGGGAACTGTCCCGCTGGCTGGATGCCGGGACACTGGGAAAGGGCAACCACCTCGTTTCGGCAGTGCGTGAACTGCGCTACCAGTCACCGCTGCTGACCGCCCAGCTCGAGGGCTGGCAGGTGTCGATCGACCTGGATGCCAGCGCCCGCACACCGCACAGCCCCCTGCAGAGTCGCTGCACCTGTCCGGTTGGCGGGCACTGCGAGCATGTCGCCGCCGTACTGCTGGCCGCGCTGGCAACCTCCCTGGAGGGTACGCCGGGCCTGCTGCGCCCGGCCGCCAAGCCAACGCTGCCCACCCTGCAGACCCAGGCGATGACGCCGATCCTCCATCTGCACAGCATGGAATACCGTCCCGCCTGGCTCACCGAACGCGATGCCTCGCAGTGGCTCGACGTTGCCACCGTCGCTTTCGAGTACGGCGAACACGTGCGTTTTCTCGACGACCCGTCGCTGTTCGTGCATGGCGCCGAGGGCCAGCTCTACCTGCTGCCGCGTGACCTGGCCGGGGAGGCACGGCGTGAAGCGGAATTGCACAGCGTCCACCTGCACCGCGAGCGGCAACCGCGCATCGTGCTGGACGGCGGCGGTCCATTGTTCGAGCTGCGCAGTTTCGACTGGACCCGCTTCCTGCTGGAGGATGTGCTGCGGTTGGAAGCGCTGGGCTGGAAGATCGAGACTGACGATGCCTTCCGCCATCGCATTACCCGGGTGGAGGAGATCGACCTGGATGTGCGGTCGATGTCCACCGACAGCGCTGCGTTCGACCTGGCCCTGACCATCGACGTCGATGGCCGCAGCGTTGCACTGGTTCCGCTGTTGCAGGGCGTACTGCAGTCTGATCCGCGCTGGCTGCGCGGTCAGCTGGACGCGATCGGCGATGACGAGAACGTACTGCTGACGACGTCGGGCAATGAACGCCTGGCACTGCGCGCGGGACGTCTGAAACCGGTGATCGCGCTGCTGGCGGATCTGTTCGGCGACCACGGGCAACCGCTGCGCCTGCAGGTGCACGACCGCGGGCGCCTGCAGGCACTGCAGGACGCCGCGCAGCTGCGACTGCACAGCAGCAACGATACCCGCGCACGCGTGCAGCGCCTGCTGGACGCACCGGCGATGACCGCTGTCCCGGCGCCGCAGGGCTTGCGCGCGACGCTGCGCAGCTACCAGCTTGAGGGCCTGTCCTGGCTGCAGTACCTGCGCCAGCAGGGCTTGGGCGGCGTGCTGGCCGACGACATGGGCCTGGGCAAGACACTGCAGACCCTGGCCCATCTCCTGGTTGAAAAACAGAGCGGCCGCCTGGACAAACCGGCGCTGGTGGTCATGCCGACGTCACTGTTGCACAACTGGCAGAGTGAAGCTGCGCGCTTCACCCCGGATCTGCGCGTACTGGCCCTGCACGGACCTGCGCGTGACACGCAGTTCGATGCCATTGCCGCACATGATCTGATACTGACCACCTATCCCCTGCTCTGGCGCGACGAACAGGCGCTGCAGGCGCATTCCTATCACCTGCTGATCCTGGACGAGGTGCCGGTTTAGCATTTGCCCACATTCGTCAAACAGGACTAATGTGTGAAAAACCAGCACTCTGACCGAGCAAATGCGACCGGGAGGATCATGACACTTGTCACATCACCGAGCTGTTTCAAAGCGTACAAGAG